>NZ_BONV01000007.1 GCF_016862895.1 Planotetraspora kaengkrachanensis | reverse complement strand
TTCTGCCCGGCACGTCCGGTCAGCCCGACGCCGTTCTGCGCGGCGGGTCCGGTCAGTCCGACGCCGATCTGCGCGGCGGGTCCGGTCAGCACGCCACTGGAGCGGCACGGTCACGTGGGGCCACGGAAGGCGGCGTCCACGCCTTCCGCGCCGAGTTGCGCGACGTCCCCGGCGTCTCCCGGTTCGAGGTCTTCCTCGCGTCCGTGCACGCCCTCCTGTTCGCGTACGGCAACCCCGAGCCGGTGTGCGCCGTCGACATGTCCACGCGCACGCCGGAGGTGCGCGACCACATCGGCCTGTTCGTCAACGAGCTTCCCGTGTGGTCGGCGCCCGTCCCCGGCATGACCGTCGCCGGGCTCGCCGGGCGGCTCCACGACGACCTGCGGCTCATGTACCGGTTCCGCCAGGTGCCGCTCGCCCGCGCCGTCAGGGGTCTGCGGCCGCGTACGGCTCTCGCGCCCGTCTCGGTCAGTTACCGCCGCAGGCGGGACGCGCCGGAGTTCGCCGGACTGGACACCACCGTGGACTGGACGGTGTTCAACCACGCGGTCCGCAGCACCCTGCACCTCCAGGCCGTAGACGGGCCCGGCGGGCTCGACGTGATCATGCAGTACAGCTCGCGCACGCTTCCGGATGTCACTCACCTAGCGAAGGACCTCACCTCAGTCATGAAAAATCCGGACATCGTCATCGAGGACATCACGGCGGGCCGTACCGGCCATGCGGGCCTCGCCGAGGAGATCAGGGCCATCTGGCGCGAGGTGCTCGGCATCGAGGAGATCGGCGACGAGGAGGACCTCTTCGATCTCGGCGGCCATTCGCTGACCATCACTCAGATCATCGCGCGGATGCGCAAGCGCCTGGACATCGAGGTCCCGCTCGACGTCTTCTTCGACACGCCGACGATCGCGGGTGTCCTGGAGTCCATCGCGGCGGCCGGGACCGGGCCGGGCGTGCCCGACGCGTCGGGCAGCCGCCGGTGACGGAGACGGGCGCCGCCGTCCTGTCCGCGCGGCGGGCCGATGACGACGACCTCGCCCTGCTGCTCCTGATCCGGCACTTCGAGCTGGCGCTGCTCGACCTTTTCGGGCGCGGCGAGCTCAACGGCACGACGCACACCTGCCTCGGGCAGGAGTACGTCCCCGTCGCGCTCCGGCGGCTGCTCACCGGCGCCGACCACGTCTTCGGCAACCACCGGGGCCACGGTCACTACCTGGCGAGGTTCGACGACCCCGCGGGGCTCCTCGCCGAGATCATGGGGCGGGAGGGCGCGGTCTGCGGAGGCGTTGGCGGCAGCCAGCACATCCTGCGCGACCGATATGTCTCCACCGGCGTCCAGGGGGAGAGCCTCCCGGTGGCCGCGGGCGTCGCGCTGCACCTCAAGCGCACCGAGCCGGGCGCGCTGGCCTGCGTCTTCATCGGCGACGGCACGTGGGGCGAGGGCGCGGTCTACGAGGCGCTCAACCTGGTCTCGCTCTGGCGCCTTCCGCTGCTCGTGATCGTCGAGAACAACGGGATCGCCCAGTCGACTCCCACCACCCGCCAGATGGCCGGGACCGTCCGCGCCCGTGCCGAGGCGTTCGGCGTGCGCCACCACGGCGTCGAGACGTCCGACCTCGCCACCATCAGGGACGAACTCGCGCCGCTCGTCGCCGCGGTGCGGGCCGGGGAAGGGCCGCTGGTCGTGGAGTTCGCCACCCACCGCATCGGCCCGCACAGCAAGGGCGACGACACCCGGGACCCGGAGACCGTACGGCGGGCCCGCGACAACGACTGGTACCGCCTGTACGGCGAGGCCGACCCGGAGCGGTTCGAACGCGCCGACCAGGCCCAGCGCGCCCGCGTGGACGCGATCGTGCGTGAGGTCTCCGCCCGCCCGCCGTCGAGGTGGCGGCCATGAGGGTGGGGGAGAACCTCAACGCCGCCCTCCACGGGCTGCTGGAGTCCGACCCGTCGGCCTACGTGATCGGAGAGGACATCCTCGACCCGTACGGCGGCGCCTTCAAGATCACAAAGGGGCTGTCCACCCGGTTCCCCGACCGGGTGCTCGGCACCCCGATCAGCGAGTCGGGCATCACCGGCCTGGCCGCCGGGCTCGCGTTGTGCGGCGACGCGGCCGTCGTCGAGATCATGTTCGGCGACTTCGTGGCGCTCGCGTTCGACCAGATCGTCAACTTCGCCGCCAAGTCCGTCACGATGTACGGCTCCCGCCTGCCGATCCGGATGGTCGTCAGGTGCCCGACCGGCGGCGGACGCGGCTACGGGCCCACGCACAGCCAGAGCCTGCAGAAACACTTCGTGGGCGTGCCCGGCCTGTCGGTCTACGAGATGTCCCCCCTGCACGACAACAGGGCCGTGTTCGACGCGATGCTGGCGTCCGGCGGGCCCTGCGTGTTCTTCGAGGACAAGATCCTCTACACGCGGCGCATGAACGACGTCGGCGACCTGTTCCGGCACGACGTCCTGCCGGGGGCCGAGGACGTGGCCAGGGTCTTCCTCGAGGACCCGGAGGCGGCCGACTGCGTGATCATCGCTCCCGGCGGGATGGTCGACCGGGTGGTCACGGCCATGCGCAGCCTGTTGCTCGAGCAGGAGGTCACCTGCTGCCTGCTCGTCCCCTCGCGGCTGTATCCGTTCGACGCCGAGCCGTTGCTGCCGGTGCTCCGCGGAGCGAGAGCCGTACTGGTGGCGGAGGAGGGCACCGCGGGCGGCACCTGGGGAAGCGAGGTGGCCCACCGGATCCATCGGCTGATGTGGAACGACCTGCGGCGCCCGGTGGCGCTGGTCAACTCGGCGGACAGCGTGATCCCCACGGCCGCGCACCTCGAGCGCGCCGTGCTCGTCCAGGACTCGACGATCCACGACGCGGTGCTGGAGGCCCTGCGTGACTGACATCCGCGTGCCCAAGCTCAACAACAACGACGCCACGTACGTCCTGGTCGACTGGCTGGTCGACGACGGGCAGCAGGTGAAGGCCGGGGACCCGATCGTGGTCCTGGAGACCTCCAAGGCCACCGAGGAACTGGAGAGCGAGGAGGACGGCTTCGTCTGGCGGGTCCTTCCGCTTAACGCCGACTGCGCTCCCGGGGCCGTGCTGGCCCGCCTCACCGCCGACGAGAGCAGGCCCGTCTCGCCGTCACCCGGGGTCTTCCCCTCAGCGGACACCCCCGTCGCGGGCGACTCGGCGGGTGGCTCGGTGGGTCCCGGCTCCTCGGAGCGTGATGCGACGGATGGGTCGGCGGGCGCCGGCTCCGCGGCGGGTGGGTCGGTTGGTGGCTCGGCGGGCGCCGGTTCCGCGGCGGGTGGGTCGGTTGGTGGCTCGGCGGGCGCCGGTTCCGCGGCCGGTGGTGCGGCTGACGGCTCGATGGGAGGGCCGCTGATCACGGCGCCCGCCCGAGCCCTGATCGACGAGCTCTGCGTCGACCTCGCCGAGGTGCGTGCTCTGGGGGTGACCGTGGTCCGGCGCGCCGACGTCGAAAGGCTCGCCGCCCGTTCCGCCCCGGCGCCCCGGGAGGAGGCCGCGGCGCCCGGAGAGTCCCGGCGGCCCGCGACCGGCCGGCCGTACGAGCTGCCGAGGGTGCAGCGGGCCGTGGCGAAGGTCGTGCGCGTGTCGCACGCGACCATCCCGGCCGCGTACACGGTGGTCAAGGCCGACACGGGGCCGCTGCTCGAGCTCGCGGCACGGATGACCCGGGAGGTCAGGCGGCCGGTGGGTCTCCCCGAACTGGTGACGTCCGCCGTCGCCCGGCTGCACGCCGACTTCCCGCTGTGCTTCGCGACCCTGGTCGACGACGCGTCGGCCCTGCTCCCCGACGCCCCGCACGTCGGCGTGACGATCGACGCGGGCGAGGGGCTGTACGTGCCCGTCATCCACGACGCAGCCCGCCGCTCGGTCAAGCAGATCGCGACCCGCCTGATGGAGTATCGGCTCGCCGCCCTGACCGGGGACTTCCGGGAGGACGACCTGACCGGGGCCAACATCGCGGTCACCCTGCACCACGACGGCGACGTGACGCTGGCCGTCCCGCTGATCTTCCCGGGCCACGCCTGCGCGCTCGCGGTGACGTCCCCCCAGGCCGAGCTCCGGCTCGACGGGGGTGAGGTGGTCACCCGGACCGTCGTCAACATCGGCATGGCCTACGACCACCGGCTGGTCAACGGCCGCGACGCGGCGCTGTTCCTGCGGGCGCTCAAGGCGCTGCTGGAGTCACCGCAGGAGACCTTCGGGTAGGCGGGGATCAGGGGCGCCGGGCAGTCCCTAGCCCCGGATGCGGAGCCCGCGTGGCGTCGGGTGGAATCCGGCCGCCTCCAGCGCCGAGGCGAGGGGCGAGTCGATGATGGCGGTGCCGTCCGCCCGCTCGACGGTGAGCTTGCCCAACGCGCCCTCCCGCACGGCCAGGACCAGCGCGTCCACGGCCGGTTGCAGGTCGTCCTCGGCCCCGAAGGACAGGAGCGTCTTGCCGCCTCGCTCGACGTAGAGCACGAGCCGGCCCTCCACGATCGCCACGAGCGCGCCGGCCTTGCGGCCTGGCTTGTGCGTCACCTCGCCGGACCGGTCCGGCCACGGCAGGGCGGCTCCGTAGGGATTGGCGGGGTCGGCGGCGGCGAGCACGACCGTGCGAGGCGGCGCCTGGGGCGCCGGAGTCGCCCACGGATCCTCCTCGTCGGAGCGGGCGGCCGTCCGCGACGACATGGCCCTCATGCGGTCGACCGCACCGGGCAGCGCGAACTGGGCCCCTCCCAGGCCCTCCACGAAGTAGCCGCGCCGGCAACGGCCGCTCTCCTCGTAGGCCCGCAACACCTGGTAGACGGATGAGAAGCCGCCGGGGAGCCGTTCGGCGGCCACGCCGCCTCTTGTGATCACGCCGTGCCGTTCCAGCAGCACCTCGGCCTGGGCCTGCGCCCGCTGGGTGCCGTTCTCGACGGGGGAAGGCAACAGCCACCAGCGGCCGCTCACCGTCGGCGGTCCGGTTCTGGTCGGCAGCACGGCCCTGCGCCTGCGGGTCGTGGCCGGTCGATGAGCGGGCCGCCCGGTGCCGAGTGTCGACCGCAACGGGGCGAGGGTGTCTCCCGTCACCCGGCCCGACCAGACGAGATCCCACAACGCGGCGGCCAGCACCGTGTCGTCCGGCACGGCCCCCATGACCGCCTCGCCGCGCGCCGACCGCATCGCCGGGACGGCTGGAATGGTCCCCGGCCGGTCGTGCGCGCCCGCGCCGATTCCCGGCGCGTGGCCCGAGCTTGTGCCGATGTCCGGTCCCGCGCCCGGGCGCGCGCCATGTCCCGTGCCGATTCCCGGTCCGCCGCCGATCGCGGCCGAGGCCACCCGGTTGGACAACTCGCGGAAGAACAGCGCCCCGCCACCGCTGAGGATCTCCAGCACCCGCTCGTGCAGCGGCGTCATGGTTATCTCACCGGGCGCGGGGATCAGCAGGGGAGCGGTGTCGGCGAAGTAGAGCGACACCCAGCCGTCCCCTCCCGGCAGGGACCCCTGGCCCGCCCAGACGACCTCGCCGGACGCCGTCAGCTCGTCGAGGAGCGCGGGGGAGTAGCCGGGCACCCGGCCCGGCAGGACCAGCGTCTCGAGCGCGGAGGCGGGGATCGCCGCCCCCTGGAGCCGTTCGATGGCGCTGACCAGCGCGTCCATCGAGCGCCCCGGGCCCTGCCTCGCGTGGTCTCTGTCCGTGCCCTCCATCCATGCGCGACCGGGGGAGGGGGCGGGCGCCGGTGTGCGGGCCGGGGCGACGCCGTGCCAGGCGGGCAGGAACGCGGCCAGCGCCTCAGGCGGGACGGGCTCGACCTCCTTGCGCAGCCGCGCGAGCGACCTGCGGCGCAGCAGGCGCAGCACGCCGGCGTCGCACCACTCCTCGCCGCGCCCGCCGGGCTGGAACTCGCCGGAGACCACGCGTCCCGCCGCGGCGAGCCTGCGCAGCGTGTCCTCGACCACGGCGACGCCCACCCCGAAGCGCGCCGCCGCCGTACCGGACGGGAACGGGCCGCGCGTCCGCGCATGGCGGGAGACGAGGTCGCCCAGCGGATCGGGCGCGGGGCCGGATCTTCCCTGACCTCCCGCGGCGGGAGCCTCAAGGAACTCGTGGGGCACGCCGACCGGGAGCGGAACGCCGAGCGCGTCACGGAGCCGCCATGCGTCCTCGACGGCCGCCCACTGCTCGTGGCCCGCGACCCGGACGCGGATCGCCCGGTGTGCCTTCTCGAGGCCGGTCAGCCAGGCCGGATCGCCCTGCCGGATCGACACGTCCTCGGCCAGCAGCGGGCCGTGCGAGCGCAGCAGGTCGGCCAGGTCCTCGGCGTCGCGTAGCGGCCTGTCCAGCCGGGCCAGCTCGCGCTCGGCCTCGGCGATGACGTCCGCGTCGAGCAGTTCCCGCAGATCGGCCTGGCCGAGCAGTTCGGCCAGCAGCGCCGTGTCGAGGGCGAGCGCCTGCGCCCGCCGCTCGGCCAGCGGGGCGTCGCCCTCGTACATGAAGGCGCCGATGTAGTTGAACAGCAGCGACGCGGCGAACGGGGAGGCCTGGGAGGTCTCCACCTCGACGACCCTGACGCGGCGGGCGGCGACGTCCCGCATCAGCTGGACGAGCCCGGGCACGTCGAAGACGTCCTGGAGGCACTCGCGCATCGTCTCGAGGACGACGGGGAACGTGGCGTACTGGCTGGCCACGCCCAGCAGGTGCGCCGCGCGCTGACGCTGCTGCCACAGCGGGGTCCGCTTGCCGGGGCTGCGCCGCGGGAGCAGCAGGGACCGCCCGGCGCACTCGCGGAACCGGGAGGCGAACAACGCCGATCCCCCCAGCTCCTCGGTGACGATCTGCTCGATCTCCTCCGGGTCGAAGGCCGCCAGGTCGGACGGCGCCTCGTCGAGGGTGTCGGGGATGCGCAGGACGATTCCGTCGTCGGAGTGGACGGCCTGAACGTCCATGCCGTACCGCTCGCGCAGCCGCCGCCCGACGGCCAGTGCCCACGGGGCGTGCACGCGGGCGCCGTACGGCGAATGGATGACCACCCGCCAGTCGCCGAGCTCGTCGTGGAACCGCTCGACCAGGAGCGTGCGGTCGTCTGGCACGTAGCCGGTCGCCTCCCGCTGCTCCGCGAGGTAGGAGAGCAGGTTGCCCCCGGCGAACTCGTCGAGCCCGGCCGCGCGCACCCGGTCGCCGGCTCCGGCGGCCTCGGCGCCGGACAGCTCACGCAGGAAGGCCCCGATCGCGCGGCCCAGCTCGGCGGGCCGCCCGGCGGAGTCGCCGTGCCAGAACGGCAGCTTGCCCGGCTGCCCGGGCGCGGGGGAGACCAGCACCCGGTCGGCGGTGATGTCCTCGATCCGCCAGGACGTCGCCCCGAGCACGAACACGTCGCCCACCCGCGACTCGTAGACCATCTCCTCGTCGAGCTCGCCCACGCGTGACGCCTTGTCGCCGACGAGGAAGACGCCGAACAGTCCGCGGTCGGGGATCGTGCCGCCGTTGGTCACCGCCAGCCGCTGCGCACCAGGACGGCCCTGGAGCGTCCCGGTCACCCGGTCCCACACGATGCGCGGGCGCAGCTCGGCGAACTCCTCACTCGGGTAACGCCCGGCCAGCATGTCGAGCGTCGCCTCGAGGGCGGTGCGCGGCAGTGTCGCGTACGGCGCGGCCCGCCTGACGACGGCCTCCAGCGAGTCGACCGTCCACTCGTCGAGCGCGGTCATGGCCACGATCTGCTGGGCGAGCACGTCGAGGGGGTTGCGCGGATACCGCAGCTCCTCGATCTGCCCGTTCTTCATCCGCTCGGCGACGACGGCCGTCTGCACGAGGTCGCCGCGGTACTTCGGGAAGATCACGCCGCGGGACACCGCCCCGACCTGGTGCCCGGCCCGGCCGATCCGCTGCAGGCCGCTCGCCACGCTCGGCGGAGCCTCGACGCACGCGACCAGGTCGACCGCGCCCATGTCGATGCCGAGCTCCAGGCTGGACGTGGCCACGACGGCGGGCAGGCGCCCGGATTTGAGCGCCTCCTCGATCTGCGACCGCTCCTCCTTGGAGACCGACCCGTGGTGGGCGCGCACGATCTCAGGGATCACCCCCGCCGAGGCGCCGGCCTGCGCCATCAGCTCGGCCGGCGTCGCGGTGGACCCCCGGGGACGCGCCTCACCGGACTCGTCCGGGACGGCCGGACCCGACCGGCGCTCCCAGGCGAGCTCGTTGAGCCGGGTGCACAGGCGCTCGGAGAGGCGGCGGGAGTTGGCGAAGACGATGGTCGAGTCGTGCGCCTCGATGAGGTCGAGCAGGTGCTGCTCCACGTGCGGCCAGATGCTGCGCCTGTGCTCGGCGGGCTCGCCCTCCGCGCCCGGCGCGGTCGGCGCGAGCTCGGTCATGTCCTCCACCGGGACGACGACCTCGACCTCGATGACCTTTTCCGAGGGCGGCTGCACCACCGTGGCGGGGCGGGCCCCGCCGAGGAACGCCGCGACCTCGCCGACGGGACGCACGGTCGCGGACAGGCCGATTCGCTGGGCAGGCCGCGGCAGCAGCGCGTCGAGCCGTTCAAGGCTCAGCGCCAGGTGGGCGCCGCGTTTCGTCGCGGCGACCGCGTGCACCTCGTCGATGATGACGGTCTCGACGCCGCGCAGCGCCTCCCGCGCCTGCGAGGTCAGCAACAGGAACAGCGACTCCGGCGTGGTGATCAGGATGTCGGACGGCCGGGCGGCGAACCGCCGGCGGTCGTCCGCGGTCGTGTCGCCCGACCTGATGGCCACGGAGATCTCGGGCGCGGGGCTCCCCGTGAGCCGGGCGGTCTGCTTGATTCCGGCGAGCGGTGCCCGGAGGTTGCGCTCCACGTCGACGGCGAGCGCCTTGAGCGGCGACACATAGAGGACCCGGCACGGGCGAGGCGCCGCCGCGGGCCTGCCGCGGCCTCCGCGCGCGGGCGGCTCGGCCGCTTCCGGCGCCGCCGCGTGCTCGATCGCGAGCCGGTCGATGGCCCACAGGAACGCGGCCAGCGTCTTGCCCGACCCGGTCGGCGCCACCACCAGCGTGTTGTCTCCGCGCGCGATGGACGACCAGGCGCCCTCCTGCGCGGACGTCGGCGCCGCGAACGCTCCGGTGAACCACCGTCGGGTCACCGGACTGAATCCGTCGAGCGCACTCACCCGCCCATCATGCATCCGCCCTCCGACAGAACGCGCCGCGCCCGATTACTCCGTGCGGTTCGGCCCCGAATCGATCTACCGGTGGATTGGCTGTCAATTACTCACCACCCCGGTCTGTTTGACCGCGCTTGGTTGAATCATCATCTATCTATGGAAATCGACTACGCGGCCATCGAGGCGGAGCGCGTGAGCATCCGCGAGCGCTACATCAGCGAGAACCGTCCCCCGAGCAGCGCGCGGGGCCTGCACCACTTCGCGCTGATCTCGTCCGACGTCGAGCGCACGATCCGCTTCTACCACGACCTCCTGGAGTTCCCCCTCACGGAGATCTTCGAGAACCGCGACTACAAGGGTTCCAACCACTTCTTCTTCGACATCGGCAACGGCAACCTGCTGGCCTTCTTCGACCTGCCCGGGCTCGATCTGGGGCCGTACCAGGAGGTCCTCGGCGGGCTCCACCACATCGCCATCTCGGTCGAGCGGCCCACGTGGGAGCGGCTGCGCGGCAAGCTCGACGCGGCCGGCGTGCCGTACCAGGTCGAAAGTGGCGCCTCGATCTACTTCCTCGACCCCGACGGCGCCCGGCTGGAACTGCTCGCCGACCCGCTCGGAGAGATGTACGGCACTCGCGTGATGTGACGTCCGCCCGGAGGCGGGCCGGGGGACTCCGTACGGGGCCGGGCCGCCTCCGGACGGGGCCATACTGGGACCCATGCGCCTCACGGACTTCTGGAACCGCATGAATCGCCACTTCGGCGAGGCGTACGCGGCGTCGTGGGCGAAGGACTACGTCATCGCCGGCCTGGGCGGGCGGACCGTCGAGCAGGCGCTCGCCGACGGCGTGGCCGCCAAGCAGGTATGGCACGCCGTCTGCCAGGTCGTGGACGTCGACTCCAGGCTGCGCTGAATCACTTCTCCTCCTGATCCCTTCTTCCCTCGCGCTCTACCACTTGAATGGGAGTTGAGTGCTTGTTAAGTTGTTGACCAGTTGAGTGGAGGGGAAGCTTATGAACATGGAGGAAGAGCTGTCGCCCGGCCAGGCGCTGGACGAGATCGACCGGGTCGATCGGCAGGTCCGGCGGTCCGCCCGCGCGGTGGCCCGCCTGTTCCTGATCCTGGGGCTGTGCAGCATGGTCTACTGGCCCGCGGTGTCCCTCGGCCGCGGTCTGGTCGCGGGTCTCGCGGGTGCGGGGTGGATCGTGCTGACGATCGCGTCCTGCGTCTACTGGTCGCGGATGCGCGTGCACGACCGCTACACGATGTGGATCAACAGCCGGGCGAGTGCGGCGTACGTCCTGGCCACCCTCGTCGTGTTCGTCTTCGTCACGGTCTTCCTCCCCGACGACCGAGGTCCGGGCTGGATCGCCGTGCTCGTCGCGGTCTCCGTGCTCGTCGGATCCCCCCTGGTGTACGCCGCCTGGCGGATCCGGGGAAGGCGATGACCACGCACCCTCGCCACGAGCTTGACGAGATCATCCACGCTCCGGTACGGCTGTCGATCATGGCGGCTCTGGCGGTGTCGCAGAGGGCGGACTTCCGTTTCCTGCGCGACACGATCGAGGTCAGCGACTCACTGCTGTCCAAACACATCCTCACCCTCGAAGAGGCCGGATACGTCCGCGTCGAGAAGACCTTCGTCGGGAAGCGGGCCCGCACGTGGTTGTCGCTGACCGAGCGCGGGCGCGCGGCGTTCGACGCCTACACCGATGTGCTCCGACGGATCACCGAAGGAATCCCCCATGCTTGAAGTCCAGGATCTGCGTAAACGCTTCGGCGACAAGGTCGCGCTCGACGGCGTCGGCTTCGCCGTTCAGCCGGGCGAGATGTTCGGCTTCGTCGGGGCGAACGGCGCCGGGAAGACGACCACGATGCGGATCGTGATGGGCGTGCTCGACGCCGACTCCGGCGAGGTGCGCCTCGACGGGGCGCCCCTGACGTACGACGCGCGCCGCCGGTTCGGCTACATGCCCGAGGAGCGCGGCCTGTACCAGAAGATGAAGGTCGCCGAGCAGGTCGAGTACTTCGGCAGGCTCCACGGCCTCGGCCGGGCCGCCGCCCGCGACGCGGCGGGCGAGCTGATCGAACGGCTCGGTCTGGCCGAGCGGCGCGACGACGCGGTGGAGGCGTTGTCGCTCGGCAACCAGCAGCGGGTCCAGCTCGCGGTGGCGCTGGTCCACAGTCCCGCGGTCCTGGTGCTCGACGAGCCGTTCTCCGGCCTCGACCCGATCGCGGTCGACGCGCTGGCAGAGGTCCTCAAGGACCGATGCTCCTCGGGGGTGCCCGTGGTCTTCTCCAGCCACCAGCTCGAGCTGGTCGAGCAGCTCTGCGACTCCGTCGGCATCATCGCGGGCGGGCGAATGGTCGCCGTGGGCGCGGTTGACGAACTGCGCGACACCGAGGGGCGCACGCTTCTCAAGCTCGTCGTGCGCGGCGCGGCCCCGGGATGGGCCGACGGCCTCTCTGGCGAGGTCACGACCGACGGCGACCGCCAGGTGCTGCTCGTGGAGAGCGGCGACGACCAGGAGATCCTCCGCTCGGCCATGAGGGCCGGCGAGGTCGAGCACTTCGGCCGGCAGCGGCCCACTCTTGCCGAGATCTTCAGGGAGGCCGTCGCATGAACGGGCTGTGGCTGGTCGCGGATCGCGAGATCCGCACGCGAATCCGGACGAAGGGCTTCCTCATCAGCCTCGCGCTCAGCGCGCTGCTCGTGGTCGCGCTCGCCTTCGTGCCGAAGCTCCTGGGCGGTCAGGACGCCTACGAGGTGGCGGCCGTCGGTACGGTCCCCGTGGCCGCCGAGGACGTCAAGTACACGAACTACCCATCCGAGGCGGAGGCCCGCAAGGCCGTCGCGGACGGCAAGGCCGACGCGGCCCTCATCGACGACCAGAAGGTCGTCAGCGAGGGGGAGCTGGACCAGCGCCTCGGGCTGCTCCTCGAGAGTGCGCACCGCGAGGGGAAGATCAAGGCCTCCGGCCTGGTGATCACTCCGTTGCAGGTCGAGACCGGGGCCACGGCGCAGTACCAGAGTGTGCGCACCGGCATCGCGACGCTGCTGGTGATGGTGCTGTTCTTCCTGCTCATCTACTCGTCCATGTACGTCGCGATGGGGGTCGTCGAGGAGAAGGGCAGCCGGATCGTGGAGATCCTGCTCGCCGCCGTACGGCCCTGGCAGCTGCTCGGGGGGAAGATCGTCGGCCTGGGGCTCCTGGGGCTGCTCAACCTGGCGGTCGTCATCGGCGGCGGCCTGATCGCCGCCTCGGCGACGGGGCTCGCCGCGGACTTCCCGCCCGGCATGAGCGGCATCGTGATCAGCACCGTGGTGTGGTTCGTGCTCGGCTACGCCTTCTTCTCGGCGCTCGCCGCGGCCTTCGGATCGCTGGTGTCACGCCAGGAGGAGGTCAACAGCGTGCTGACGCCGATGACGATGCTCATGACCCTCACCTACCTGGTGGCCTACTTCGCGGCCGTCGAGCCCGAGGGCACGCTCGCCAGGATCCTTTCGGTGGTGCCGCCCTTCTCCTCGATGGTGATGCCTGTGCGCACGGCCGCGGCCGACGTGTCGATCGCGGAGATCGTGTTGTCGGCGGGGCTCATGGTGGTCGCGGTGGTCGCGGTGCTGTTCGCGGGGGCTCGCGTCTACAACAGGGCCGTCGTCCGCACCGGGGCGCGGGTCAAGCTGACGGAGGTCCTGCGGTAGACCATGATGCCCGGCGGCGCGTTCCGGATGTGATCGAACAGTCGTTCGGCTATATTTGGAACCGCCGCCGGGGTGCGGCGACCGGAGACCCCGTCCCCGAGGCGTGACGCGAAAGCCCGGGAAAATGTCGGCGGCACCCCGTAGCTTTCCGGTGACCGAGCAGACGACGACCCTTCCAGGGGGCACCAATGGCAATCAACGACCGCGAGAAGGCCCTTGAGACAGCCCTCGCGCAAATCGAGCGGCAGTTCGGCAAGGGCTCCGTCATGCGCCTCGGCGACGACGCGCGCGCCCCGGTCGAGGTGATCCCGACCGGTGCGATCGCCCTCGACGTCGCCCTCGGCATCGGCGGCTATCCCCGCGGCCGGATCGTGGAGGTCTACGGCCCGGAGAGCAGCGGTAAGACCACGGTCTCGCTGCACGCGGTGGCCAACGCCCAGAGGGGCGGCGGGATCGCGGCGTTCATCGACGCCGAGCACGCCCTCGACCCCGAGTACGCCAAGAAGCTCGGCGTCGACGTGGACGCGCTGCTCGTCTCGCAGCCCGACACCGGTGAGCAGGCCCTCGAGATCGCCGACATGCTGATCCGTTCGGGCGCGGTCGACATCATCGTGATCGACTCGGTGGCGGCGCTGGTCCCCAAGGCCGAGATCGAGGGCGAGATGGGCGACAGCCACGTCGGCCTTCAGGCCCGCCTGATGTCGCAGGCCCTCCGCAAGATCGCGGGTGCGCTCAACCAGACCCGGACGACCGCCATCTTCATCAACCAGCTGCGCGAGAAGATCGGCGTCATGTTCGGATCGCCCGAGACCACCACGGGTGGCAAGGCGCTCAAGTTCTACGCCTCGGTCCGGCTGGACGTGCGGCGGATCGAGACGCTCAAGGACGGCACCGAGCCCGTCGGCAACCGGACCCGGGTCAAGGTCGTCAAGAACAAGATGGCCCCGCCCTTCCGCCAGGCCGACTTCGACATCCTGTACGGCCTCGGCATCTCGCGCGAGGGCGGCCTCATCGACATGGGCGTCGAGCACGGGTTCGTCCGCAAGGCGGGCGCCTGGTACACCTACGAGGGCGACCAGCTCGGGCAGGGCAAGGAGAACGCCCGCAACTTCCTGAAGAACAACCCCGACATCGCCAACGAGATCGAGAAGAAGATCAAGGAGAAGCTCGGGGTCGGGCCGCGACTGGACACGCCCAGCGAGCCGGCGGCCGCCGCCCCCGCGGCTGCTCCGTCGACCGGCCGGGGCGCCAAGGCCGCCGCCGCGCCCAAGCCGGGTGATGTCTGAGCTCCGCCATGAGGGCTGACGACACCCCCGGCCCGGCCGAGGAGATCAGGCCGGGGGACTGGAACTCAGGTCCATGGGACGGCTCCTCCGGAGACGACCGCCCACGGGACACCGCCGCGACGCTCGACGGCCTCCGCGAGCGGATCCGGCAAGGTGAGAGCGCCGGGGCGGGTGGCGCCGACAGGCCCGACGGCCATGCCGGTGACGATGATGACGGTCTCTTCGGAACAGGCGGCCGCCGATCCGCTCGTGCCTCTGACGAACGGCGTGGCAGCGCTCGCCGGGACCGGAGACAGGGCCGTCGGCGGGGATGGTCGCCCGACGGCCCTCAGGAGGGCTCTGCGGCGAGCCAGGGGCCCGATGCGGACCCCGAGGCGGTGGCCAGGGCGATCTGCCTGCGCCTGCTGACGATGGCGCCGAAGACGAGAGCTCAGCTTGCCGAGGCGCTGCGCAAGCGGGAGGTGCCCGAGGAGGCGGCCCAGGCCGTGCTCGAGCGGTTCTCCGAGGTGGGGCTCATCGACGACGAGGCGTTCGCCGCGGCGTGGGTCAGTTCCCGGCACATCGGGCGGGGACTGGCCCGCCGTGCGCTCGCCCAGGAGTTGCGCCACCGCGGAGTAGAGGAGGAGACCGTCAAGGAGGCGGTCGGCCGGCTCGATCCTGAACAGGAGGTCGAGACGGCTCGCGCCCTGGTGGCCCGGAAGCTGGCCGCCACGCGCGGAGCGGATCCGAAAACCCGCACGCGCAGGCTGGCCGGGATGCTCGCCCGCAAGGGCTACTCCCCGGGCCTGGCGTTTCGCGTGGTCCGGGAGGCTTTGGAGGCCGAAGGCCTGGACACCGACGACCTTCCCGGGGAATTCGGTTGACCAAGAACGCCCGATCAAAGTGACTTGACAGACCGTCTTTGCTTGCCCGTTACCTCTCTGACGCTTAATCTCGACCGCAGTGAGGAGTTACTCCGCGCGGCGCGGATTGGCCATAACGGTGAACGACGGACAAGAGAGTTAGACGGGCCTTCGGGTCGTATCGGGTGGCCTACCAGCCGTCCGGCTATCGTGACGATATTTGTCCTGGTGACGCCACCGGGTGGAGCTGTGCTGCGCGTGTGACCCTTCGCTTGCCGGGAAGTGCTGAGGCGAGAGGGGTGAGCGAGCATGAACACGATCGTGATCGTTCTGGCGGTTGCGGTGGTCTTGCTGGCTCTCGTGGCGATAGCCGCGCTCATCCTCGTCGTCCGCAGGACCGCCGCCTCCGGCAAACCGTCCGGCCCCTCACCCGAGCAGCTCGCCGAGACCAAGGCCGAGATGAACGAGGAACTCGAGCGGGCGAGGCAGGAGGCGGAGGAGATCCGCGCCAAGGCCGAGCGGGACGCGGGGGAGATCCTCAAGCGATCGGAGTCCCTGGCCGAGGTCGCCGCGCTGTCGCGCAAGGAGGTCGAGGAGGAGTCCCGCCTTCACAAGAACGAGCTCAAGGAGCTGCGCTCCGACCTCGAACGCCGGGAGAACCGGCTCGGTGAGCGTGAGCAGCGGCTCGACGAGGAGGCCCGTCGGCAGGCCGATCGGGCGCGCAAACTGGCCGAGACGGAGACCGAACTGGCCGACCGTCGCGAGGAGCTCGACCGGGTCGCGGAAAAGCGCCGTCAGATCCTGCAGCGGGTCGCGGGGCTCACCGCGGAGCAGGCCAAGTCGGAGCTGGTCAAGGAGATCGAGAACCAGGCCAAGCGGGAGGCCGCGCTCATCGTCAGGGACATCGAGAGCGAGGCACGCAAGGAAGGCGAGAAGCGCGCCTGCAAGATCGTGACTTTGGCGGTCCAGCGAGTCGCCACGGAGCAGACCGCCGAGTCGGTGGTCAGCGTGCTTCATCTGCCGGGCGACGAGATGAAGGGCCGGATCATCGGACGTGAAGGCCGCAACATCAGGGCCTTCGAGTCCACGACGGGCGTCAACCTCATCATCGACGACACCCCCGAGGCCGTGCTCCTGTCCTGCTTCGACCCGGTGCGGCGGGAGACCGCCCGGTTGACGCTGGAACGCCTCGTGCTCGACGGGCGCATCCATCCGCAGCGGATCGAGGAGGCCTACGAGCGCAGCCGCGAGGAGGTGCGGGAGCTGTGCGTGCGGGCCGGCGAGGACGCACTGGTCGAGATCGGCATCACCGACATGCACCCCGAACTCGTCACCCTGCTCGGCCAGCTCCGTTACCGCACCTCCTACGGGCAGAACGTGCTGAAGCACCTGATCGAGTCGGCGCACCTCGCCGGGATCATGGCGTCGGAACTGGGGCTCGACCGCGAACTGGTGAAGCGGGGCGCGCTGCTCCACGACATCGGCAAGGCGCTCACCCACGAGGTCGAGGGCAGCCACGCCCTGATCGGCGCCGAGATCGCCCGGCGGTACGGCGAGCACGAGGACGTCGTCCACGCGATCGAGGCGCATCACAACGAGGTGGAGGTCCGCACGGTCGAGGCGGTCCTCACCCAGGCCGCTGACGCGATCAGCGGCAGCCGTCCCGGCGCCCGGCGGGAGTCGCTGGAGGCGTACGTGAAGCGGCTGGAGCGGCTGGAGGAGATCGCCCAGTCCTACGAGGGCGTGGACAAGGTCTTCGCCATGCAGGCCGGCAGGGAGATCAGGGTGATGGTCCGTCCCGACTCGGTGGACGACATCCAGGCCCAGGTCATCGCCAGGGACGTGGCCAAGCAGGTCGAAGAGGAGCTGACGTATCCCGGTCAGATCCGGATCACCGTGGTTCGCGAGTCCCGGGCGACCGAGTTCGCCCGCTGAGCCCCGGACACCCGCGAACCCCGGCGAACCCCGAATCTCCGAACCGCCGCGAAGCCCGGGATCCCGAAACCCCTCGGATCCCCCGGAACCCCGGCGAACCGCCGAATTTCTCGCGCGCTTCGAATGCGCCCGGTGGGTGTCAGCCGGTCGTCTGGAAGATCTGCAGGTAGAACGACAACTCGGCGGCCAGGGCGGCGGTCCTGGTCTCCAGCCGCCGGAACCCGTGGGCCTCGCCTTCGAAGGTGAGATACGTGCAGGGGACGTCGCGGGCGGTGAGGCGGTCGGCGAAGGCCTGCGACTGGGACGGCGGCACGACCGGGTCGGCGAGTCCCTGCATGAGGAGCATCGGGCAGGTCACCTCGTCGGCGCGGGACAAGGGTTCGCGGGAGCCGTACAGGGACTCCGGGCCGACCAGCCACTCCACGTAACGGGACTCGAAGTCGTGCGTGGCGGCCACGAACGGTTCGAGGGCGCTGACGCCCGCGACCGCGACCCCTCCCGCGAAGACCCCGGAGGCGCAGCAGGCCGCCATGACCGTCCAGCCTCCGGCGCTCTCGCCGCGGATGGCGATGCGCGCGGGGTCGGCGAGCCCCTCCGACGCGAGCCACTTGGCCGCCGCGACGGTGTCCTCGACGTCGGCGATGCCCCACTGGCCGCGCAGCCGTTCGCGGTAGGCCCTGCCGTACCCGGTGGAGCCGCCGTAGTTGACGTCCAGCACCCCGATGCCGCGGCTGGTGAAGAACGCCTTGTCCAGGCTCAGCGCGGTGGTCGCGTGCGCGGTCGGCCCGCCGTGCACGAAGACGACGTACGGCGAGAGCCCCTCCGCGGCGTGATCCGGATTGGCCGGCGGATAGAGGTTGCCGTGGACGCGGCGGCCGAGACCACCCTCGATCTCGACGGCCCGCGGGCGGGGCAGGTAGGCGACGTCGGGCAGTTCGGGGATGTCGCGGCGCAGTCCCTCGACCCTGCCGGTCACCATGTCGATCCTGACGACGGAGCGAGGGGTGTCCGGGCCGTACGCGATCCCCGCGAGGACCGTCCCGTCGGCGCTGAACGCGGGCATCCACCCCTGGTACGGCACGTCGACGTCGGTGAGGACACCGGTGTGGGGGTCGAGGACGCCCAGGCGCAGGTCGCCCCGCCCGTGGACGACGGCGAGCCGTCCGTCCTCCAGGACGAGGTACGGCAGGCCGCCGAGTTGCCACAACGGCCCCGCGAACTCCTCCTCGGCGGGGAACAGGGCCAGCGGCGAGGTGCCGAAGATGCCGATCTGGTAGAGGTTCCACCATCCCGACCAGTCGGAGATCAGGTACAGATTGCGGTCGTCGCGCCACCGCGGGGCCAGGACCGACTCGGTGACGCCGCCCTTGATGGTCCACGATCTGCCGTCGGCGACGCTGGTGATGCGCAGTTCGGTGCCGACCCACGGCATGCGCGGGTGGTTCCAGCAGATGTAGGCGACGTGCTCCCCGTCGGGGGAGACGGCGGGGGAGGCGTAGAAGTCGCTGCCGCTCGCCCGCTCGACGATCGCGAGGGGCCTGCCGTCCGGCGTGGCGTCCGGCTGCGCGGCCGGCGGCAGCGTGATGGACACGATCGAGCGGGTGACCGTGGCGTCCGGATGGTGCCGCTCCTGGACGCACCACACCTCGGTCCCGTGGGGGAACTCGTGGACCAGCAGGTCGGCGTAGCGCAGGCCGGCCGGCAGTTCGGGCTCGGGGGTCAGCGCCCGGGGCTGTGCGTCCTCCTCCAGGAAGTAGAGCCGCTGGTCCGCATGGTGTGTGAAGACGATGCCGCGGCCCGGGACGACCACGTAGGACCGCCCGCCGTACTCGTGGACGCGGGTGCGCGCGTCCCACGGCGCGGCGAGCAGTTCGCGGCGCGTTCCGTCCTCGGCGCGGTGCACGACCGTGCGCCGTCCGCCCTCGGCGGGCCTGCTCTCCTCCCACCAGACCTCCTCACCCAGGACCGTGGGGAAACCGAGACCCAGACCGGAACGGGCGACGTCGGTCGTGGAGATCGGTGACGGCCAGGGAGCGAAGGGCGCCTGGGACTCGGGGGGCATGACCGCATCCTGCCGGAAACCGGGTCCACGTGAGGCCGGTTACCCCTTTTCGGGAGTGGAGGGAGAATCGAGGGCAGGGGGAGCGGTGTACCGGGTGGCCAGGACGCCGAGATAGTCGATGACCGCCTGTTTCCAGGTGCCGTCGTCGAACATGTGCCGCAACGCCTCGTCGACCTGGTCGCGGAGGGCGACGGACCCGGTGGCGATGCCGTACCTCTGGGCGGCCAGCGGTCTGCCGCTGAACCTGAACCTGCCCGGGTACTGCGCCTCCAGGCCGGCCAGGACGGGGGCGTCGGCCACGATGGCGTCCATCCTCCCGTCGGCGAGCAGGGGGGCGCAGGCCGCCGGGACGTTGGCCTGGGCGAGGAAGACGTCCCGCCACTTCGTGCCGAAACGGTCAACGAGCGGCTTGGCCGACGCCTTGGTGGCGCACACCCGCTTGCGGGCGAGGTCCCTGACGCCGTTGATCGACAGGTCGCCGGCGCGGGCGAGGATGTCGGTGCTGGTCACGAGATAGGGACCCGCCGCGGGACCGGGGCTTCGCGGCCCGATCACGATGTCGGCGCTGGAGGGATCGTAGGTGTAGCTGATCTGGTCGTCGCGATACCCCAGCTCACGGGCGACGTAGGTCGCGACGGCGATGTCGAAGCCGGAGTACCTGCCGTCCGGTAGGCGGGTCACCAGCCCCGGCTCGCCTTGGCGCACGCCGATGACCAGGGGGCCGCCGCCGATCCCGCATCCTGCGAGAAGCCCTGCGGGAAACACGGCCACCAGGCAGGTCACCAGGCTGACGCCACGCCACACCCGCTCAATATCGAGGTCTCGCACGGCGGGAGCCAACCAGCGACACGGCAAGTTCCGCTAATGGGGAGGTGTGGTCCTGTCTGCCTGATCACATCGTCGACTGCTCGGGCAGACCGGCTCCGGCACCCACCCCGACGGCACCCGGTGGGGCGATCGGCCCAGCGGCGGTCTTGCGGCTGCGCCTGCTGCGCTTCTCCAGCCACGTCGCCAGGGCGCTGAGCGCCATGTTGAGGCCGATGTAGATGACGCCGATGACGATGGCCGCGGGCACGAGGGAGCCGAAGAAGACCGCAGGGATGATCTTGAAGCCGTAGTTCAGCAGGTCCACGTAGGCGATGATGTAGCCGAGCGCGGTGTCCTTGAGCAGGACGACCAGTTGGCTCACGATGGCCGGCATCATCGCCGTCACGGCCTGGGGCAGCAGGACCAGCCGCATCACCCCGCCCTTGCGGAGCCCGATGGCGTACGCCGCCTCCGACTGCCCCTTCGGCACGGCCAGGACGCCCGCCCTGACGACCTCGGCGAGAACCGAGCCGTTGTAGAGGGTGAGGCCCGCCACCAGCGCGGCGAGTGTGTAGTCGCCGCTGCCGAGGACGCTGGGCGCCAGGTAGGCCAGGAAGAAGATCAGCAGCAGCAGCGGGATCGCGCGGAACGTCTCGACGACCGTGCCGGCCGGGATCCGGATCCAGCGATGGTCGGAGAGCCTCGCGAGGCCGAAGACCGCACCGAACGCCAGCGCGCACACGGCGCCGAGACCGGCGGCCTTCAACGTGCCGAGCAGTCCGGGGATGATGAACTCGGTCCAGGTCGTGGCCTCGGTGAACGGCTTCCAGATCTTGCCCTGCCACTGGCCCTTCTGGTCGAACTTGACGTAGACGAAGTAGGCCAGCGCGGCGAGCGCGATGACCGCGAGCAGGGTCAGCGCGTTGTTGCGCAGTCGCGCGCGGGGGCCGGGCGTATCGAACAGGACGGTCGAGCTCATCGGACCACCGCCAGGCGACGCGACAGCCAGCCGGTGAAGAAGCCGACCGGGAGGGTGACGGCCATGAAGGCCAGGACGAGCCCGATGAAGATGGGGATCGACACTCCGGTGTCGTCGAAGGTGTCCTTCATCACGAACGCGGAGTCCGCCAGGTAGCCGGCGGCGAGAGCCACCGTGGTGTTCTTGATCATCGCGATCATCACGCTGCCGAGGGGGCCGATGACCGCCCGGAAGGCCTGCGGCAGGATGATCAGGCGCAGGGACTGCAGGAAGGTGAGCCCGATCGCGCGTGCCGCCTCCGCCTGCCCCAGCGGCACGGTGTTGATGCCCGAGCGCAGCGCCTCGCCGACGAAGGTGGCGGTGTAGGCGGACAGACCCAGCACCACCAGCCAGAACCCGTTGGTGGAGGGCTCTTCGGAGAAGGTGAGCCCGATGGTGTCGCTCAGGCCGAGTGCCGAGAAGGCCAGCACCAGCGTCAGCGGGGTGTTCCGCACGACGTTGACGTAGACGGTTCCGGCGGCGCGCAGGACCGGTGTCGGTGAGACCCGGAACGACACGAGGACCGTGCCGAGGACCAGGGAGATCACCGCGCACACGAGGGCGATCTTCACGTTCACCAGGAAACCCGCGGCCAGGTCGGGCGCGTATTTGATCAGGTCATCCATCGTGCTCCACCACGGGTACGGCGGCGGCCGGTGAGCGGGTCACCGGCCGCCATGAGGTGACGGGCTCAGGCGCAGGGCTCGAACGTGGGGGCGCTGGTCGGGGCCGTGAGGCCCTGAGCCTTGCCGAACCACTTGGTGAACAGCTGCTGCGCGGTGCCGTCCGAGTACATCTTGGTGATGGCCTTGTTGACGGCCTCACAGGTCGCGGTGTCGCCCTTCTTGAGGCCCACGCCGTACTTCTCGTCGGTGAACGGCTGGCCGAGGATCTTGAAGTTGCCGCCGCCCTGCTCGGCGGCCTGGGTGGCGAACCCGGCAAGGATCAGGTCGTCGGTCGTGACCGCGTCCAGGTTGTTGCCGCTGAGCTTGGCCACGCACTCGGAGTAGTTCGCGGCACCCACGAGCTGGGCGTCGAGGTCGAGCTCGCCGTCCGGCGGCGGGTCGGTGATCCGCTTGTAGGAGTTGGAGCCCGCGGCCTGGCAGATCCGCTTGCCGGCGAGGTCGGTGGGCTTGGTGACGGCGGTGTCGTCACCGCGGACCATCACGTCCTGGTGCGCCACGACATAGGGCCCGCCGAAGGTGACCTTCTCCTTGCGGCTGTCGGTGATCGAGTAGCTCGCGAAGATGATGTCGACCGTTCCGTTGGCGAGGAACGCCTCACGGTTGGAGGAGGCCGACTCCTTCCAGGTGATGTCGACGTCGTCGGCGCCACCGGCGAGTTCCTTGATGACGTACTTGGCGACGTCGACGTCGTAGCCCTCCGGCTCCGCGCCCTTCTTCAGGCCCAGGTTCGGCTGGTCCCACTTGGTGCCGACGACCACCGTCTTGCCGTCCTTGACCTTCTCGGCGACGGTGGCGTACGTCTTGTCACCTCCACACGCCGCCAGGCTCGCGGACACGGCCGTGACAGCGAGCACAGCCCCGATTCGGCGTAGTCGCATAACTTCCCCCTTCTCTTCCCTGCGCCTGGCCGTTCAGGGCCGACACATATGTGGTCAGTGCGTAAGGATCTTGGACAGGAAGTCCCTGGCCCGGTCTGACTTGGGCTGGGTGAAGAACGCTTCTGGCTCGCTCTCCTCGACGATCTGGCCGTCGGCCATGAAGACGACCCGGTCGGCGGCCCGCCGGGCGAAGCCCATCTCGTGGGTGACGACGAGCATCGTCATGCCGTCGCTCGCGAGCCCGACCATCACGTCCAGGACCTCCTGGACCATCTCGGGGTCGAGCGCCGAGGTGGGCTCGTCGAAGAGGATCATCTTGGGGTCCATCGCGAGCGCCCGGGCGATGGCGACGCGCTGCTGCTGACCGCCGGACAGCTGCGCCGGGTACTTGGCGGCCTGTGAGGCGATGCCGACCCGCTCGAGCAGTTCGAGGCCGCGCTGCTCGGCCTGCTGCCGGGCGATGCCCCGGACCTTGATCGGGCCGAGGGTGACGTTCTCGAGGATCGTCTTGTGGGAGAAGAGGTTGAACGACTGGAACACCATGCCGACCTCGGACCTCAGCTGCGCGAGGGCCTTGCCCTCCGCGGGAAGTGCCTGCCCGTCGAACGTGATGCCGCCCGAGTCGATCGCCTCAAGCCGGTTGATCACCCTGCATAAGGTCGACTTGCCGCCGCCTGAGGGGCCGATCACGACGACGACCTCGCCGCGCGCCACGCTCAGGTCGATGTCCTTCAGCACGTGCAAGGTGCCGAAGTGTTTGTTCACTGCCTCAAGCTTGACTAGAGGGGAAGAGCCACCGGCCTCGGTCATGGTCAACAACGTAGGGGCGTAAATATCGCCAAGTCACTAATCCCTCGGTACCGATCCGATCACAGCCCGCGCACTAACGGGGGATCCGGACGGTTGTCCACGTGGCTGAAAAGGGCCGGGCGGGCCGATCCGGCGGTGTCGCGATGCTCGTCAGGACCGTTCCCATGCTGGGAACCGGGGTTTTCGGGCCGCCCGCATCGGGCTTGCGGCCACCGCTCAGGAACCGTCCAGCCGTACGGGGTTCGCCTGCCGTACGGGATGGGCGGGGGAGAGCCTAACCTTGTACTGCGATGACTGTGACCACTCAGGGCCCCGAGGGCGCGACCCGGACCTACGAGGTGCGCACCTACGGCTGCCAGATGAACGTGCACGACTCCGAGCGACTGTCCGGGCTGCTGGAGGACGCCGGATACGTCCGCGCCCCCGACGGCGAGACGGCGGACGTGGTCGTGTTCAACACCTGCGCCGTGCGTGAGAACGCCGACAACAGGCTGTACGGGAACCTCGGTCACCTGAGGCCGGTCAAGATGGCCCGTGAGGGCATGCAGATCGCGGTCGGCGGATGCCTCGCGCAGAAGGACCAGGGCGAGATCGTCCGCAGGGCGCCCTGGGTCGACGTGGTCTTCGGCACGCACAACATCGGCTCGCTGCCCGTGCTGCTTGAGCGGGCCCGCATCGCCGAAGAGGCCCAGGTCGAGATCAAGGAATCCCTGGAGACCTTCCCCTCCACGTTGCCGACCAAGCGGGAGTCGGCCTACGCCGCCTGGGTGGCGATCTCGGTCGGCTGCAACAACACCTGCACCTTCTGCATCGTGCCGTCGCTGCGGGGCAAGGAGAAGGACCGCCGTCCCGGCGACGTGCTGGGCGAGATCCGCACGCTGGTCGACCAGGGCGTCCTCGAGGTCACCCTGCTCGGGCAGAACGTCAACACCTACGGCGTCGAGTTCGGCGACCGGCTGGCGTTCGGGAAGCTGCTGCGGGCGTGCGGGGACGTCGACGGACTGGAGCGGGTCCGCTTCACCTCGCCGCACCCGGCGGCGTTCACCGACGACGTGATCGCGGCCATGGCCGAGACGCCGAACGTCATGCACCAGCTCCACATGCCGCTCCAGTCGGGCTCCGACCGGGTGCTGAAGGCCATGCGCCGGTCGTACCGCTCGGACCGCTACCTCGGGATCATCGAGCGGGTCCGCGCCGCGATGCCGGACGCGGCCATCTCCACCGACATCATCGTCGGCTTCCCCGGTGAGACCGAGGAGGACTTCCAGCAGACGCTCGACGTCGTGCGGCAGTCGCGGTTCGCCAACGCGTTCACGTTCCAGTACTCCATCCGCCCCGGCACCCCCGCGGCCACCATGGACGGCCAGGTGCCCAAGGAGGTCGTCCAGGAGCGGTACGAGCGTCTCGTCGCCCTCCAGGAGGAGATCTCCTGGGAGGAGAACAAGAAGCAGACCGGCCGCACGCTCGAGGTGCTCGTCGCCGAGGGCGAGGGCCGGAAGGACGACGCGACCCGCCGCCTGTCCGGCCGCGCCGCCGACAGCCGCCTCGTGCACCTGGCCCCCGTCGACGCGCGTCCCGGCGACATGGTGACGGTCGAGGTCACCTACGCCGCGCCCCACCACCTCGTGGCCGACAAGGTCCTCGGCGTGCGCCGTACCCGTGCGGGCGACGCCTGGGAGGCGCGGCAGGGACGGCCCGCGACGGGCAACGCGGTGAGCCTGGGCATGCCCACCATCGGGCGTCCCGCCGCCTCTCCCGAGGCGTCGGACGGATGCTCCGTCCTGTCGCCGCTGGGGAACTAACGGCCGGTCGTCAGTTCGGCGACGACCTGGTAGCAGTAGTCGCGGCGGACGTCGCGGTAGGTCGCGCAGGGGTCGGGAAGCCGGCCGGGACCGAGCCGAGGCGCTCCGGGTTGAGGTGCACCGGGTTGAGGTGCACCGGGCTGTGGTGCTCCGGGCTGAGGTCCTGCGGGTTGGGGTGCTTTCGGCTGACGCGCGGCGGAAGCGGGTCCGGATGGGGCCGAGCTCGGCCGGGGCTGAGGCGCTTCGGCATTCGGCCCGGGCTGGGGTGCTGACGATCTCGCGGCGGGTGGCGCCTGGGCCACTCCCCGGGCCACTCCTGGAGGCGCTCCAGCGCCGGGCGCGGCCGGGGCCGCGGGAGCCGGCCGGGCGGGCCTCTCGCCGGGCGTGTGCGGGGGAACCACCGCGACGGGTGTCCGGTCGGCGTGCCCTGGATGGCCGGAGCCCCGCTGTCGCGGCTGCTTTCCAAGGTCGTCCCGCTGCTTCGAGGGGTGTGCGGGGGAGGCCGCGCCGGGCGGCGCTTCGCCGATGTCCTGTGCGCCGGGAGCCATCCCGGCGATCACGCCGGGCGCCCACGGCACCTCCGGGTACTCCGGGGTCTCCCGGGTCGCCGGGGTCTCCGGTGGCGTGGTCGGCGCCTGGACGACGAAGGACGCGGGTGCGGCCGACGGCGTCGTCGATCCGCGGACGACCCCGGCGTTCGACGACAGGGCAAGAACGATGCCGAGGCCGGCGAGGCCGATGATCGTTATGACACCCGCCAGGGCGAGAGCTGTACGAGCTCGTTGGGGAGGCCCGGGATGAGGCGGGGGAGAAAAGTTCGACAATGTCGTAATTCTTCCGTTATGATTTCGCGACTGTTTCGTTATCTCCTCCAGTCTGCTGGTCCATCTCCACCCGCGCCCCCGAATTTCCAACACCGACCACCCTCACCGCAGCCTTGTGGTGATCATGCACAAGCCTCGTGGTGATCACGCACAAGCCTTGTGGTGATCATGCACAGGTTCGCCGGCAGCCCCCGTGGCCTCCACCAACCCCTGCGCGTGATCATGCACGAATTCGGAGCACTACCCGCTCGCCTGCGCGCACAACGTTCGTGATCATGCACGAATTCGGGGAAACGCCCGCTCGCCTGCGGGTACAACGTTCGTGATCATGCACGGATTCGCGCACATGCCCGCCGACGTGCGCGTATGGCGCCCGTGATCATGCGCGTGCATGATCACGGGCGGCGAAACCGCAGGTGGTCCACCCTGTGGTCGAACCTGCGCATGATCACGCATGGTGTCGTCACAGGTGGATGCGGCGATGGACGAACTCGTGCATGATCACGCGCGGTGGATGCGCAGGTCGGCGGCTGCTTGCCCGAGCCTGTGCATGATCACCCCAGGGGTTCTACGAGCCTGTGCATGATCACCCCAGGGGGTCTACGAGCCTGTGCATGATCACCTCCAGGTTCGTGTGTGATCACCCCCGGGCTTGTGCGTGATCACGTCAAGGGGGGTGGGTAGGCTGGGCGGGTGCTGGTCGCAGCGGGTGTCTGCCCGCATCCTCCGCTGATCGTGCCGGAGCTTGCCGGGGCCGCGGCGTCCGAGCTCGACGATCTCCGTGCCGCTTGTGCGGAAGTGATTCGCTCCCTCGTCGAGTGCGATCCCGATCTGCTCGTGGTCGTGGGGCCCGCCGAGCGGTCCGCCGACTACCCGGGCGACGCGGCGGGGACCATGAGGCCCTGGGGGGCCGACGTACGCGCCGGTCGAGGCGAGCCCGTCCTCCCGCTCTCGCTGACCGTCGGCCGATGGCTGCTCGACCGATACGCCCCGGACCCCGATGCACTGCCCGCGCTGCGCCTGGAGGCCGTCGCGGCGGACGCTGCTCCCGCCGGCTGCGCCGCGCTCGGAGAGGAGATCGCCCGGTCCGCCGGCCGGGTCGCGATCCTGGCCATGGGGGACGGCTCCGCCAGGCTCACCGAGAAGTCCCCCGGCTATCTGCATCCTGGTGCCGTGCCGTACAACGACATGATCGGCAGGGCGATCGCGGCGGGGGAGGCCGGCCTGCTCGCCGGCCTGGACCCGGCGGAGGCCGACGAACTGTGGGTCGGGGGCAGGGTGGCGTTCCAGGTTCTGGCGGCCGCCGCGGCCGAAGCGGCCGGCAGGTGCGCCAGCGGTTCGCTCTACGACGACGCCCCGTACGGCGTCGGCTACTTCGTCGCCAGGTGGACCTTCGAGCCAACGCCGTCGTGAGGACGTCACAGGTCAGTGCACGTGCCCGGTGTACTCGTCGCGGCGCCACAACATCGCGACGAGCATGAGCGGGAACATCGCCACGTGCGCGAGGACCATCAGCGACTCGCCGTCGACGATGTCCAGCCACAACAGTGGGAAGAGCGGCAGCGCGGGAGCGAACATGGCGCCGCACATCTCCAGGGTCGGCGCCCAGCCATGCCCGCGAAACCGCATCCACGCGGCCATGCCCACGGACATGTCGAACGCCATGAGCAGGTAGGCGAGCTCGGGATCCCGTTCGTGTGAGAACCCGAGCCCGGCGGCGTGCCGGAGCATTCCGAGGAGGATCATCCCGGCGAACATGGCGATGATCATCTCGATGTAGTGCCGGATGAATCGCAGCCGGCGGGAGCGGGTGTCCGATGTCGTCGAAGCCATGCCCCAACGATGTTTCCCCGCCGGCCGGTGGCCAAGAAAGGTGGATGTGCCGGTCCGAATACTTGGGCTCCCTGTCTTTGCGACATACTGTCGCGCCATGACGGAACGGCGGGTCGTCGTCATCGGGTACGACGCGGCGGAGTTGCTCGACATCGCATGTGTGACCACGGCGCTCCAGGTGGCGAACGCCGAGGGCGCGTCGCCCTGCTACATCGTGCGACTGGCCGCCCCGGGAGGCCGCCCCATCACCTGCGGCACGGGACTGACGCTCCACGCGCAGGAGCCGCTGGAACGGGTCATCGGCCCCCTTGACACGCTCGTCGTGGTCGGCGGCATCGGGCACGAGGGCGCGGCCCGCGACCGGTCGATCCTCGGTCATGTCAGGCGTCTCGCGCGGGAGAGCCGCCGTACGGCGTCGGTGTGCACCGGAGCGGGCATCCTGGCGGCCGCGGGGCTGCTCGACGGCCGGCGGGCCACGACTCATTGGCAGTGGGCGGACACGTTCGCCGCGCGCAATCCGGATGTCGTCTTCGATCCGGGCCCGATCTTCATCAGGGACGGGGACACGATCACGTCGGCGGGGGTCACCAGCGCGCTGGACCTCACGCTCGCCCTCATCGAGGAAGACCACGGCCCCGAACTGGCGCGCAGGGTGGCCAGGATCCTGGTGACCTACATGCAGCGGCCCGGCAACCAGGCCCAGATGAGCATGTTCACGACCGCGCCGCCGGTCGCGGACGGCCTGGTCAGGAGGATCGTCGACCGCATAATGCGCGATCCGTCGGCGGACCTGACCACGATGACGTTGGCGGCCGCCGCCGGGGTGAGCGAACGGCATCTGACCCGGCTGTTCCTGCGGCACGTGGGACGGACACCGGGCCGGTTCGTACGGCAGGCGCGCATTGAGGCCGCGGCGAACCTGCTGGCCTCCACGTCGCTGCCCGTGGCCGTTGTGGCGGCGCGCTGCGGTTTCGGCACGGCGGAGACCCTGCGCCAGGCGTTCGTGGACCGGTACGGCATTCCGCCGTCGCGCTACCGGTCCGTGAACTCGTCCACCGCCGGGCCCCAGGACACGGCCGCCGCCACGGCCATGTCCACGTCGCGCGCCTGAGGTCAGGGACGCCGGCGCGGCACCGGAACCCGCGACAGGTCGCGAGCGGCGACGATCTCGCCTGCGAACTCCTTGGCGGCCTCCCCGACGAAGCG
This sequence comes from Planotetraspora kaengkrachanensis, assembly GCF_016862895.1. Classification (GTDB taxonomy): domain Bacteria; phylum Actinomycetota; class Actinomycetes; order Streptosporangiales; family Streptosporangiaceae; genus Planotetraspora; species Planotetraspora kaengkrachanensis. Next base: position 99,707 of record NZ_BONV01000007.1, on the reverse strand, counting down.
CGGCTCGTCGGCGAACGAGTATCGCTCGGAGAAGTGGGTCAGCACGAGGCGCCGCACTCCGCAGGCCTGCGCGACCTGGCCGGCCTGGGCCGCCGTCAGGTGGCCGTACTCGGCCGCCAGCGCCGCCTCCTCCGACAGGAAGGTCGACTCGATCACCAGGAGGTCGACCCCCTCGGCCAGCGCGTACACGCCGTCGCAGAGGCGGGTGTCCATGACGAAGGCCGCGCTCTGCCCCGGCCTCGGCACGCTGCAGTCCTCAAGCGACACGACCGAGCCGTCGTCCAGCGTCACCGAGCCCTCGCGCTGCAACTCGCCGATCAGGGGTCCGGCGATCCCGCGCCGGGCCAGTTCGGCGGGCAACATCCGCCGGCCGTCGGGCTCGTCGACGCGGTAGCCGTACGACTCGACGGGATGGGAGAGGGGCCGTCCGGTGAGGGTCACGGGTCCCGCCGGCAGCCGGACGACGTCACCGGCGACCGGCCGCGGAGTGATCACGGACGTGTCGGCGAACGCGGCGGCATGGCGCAGCCGCCCCCAGTACTCCTCGCCGCTCGCGGGATAGGCCGCCTGTACGGCATGGCCCACCTTGTCGCGCGCGATGCGCTGCACGATGCCGGGCACGCCCAGGCAGTGGTCTCCGTGGAAGTGCGTGACGCAGATCCACGTCACGTCGTGCGCGCTGACCCCCGCCATCGTCATCTGCCGCTGGGTGCCCTCGCCGGGGTCGAACAGGAAGCCCTGGCCGTCCCACATGAGCAGGTATCCGTTGTGGTTTCGATGCCGCGTGGGCACGGCGCTCGCCGTCCCGAGCACCACGAGCTCGCGCGTCATGCGGGTCAAACTACCGCCTGCGGGGTGCCGGTCGTTCACTCAAAGCCGCCGCCCTCTGGTGCGGCCGTCGGGGGACGAGGCCCAAGGCCAGGACGGCCCTGAGCGGGACGCACGCGCCGCCGTCACGGGGCACGCCGCCGTCTCCCGCTGGCGCTCCCGGCGGACAGCGCGCAAAGAACGCCGGACGGCCGGCGCGGACGAGAGGAAGGGCCGCCAGGCGACAGTACAAGTCCGCTTACAGGTCGTCGGGCTGAGCAGAACAGCCGTCAGGAACCTGTCAACCGGCGCTGTGCAGGTAGGACGACCAGCGCGCGTGGAAGGTCACCGGGAACATGGACACGTGAAGCACCAGTTGACAGAACCCGGGCGGCAGTCGCGAATCCGGCAGCTATCGGGGAGGCCGACGGATGGGGAGCTTCCTGGTGCGGCACCAGAGGACTGACGATTCGATCTCGCGCCAAATAATGCAGTCGACTCTAAATATAGAGTTCAGTTAAAGTCTTCGGCATGACCGAAGGGCTGCGTGAACGCAAGAAACGCGAGACACGGCGACACATCTCGGATACGGCCATCGGGCTGTTCGTCGAGCGAGGCTTCGAGCACGTCACGATCACCGAGGTCGCCGCCGCGGCCGGGGTCTCGGCCAACACCGTCTACAACTACTTCGAGACCAAGGAGAACCTCGTCCTACCGCCCGACCAGGCGTCCCCGCAACGGCTCGCCGACATGGTGCGCGACCGCGGGCCCGGCGAAGCCGCCGTACCGGCCGTGCTGCGAACCCTGCGCGAGGAGGTGCGCCGCCGCGACCGAAGGCTCGGCCTGTCCGACGAGTTCGGCCGCGTCTTCGAGATGATGCGAGCAGCACCCACGCTGACCGCCCGGCTTGAGGACCTCGGCCGGCAGATGACCGACGCGCTCGCCGCCGTCCTCGCGGAGGAGACCGGCGCCGCCCCCGCCGACCCGCTGCCCTGCGTGGTGGCCTGCCAGGTCGGCGCCCTGCACGAACTCGTCTACACCGAGATCGGCAGGCGTACGGCCACCGGCGAGGACCCCGGCACCATCGCCGCGGCCGTCCTCGACATCGTCGACGCCGCCGAGGACCTGCTCGGCGGCCACATCCTCACCTATGCCGTCCGAGAGGAACCACGGTGTTCAGAGTGATCATCTCCGGCCGGTTCGGCGATCTCGGCGAGTCCGGCCGCGCCTCCGTGCTCGCCGCGTCCGGGCTCGCCTTCAGCGAGCAGGGCGCCTTCACCCACGACGGCACCCTGTCTGCGTTCACCTTCCGCTGCCAGGTGCCGGCCCAGCCCGACGATGGCGAGCAAGACGCCACCCGGCGGGCCCTCGCGGCACTCGACGCCTACGGTCAGCCGTACGACGTGCTGCGCGTCGCGGTGACCGACATGCGCACCATCAAGGTCCGCCGGCGTCCCCGGCCATGATCCACTCGCGTCGTCAGATGGCGCCGCCGTTGACATGGATTACCTGCCCCTTGATTCAGCGGCCCGGACCGGCGAGGAAGTTCACCACTTCGGCCGCGTCGGCGATGGCGCGATCGCGCTCCAATGTTCGGAGCCGCGCCTGTTCGGCAAGAGGTAACGAGGCGCCGCCTCCATCAATGGCCTGCTCGACTGGCCTGCAGCCTCATCTGCCTTCGCCGCCCTACGCCTCTGCGCCTTTGATGAGCTCAGGGCATTCTTCGGTGACGATGCAGGCCAGCTCGGTACGGGATGCGATGTCGAGTTTGCTGAACATCCGGCGAAGGTGGGTGGACACCGTGTGGTGCGAGAGGAACATCCGCTCGGCGGCCTGGCGGTTGGTCATCCCTCTGGCGATCAAGCCGGCCACCGCGCGTTCTGTGTCGGTAAGGCTGTCCCATCCGAAGGTCGGCCGCTGGGATTGAGTCCAGTGGCGGCGCCGCACACCCAGCGCCCGCAGCCGGGCTCGCACCCGGGCCACGTCCCAGAGCGCACCGATGCGCTCATAACCGTCGAGCGCCTCATCCAGGCTGTCGACGGCCTTCGCCGAGGCATCGGCGCCGGACGTGGTGGCCCACAAGACGCCGAGGTCTTCGGCGACCAAGGCGCGTGCCCACGGCTCAGGCTGATCGGCGGCGGCGGCCAACGCGTCGGGGTCCTGGTGGAAAATGCCGCGGGCGTGGGCGAACGTGATGGCGAAGACGGGGAAGTCCGGGTTGTTTCGGGCCAGGTACTCGGCCGTGTCAACGATGGCCTGCGCATACGGACGGTTCGCCGCGGCCAGCGCCAGCCGAGTCATCCAGGCGGCCGTGAGAGGCGTCGTGAGGAGTGCCCAGCGCCGCTCCTCCTCGTCGGTGTAAATGGCGTGGAGTATCTCGATCGCCCGCCCGGTGTCACCCTGGGCGTCGGCCACCGCCGCCATCACCCACCGTTCCCACACCGATCCGAACAACATCTCGGGCGCGGCGGGGATGGACTGGCATCGCTCGATGTGCCCGACCGCGGCGTCGAGGTCACCCCGCCGCAGGGCAACGACAGCGAGCATGGACAGCCCGACGCGGATGAACCCGTGCGTGCCCAGCTCCTCGGCGATCATTTTCCCGGCCTGGGCCTCGGCGGCGGCGTCATCAAGTCGACCGACGCCCAGATTCAGCACGGAGCGGAACAGTGCGGGTTGTGCGGCGAGCACGGTCAGCCCGAGGTCGTTGATTTCCTCCTCGGCGGCCTGGATAGCGATGTCGGCCGCATCGAACTCACGCATGGCTCTGTAGTGGAGGCTCAGTATCAGGCGCGTATACGGGCGCTGGATGGCTTCGACGGTGCCGCGGTCGGTGATGTGCAAGGCTTCGCGTAGATGCGCGAACGAGTCGGCGATCCGCCCATCGACCATCGCGAACCGAGCGAGCAGCAGGAGAGCTCCGACGACGGCGGCATCGGCGTGCCGCTCGCGGTCGGCCAGAACGGCTTCCGCCCGGTGCCGTCCTTTCCGGAAGTCGTTCAGGCAGGTAAGCCCCCAGAACATCGTCCATTCGGCGATGCCGCGAAGGTCATCTGGGATGTCCTGCTGGGCGAGCAGGCTTTCTGCCTCGGATACCGCATCCGCCGGTCGGCCGCTCAGGAGCAGGATGTGCGCCAGCGCGCATCGCAGGCGAGGGCCGTGCAGGGGCGGGGCCCTGCCGAGTGCGGCACGGGCAAGTTCGGCTGCCTCGGACAGCCGTCCGATCACCGTCAGGGCGTCGACCGCTGTGGCGGCGCGACCGAACCAGCCAGGGTCGGCGGAGCCGCTGAGTTCAAGCGCCCGCAGGGCGAGGTCGGCGGCGGTCTGAGGTGAGGACCGCAGCACCTCCCGCGCCGCCTGGTCCAGTCCGAGCAGTGCGGACGTATCACCACGGCCGGCACCGTGAATCAGGTGCGTGGCGGCGGGAACAGCCGACCCGCCGCGTTTGAGCAGCATCTCTGCTGCGTCGTGGTGTAGGGACCGGCGTACGGGAATGGGGATGGTCCCGATCACCGCCTGCCACAGCAGATCATGCCGGAAGGTGAGCTCCTCCCCGGCGGGTTCGATGATGCCCGCCGACGTCGCCTCCTCCAGCATCGGCAGCAGACCATTGGTCGTTTGGCCGAGCATTTCGGCCAGATCCTTCACCGAGAACGAACGGCCTAAGATTGCGGCGCACTGAAGCAGATACCTGGTCCGTGCGGACAACTCCTGCAGGCGTTCCTGCGTCACCGCCTGAGCATGCGGCAGGCATGCCGCCATCCGCGCGTGACCATCGGCGATCTGGAAGACGCCCTCGCTCTTGAGCTTCTCAAGAAGATCGACGAGCAGGAAGGGATTGCCGTCCGCTATGCCGGCCAGGGCCAGCACGTCCGGCTCGGGCGCTGCCCCGAGGACGTCGGTGACGACGTCCGCCACTGCTCGCTCGTCCAGCGCCTCCAACGTGATCCGGATCGCGCCATCACGTTCCAGCACGTCGAACAGACAGTCGAGGCGGGGACAGTCGCCGCTGCCGCTGGTGCGGGCCAGCATCCAGACGAGCGGATAGGAGGCGAGATCTCTGGTCATCGACCGCAGCGCCAGCAAAGTTATCGGATCGGCCCAGTGCAGGTCATCCAACGCGAGGAGCATCGGTTCCTGAGCCACCCGCTGCTCCAGCGGTCCCTGCAGTTGTTCCACCAGCAGCAGTCGCTGATCGGCCGGACCGCGGAGGTTCATGTGACCGCCCGCGGGAGGCGCGCGGCCCGATTTCCCGAGCGCCGATGTCAGCGGGGCCAGTGGTATCAGCTGGGTCAGTTCGTCCGCCTCGCCCCGGGCGACTCCCAACCCCGCCCTCGCGGCCGCGGTGGCGGTTATGCCGAGCAGGCGACTCTTTCCGACGCCAGACCGGCCTTCAACCAGTAGGACCCCGCCCCGGCCTACCTTGGCCGCCTGCAGCAATCCGACGACAAGCTTCCACTCCCGGGCGCGGCCACGCCAACCAGGCCACGATGATCGGCAGAAATTGGACCTGTCGACAGCTTCGCGGTCAGCATGGGTTGAGTGCCCCATAAATCCATAAATCACCCATGCGTCAGCCGTGTCAAGCGCGGGGCCCGAGGGAGACCTGCGGGGCGGGGTTCTCCGTCTTCTTGACGTCACCTTCGGGAGGAAAGCCGTCGCACGTTCGCGAATGCAAGGCTTTTGCCTGGATTCATCCTCCTTGCGCTCTTCATCATTCGACATCGTCGTTATAGCCAATATTTGATCTCAAATGTCCGTCAAAACAGGATTACGCCCCACCCCGCTGCGAACCTAGTCACGACGGTAACCGGAACACCACATGCGGGCACACCCCGGCCAACGGATGGATTGCCGGCGTGCCCGCTGCGTGCCCGTACGGTCGGCAAGCAGCGGGGACTCACGGTCGCTCGACCGGCATACGGGCAGGTCACCGTTTCCCCAGGTTACCCGGCATGATGTTGAAAGACTCCAAAACCTCCCCGCCTGCCACGCAGAAAATACAAGGCACGCAAGCGAGTTGGTGGCCTACCGTGCCGTGAGTGAAGGATCACATTCCCCAAGCAGTGCTGGATGCGGTGCTGGAGCACCCCGGAGGCTCGCTCGTGTGGTGCTGCAGTGAACCGATCACCGGCAGTTCCGGGGCCGCCACCGGCGCCGTGACCAGGTTGTCGGGCCTGGCACAGCTCGATCACGACCAGGTCGCCTTCACCGTGATCCGCAAAGCCTGCCGACCAGTGACCGCTGGACGCCACTCCGCCGGTGCCGCCGATCCCCGGCACTGGGCCTACTGGCGGCGGGAATCTCTCGCCTACGCCAGCGGACTGCTACCAGAGGGACCCGGTCTGGCCTCCGCACGCTGCTACGGCGTCATCGACGACATCATCTATCTCGCCGACGTCGGCACCACACCACAATCGCCACACGTGGCTGCGCACCAGCTGGGCCGCTGGCAGGCCAATTCCCCTGTGCCAGACGTACCGTGGCTGACAGGGCACCAGCTCGCCCAGCGGATCGCGGTCAGTGAGCTGGACTGGACCGGCATGGACGTGCATCCGCACATCCCGGCATTGTGGCAACGACGCCGGGAGCTGCTGAAGCGGCTGGACGGGGTACCTCGAGTGCTCGTGCATGGCGACTTCTCCAGTGGCAACCTCATCGCTGCCGACGACGGTGCCGACACCGTGGTGCTGGACTGGGCGACGTTCGGGGTGGGCCCGGTGGGCGCCGATCTTGCATCACTGACGCTGACCACGCTCGGCCGCCATCTCGCCGACTATCTTGACGGGTTGGCCGGCTGCTTCGATGCCGGCGACGTCGAGCTGGGCTACCGGGTGACGCTCGCACTGACCGGAGCTGGTCGCATCCACTGGATGCTGTCGCGCGGGATGACGCTTCCCGCCGGTTATGTCGACATCATCACAACCGAGACCGCCTCAATGTGACCCGGATGCAGAAAATCGGCATCTGATTCAGAGGGTGCCGCCCACGGGGCGCACCAGGCCAGACGAGTAGGAGCATGCCACCTTCGAGACGGTGCCGTCCGCGCGATGAGCCGTCCATCCACACGGCCCCGTGCCACATCCATGCCGGTCATGAGGGGGAATCACGGGGACTCCGGATGATCCCCAAAGCCATGGGGAATGGCGCATGACGCAATGGCTTACCAGCTGAGCATGAGACGGACAGGCCCGCGTTGATTACTCTCCCGCAGAAGGGCACGTTCGTGGCTGCTCCTGATCAGGTCCAGTACTAGGTGGCGACGCAAATGAAATGGGAGATGGATCGCCACAAGTGGACAGATCTCGGTGAGGGCGGAATAGCTCTCTCGGAGCGGATTATGGAGTTCATCTCCGCTCGCGATCCTGATCGTGTGCGTGAGCTCTTTTTTCTGATCGAGGAGGCTGTCGTACCGGTAAACGGACCAATGAGAGTCGGTGCAGAGGCTGTCTCGGCCTGTTTGGTCCAAGGGTTGTTGTCCGCGACTCCAAGCTCCAGGCGTGAAATTCTCTATCTACTCTTTCAGCTTGCAGGAGGAGTGGTAGATACGCCGGACTCTAATCTCGTTCACGGTGTGCGGCGAGAGCTGGAACTCGGGTTTCCGATATACGGCCAGATTGCCGAAGTGGGAACGAGTGATGAGAGGCTTCAATGTATAGATTTGTTGTCGCTGTGTGCGAGATTCAATAAGCCATGCCTGGACCGTGCAACGTCGCTAATGCGTCGAATTGCTGAGGTCGGAGATAGAGAGGCATCGACTGTCTCCGTCGAACTCGAAGATCTAAGACGGGACGGTTACATTCCCTAGCCTCAATCCTTCTCGATCTTGGCGTAGTTGGCCAGGTGCCCGTTGCGGTGGCCAAACCCTCGGGGGTCCCCTCGCATTACGCCGGCCTCACACGTCCCGCACGGATGCGTCAGCGGTCAGGCGGGTTAGGCGGAACGTCGGCAAGATCGCCCTGGTCCTCCTCGACGGTGTCATGGGCGGGGTTCCGGCCGGAATATGCGCCTGGGCTGACCGCGGGGCCTCCGGGTTCATCTTCGTCTTCCTCAAGTCCGGCGAACAGACAGCGGCCGAATTCGTGAAGATGCGCGGTGAGATCGAGCAGCGCCACTGAGCCACAACACGCTGCGATTCCAGACCGGCGCGGGAACCGACCGCTCCCGCGCCGGCGGCGCGCCTCAGCCGGACACCGTCAGGCCTTCGACCGGGCCGGAGAGCGCGGCCTTGAAGTGACGGCTGAAGTCGTCCGCGAGCAGCTCTGACTCCCCCTTCTGGAGGGCCGAGACGATGTCCGCGGCCACCGCATGCGGATCGTTCTTGGGTCCCTCCAGCCGCCTGACCAGGTCCGTGTCGGTCAGGCCCAGCTGAACGCCGAGGACCTGGGTGCCCTGGGCGCCGAGCTCCACCCGGAGCGTGTTGGTCATCGAGATCAGAGCGGCCTTCGCGGCGCCGTAGGTGCCGGAGCCGGGGAACCCGGCGATCCACGACGTCAGCGAGTGGAGGTTGACCAGCGCGCCGCCGCCGTTCGCCGCCAGCACGGGGGCGAACGCCTTCGCGACGCGCAACGGGCCGAACGCCACGATCTCGAAGACGCGGCCGACCTCCTCGTCGTCGTCCTCGAGGAGCGGCCCGAAGGTCATGATCCCGGCGTTGTTGACGACGATGCCGACGTCACCGGCCACTCGCGCGAGCGCGGCCGCCGAACGGCGGTCCTCCAGTTCGAACGCGAGCGGGACGATCCTCGGGTCGTCCTCGGCCGCGGGCCGGCGGGAGGTGACGTACACCTTCGAGGCCCCGGCCCCCAGCAGTTCCCGCACGATCTCCTTGCCCAGGCCTCGCTGTCCACCCGTGACCAGGGCGGTCGCTCCACTGGCAGTGGTCATTTCGCACTCCTTCAACCGGCGAAGCACCCCGTCGCTCATGACAGAGGTGTATGTGATTTTGCCTCTGTCAGCCAACGATGCCCGTCCCGAGTGACGTAGTCAAATAGACTTTGGTCTATGTCATGGGTGGCGACTGAGAGGTTCGGGGCCAGGACGGCTCCCGACGGCCTCACGCTGGTGCAGGAACTGGTCAACACGCACGCCGTCGAACGCGGGGGCGGTGCGGATCTGCTCGCCGACCGCACGTCGGCGGAGGAGTGGCTGCGGGGAGCCGCACGGCAATGGGCCCGCGGCCGGAAGGTGGACGCCCCGGAAACGGCGCTCTCCCCAGACGGCTGGGAGACGCTGCGGAACCTCAGGGCGACCGTGGCGGAGTTGCTGTCCGTTCCCGCCGACGAACGGGCCGCCGCCATGCCCGCCGCCATGCCCGCCGCCATGCCCGCCGCCATGCCCGCCGCCATGTCCGTCGCAGAGGCGGGCGTCAGGCGTCGCGCCGAGGTGGTCCTCGTCTCCGACGACGCCGGGCGGGTGGCGATGGTCCCCTCGGGGGCGGGCGCCGCGTGGCTGGAATCGGCCGTCTGGTCGGAGATTCTGCTCGCGCAGCGGACAGGCGAGTGGTCCAAGCTCAAGTTGTGCCGCGAACCGGGATGCCGGTCCGCCTTCTACGACACCTCACGCAACGGCAGCGGCGTCTGGCACAACGTCCGCACCTGCGGGAACATGGCCAACCTTCGCGCGTCCCGCAGTCGCAGGAAGATGCGGACCCGGACGGACGACGGTGCGGCCACGAATCCCGCCGATCCGCGAGACGCCCGTCCGGCGTGACCGGCTGATCATCATCGCGCGGCGTCACAGGTCGCCGTCAGGACGGCGAACCGGGAGAATGGGGGAATGGCGGAGACTGTTGCGTTCGGCAGCGTGCCCACGAAGCTCGGCGACGTGCTCGCGGCCGTCACCGAGACGGGCGTCGTGGCCACGTCCTTCAACGACGGTCCGGACGTCCGGGCGCACATCGCCGGCCGCGTCGGCCTCGCCGTCGCCGACGACCCCGCCCGTACGGCGGCCGCCCGCCAGGAACTCGAGAGGTACTTCGAGGGTGAGCTCAAGGAGTTCGCCGTCGCCGTCGACTGGCGGCTCATGTCGGACCTCCAGCGACGGGTCCTCGGCACGCTCTACACGACGGTTCCGTACGGGCAGGTCGTGACCTACGGCGAGTTGTCGGTCAGAAGCGAAACCGGCGTTCCGGCCAGGGGCATCGGATCGATCATGGGCAGCAACCCGATTCCGATCATCGTGCCGTGCCACCGCGTCGTGGCGGGCAACCGGCTCGGCGGATTCAGCGGCGGCGACGGGGTGGAGTCCAAACGCTGGCTGCTGACCCTGGAAGGCCGTCTTCCCCCGACACTCGACTGGGACCTGTGAGCACTCCCGGCGCTGGGAGACTGGTCGGTGTGGGGCAACTACCAGTGATCGCCGTCGTGGGCGCCACGGCGGCAGGCAAGTCGGACCTGGCGGTCGAGCTGGCGCTCGAACTCGGCGGTGAGGTCGTCAACACCGACTCCATGCAGCTCTACCGCGGCATGGACATCGGCACGGCCAAGCTCTCCCTCGCCGAGCGCATGGGAGTGTCCCACCACCTGCTGGACATCTGGCCGGTGACCAGGACGGCCAGCGTCGCCGAATACCAGGCGCTGGCGCGCCCGCTGATCGAGGAGATCCGGGGCCGCGGCCGTGCGCCCATCCTGGCCGGCGGCTCGGGTCTGTACGTCAGGGCGGCCATCGACGACCTGGAGTTCCCCGGAACCGACCCGGCGATCCGCGCCCGGCTCGAGGAGGAGCTGTCGTTGACCGGCCCGGCCCCTCTCTACGAGCGGCTGAAGAGTCTCGACCCGGCCGCCGCGGAGAACATCCTGCCGAGCAACGGCCGCAGGATCGTCCGGGCTCTGGAGGTCATCGAACTGTCCGGCCGCCCGTTCTCCGCCACCATGCCGTCGTTCGACGCGGTCTACGACAGCGTGCAGATCGGAGTGGAGGTGCCGCGGCCGGTCCTCGACGAGCGGATCGAGCTGCGAGTCGGCCGCATGTGGGATGCGGGCCTGGTCGACGAGGTCCGCGCGCTCGCGGCGGAAGGCCTGGCCGAGGGCAGGACGGCGAGCAGGGCGCTCGGGTACGCCCAGGTGCTCCGGTTCCTCGACGGCGAGTGGACCGAGGAGGAGGCCCGTGCGGAGACCGTCCGCGCCACCAGAAGGTTCGCCAGAAGGCAGGAGTCGTGGTTCCGCCGCGATCCCCGGGTGGTGTGGCTGCCGTACGACGCGCCCGACCTGACCGCCCGGGCGCTCGCCCTGGTCACCGGGTGAACCCGGAGGCGGGACCGGTCGCCGGAGAAGACCGGCGGGACGCCTAGAATTCGTTCACATGCGGTTCGTGAAGGGGCACAGCACCGAGAACGACTTCGTCATCCTGCCGGATGCCGACGCCCGTCTCGATCTTGGTCCGATGCTGGTCAGATGGCTGTGCGACCGGCGGGCGGGCATCGGGGCCGACGGCGTGCTGCGCGTCGTGCGGACCAAGCTCTGCGCCGAAGTGGCCGACCAGGCGGACGAGGCCGAGTGGTTCATGGACTACCGCAACGCGGACGGCAGCGTCGCCGAGATGTGCGGCAACGGGGTCAGGGTCTTCGCCCGCTACCTGGTCGACTCGGGGCTGGCCGGTGCGGGAGAGCTGGCCGTCGCCACCCGAGCCGGCGTCAAACGGGCGCGGCTCGGCACGACGGGCGACGTCTCCGTCGACATGGGCATGCCGCGGGTGCTCGGGGTGAGCAGCACGACGGTGAACGGCCGCGAATACCAGGGCCTGAACGTGAACGTCGGCAATCCGCACCTGGCCTGCGTCATCGACGACCCGATCGCCGGCCTCGACCTGACCAGGGAGCCGGGCTACGACCGCGAGGTCTACCCCGCGGGCGTGAACATCGAGCTGCTCAACCGCGTCGGCGACCACGCGGTCTCGATGCGCGTCCACGAGCGGGGCTCCGGCGAGACCCGCTCGTGCGGCACCGGAGCGGTGGCCACCGCCATGGCCGCGGCGCACGCGGCCGGGGAGACCACGGGCACCTGGACCGTGCGCGTCCTCGGTGGAACGGTGACGGTCACGCTCGACGACCGGACCAGCCATCTGGCCGGCCCCGCCGCCCTCGTCGCCTCTGGCGAGTTCCCCGCCGTCATCTAGTCCGCGCTCCGCTGGACTCTGATCCCCACCCCCACGGTGGGTTGCAGAATGTTGTTCTGCTGCCTCATGCTCGGTTCGTTTAGTAGACCGAGAAGGAGGACGCATGGACTCGCGCGGCACGGTGGCGGCGACGAAGGCGGCGATCTGGGCCCTGGGCGGTGGCTTCATGATGTCGCGGGAGGTCAAGACTCTCTGCGACCGCTACGCCCTGAGCAGCAGGGAGATGTACTTCCGCGGGCGGTGCGGCGTCCTCGGCGAGGTCCATCCCGACGTGGTGGTCGCGGCGTCGATCTTCTTCCCCGCCGACCGCGTGCGCGAGTGGTGGGAGGGCGGCAGGAAGCTGGCGGCCGACGAGGCGGCGAGCCTGTACGCCTCGGCCTGTCACCAGTGGGGGCGGCGCAGGCTGGCCGGATTCGAGGAGGCGGGACGCCTCGCCGAGCTCCTCGCCGCGGTCGCCGACGGTTCGGACGTCTTCTGCGCACCCCTGTTCGCCGGCTGGCGCGCCATGCCGCGCCCGACGGCCGACGTGGAGCGCGCGGCCCACATGCTCCACGTCATGCGGGAACACCGCGGGGCCCAGCACACGACGGCCGTCGTCGCGTGTGGTCTCGGCCCCCTCGAGGCCACCCTCATCGGTGCGCAGGGGGCCGGCGCGTGGGACCCGCAGACCGGCAACGCCTCCGTGGCCCGCTTCCTCGAGTGGCCGGAGCCGTACGGCACGCCGTCGGCCGAGGCCGTCGAACGGCGGGCCAGGGCCGAGGAGATCACCGACGACCTCGTGGCACCCGCGTTCGGCGTGCTTGACGAGGCGGAGCGAGCCGAGCTCGCCGATCTTCTCACCGCGGCCGCCGCCACCGCTTTCCCCCGGTGACATCCCCGGTTCTTCTTGGCGACATCCCAGGTGTGACAGCCCTCGAGGCTGTTTGGGACACGCTTGCCGACCTGGCAGACTGACTGCCCATGGACGTGGACATCTGGGCCTGGGTCGGCGGCACCCAGCGCGAACTGCACGAGGCCGGCAACACCGGCCTGGCCATGGCGCTGGGCGACGTGCCCGGGCAGGCCCTCGAGGGGCGCTACGCGCAGCTGGACGTCGTGGCGCCGGCCGTCGCCGAGCAGGCGGAGGCGCTCGGCCTGCCCTGGCTGGAGCTGTTCGTGCGCTACTGGCACCTGCTCGGCAGGGTCGGCGACCGGGCCAACGGCGCAGTCGCCCTCGGCGACGCCGCCGACCTGGTCGAGTACGCCAGGCGAGACGACGTCCGCGAGTGCCCGTCCGCGCCGGGGGCCGTCGAGGTGCTGGCCATCGCGCAGGCGAACACCGACGGTCCCGGGTACGCCGAGGAGCGGCTCGCGGCGCTCGGTGCCGCCCTGGACGGGGTCGAGCCGGACTCGCTCGCCTTCTCCGGCCTGACCACCCAATACGTCGCCGCTCTGCTGGACGCCGGACGTCCCGAGGAGGCGGTGACCTACGCCGAGGCGGCCGTCGAGCGGCTGGGGCAGGCGGGCCGGGAGGCGAGCTGGGAGCTCGGTGCCGAGGCCGCCCGCGCGCTGCTCGCCGCCGGGCGCGGGGAGGACGCCCTGACCGCGCTGCAGTCCGCGACCGGCTTCAAGCCGGACGACCCGGTGGCGAAGGGCCGCCGTGAGGCGTTGCTGGCCTCGCTGATCCAGGGCACGATCGGGCGCATGGACGGGGCCTTCGAGGCCCTGCCCGACCTCGACGTCGTCGGCGACCACCCGCGCGACTGGGTGGAGTGGTCCCGGGCAGTCAGCCTGCTGGCCGGCAGCGGCTCGATCGCCAACACCTGGCAGCTCGGCCGCGTCCTCCAGCAGTGGATCGCCTACTTCGAGACGACGGGCGGCCACCGGGCGCGGTTCGAGCTCGCCCTGGCCGCCGGCCACCTCGCCGTCGCCCGCCAGGGGATCTGGCAGGCCCGGCTGCTGGCCGACAAGGCGGAGGCGGCGCTGGCCGACCTCAGGAGCACCGAGGGCCTGCCCGAGCGGATCGCCGCGCTGCGCGCCGCCGCCGACGGCGCCGCCGAGCTCCCGCCGCCGGGAGGCCCGGACGAGCTGGTGGCCCTCTTCGACGCCGCCGACGGCCAGAGCGCGGACCCGGAGCGGTGGGTCGGCTGGCTCGCGCCGCGCTCCGGCCCGGATCTTGAGGTCACCCGCCGCCACACGACCACGCTCGGCTTCCTCGGGTACGCCTCCGTCGGTGCCGACATCTACTGGAAGGCGATCGCCGAGGACGGCGATCCCGCCGCCGCGGGCGAGGAGGACATCGCCTATCTGACGGGCCTGCTCATCGAGGCGGGGCAGGACGACCGCGTCGAGCAGCTGGCGGCACGCCTTCCCGCGTCTGGCTCCCACCTCGCCCTGGCGCGCCTCTACCGTGCCCGCGAGCGCTGGGCGGAGACGGCCGCGGAGGCCGAGGCGGCGGTCGCCGCCCACGAGACGGCGGAGGGCCGCCGCCTGTGGTCGGTGGCCACGCAGCATCTCGGCGACAGCGCCGCCGCGGCCGAGATCCTGCGGCCGATGCTCGACTCGGAAGAGGCCGAGGAGGAGGACATCTGGCGGCTGATCGTGGTCGCCACCGCCGCGGAGGACTGGGCGACCGTTCACGCCGCCTCCGCCAGGCTGAACCTCCCGGTGCAGACGAAGGAGGGGCCCATCGACGAGCAGTGGCACCTCATGCGCGCGGTCCTCCCGGCTCCCGACGGAGGCCGGCGCGAGGTGCTGTCCCTGCGCACCGGCCCGGCGACCGCACGCCTCGCCGTCCCGCAGCCGCGCGGCATGGAGTACAACGCGGGCGACGTGATCGTCTTCGACCCCAGCCCGCTGGAGCCGATCCCCGAGGACCCCAAGGCGCAGGAGGACTTCGTCATCCCGTTCGCGGGGGTCACGATGTTGCGGCCCGGCGGCTTCACGAGCTGGTTCTTCGACGGTGTCGCGCCCACCGAGCACGAGTGGACCGAGTTCAACGAGGTGCTCGCCGAGCGCGGCTGGCCGATGTGGGTCTACAGCGACGAGACCTACGGCGTCACCAGCCCGGCGACCGGCGAGCGCCTGCCCGGAGTGTTCGGCTGGATCGCGGTGCCGCCGACCGTCGAGCCGGCCGAGCTCGACGCCGTCCTCGACGACGCCACCGAGCAATGGACCCACCCGATCACCTGGGTCGACCTGGCCCGCGAAGTCGGCGTCGAGGTCGAGCGGCACGAGCGCATCGCCAAGGAATACGGGCTGTGACCCGCCGCCGGTCGCTGCTCTAGGATCACGTTCGGTCGATCCCGGGGACGGGAAACCCCCGGGGCCAAGGAGGTCGGCGTGGTACTGGAGCGCTTCCGGCTGGACGGCAGAGTCGTGATCGTCACCGGGGCCTCGTCGGGTCTCGGCGTGGCCTTCGCCCGCGGCTTCGCCGAGGCGGGCGCCGACGTCGTGATCGGGGCGCGCCGGCTCGACATGCTCGAGAACACGCGGCGGCTGGTCAAAGAGACCGGCCGCCGCTGCCTGGCCGTCGCCACCGACGTCGCCGTCCCCGAACAGTGCCAGGCTCTCGTCGACGCGGCGGTCGCCGAATTCGGCCAGGTCGACGTGCTGATCAACAATGCGGGCGTCGGCACGGCCATGCCGGCTCTCCGTGAGACGCCCGAGCAGTTCCGCCAGGTGATCGACGTCAACCTGCACGGCACCTACTGGATGGCGCAGGCGTGCGCCCGGGTCATGCGGCCAGGATCGGCGATCGTCAACATCGGCAGCGTGCTCGGCGAGACGACCGCCGGATTGCCGCAGGCGGCCTACAGCGCGTCCAAGGCCGCCGTCGCGGGGCTGACCCGGGACCTGGCGCAACAGTGGACCTCCCGGCGAGGCATCCGCGTCAACTGCCTGGAGCCCGGGTTCTTCCACTCGGAGATGACCGAGCAGTACCCGCCCGGCTACCTGGACCGGGTGATGGCGCAGCGCGTGCTGATGGACCGGGCGGGTGAGCCGGTCGAACTCGTGACCGCCGCCGTCTTCCTGGCCTCCGACGCGGGCTCCTACATCACCGGCGCCGTCATTCCCGTCGACGGCGGAATCCTGATCACCTGATCGGCCGGCGCCCAGCCGGGTGCGTGCTCTTCGGCGTTCTTCTCTTTCCAGCGGTCGCCCTGCGACCCCCGGCCTGCGCTCTGCCGTCCCGCGGCGGCTGCCGTGTGGTTCTCAACCGGCCGCCTGGTTGTCGTCGGCGCGTGCCGTGTCGTCCCACTTAGTGGTCGCGCGTCCCAATTATTGACCAGCGATCTTCGTCGGGCGGTCCCTCGGGCACCCCTCCAGGGCGACAGCTTTCCCTGTCCTGCAGTGGTTCCCGTGCTCGGACGGGCGCATACTCGAGGCCCCCACGGCTAGATCACTGAATGATCACGATATGGAGCTTATCGTGTTATTTCCGCCCATCTGTGGGGCTGATGGGGCCTAGCCTCATCACTGTTCAACACGATGAGTTGCGCATCACGCAACTCCTGTGCATATGCCCAATGAGGAGTCGTTGACCCCCAGCTCTTCATCGACGGCGTGCGAGCGACGATCTCCACGCCGTGCTGTGGCGTTCCCGGGCGTTCACGCCGCTTCTCGGGCGATAGCCGAGTGAGGGGAAACAGAGTGGGCACTGCCGCGATCGAGGTTCGCGGGCTCTGGAAGATCTTCGGCCCCAAGGCCGACCGGATCATCGGTAGCCCCGACGCGGAGCTCGACTCCGCCGCGCTCCGGGCCAAGACCGGATGCACCGCCGCCGTGAGGGACGTCAGCTTCGAGGTCCGTCCGGGCGAGGTCTTCGTCGTCATGGGGTTGTCGGGCAGCGGCAAGTCCACGCTCGTCCGGTGCCTCACCCGGCTCATCGAGCCGACGGGCGGCGACATCGCCATCGGCGGCGAGGACGTGCGGGGCATGTCCGCCGCGCAGCTGCGCGAACTGCGCCGCCACCGGGTCAGCATGGTCTTCCAGCACTTCGGGCTGCTCCCGCACCGCCGGGTCCTCGACAACGTCGCCTACGGCCTGGAGATCCAGGGCGTGGCGAAGGCCGTACGGCACGAGAAGGCGCGCGCGATCCTCTCCCTCGTCGGGCTGGAGGGGCACGAGGACTCCTATCCGGACCAGCTCTCCGGCGGCATGCAGCAGCGCGTGGGCCTGGCCCGGGCGCTCGCCGTCGACCCGGAGGTGCTGCTTTTCGACGAGCCGTTCAGCGCGCTCGACCCGCTGATCAGGCGGGACATGCAGGCAGAGGTCGTCCGCCTGCACCGTGAGGTGGGCAAGACGATGGTCTTCATCACCCACGACCTGTCCGAGGCGCTCAAGCTCGGCGAGCGGATCGCGATCATGCGGAACGGCTCGATCGTGCAGGTCGGCACGCCGGAGGAACTGGTGGGTGCACCCGCCGACGACTACGTGGCCGACTTCGTGCGCGACGTTCCCAAATCGCACGTGCTGTCGCTGCGCTGGATCTCCCGGCAGCCTGACACGGACGAGCCGCTGGACGGACCGGAGCTGCCGGCCGACACGGTGATCCACGACGCGATCCCGGCCGCGATGGCGTCCGCCCGGCCGATCCGGGTGGTCGCCGACGGTGAACTCGTCGGCGTGGTCGACCGGGTCGACCTGCTCGGCGCGGTCCGCCTCGGCGAAGCCGGCGGCGACCCCGAGCACGCGGCCCTCGCGGGCTCGACGGCCGAGGAGGCGTAGTGGTGGCCGCCCCCGCCGACATGGCGTCGCCCGTCCCCGTGACGGCGCGCGCCCAGCGGTTCGTGCGATGGCTCCCGGCCGCCGTGGCCGTGCTCGTCGTGGCGCTCTACGTGGTGTTCAAGAACACCGCCGTGCTGCCCCACGACGACGACGCGTCGTTGTTCCACTGGGTCAACGACGCCCGCGACTGGGTCGACGAGAACCGCAACACCAGCCCGTTCTTCCTGTTCTTCGTCAACTACGTCCGCCTCGGGGTGGCCGAGCTCTTCACCCTGTTCCAGACGGCGCTGACCGCTCTCGGCTGGCCTGGGCTCGTCGGCGTGGCCGCGGGGCTCGGCTGGCTGGCTGGCGGGTGGCGGATCGCCGCCGTCTCCGTCGCCGCGTTCGCCGGCATCGGCGTGCTCGGCCTGTGGGACGCCAGCGTCGACACGCTCGCGCTGACTCTTTCTGCCGTGCTGCTCTCGCTGGTCATCGGCATCCCGATCGGCGTGCTCGCCGGCCGCTCGCCGTCGGTGCGGCGCATCGTGTCGCCCGTGCTCGACGTCAT
The DNA here is from genome assembly GCF_016862895.1 of Planotetraspora kaengkrachanensis. Taxonomy (GTDB): domain Bacteria; phylum Actinomycetota; class Actinomycetes; order Streptosporangiales; family Streptosporangiaceae; genus Planotetraspora; species Planotetraspora kaengkrachanensis. The sequence continues at coordinate 81,529 of NZ_BONV01000007.1, read as the reverse complement.
GCAGATCATGCCGACGTTCTCGTACCTGTCGCCGGTCGTGCTGCTGTTCCTCATCGGCCCCGCCTCCGCGACGATCGCCACCATGATCTACGCGATTCCGCCGGCGATCCGGATCACCGCGCTGGCCATCGAGCGCGTCTCGCCCACGGTGGTCGAGGCGTCGGAGTCGCTGGGCGCCACCCGCTGGCAGACCATGCGCAAGGTGCGGCTCCCGATGGCGCTCAACACGATCACCCTCGGCGTGAACCAGACGATCGCGGCGGCGTTGTCGATGGTGCCGCTCGTCGCGCTGATCGCCGCTCCCGGACTCGGCGTGGACCTCATCCGGGCGCTCGCCCGGGTCAACGTGGGCGCCGCGCTCGTGCCGGGCATCGGGATCGTCCTCATCGCCATCGTGCTCGACCGCATCACCCGGTCGGCGGCGGTCTCGCGCGTGCGTTCCAGGATCGTGAGCTGGTCCGGCTTCGCGGTGCTGGTCGTGGCCGGGGTGGCGCTCACGCCGGTGCTGGCGCCTGAGTTCCCCGAGCAGTGGGAGATCCAGATCGTCCGCCCGATCAACGATGTCGTGAACTGGATCGAAGGCAACTGGTACGGCTTCACCGGCTTCCTCAACGACACCGTGGCGTACGGGCTGCTCAACCCGCTCCAGGACGTGCTGACCACCGCGCCGTGGTGGTTGATCACGCTGGCCGTACTGGCCTTCGCCTGGCGGATCAGCGGACTGCGCGCCGGCCTGATCGCGGCCGGATGCCTGGTCGCGATCGCGGCGCTCAGCCTGTGGGAGCACAGCATGGAGACGCTGACGATCGTGGTGGTGGCCGCGGTGATCACGATCCTGGCGGGTGCGCTTCTCGGCATCGGCGCGGCCAGGTCGCGGTGGTTCGCCGCCGTGCTGCGGCCGGTGCTCGACGCCGCGCAGACCATGCCGTCGTTCTCCTATCTGCTTCCCGCCGTCGCGTTGTTCGGCAACGGGCGGTTCACCGCGATCATCGCCTCGTTCATCTACGCGGTGCCCGTGGTCGCCCGCCTCGTCGAGGACGGCCTGCGGGCGGTGCCGGGAACGGTGCTCGAGGCGGCCAGGTCGGCCGGCTCGACCGACAGACAGCTCTTGTGGAAGGTGCAGCTTCCGATGGCCAGGAGCTCGCTGCTCCTCGCCGCCAACCAGGGCATCGTGATGACCCTGGCGATGGTGGTGATCGGTGCGCTCGTAGGCGCGGGGGCCCTCGGATATGACGTCGTGGCCGGGATCTCGCAGCAGGAGGACTACGGGAAGGGCCTGGTCGCCGGTGTGGCCCTGGTCCTGCTCGGAATCATGCTCGACCGGATCACGCAAGGCGCCAGCGGGCGCCTGAACCCCGAAAAGAAGAGGATCGCATGAACAAGTTACGCCTGGTCGCAGGTGTTCTCGTCCTTGGACTCGCAGCAGCGGGCTGTGGTGGCGCGAAAGTCGACGACACCTCTGGCGCGGCGCCGAGCTCGAACGCGTCCGCGGGCGCGGGCACGGCTCCGGCGGGCACCGTGAAGATGGCCATCAACGGTTGGGTCGGGTACGAGGCCAGCGCGGCGGTCGTCGACTACCTGCTGGAGAACAAGCTCAACTACAAGGTCGAGAAGGTCAACCTCGCCGAAGAGCCCTCGTGGCAGGGCATGGAGTCGGGCTCGGTCGACGTCGTCCTCGAGAACTGGGGCCACGACGACCTCAAGAAGAAGTACATCGAGGAGAAGGGCGTCGCCGTCGAGGCGGGCTCGACCGGCAACAAGGGTGTCATCGGGTGGTACGTGCCCGAGTGGATGGTGCAGAAGTACCCGGACATCACGGACTACAAGAACCTGAACAAGTACGCCGACCTGTTCAAGACCTCCGAGTCCGACGGCAAGGGCCAGCTGCTCGACGGCGACCCGTCGTTCGTGACCAACGACGAGGCCCTGGTCAAGAACCTGAAGCTCGACTACAAGGTCGTGTACGCGGGTAGCGAGGCTGCCCTCATCAAGGCGGCCCAGCAGGCCACCCAGCAGCAGAAGCCGCTGCTCATGTACTTCTACGAGCCGCAGTGGCTGTTCAACCAGCTCAAGCTCGTGAAGATCAACCTTCCTCCGTACACGGACGGATGCGACGCCGACCCCAAGAAGGTCGCGTGTGACTACCCGCCCTACGATCTCGACAAGATCGTGAGCAAGAAGTTCTCCGAGACCGGTGGCCCGGCCTACGAGCTCGTCAAGAACTTCAACTGGACGAACGACGCCCAGAACCAGGTCGCCGACGACATCACCAACAACGGCATGACCCCCGAGGACGCCGCCAAGAAGTGGGTTGAGGCCAACCCCACCGTGTGGCAGGCCTGGATCCCCCAGTGATCGAGTGAATCGGCCGCGATCCCTTTGGATCGCGGCCGATTCGCCGCTTTCGGTTGTGAAATACTCTGCCGGTGTCGCCCGCGGTTTCGTCGTCCGCGTTCGCCGCCCGTCCTACTTCTGATGAGGTCAATATGAGGGTCCGACTTCTTGCCGGGGTGCTCACGATCGCGCTGGCGTTGACCGCGTGCAGCGGGAGTTCCGACAACGCGGGAGGCCCGGGCGGGGGCGCCGGGACGGTTCGCCTGGCCATCAACCCCTGGATCGGCTACGAGGCGAGCGCGGCCGTGGTCGAGTACCTGCTCGTGCACGAGCTCGGCTACAAGGTCCAGCGCGTGGAGGCCGTCGAGGCGGATTCCTGGAAGGGCTTCGAGAACGGCAAGGTCGACGCCATTCTCGAGAACTGGGCCCATCCGGAGCTGAAGAAGGAATACATCGACGAGAAGAAGGTCGCCCTTACGGCGGGCGAGGACGGCAACAAGGGCGTCATCGGGTGGTACGTCCCCGAGTGGATGGTGAAGCAGTATCCGGACATCACGGACTATCACAAGCTCGCCGACTACAAATCCCTGTTCCAGACCGCGGCGTCGGGCGATATGGGGCAGTTCCTCGCGGGCGACAAGAGTTACGTGACCAACGACGCCGCGCTGATCAAGAACCTCGACCTCCCGTTCAAGGTGGTCTACGCCGGCAGCGAGGACGCGCTGATCAAGGCCGCGCAGGAGGCGACCAAGAACAAGACGCCGCTGCTCATGTACTTCTACGAGCCCCAGTGGCTGTTCAACCAGCTCAAGCTCGTGAAGATCAACCTTCCGCCGTACGCGATCGGCTGCGACGCCGACCCCAACAAGGTCAAGTGCGACTACCCGCCGTACCTGCTGGACAAGATCGTCAGCAAGAAGTTCGCGGCCGAGGGCGGCAAGGCGTACGAACTGATCAAGAACTTCGTCTGGACGAACGACGACCAGAACTCCGTGGCCTACGACATGGCCGTCGGGAAGCTGAGCGCGCAGGCCGCGGCTCAGAAGTGGGTCGAGCAGAACAAGATCGTCTGGCAGGACTGGATCCCCGCCGCCTGACCCCTCCCACGTGTGCGTTGGTAGGTGTTGGTAGGTGTTGTGGTGATCATGCGCAGGCTCGGGGATAGGCACCGCGGCCTGCGCCAACCCAGGGTGTGATCATGCACAGGTTCGGCGATCGGCACCGCGGCCTGCACCGCTTCCCGCGCGTGATCATGCACAGGTTCGGGGAGAAGCGCCTCGGCCTGCGCCAACCCAGGGTGTGATCATGCACAGGTTCGGCGATCGGCACCGCGGCCCGCGGTTATACCGCTCGTGATCATGCGCGGATTCGGGGAGGCGGCGTGCGGCCTGGCCGTTCGCGGTTCATGATCATGCAGTAGGGCCGTCTGTCGTCTGTCGTCTGTCGTCTGTCGTCTGTCGTCTGTCGTCCGTCGTCCGTCGTCCGCGCGGGCCCTGCATGATCACAATCGCCGTCAACTGAGCTCGCGGCAGGTCCTGCCGAATCTGTGCCTGATCACAAAATGCGTACGCCCTGCTCGGGCGGTGTGTCGCCGAATCCGTGCATGATCACGCCTGAGGGGGTGGGCTGGTCGGCGGCGGTTTCCTCGAATGTGTGCATGATCACCCCATGGGGAGTTGGGCGTTTATTTGCCTACTCTTGGGCATTTGCTATACCTAGGTGGCAAATTTCATGACCTAGGGGTGACTGTGGGCGGGCGCGGATCTCGGATCTTCGTCGGTATGTCGGTGGCGATCGCCGTTCTCGCCGGATGCGGGCCCACGGAGGGGCTCAGCCTGGATCCGCCGGGGCGCTCGGACTCCCAGGGAGGTGACAAGGGCGGCGGCCAGGGCGACGACACCGCGAAGTCGCACGGCACGAACCCCCTGGACAACCCGGACGGCACCGACCCGGGTCTGGGCCGGATCACCTCCGGCAAGGACCGGACGGACGCCAGGAACCTGATCGACCAGGTGAAGACCAAGGGGCGCGGACCCAAGACCGGCTACGACCGCGAGGAGTTCGGCTACGCGTGGGCGGACAACGCCGATGACGTCCCCCTCGCGCACAACGGGTGCGACACCCGCAACGACCTGCTCAAGCGGGACGGCGAGAAGGTCAAGTACCGCAGCGGCTCCGACTGCGTCGTCGTCTCGATGACGTTGTACGACCCCTACACGGGCGACACGATCGACTTCCGCAAGGAGGACGCGTCGGAGGTCCAGATCGACCACGTCATGCCGCTGTCCTACGACTGGCAGATGGGCGCCTCCCGCTGGAGCGACGCGGAACGCAAGCGCATCGCCAACGATCCGCTCAACCTGCTGCCGGTCGACGGCTCGGCCAACTCCGCCAAGGGCGATTCGGGTCCGGCCTCGTGGCTGCCGCCGGCCAAGGGCATTCGGTGCTCCTACGCCGTGCGGTTCGCCCAGGTCGCCATCAAGTACGACCTGCCGGTCACGGCCGCGGACAAGGACGTGATGCTCGACCAGTGCGCCTGACCGTCAGACGAGCCGGTAGAGCAGTTCCGGCCGTCCGACGGTCCCGTACTGGGGGACCCGCTGGGCGACCCCGGACTCGGCCAGATGTTCCAGGTAGCGCCGGGCGGTGACGCGCGCGACGCCGATCGACACCCCCACCGTGTGGGCGGAGGCGCCGCCGGGATTGTCCGTCAGCACCTGCATGATCGCCGCCATCGTCATCGGGGACATCCCCTTCGGCAGGCGGGGCTGAGCGGGCCCGTGCAGCGCGGCGAAGGCCTGGTCGACCTCCGCCTGGCCGCTCGCCTCTCCCGACGCGTCGACGGAGGACCGGAACCGGGCGTAGTGCCGCAGCTTGTCACTGAACGCGGTGAACGTGAACGGCTTGAGCAGGTAGTGCGCCACCCCCACCGACACCGCCGACCGCACGATCGACAGGTCCCGCGCCGAGGTGATCACGATGACGTCGCACAGGATGCCCGCGCCCCGCACGGCCTTGCACAGGTCGAGCCCGTGCATGTCGGGCAGGTAGAGATCGAGCAGGATCAGGTCGACCGGCTGCCGCCCGAGGAATCGCAGCGCCTCCCCGCCCGAGCGGACCACGCCGGCGACCTCGAAGCCCGGCACGCGTTCGACGTAGACCCGGTTGGCCTCGGCGGTGATCTCCTCGTCCTCCACGACCAGTACGGAGATCATGGCCGGGACTCCACAGGCAGCGGAAGCCGTACGGTGAAGACGGCGCCCGCGTCGCCGGACACCTCTATCGTGCCGTCCAGCCGCCGGACGGCCTGGGCGACCATGGCGAGGCCGATGCCGCGGCCGCTGCCCTTGGTGGTCCAGCCGCGCTGGAACGCCTCCTGCGCCGCCGCAGGGGAGAGCCCGGGGCCGCTGTCGCTCACCTGGATGAGGCACGACCTCCCGTCGGTCGTGATGCGCACGCCCACCCGGGCGGGCGGGCTGCCGGACATCGCGGCCTCCACGGCGTTGTCGATGAGGTTGCCGAGGACCGTGACCAGGTCGCGCTCGTCGAGGCCGACGTCGTCGAGTTCGGTGTCGTCGCTGATCGACAGTTCGACGCCGCGTTCGCCCGCTTCGGCCGACTTGCCGAGCAGCAGCGCGGCGAGCACGGGCTCGCGGACGGCCGCGACCACGCGGTCGGTGAGCTCCTGGGCCGCCTTGATCTCCGCGGTGGCGAAGGCCACGGCCTGCTCCGGACGGCCCAGCTCGACCAGGGTGATCACGGTGTGCAGCCGGTTGGCGGACTCGTGCGCCGCGCTCCTCAGCGACTCGGCGAATCCGCGTTCGGCGTCGAGCTGCCCCGCCAGCCCCTGCAGTTCGGTGTGATCGCGCAGGGTCACCACGGTGCCGAGCGAGCGCGACCCCGACCGTACGACGGCGACGTTGACCAGCAGCACCCGCTCGCCGGTGAGGTGGATCTCGTCGGTGCGGTTCTCCCCGGAAGCGAGCAGTTCGGTGAGGGACGGCGGCAGCCCCAGATCCGTGACGTTGCGGCCCTCGGCGTCGGCGCCGAGGCGGAGCAGTTCGCGGGCGCCGTCGTTGCACAGCGTGAGCGTGCCCTGGGCGTCGACCAGGAGCAGCCCTTCGCGTACGGCATGCAGGATCGCCTCGTGGTAGTCGTAAATTCGGCTCAGTTCGGACGGGCCGAGGCTGTGCGTGTGCCGTCGCAGCCGTGACCCGACCAGATAGGAGCCCACCACTCCGGCCGACAGACCGATCAGCCCGGCGAGCCCGGCCGCGCCGATCTGCGCGTGCAGCCTGCTGCTGATCCTCTCGACCGTGATCCCGGCGCTGACCAGAGCCCTGACCCTGCCCGCCGGGTCCTTCACGGGCGTGATCGTGCGCACCGAAGGGCCGAGCGTGCCCGTGTAGGTCTCGCTGTAGGTCCTTCCTGCGAGTGCCTCGGAGATGCTGCCCAGGTAGTGCCCGCCGATCTGGCTGCGGTTGGGGTGGGTGAACCGGATCCCGGCCGGGCTCATGATGGTGATGAAGTCGACCTTCGTCTCCGCGGTGACCCGATCCGCGTACGGCTGCAGCGTCTCCGTCGGGTCGGGATCGTCCAGCGCGTCGAGCACAGCCGGCGAGTCGGCCACGCTGATCGCCACCGCGGTGGCGACGCCCGTGGCCTCATCGGTGAGCAGGTCGCGGGCCTGCAGGAAGCCGATGGTGGTGCTCACCGCCACCGTCACGCCCACGATGACGATCTGCAGCACGAGGATCTGCCGGGCGAGGCTCCAGCGCCGCAGCCGGCCGGGAAGCGCCATCTGCCGTCTCACTTCCCCGAACACACTTCGGTGATGAACGAAATGTACGCAATGGTGACCCAGGTCCTACCGCGACGCATAGTCACTCCAGTCAACGACTCGGGCGTAGAGGCCCGAGCTTGCAGCTCATCGTCCCGACTGGAGGTCAGGTGTCAGGCCGCGTTCGGCTGATTGACAGCAGCCCAGCCCGCAACACCGCGCAAGGCGATGTTGCGGGCTGCGTTGACGTCGGCGTGCTCAGCGAAGCCGCACGACGTACAGGCGAAGGTTTCCTGGTTGGGCCGGTTGCATTTGTCGATATGCCCACACGCCGAGCACCCCTGCGAGGTGTAGGCCGGGTTGACGTACACCACGGCGACGCCGGCACGCCCGGCCTTGTAGGCGATGAACTGGCCGAGCTGGTGGAAGGACCACGAGTGCAAGGTGACCCGCTGGGGCTTGCGGAGCCGTACCCGTTCGCGGATCCCACTCAGGTCTTCGAGTGCGATGCCGCGTCCGGTGCGTGCAGCCTCGGTCACGATGCTCTTGGAGATGACATGGTTGACGTCCCGGGCGAACCGGGACTCCTTGCGACGCCGGGCCTTCAGCAGCCGCTTGGCGGACTTTGTTCGCTTGGCCTGGAGGCGGCGGCGCAGTTCCCGGTTGCGGTGGCGGACCGCGTTCAGGTGCTTCCCGGAGTGCCGTTCGCCGTCGTCGGTGGTGGCGATATTCGCGATCCCGAGGTCCACACCGAGGAAGGTGTCGGGTTCGGTGACGTCAGTGTCGGGGACGTCGCAGGTGGCGATGAGAAGCCATTTGCCGTCCCGGAGGACCAGGTCAGACTCGCCTTTGCGGTAGGAGGCCAGCGCGCGGGCCTGGTCTTCGGAGCAGCCGAACGCGACGCCCTTCATCCGGCCGTCGGCGGTCCAGATGCTCACGGTGCGCGCGTCGACCTGCCAAGACAGGCACCGGTCGTCGAACGGCTGCGCCGCGTCCGGCCGGAACTTGATCGGGTCGGTGAGCGGCTTGCGCAGCTTCGCTTTCACGTGTGCTGTGACGGTCGTGTAGGCGTCAGTGACCTTCTTGATCACATGCTGGGCCGGCTGCGCCGACAAGCCCATGTTCTTCAGTTCGCCGTAGGTGTGCGGCCGCAGGTCGTAGTTGCGGAACGTCTTGGTGTCCCACGCAACCTGGGAGACCAGGTTTGCCGCCTCGTTGCACAGGCGGAGCGTGTCCGCCAGCGCCGCCTCCTGGGCGGGCGTGGGGAACAGCCGTACCCGCACAACGAATTTCACGCTGTGAAGTTTATGACGGAAGCCGTTCCTCCCGGGTGTGAACGCCCGGGGTTCCTGGCTAGATCGTGCTGAAGTTCCTTCCCCCGAGGAAAGTGAGTGCCGATGTCCGCGTCCCCGGTTGAACCCCAGGCCGCCACCCCCGAGCGCCCAGACCGGACTCGTTATTTGTATCTCGCCGTCATCGTGGCGGTGCTGGCCGGCATCGCCGTCGGCTTCGTCGCGCCTGACCTCGGCACGGCGCTCAAGCCGCTGGGCACCGCCTTCGTCGCGCTGATCAAGATGATGATCAGCCCGATCATCTTCTGCACGATCGTGCTGGGAGTGGGCTCGGTCGCGAAGGCGGCGAGCGTCGGCAAGGTCGGCGGGCTCGCGCTCGTCTACTTCCTCGTGATGTCGACGGTAGCGCTCGCGATCGGACTGCTGGTCGGCAACCTCATCGATCCGGGGCAGGGGCTGCAGCTCACCGACGAACTCCGCAAGGCGGCCGAGGCCCAGGCGGCCACCGGTGGGGAGAGCGACACCACCGAGTTCCTGCTCGGCATCATCCCGACCACGCTCGTGTCCGCGTTCACCGAGGGACAGGTCCTGCAGACGCTGCTCGTCGCCCTTCTCGCCGGGTTCGCCCTGCAGGCCATGGGCCCGAAGGCGGCGCCGATCCTGGCCGGGATCGAGCACATCCAGCGGCTCGTCTTCCGCATCCTCGCCATGATCATGTGGGCCGCGCCCGTGGGCGCGTTCGGCGCGATGGCGGCGGTCGTCGGCGCGACGGGCATGGACGCGCTCAAGAGCCTCGGCCTCATCATGCTCGGCTTCTACGCGACCTGCCTGGTGTTCGTCTTCGTCGTCCTCGGCCCGATGTTGTGGTCGGTCGCGCGGATCAACATGCTCGCGCTGCTGAACTACCTGCGCCGGGAGTTCCTGCTCATCCTGTCCACGTCGTCCTCCGAGTCCGCCCTGCCCCGGCTGATCGCCAAGATGGAGCACCTCGGCGTGAGCCGCCCGGTCGCCGGCATCACCGTGCCGACCGGCTACTCGTTCAACCTCGACGGCACCGCCATCTACCTCACGATGGCCACGCTGTTCGTCGCCAGGGCGACGGGGGCTCCGCTGTCCATCGGAGAGCAGTTCGCCCTGCTGGCGTTCATGATGATCGCGTCTAAGGGAGCCGCCGGCGTGACCGGCGCGGGCCTCGCGACGCTCGCGAGCGGCCTGCAGTCACACCGGCCCGAACTGGTCGACGGCGTCGGCCTCATCGTCGGCATCGACCGCTTCATGTCCGAGGCCCGCGCGCTGACCAACTTCGCCGGCAACGCCGTCGCCACCGTCCTCGTCGCCACGTGGACCGGCGAGTTCGACCGGGAGCGGGCCGAGGCGGTGCTCGCGGGACATGATCCGTTCGACGAGACCACCCTGCTCGACGACGACGCCCCCACGCCGGCCAAGGAACGCGAAGAAGCCGCCCTGCAGTCCTAGAAGCGGGTACGGCGCCCTCCCCTCGCACGAGGGGCGGGCGCCGCGGGTTCCTCAGCACACGTCGCGCCTGGCTCGGTCGACCAAGCCCAGGCGCGGCCGCGGGAAACCGGTCGGTCAGGCCCAGGCGCGGCCGCGGGAAACCGGTCGGTCAGGCGCAGGCGCGGGCGCGGGAAACCGATCGGTCAGGCGCAGATCTTCTGCTTCTCGCTGATCGGGTCGGGCGCGTCCGGCGCCGCGTCCACGATCGAGACCTGGAGTTGCGCGGTGGACGAGAGCACGCTTCCGGCAGGCGCCTGCGCCGCCTTCGCGTCGACCACGGTTCCCCGCTCTCCGAGCAGCTGGAAGGTCTTCGCGTCGAAGACGAGATCCTCACGGATGCCGAAGCGCACCACGCCGACGCCGATGCCCCGCCGGCCCGCGGCGTCCGTCACACCGCCTGTCACCTCGACTCGGGGGATGGTGGCCGCCGCCTTGAACAGCGCGGCGCGCTGGGGCGCCGGCATGTAGGTCTCCCGCAGCAGGTCACCCACCATCGTCCACGCGTCGACCTCCGGGGGATTCTTGGTCCGGGGGCCCGCGAACAGGTGGGCGCGCATCTCCTTCTCGCTCGTGGGCAGCCTCTTGAGCCGCGTGTAGACGGTGTCCGGCACGTGGCCGCACGTCGGGAGCTTCATCGATTCGGTCGTGCCCGCCGCCGAGTAGGCCTGCTTGGGAACGGGCCAGCCGGGATACGGGCGCGGCTGCAGGTGTTCCGTCGTGAGCGTGCCGTCCCTGCTGCCGTCGACGGACAGCCAGATCGTGCGCCTGTCCCGGTAGAGGTACCGCGGCTCCTTGCCCGAAGAGCCGGTGGGAATCCCGATGGCGCTGTACATGGTCTCCGAGGTGACCTTGATGAACTGGTCGTTGCGCGGGTTGAGGTCGGTCGCGGCCTTTGCGGCCCTGCTCAGCACCTCGCTCGCCGACATGTTCTCGACCTTCGGCAGGGCGACCACACCCGGGGCGGGCTTCGGCGCGGGAGCCGGCGCGCCGGCCGGCTGTACACCGTTGACCACGACCACGCTCGCGCCGGCGACCACCGCCACACCCGTGATCATGATGCCGAACGGCCTGCGCCGCGAGGGGGCCTCGGCGGCCAGGGCGGTCAGCCGGCGCCGGGCGGACGCCTTGGCGGCGGGGGAGTAGGCGGGCGCCTCCGGCCGCGCCTCGGCGATCATGTCGAATTCGTCGGTCATGGTGTGGTCTCCCTGGGAAGGTCAAGGTGGCGGCGGAGCTTCGCGCGGATCCGGTGCAACCGGGATCGGACCGTCCCTGCCGGGATCTTCAGTGCATGCGCGGTCTCCTCATAGGTGAGGTCGGCCCAGGCGACGAGCAGCAGCAGCTCCCGCTCGGCGGCCGACAGCCGCGCGAGCGCGGCCGCGAGGGCGGGTCGCAGCGCGGCGGCGCTGGCGCGCTCGGCGTTCCGCTCCTCTTCGTGAAGCTCGTGCGCCCCGGCGCCGCCCGCCGTCCGGGCGAGGGCCTTGAGCCGCCGGACCTCCGACCTGCGGTGGCCGGAGATGAGGTTGCCGGCGATGCCGTACAGCCATGGCCGGGCGTCCGGCCTGTCCAGGTCGTAGCGGTGTCTCTTGCGGAACGCGACGAGGAACGTCTCCGCCGTCACGTCGTCCGCGTGCCCGTGATCGAGGCCCAGGCGCCTGCTCGCGTAGGCGTGGATCTCGTCCGAATGCCGGTCGAAGACGCCCGCGAACTCGTCGGGGTCGGTGAGCGACGCGCGGATCAGCCCGGCGTCCGTGGTCGTATCCGCCGGACCGGCCTGCGGGCCTCGCGTGGCGGCACGGCGACTCCAGGGACGGGTGCCCTGTTCGGTGGCCGCGGTACTCACCACCCGTTCTGTCCGTTCATAGGGGGATTCCTTCCGTTGGCGGCTTCGCGCCTTTCACCCCTACTCCGCCGGACCCGCCCGGGCTGTTCCCTACGTTCCGCGGACCGGATTCACGACGCGGCGGCCCCGCCGGAAGGCCGCTGACCGCGCACCTCGAGGGAGGCGAGCAGCGCCGCGCTGGCCTCGGTGATCGCCTGGACGGCGCGCTCGAAGGCCTCCGCGTTGTGCGAGGCGGGCGCCCGGAATCCCGAGATCTTCCGCACGTACTGCAGGGCCGCCGCGTGGATGTCCTTGTCCGTCACCTCGTCGGTGAACGGCGGACGCAGGGTCTTGATGCTTCGACACATACGTTCATCTTCCACGGAAACGGCGTAAACGTGTGGGGGATCAGAGCCCGAACACCGCGGAGCCGAAATCACCCGCCGCCTTGTGCAACATCGACGCCAGTTCGACGCGGTCGATGGCGTCGATCCGATCGGCCGGGCCGGACACCGACATCGCCGCGAACGTCCGGCCGCCGTCCACGACGGGGACCGCCATGCAGTGCACGCCGCCCTCCTCCTCGCCGAGGTCCAGCGCGTACCCCCGGGCGCGCACCTCGTCCAGCTCGTGGAGGAGGCCGTCGACGGTCGTGATGGTCCGGTCCGTACGGCGCGGCAGGCCGGTCCGCCGGAACACCGCGGCGGCGTCCGGGCGCTCGGCGAGCAGCACCTTCCCGACCGCGGTGCTGTGCGGCAGCACCCTGCGGCCGACCTCGGCGAACATGCGCAACCTACGCGGCGACGGCACCTGCGCCACGTAGACGACGAAGTCGCCCTCCAGCATCGCCAGGTTCGCCGTCTCGCCCGACTGCTCCACCAGACGGGCGAGGTACGGCTCGGCCCGGGAGGCGACCATGCGTTCGGCCGTGCCCCCGATCCGCAGCAGCGCCCCGCCGAGGGCGTACCGGCGATCGGACTCCTGCCGGACGTACCCGCGCGCGAGGAGCGTCTGAAGGAGCCGGTGGATCGTCCCGTACGGCAGGCCGGTCCGAGCCGCGATCTCCGACAGCCCGGCCTGGCCGCCCTGCTCGGCGAGGGCCTCCAGGACGTCGAGCGCGCGGTCGACGCTCTGCACGCTCACCTGGCGTCCTCCGAGACCCACCCCAGTGCCTGCGGGGACAGCCCGCGCAGTGAGGCGTCGAGCACCTCCGCGGTGTGCGCGACGCGGATCTCGCCCTTGCCCGCGCGCCGGATCGCGGCGGCGATCTGCATCGTGCAGCCCGGGTTGGCGGACACCAGCAGGTCGGCGTGAGTGGCCAGCACCCGTTCGGCCTTGCGGTCGCCCAGCTCGCGCGCCGCCTGAGGCTGGAACAGGTTGTAGGTGCCCGCCGATCCGCAGCAGATGGCGGACTCCGCGATCTCCCTCAGGTCGAGCTCGGGGATGCCGCGGAGCAGCTCCCTCGGCTGCGCCCGCACGCCCTGGGCGTGGGCCAGGTGGCAGGCGTCGTGATAGGCGACCGAGATCGGCAGGGGATGGCGCTCCGCGACCGTCCCCAGTTCCACGAGGAACTCGGCGAGGTCGAGGAACCGCAGCGCCTCGGCGCGTGCGGACCAGCCGGGATCGTCCTTCAGCACCTCGGCGTAGTCCTTCATGCTCGATCCGCACCCGGCCGCGTTCACCACGACCGTGTCGACCCCGGCCCGCTCGAAGGTCGCGATCGTGCGCTTGGCGAATCTCTTCGCCTCCGCCTCGCGGCCCGAATGCAGCGACAGGGCGCCGCAGCACCCCTGTCGCGGCGGGATGACCACGTCACAGCCCTCGAGCGCGAGCACTCGGACGGTGGCCGCGTTGACCTGCGGAAAGAACTCGGCCTGGACGCAGCCGGTGAGCAGCCCCACGGTCGCCCTGCGGCGCCTGCGCGCTCTGACCACGGGCGGAAGCCGTACGTGCCCGGGGACCGGGGGCGCGAGCTCGGCCATCGCCCCGAGCGTGGGGTTCACCCGCTCGAGCAGCGGCCGCAGGCGCTTGCTCATCGCCATCGGCAGCCGCATCGCCCGCAGCCTGCGCCGGTAGGGGAACAGCGCGAAGACCATGGCCCTGACGGCCCGCTCGTCGGGCGTCCGCGTGTGCTCCCGCTCGACCACGGCGCGCGTCTGCTCGATCAGGCGGTCGTAGCGCACACCCGAGGGGCAGGCGGTCACGCAGGCCATGCAGCCGAGGCACGCGTCCAGATGTCCCGCCATCTCGTCGGTGACCGGCGTGCCGTGGACATGCTGGTCCATCAGCTGGATCCGGCCCCTGGGGGAGTCCATCTCCTCGCCCCACAACACGTACGTGGGACAGGTGGGCAGGCAGAACCCGCAGTGCACGCAATCCTTGATCAGCTCGGGGTCCATGCGGCGTCCTCCATGCGAAGGCCCGGCGGCCTGCGGTCGCGGGGGTCCATCAGATGCCTCCGACGAAACGGCCCGGAGACAGCCGGCGCTCCGGGTCGAAGCGGTCCTTCACCCGGCGCATCAGGTCGAGCGCTCCGGCCGGGCCCCAGAAGTCCACCTCGACGCCGGGCGGCAGCGCCACACCGGTCATCCGCCCGCCGAACGGCCGGATCTCCTCGCGTACGGCGGTGACGAAGGCGGCGACCCGGTCCGGATCCGGCGACCCGGGCAGCGCGACGTGCAGGTCGGCCGTGGCCGCGGAGCCGCGCACGTGCGGGGCGAGGGCCATGGGGGCCGCCAGTTCGTCGACCGCGCGAAGCGCGTCGGCGGTCGCCGCCGGCGGCACGCGAAGCGACAGCAGGACGTCGTCGCCGGGCAGCCGGCCCCACCAGGAGGGCGGCTCCTCGCCGATCCCGGCGTCCACCCCCATGAGGTCCTGTACGGCTTTCGCCCGCTCGGCCGCGGCCACGCCTTCGACCAGGACCGCGAGCACGCCCCCGCCGGGAGCCGGCCGGTCGAGCTCGATCGCGGCGGGTTCGAGGGGGGACGCGGCGAGGGTCCGTAGGAGTTCCCGCCCGCGCTCGGCCTCAGGAAGGGGAGCGGTGACCCAGCGGCTGTCGGCGGGCAGCGGATGCAGGCGGAACGCCGCCTCCGTGATGACGCCGAGCGTGCCGTACGAGCCGGTGAACAACTTGCCGAGGTCGTAGCCCGCGACGTTCTTCACGACCTTGCCGCCCGACTTGGCGATCGTGCCGTCGGCCAGCACGACGGTGACGCCGATGAGCAGGTCGCGGCTGGTTCCGTAGCGGAATCCGAGCGGCCCGGCGACTCCGGTCGCGAGCATCCCGCCGACGGTGGAGCCCTCGACCGGCGGTTGCGCGACGAGCCGCTGGCCCTGCGACGCCAGCGCCTCGCCGAGCGAGCCCACCGTCACCCCGGCCTGGACGCGGGTCACCAGGTCACCGGCGGCGTGCTCGAGGATCTCGTTCAGGCAGCAGGTGTCGACCAGCAGGTCGCAGCGCTCGGGCGGCGGGCCCCAGTGCAGCATGGTCCCCGCGCCGGTGGGCACGACGGCGAGGCCGTGCGCGGCGGCCACGCGGAGCACGGCGGCGACGTCCTCGGTCGTCTCCGGCAGCGCCACCCAGCGCGGCCGGACGCCCGCCACCGTGTCGTCCTCGCCCGCCGGGCGCACTGTGGTGCCGCAGGCGGCGAGATCGGCCTCGGCGCTCATGGCAGCCACCTCCTGTGAGAGTCGGCCGGGGGCTGCGGAAAGGTGCTCATCAGAACTGCTCGGCCATGCCGGACTCCACCAGCGGATGCACGCCCTTGCGCACCCCGGGGACCTCCCCGCACAGCCGCGGGGTGGGGAAGACCTTGCCGGGATTGGACAGGCCCTTCGGATCGAAGGCGCACCGCACGAGTTGCATGGTGTCGAGGTCCTCCTCACTGAACATTCGCGGCATATATCGAGATTTATCAACACCGACGCCGTGTTCGCCGGTGATCGAACCACCGTGTTCGATGCACAGGTCGAGGATCCGGCCGCTGGCGGCCTCGGCGTGCTCGCCCTGGCCGGGCACGGAGTCGTCGAACAGGACGAGAGGGTGGAGGTTCCCGTCGCCCGCGTGGAACACGTTCGCGACCCGGATGCCGAACTCCTCCTGGAGCCGGTCGATCCCGGCGAGCACCTCGGGCAGGGCCGTCCGCGGGACCACGCCGTCCTGGACGATGTAGGCCGGGCTGATCCGCCCCACGGCGGCGAAGGCCGACTTGCGGCCCTTCCAGATCGCGGCCCGCTCCTCGGCGGAGGCGGCGACCCGGATCTCGAAGGCCCCCGTCTCGCGGCAGATCCGCTCGACGGCGGCGAACTGGTGGTCCACCTCGGCGTGCGGCCCGTCGAGCTCCACGACGAGCACGGCGCCCGCCCCCTCGGGGTAGCCGCAGTGCACCGCGGCCTCGGCCGCCTCGATCGCCAGTGCGTCCATCATCTCGATGGCCGCGGGCACGATCCCCGCGCCGATGATCGCCGACACCGCCCGGCCGCCGCCCTCGATCCCGGTGAAGGCCGCGAGCACGGTCGTGACCGCCTCGGGCGTCCGCGACAGCCGTACGGTGATCTTGGTGGCGATGCCCAGAGTGCCCTCCGAGCCGATGAACGCCCCGAGGAGGTCGTAGCCGGGATCGCGGTCCGACAACTCCACGATCTCCCCCTGCGGGGTGACCAGCTCGATCCCGACGACGTGGTTGACGGTGAAGCCGTACTTCAGGCAGTGGGCGCCGCCCGAGTTCTCCGCCACGTTGCCGCCGATCGAGCAGATCTGCTGGCTCGAGGGGTCGGGCGCGTAGTAGTAGCCCTGGTCGCGGACCGCTTCCGTGATGGCCAGGTTGGTCACCCCCGGCTCGACCACCGCTCGGCGGTTCGGGATGTCGATCTCCAGGATCCGGCGCATGCGGGAGGTGACGATCAGCACGCCGTCGGTCCGGGGGAGGGCGCCGCCGGACAGCCCGGTCCCCGACCCCCGCGCCACGAACGGCACGCCGTACTCGTCGCACAGCCGCACCACGGCCGCGATCTGCTCGGCCGACTCCGGCAGGACGACCACGCCGGGGGTGGCCCGGTGATAGGTGAGCCCGTCGCAGTCGTAGGTCCGCAGCCGTACGGGATCGGTGATCACCGAGTCCTGGTCCAGGATGTCGCCGAGCCGCTCGGTCAGCCGCTGGAGGGTGGACATCGCTACCGTTCCTCCTCATGCGCCCGCGGCCCCCGGCCCTGGTCGTTCATAGGCCGGCCGGGCCTTCTGTGATGATTCGCTCCTGAATGTCGTCTTCCCTTGCATCATCTCGCAGAGCAGGAGCGATGGCACCTGCCAGCTCCGCGGGCGTCGGGAGGGCCGCCTGGAGATCGGCGGGCAGTGTGTGGGGGCCCACCGAGAGCGGCGAGATCATCGCGCCGAGCCGGTACTCGACCATGATCTGGTCGCGTGAGGCGACCAGGAGGATGCCCAGCGTCGGCTCGTCCCGCATCCGGTCGCGGACCTGTTCGTCCACGGCGGCGACGCAGAGGTCCAGCCGGTCGGCGTGCTCGGGGGCGAAGCCGTCGGTCCGGAGATCGACGACGACGTAGCGGTGCAGCGCGAGATGGTAGAAGAGCAGGTCGGCGACGAACTCCTCGCCCCGCGCCGACAGACGGCGCCGCCTCGCGGCGAAGGCGAACCCCACCCGGAGGTCCTGGAGGAAGGTGACGACCGTGTCGATCAGCCGTGCCTCGAGGTCGCGCCCGCGCCTTTCGCCTGCGTCGAGCAGTTCCGTGACGTAGGGGTCGGTCAGCATGTCCCGCACACAGTCGCGCTCCTCCACCGGCACTGTCCTGCCGGTGTCGTACAGGGGGTGGTCCGGCCGCAGATGCAGCCCACTTCGGATCATCATCGTCAGCGTGCTCCGGGTCCAGCCCTCGTGGGCCGCCTTCATCGCGTAGAACTCGCGGGTCGGGCGGTCGTCGAGCAGGTCGAGCAGGACGACGACGTGGCCCCACGGGATCAGCTCCAGCGACTGCGGGACGAACTCCGGCCAGGCGGCGGCGAACGTCGTCATGTGGTGCAGGTTGGCCCGGGAGTACCCGCGTGACCAGGGGTATTCGGCCCTGAGGCCGGTGGCCAGGCGGGCGAGGACCTCGTCGTACCGGGTGTCGCCCAGCCGGTGGCCGAGGATGTGGCGGCCGATGCGCCAGTACTGGTGGATCAGCTCGGCGTTGGCCGTGAGCGCCGACCGGTAGTGGCTCCTGGTGATCTCGCGGGTGATCGCCCGGGGCGGTCCGGCGGCGGCGCCGGCGTGGTCGCCGGCCTCTCTGAATTCGGTCATGCTCCAGATGTACCAACGTCTGGACGGATGCGCTCGTCTAGTCGTATCTAGATTGGGATCAGGAACCTTCCGCCGGGTGGGAAGATTCCTGACCTCCAAGTCGGTCATGTCATCGCATGCGGGCATATGCGGGGAGGGTAAGGAACTCCGCGAAATCGTCGTCGAGCGCGACTTCCTTGAACAACGCGGTCGCCTGGGCGAACAGAGCCTCGTCGTGGCCGGGCTCCTCGGCGATCTTGGCGAGCTCCTCGGAGATGATCCGTTCGACGAGGTCGCGCGTCACGACGGCGCCCGTGTCGGCGAGCTCGATGTCGTTGTGGATCCACTGCCAGATCTGCGACCGCGATATCTCGGCCGTCGCCGCGTCCTCCATGAGGTTGTGGATGGCGACCGCGCCCAGCCCGCCCATCCACGCCGCCAGGTACCGCAGCGCCACGTCGACGTTGTTCCGCAGCCCGGCCTCGGTGATCTGGCCGGGGGTCTTGGAGACGGCCAGCAGGTCCTCCGCGGAGACGTGGACGTCCTCACGCAGGCGGTCGAGCTGGTTGGGGCGCTCGCCCAGCACGCCGTCGAAGACCTCGCGGCAGATCGGCACCAGGTCGGGGTGGGCCACCCACGAGCCGTCGAACCCGTCGCCGGACTCGCGCGTCTTGTCGGCCCGCACCTTCTCCAGAGCGACCCTGTTCACCTCGGGGTCGCGCCGGGAGGGGATGAACGCGGCCATGCCGCCGATCGCGTGCGCCCC
Organism: Planotetraspora kaengkrachanensis; assembly: GCF_016862895.1. Lineage (GTDB taxonomy): Bacteria > Actinomycetota > Actinomycetes > Streptosporangiales > Streptosporangiaceae > Planotetraspora > Planotetraspora kaengkrachanensis. The sequence continues at coordinate 62,748 of NZ_BONV01000007.1, read as the reverse complement.
CCGCTTGTGACAGGTGCGCACCAGGAGTTCGGTGTAGGCGCGCATGAAGGGCGCGGTCATCGTCACCGAGTTCCGCTCGGGCAGCAGGAACTCCCGCCCGCGGGTGCGGAACTTCTTGATGACGCTGAACAGGTAGTCCCAGCGGCCGGCGTTGAGGCCGGCGGAGTGGTCGCGCAGCTCGTAGAGGATCTCCTCCATCCCGAACGCGGCCGGGTACGTCTCGATCAGCACGGTCGCCCTGATGGTCCCCTGCGGGATGCCGAGCAGGTCCTGGGCCCGGACGAACACGTCGTTCCACAGCCGCGCCTCGAGGTGCGACTCCATCTTCGGCAGGTAGAAGTACGGCCCGCGCCCCTTGTCGAGCTGGCGCCGGGCGCAGTGGAAGAAGTAGAGCCCGAAGTCGAGCAGCGCGCCCGAGATCTCCGCTCCGTCGACGAGGACGTGCTTTTCCGGCAGGTGCCAGCCGCGAGGGCGCACCACCACCGTGGCCAGCTCGCCGTCGGGCCTGAGCGCGTAGTCCTTGCCGCCGGAGGAGAAGTCGATCGTCCGGTCGAGGGCGTCCCGGAGGTTGAGGTGCCCGTTGATCGTGTTCTCCCACGTGGGCGCGTTGGCGTCCTCGAAGTCGGCCAGCCACACCTTGGCGCCGGAGTTCAGCGCGTTGATGGTCATCTTGCGGTCGACCGGGCCGGTGATCTCCACGCGGCGGTCCTCGAGCCCGGGGGCGGGCGGCGCGACCCGCCACTCGGACTCGCGCACCTGCCTGGTCTCGGGAAGGAAGTCGAGTGTTCCGCCTGCGGACAGCCGCGCCTGCCGTTCGTCACGCGCGGCGAGCAGCTCCCTACGCCTCGTGTCGAATTCGCGATGGAGGGTAGCTACGAGGGCGACCGCCTCGGGAGTGAGGATCTCGTCGAACCGATCGAGCAGGGGACCTGTGATCTCAACGCCTTCCATCGGCACCCTTTCCACGATATGGAAATATAGTTCTAAATGGTGGAATCGACGCTACTCCACCGCTGATCCGAGGGTCAACGTGGGGGACGCGTCAGGGCGGGCCGGGGGATCTCCCCGATGGGGCGGAGCCGTACGCGGCACAAGAATCGGTGCCATGAGAAAGCAGAGCATGATCGTCGCGGGAGTGGCACTGGGTGCCGCCCTCGCCCTCACCGCGTGCGGCACGGAGATCGACCTCGGCAAGGTCGGCTTCGGCGGCGAGCAGGCCGTCCAGTCCTACGACGTGACGGACGCCATCACGGCCCTGCGCACCGCCACGGGGGCGGGTGAGATCGTCGTGAACGAGTCCGGCAGGACCGGCGTCCACGTCACCGAGACCCTGCACTGGCGTGGTGAGAAGCCGCAGAACGGCCATCGGGTCGAGGGCGGCACGCTCACGTTGCGGTACGACTGCCGTGACTGCTCGGTCGACTACCGCGTGGAGGTCCCGAAGGGCCTCGACGTGAAGGTCGACACGGGATCGGGCACGATCACCCTCCGCGACCTGACCGGCCCGGTGGGCGCGGAGACCGGTTCCGGCGACATCGACGCGAGGGGCCTCTCCGGTCGCCAGGTGACCGCCTCGACCGGGTCGGGCGACGTGAAGCTCCGCTTCGCCGCCGCACCCGACAACGTGCGCGTCGACACCGGCTCGGGAGACGGGACCGTCTGGGTGCCGTCAGGGTCCTACAACGTGACCGCCGACACGGGCTCGGGGAACAAGGAGGTCGCGGTGACGCGGGATCCTTCGTCCTCCCGTACCGTCGTCGTCAAGACCGGTTCCGGCGACGCCAAGGTCCTGCAGGCCTGACGGATTCACGGTGGAAAGCCGCAGGCCATAACCAGATGCGGACATCGGGGCGTCGTGCCACCATCGATGGGAAGACACCGAGGGTGTCGGATTGTTCCTCTAGAAGAGATGACATATATGCATGACGAGCCCGAAGACCTTGCCGTAGGCGATTACGAACTGGAAGAGCGCCAGGCGCTCCGCCGCGTGGCCGGTCTTTCGACGGAGCTCGAAGACATCACCGAGGTCGAATACCGCCAGCTGCGGCTGGAGCGGGTCGTCCTCGTGGGCGTCTGGACCAGCGGCTCCGTCTTCGACGCGGAGAACTCCCTGCAGGAGCTCCGGCTCCTGGCGGAGACCGCGGGATCGGACGTCCTGGAGGGACTGATCCAGCGCCGCGACAAGCCCGACCCCGCGACGTACATCGGATCGGGGAAGGCGATCGAGCTGCGGGACATCGTGGCCGCCTCCGGCGCCGACACCGTGATCTGCGACGGCGAACTCACGCCCGGCCAGCTGCGCCAGCTGGAGGAGGTCGTCAAGGTCAAGGTCATCGACCGGACCGCGTTGATCCTGGACATCTTCGCGCAGCACGCCAAGAGCCGCGAAGGCAAGGCCCAGGTCGAGCTGGCCCAGCTCCAGTACCTGCTTCCCCGCCTGCGAGGCTGGGGTGGAAACCTCTCCCGGCAGGTCGGCGGTCGCGCCGCCGGCGGTGTCGGCATCGGCGGCCGCGGCCCCGGTGAGACGAAGATCGAGCTGGACCGGCGCCGCATCCGCGAGCGCATGTCGAAGCTCCGCCGCCAGATCAAGAACATGTCGACCGCGCGCGAGACCATGCGGCACCACCGGCAGGCCCGCGAGGTGCCGGCGGTGGCGATCGCCGGCTACACCAACGCCGGCAAGTCGTCGCTGCTCAACCGGCTGACCGGTGCGGGGGTGCTGGTCGAGGACGCGCTGTTCGCGACCCTCGACCCGACGGTGCGCCGGGCTCGCACGCCCGACGGCCGCCTGTTCACGCTCGCCGACACCGTCGGGTTCGTGCGGCACCTGCCCCACCAGCTGGTCGAGGCGTTCCGGTCGACCCTTGAGGAGGTCGGAGACGCCGACCTCATCCTGCACGTGGTGGACGGGTCGCACCCGGATCCCGAGTCGCAGCTCGCGGCCGTCCGCGAGGTGTTCGCCGAGATCGAGGGCGCGAGCGCGATCCCCGAGATCGTCGTGATCAACAAGGCCGACGCCGCCGACCCGGTGACGCTCGCCCGGCTGACCATGAAGGAACGGCACAGCGTGGTGGTGTCCGCGCGCACCGGCTCCGGCATGGGCGAACTGATGGCGATGATCGAGACCGAGCTGCCGCGCCTGGACCACGAGGTGCGCATGCTCGTGCCGTACGACAGGACGGATCTGGTCGCGCGGGCCCACAAGGAGGGCGAGGTGCTGTCCCTGCAGCACACCGGCGACGGGACCATCCTGCACGCCAGGGTTCTGGGCGCGCTGTTCGCCGAGCTGGACCGGGTGGCGAAGCCCGTCGAGACCGTCTGAGCGGCCTTTTCCGCATCCCCGACACGCCCCTGTGAGGGTCACGCTTGGTCAGTGGCTCTCCAGGGGTGACCTTGGTAAGATAACGCCAGCCTAACGAGACCTTATGGCGCGGGTAACAAGATGACACCAGAACATGCTGTTACGCGTTGGCGAGTGCGAGGGCATCGGGATCGAGCCGCGGGGAACGGCTGCCGGTGCGAATTCGGGGACAGACGTGACGTATCTATACGGCTGTGGCGTATTGGCGTGCTTTCTCAATAACCCTGTACATCCAGTCGACCTGTGAAATAACGTAACTGAACTGAATTCGCCCGGGTTCAAGATCCTGGCGATAGGGTCATCGCACAACACCGGTGCGCGATGAGGCAGGAGACCCCCCAATGACGTCCGGACACGGAGCGGACCCAGTGGGCGAGGCGCCCATGACCTGGGACTTTGTCGTGTTCAGGGACGATGGGCGGGTGGTCGGATGACCGTTCGGCTGCTCACCAACATCGGCCGGCTCTGGACCGGTCACGACGTATGCAGCAACGCGGCCATCCTGGTCCACAACGACCGCATCGCCTGGGTCGGTCGGGCGGCTGACCTGCCGCAGAGCGTGCCCGGGGTCGTCAACGACATCGTCGACGTCGACCACGTGGAGAACCTCGGCGGCGCGCTCGTCACGCCCGGTCTCATCGACGCCCACACCCACCCCGTCTACGCAGGTAACCGCTACGCCGAGATGGCGATGCGGTCGGGCGGCTCGACGGCCTCCGCGATCAACGCGGCCGGCGGCGGCATCGGCTCGACCGTCACGGTGACCCGCGGCACCGACCCCTGGACTTTGTGCAACGGCGTGCGCGAGCGGCTGCGCGAATGGCTGCTGGCCGGCACGACGACCGTCGAGGCCAAGACGGGCTACCACCTGACCCGCGACGGAGAACTGGCGGACGTCCGGCTGCTACGCGAGCTCGAGAAAGAGCCGATGATGCCGCGGGTGCACGTGACGTTCCTGGCCGCGCACGTGGTCCCGCCGGAGTACTTCGGCCGCCAGCGCGACTACGTCGAGGCCGTCGCCACGTGGTGCGCGGACGCGGCCGCCGCCGGGGCCGACAGCGTCGACGTCTACTGCGACGACGGCCACTTCAGCGTCGACGAGGCCCGCTGGGTGCTCGCCTCCGGCCGCAACGTCGGCCTCCTCCCGCGTGTGCACGCGGGCGCCTACAACCGCCGCGGCGCGGTCCAACTGGCCGCCGAGATGGGCTGCTCGTCCGCCGACCTGCTCCACCACACCTCCGACGAGGACATCGCGCTGATGGGCAGGTACGGCGTGCCCGCCGTCGTCTGCCCGGCCACCGCCCTGCAGGGCGGCACCCTTCCGCCGGTCCGCCGCATGATCGCCCAGGGCGTCCCGATCGCGCTCGGCAGCGACCACAACCCGGGTCACTGCGGCATCACCTCGATGTCCCTGGTGATCAGCCTGGCCGTCTCGGCGTTCGGGATGAGCGTGGGCGACGCGCTCCGCGCGGCGACGCTCGGCGGAGCCCAGGTGCTCGGCGCCCCCGACCGCGGCATCCTCGCCCCCGGCCGGCTGGCGGACATCGTGCAGTGGGACGCCGACCACGAGGGCGCCTTCGCCTGGTCGTACGGTCTCAAGCCCCGCCGGGTCTGGCGTGGCGGGACCCCCGTCCAGTAACCCGTCTCCCACTCGCCCGATCATCCACGTGTCCCGGAGATCGCCAGCGGTTACTCTCTCGATATGCCCCCGATGATCGCCGTCGTCACGGATTCCACCGCGTATCTGGGCGCGGCGGAGACGGCCGTTCAGGGCATCGCCGTCGTCACGCTGCGGGTCGCCTATGACGGCAGGATCATCGAGGACCGGACGCCGATCGACACGGCCGTCGTGGCCGACGCCCTGCGCGGCGGCGCCACCACGTCGCGGCCCGCGCCGCAGCTGTTCGCTGACGCCTACGGGCAGGCGGCCGCGCAGGGGGCGACGGGCGTCGTCTCCGTCCACTTGTCCGGTGAGTTGTCGGGCACGGTGGACTCCGCCCTCGTCTCCGCGCGGGAGGCGCCGATCCCCGTCGAGGTGATCGACAGCCGGTCCATCGCCATGGGGCTCGGATTCCCCGTGCTGGCAGCGGCACAGGCGGCCGGGCGGGGAGCGGCCCTCGCCGAGGTCGCGTCCGCGGCGCGGCGTTGTGCCGACCTCACGCGGACGTTCTTCTACGTCGACACGCTCGAACACCTCCGGCGGAGCGGCCGCATCGGCGCCGCCGCCAATCTCGTGGGCTCCGCTCTGGCGATCAAGCCGCTCATGCGCCTCGGCGACGGCCCGCTCACCGTTCTGGAGAAGGTCCGTACGGCGAGCCGCGCGATAGCCCGCCTCGAGGATTTGGCGGTCGAGGCGGCCGCCGACACACCGGTGAACGTGGCGGTGCAGCACCTGATGGCCGCCGCCCGGGCCGACGCGCTCGCGGAGCGCCTGAGCGCGCGGTTGCCCGGACTCGTCCGCATGATGGTCGTCGAGGTCGGGCCGGCGCTGGGCGCCCATGTCGGCCCCGGCCTGCTCGGCGTGACGATCTCCCCGGTGACCGGCTGAACGGCCCGCGTTTCCACAGCTTTCGCGTCATCCACAGAGCGCCGTTCCGATGGGGGCGGACGCGTCGCGGCGACCTAGCGTCTCCCGGGTGCGAACCACGCAGCAGGCGGCCCAACGCGTCGCGGTAGAGGCTCGTCTGCGCCGTCTGACGGCATCGGCGGAGTCCGGGCCGCCTGCTGCCCGGCAGCCCGCCCTTCCCGGTCCGCCGCCGTCGTTCGGGTCACCCCACGAGGCCCGTCACGTGGCTCGTACGGCTGCCGCGGGGCGTGAGCCGTACGAACCGGTCCTGCCCGAGGAGGAATCGCCTGCCGTGGACTCACTCGGGGCGCGGATGCGGGGCCGCTTGGCGGGCGCGGTTCCGGCGCTCGATCCGGGGGTGCCGGGCCTGCGCGTGCTCGTCGTCCTGGGCACGCTCGCGGCGATCGTGGCGGGCGTCCTCGCATGGCGTGCGCGACCGGTGGCCGAGCCGCTGGCGCCTCCCATGCCGGTGGGCGCCGCCTCGGCTGTCGCGGCGATCCCGTCTCCTTCGCCGACGGTGAGCGTCGTCGTGTACGTGACGGGCAAGGTGCGGCGACCGGGGGTGTTGTCACTGGCGACGGGGTCAAGGGTCGCCGACGCCATCGACGCCGCAGGCGGGATCCGGCCGGGTGCGAAACCGGGCGCCCTGAATCTCGCGCGGCGTCTTGTGGACGGCGAGCAGATTATGGTGGGCGCTCCCACCCCGGCGACTCCCGGAGACGGCGGGCCGGCCGGCTCGGGCGGGGGTGGCCTCATCAGCCTCAATTCGGCGACGGCGGATCAGCTCAACGGCCTGCCGGGCGTCGGTGACGTGCTCACCGAACGGATCATCGAGTTCCGCGAGGCGAACGGCGGCTTCCAGAGCGTCGAACAACTCCGTGAGGTTTCCGGGTTCGGGGAAAAACGGTTCGCCGAGATCAAGGACAAGGTCGCCCTGTGACGGCCGGAGCCGCGCATCACGGAGCCCGGCCGGAGCCTGAGACGGGGACGTCGCACGCGCTGCCGTTGGCCGCGCCCGCCCTGGCGTCCTGGGCGGTGGCGATCGTCCTGCTGGGATGCCCGGCCGTGGCCGGTGTGCTGACGGCGGTCACCGCCGCCGTCGCCGCGGCGGTGTGCTGGGCCGCGCGCCCGTCCAGGCCACCGCGTGCACGCGTTCACACGCCCTCCAGGGCGCGAACGCCCGGGGTACGGCGGTGGGCCGGGAGCGCGAGGTCTCCGGGCGCCAGGAACGTGGTGGTGGGGACCCTCGCGTGCCTGTCGGCCACCGCCGCGGTCGTGGCCTTCAAGGTCCAGGCCGTCACCAGCGGCCCGGTGCCCGAACTGGCGGCGCGGCACGCCTCGGTGACCGCCGACGTCGTGATCACCGACGACCCCCGTGTGCGGCCCCACCGCGGTGGAGTCGTCCGGCGGGACAGCGTCGTGGTCGAGGCGCGCACGGTGTCGGTGACCTCCGCCACGGAGCGTTTCGCCGTGGCCGTGCCGATCGTGATCTTCGGCTCGGGGGAGGGGTGGAGCACGCTGCTGCCCAGCCAGGAGGTGAGGGTCCGGGGACGGCTCGGGCCTGCGGATGAGGGTGAGCCGACCGCCGCGGTCCTGCTCGTCCGGGGGAGGCCGGAGCCCCTCGCCGATCCGTCGGCCGCGCAGACCGCGGCGGGGGAGTTGCGCGCCGGCCTCAGGGAGGCGAGCGACGTGCTGCCGCCCGGCCAGCGGGGGCTGCTTCCCGGCCTGGTGGTGGGCGACGTGTCCCGGATGGACGACCAGATCAAGCAGGACTTCACCGCGGCCGGGCTCAGCCACCTGACCGCGGTCTCGGGAGCGAACCTCGCGCTGATCGCTGGAGCCGTCCTCGCCCTCGCGAGGATCGCGGGACTACCGCTTCCCCTCCGCGCTCTTCTCATGATCGTCGCGATGCTCGGGTTCGCCGTGGTCGCGAGGCCGTCGCCCAGCGTGCTGAGGGCGCTTGTCATGGGATCGATCGCCGCTGTCGCGCTCGGCGCCGGCCGGCCGAAGGACGGGGTGGCCGTGTTGTCCGCCACCGTGCTCGGCCTGATCCTCTTCGATCCGGGACTCGCCAGGCAGTACGGCTTCGCCCTCTCGGTCTTCGCGACCGGCGGCATCCTGGTGCTCGCTCCGCGCTGGCGCGAACGGCTGGCGGAGCGTATGCCGATGCTCGCGGCGGAGGCGGTCGCGGTGCCCGCCGCGGCGCAGGCGGCCGTGACACCTGTGCTGGTGCTCATGTCCGGCAGGCTCGACCTCGTGGCCGTCCCGGCGAACTTGCTCGCGGGGCCGGCCGTCGCGCCGGCCACCGTGCTCGGCTTCGCCGCTGCGGTCGTCGCCCCGCTGAGCATGGGAGCGGCCCAGATCCTGGTCCGTCCCGCGGGCTGGGCCGCCGGCTGGATCATCGTCGTCGCCGAGCACGCCGCCGCGGTTCCCATGGCGACGATCGGCTGGCCCGCCGGGCCCGCGGGCCTCGTGCTGCTGGCGGCCGCCGCCGTGACGGTGTGGGCGGTGATGAGGCGACGGGCCTACCGGCGGGCGGGGCTCGCCGTGCTGGCCGGCGCCCTGGTCGCCGTCCTGGTCGCGGGGCCCGTGAGCTCGCCGTGGCCGCCGCCCGGCTGGTTGCTCGTCGCCTGCGACGTGGGCCAGGGTGACGCGCTGGCCGTGTCCGCGGGCCCCGGCAGGGCCATAGTGATCGACACGGGACCCGAGCCAGGACCGGTCGACCGATGCCTGCGTGATCTCGACGTCCGGCAGGTGCCGCTGATGGTGCTCACGCATCCCCATCTCGACCACGTGGGGGGCCTGGAGGGGGCCATGCGGGGCCGGGCGGTGGGCGCCGTGCTGGTGAGCCCCGGGCGCGTCCCCGAGCGGGAGAGCGCCCGAGTCTCCTCGCGGTTGCGGACGAGGGGAGTCCCCGAGTGGGTGACGCCTCCGGGGACGCGGTGGCGGTTCGGGGACACGGAGATCACCGTCGTCGCCCCGTCCTCGGCCGCCCCTCGGCAGGGGCCGGGGGAGGGCGCCGTCGCCAACAACGCCAGCGTCGTGCTGCTCGTCCGCTGGCTCACACCGGCGGGAAGGCTCATCGGGTCCGCGTTGCTCGCTGGAGACCTCGAGACCGAGTCGCAGGCCGTCCTGGCACGTGCCGGAGTCCCGTCCGTCGACGTTCTCAAGGTCCCCCACCACGGATCGCGGCGGCAGGATCCGGCGTTCCTGGCCGCCACCCGGGCGCGGGCCGCGCTGATCAGCGTCGGCGCCGTCAACGACTACGGTCATCCGGCCCCGCTGACGACGCACCGGCTCGGCATGCTCGGCATGCGGGTCTACCGCACCGACCTGTCCGGCGACCTCGCGGTGACCTCCCAGGAGGGCAGGCTCGGGATCGTGCCGAGGAAGGGATGAGGTCCGTGCTCCGGCGGATGTGCCACGCCCGGGCCGGCGTGGCATGCTGCCAGACATGGCGAATCCAGCTCCCGTGACCCTTGTCGTCGGCGACGAGGAGTTCCTCGTGGACCGCGCCGTCGGGGCCGTCGTCTCCGCGGTGCGCGGCGCCGATCCCGAGGCCGAGGTGCACGACCTCGTGGGAGGGAAGGTCGAGGTCGGGGAGCTGACCCGGCTCGCCTCGCCGTCCCTCTTCGAGGACCGGTCCGTCGTCGTGATCCGGTCGGCCCAGGATCTCCAGAAGGACGTCGTCGCCGAGATCGTGAAGTACACCGCGCACCCGGCGGACGACACCGTGCTGATCCTCGCCCACCCCGGCGGGGTCAAGGGGAAGGCCCTCGTCGACGGCGTCAAGAAGGCGGGCGCCGAGGTCGTCACGGTGGCCAAGCCGACCAAGCCGGGAGAACGGCTGGACTTCATCAAGGCCGAGGTGAAGCGGCACGGCCGGACGATCGCCCCCGCCGCCGCCCAGACTCTGCTCGACGCCGTGGGCAGCGACCTGCGTGAACTGGCCGCCGCCTGCGGCCAGCTGGCGTTCGACACCTCGGGGAAGACGATCGACGAGGCCGCGGTCGCCCGCTACCACCGCGGCAGGGCCGAGGTCACCGGGTTCGCCATCTCCGACCTCGCCATCGAGGGACGGCTCGGCGAGGCGCTTGAGCAGCTCCGCTGGGCCGTGGCCACCGGGGTGGCGCCGGTGCTGATCGTCAGCGCCCTCGCCGGCGGCCTCCGCTCCCTGGCGAAGGTGGGAGGCGCGCCCCGCAACCTGCGTGGAGCCCAGCTCGCCGGGCATGTCGGGATGCCACCCTGGAAGGTCGACCGGGTCAAGCGCCAGCTGAGCGGATGGGGACCAGAGGGCATCTCCATCGCCATGCAGGCGGTCGCGTCGGCCGACGAGCAGGTCAAGGGCGCCGGCACGGATCCGGCGTACGCGCTGGAACATGCCGTCCAGGTCATCGTCGCCAGCCGCACCGGCCGCTGAGCCCTGGACCGCTGAGCCCTGGACCGCTGCGCCGCTGGACCGCTGCGCCGTTGAACAGCCGAACCGCTGAGCCGCCGAACCCGCCGTCCGGCGACCGGGCTCACGCCTGCGGAGCCGAAGGAGAGCCGGGCTCCTCGACCTGGAGCAGCATCCGCTTCAGCAGAGCGGCCAGCACCTCCTGATCGGCGCGGGTGAGAACGCCGACCATGTCGTCCTCGGCCTCGCCGCGCACGCCCATGGCCTTCAGCCACGTCGCGCGCCCCTCGTCGGTGAGCTCGACGTCCACCCGCCGGCGGTCCTCCTCGCTGCGCACCCGCCGTACGAGGCCGGCCTTCTCCAGCGTGTCGAGCCTGCCCGTCATGCCCGCCGGGGACAGCTTGAGCTCCGCCGCGAGCTCGGAAGGGGTGGCCCCGCCGCCCTCTCCTCGGGACGCGAGCCGGTGCAGGGTCTCGAACTCGAAGTCCTGCAGGCCCACCATCGCCAGCGCGGCGTCCTTGCCGCGGGACAGGTGCCTCACCAGGAACTGCATCCGGGTGACGATCGCCTCCACCCGCTCGTCGAAGGGGGCCTTGCCGCGCCAGCGGGCAATGTGCCGGTCCACCGAGTCGTCCACGCGTCGATCATACGTCACGATATATTTTGTTGACGAATTATTCGATGACGAATTAATTTCAGGACCATGATTGCTCGACTACTCATCGGCCGGGCGGTCGCCGCTCTGGCCACCGCGCTCATCCCCACCGGGCTGACGCTCGCCGTCATCCGGGCCACGGGCTCGGCCGTCGATCTCGGCATCGTCCTCGCCGCCGAAACGATTCCGATGGTGCTGCTGTTGCCGATCGGCGGGGTGCTGGCGGACCGGCTGCCGCCGAGACGCGTGATCCTCGTCGCGGACCTCGCGCGATGCGCGACCCAGACGGTGATCGGCGCGAGGCTTCTCCTCGGTGATCCCTCGGTCGGCGAGATCGCCGGACTCGCCGCGCTGACCGGCGTGGCCGTGGCGTTCGGCATTCCGGCCGTGTCACCACTGGTCGTGGGGGTGGCCCCGCCCGAGGGGAGGCTCCAGCTCAACGCGCGGCTGGGAATGGTCAACGGATTCGCCCAGATCGGCGGACCCGCCCTCGCCGGAGGGCTCACCCTCTGGGCCGGAGCGGGCTGGTCGTTCGTGATCACGGGGGTGCTGTTCGCCGGCTCGGCTCTCACCTTGGGCGGGATCGTCACGTCCGTGCCCAGTGGTACCCGGCGGCGCTTCCTGACCGACCTGCATGAGGGCTGGCGCGAGGCCAGGCGCCACCGGTGGTTCCTCACCAGCGTGCTCGGTCACGGCGTTTGGCACCTCTGCGCGGGATTCCTGCTCACCCTCGGCCCCGTCATCGCCGTGCGCAGCCTGGGCGGGGAGTCCGCGTGGATCGTCATCGCCCAGGCCGGCACCGTGGCGACGGTCGCGGGCGTGCTCCTCACGCCGAGGCTTCCGATCGCCCGGCCGCTGGCTGTGACCAGCGCCTCAGCCGCTCTCTATGCCGTCCCGCTGGCCGCACTGTCGATTCCGGCGCCGCTCGTCGTGGTCGCGTGCGCCTACTTCGTCGCGATGTTCGGCCTCGGCCTGCTGATCCCGCTGTGGGAAACCATCATGCAGCAGCGGATCCCGCAGGAGGCGCTCGGCCGGGTCGGGTCGTTCGACGCGCTGATCTCGTTCGTGGCGCGCCCACTCGGCCTCGCCGTCGCGGCTCCGCTCGCCGCCTGGACGGGGACCGCGATCCCGCTGCTCACCGCCGCGGTGCTCGTCGCCACGGCCAACCTGGCCGTCCTCGCCCTGCCCGACGTCCGCGCCCGTACGGATCACGAGGGCGGGCCCGCGGACGTCCCCGCCCAGCCGGATGCGGCCGTCCCGAAACGGCCGCGAACCGGTCGTGAAGCAGCCGTGCCCGGAACGGCGGCGAACCGCTCGTGAAGCCGTTCCCGGAAGGGCAGTGAACCGGAGTGACGCCCTACATGGCGGCCTGGGGCACGGCCTCCTCGAGCACGCCGTCACGCAGTTCGAGCACCCGGTCCGCCAGCGCGATCAGGGCGAGGTCGTGCGTCGCGACGATCGCGGTGACCCCCTCGCTCCGCACGAGGGCGCGGATCAGCTCCATGATCTGGCGGGCCGTCTGGGAGTCCAGCTGCCCGGTCGGCTCGTCGGCGATCAGTACGCGCGGCCGGTTGGCCAGTGCCCGGGCGATCGCCACCCGCTGCTGCTGGCCGCCGGACAGCTCATAGGGCCGCTGGTTGACGTGATCGGCCAGGCCCACCAGGGACAGCAGCACCCGGACCCGCTCCTCGCGGTCCCGCGGCGCCGCCTTCGCCAGCCGGAGCGGCACGCCCACGTTCTCGGCCGCCGACAACACCGGCACCAGGCCGAAGGTCTGGAAGACGAACCCGACCACGTCCCGGCGCAGCTCCACCAGCCCCGACTCCGCCATGTCCGTGACGGAGCGGCCCGCGATGGAGACCCGTCCCGCGTCCGGCCGGTCCAGCCCGCCCACCAGGTTGAGAAGGGTGGTCTTGCCCGAGCCTGACCGGCCCCTGATGGCGATCAGCTCGCCGGGGAACGCCTCGAACGAGACGTCCTTCAGCGCGGCGACCTCCCTGGGGCCCTTCTGGTAGGTCTTGCGCAGACCCTCTACGACGACCAGCGGCTCAGTCATTCGGCTCATCCTCGCGATCGGCCGGCCACACACCGATGTGGTCCCGTTCGAGTTCCAGGCGGACCCGGCGCTCCATCTCCAGTTCGGTCATGAAGTCGCGGGGCAACTGCAGCCGGCCGGCGCGGTCGAGCACGGCGTACTCCTCCGCGATCACTCCGCCGTCCTGCGACGTGCGGCGCAGGGTCTCGCTCGACGTGCGCCCGTCGCGGATGCCGATGGTCCGGTCCACCTGCTCCGACACCGTCGGGTCGTGCGTCACGATGACGCAGGTGACGCCCAGCTCCCGGTTGGCGCCGCGCAGTGCGGCGAAGACCTCCTCGGAGGTGTCGCTGTCGAGCTCTCCCGTCGGCTCGTCGGCGAGGATCACCTCGGGGGAGTTGGCCAGGGCCACGGCGATGGCGACCCGCTGCTGCTGGCCCCCGGACAGCTCGCCGGGCCGCCGGGCCGCGCAGTCGGCGACGCCGAGAAGCTCGAGCAGGTCGCCCGCCCGCGACTTGTCGGCCCGGCGTCCGGCCAGCTTCATCGGGAGCGTCACGTTCTCCCGCGCGGTCAGGTACGGCAGGAGGTTGCGGGCCGTCTGCTGCCAGATGAATCCCACGATGGAGCGGCGGAACCGCAGCCGGTCGCGGGAGGTCATCGACAGCAGGTCCATGCCGGCGACGCGGGCGAGGCCCGCGGTCGGGATGTCGAGCCCGGAGAGCACGTTGAGGAGGGTGGACTTGCCCGAGCCGGAAGCGCCCACGATGGCGACCAGCTCACCCTTGTCGATCAGCAGGTCGAGGCCCTGCAGGGCGACCACCTCGACGGAGGCGCTGCGATCGGAGCCGCGGGACGAGCCTTCCGTCTTGTAGATGCGGACCAGGTTGTCGCACAGGATGTGCGCGTTCGCGCCGAAGGCGGGACTTGTGGCTCCCGCCTGAGCCTCAAGATCGGCCAGACTTGGCATGACCACCTCCAAGGTAGGAGCCTACGAGGGCGATGAGGACGACGCAGACCGCGAACACCAGCGCGGGCGTCTGAGAGGCGAGTGACGGGGTGCCGGGCGGCAGCCCGGCGTAGGCGGCGAGATCGACGCCGCCTCCGAGCAGTTTGGGCAGGCCGAGGCCCAGGGCGATTCCCGCGCAGGTCGTCAGCACGAGCAGCGGGGCCACCTCCAGGAGGGTGAGGAACCTCGTCTGCCGTCCGGTCACGCCGAGCACGGCCAGCAGCGCGTGGGCCCGGCTCCGCTCCGGCGCCCGGGACACGAAGGCGATGGCCACGCCGATCAGCGCGTACACGGCCAGGGCGAGGGTGATCACCTTCAGGCCGGTGAGCAGGGCGGCCGCGAGCGGCTCGGCGGAGACGGCGGCGAACTCGCCGTCCACGGTCCTGACCACCGCGCCGCTCGGGATCCCGGTCTTGACGGCCGCTCTGACCGCGTCGGCGTCGCCCCGGACGAGCAGGGTGTTGGCCTTTCCCTTCACGGGGGGAACCACGATGAGCTCCTGCCCCGCGACGTCCACGCCGGGGAACGACGCGACGGTTCCCTTGGGCACCACGGAGATGTGCGTCGGCCAGGCGACGTCGAAGCTCTCCATGCCCGACAGGTTGCGGCTGACGAGCGCTCCGGAGTCCGGCGCCCGCGGCAGGGTCAGCGGGCTGCCGGCGACCAGTCGGCGGTAGGCCTCCAGGTCGACGGCGACCAGGGTCGCCGGCCGCCCGCCGAAGCCCACCTCGGCCGTGGTCCCGCCCACAGAGGCCGGCACCACCGCGTCGACGCCTGGTGTCCGCTGGATCTTGTCCACCACGCCGGCGGGGATGTTCCGGTCCACCTCCACCCGGATCTCCGCGCCGATCCGCTGCCACGCGGCCTGCCGCTGTGCGGCGTCGATGCCCTGGACGGTGGCCGCGCCGTACGCGCCGATGGACAGGGCGGGAACCAGCGTCAGCACCGGCAGGGCCACACTCGCCGCCGCACGCGCCGCCATGGTCAGGCCCAGGTACGGCGAGGCGGTGCGGCCGCGCGCTGTCAGTCCGACCAGCGCCCGCAGCGGCAGGGGATAGACCCGCAGCGTCACGATCGCGACGGCGAGCGCGAGGAGCATGGGGGCGAACGCGAGGAGCGGGTCGCCGGTGCCGAG
Organism: Planotetraspora kaengkrachanensis; assembly: GCF_016862895.1. Classification (GTDB taxonomy): domain Bacteria; phylum Actinomycetota; class Actinomycetes; order Streptosporangiales; family Streptosporangiaceae; genus Planotetraspora; species Planotetraspora kaengkrachanensis. The sequence goes on along the minus strand of NZ_BONV01000007.1, from coordinate 47,594 downwards.
TCCTCGGCTGCGCAGCAGTTGCACGCCTCCCACGCCCAGCGCGACCACGAGCACCTCGAAGGCGATCCGCCGCGGGGAGGGGCGTGCCGCCACGATGTCGTCCCTGCGCTGGTCCAGCGGCTTGCGGTGCGCGCCGGCCACCCAGGCGGCGCAGAAGGCGACGGCCGCCGCGGCGAGCAACGCGGGCCCGATGTGGACGATCGGCGTGACGGGGCCCGGCACGGCGTAGGAGATCAGGTAGCCGGCGAGAGCCGCGGGCACGGCCATGAGGGCGGCTGCTCCGGTGGCCATGAGGACGACCTGGCGGAGTGAGGCGCCGCGGGCGCGCATCAGCGTGAGATCGCCGCGCACGCGTTCGGTGAGCAGGCGTACGGCCAGGGCGTTCGTGCCGACGCAGACCACGATGAGGGCGCCGAGGAGCACCGACATGAGCGCCCGCGTCAGGGAGAGCCTGTCCAGGAACTGCGTCATGAGCCGGTCGAGGTTGGTGGACAGGGAGACGCCGGCGCCGTCGTCGGTGACGCGATGGCCGAAGTCGGTGACCCCGGCGCGTACGGCTTCCGCGTTGCGGGCCGTGACCGCTTCGGGTTTCAGGGTCATGGACCACCGGTAGACGGGCCGGGTGTGCGAGGAGGCCAGGCTGTCGCCGTCGGTGAGGCCCGCGAGGTACATCTGCTCTTCCATCGCCCCGCGAGGAAGGTCCTTGATGACGCGGCCGAGCGCGTCGTAGTGGGCCCAGAACGCCTTGGCACCGGTGATCGGCTCGTAGAGCCCGGTGACCCTCGCGGTGAGGCCGTCGAGCCGCAGGACGTCGCCCACCTTGATGCCGACTTGCGCGGCCACGGACGACGCGAAGGCGACGTCGAACCTCGTCCCCTTCTTGGGGCCCGGCGGTCTGCCCTTGACGTAGCGGACGGCGGAGTCGGAGGAGGAGACCCACAGGAGAGTCAGGTGGTGATTGCGCTTGTTCCAGATCTGCCTGCGCTCGGACTCGATGCTGACCAGCTTCTCGTCGCTCGTCACCTGCCGCAACGCGGGTGGGAGCGCGGCGCGCCATTCCCCGTCCTTGGCGACGGCCTGCTGGGCGGTCTCCAGCGGCTGGGCCCAGTAGCTCGTGCTCAGGCTGACGGTGAGCGACGTGAGCTGCGGAGGATTGCTCGACAGCAACCGGTGGGCGGCCTCGTCGTAGGAGGCCTCCAGCATCCGGGGAAGGGCGGCGATGAGCAGGGACACGCTCAGCACCAGCACGGACAGCAGCGCCGCCACGCCCTTGTGGGCGTTCAGCAGCCTGATCATCGGTCCTCCCCGGATCGCAGCACGCCGCCTGGTCCCCGCCGGTGCAGCGACCGCGCGAGCCCGCCGACCACCACCAGGAGACTCACCATGATCGCCAGGATGAGAACGGCCACGGTCGGCCACGGGATGTCCAGCAGCACCGGGGGCGTGACGGCGGTCGCCTGCCCGGTCAGCACGATGGCCGGCACCACGACCGCGGCGACGACCCCCGCGAGGAGGACTCCGCCCGCCAGCGAAAGCGCGATGACGAACGACTGCTCGACCACCAGCAGGGCGATCATCTGCCTGAACGTCACGCCGAGTGCCCGGAGCAGGGCGAACTCCGCCCGGCGCTCTCTGGCCGACACCGCCGCGTTGACGAGGAAACCCAGGAGTGCGAAGGCGAGTGCGGCGGCGAAGCCGAGCGTCAGCGCCCCCTGGAGCCCGGCGGCCAGCGGGTCGCCGCCGAGCTGCCGGTCGAGCGCGGCCAGATCGGTCACGGTCTCCTCGGGGTCGGCTCCCAGTGCGGCCACCGCACGTGAGGTGTCGTGATCCTTGACGGAGATCCACCATTCCGTTGGCTCCCCGGGGACCTTCGCCGTCCGCAACGCCGACAGGTCGGCGAGCACGGCGGGGGTACCGGCGGCCGTGCCGGGCATGGCGGCGGTCGTCCCCACCACGTGGACGGGGAGCGCCTGGGAGCCGATCGTGATCGTCCTGAGGTCGGCCAGGCCGGAGGTGACCACGACAGGAAGGGCGGTGCCCGGCTGTGAGAGCCGCGAGGTCAGCGCGGCGAGCGGGGTCGCCGACAGGTCGGGCCGGAGCAGCATGATCGTGCCGAGCTTCGCGGCGTCCGCGCCGAGAAGCGTGACGTCTGCCCCGCCCATGGACGCCACGCTCCGGTGGACGGCGGCCACGGCGGTCACCCCGGGCAACGTCTTGTAGGTCGACTCCCTGCCGTCGCCTCCCGGAGGGACGGCCACGCGGAGGTCGGCCCCGGCCAGATGCCGCGCCTGGTCGTCCTGGGACAACCGCCAGGTCGAGCCCGTGGCCAGCGAGAGCACCCCGATGGCGACCGCCATGGTCAGCAGCAGGGTGGGGCCGGAGTATCTGGTCGGGCGACGGCTCACCTGACGCGACCCGAGAGCCGACGCGAGCCCGGTGCCGCGTGCGGTGAATCGCTCGACGAGGGCCGAGATCGGGCTGAGCAGACGCAGGCCGAGCATTCCCCCGCACAGCAGCGCGAGCGCCGGCCCCGCCACGATCAGCGGGTCGATCCCCAGGCCGCCGCCCGCTGTCGAGGTCACCGGGGCTCCGTAGTGGCGCATCTGCCAGATCGCGAGACCGGCCAGCACCAGCAGGACCACGTCGGCGCCGGCTCTCTGCAGGATCCCCTGACGCGCTCCGCGGCCGCGCGATCCGCTTTCCTCGACGTAGGTGCGGCGGGTGCTCCTGATGGCGGGCAGTGCAAGGAGGACGGCACACGCCAGCGCCACCAGCACGGAGACCGCGAACATGGCCGCCGTCGACGGCGGCGAGAGCCGTACGTCGGTCGCGCTGGTCAGCTGGAGCAGGGCGGGGGCGAGGAACGGCGCCGCGACGGCACAGGGCAGTGCGACAAGCAGCGCCTCAGCCCCGGCGAGTACGGCGAGGCGGACCGAGCCGCCGCCTCGCGACCGGAGCAGCGCGACCTCCATCCCCCGGTGGTCGGACAGCAGGCGGGCGGTGAGCGTCAGCGCGTAGGCCGCGAGGACCAGCAGTTGCAGGACCGGGACGAGCATCGTCGACCTGGCCACCAGTGCGGCCCGGTCGAGCTGGGTGAGCATCCCTGGCAGGACGCTCGAGAAGACGCAGTCCGGGCAGTCGGTCCTGACTCCCGGCTCGATCGCGGCGACCGACCCGGCGAAGGAGCTCAGGCGCTCCCGCGGAAGGCCGCCCAGATCGGGTACGGCGTGCCAGTTCGCGGAGACCGACGTCGTGAACCGGTCGAGGAAGGTGCCTGCGGACACGACGAGCGGGCCGTAGGTGGTGTAGTCGGCGTTCTGGACGCCGGTCACGAGCAACTCGTCGCCGACGCCGTCGGCGCCGTACAGGTCGCCGGGGCGGAACACTCCCGTGATCTGCACCGTGACCCGCCGGCCGTCGAGCCGCCCCACGACGCTGAGCCGGTCGCCCGCCGTCAGGCTCATCGCGCGCGCCGCGGCCTCGGAGATCGCCGCCTGGACGATCCGGCTCGACGCGCCGCCTTCCACCGGCCACTTCCCGCTCAGAAGCGTGGCATTCCGGTCGAGGCCCTCATACGTGGCGAACCGGGTCAGTTCGGGGCGTTCGGCCTTCTCTTGGCCCGGCATGGCGTAGGAGTCGGAAAGCGCGCTCGACGTCATCTGAACGGGCACGCCGCCGAAGTGATCGGCGACCTGCTTGCGGACGAGCCCGTCGATCCGGGGGAAGTCACGCGCCGTGACGGATGTGGTGACCGTGACCGCGCGAGTGGCCACCGGGGCGGTCTCCATGGCCCGGCGGACGCCGTCCTCGGTCACGGAGACCGCGTAGACCATGAGCGCGACGAGGGTGGTGGTCGCGAGCAGGACCGAGCCGAGCGCGGCGACCAGCAGCAGTGGCTCGCTCAGCGCGCGCCGGATGACCATCGGTGTTCGCCCCCGCATAACCGTCCCTGTGCGCGCCGGAATCCAGAGCTTGTCACTTTAGGGACTCGGAAGGGGCGGCGGATGATCAGTAATCGAGCCGATACGGTGCGGGGATGCCGTTGTGATATCGAAATCGAGACACGAACCGGACATTCCCTGTCCGTCTTCGCGGGACAAGGCGGAGCGGTGATCCGCCTCGCGGGCTCAGCTGGAGCGGGAACGCCAAAACGCCGCATCCCGAACCGGGATGCGGCGTGGACGTCCGTCGCGGAGCGCTACTTGGCAGCCTGCAGAGCGGCGGCGCGCTTGGCGATGGCCGACTTGCGGTTGGCGGCCTGGTTCTTGTGGATGACGCCCTTGCTGACGGCCTTGTCGAGCTGACGGGAGGCGGCCTGGAGGGCAGCCACCGTCGCATCGACGTCGCCCTGGTCCGCGGCCTCGCGGAACTTGCGTACCGCCGTCTTCAGGGACGACTTGACGGCCTTGTTGCGCAGCCGGGCCTTCTCGTTCTGCCTGTTGCGCTTGATCTGGGACTTGATGTTCGCCACGAAGAAGCCTCGGTGAAGTCTTGGTCGGATGGGGCGCGCGGGCTCGAGAGAGGGCGCGCCACACGCAGAGAAACAGAGTATCAACAGGCCTGCTCGGCGCTCAAATCGCGCATGAAGCATGGCCTGCGTCTGAATCGTACCCTGCCCCGGCGTGACGGGGGCTGAAGCCGGCATCCGCGATTCCGGATCGGCCATGATCGCGGCAGCCGTCCGTCCGGGACGGACCTAGGCGTGAACCACGGCCGGGCCGACCGGATGCCGTCTATCCGGGCCTATCAGGGCCTATTCGGGCCGGACCCAGGTCGTCTCGTACTCCTTCCAGTCCTCCTCCGTGGCCGCGAAGTCCACATACAGGGCGAGGCCCAGGTTGGATCGAGGGCCGTCCTCGGTGAGGGCGAGCCTGACGCCGTCGGCGGCGGACCCGACACTCTCGGCGAAGTCGCTCAGGGCGACGAGGTGGTCGTGGTAGGCGGGCGCGCCGATCAGGACGGTCTTGTTCTCGGGCACCAGGCCCATGGCCAGTTTCGTCTGCCGTACGACGTGGCCGCCGTAGAGCGACGGCAGGGGGGTCCAGGAGTCGTAAGTCATGATCGCGACCTGGTCGGTGAGGTCCGCGACCTGCCGGAAGTATCCGGGTGTCCAGTACTTGTCGTGGCCGATGGCGAGGCGGAGGGGGAACCGCATGCCGGGCAAGGGCTCGATCTGCTGCGTGGCCGCCGACAGGAGTTTGGCGCCGATGGCCCCGCGGGTCTGGGTCAGCACGTCAAGGAAGGACTGATCGCCGTCGGAAACGGGCTCGAAGTCGTAGTGGACGCCGTCGAATCCGAGATCGGCCAGCGCCTTCGCCCCGGCGACGACCCTCGCCCGGGTCGCCGGGTCGGCGAGGTTCAGGGTGCCGCCGGAGCCGTCTCCCACGACCTGGCCGAGCCAGGCGGACACCCGTACGCCGGGCAGCTTCTCCTTCCACCACTTCAGGAAGTCCGCCGCGCCGGGGTATTTGTCGGCGCGGAGCGTGCCGTCGGCCTCGAAGGGGCCGCTGTGCACGTAGACGTCCCGGATCCCGCTCTGCCGTAATCGGAGGGCCAGCGCGTCGACGTCGGCGGCGGTCTTCCTGCCGTCCACCCAGGCGTGCCCCATCCACAGGGCGTCGTGCCCCGTCGTCCTCGCCCACGCCGCCGGAGAGCCGGCGAACTCGATCCGCAGCGCGGCCGCCGCGATCACCCCCAGGGCCAGCAGAACGGCCAGGACGATCACCGCCCAGCGGGTAACGCGCCTGATGGTCCCTCTGATGGTCAAGGCAAGCATCCGGACATGCCACCATGGAGGGTGGCTGCTTCGCCAGCCCCGACCGGAGAGCGCGCTGAGCGTGAGGCGAGGCGGTTCGGCCGATCGGGCCACACCCACCTTTGTTGAACCTTGTTGAAACGGACTTCGGTGCGCACCCAGCCTGGCCAGACCGACCCCGCGTTGATCCGCAACTTCTGCATCATCGCGCATATCGACCATGGCAAGTCGACTCTCGCCGACCGGATGCTCCAGCTCACCGGCGTGGTCGACGACAGGTCCATGCGCGCGCAGTATCTCGACCGGATGGACATCGAGCGCGAGCGCGGCATCACGATCAAGTCGCAGGCCGTCCGGCTCCCGTGGGACGGCCACGTGCTCAACATGATCGACACCCCCGGCCACGTCGACTTCACCTACGAGGTGTCGCGGTCGCTGGAGGCGTGTGAGGGCGCGATCCTGCTGGTCGACGCCGCCCAGGGCATCGAGGCGCAGACGCTGGCCAACCTCTACCTGGCCATGAACGCCGACCTGCACATCATCCCGGTGCTCAACAAGATCGACCTGCCCGCCGCGCAGCCGGACAAGTACGCCGAGGAGATCGCCGGGCTGATCGGCTGTGAACCCGGCGACGTCATGCGGGTGTCGGGCAAGACCGGCGTCGGGGTCAAGGAGCTGCTCGACCACGTCGTGGAGCACGTGCCCGCGCCGGTGGGCGAGGCGAACCGGGCGTCGCGTGCGCTGATCTTCGACTCGGTCTACGACACCTACCGCGGCGTGGTGACCTACGTCCGCGTCATCGACGGGCACCTGTCCAAGCGCGAGCGGGTCCTCATGATGTCCACCGCGGCCCAGCACGAACTGCTGGAGATCGGCGTGATCTCGCCGGAGGCCGTGCCGTCCGACAAGGGCCTCGGCGTCGGCGAGGTCGGCTACCTGATCACCGGGGTGAAGGACGTCCGCCAGTCGCGCGTCGGCGACACGGTCACCAGCGCGACGAAGCCCGCGACCGACCCGCTCGGCGGCTACGACCACCCGAAGCCGATGGTCTACTCGGGCCTGTATCCGATCGACGGCGACGACTACCCCGAGCTCCGTGAGGCCCTCGACAAGCTCAGGCTGAACGACGCCGCGCTGGTCTACGAGCCGGAGACCTCCGCGGCGCTGGGCTTCGGCTTCCGCTGCGGCTTCCTCGGCCTGCTCCACATGGAGATCGTCCGTGAGCGGCTGGAGCGGGAGTTCAACCTCTCCCTGATCTCCACCTCGCCCAACGTGATCTACCGCGTGCTGATGGAGGACGGGCGGGAGCTGGTGGTCACCAACCCCTCCGAGTTCCCCGGAGGGAAGATCGCCGAGATCCACGAGCCGGTCGTGAAGGCCACCGTGCTGGCCCCCTCCGAGTTCATCGGCGCCATCATGGAGCTCTGCCAGGGCCGCCGCGGCCAACTCCAGGGCATGGACTACCTGTCCGAGGACCGGGTCGAGATCCGTTACACGCTCCCGCTCGGCGAGATCATCTTCGACTTCTTCGACCAGCTGAAGTCGAAGACGCGCGGATACGCCTCGCTCGACTACGAGCCGTTGGGCGAGCAGGAGGCCGATCTCGTCAAGGTCGACATCCTCCTGCAGGGTGAGCCCGTCGACGCCTTCAGCGCCATCGTCCACAGGGAGAAGGCCTACGCGTACGGCGTCGAGATGGCCAAGAAGCTCAAGGACCTCATCCCGCGCCAGCAGTTCGAGGTGCCCATCCAGGCCGCCATCGGCGCCCGGGTGATCGCCCGGGAGAACATCCGGGCCATGCGCAAGGACGTCCTCGCCAAGTGCTACGGCGGTGACATCAGCCGTAAGCGCAAGCTGCTGGAGAAGCAGAAGGAAGGCAAGAAGCGCATGAAGATGGTCGGCCGGGTCGAGGTGCCCCAGGAGGCCTTCGTCGCGGCGCTGTCCACAGACTCCAGCGCGGACAAGGCCAAGAAGTAACGCGCCGGCGGAACCCGGCACGATCGGACGGCCGGTGGTCGGCCGGCCGGCCCCGGTTGCTCCCGTCGGCCGCACCGGCGTGGTGACGTCGGCCGTGGCGCCGGGTGGTCACGCCGGCACCTCAAGGTGCACACGGAACACGCCGTCGCGTTCGCCCGCCTCCAGGCGGCCTCCGATCAGCTCGGCCCGCTCCCGCATGCCCGCCATTCCGTAACCGCTGCCGGGCGTACCCGGCGACGCGGCCAGCTCGTTGGTCACATCGAGCGAACACGACGCCGGGCCGAAGGTGAGCCGGACGTCCGGGGCGACGCCGGGTGCGTGCCGCCGTACGTTGGTGAGCGCCTCCTGGGCCGTACGGATGATCGCGAGCTCGGCCTCCGGATCGAGGCGGCGGGTCTCGCCCGCCATCGTGAGCTCGCAGCCCACCCCCGTCGCGGCCTGGAACTCCCCGGTCAGGGCGGAGACCGCCTCGGCCAGCGGAGGGACGTCCCCACGCAGTGCCGTGATCGCCCGGCGCGTCTCCTCCAGCCCCTGCTTGGCCATGTCCCTTGCCAGCTCCACCCGCTGCAGCGCCTCGCCGGCCCGGTCGGCGCGCAACAGGAGCCTGGCCCCTTCCAGGTGGAGGAGCTGGGCCGACAACGAGTGCGCGAGGATGTCGTGGATGTCCCTGGCGATGCGCGTGCGCTCCGCGAGGACGGCCTCCCGATCCTCGGCCGCGCGTGCCGCGAGGGTCGTCCGCCGCACGTAGGCGATCAGGTAGATGACCACACTGAAGGCGATCACCGCCCACGAGGCCTCCCGGCCCTGCGCCAGGTCGCCCACGGTGATCACGGCCAGCGCGGCCCCGGTGACCGGCAGGGAGTGGGCGGGCGGCAGTCGTACGGCGACGACGCCGATTGACACGAACACAGCGGTCAGCGCGGGGCCGTTGGGCGCGTTGATCTGGAGTGCGACTGCCAGGGCGACCATCGCGTACGCCGTCAGGAGCACGACGGGCAACGGGCGGGCGCGCCGCCAGAGGGACAGGAACACCAGTATCACGAAGGCGGCCGCGAGTAGTCCGTGGATCACGTGCAGCCAGGTGAACGCGGGTTCCGGCCGGTCGCGCACCACGGCGAGCGTGAACGCCGCCACGGCCGCGAGCCGCAACGCGGACATCATGCCGCGGGCCTGTTTCACCCCTCGACGTTAACCGCGAGCGCGGAGTCCATCGATCGTGCGCGGTGGGCGACCACCACGGCCTGGACGACGAGGGAGAGCCCGAGGAAGATCAGGATCGAACCCGTCTCGAAGGCCACCCCGGCGGCGCTTCCCACGGCCACGAAGCCGAAGCGCGCCGCGATCGCGACCAGCCAGGCGAGGATCGTCCATGCCGTGCCCCTGCGCCACAGCGTGCCCCGGGTGTCACGCCAGACCCGCATCGTGTAGGCGCGGACGATGCCGAGCGCGGCGCCGACGAGCAGTTCCGCCGTGAGCAGCGCGATGCTCATCGAGGCGTGCGCGGAGTCGACGAGATGTCCCTGGAGGACGCCGATGACGACGAGCACGAACGGCAGGGTGAGCGCGCGCCCCTCGTTGACGGGACGGACGCGCATCTGGCGGTAGACGGCGAGGGCGAGAATGGCGAGGGCCAGCACGGCGGCGAGCAGTTCGTTCATGGGACCCGACGTTATGGAGGGTCCGGGTGCCGGCGGATCGGAGCACGGGTGGAGATCCCAGGCTCCACCCGTGGGTGGGGATTCACACCCGGCTCGCGGAAAACCCGCTGGTCGTGGAGATGAGGATTCACTAGCGTCAGGATCATGCACATCGTCTCGGTTAACGTGGGCCGTGCCGTCTCCGCCGAATGGGCGGGCAGGCTCCGGCGGACCGCCATCGACAAGAGGCCGGCCGAGGGCCGCGTCGCCGTCCACGTGAACGGCCTGGCGGGGGACGAGCGGGCCGACCTCGTCAATCACGGGCACCCCGACCAGGCGGTCTACGCGTACGCGCGGGAGGACCACGACTGGTGGCAGGCCGAACTGGGCGGGGAGCGGGGCAACGGCTCGTTCGGGGAGAACCTCACGACGTGGGGAGCCGACGTGACGGACGCGCTCATCGGGGAGCGGTGGCGGATCGGGACCGCCGTGATCGAGGTGACGGCGCCCCGGGTCCCCTGCGTGACGTTCCGCGGGTGGATGGGGGAGCCCGGCTGGGTGAGGCGCTTCACCCGGGCCGCCCGTCCAGGCGCGTACTTCCGGGTCGTCGAACAGGGCGAGTTGGGCGCGGGCGACGCGATCGAGGTGATCGACTGGCCTCGTGACGGGGTGACGATCCGCGAGGCGTTCGCCGCCTATCACGGGGACAGGGACCTGATGCTCAGGCTCCTCGCCCATCCCGGTCACAGCGAGAAGTGGGACTGGATCGCGGAGCGGGTGCTCAAGAGCGGGTCGTGACACGGGAAAGGGGGCCGGAGCTCGACCCAGGAGCTCCGGCCCCCTCCCTCACCCGTCCGTGCTGCGGCGGACGGGCCCACCCCCGCAGGTGGTTCGGGGATCAGCGCAGCACGGAGTACAGCGCCGAGGTGAGGGACGCCTTGGCGTCGTCCTGGTCGATGGACCACAACATCGAGCCGCCGAGCCCCTTGAGCCTGATGTAGGCGGCCTTCTCGACCATGACGGCCGGGTCGTCGTAGGACCAGAACTCGTTGCCGTCGTAGAGCCAGAGCGTGCCGGTCAGCAGGTCGCGGTAGCGCTTGCCCGGCTTGTTCACGAGGTTCTTGTAGTCGTCGCTGCCGGGTGCCCAGGTGCCCGGGGCGGGTCCGGTCGCCGGAGCGTAGAGGCCGTTGCCCTTGGACGTCACGCCGGTCCAGCCCTGACCGTACGCGGGGACTCCCACGACGATCTTCTTGGCGGGAGCTCCGCGGCTCATGTAGTCGCGGACCGTCTGATCGACGCTGTAGCGGACGGGGTTGGGGTCACGCCGGTCGGTGAACAGATTGCCGTTGTGCCCGGTCTGGAGCTCCCACGAGCCGCGCAGGTCGTAGCCCTGGATGGTGGCGAAGTCGAGCTGGCTGAAGACCTTCTTGACCTCGAAGCCGGCGTCGATCTTGGTGGCCGCCGCGGGGAGGAAGGCGGTGAGCTCCGACTTCCGGTCGGCCGCCTTCATCTGGCGGCGCAGCTCGGTGAGGAAGAGCGTGAAGTTCTGCTTGTCCTCCGGGCGGATGATGTTGCCGTCGTTGCCGGAGGAGCCTGGCCACTCCCAGTCGAGGTCGATGCCGTCGAACACGCCGGCTCCCGCGCCTGCGGGCAGGTCGGGGAGGTTGCCCTTCATCCACAGGTCGACGCAGGAGGCGGCCAGCTTGGCCCGCGACGCGGGGGTGAGGACGGCGTCGGAGAAGTACTTGGATCCGGTCCAGCCGCCGAGCGAGATCAGGACCTTGAGGCCGGGGTGCTCGGCCTTGAGCTTCCTGAGCTGGTTGAGGTTGCCCTTGAGCGGCTGGGCGTCGGCGTCGGCGACGCCGTCCACGCTCTGCTCGGCGGGCACCGGACGCTGCCAGTCGGCCCAAGGGTCGGCGGAGTAACACGTGCCCTCGGGCCCCACGAACCCGAACGCGTAGTTGATGTGGGTGAGCTTGGCGGCGGCGCCGCTGGTCTCGAGATCCTTGACGTGGTAGTTCCGCCCGTAGATGCCCCACTGGATGAAGTAGGCGACCCGCTTGTAGCGGTCGCTCTTGCCTGTCTGGGCCTGGGCCGCGGGCGGCACCGCGACGGCCGCGAGGCCGACGGCGACCGTCGCGACGAGGAGGTTCTTCAGGAATCGGCGCACGTTGTGTCTCCTGCTGTCGTGTGGCACAACTATTAGGAAACTTTCTTGTAAATTGTCGCCGATCGTAGACCGGGGTGATCGGGCCGTCAATGGCTTCGCGGCGGCCGAGTTCGGCGGGACCCGCGTCGCGCGCGTGGCGTGGCGCCCACGGCGTCGTCGGCATGGCGGGACTGGCGGCAGACTGGAGGTGTGCCTTCCGCTCTTCCCGACGGCGATCCCGTCCCCGCGTCCGGCGGCCTGCCGCAGTCGGCGCTCGACGGGCTCGGTTCACGTCAGTTCGGCTTCTACGTGCATGTCCCGTTCTGCGCCACGCGGTGCGGCTACTGCGACTTCAACACCTACACCGCCGCCGAGCTCGGCCAGGGGGCGTCACAGCGCGACTACGCCGCGACGGCGATCGACGAGGTGCGGCTCGCCAGGCGCGTGCTCGGGGATGCCGCCCTGCCCGTGGAGACCGTGTTCTTCGGCGGGGGAACGCCGACCCTGCTGCCCGCGGCCGACCTCGTGCGGCTGCTCCGTGCGATCGACGACGAATTCGGCCTCGCGCCCGGCGCCGAGGTGACCACCGAGGCCAATCCCGAGTCGGTCGACCAGGCCTACCTGGAGGAACTCCGGGAGGGCGGCTTCACCCGGATGAGCTTCGGCATGCAGAGCGCCAGCGAGCACGTGCTCAGGGTGCTCGACCGCAGGCACACCCGGGGCCGGCCGGAGCAGGCCGTACGGGAGGCGAGGAAGGCCGGGTTCGACCACGTCAACCTGGACCTGATCTACAGCACGCCGGGGGAGACCGACGACGACTGGCGCGACTCGCTGGCGGCGGCCCTGGCGGCCGAACCCGACCACGTCTCGGCCTACTCGCTGATCGTCGAGGACGGCACCCGGCTGGCCGCGCGGATCCGCCGCGGCGAACTGCCGATGCCCGACGACGACGTGGCTGCCGACCGTTACCTCATCGCGGAGGAGATGCTCTCGGCCGCCGGTCTGGAGTGGTACGAGGTCTCCAACTGGGCGGCCGAACAGGACGCCCGCTGCCGCCACAACCTGCTCTACTGGACCGGCGGTGACTGGTGGGGCGTCGGCCCCGGAGCGCACAGCCACGTCGGCGGCACCCGCTGGTGGAACGTCAAGCATCCGGCGGCGTACGCGTCCCGCCTGGCCTCTGGGACCTCTCCCGGGCACGCCAGGGAGGAGCTGACCGCCGAGGACCGTGCGGTCGAGCGGATCATGCTGGAGCTCCGGCTCGCGTCCGGCTTCCCGCTGTCCGATCTGCCCCCGCAGGCGCGTACGGCGTGCGCCAGGGCGCTGGGGGACGGCCTGCTCGAGGTGGAGCCGTTCAAGCGGGGGCAGGCCGTGCTCACCCTGCGCGGACGGCTGCTCGCCGACGCCCTGGTCCGGGACCTGACGCCGTAGCCGGTGCGTGCATGATCACAGATGGTTTCTGTGCAGGTCGGGCAGGCTGTCGCCGAAGGCGTGCATGATCACCGCGAGGGTTTGCGCCGGTCGGGCGCCATGTCGCCGAAGGCGTGCATGATCACGGCGAGGGTTCGCGCCGGTCGGGCCGCCTCCGGCCGAAGGTGTGCATGATCACGCGGGGGGTTGGGCGGTGACGAAGTCGATCAGCTCTTCGACGCGTCCGAGGAGCTGAGGCTCGAGGTCGGCGAAGGTCTCGACCCGCCCGAGGATGTGCCGCCACGCCTCCTGCGGGTCCATCCGCCAGCCCAGGGCGGCGATCACGCCTTCCTTCCACGGGATCCCGCGAGGGACGTCCGGCCACTCCTCGATGCCGAGGGCCGCCGGCTTGACCGCCTGCCAGATGTCCACGTACGGGTGTCCCACGATCAGCACGTGGTCCCCGGTCACCTGGGCCGCGATCCTGCTCTCCTTGGAGCTCGGCACGAGATGGTCGACCAGCACCCCCAGGCGCCTGCCGGGTTCTGGGGCGAACTCCGCCACGATGGCGGGCAGATCGTCGACGCCTTCGAGGAACTCGACCACCACGCCTTCCACGCGAAGGTCGTGGCCCCAGATCTTCTCGACGAGGGAGGCGTCGTGCACGCCCTCGACGTAGATCCTGCTCTCCCTCGCCACCTTGGCGCGCAGGCCCTCCACCGCGATGGAGCCGGAGGCGCTCCGCCTCGCGCCCTGGGGCGCGGCGGCGGGCCGCACCAGCGTCACCGGCTTGCCGTCAAGGAGGAACCCGGCGGGGGCGAGGGGGAAGACGCGCCGCCGCCCGAACCGGTCCTCCAGTGTCACGGCCTCCTTGTCACAGGCCACGACGGCGCCGCAGAAGCGGCCTTCCGCGTCCTCGACGACGAGGTCGGGTTCCGCGGGGACCTTGGGGATCTGCCCCCGCCGGGGGCGCCGCCAGTCTCCGGAAAGCACGTCCTGCCCGTACATGCCGGGAACGCTAGCAAACGGCGGGCGTGCGCGGCGTGCGGTCGCGGGTGCTCCGGATCACGGGGCGCGGATCACGGGGCGCGCAACGAGATGCCGCGATCGGGCTCGGACCTCAGGAAGCGGGTATTTCAGTCTTGTGGCATAAGGGCGATCACCTGGTGGTCTGTCCATGGCATCGTCTGTGTTATCGCACCCCGTGAGCCGTGGCCGTACACTTGGCACTCGGGAACACAGAGTGCCAGAGCCCGTGTTCCTCGCACAGGGAGGTGACACATTGCTCGACGACCGCAAGCTGGCCGTGCTGCGTGCCATCGTCGAAGACTACGTGTCCACCAATGAGCCGGTGGGCTCCAAGGCCCTTGCCGACAGGCACAATCTCGGCGTCTCACCTGCGACGATCCGCAACGACATGGCCGCGCTCGAGGAGCAGGGGTACATCCACCAGCCCCACACGAGCGCGGGCAGGGTGCCGACGGACAAGGGGTATCGCCTGTTCGTCGACCGTCTCTCACAGGTGAAGCCGCTGTCGGGCGCCGAACGCCGGGCGATCGAGACGTTCCTCGCGGGAGCGGTGGACCTCGACGAGATCGTCATGCGCACCGTGCGCCTGCTGGCACAGCTCACCCGTCAGGTCGCGGTGGTGCAGTATCCGTCGCTGACCAGGTCGACGGTCCGGCACGTGGAAATCGTGCCCGTCGGCGAGCGGCGGGTCATGCTCGTGCTGATCACCAACACCGGCAGGGTCGAGCAGCGCGTGATCGAACTGGTCGAGGACGTGGCGGAGGACCGGATCGCGAACCTGCGGGCCGTGCTCAACACGTGCCTCGACGGCTGTGGCCTGTCCAGCGTCCCGGAGACGGTCGCGGAGCTGCCGGAACGGCTTCCACAGGAGGACAGGCCGGTCGCTGCGACCATCCTGTCCGTCCTCCTCGAGACGCTCGTCGAGCGGCACGAGGAGAAACTCGTCTTCGCCGGGACCGCCAACCTCGCGGCGGCCGACTTCAGCGTCGGCCTTCGCGACGTGCTGGAGGCGCTGGAGGAGCAGGTCGTCCTCATGCGCCTTCTCGGCGAGACAGGCGGACTGTCCGAGCTGACCGTGCGGATCGGCTCGGAGAACCCGTATACCGGACTTCGTGGCACCTCTATCGTGGCCGCGGGCTACGGTTCGGGCGACAAGGAACTGGCCCGGCTCGGAGTGCTGGGCCCGACTCGAATGGACTATCCCGTGACGATGGGTGCGGTGCGCGCCGTGGCGCGATACGTGGGCCAGATCCTGGCGGGGTCATAAGTGGCCCAGGACTATTACGCGACCCTCGGGGTACGCCGTGACGCCAGCCAGGAAGAGATCAAGAAGGCGTACCGCCGTCTCGCCCGGGCGCTGCACCCTGATGTGAACCCGGACCCGGAGACCCAGGAACGGTTCAAGGAGGTCACCCAGGCGTACGAGGTGCTCTCGGACACGAGCAAGCGCCAGATGTACGACCTGGGCGGCGACCCCTTCAGCAGCGGCGCGGGCGCCGGTGCGGGCGGCTTCGGCGCCGGGTTCCCGTTCAGCGACATCATGGACGCCTTCTTCGGGTCCGCGGGAGGCTCGCGAGGACCGCGATCCCGGGCCCGGAGGGGGCGCAACGCGACAATCCGGGTCGAACTCGACCTCGCGGAGTCGGGGTTCGGCACCACGCGTGAGCTGGTCGTGGACACGGCCGTTTTGTGCGAGGTCTGCCAGGGTTCCGGCGCGGCGGCGGGCACCCACCCCGACACCTGTGACATGTGCCACGGACGCGGTGAGGTCTCGCAGGTCACCCGGTCGTTCCTCGGCCAGGTCATGACCTCGCGTCCCTGCCCGCAGTGCGGCGGCTTCGGCAGCGTGATCCGCCACCCGTGCATGGAGTGCTCCGGCGAGGGCCGCGTCCGCACCCGCCGTACGATCAAGGTGCGCATCCCCGCCGGCGTCGAGGACGGCACCCACATCCAGCTCGCGGGTGAAGGCGAGGTCGGCCCCGGAGGCGGACCCGCCGGCGACCTCTTCCTGGAGATCGTCGAACGCCCCCACCAGATCTTCGAGCGGCGCGGCGACGACCTCCACTGCACCGTGCAGATCCCCATGACGGCCGCCGCCCTCGGCACCTCGCTCACCGTCGAGACGCTCGACGGCGCCGAGGAGATCGACGTGCGCCCCGGCACGCAGGCGGGACAGGTCATCCCCCTGTACGGCAGGGGCGTCCAGCGGCTCAACGAGACGGGCCGCGGCGACCTGCTGATCCACGTCACCGTGGAGACGCCGACCAAGCTGGACCCCCAGCAGGAGGAACTGCTCAAGGAGCTGTCGAAGCTGCGGGGCGAGGAGCGGCCACCGGGCAAGTTCACGCCCGGGCAGCAGGGCTTCTTCTCCCGGCTGCGAGACGCCTTCAACGGCCGCTGACCCCATGGTGAGCGGCACATGAGCGTTCCCGTGTTCCTGGCCGACCGGGCCGACCTCGAGGCGGACCGCGTCGTGCTCGGCGGCCCGGAGGGGCGGCACGCGGCCGCCGTCCGCAGGATGCGCGCGGGCGAGCGGATCGACCTCACCGACGGCGCCGGGTTCGTCGCCGAGTGCGTGGTGCTCGACGCGGGCAAGGACTCGGTCGCCGCCGAGGTGGTCGGGCGTCATCACGTCGATGCGCCCGCGCTCCGCCTGGTCGTGGTGCAGGGCCTGCCGAAGGGCGACCGTGGCGAACTCGCGGTCGAGATGATGACCGAGGTCGGCGTGGACGTCGTCGTGCCCTGGGCGGCGGCCCGGTGCGTGACCCAATGGAAGGGCGACCGCGCCGCGAAGGGGACGGCCCGCTGGCGGAGCACCGCACGTGAAGCCGGCAAGCAGGCCCGCCGTTTCCATCTCCCCGAGGTGACGGAACAGGCCACGACCGGCCAGGTCGCGGAACTGATCTCACGGGCGGCGCTCGGGATCGTCCTCCACGAGGAGGCGGAGGCCCCGCTGACCGGACTCCCGCTGCCCGCCGAGGGCGACGTCGTGATCGTGGTCGGCCCCGAGGGCGGTGTCACCGGCGAGGAACTGGCCAGGTTCACGCAGGCGGGAGCCGTACCGGCCCTGCTGGGGCCGACGGTGTTGCGGACCTCGACGGCGGGGGTGGCGGCCGCCTCGGTGCTGCTGTCGCGCTGCGGGCGCTGGTGACGCCCTCAGGCCGGCGAGGTCGTCAGGAGGCCGGCGCGGTGTCGTCGACCGCCGAGTTGGTCGTGGCCGTCTCCGTGGGTGTGGGAGTCGGCGTGGGCGTGGGGGTGTCGGACGGCGTGGGGGTCGGCGACACCGTCGCGGGCGTGGTCACCGGGGGCGTGGGCGTCTGCTGCTCCGGGGGGCAGGACGGTGGGGCGGGGGTCTGACCCGCGCCGCGCGTCGCGCAGGGCGACGTCTTGGGCGGGGTCGGCCGCACGCTCGTGCTCGGCTTGTGCGAGGGAGTCGGCGACAGCTGCGAGTGCGGCGTCGCGCTCGGGGTGATCACGGGGGTGGGAATCGTGCCCGCGGGGGGCCGTCCCGTCGAGGAGGTGTCGGGAAGCTCGGTGCCGTCGGCTCCCGCGACCGAGATGCCCGTGCTCTGGCTCACCTGGGTCCGAAGGTCGGGGACCAGCATGACGACCGTGCCGGCCACCAGGACGGCCCCGGCTACGGAGACTCCGGCTCGCCACCAAAACGTGCCCCGCAGGCCGCGCTTCTCGATCCGGCCGCGGATGATGTTCAGTCCCTCGGGAGACGGCACGACGGAGTCCGCCTCCGCGCGCATGGAAGCGCGGAGCAACTCCTCGAAGTCGTCGTCGGGGAAGGTCATGAGAACTGCTCCAGTGCCATCCGTAGTGCGGCCATGCCGCGGGCCGTGTGACTTTTCACCGCGCCCTTGCTGATTCCCATCGCGTTGGCGATCTCAGCCTCGGACAGGTCGCCGTAGTAGCGCAGGACGAGCGCCTCCCGCTGCCGTGTGGGCAGGCCGCGAAGTGCCTCGATCACCGCCGTGCGCTCCAGTTCGCCGATCGCGCCGTTCTCCGCGCTCGGCGCGTCGGGCAGGCCCTTGGGGGCGTATCTCTCGACGACGGCACGATGGCGCAGCACGGACCGTGATCGGTTGACGACCGACTGGCGGAGGTAGGCGAGTGCCTTGTCGGTGTCGCGAAGCCGTCGCCACGCGCCATGAATGGCGACGAAGGCGTCCTGCACGACTTCTTCCGCGCTGGCCACATCACGGACCAGCAACACCGCGAGACGCACCAATGACCGATAGTGAGCGCTGTACAGCGCCGTCACGGCCATGTCGGCATCCCACCCGACGGGCACCGCCCCCAGCGACCTGTCGGCCACGAGGGTTTCGGTGGTCACGTCAGTAGGACGCTCGTCACTCCCGGGAAGTTTACGTTCTTCCGAATCATTAGGGGGCATGACCCAGTGGTGTCCTCGCCCGACACTAGGGGTGTTTTTTCGGTGCAGTGTCGCACACACAGACTATCTACGGGGATCTTTCCACGGCATCACTGATTGGCAACGGCTACTCTGTCGCTCGTGACCGACTGCCTGTTCTGCAAGATAGCGGCCAAGGAGATTCCCGCGGAAATCGTCCTGGAAACCGCGCGGGCGCTGGCGTTCCGCGACATCAACCCCCAGGCCCCCACGCACGTGCTGGTGATCTCCAAGAGCCACCACGCGAACGCGGCCGCGCTGGCGGAGGCCGACGACGGCCTGGCCGACGATCTCCTCAAGGCGTGTCACGCGGTCGCCGTGCAGGAGGGCGTGGCAGAAACCGGCTACCGCGTGGTCTTCAACACCGGCCCGGGTGCCGGGCAGACCGTCTTCCACGTCCACGCGCACGTTCTCGGGGGCAGGAGTCTCCAATGGCCGCCGGGGTGAGCGGCTAGCATGACGGTAGGAAAAGAGGGAGGCGAGCAGGCCGTAGGGCCGCCCATGTCCGAATCACAGGAATTCCATAAAACCCAGGCCAAGGTGGTCATCCCCGATGGGCAGCCGATGGTCAGCCTGCTCGGCTCACGCGACGAGCTGCTGCGGGTCATAGAGAAGGCCTTCCGCGCCGACATCCACGTGCGCGGCAACGAGATCACCGTCACCGGCAGCCCCGAGGAGAGCGGGGTCGTCGTGCGCCTGTTCGAGGAGCTGGTCGAGCTGGCCGCCTCGGGCGCGGTGCTCACGCCGGACTCGGTGGAGCGCAGCATCGCAATGCTGCGGATGACCACCGACCGTCCCGCAGAGGTGCTCTCACTCGACATCCTCTCGTCGCGCGGCCGGACGATCCGGCCCAAGACGGTCAACCAGAAGCGGTACGTCGACGCGATCGACAAGCACACGGTCGTCTTCGGCATCGGTCCCGCCGGCACCGGCAAGACCTACCTGGCGATGGCCAAGGCCGTCAAAGCCCTGCAGAACAAGCACGTCAACCGGATCATCCTGACCCGGCCAGCCGTCGAGGCGGGGGAGCGGCTGGGGTTCCTGCCGGGCACCCTCTACGAGAAGATCGACCCGTACCTGCGGCCGCTCTACGACGCCCTGCACGACATGCTCGACCCGGACTCGATCCCGCGCCTGATGGCCGCGGGCACGATCGAGGTCGCGCCGCTGGCGTACATGCGCGGGCGCACACTCAACGACGCCTTCATCATCCTCGACGAGGCGCAGAACACCTCGCCCGAGCAGATGAAGATGTTCCTGACCCGGCTGGGCTTCAACTCGAAGATCGTCGTCACGGGTGACGTGACCCAGATCGACCTGCCCGGCGGCCAGGAGAGCGGCCTCAAGGTCGTCCAGACCATCCTCGAGGGCATCGAGGACATTCATTTCAGCAGGTTGACCAGCGCCGACGTGGTACGTCACCGGCTGGTCAGCGACATCGTGGACGCGTACGGACGTTATGACGCGGCGATCGCGTCCGAGCCCCGCGAGATCGCCAAGCGATCCAGAGGCAGACGATGACGAACGCGCGTGTGAAGGAGATCCGGTGAGCATCGAGGTGGCCAACGAGTCCGGCGTCGAGGTCGACGAGTCGGCACTCGTCGAGCTGGCCGGTCACGTGCTCGGACGCATGGGCATCCACCCCCTCGCCGAGCTGTCGATCCTGATCATCGACGAGGCGGCGATGGCCGTCCTGCACGAGCAGTGGATGGGGGAGCCGGGGCCGACCGACGTCCTGGCCTTCCCCATGGACGAGTTGCGGCCCAACTCCGGCGGCGGTCGCGAGGACGACGCAGCCGCCGATCCCGCGCTGCTCGGCGACGTGGTGCTCTGCCCCCAGGTCGCCGCCAAGCAGGCCGCGGAGGCCGGGCACGGAGCCCAGGACGAGCTGGAGATGCTCTGCACCCACGGCATCCTCCACCTGCTGGGCTATGACCATGCGGAACCGGAGGAACACGCCGAGATGTTCGGCCTGCAGGGCGAACTGCTCGAGGCGTGGCGGGAGGTGCGGCGGAAGCCGTGAACAACGGCTGGCTGATCTCGGCCGTCATCCTGATCGTGGTCGGCGGCCTGCTGGCGAGTGCGGAAACGGCTCTCACGCGCATCTCCAGGGTGCGCGCGGAGGAGTTCGTCAAGGAGGGCCGCCGCGGCGCCGTGCGCCTCCAGGCGATCGTCGCCGACCCGCCGCGCTACCTCAACCTGCTGCTCCTGCTCCGGTTGAGCTGCGAGCTCGTGGCCACCGTCATCGCCACCCTGCTGACCGTCGACTGGCTCGGCGACCAGGGGCAGGCGTACGCGGTGGCGGCCGCCATCATGATCGTGGTGAGCTACGTCATCGTCGGCGTCTCCCCGCGCACCCTCGGCCGGCAGCACGCCGAGCCGGTCGCGCTGGCGGGCGCCCCGATCGTGTACGGCCTGACACGGATCTTCGGGCCGCTGCCGACGCTGCTGATCCTGCTGGGCAACGCCCTCACGCCGGGCCGGGGGTTCCGGGAGGGGCCGTTCACCTCCGAGGCCGAACTGCGTGATCTCGTCGACCTCGCCGAACAGCGCAGGGTGATCGAGCCCGACGAGCGGGAAATGATCCACTCGGTGTTCGAGCTGGGCGACACGCTCGTGCGCGAGGTCATGGTGCCGCGCACCGACATCATCTTCATCGAGCGCGGCAAGACGCTGAGCCAGG
This sequence comes from Planotetraspora kaengkrachanensis, assembly GCF_016862895.1. GTDB lineage: Bacteria > Actinomycetota > Actinomycetes > Streptosporangiales > Streptosporangiaceae > Planotetraspora > Planotetraspora kaengkrachanensis. The sequence continues at coordinate 26,534 of NZ_BONV01000007.1, read as the reverse complement.
CGCTGTCGCTGGCGCTGCGCAGCGGCTTCTCCCGCATCCCCGTCGTCGGAGAGAACGAGGACGACGTCGTCGGCATCGCGTATCTCAAGGACATCGTCAGGCGGATACAGGACAACGGCGACACGGGCGCCCGGGTCGACGGGTTCATGCGCCCGGCCACCTACGTCCCCGACAGCAAGCCGATCGACGAGTTGCTGCGCGAGATGCAGGCGCGGCAGATCCACCTGGCGATCGTGATCGACGAGTACGGCGGCACCGCCGGCCTGGTCACGATCGAGGACGTGCTCGAGGAGATCGTGGGCGAGATCGCGGACGAGTACGACCAGGAGGCGCCCCGGGTCGAATGGCTCGACGGCGGTGCCGTACGGGTGACGGCGCGGCTGCCGATCGACGAGCTGGGCGAGCTGTTCGACACCGAGATCGAGGTCGAGGACGTCGACACCGTGGGCGGCCTGCTGGCGCACGCGCTGGGACGCGTGCCCATCGCGGGCTCCGAGGCCACGGTCGGCGGCCTCAGATTGACGGCCGAGACCCTGGCCGGGCGCCGCAACCGCATCAGCACCGTGGTGGTCCGGCCGATCAAGCAGGCCTCCGAGGACGACGTCGTCAGGGCGTCGGCCGAGCGGGAGTAGCCGTGCCGATTGCCGGATTTGTGTCGCATGCGGCATCGGCGGCAAGCGTCCGTTAAGCGTTCTGCAAGTCGGCTGGGCCACAGTTCTCGCAAGGCGTCCGGGAGGGGTTCGGGACGCCGAAAGGGGGGAGGACCGGCGCGCCGGAAGGGGTTCGCGGCGCACCGGCACCCTCGCTCGGGGGTCGTGGGGGCTCTCACCCGGCCGGAACGGGTGGGAGCGCCCATTTTCATCACTGTTCGTCGTCGCCCGTCACTCCTGGTGGTTGTCGATTTCCGTCCGAGGGAAGGAACGGGTCGGCGGAGGAGACGACGGTATGCGGATCATCCACGCGGCCCTCGTGTGCGGGCTGATCGCGATGACGGGAGCGTGCGGGACCGAGGACGTGATTCACGCACGCGCGAGATCCACAGCCGAGACCGTCCGGATGCGCGCCGCGCTCGCCACCATGGAGACCCTGCCGGCCGGATTCTCCGATCGGGCCAGAGACGGATGGCGACCCCCGTTCCGGCCGAAGAAGCCGGCGTGCCGGGTGCTCTTCGACGCCGTGGCGGGAAAGCCGCCCCTGGACGGCCTCGGCGGCACGGCCGCGGTCACCTACCAGGGTGACCGCATAGGGGAGCTGGCCGGAGTCGGGCTGGCGGTCTATCTGGGAGGCCAGGCCGCGGACCACCTCGAGGAGCTGCGCGAGGCCATGGGGGAGTGCGTCACCGCCCAGAGTGGCGGCGCCGGAGGGCGGGACCGGCTGGTGTCCTCCGAATTCCCGATCGAGGACGTCGGCGACGACGTCGAGGCCCGCCGGCTGACCGGCCGCGTCGGGGGATACCCGTACGAGATGCATCTGGTCGTCGCGAACGTCAACCACACCCTCGTCGCCCTCGTCCACGCCGGCCTGGCGCCGCCCGACGCCCGCCGTACCGAGGAACTGGTCCGGTCGCTGGTCCGCGAGGTCGGTAGCCTTGACCCGTGACAGAGACGCTGGACCCCGAGGACGCAAAGATCATCACACTGGCGCGTTCGGTCCGCGCCCGTAACGGCTCCACCGAGGGAGCCGCGGTGCGCGACGAGACCGGGCGGACATATGCCGCGAGCGGGGTCGACCTGCCCTCCCTTCAGCTGACGGCGGTCCAGGTCGCGGTGGCGATGGCCGTGACGAGCGGTGCGAAGGCCCTGGAGGCGACCGCGCTGGTCACCGAGGCGGACGGCCCGGCGGAGCAGGACCTGTCGGTCATGGAGGACCTCCACAACGGGACGCTCCTCCTGGCCGGGCCCGACGGCTCACTGAAGGGCCGGCATGTCTGACCCGAGCGCCGACTTCCACGCAGGGTTCGCCTGCTTCGTCGGCAGGCCGAACGTCGGCAAGTCGACCCTGATGAACGCGCTCGTCGGCACGAAGGTGGCGATCACCTCGTCGAAGCCGCAGACGACCCGGCGGGCCATCCGCGGCATCGTGCACCGCCCAGAGGCGCAGCTCGTGATCGTGGACACCCCCGGCTTCCACCGGCCCCGCACGCTTCTCGGCGAGCGGCTGGACAGCCTCGTGTTGTCCACCCTGACCGAGGTCGACGTGATCGGCTTCTGCGTGCCGGCCAACGACCCGATCGGCAAGGGCGACAGGTTCATCGTCGAGAAGCTGGCCGCCGTGAAGAAGACCCCGGTGGTCGCGGTCGTGACCAAGTGCGACCTCGCCTCGCGCGAGCAGGTCGCCCGTCAGCTGCTCGCGGTGTCGGAGCTGGCCGAGTTCGCGGAGATCGTCCCGGTGTCGGCCGAGAGCGGGGAACAGCTCGACGTGCTCGCCGACCAGCTCATCGCCCGCCTGCCCGAGTCGCCGCCGCTGTACGCCGGGGGCGAGCTGACCGACGAGCCGGAGCAGATCCTGGTCGCCGAGCTCATCAGGGAGGCGGCGCTCGAGGGGGTCCGCGACGAACTGCCGCACTCCATCGCGGTCGTGGTGGAGGAGATGGGGCCGCGTGAGGGCCGCGACGACCTCCTGGACATCTACGCGTTCATGTACGTGGAGCGGCCGTCGCAGAAGGCGATCGTGATCGGGCCCGGCGGCTCCCGGCTGAAGGACGTCGGCACCCGTGCCCGGCAGCAGATCGAGGCGCTGCTCGGCAACCGCGTCTATCTCGACCTGCGCATCAAGGTCGCCAAGGAGTGGCAGCGCGACCCCAAGCAGCTGCGCCGCCTGGGCTTCTACGACTGACGCGCCCGCGTGGCCGCCCGGCCACCGCGCCGACACCGAGGGACGACTCCGAGGTCGCCGACAGTTCACTGTGTGATCATCGTCACATCGTGCCCGGGGGAGCGGCCGCGGGGGCTGCTCGGATGCCGAGGGCGAGTGCCGTTCCGATGCCGGGCAGGGCGTTAACCGTACGCTCACCAACCGATTGATCGTGACTATCGTCCGATCCGTTCGATCCGTTACAGGCTTACTCGTGGGATCACAGAAAGTGGCTTTACGGCTGTTAGTCACGTTCCATACGATCAGTGCGTTTTGTCGCTCCTGATCTTGTAACGGGGTTTGTGTGCGTTCATCCTGGCTACGGCCTATTTCCCCCAAATTGGCAACGCATCGAGATCATCTGCTCTCCGGGCGCCGACCGGCCGTCCGGAGAGCCGCCGCGAGCCTGGCGGCGTTCACCCTCGTCATGACCTCGGCGGTCGCGTTCGTTCCGGCGGCGGCCTCCGCGACGTCGGGCGGACCGTCGAAGGCCGGCCCCCAGTCCGGCTCCCAGTTTGGCCACGTGTCCGCGATGGACGAGGCGTCCGCGTCGGCACTGGCACGTTCCACGGGCACGGAGGTGGCCGTCGACGGCGCGACGACGTCCTCGTCACGGACGGTGGCGCTGCCGGACGGCTCGTTCCGGCTCGAGGTGTCCAGCGGGCCGACGCGCGTCCGACGGTCCGGCGGCTGGGTGGACATCGACACCACCTTGGTGAAGTCCGGCGGAGCCCTGCGCCCCCGCGCCTCGGCCGCCGACCTCACGGTCGGCTCCGGTGGCGCCGCGCCGTTCGCGCTCCTGCGGTCGGGCGCGAGCGCGTACGGACTGTCGTGGCCAGCGACGCTGCCCGAACCGGTCGTGCACGGCGACACCGCGACGTACCGAGGGGTGCGTCTGCCTTCGGGCCAGCCTGCCGACCTGGCCGTGACGGCGCTGAAGACCGGGTTCGCGCACACCGTGGTCCTGCGGGACCGGCCGGCGCGGCCGGTGGAGATCCGGCTGCCGGTCGTGAGCGCGGGCGGCGTGCGGCTGACGCTGGACGCGCGTACGGGCTCGCTTGAGCTGCGGGATCCCGCGGGCAGGCTGGTGGCCTCCGCGCCCGCTCCTCAGATGTGGGACGCCTCGAGCGACGCGGACGGCGACTCCGCCATGGTGCGGGTGGACGCCGCGGTGGAGGACACCGCCGCGGGACAGGCGCTGGTGCTGCGCCCGGACATGGACTTCCTCACGTCCCCCGATCGCCGTTATCCGGTGACGATCGACCCGACGACGTCGCTCTACGCGGCGACCGACGTGTGGACGAGCAACGCGTCGTCCGTGACCCGGCAGGGGTCGGACGTGCTCAAGGCCGGGCACAAGGCCGAGTCGCGGCGCTGCCCTGACGGGTGCACGGCACGGTCGTACCTGAAGTTCGGCGCCTCGTCGCTCGTGGGCACGCGGATCGTGGACGCCGACCTGTGGCTGTACTCCTGGCGTGCGTCCAGCTGCACCGAGGGCGCGGGCCTGGAGGTCAGCCGGGTGACCGGCGAATGGGACCCGGCCACGCTGACCTGGTCCGCACAGCCCCCGGTCACCACCGCGGACGCCGTCACCAACCGGGAACGGCACGGCCACTCCGCTGCCTGCCCCGCCGACTACATGGGCTGGGACATCGACTCCATCGTCTCCGCATGGGCGGCGGGCGCTCCCGACTACGGGCTCCGGCTGGCCGCGGCCGACGAGAGCGACCCCGACTCGTGGGCGAAGTTCTACTCGGCGAACAAGTACTCCGGCGCGGACGCCCGCGAACCCCGGCTGATCATCACGTACGAGAACCCGCCTCCGGCGCCTACGGCCGCCGACCTGTCGTCCGACCCGGGCGGAGCCTGTGCGACCGACGCCGCGGCTCCGGCTCTGTCGAGCACGGCCACGCCCATCCTGACGGCGGTTCTGCGCGACCCCGACAACCGGGTCGGGGGGACGATCGAATGGTGGGACGGCCAGACCCTGAAGGGCAGCAGGAACTTCCCGCCCATCACGAACTCGCGGATCTCGTCCGGGTTGCCGTTCTCCGCGACGGTTCCCGCCGGGTCGTTCACCGACGGGCAGACGATCGCCTGGCGGGCACGGTCGTCGGATGAGAACGCGACGTCGGGCTGGTCGGCCTGGTGCCATCTGAAGATCTCCACCGCGTCGCCGGGAGCGCCGCAGGTCACGTCCGCCGATTACCCGGACGACGGGCAGGCCCACGGCGGCGTCGGCAAGCCGGGTGACTTCACCTTCACTCCGGGCAGCCCGGATGTGGTCGCCTACGAGTACACCTTCGTAGGCCAGGCGCCGGTGACCGAGAGCGTCGCACCGGGCGAGTCGCTGACGGTCACATGGGCTCCGGCGAGCGTGGGAAGCCAGACCCTGCAGGTGCGTAACAGGAACGCGGCCGGCCGCTGGAGCTCACGGGTGAGCTACGGGTTCAGCGTGGCGGCGGGCGGCGGGAACGGAGGACCGGGCGGTGGTGAGTTCACGCTGAGCTCCTACTGGCCGTTCGACGAAGGAAGCGGCACGAGCGCGGCGAACGCCGTACCGGGGGCTCCCGACATGACGCTGCGGTCGGACGCGACGTGGCAGCCGTCGTTCGAGGACGGCGGCCTGGGCGGACGGATGGGCGCATCCGACCTGGTCGTCGACGCGCAGTCCGGCGGTTATGCCGACACGTCGAGCGGAGCCGTCTCCACCGGCGGCTCGTTCTCGGTCATGGCCTGGGCCAAGCCCACTGTGTTGCCGGAGACGCCGGACGACCGCATGGTCGTGGTGAGCCAGTTCGGAGAGACGAACACCGGCTACAGCATCGAAGAGCGGATCAGTCCAGACGATCCGGAGCCGATCGCGCGCTGGGCGCTGGTGACGTCCGGAGGCGATTCCGACGGGAAGGTCGTGGTCTGGTCGTCCGACCCCGTCGACCCGTGGGGGTGGGCACACCTGACCGCGGTCTACGACGCGGTGAGTCACACGGCACGCCTGTACGTGGACGGCAACTGCTCCGAGGCCGTTCCCGGAGTCGGGCCGATCGCCGGCTGCCCGCCGATCGATGCGCCGGACATGATCGACGCAACCGGGCCGGTCACCGTGGGCCGGGGGCAGACGGGATCGGCGCCGGGCCGGTACTTCACCGGCGACATCGACGAGGTCCGCCTCTACGACGGAGTGGTCTCCCAGACGGAGATCGCACAGCGGCAGGTCTCCTGACCCACGCGCCGGCGTTTCTCACACGTGGCACGCGGCGGGAAAGTGTTCCCGCCGCGTGCCCCGGCTCAACGCCTGGGTCTATGCCGCGTGGGTGTCGGTCCCGCGCAGGATATATAGATCATCGCCGAACACAGCCGAGATCTGGATCTGGCCGCCGAGTACAGCTCTTCCGCTTGGGGGATTCAGCGGCGGCGGATGAGGGAGGCGGCGGCCAGCACGGCGACGACGACGGAGGAGAGCAGGCCCGCGAACCAGCCGTACTCGATCGTGGGATGGACGTCGACCAGCCCCGGGACGCGGAAGTTCAGCCGGTCGGCCAGGTCCTGGGGGTCCATGAGGAACATCGCGAGGGAGAAGGCGGCGACCGCGCCCGGCAGGATCGCGAACCCGGTGAACAGCCAGCTCCGCACCACGCCGAGGACCCCGAGTAACATCGCCACCAGCCCGGCGACCATGACGGCCCAGCCCGCTCCGTCGCCCACGCCGCGCACCACGTGGCCTACCTCGGTGTCCAGCACGTTGAACCGCGCCGTCACCCCCGCCCACGGCAGCAGCGCCGTCACGGCCAGTGCGAGCCCGGCGATGATCACACCGATGGCAAGCAGCAGACTGGGGGTGCTCCGGCCCGGCATTCCGTAGCCGGGCAGGGTGGGTTCAGACACGATCACCAGGCTACGGCCCGACGTCCACCACTGGTGTCCGTTGCGGCATGGCAGGCACCGATTTCTCCGCTCATGAAATCGCGAGGAGGGCGGCCGCGCTCTCGGCGCGTTCGAGCCGCGACCGCAATTCCACGGTGTCCCCGGCGAGGGCGGAGGCGAGCACTCCCGGCCCCGCGAGGGGCATCGCGGCCCATCCGTCGCCGATCGTGGCGCGGCGCTCCTGCTTCCGATCACGCGCGGCGTCCCACCGCTGCCCCGCGATGAGAGTGGAGCCGACGCAGCGGGCGTCGCCGTACACCGCGGGGCCGGCGTCGACCGCCGGATCCCCGATGAGAAGCTCCTGCCTCAGCAGCGGCCGTCCGGCGACGGTGGCGTCGAACCTGGTACGGCAGCGGCCGGGCCGTTCGCCGTGCCGTCCGAAGACGATCTCCTCGCGCCAGAAGAGCGTGGCGTCGTCGGCGAGCGAGAGCCGTACGGCCATGCGGTGCGAGCAGCCGGCGGCGAGCACGGTCGGCTCCGGCGAGAAACGCAACGACGCGCCGGCTCCGACGCGGGCGTCGATCAGCATGACCGAGCCCGCGGGGGAGGAGCCGGGGAGCACCAGAGTGGACGCCACAGAACGCACCTCCAGATCGGTGCCGGGGGCGACGTCGATCGTGAGCTCCAGGCGGTCCCCGCCGAGCGGGCCGGCTCCCGTCGAGACGAGGTGCACGAGGCCGGGGCCCGTCTGGCGCAGCGTCAGCGGTGGATCGGACCGCAACGTCTCCAGCCGCGTCCGCCCGTCCGACAACTCCGTCGCGATGACCGCTCGTGCCGTCACCGACGCCGTTCGCGACGCAGCAGGGCTCCTGAGCGGTGTCGTCATGGCGCTCAGGCGGCCGTCGTCGGAGTCGTGCGCGTGTGGTCGTGGGCTTGGTCGTTGGAGTGCTTCCACGTGTTCACCAGACTGGTGACCCATTCGGCGACGGAGTGGGCGCTGCGGTCCTCCCTGATCGACGTGAACAACACCGGCCTGCCGTCCCGTACGGCCGCGGCGTCGCGGGACATCACGGTCAGGTCGGCCCCGACGAGCGGCGCTAGGTCGGTCTTGTTGATCACGAGGAGGTCGGCCGTGATGACCCCCGGGCCGCCCTTGCGGGGCACCTTGTCGCCGCCCGAGACGTCGAGCACGAAGATCTGCCGGTCGGCCAGGCCCCGGCTGAAGGTCGCCGTCAGGTTGTCGCCCCCGCTCTCGACGATCACGAGGTCGAGGGGACCGAAACGCTCCTCCAGCGTCTCCACCGCGTCGAGGTTCGCGGCGATGTCATCACGGATGGCGGTGTGCGGGCAGCAGCCGGTCTGCACCGCGAGGATCCGCTCGGGGTCGAGGACACCCGCGCGGCGCAGGAACTCGGCGTCCTCGGTCGTGTAGATGTCGTTGGTCACCACCCCCAGGCGCATCGACGGACCGAGACTTCTGCACAGCGCCGCCACCAGGGCGGTCTTGCCGCTGCCCACGGGCCCGCCGATGCCGAGCCGCAGTGCTCGCCCATGCGGGTCGGCCGCGTCGTGGAGGTCGTCGTGCTGAGCGCCCATATGTGGCCCGTCCTTCGGCTTCGGAGGTGATGCGGCAGGGTGTCGGTTCTCGGTTCGGAGGGTGACCTCGTCAGGAGACGAAGAGTTTCATCGGGTTGCCGCGATGGCCTTCCGCGAGGAGGTCCAGTGCAGGAGCGGCATGGCCGGGCAGGGCAGGCCATGCCGATCCGAGCGCCTTCGCGGCCGGGCCGTCCGCCGAGCCGGTGTGCGTCGGTCCGGAGTTCGTGGCGCCGCCGTGGTGTGGGGGGTCGTCGCGTTTGGCCCCGTCCTGCGTGGCTGTGTTCTGCGCCGGTCCCTGGTGGCCTCCGGCTCCGTTCTGTGCGACGCCGTGGACGACGTCGTCGATGAGCGACGCGCAGGCCGCGTGTGCGGCGTCGTTCAGCGCCGGGGCCAGGTCGGCGAGCAGCCGGTGCACGGTCACCGGGTCAAGCCCGAGGAGCCGCACCGCCGCCGTGGCCGGGCCCGTCACCGAGTTGTACGCCGCCGCCAGCGCCGCCTGATACGGGTCGCAGCCCGCGGCGGCCGCCGCGGCCCCGAGGGCGATGGGATGGTGCGCGCCCTCCGGTACGGCTTTCGCCAGCTCGTCGAGCACGGCCGACGGCCAGATCCTGCGGGCGGAGCGGACGAGCAGTCGTCCCTGGACCCGGCTGGCCTCCCGCTGGGCGGGCGAGGCCGTCCGGGCGTCGGCCTCGGCGTCGAGCCGCCGCCAGAGCGCGGCCGGATCGGCGTCCGGGTCCGGGCCGGCGTGGCCGTACGGCCCTGCCGGGTGATCCGCGGTGGCGGCGGCGAACTCGCAGGCGGCGGCGGCCAGCGCGGCGCTGACCAGCCCCGCCGTCGCGAGCCGGCCACGGAGGAACCGCGCCAGATCCTCCGGGCCGGTGATCGTGCCGAGCCGCACCGCCTCCTCGGCGCCGCCCGAGTGGGCGTGACCGCCCGCGGGGAGCCGGGAGTCGGCCAGCAGCAGCAACGCCGCGTCGCCGGTCGGCCTGTCGCGCATCCCGTCTCCTCTCCCGTCCGCTCGCATCGCAGGGTTCCTCCGGCTCAGAAGAGGAAGTAGCGCTGCGCCATCGGCAGCCGTTCGGCGGGGGCGGGCTCGATCAGCTCACCGTCGACGCGGACGGTGAACGTGTCCGGATCCACCTCGATCGCCGGCAGGGCGTCGTTGAGGGGCATCGAGTCCTTGCGCCGGTTCCGCACGTCGGCGACCGGCGCAAGGCGACGCCGTACGGCCAGGCGGTCGGCCAGGCCGTCCTCGATGGCCAGCGGTGCCACGAAGTGCAGCGATGTCGCGGCCGCGGTCGTGGGAGCCGCCCCGAACATCGGCCGGGGGAGGACCGGTTGCGGGGTCGGGATGGAGGCGTTCGCGTCGCCCATCTGGGCGTAGGCGATCACACCGCCCTTGACGACGAGATCGGGCTTCACACCGAAGAAGGCGGGGCTCCAGAGCACGAGGTCCGCCAGTTTGCCGACCTCGACCGAGCCGATCTCCGCGTCAAGCCCATGCGCGATCGCCGGATTGATCGTGTATTTCGCGACGTAGCGGCGGGCGCGAAGATTGTCCGCTGGATTGCCCGGTTCGCCGCCCAGCGTGCCGCGCCGGGCCTTCATGACGTGCGCTGTCTGCCAGGTACGGATGATCGTCTCGCCGACCCGGCCCATCGCCTGCGAGTCCGAGCCGATCATGGAGATCGCGCCGATGTCGTGGAGCACATCCTCGGCGGCCATCGTGGCGGGCCGGATGCGCGACTCGGCGAACGCCAGGTCCTCGGGGATCGACGGGTTCAGGTGGTGGCAGACCATGAGCATGTCGAGGTGCTCGTGATGGGTGTTGACCGTGTGCGGCCGCGTGGGATTGGTGGAGGACGGCAGCACGTTGGCGTGGGAAGCGATCTTGATGATGTCCGGGGCGTGCCCGCCGCCCGCGCCCTCGGTGTGATACGCGTGGACGGCCCGGCCGCCGATGGCCTTCAACGTCGACTCGACGAACCCCGCCTCGTTCAGCGTGTCCGTGTGGATGGCGACCTGTACGCCGGTGGCGTCGCAGACGGCCAGGCAGGCGTCGATCGCCGCCGGGGTGGTGCCCCAGTCCTCGTGCAGCTTGAATCCGGACGCCCCGGCGCGCAGCTGCTCCAGCAGGCCCTCGGTGCTGACCGTGTTGCCCTTGCCGAGGAGGGCGACGTTGACCGGGTAGGAGTCCAGAGTCTCCAGCATCCGGGCCAGGTACCAGGTCCCGGTCACGGTGGTCGCCTTGGTGCCCTCGGCCGGGCCCGTGCCGCCGCCGACGATCGTGGTGATGCCGGAGGCGAGCGCCTCGTCGAGGATCTGCGGGGCGATGAGGTGGACGTGGGAGTCGACGCCCCCGGCCGTGATGATCTTGCCGTTGCCCGCGAGGATCTCGGTCGACGGGCCGATGACCAGGTCGGGGTGCACGTTGTCCATGGTGTCGGGGTTGCCGGCCTTGCCGATGGCGGCGATCCGCCCGTCCCGCACGCCGATGTCGGCCTTGACGACCCCCCAGTGGTCGACGATCACCGCGCCGGTGATCACGAGGTCGGGCGCGCCTTCCGCCCGCGTCGTGCGGGCCTGGCCCATCGACTCGCGGATGACCTTGCCGCCGCCGAAGACCACCTCGTCGCCCGCTCCCGAGGGGCCCATCGACAGATCTTCGGTGACCTCGACGAACAGGTCGGTGTCGGCCAGCCTGACCCGGTCGCCGGTGGTCGGGCCGTACAGGGCCGCGTAACGCGATCGCTCGATGTCAGCCACGGGCGCCGCCGTCGAGCGGGCCGGCCCACTCCGGGCGCAGTCCGGGCACGATGCGGTTGCCGGCGATCGGCACGAGCGTGACGTCGCGCTCGACGCCCGGCTCGAATCGGACCGCGGTTCCGGCGGGGACGTCCAGACGCGTGCCCCACGCCGCCCGCCTGTCGAACTCCAGGCCCGGGTTGGCCGCCGCGAAGTGATAGTGGGAGCCCACCTGGACGGGTCTGTCGGCGGTGTTGACCACGCGGAGGATCACGCGTTCCCTGCCCTGGTTCAGCGGGACGGGCGCGTCGCCGTACACGATCTCGCCGGGCACGCCGAGCGTCCTGGGCTCACCGGGCACGCCCGGTGTGGTGGCCGCTCCGGGCGAGTCCGGCGTGTCGGGTGTGCTCGCGCTGCTCATCGGCCGCGGCCTCATGTGATCGGATTGTGAACGGTGACGAGTTTGGTGCCGTCCGGGAACGTGGCCTCGATCTGGACGGAGTCGAGCATCTCGGGCACGCCTTCCATGACGTCGTCGCGGCGGAGCACCTTGCGGCCGGCGTCCATCAGGTCCGCCACGCTCCTGCCGTCGCGCGCACCCTCCAGCAGGAAGGACGCGATCATCGCGGTCGCCTCGGGATGGTTGAGCCGCAGGCCCCGCTCCTTGCGGTCGCGGGCCACGCCGGCGGCGACGTGAATGAGGAGGCGTTCCTGTTCGTGTGGGGTCAGCCGCATGGCGGGACCATAAATACTCGCCGTTTCTCTCGCGTTACCTGTTCATTTCCAGCGTGTATCGGAATCGTCGGCCGTGACGGCGGATGAGTTGTTAACTTTCTGGAGCTTTTCGAGAAATCTCACGCTAGCACCATGGTCGCAGGCGGACCGGCCGCCAGCCGTATCGGCAAGGAGCAATGATTGCGCAATTCGGCCCGAAGGTTGAACCCTCGTCGCTAATTCGGCGACGATGCCCGCCTACGGCGGAAGTGCCGTACCAGGGCCGGTGACCGGGCTCGACTGAGGTGCCCGGCGGAGCCTGAGAGCCGGAAAGCCCGCCGTGCATTTTTCTGCAGGGATGAGACCAGGAATCGGCAGATCGTGCCCTGCCTTGGCCATCTCGGGGAACTGGAGAAACAAGAAACGGGATCTCTCCGGCGGTGACCACGTGGTTCCCCGGAAAGGCCGGAGAATCACCGGACGCCTCGGTCGCGGCGAACGGTGCGAAGGTTCTCGCCGAGGAATGCACCCTGAGGCGAACGAAATCGCCGAGGCCGGATAGGCCGAACTGGTCAGGCCGGATTCGCGGGTACAGGGGATCCATCGGGGGTGGGCACGCGAGGAGGCCGATGATGTTGTGCGTTGAGGGGCTCGAGGCCGGGTACGGCGGCGCACGGGTGCTCTTCGGCGTCTCCATGGAGGTCGGCCGAGGCCGGCTGACCTGCGTGATGGGCCGGGGCGGCGTGGGCAAGACGACCCTGCTCAACGTCGTCATGGGGGTCCTGCCGGCCTCGGGCGGGTCGGTGACCTTCGAGGGCAGGTCGCTGACCGGTCTCAGGCCGGACGAGCGGGTACGGCTCGGCATGGGTTACGTGCCTCATGGCCACGACACCTTCCCCCAGCTCAGCGTGATGGGGAACCTGATGGTCACGGTGGAGGCCTCGCCGCACAAGGACGCGACGGCCGTCGACGACGCCCTGGAGGTCTTCCCCCTGCTCAAGCCGGTGCTGAACAGACCGGCCGGATCCCTGTCCAGCGGGCAGCAACGGCGGCTCGCGATGGCCAGGGCCCTGGTGACCCGGCCCCGGCTACTGATCCTGGACGAGCCGGCCGAGGGCGTCGAGGCGTCGGTCGTCTTCGAGATCGGGGAGGCCATCGAGCGGCTGCGCGCATCCGGGCTCGCGATGTTGCTGGTGGAGCGGTATCTCGACCTCGCCCTCCGCCTGGCCGACGACTTCGTGATCCTCGACGCGGGCAGGGTGGCGCGCTCAGGAACCGCGGAAGAGCTCAAGGGCGAGGACGTCCACCGGCTGCTCGAGGTCTGACAGAGCGGTGTGCGGAGCGATCAGAAGCCGTGCGACGGGGTCACGGCCGCAGTCACGACGGCTGGAGTTATGGTCGAAGGGAGGAAGCGATCGAATGCATGAACGCCTCTGGCCTCGCCGGGACTGATCGACAACAGCCCTGTGTACTTGGCCTTGCGCATGGCCGATTCGCTTCCTCATCGATGTGCCGACGCGGGGGGCCTGCCGCGGCTCAGACGCGCAGTTGCCACTCGTTCCACAGGTCGAGCACCTGGTAGCCCAGCTTCTCGTTGATGCCGAGCATGTGGCTGTTCGACGTCGAGTTCCACGTCACCACCCGCTCCACGGACGGCTCGCAGGCATGGAACCACGCGAGGTTGGCGAGCTTCAGGATGAGGCCCAGCCGCCGGCCCCGATGAGGGCGCAGCACGGCGGTCTCGTGTTGCCGGGCCCAGCCCTCCGGCTCGTGGGCGTCGACCGCGATCCGGGTGAATCCCGCCGGCTCGCCGGTGCCCGTGTGCCGCGCGACCATCGTGTACGCCCGGAGTCCCGCCGCGACCGTCGACTGATCGTGCGCGCGCACCCTGGCGGGATCCCAGCGCTGGTTCTCGATGTCCAGGTCGCCGAGCGGCTCGTCGTTCATGCCGCTCATGAGCTCCGCCATCTCCCCGAGTTGCTCCTCGCCCACCGGGCCGGCCCAGCGTTCGAGCTGATAGTCCCGCGCGTGCCGTACCGCGTCGCCTCGCATGAGTTCGAAGCCGGACCAGTCGGCCGTGCGCAGGTCGAGGACCCGCCGAGCCTCCGTGGCGGCGGGGGAGAAGCCGAAGGCGGCGGCGAAGGCCGCGCCCGGCCGGTCGGCGGCCGCCTCACCGAGGATCACCCGCCGTCCCTCGGCTCTGGCCCGCTCGATCGCGTGGCGCAGCAGCGCCCCGCCCACGCCGTTGCGCCTGTGATCAGGGTGTACGGCCAGCACGCGGATCAGTGCCAGATGCGTGTTGTCCGACTGGGGGTAGTGGAGGGCGTACCCGCCGGCGATCTCTCCCGAGCGGCGGGCCACCCAGGCCTCGCTGCGCTCGTCGGACCAGCCGTGCTCGATCACTACCTGGAAATGGCGGAACGACATTCGCGGCCCCGGCCCGGGGTCGGCGCGATCTGCCGCGTACAGGCCGGACATGCGGTCGCCGGGGACGATGAAGTCGACGGGTTCGATCCGCATGTCGTCCTGCATCCGTCAAGACAATCGCACCGCCGTCCACAGCGCGAGAGGTTTTCGGCTGGTGAGACGGCGGATGACGTGCGGCGGCCCGGGGGCTACTGCAGGTAGTTCTCGACCTCGCCGACCGGGCGGGCGGTCGCGTCGTCAGGGTCCTCACCCGCGCCGCGGCGGGCCCGGCGCTGGCGCAGCAGATCCCAGCAGCGGTCGAGCGACTCCTCGAGATCGCGGATCCTGGTGTGCTCGTCCTCCGAGTTCAGCTCACCCGCGGCGAGGCGCCGGCGCAGGGTGTGTTCCTCGTCGATGAGCTCACCGATCTGATCGAGGATCTCGTTGTCCTTCATCCCAACCCCCTTCGTTGTGAGTCACCCTAGCGTGCGGGGAATCCCACCTATTTGGCCGCATATGCGGGTCCGGGAGAGCCGTCTGTGGCGCAGGAGGCGGGGGGTGGGGCGCATCGGGGTCGCCGTCCGGGCGGGGTTCAGGCGTCTGCTAGTCTCCTTGGCATGCTGCGCGGGCTCCTTCTTATCCGCCGCGTCGAGGGCCTGTAAGAGGTCGGCTCCCTCGTCGCGGTGAGGCTCACGCGCGTCGGCCGTCAATGATCTCTCTCACTGGCGACGCCTCTCTCATCTGATCGGACTATGTCCCTCGCGTCGTCGTGTGCCCGACGAGGAGCATGATGAATTCCCAGCAGCCCAGCCCCATGCCGTTCCACCGCTACACGCCGTTCGAACCGATCCGGCTGACCGACCGCACCTGGCCCGACAAGGTCATCACCAAGGCGCCCCGGTGGTGCGCCGTCGATCTCCGCGACGGCAACCAGGCACTGATCGACCCCATGGACGCCGACCGGAAGCTCAAGATGTTCGAGCTGCTGGTACGGATGGGATACAAGGAGATCGAGGTCGGCTTCCCCGCGGCGTCGCAGACCGATTTCGACTTCATCCGCAAGATCATCGAAGAGGACCGCATCCCCTCCGATGTCGTCATCCAGGTCCTCACGCAGGCCAGGCCCGAGCTGATCGAGCGCACCTTCGAGTCGGTGCGCGGCGCCCGCCAGGCCATCGTCCACCTGTACAACTCGACCTCGACCCTCCAGCGCCGGGTCGTCTTCGGCCTGGACAAGGACGGCATCACCGCGATCGCGGTCGAGGGCGCCAAGCTGTGTAAGAAGCTGGCCGCCCAGATGGACGACACCGAGATCTTCTTCCAGTACTCGCCGGAATCGTTCACCGGCACCGAGCTGGAGTACGCGGTCGAGGTCTGCAACGCCGTCAACGACGTCTGGCAGCCCACGCCCGACCGCAAGGTGATCATCAACCTGCCGGCGACCGTCGAGATGGCCACGCCCAACGTGTACGCGGACCAGATCGAGTGGATGAACCGCCACCTGGCGTACCGGGACTCCGTGGTGCTGTCGCTGCACCCCCACAACGACCGGGGAACGGCCGTCGCCGCCGCCGAGCTCGGCTATATGGCGGGAGCCGACCGCATCGAGGGCTGCCTGTTCGGCAACGGCGAGCGGACCGGCAATGTCTGCCTGGTCACCCTGGGGATGAACCTCTTCTCCCAGGGCGTCGACCCCGAGGTCGACATCTCGGACATGGACGAGATCCGGCGGGTCGTCGAGTACTGCAACCAACTGCCCGTCCACCCCCGCCACCCCTGGGGCGGCGAGCTGGTCTACACGGCCTTCTCCGGCTCCCACCAGGACGCCATCAAGAAGGGCTTCGACCACCTCGAGCGCGACGCCGCGGCCGCCGGGGTCCCGGTCGACCAGTTCACCTGGGCCGTGCCGTACCTGCCGATCGACCCCAAGGACATCGGCCGGTCGTACGAGGCCGTGATCCGCGTCAACAGCCAGTCGGGCAAGGGTGGCGTGGCCTACATCATGAAGGCCGACCACCAGCTCGACCTGCCCCGCCGGCTGCAGATCGAGTTCTCCCGCGTCATCCAGGCGTACACCGACGCCCAGGGGGGCGAGGTCACGGCGGCGGCGATGTGGGAGGCGTTCGCCGACGAGTACCTGCCCAACCCGGACAAGCCGTGGGGCCGTCTCGGCCTGCTGGCCCACCGTCACTCCTCGACGGTCGACGACAAGGACCTGATCAGCGCCGATGTGCGGATCGACGGTCAGATCCGCGAGATCGAGGGGGTCGGCAACGGCCCGATCTCGGCCTTCTGCGACGCGCTGGAAGGGGTCGGGGTCGTGGTGCGGGTGCTCGACTACACCGAGCACGCGATGAGCGCGGGGGCCGACGCCAAGGCCGCGTCCTACGTGGAGTGCGAGGTCATGGGACCGAACGGCGCGGTCGTGCTGTGGGGGGTCGGCATCGACGCCAACACCACGACCGCCTCCCTCAAGGCCATCATCTCCGCAGCCAACCGGGCAACCCACCCCTAACCGCCCCCCTGGGCGTGATCATGCACAGACCTTCTGGGTGTGAGGCCTCCTGGGGTGATCATGCACAGGTTCGTGGACATGCGCGCCGACCAGCGCCACCACTGGAGGTGATCATGCACAGGTTCGTGGATAAGGACGTTGACCAGCCCGAACACTGTGCGTGATCATGCACGAATTCGGCGACATGCCGACCCACTTGCGAAAACCCCGGTCGTGATCATGCACGAATTCGTGAAGATGCGCGCTGACCTGCAGCGACGGTGTTCGTGATCGCGCAGTGATGGCCAATCGCCGGGCTGAGCAGGATCCGCCCGGCGCGCGGTCGGCGGTGACGCGTGGTGGTCGAAGCGCAGAAGGCGGCACTCCCATGCCGGGGTGCCGCCTTCTCTGCATGATCACGAAGTTCGTTTCCCCGGGCTGAACGGCCGGCCGCCGAATTCGCGCATGATCACGATGCGCGTGATCGCAGGTGAAACGGGGTTTGCCCGAACCCGTGCATGATCACGGACGGCGTTCGGGCTGGTCGGTATCCTTCTCCACGAACCTGTGCATGATCACCCCCAGTGGTGAGGCAGGTCGGCGGGCATGATCCCGAACCTGTGCATGATCACGCGGGGAGGCCGAGGAGGGCGGCCAGGCAGAGCATGTTGTGCTCGAAAAGCTCCCTCCGGTGTCTGATCACATTGTTGAACTGGCCGAACAGCTCGAAGTTCACCATTCCGAACAGTCCGGTCCAGGCGACGACGCCCCGCGCCACCACGTCGTCGGAGACGCCGGGCATGACACTGCGCACCGCGTCGGCGTCGGACGACAGCAGCCCGGGGGGAGCCGGGCACATGGCGGGCGGATTCAGCCGGCCCGCCGCCTGCGCCTCCGAGATGATCCGCCCGTAGACCATCGTGTCCCGGGAGGCCGGGCCGATCGTGTCCTCCGGCGCCTGGTAGCCCGGCACCGGCGAGCCGTACAGCAGGGCGTACTCGTGGGGGTGGTCCAGGGCCCAGGTTCGTACGGCATGGCAGACGGCCAGCCAGCGCCCGGTGAAGTCGTCTCGCGCGCATGCCGCGTCGGCGGTCTCCACGGCCTCGCCGATGGCGTTGTACCCGTCGATGATCAGTGCCGTCAGCAGGTCGTCGCGGCTCGGGAAGTACCGGTAGATCGCCGACGACACCATCCCCATGTCCCTGGCGACGGCGCGGAGCGACAGCCCGCCCGCTCCCTCCGTCGCGAGCCGGCGGCGCGCGATGTCCGTGATCTCCCGGATCAGCTCCGCTCGGACCCGCTCTCTGGCGGTACGGCTCGCGTTCATGCCCGCAGGCTATCAGAGCGGTGCCACAAAAAGAGAGCACTGCTCTTGACGAGCAATGCTCTCAAGCGAGAGCATTGCTCTCGCAAGCCTGTTGACAACGCGTAAACGGAGGCGGAAATGGCCAAGTGGGCGAACGCCGCGCTGATGTTCTTTCTGGAGCTCGGGGTCCTGTTCTCGGTCGGCTACTGGGGTTTCACGGTGAGCGAGAGCCTGGCGCTCCGCCTGTTGGCCGGGATCGGCGCCCCTGCTCTGTTCATCGCGGTGTGGGCGGTCTTCGGGGCCGCCAACAACCCGCCCGTCCCGCTCAAGGGCGTCGCCCGCGCCGTGCTGGAGATCCTCTGGTTCGGGGGAGGGGCCGCGGCTCTGATCGCCTCCGGGCTGGTCACCGCCGGCACCGTTTTCGCGGTCGTCTACATCGTCAACGCCGTACTGCGGCTCATGTGGCACCAGGTCTGAGGAGGAAATCGTCATGGGGAAGCACGTCATCGTCGGAGCAGGACAGGTCGGCGGGCACGTCGCGCGGTCGCTGGCGGAGCAGGGGCACGAGGTCGTCGTCGTCACGCGCTCGGGTTCCGGCCCGGAGCACCCGCGGATCCGCCGTGTCGCGGGACATGCCGCGGACTCGGCCGCGATGCGCCGGCTCGCGGACGGAGCCGACGCGCTCTACAACTGCATGAACCCGAAGTACCACCAGTGGGTCCAGGACTGGCCGCCCGTCGCGGCGGCGCTCCTCGAGGCCGCGGAGGCCACCGGAGCCGTCCTCGCCACGATCGGCAACCTGTACGGCTACGGGCCCGTCGACGGCCCGATGACGGAGGACCTGCCGCTGGCGTCCACCGGCACGAAGGGCAGCGTGCGGGCCGAGATGTGGGCGCAGGCCCTGGCCGCCCACCAGGCGGGACGGGTACGAGTCACCGAGGTCAGGGGGTCCGACTACTTCGGCCCCGGATCGTCGGACCAGTCGTACCTGGGCGGGCGGTTCCTCACGCCGGTACTGGACGGCAAGCCGGCCATGGTGCTGAGCGACCCGGACATCCCGCACAGCTGGACCTACATTCCCGACGTCGCCCGGGCGCTGATGGCGGCGGCGGTCGAGGAGAAGGCATGGGGCCACGCGTGGCACGTGCCGACGACCCCGCCCCTCGCGCTGAGGGAGATCGCCGAGAGGTTGGCCGCACTGGCCGGAGCCCCCGCCCCGCGCCTGCGGCGCGTCCCAGGGTGGGTGCTCCACGCCGCGGGGGTGGCCGTCCCGTTCCTCAAGGAACTGCGGGAGACCCGCTACCAGTTCGACCGGCCGTTCGTTCTCGACTCGTCGGCGTCGGAGGCCGTTCTCGGCTTCGGCCCCACCCCGATGGAGGACGCGCTGAAGGCCACCATGGCCTGGTGGCGCGAGCAGTGACCCAGCGGGTCAGTCGCATAACGGTACGAAGGCGAAGAACAGGCCGAACTGTGACAGGGTGATCCGCGTGACTGAACGAGCAACCGAACCGACGACCTCGCATCAGGACGCCGCACGCAGGCCACGCGTGGCGGTGATCGGGCTCGGGGACATCGCGCAGAAGGCCTATCTCCCGGTGCTCGGTGCGACGCCAGGCCTGGACCTGCTCTTCTGCACACGGGATCGGCCGACGCTGGACCGGTTGGGCGACGCCTACCGGGTGGCCGAGAGGTTCACCTCGGTCGGCGAGGTCGTCGCGGCGGGGATCGACGCCGCCTTCGTGCACGCCGCGACGCCCGCCCACGTGGACATCGTGACGGAGCTCATCGAGGCGGGAGTCCACGTCTACGTGGACAAGCCGCTCGCGTACGACCTCGCCGACGCGGAGAAGCTCGTACGGCTGGCGGGGGAACGCCGCCGCTCGCTCATGGTCGGGTTCAACCGGAGATACGCGCCGGACTACGCGGCGCTGCGCGACCTGCCGCGCGACCTCGTGGTCATGCAGAAGAACCGGGCCGGTCATCCGGACGACCCGCGCCGTGTGGTGTTCGACGACTTCATCCACGTGGTCGACACGTTGCGGTTCCTCGCGCCGGGTGAGGTCGCCGACGTGTCGATCGACGTACGGGTGCGGGACGGGCTGCTGGAGCACGTCGTCCTCCACCTGCGCGGCTCCAGCGGGGCCCACGAGGCGGCGAACACGGACTTCACCGCGATCGGGATCATGAGCAGGGTCAGCGGCGCGAGCGAGGAGAGCTGCGAGGTCATCGGCGGAGGCGCCAAGCGCAGGGTCGTCAACCTGGCCGGAGTCGTCGACTACTCGGGCACGGAGGCGGTCGGCCACCGGGGCGACTGGGTGCCGGTGGCCCGTCAGCGCGGCATCGAGCAGGCCTGCCAGGAGTTCCTCGCGTCGGTGCGCGAAGGCCGCCTGATCACCGCCGACGACGCGTTGCGAACCCACGCCCTGTGCGAGGACATCGTGGCCGCCGCGGGTTAGGTCCCGGCTCGCGGGAGGCGAAACGGCCACGGCCCACCTTTCGTACGGCGCAGCGCCGTACGAAAGGTGGGCCGTTCTGCCTTCCGATGCACGCCACTCAGCGGGAGGACAGGTACTCCTCGCCGAGCGTGCGGAGACGGCTGTGCGCCGACTCGTAGATCTCAGGACCGCGCAGGTACGCCTTCGGCAGCTTGGCGACCATCGTGTAGTTGGTGTCGCACACGTTGCCCACGGGGGCCTCGCCGCCCTGGCTGACCAGTTGGTAGGCGTCGAGCTGGTCGAGGCCGGTGAGCGAGGAGGCCCAGGTGACGAGGTCGTGCTGGCTGATGCGGTAGGCGTCCTCCAGCGGCCGCGCCGACCCGGTCGACATGAGGTGCTCGTCGTCCTCGAGCCGCGGCCAGGGCGTGGCCACGCCCTTGATCAGCTCGACGGCGACGACGGTGTTCATCGCGGCCTCGACCGCGGTGCCGCAGACCTCGCCGTGCCCCTGGCGGCAGTGGCCGTCGCCGACGGCGAACAGGCCGCCCTCGACGTTCACCCCGAGGTAGACCGTCACGCCCGCACGCAGCTCGGGGGTGTCCATGTTGCCGCCGTGGGCGTCCGGCGTGATCGTCATCCGCGCCTCGGACGCGGCGGGCGCGACGCCCACCGTCCCGTGCATGGGGTCGAGCGGCATCTCCACGGTGAAGTCGCCCCGCCGCGCGTGGTAGCGGACGATCCGCTTTTCGGCGTCGACCTCGTAGAGCCACACGACCTCGTCGAGCGGCGGGTGCAACATCGCGGTCGTGTGCGTGGCCGTCAACGCGCCGAAGTGCGGGAACGTGGTCGAGACCGCCCAGTCGCGGGCCGGCTCGATGGAGACGAAGTGCAGCGCGAGCGTGTCGCCCGGCTCGGCGCCCTCCACGTGGAAGGGGCCGGTGACGGGGTTCAGGTAGGGGAACTCGCACACCTGCGAGGGCAGGTCGTCCACCCCCCGCACGCGGCCGCCGAAGCAGTCCTCGGTGAACATTTCCACCACCGTGCCCGGGGTGATCCTGGCCACCGCCGGACGGCCGCCGAAGGTGTAGGACAGCTCCTCTGGCGCCGGTCGGTAGGAGAAGACGTTCACTCGTTGACCTCCGAGTTGATTCCGGAAAGGGTGGGTCGCCTGCCCATCAGGTAGGAGACGACGAGGATCACCACTCCGATCGCGAGCCAGACGAAGCCCAGCGTCTGGGCGGCGATGCTGGCGTTGATCACGACGTAGAGCAGGATGAGGAAGCCGATGGCCGGCGCGATCAGGTGGCGCCACCAGTCGCGGCTGCCCTGCCGTACGAGGTAGTGCACGACGACGGACACGTGCAGCGCGAGGAAGGCGGTCATCGCGCCGAAGTTCACCAGCTGGGTGAGCAGCGTGAGGCCGTCGTCACGCGAGTTCATGTACAGGCCGAAGCCCAGGGACACCGCGGCCACCACGAAGGTGGCGTTGACCGGCACCTTGTGCCTGGGGTGGATCTTGCCGAGGAAGCTCGGGAGCTGCTTGTCGCGGGCCATGGCGAACAGCAGCCGGGAGGTCGCCGCCTGGGCGACCAGCGAGTTGGCGAAACCCCATGCGATGGCGGTCGCGACGGCGGTGAGCACGCTCAGCCAGTGCCCTCCGGCGTACTCGGCCGTGTCGTAGAACGCCGAGCCGGCCGGGTCTCCGTTGGCGATCAGGTCGGCGCGGTTCGGCACGAGCAGCGCCGCCACCCAGGTCTGGACGACGAACAACAGGCCCGCGAGGCCGAGCGCGGCGATCATGGAACGGCCGAGGCGGCGAGTGCTCTCCCGGCTCTCCTCGGCGAGCATCGAGATGCCGTCGAAGCCGAGGAACGACAGCACCGCCACGGACACCGCACCGAAGACCAGTGACGAGGAGAACGTCGAGGAGTCGAACAACGGGGTGAACGCGCCGCCGTGCCCCTTGCCCTGGGCGAGGGCGACGACGCCGATCACCAGGAAGATCGCCAGCACGATCAGCTCGGCCACCAGCATGATCTTGTTCAGGCGGGCGGTCATCTCGATGCCGAGGTAGTTCACCACGGTGTTGAGCACGATGAAGCCGATCAGCCAGGCCCAGATCGGGATGGCGGGCACGAACGACGCCATGGCGGCGCTCGCGATCAGGTACAGCAGCGCGGGAACGAGCACGTAGTCGAGCAGGATGACCCAGCCGGCGAGGAAGCCGACCGGGGCGGCGATGCCGCGGCCCGCGTAGGTGTAGACGGAGCCCGCCATCGGGAAGGCCTTGGCCATCTCCGAGTACGACAGCGCGGTGAAGGCCATCGCCACCATGCCGATGATGTAGACGAGCGCCACCATGCCGCCGGACGCCTGGAAGACGCTGCCGAAGATGCCGAACGGCGCGATCGGGACCATGAAGATCAGGCCGTAGATCAGCAGGTCGGTGAAGGTCAGCGAACGCCGCAGCTCCTGCTTGTAGCCGAACTGCTCGACGCCGGCCGCAGATGGTGGTGCGGGTGATGGGGAGGCCTCAGAGGGAGAGGACATTGACGGCTCCTTAACACGCGGGATCAGAGCCGTACGATAGATCTAACCCTTCAGGACGAAAAGGTTTCGTTTGAAAGTTTTACGTGACGGTCATAACACCGCGATCCGGACACCGGTTTGCCGCAGGTCAGGCCGAGGCGATGACGGAGAAGTCGAGGCCCTCGGCACGCCCGACGTAGACCCGCTGCAGGACGTGACGGTCGCGGAGCGTCAGCAGTCCCCGGCCGGTGGTGACGGTGGCGCCGTCGGCCACCGCCTCGACGGCGGGAACGGACAGCGTCCCCGCCCGGCCCGCCAGAGCCGCCAGCATGAGGACCCCCTCGTAGCAGCCGTGCCCGTGACCGTTGAGCGACGGGGCCTGCGGTCCGAACATCCGGGCGTAGCGTTCTCCCAGGCCGAGGTTGGCCTCGGTGACGAGGCTGCCGAAATAGCCCATGGCCGCGTAGAGCTCCCCTGTGGTGTCGCCCCCGACGGCGAGCAGTCCGTGCTCCTCCAGCGCCCCGCACAGACGCGCACAGCGCAGGCCGCTCGCCGCGAACGCCCGGTTGAACGCGACCAGGTCGCTGCCGATCAGGTTGAGCAGCACCGCGTCGGGCCGCGCCGCCGCGACCTCCTCGATCAGCGCGTCCATCGCCGTGGTGCCGGACGGGACCAGCCGTTCGCCGACGATCCGCGCGGACAACGCGCGCAGATGCCTGCGGGCCGAGGCGTGCACCAGCCGGGGCCAGACGTAGTCGTTGCCGAGCAGGAACCACCGCCTGGCCCTCCGGTGCTCGACCAGCCAGTCGAGCCCCGGTCCCACCTGCTGGGACGCCGGTTCGCCGAGGTAGTACACCCCCGGTTTGCGGGCGCCTCCCTCGTAGGGCGGCGTGTAGACGAAGGGCGCCGAGCCCGACAGCGAACGTTCGACGGCCACGCGGACGTCACTGGCGTGGGTGCCCACGACCGCCTGCACGACTCCGGCGCGCACCAGCCCGGATATCTCGCGGGCGACCTCCGCCGGGGACCTTCCCCCGTCGACGAGCACGAGCTCCACCGGCCTGCCCAGGACGCCGCCCGCGGCGTTGACCTCGGCGGCTCCGAGCATCGCGCAGTTGATCGCGCACGGCCCGAGCAGGCCGAGCACACCGGAGACGGGCACCACCAGGCCGACGCGGAGCGTCTCGGCCCGCACCAGGTGCGCTTCGAGGGGGTCGATGACCACCGTGACAGGATCAGCCACGTGCATGAGTATGGCCCTTGCGCGCTCGTGAACGAAGGGAGCCCACTGTGGTGACGGCGGGACCCGACGGCGGGCGCGAGGCACCCCTTCCCCCTGTGCGTCCGGACGCTGGTAGCGGGTCCCCTCCGGCGGGCAACGGGCTCGGTTCCTCCCTCGCCTATTTGCTGAGCCGGGCCGAGCGGAGCGTGAACCGGGCGCTGGCCGCCGCGCTCGCAGCCGAGGACGTGTCCGTCGAGCAGTGGCGCATCCTCCAGGCGCTCGCGGACGGGCGCGGTCATTCGATGGGCGACCTCGCCGAGGCCGCGCTGATGCCGCATCCCACACTGACCAAGGCCGTCGACCGGCTCGTCGAGCGTGCCGTCGTCTACCGCGGGGCCGACCCGGCCGATCGGCGGAAGGTGGCGGTATTCCTGGCGGATCGGGGAAGTGACCTCCTTGGCCGTCTCGAAGCGGGGATCGCCGAGCATCATCGGGCGATCCTCGCTTCGTACGGCACGGCGAGGACCGGGGAGCTCATGCGCGAGTTGGAGAACCTCGTGCGGGCGCTGGAAGGCTGACCGCGGCCTTTCCCGGGCCCGGCCTGCCGGATCGACGACCTGCGACCCTCGAGGAGGTCATGTGCCCGACTTACTTGTGGGGCCGATGCTGCGCCACGTCGACGGGACGAGCGCGTCCATATGGGTGGAGACGAGCGAGCCGTGTGAGGTCGCCGTCGGCCTGGGCGGCGAGCGCGCAACGGAGCCGACCTTCACCGTGCACGGCCATCACTACGCGATCGTCGATGTCGACGTTGATGGAGAAGACGCGGGGGACTACACCGTCGAGCTGGACGGACGGCCCGTCTGGCCGATCGAGGGACTCCCGCCGAGCCGGGTCCGTCCGCTCACGGAGCTGGGCAGGGTCGTCTTCGGCTCCTGCCGTACGAGCGTGCCGCACGACGAGGCGTACGAGAAGGTCCACGGGCCCGACGTGCTCCGGGAGTACGGCCTGCGCCTGATGGCGGGGGAAGACCCGCCGAGCCTGCTGCTCTTCCTCGGCGACCAGGTCTACGCGGACGAGCCTTCGCCGGAGATGATCGACTTCATCCGGGCCCGGCGGCAGGACGGGCCGGACGAGATCGTGGACTTCGAGGAGTACGCCGAGCTGTACCGGCGGGCCTGGACCGAACCGGTGGTCCGCTGGGTCCTGTCCACCGTGCCGACAGCGATGATCTTCGACGATCACGACGTGCGTGACGACTGGAACACGTCCGCGGCGTGGCGGAGCCAGATGGCCGAGGTGCCCTGGTGGCCGTCACGGGTGGTGGCCGGGCTCGGCGCGTACTGGGTCTACCAGCACCTCGGGAACCTCTCGCCGTCCGAACGCAAGGCCGATCCCACGTTCGAGGCGATCCGGGCGGCCGACGGCGACGGCGCGGCGATCCTCGACGCGTTCGCGAAGCGGGCCGACGAGGAGCCCCCATCGACACGCTGGAGCTATGCCCGCGACGTCGGCCGAACCCGCCTGATCATGCTGGACACGCGGTGTGCCAGGAACCTCGAACCCGGACGCCGCAGGATGGTCGACGACGAGGAGTGGTCCTGGTTCACCGGCCAGGCCACGGGCGACGTCGATCACCTGCTCGTCGGATCCTCGGTGCCGGTGTTCCTGCCGAGCGGCATCTTCGACGTGGAGAGCTGGAACGAGGCCCTGGCCGACGGGGCGTGGGGACGCCGCGCGGCGAACTGGGGGGAGAAGGTCCGCCAGGGTCTCGACCTCGAACACTGGGGCGCGTTCCGCCGGTCCTTCGACGACCTCGGCCGCCTGCTCGTCGACGTCGCCGCCGGACGCCGGGGGCGTGCGCCCGCCACCATCGTGCTGCTCTCCGGCGACGTGCACTACTCGTATCTCGCAGCGGCCGGCCCCGCCTCCGCCGACCTCGACGCGGCGCGGATCTACCAGGCGGTGTGCTCGCCGATCCGCAATCCGCTGAGCCGCACCCTAAGACTCGCCAACGTGGTCGCGTCGTTCGGCGTCGCGGGGCTCGCGGGGTCGGTATTGGCGCGCATGGTGCGACTGCCCCGGCGGTCCTTCCGGTGGAAGATCACCGACGGCCCGTGGTTCCCCAACGCGCTGGCCGCCCTGGACCTCGACGGCCGGTCGGCCGTCGTGCGCTGGTACGCGGCGCGGCCCGCCTTCGGGGAGACGGCCCGGGTACAGCTGGCGCCCTGAGCGCCTTGCAGTACGCGGGCTGGGCGGGGACTGCCGGTCGGGTGTCTGAGCGTGATGGGCGCCCGATCGTGCGCGTGCTCGCCCACAGCGAACGGATAGAAATTCTGTTCGAGATCTGTAGCGGGTCGGTTACGGTGT
>NZ_BONV01000006.1 GCF_016862895.1 Planotetraspora kaengkrachanensis | reverse complement strand
CCCTTCCTGCACGCGACGTTCGGTGAGTTCCTCGTCGCCCGGCTGATCATGCGCGAACTCGCCGATCTTGCCACCATCGCGGTGACCCGCAGCAGGCACACCACGGATGACGGCTTCCTACGGGCTCTCCTTTCTTTCGCACCCCTGACGATCCGCGGCCAAATCATCGAATTCCTCGCCACCCTCACGCGGCGGCTCTCCCGCGACCAGCGACTGCTGCTCCGCGACCTGCTGCTCACCGCCTTCAGCAGCGCCCTCGACCCGAACCGGGACACCGCCCACGACTCCTATCAGCCCGCCCGCCTCAACGCCCCGGCCCGGCATGCCGCCTACTCCGCGAACCTGCTCCTTCTGATCGCACTGATCGGCGGCCCAGTCGCCGGACACGAACTGTTCCCCCACTCGCCCCTTCCAGCGGCCGAGTGGCGACGCCACGCCCTGCTGTGGAGATCGCAGTTCGTCGCGGAAGCCTGGCGGAACCTCGCTCACGTCCTGACCCTCGATCGGACCTGGCACGACAACGAGCGCGATGTCTCCATCAGCCTGACCGAAGATGAGCCTCGAGCAGCTCCCGAACTCGACGCCTTCTGGATCTTCCATTTCCCACCTGATGACGCCAGAAGACAGTGGCTGGGCTGGCGTCAGGTCGACACGCAACACCTGATCAGGGAGAGCCACTTCACCTGCGATCTGGCCGGGGACATCGCCTGGCACGCCCTCGCGCCCATCACTCGCGAGATGGACGACGCGGACAGACGTGACCTCAACGACGTGGAGGCAACGACCGCCTTTGCCACCCTTTCCGCAGATCAGGCGCTCTCCGTCACCAATGCCATCACCAGACTGTGGATCGCCTCCAGCCGCCCTACCGGGGGCGTCGACCTCCAGCAGGCGTACGAGGACTGCCTGTCGGTCATCCAGCGGAGTCGCCCGGATGAGGACACGGTGAGTCGCGACGCCTACCTGGCTCGCGTCCTGCGGCAGATCGCCGCCGATCGTGAACGACTCACACCCGACTTCCGGGCCAGAACGCTGAATCTTTTCAAGGAAACCATCCTCAACGAATCCCAGCTATCCGATCTGCCCCTCGTACGGCACTGGGCGTCGCAGGCATTCGCAGACATCGGTTGGCGGCCCGCGGCTGAGTGAAACGGTCGGCTATGCCGTTCGAGTGGGTTCGGCCGGGCCGGCGGACAGGTGTCGCAGGCTGCGGTCGAAGACGGTGATGAGGAGGTAGAGGACTCCGGCTCCGAGCATGATCCAGGCGAGGTGGTGCATGCCGGGGGTGCCGGCGTGCTGCCCGAAGGAAGCGGCGGTCGCGGAGGACGCGACCATCGAGCCCAGGTAGGCGAAGGTACGCAGCAGGCCGGCGGAGGATCCGGTGCGCTGGGGATCCGACTGGAAGTAGACGGAGTTCTGCAGGGCCAGGCTGTTGGATCCCTGCGGCACGCCGAAGACGACGGCGACGACGACCAGCATCCACAGCGGGCTGCCCGCGGAGAGGGTCAGCATCAGTGCGCAGGCCGCGATCTGACCGACACCGCCGACCAGGAGCTTTCCGAAGACTCCGTTGCGCCGGCCGACCGTGACGGAGACGGCGATCCCCACGAGGAACATCGGGATCTGGACGAGCCCGGCATGGAGGGGCGAGAGGCCGTAGCCCTCCTCCGTCCACTGGGTGAAGCCGTAGAGGAAGGCGTAGGAGACGACGTAGGCCACCAGCGCCCGCCCGTAGGTGGCCAGCAGCGGGGCGTTGCCGGCGAGCACCCTCAGGTCGATGAACGGCGTCTTGGCGCGCAACTCCCGCACCGTGAAGCAGGCTCCGGCGGCGACGGTGATGACCGGCAGGTACCAGGCGCCGGCGTGCAGATTCATCAGGAACATCAGCAGCGAGAACAGCATCGCCGCGAACAGGCCCATGCCCGGCAGGTCGATCTGCGCGACCGAACTCCGGGCCGCGGCCCCGGTGTGCGGCTGTCTGGGCAGCCGCAGCACGCCGAGGGCGACCGCGACCGCGGCCAGGGGGATGTTGAGCGCGAAGGTGGAACGCCATCCGCCCACCCCGATCAGCAGGCCGCCGAGCAGGGGGCCGATCACGGCGATGGTCTGGTTGGCGACCGCCAGTACGGTCAGCACGCCTGCCGGGCTGTCCTGGCCGGTCCGCTTGGCCTCGCTGCGCAGCAGTGCCATGGCGGCGGGATAGCCGGCGCATGTTCCGAAGCCGAGCAGGACGCGTGCCGCGACCAGAACCCCAAGGTTGGGGGCCAGGGTGCCGACGACGCCGGCGACGCCGACGAGGCTGGTGCTGAGGAGGAAGAGGCGGCGGGGGCCGAAGATGTCGATCAGCCGTCCGACGATCGGCTGGCCGAGGGCGGTGGCCAGGTAGAGGGCGGAGACCAGCCACGCGGTCTGCGACGGCGGCGCCCCGAACGCGGCCCCGATGGGGACGAGCGCGACGGCGACGATGGTGGAGTTGATCGGGTTCAGAATCGAGCCCAGCACCATCGGGGGGACGAGCCGTCGGTCGAAGCCTGCCTTCCCGGTGTCATCCGGCGCCGCGGTCGTCTGGTCAGTCATGGACGAGCCGCTCCAGTACGGCCATGGCCGCGATCACGGTCTGCCGTTCTTCTTCTGTGCACTTCTCCTGCAGCTCGGCGGCCAGCCATTCGCCGCGGGCCTGCCTGCCCGCCTCGGCGCGCCGGCGTCCCTCGGCGGTGAGGACGATCAGCAGGCGGCGGCCGTCGCCGGGGTCGCGGCGCCGTTCGACCAGGGCCCGCCCGGCCAGAGCGGCGACGGTGGTGGCCATCGACTGGTGCCGCATGCCCTCGAGGGCGGCGAGATCGCTCGTCGTGAGCCCCTCGTTGTCAATCAGGCGCGCGAGCACCGTCGCCTGGGTGAGGCTGATGTCCTCGGTGCCTCCGGCGGCGCGGATGCGGCGCCGCAGTCGCCCGATGACGGCCCGCACCTCCTGCGACGCGCGGACGGCCGAAGGCGACGGCCCACGGTGTTCGTTCATGGTCCCACCCTGAAGACATCGACAAGGTTGTTCAGCTTACCTGCACAGTTAAACTGAACAACTGCGGGGTGGGCGTGCGGAGCCGGCGCTCCGGGATTCCGGGGTATCGGTCAGCGGCAGGACGGCCGAGGCGAGGCGAACCCGGCCCGCAGAACGAGGCACGCCGCGTCCGCGGGGGGACCCGGCCGTGTCAGCGAAGGAGTAATCCCTTGACCTTGCCGGACAGGCTCAGGCCTGGCTGCCATTCCAGAGTGAACGGCTTGCTGAGATCGTCGGGCATCGGGAAGACCGCGTGGTCGGTGAATTTCTTGCCGGCCTTCACCGTCCAGTCCTTCCGGTGCGGATGGGCGGAACAGAAGGTCTCCTTCGACGGGACGGCCTGGCCACTGGCGAGCATGATCACACTGGCGGTGGGAAGTTCGTCCTTACAGGTGAGCTGTCGCGTCCGTCCCCTCGGGCGGTAGTCGACGTACGCCGTCAGAGTGTCCTTGCCCACCTGGAAGTAGTTCAGGACGAGAATCCATTCGCTCCCGGTGTAGAACTGCCGGTTGATGCGATACCGGCCGGGAGCCGGCTTCTTGGTGTCCGCCGGAGTCGTCTTGACCGCGGACGCGGACGCGGACGGGCCGGCGCCGGCTGCCGCCTTCTGCTGCTGCGGAGCGGCCGAATTCGTCGCCGCGGCCTTGGCCTCCGGCTCCTGGGCGTTCCGCACCATGGCGACGACGCCGGCCGCGAGCACGACGCCGGCGACGACCCCGGCGATCGCGAGGCGGCGTGCCCACGACTGCCGGGGCGGAACCGGCGTCTCCGACGGCTCGGTGGAGATGTCCAAGGGCGCGGTGTACATGTCCAGGCGGGGAACCAGCGTCGCCGGCAGCCAGTCGACCGTCGCGTCCGTGTCGGTCATCATCATGGTCTGGATGACCTGCGCGACCGAGGGGCGGTCCTCCGCGTCCTTGGCCAGGCACCGGCTCACCAGCGACAGGATCGGCTCCGGGCAGTCCGTGAGCGTGGGCTCCTCGTGCACGATCCGGTAGAGCAGCGTGGCGTCCGGGCCCTCCCCGAAAGGAGTACGGCCCGTGGCCGCGAAATAGGCCGTGGAGCCCAGGGCGAAGATGTCGCTGGCGGTGGTCGCCGACTCCCCGCTGGCCTGCTCCGGCGACATGAACCGCGGCGACCCGATCCGCCGTCCGGTACGCGTGAGCGGGGTGCTGTCGGCCGCACGGGCGATTCCGAAGTCGATGACCCGGGGCCCGTCCGGGGCGAGCAGGACGTTGGCGGGCTTGAGGTCGCGGTGCACGATTCCGGCTCGGTGGATGGCCTGCAGGGCCTCGGCGACGCCGGCGACCAGCACGCGCACGGTGTCCACCGGCAACGGCCCGAGTTCGGTCACCGCCTGGGCGAGCGAAGGGCCGGGGATGCAGGCGGTGGCCAGCCACGGCTGCTCCGCCCGGGTGTCGGCGTCGATGACCGGGGCGGTGTAGATGCTCTGCACCCGTTGCGCCGCGTCGATCTCCTGCTGGAAGCGTCGGCGGAACTCGGGGTCCTCCGTGTACTCGGGCCGGATGACCTTGATCGCCAGCCGCCGTCCGCTCTGGGTGCTGCCCAGGTACACCCTGCCCATGCCGCCGGCGCCCAGCCGGGCGAGGACGCGGTAGCCGCCGATCTCACGCGGATCGTCTGCGGCAAGGGGTTGGAACGGCGGATCGGACCATGCCGACTGCAAGTGAACTCCCCATCGCTCGGTAAGAACACGCAGTAACATAATGCGCCATTCACCCACCACTGGAGATCACGAGACGACGACCATTCGCCGGTCGTTCGCCCGTGGGTCACCGGCTCCAGCCGGCCTTTCCGCGCGGCTGCCGGCCGCGCGACGGCGTCCCACCGTGATGGAGGAGACCCGCCTGTCGGACCCCGGTGCCATGATGGCCGCGTGGTGGTCATTTTCGATGCCGAGCTGTGGATATGGGATGCCCGGCGCTCTGACACGTGGACCTTCGTCAGCCTCCCCGCCGAGGCGTCCGAGGAGATCCGCGACCGGGCGGGCGGATCGCGTCGCGGCTTCGGTTCTCTGCGGGTGCGGGTCACGGTCGGCGGGAGCACCTGGAAGACGTCGATATTCCCCGACAGCGCGCACGGCACCTATGCGCTGCCCATCAAGCGTGCCGTCCGCGCCGCCGAAGCCCTCGACGTGGGTGACGTCGCGACCGTGAACGTCGAACTCGTCGACTTGTGACCACCGGGCGCGGCACGGGCCGCGCGGTAACGACGCCCTATCCGGCGAAGTGCTTCTTCACCGCCGACACGAACATGTCGATGTCCGCGCGCGTGAGGTCCATGTGCGTGACGAAGCGTGACGCGTAGAGCATCTGCGTGAGAATGCCCTGCTCTTTGAGCGACGCTTCGAGCGCGGCGCACTGCTCCTGCGGGAACTCCGCGAACACCATGTTGGTCGCCCACGACTGCACGTGGACCTCGTCGATTTCCGCGAGCCCCCGCGCGAGATGCTCGGCGTTCTCATGGTCTTCCGCGAGACGGTCGACGTTGTGCTCGAGGGCGTACAGGCACGCGGCCGCGAGCACTCCGGACTGCCGCATGCCGCCGCCGAGCATCTTGCGCCAGCGGCGCGCGCTCTCGACCACGTCGGCACTGCCGACCAGCACCGAACCGACCGGCGCTCCCAAACCCTTCGAGAAGCAGATCGAGACCGAATCGAACGGTGCGCAGAGCGCCGCGATCGACTGCCCCGAAGCGACGGCGGCGTTGCAGACGCGCGCGCCGTCGAGGTGCGTGCTGAGGCCGCGGCCCTTCGCCAGCGCGACCGCGTCGGCGACGTACCCGGCCGGCAGCACCTTCCCGCCGATCGTGTTCTCGAGAGCGAGCAGGCGCGTGCGTGCGAAGTGATCGTCGATCGGCTTGATCGCGGCGGCGATCTCGTCGAGCGGCAGGGAGCCGTCAGCGGCGTTCGTGATCGGCTGCGGCTGAATGCTGCCGAGCACGGCCGCGCCGCCGCCCTCGTTCCGGTACGTGTGCGCCGACTGGCCGACGATGTATTCGTCGCCCCGGCCGCAATGCGCCATCAGCGCGGCGAGGTTGCTCTGCGTGCCGCTCGGGAAGAACAGACCAGCCTCCTTGCCGGCGCGTTCCGCCACCGTCGCCTGCAGGCGCAGGACCGTGGGGTCGTCGCCCCAGACGTCGTCGCCCACTTCGGCCGCCGCCATCGCCGCCAGCATCGCCTGACTCGGACGGGTGACGGTGTCGCTACGCAAATCGATCATGTCGATCCTCTTCCCGTGAACAACGCCGAGGGCCCGCAGCCGTTCGCAGCGCCCGTGCGCCCAGATGACGGGATCACAGGAGTGTAGTGCGATCCGACAATGCATCTCTAAGCGGGTCATACCAGGTCAATCCCTGACGGGCCCTCGACTGTCGAGAGTTCACCGGCTCCGTTCGGGTACCGCGTCGCGCCCGTGACCGCTCATGAGTCCGGAGACATGCGCAGGACCACCGCGCCTGATGACGGCGCATGATCACGGCGCATGATCACGGCGGAGGTTCGCGCAGGTCAGCCCGGTCGCGAGCGAACCTGTGCATGATCACGCGGAACGGCGGTGCAGGCCAGGGCATGCGCGGGCGAACCTGTGCATGATCACCACAAGGGTTGGGGGGGCTTGGTGATCTACGCATCCCCTGCCTCGCTGGTACTGTTCTCCCTCACAAGTCGTGCTAAATCCGCTTTCGGGGAGTCGGTGTGGCGCAGGCCCTCACGGTCGATGACCCGCGCCGCCTCGGCGACTTCGAGATCGTGGCGCGCATCGGAGAAGGCGCCCAGGGCGCCGTGTACCTCGGCCGATCACCCTCAGGCGAGCAGGTCGCGATCAAGCTGCTGCACGCCCGGCTTTCCAGCGATCCCGAGGCCCGCGCCAGGTTCCTGCGCGAGGTCTCGGTCGCCCTGCGGGTCGCCCGGTTCTGCACCGCCCCCATCCTGCACGCCGACCTCGAGGGCAACCAGCCCTACATCGTCAGCGAGTACGTCCCAGGTCCGTCGCTGCGCGAACTCGTGCAGCGCGAGGGACCGCGCCGGGGAGCCTCACTCGACCGCCTGGCGATCAGCACGGTCACCGCTCTGGCCGCGATCCACCGGGCGGGTGTCCTGCACCGCGACTTCAAGCCCGCCAACGTGCTGATGGGCCCGGAGGGTCCGGTCGTCATCGACTTCGGCATCGCCAAGGCGCTGGACACGCCCGGCACGACGGCCACCGGCGACACCCTCGGCACGCCCTCGTACCTGGCTCCCGAGCAGGTCCACGGGTCGAACGTGACGCCCGCCGCGGACATGTTCGCCTGGGGCATCACCATGGTGTTCGCCGCCACGGGGACTCCCGCCTTCGGCTCGGACACCATCCCCGCGGTGATTCAGCGGATCCTCAACGAGCAGCCCGATCTCACCGCCCTGGACTCGCCGCTGCGTGACGTGGTCGCCGCGTGCCTGTCCAAGGATCCCGCCCGCCGTCCCTCGGCCGAGGACGTGGCGGCCTACCTGATGGGCGGGCAGCCGGCCGGAGCGGGCGGCCGGTGGGGCGGCGAAGACCACCGGAACGCTCCTGCGCCGCGAAGCGGTCGAGCGGTCGACGACACGCAGGGCGGCGGGCATCACGGGAACGGACACGCCGCCGACCAGACCCAGGTGGGCAAAGGCAGGCAGCGGCGCGGCGTCACACTGGCGGTCTCGGCGGTGGTCGCCGGCACGGCCCTGGTCGTCGGCACCCTGGCGCTCGCGAAGTCGTCCGACGAGCCCGGCGGATCCACCGCCGTCGCGCAGCAGGCGGAAACCGTGGACGCGTCCGGCGGCGACCAGGCCGCGGACGACGGTCAGGCAGGCGCGTCGACACGCCCCTCAGGCGGCCAGGCCGGTGACGGTTCGGCGGGCAAGACCTCCGCGGACGACGCCTCCGCGGGCAAGGGTCAGAAGGGGGCCGGCACCTCCGCTCACACACCCGCGGCGTCGGCCTCCCGGTCCGCCCCCGCCAGTGCCGCACCGCCTCCGGCGGACCCCGCACAGCCGCCTTCGTCGTCCACCCCGTCGGCGCCCCGCCGACTTCCGCCCCTCCCGCGACTCCCCCAAAGCCGAACCCGTACACGGCGGCTCAGGTGTGCGGGTCCGGGTACGGAGTCGTCGACTCGCACGCCCTGAACGGCGCCACCGTCTACCTGCTCTACAACAACGGGTCGGGCAAGAACTGTGTGGTGACGATGTCGAAGTACGTCATCACCCAGAAGATCAAGATGAGTGCCGTCCTGCAGGTTCAGGGCGGCTCCAGCGGCAACGACGCGGGCGACTACACCGCCTACGCGGGCCCGGTCCGGTTGGCGGCCCCGGGCACCTGCGTGATCTGGGGCGGCGGGTACGGCTCGGCCAGCTGGAAGAGCGGCTGGTCCCACTGCGGTTAGGTCCCGCATCCGGGCACGGCCCAGCAGAGCCGTATTGACGGATATATCAAGACATCGATATATCCACTTACATGATCGATTACGTGATCGTCGGGGCGGGGTCGGCCGGATGCGTGCTGGCCAACCGGTTGTCGGAGGATCCGAAGGTCACGGTGCTGCTGCTCGAGGCGGGTGGCTCCGATCGCAACCCCCTCTACGGGATTCCGAAGGGGTTCGGGAAGCTCTTCGACGATCCGGCGAAGGTCTGGCACTATCCGACGCTCCCGTTCGGCCCGAGCGCCGCATCCGAGATCTGGCCCCGCGGAAGGGTCCTCGGCGGATCCAGTTCGATCAACGGAATGGTGTACAACCGGGGCGGGCAGGCCGACTACGACGAACTCGTACGGCTGGGCAATCCGGGCTGGGGCTGGGACACCATCCTGCCGATCTTCCGCACCATCGAGGACAACGCGCTCGGCGCGACGGAGACCCGCGGTGTGGGCGGGCCCCTGCACGTGTCCCTCCCCCGCGATCCTGATCCGCTGTGCGAGGAGATGATCGCCTCAGGCGCCGCACTCGGCCTGACCGCCATGGCTGACGTCAACGAGTCCGACGGCGAGCGCATCGGCCACGCGATGGCGACCATCAAGGACGGCCGGAGATTCAGCGCGGCCAGAGCGTTCCTGCACCCCGTCCGCGGCCGGGGCAATCTCACCGTCGTGACGGGCGCCCTCGCGACGGAGCTGCTCTTCGAGGGCGACAAGTGCATCGGCGTACGGGCGCGCGACGCCAGAGGCGGCCTGACGGACTACCTGGCCCGCCGCGAGGTCGTCCTGTCCCTCGGGAGCCTCGCCACGCCCAAACTGCTGCAGTCATCCGGAATCGGGCCGTCCGACGTGTTGCGCTCCGCCGGAGTCGAGCTGCGTCTGGAACGGGCGGCGGTGGGCGCGCACATGCGTGAGCACCGATGCCTGGCGCTGAAGTTCCGCCTCAAGGAGAACCTCGGCTACAACAGACTGCTCTCCACACCCGGCCGGCAGGGCGTGACCGCCCTGAAGTACCTGCTGAACAGGAAGGGCCCACTCGCCGCCCCCGCGTACGACGTGATCGCCTTCCTCAAGTCCCGTCCGGAGCTCGACCGCCCGGACGCCCAGCTGCTCATGGGACCGTGGTCGGTCTCGACGTACAAGGCGGGTGAGACGGTCGCGGTCGAGAAGGAGCCCGGGTTGTCGGTGGTCGCCGAAGTGCTCCGCCCGACGTCGGAAGGCAGCGTGGCCATCACGTCGGCCGATCCGGACGCTCCGCTGCGGGTCGACCCCGGCTACTTCGCGTCCGACCACGACCGCCGCGTGGGCGTCGACCTCTTCCACCGGATGCGCGAGTTCTTCGCACAGGAACCGATCGCCTCGCGGCTCATGTACGAGACGTTCCCCGGCCTCGAGGTTCAGTCCGACGAGGACGTCGTCGACGCCGCGCTCGACGGAGGCTACTGCGGCTACCACGCGATCGGGACGTGCGCGATGGGCCCGGACGACGGCCATGTGGTCGACTCACGGTTGCGCGTGAGAGGCGTCGACGGTCTCCGGGTGGTGGACTGCTCGGTCCTGCCGACCATGGTGTCGGGCAACCTGAACGGCCCCATCATGGCGATGGCCTGGCACGCCGCGGACCTCATCCTCGACAGGGCCTGACGCCGACCGGCCAGGACGACGCGCTGCCGGTCTTGCGTGGATCGAGCACTTGATCCGGCAACAGGTTCGCTGTCCTAATGCGGCCAAATTCCGTCGTCCATCATCATCGCTGTCACCATGTGGGAATGAGAGGCCTGCCCGGGTGGCGACGCGTCGCGATCCCGGTCGCGGTCGTGGCCGTCATCCTCGGCATCAGCTACGCGCTGGCCGAGCTGTCCGAGTCGGACAAGGCCGCCAACTGGGCACAACTCGCCAGTGTCGCCCTCGGCGTGCTGGCGCTCATCCCCCCGGTGGTCGGCACCTGGCGGGAGCGGCGGCCGGGCAGGACCAGCACCCCCGACCAGGTCGACCGGGCCGAACAGGCGCTGCGGGTCCTCGTGCGCGCGCAGTGGCGTGAGGAGATCCTCATCCGGGAGCTCGACGAGCCGTCGCCGCTGCCGGTCCGCTGGCGCATCTCCGGCCTCGACGTCATGGACCAGGACGACCGGATCGACCGGCCGAGGTTCCTGCGATCGTGGTTCGGACTCGGCCGGGTGCGGTTCGACGGGCGCACCGACCGCATGCCGGAGATGGCGGGCCGCTTCCGCAAGCTCGCGCGGCGGCGCCTGGTGATCCTGGGCGAGCCGGGGATGGGCAAGACCACATTGGCCGTCCTGCTGCTCAGGGAACTCCTGGAGGATCCCCAGCCCGGCGACCCCGTCCCCGTGCTGCTGTCGATGTCGGGCTGGGATCCCGAAGCCGAGTCCGTGCACAGGTGGCTCGTCCGGCGGCTGCGGGAGAACTATTCCGCGCTGCGGGCCCCCGACTTCGGGCCGGACGCCGCGCGCGGCCTCGTCGCGCACCGCCGCATCCTGCCGGTCCTCGACGGCCTCGACGAACTGCCCGTGCGGATCCAGCCCCGGGTGATCGCCGCCCTTAACGCGGCTCCGACCACCGAGGCGGTGATCCTCACCTGCCGCACGACGGAGTACCTGGACGCCGTCAGCCTCCCCGGCGGCGACATGCTCGCCGGCGGGGCCGTCATCGAGCCGCGCCCCGTCAAGAACGCCGACGTGATCGCGTACGTCCGCAACCGCCTGGCGCCCCGTCAGGCGGCCGCGTGGACGGGTCTGCTGTCCACCATCAAGAACGACCCGGACGGGCCGGTCTCCGGCGCCCTGTCCACGCCGCTGTCCCTGTGGTTGTTGTGCAAGGTCTACATCGAGACCCACACGGACCCCGCCCCGTTGTGCGACCCCGCGCGCTTTCCGACGGCGGCCTCCGTCACCGACCACCTTCTCGACAACCTCGTACAGGCCACCTTCGCGGCGACCCCGCCGGAGCACGACCCCGCCGACCCCCACGACCACGACCATCCGTTCCGGCCGCACCGCGCGTGGAGCCCCGAGGACGCCAGGCGCTGGTTGTCCTTCCTCGCCCACCACATGTCCGCGACCGGCACCCGGGACTTCCGCTGGTGGCACCTGCACCGCGCCGTGTCCAGGCGCTTGAGCATCCTGGTCGGCGGTGTGACCGTGGGACTCACCGTGGGACTCACGGTCGGGCTGACCAGCGACGTCATCGTGGCGCTGCGGAGCCCGCACGAGGGCAGCCTCTGGGACGCGCTCCTGTTCGGCCTCGCGGGAGGACCCGTAGGCGGGCTGGTGGGCGGTCTGGTCGGCGGGTTCATCCTCGAGCGGCTGAAGGGTTCCACGCTCGAGCCGGCCTATGCGAACCTGCGGCTTGGCGGCCACCTCCAGCGGCTCGCCGGGCAGCTGGCGCTGGGGCTGGTGCTCGTGCTCCCCGTGGGCATGCTCGCCGCCTTCGCGCTGTGGCGCGTCGCGGGGATCAGCTCGGCGGCCGGGGACTTCGTCCTCTTCGGCCTGGTCGTCGGCACCGTTGGGGGTCTCACGCTCGGGCTCAACCGGTGGGTGACGACCCCGCTGACGAGCGATCGCCCGCAGGCGCCGCTGATCACGCTGCGGCGCGACCTCCAACTGGTGTACGGACGGTCGCTGACCTTCGGGCTGGCGCTCGGACTCGCCTTCGGAATCGCCGGAACGCTGGTGAACGGGTTCTCCGGCCTGCTGCGGGGAGTCGAGGCCGGGGTCGCCTTCGGGATCGCGGGCGGCGTGGTCTTCACGCTCACCTTCGGCTTCACCGGCGCCAGCTCCATCTACATCGTCGCCGTGTCGATGCTGCGCCTGCGCGGCCGTACGCCGCGGCGGCTGATGAGCTTCCTCGAGGACGCCCACCGGACGGGCCTGCTCCGCCAGGCGGGCCCGGTCTACCAGTTCCGCCATGCCAAGCTCCAGGATCGCCTCGCACAGCTCCACCAGCGGTACGCCCCGGAGGGGGACGCCGCGGCCCGCCGTACGACACCCGGGAGGTCGAAAGGTCATGAACGATTCGGTTTCTGATCGGCGAGCGCCGTTCGACGTGACCGGCTACGAGCTGCGCGCCCGCCAGGGCCCGTGCTTCGTCTGCTCCCTCGTGGGCGGCGACCCCGGTTACCGGCACGAGGTGGTCTTCGAAGACGAGCGGCACATCGCCTTCCTCGACCGCCATCCCACGATGGTGGGCAGGACGCTGGTCGCGCCCAAGGCGCACATCGAGCACGCCGTCCGTGATCTCGACGAGGGGGACTACCTCTCGTTGATGGCGCTCGTCCGCCGCGTCGCCCTCGCGGTCGAGGCGAGCGTCCCCACCGAGCGCACCTACCTGCTGTCGCTCGGCAGCCGTCAGGGCAACGCCCACCTGCACTGGCACGTCGCGCCGCTGCCCCCGGGCGTCCCGTACGGCAGGCAGCAGCACTACGCGCTGATGACCGAGAACGGAGTCGTCACGCAGACACCCGAAGAGGCCGCCGAGGTGGCCGATCGCATCCGCGCACACCTGGAGTGAACGACGGACGGGCTGGTCGGCGCATCACGCCAGGCCGCCGGCCACGCGACCGCCCTCTCGCCGCCGTCGCCGGCATGGCCCGCCGCCTCACCCGAGAAAACCGCCCAACACCAAGCACGCTACATCTGCGCCTGAACCTAGCCGCAAACGATCTTCTCAAACACTCACTCAGCCAGGAAGGCGGCCACCTGGGCGGCGAAGTCGTCGGAGGTGACGATCGGCACGCCGAGCGTTTCGGCCTTGGCCCGCTTGGAGCCCGCGTTCTCCCCCGCCACCAGCAGACTGGTCTTGGCCGAGACGCTGGAGGAGGCGCGGCCGCCGGCTCGCTCGATGAGCTCGTTCATCTCGTTACGCGACAACGCCGCCAGCTTCCCGGTCATCGCACCGGTGACCACGATGGACATGCCTGTGAGAGGCAGGTGAGTGCCGGTGTCCGCGACGGCGGCCTGGTCGTCCGGTGCGGGGGGCGCGACCCCCGGCTCCGTCATGTTCACCCCCGCCATGACCAGCTTGTCGATCAGCGGCGCGACCTCGATCAGCTCGGCCACCACGACCGGTGCCTTCTCCGGGCCGATGCCCTCCACCTGCTGGATCGCCTCGGCGTCGGCGGCGCGGATGGCGTCCATCGTGGCGAAGTGCCGGGCGATGCGGCGGCTCATGGAACGGCCGGTGCCACGCACGCCCAGCGCGCAGAACACCCTGCTCAGCGACTGGCCCTTGGCTCGCTCGAGCGCCGCCAGCAGGTTGTCTGTGCTGGTCTCCCCCATCCGCTCCAGCCCGAGCAGTTGCTCGCGGGTCAGGAAGAACAGGTCGGCGAAGTCGGCGATCAGCCCCGTGTCCAGCAGTTGCTGGATGCGGTTCTCCGCCAGGCCCTCGATGTCGAGCTGGTCGCGGCTGACGGCGTACGTGATCGAGGCGATCGCCCGGCACCCACGGCCGCGCACACACCGCCATCGCTCCTGGCTGGTATCGATGGCATCGCCGCAGGACGGGCAGACCGCCGGGATCGCGATCGGCCGCTCGTCGCCGGTGCGCATGTGCACCACGGGCGACTCCACCCGCGGGATGACGTCGCCCGCCTTGTAGACGGTCACCCTGTCGCCCAGCATCAGGCCGCGCCGGGTGATGTCGGCGACGTTGTGCAAGGTGGCGTAGGTGACGATGCTGCCGTCCAGCTCGACCGGCTCCAGCACCGCGCGCGGGGCGATGACACCGGTGCGGCCGGTGTTCCACTCCACGGCGAGCAAGCGAGTGATCTTCTCGACCGGCGGCAGCTTGAATGCCACGGCCCACCGGGGCGCACGAGAGCTGAACCCCGCCTGTGCCTGATCAGCGGCCAGATCGCACTTGATCACGATGCCGTCGATGCCGAACGGCAGCTCGGCACGGATCGCGGCGATTTCCCTGACGCGCTCCTGCACGCGCTCCAGCGTCTCGGCCACGATGCCGGCTACAGGCGTTGCGGCCGTGGTCTGCACACCCTGCGCGGCCACCCAGTCCATGATCTGGCTGTGCGGCAGCTCGCGCAGGCCAACGGCGAGGTCGGAGTCGTCGTCAGGCGGCGGCAGGACGCCGTAGCCGATGAAGGTCAGCTCGCACACGTACGGACGGTCCTGTGCCCGCAACGTGCCCGCGGCTGCGCTGCGCGGGTTGGCGAACGTGGTGCCGTCGTGCGCCTGCCGCTTGGCACACGCCTGCTCGAACTGGAAGGCCGTCATCATCACCTCGCCGCGCAGCTCCACCGTGACCGGCTCGGCCAGCCGGTCGGGCAGGCCGACGATGGTGCCCATGGCGTGGGAGACGTCCTCGCCCGCCGTGCCGTCACCCCGTGTGATCAACTGCGTCAGGCGGCCGTGCCGGTAGCGGGCGGAGATCGCCAGCCCGTCGAGCTTGGGCTCTACGCTCCACACCGTGACGGGCCTGCCGAGCCTGCGCTCCAGCCCGGCCGCCCAGTCGGTGAGCTGCTCGGCGCCGAACACGTTGTCCAGGCTGAGCATGGGCACGGTGTGCGGCACGTCGCCCACCACGGCCCCGCCGGCCACCTTGCCGGTCGGTGACGAGGGAAGCACCGACTCGGGGTGCGCCTCTTCGTAGGCCTGGATGCCGCGGACCAGCCGGTCGTAGGCGTCGTCGTCGAGCGTGGAGGTGCCGTCGGCGTAATAGGCCGCTGACGAGTCGACGGCGATCTGGACGGCTTCGGCGTAGGCCGTGGCGTCGGCCAGGGTGGCGATGGGGGGCGCGTCGGTCATGGATTCATCCTGCCTGTCGCCACTGACATTTCTACGCCTCAGATGGCCGCCTGAGCTGGGGCGGCAGCCTCCCCTGCCTGGCGGCCGATCCCCTGCTCGGACGCCCCTTGGCCTTCCTGGCTCGCCATGCCGGACCTACCAGAACCCGCAGCAGATCAAGGTGCCGGTCTCCGGGGGCAGCCGCGTTCGGCTCCAGGTGACGATGGTCCGCAGCAGCGAGGAGATCACCTACGACGGCTTCGTACGCGTCGCGTGGGCGTCTGCGGCGTTCGCATGACGCGACGCCCGTCGGCACACGCACGCGCGACTGACGGTCAGCGCATCGTGACGGCCAGGGCGGCGAACCCGGCGATGAGCGGGTCGCGACGGGCCGCCACCCAGGCGAGCGCCACCTGACCCGGCGGGATGTCGGCGATCGGCACGTAGGCCACGTCGGGCCGCTGGTAGTAGGTCGCGGTCGACTCCGGCAGGATGCTGATGCCGCGCCCCGCGGCGACGTGCTCGAGCTTCTCCTCCACGCTGCGCATCTCCGGAGGCGGTGTCTCCCGGCGTCCGCGTGTCTCCCTGGCCACCTGGCCCCACTCGGGCACCGTGTCGGGATGTTGCAGCAGGTGCTCGTCGGCGAGATCGGCGATGTTCACCGATGTACGGCCGGCGAGCCGATGCCCGGTGCCGACGACGGCCATCCGCCGTTCGCTGAAGAGGGGGCGCACCTCGAGCCCGGCGGCGTCGATCGGCAGCCGCACGTAGCCGACGTCAGCCCGGCCGTCGTGCAACACGCTCACCTGGTCGTTCCAGCTGGTGCGCAGCACCTCGACCGTGAGCCCGGGATGCGCGTCCCCGAACGCCCTGACCGGCCCCGTGACGGTGAGGCCCGGCATGAAGCCGACCGTGAAGGTGCCCGCGGCACTGGCGGCCTGGGCGACCCGGCGGCGCAGCGCCTCCGCTCCGGCCAGCACCAGTTCGGCGTCGGCGACCAACTGCTCCCCCGCCGGCGTCAGCCTCGTGCGACGCTTGTCGCGGACGAACAACTGCGCGTCCAGCTCTCTCTCGAGCGCCTGGATCTGCCGCGACAGGACGGGCTGGGCGATGTGCAGCCGTTGCGCGGCCCTTCCGAAGTTCAGCTCCTCCGCCACCGCCACGAAGTAGCGCAGCTTCCGAAGGTCGACGTCCGCATGGGTCATACCTTCAGGGTATTGCGTGATGGAAAAGAGGTCTTGGACGGCCTCTCCCTCCGGGACCAGAGTTGACCTCGTGGAACGCGTCGGCGGACGCGTCCGCGGCGGGGGTCCGGCCGGCCCGCCGATCATCTTCTGGGCATCATCTGAAGGAGCAGGACATGAAGGTCTTCGTGACCGGGGCCTCCGGCTACATCGGCCAGGCCACCATCCGCGCCCTGATCGCGCACGGCCACACCGTAGCGGCGCTGGCCCGCAGCGAGGCCGCGGCGCGCACCGTGGGCGCGCTCGGCGCGGAAGTGGTCCCCGGCGGCCTGGCCGATCTGGACGTGCTGCGGGACGCGGCGGCCGGCGCCGGCGGCGTCATCCACCTCGCCCAGCATGTGGGTGGCGACGTCGTCGAGGTCGATCTTGCGGCGGCCACGGCGATGCAGGACGGCGCAGGCGACCGGCCGTACGTGCACACCGGAGGGGTCTGGGTCTACGGAGACACCCAGGGCCCGGCGGAAGAGGACGCCCCGCCGGCGCCGCCCTCGATCGTCGCCTGGCGGTCGGCCAACGAGAAGCAGGTCCTCGCCCGGGCGGACCTCGGCGGCCGGCCGGTGCTCGTGATGCCGGGCATCGTGTACGGCGGCGGTCGCGGGCTGATCGAGGACTTCTTCGTCCGGCCTGCGAAGGAAAGGGGCGAGGTCCGTTACATCGGGGACGGCGCCAAGCGGTGGGCCCTCGTGCACGTCGACGACATCGCCGAGCTGTACGTGCGCGCGCTCGGCGCCGAGCCGGGCGCGAGGTACAACGGAGTCGGCGCGGAGGCCCCCAGCGTGCTGGAGGTGGCCCAGGCCGTCAGCGAGGCGATCGGTTGTCCAGGGAAGGTCGCCTCGA
Source organism: Planotetraspora kaengkrachanensis (assembly GCF_016862895.1). GTDB lineage: Bacteria > Actinomycetota > Actinomycetes > Streptosporangiales > Streptosporangiaceae > Planotetraspora > Planotetraspora kaengkrachanensis. The sequence continues at coordinate 272,824 of NZ_BONV01000006.1, read as the reverse complement.
TCACGCTCGCGCAGGCTCGGGACGAGATGGGCCCCATCGCCGACGCCTTCGCCCTTGACCAGCGGTTCACCTCCGCACGGGCCCGCGAGGAGCTCGGCTGGCGCCCCGCTCCGCGCGACGTGCTGAAGGAACTGGCCGGCGCGTAGAGACGGGGGGACGTTCACCGCGGGAGACGCGCGAAGGCGCGGACGGGGATCGTCCCGAAGCCCTCGACGCGCAGCGGCACCGCGGTGAACCTGGCGCCCGTCGGCGGGAGCTGATCGAGACCGGTCAGGTGCTCGACGACGGGAACGCCCGCCGCGAGCAGCAGCGTGTGGGCGGGCCGTTCGAGGTCGGCGGTGTCGTCGATGTTGAGCGCGTCGATCCCGACCAGCGCCGCGCCCCGCTCGACCAGGTGGGCGGCGCCCTCTCGCGTGAGGAAGTGCCGGTCCTCCGCGTAGCCCGGCGTGCCGAACCTGGCGTCGTCACCGGTGTGCAGAAGCACGGCCGCGCCGCGGACGTCCAGGCCTGCCAGCGCCCCCACGCCGATGCCCGCCCGACGGTCCCCCGTCATCCTGACGACCACCGCGGGCAGGTCCACGGTCGCCTCCAGCGGGATCGACGCGAGGTCCGCGCCGTCCGCGTAGCGGTGGTGCGGCGCGTCGAGGTAGGTCCCCGTGTTCCCCACCAGGGTGAGCCTGCCGATGGCGAACTCGGTGCCGGGAGCGTAGAGCTCACGTGAAGCCTCCCGGGTCAGATGGGCGTCGATCTCCGGCGCGGGAAGGCCGGGATAGGTCACCATTCCGGCGCGGACGACATGGCCGAGCTCGACGAACCTGCCGGACGCACCGTCCGGACCGGCCCGGTGATCCGACGGGCCTCCCCTGGTCCCCTTGTGCGGCTCGGCGAAGATCTCGACATCGCGGAGCTCGACCGCGTCGCTCATCAACAGGCCGAGCGAGGCGACGAACAGGGCGGCGATCTCGCCGTCTCCGACGTCCGGGCCGGGCACGTCCACCCGGAAGCCGTGCACGGTCAGGTCGCCGCCGTTGCCGAAGGTGACGGTGGCGTCGAAGGAGGCGCGGTATTCGGTCATGGGGGTCAGACCTACCACGGGAGCACGAACGTGTCGCCCGCTGCCCGGCCGGCAGAACCCCCGGACAAGTCGTTTGTAACTTTTGGGCGTTTCGGTCCACTTCTTACTGCGAACCCGAAACAGGACTTCGGCGAATAGAGGGTGACCCGTGCACGGCTTCGGCCGGCCCACAGGCCTGTCGAAGCCCGCGGGTTCCAGTTGTTCATCGAGGGACCACCGAAAGAGCGTGACCATGACCCAGTTCTCCGTGATCGACACCTGGACGCCCATGACCGCCGCCGAGCGGGAGCAGTTCGAACAGGACGGCTTTCTGGTCATTCCCGGTGCGCTCAGCTCTGAGGAAGTCGATCATTACCACGGCGCCGTCCAGCGCGTGTACATGAACTCGCCGGAAGGCGCCGACGGGGTCGCGCTGCATCAGTTGAGCGCCGCCACCTACTGCCCCGAACTGGCCGGACTCGCAGACCATCCGGCTGTCTTCCCCTATGTGTGGTCCCTCCTCGGCTGGAACGTGCACGTCTATCACTCGCATTTCGACGTCCACCCGATGTTGCGCAAGCCGCGGCCGTTCCGGTGGGAGTGGCACCAGGACGGCGGCAGGCAGAACCGGGAGATCGAGGTGGATCCCCGGCCGAGGCTGTCGGTGAAGCTGGCCTACTGGCTTTCCGACGTCTCCCGCCCCGGCAGGGGCAACCTGACCGTCATCCCCGGCAGCCACAAGACCAACTGGCTGCCCGGTCCGCCCCGGCGCGACATGGCGCACCCGCGGCCCGAGGGAGCGGTCGAGCTCACGGTCAACCCCGGAGACGTGTTGCTGTTCGACCGCAGGCTGTGGCACGCGCGGTCGGACAACTACTCGGACTTCACCCGCGTCGTCGCCTTCTTCGGCTACACCTACCGCTGGATCACCATCCGGGACGAGGTGGCCGACCTGCCGCGGCAGCCGTGGTTCGAGACGCTCAACCCGATCCAGCGCCAGCTCCTCGGACACGTCGGCGACGGGTCCGGCGACCACGGCTGGGGCCACTTCCCGGAGACCACGCCGCTGTACGGCGCGCTCGCGGAGCGGGGTCTGCTCGACCCCGCGTATCCGCCCCTGATCCCCTGACGAGCCCCCGAGGTTCCCCTGCCCCGGAGGTCCCCCTCGTCAGGAGAGAGCAGGCCCGTCCCCAGCGGGCCTGCTCTCACTCTTTGCGGCACGATCGCCTCTCACGCGACGACGTCGAGGAATCTCGAGCGCTTGGGCGGTCCGTCCTCGTGAACTCCCTCCCGCCGGAACGGCCGGCGGTTCGCCGAACATGACATTCGGCGACAGGTACAGGCGGTAGCGTCACCGGTGCTCCCCCGGACCCAGGAGGCGACGCCATGCGATACGTGGCGCTCTTACGCGGCATCAACGTCAATCCCCGCAGCCAGATGGCCATGGCCGACCTGCGCGCGCTGCTGGAGGGACTGGGACACACGGGGGTGCGCACCCACCTGCGAAGCGGGAACGCCGTGTTCACCGGTGACGAGGCTCCCCGCGAGCGCGTCGCCGCCACCATCGAGCAGCGGATCACCGAAGAGCTGGGCATGGAGGTGGCCGTCGTCGTCCGGACGGCCGGGGAACTGCGCGCGGTGGTCGAGGAGAATCCCCTGGAGGTGCGGGACCCGGCCAAGTTCGCGGTGGTGTTCCTTGCCGCCGAACCGGACCGGCGGGCGCTGGAGGGCATCGACCCGGCGAGCTACGCCCCGGAGGAGATGCGCGTCGGCAGACGTGAGCTCTACATGTACTTCCCCGACGGCCTCGGGCGCCCGAAGCTGCCGCCACTGCTGGGGAAGCGGTCGTCAGCGGTCGCCACGATGCGCAACTGGAACACCGTCACCAAACTCCTCGCCCTCGCAGAAGACTGAGCGGCGTCGACGGCCGCGCCGGCGCGCGCGGGCGACCTTGTGTGGCCGAATCTTGACCCCTGCCAGACCAGCAGTGGATCATGGTTTATGGGCCTCGTACCCCCGGTCGTGAACCGCCTGGTAAGGCGATGGAGTACCGGCCGGTTCATCTTCTTCGTGGTCGGCGCCGGCCTCGCCTGCGTGGCCGTAGTGGCGGGCTCCTCCAGCTACGCCGACGCGTACGACTTCGCGGACGCCTCGCGATGCGACACCCTGCGAGCCGACGGGCGGATGGACTGCATCACCACAGTGGCGGTGACCGTCGTCTCGCGCTCGATCTCCACGACCCCCGACCACCAGCCTCCGGTGAACCCGCTCCCGAACCCGCCTCCCCTCCCACCGCCCCAGCCGCCCATCTTCAGGGTGGCCGCAGTGGGCGAAGTCGCCGCTGCGGACGTCGATTACAAGGTGGTCGTCGAGGTCGTCGGGGCGTCCCACCGCCGGTACACGATCCCGGTGGACAAGCAGCTGTACGACAAGGCCCGGCCCGGCGCGCACGGGATGGCCGACATGTGGCGCGGTCACGTGCTGGGGCTGTCCATCGGCGGTTCCCGCAGCGTCGCATGGATCCCCATGGGTTTCGCCTTCGCCTGCGCCCTCGGATGGGTCGGGGCGGTGCTGATGGGCGGCTCGCTGCTGGTGCGCACGCGTCTTTCCTGGTCCGCATTCGACCGCCTGGGCCTGATCGGGTTCCCCCTGATAGCGGCCGGATTCTTCGTCCCCTTCCTCCTTGCCGTCCCGTGGCGACCGGCGTGGCGGGTGGTGCCCGTCGTCATGGCGTGCCTCGCGGCGATCCTGATCGTCGCGGTGCTCTGGGCCAACCAGGCGGGCCTACGCCGCGGGCCGCGGAGGTGACGGAGCCGGCGTCGTGAGTGGGGGCGGCTCCGGAAAGTTTTCCGGGGCCGCCCCCACTCATTCTCGAACGCGGCACGCCCGTCAGGACGGCGGCGTCAGCCGGCGCGCAACTGCTCGACGAGGGTCGTGCGGATGTCGCAGTTCCGCAGCGCAAACGAGTCGGCCAGGGCGATCAGCTCGTCATCATCCAGCCCGCGGAACAGCTCGGCGTATTCGTAGGCCAGGGGCTGGGCGACCGTGAGGTTGAGGATGAGCGTGCGGACCCAGTCGAACCTGCCCCACGGGTACGGGTCGAAGTCGGGGAACTCACGGGCGATCATTTCCTGGAACGGCTTGGTCACCTCGATGATCCCGTTGCCGTCGCTGCCCCAGTTGTCGGCGCCGAGCCGGTTCTTCTTGGCCACGAAGTCGCCGAAGCGCTTCATGTACGGGGAGTCGGGGCGGACCATGGCCACGCCCTGCCGTCCGAGGTCCTTGTACATCCAGCTCGACCAGCTCGCCCCGTCGCCCCGGTAGATGTCGAGCTGGTCCGCCAGAACCTGCCGACGCATGGCGTCCCTGCGCTCGTCGCCGGTGTAGATCGGGGCGAACTCCCCCACCCAGATCGGCGTCCCGGTACGCCGGCTGTACTCGGTGCGCTGGAGGTACTTGGCCTCCAGAGCCGCCGTGTCGTAGTACTTGCCGTCGGTCACTCCCGGGTAGTCGCCGCCGTTGCCCATGCCCGGGGCGGCGTAGTCGTGGCAGACGTAGACGGTGTTGTCCCATTCGGCGTCGAAGACGTCGAACTCGGTCGAGTACGTGTTGCCGTCCAAGAACAGGATGTGGCGGTCGTCGATCGCGCGGATGGCCTCGACCAGGCGGGTGTAGAACGGCCCGACCACCTTGCGCGACTCGTCCGCCGGCTCGTTGATCGGGTTGTAGCCCGCCACCCACGGGTTGTCCTTGTAGTGCTCGGCGATGCGCTCCCAGATCGCCACCACCCGGTCCTGGAAGTGCGGGTGGTCGAAGAACGCGGGCCGGTGCGTGGGGTTGTCGGAGTGCCAGTGGTGGTTCTGCGAGCCCGGCAGAGCGTGCAGGTCGATCACCGAGTAGATCCCGTGCCGCGCGCAGGCCTCGATCACCCGGTCGAGGTGGCGGAAGCCCTCCTCCTTGAACACGAACGGCCGCGCGTCGTCCTCGAAGTGCCGGTAGTTGACCGGCAGTCGCACGCAGTTCATGCCCATACCGGCCAGCAGCTTCGCGTCGTCCTCGTCGAAGAACGCGGTCAGCAGCCGCTCGAAGAACAGCTCGTACTTCTCCTCTCCGAGGACCTCACGGACCGTGCCGCGCATCAGTGATTCGTTGCCGGAGTAACCGGTGATGAAGTTCTCCATGTTCAGCCAGCCGCCGACGGCCACACCCCGCAGGCGCACGGGCGTGCCCGACTGGTCGACGAATTCGCGGCCCGCCGTACGGAGGAAGGCCGTGCTGTCCGACGTCATGTGCTCTGTTCCTCAAATCTGAAAGCGTGGATCACACAGGGGGAATCGGTGGTGTGCGGCGCCTACTTCAGCGCGCCGGCCGCCAGGCCTCGCTCGAAGAGGCGCTGCAGGCAGAGGTAGGCCACGATCTCCGGGATCGCGGTGATCACCGCACTGGCCAGGACCTTGGTCTGGTCGTTGCTGAACTGGCTGACGAAGAACTGCGGAAGCAGCGTGATCGTCTGCTTGGCGGGGTCCTGGATGAGCACCAGCGGCAGCAGGTAGTCGTTCCAGGAGCCGATGAGCGTCAGGACGACGATCGCCGCGGCGATCGGCCGCGTCATCGGCACGACGATGTAGCGGAAGGCGGTGAAGACGCTCGCGCCGTCGACCCGTGCGGCGTCGAAGAGCGAGTCGGGGACGCCGTCGATGAACTTCCTGGCCAGCAGGACCGCGAAGGGGATCTGGAGCGCGGCGAGCGGCAGCACCACCGCCCAGTACGTGTCGTACACGCCGATGCTGAGGGTGGTCGCGAACAGCGGGGTGAGCAGCACGACCTCGGGCAGGGTGAGGGCGGCCAGGATCATCCAGAAGTACACCTCCTTGCCGCGGATGTGCAGCTTGGAGAACCCGAAGGCCGCGAACATGGTGAGGACGTAGACGATCAGGATCGTCGAGACCGACACGATGACGCTGTTCCTGAAGAACGTGCCCACGGTGCCGACGGCGAACACCGCCTCGTAGTTGCCGAGCCCCTTGCCCGCCAGCGATCCCTGGATCATGACCACCAGGGGGAACAGGTAGGGGATGATCATCAGGGTGACGAGGAGCTGGAGCAGCAGCCTGGTGCTCGGCCTGCGCGCCTCAAACACTGGATTCACCGTCCTTACGGTTGGCGCGGGCCGCGACGGCGATCGCGCCGATCAACGCCAGGATGAGCAGCAGGATCGACAGGGCCGCCCCGTAGCCGACGTGGGCCGACGGGATGCTGATCCGGTAGATGTAGGTCCCGAGGAACTCGGTGCTGTAGTTCGGGCCCCCGATGGTGACCAGGTACGGGACGTCGAAGGTCTTCAACGCCCCGATGACGCCCAGCATCGCCAGGGCCACCGTGGTCCCCCGTACGCCGGGCCAGACGATGCTGACCAGGACGCGGAGGTTGCTCGCCCCGTCGGTGCGCGCGGCCTCGAGCGTCTCGGGGTCGATCTGCCCCATGGCGGCGAAGTAGAGCACGAACGTGAGACCGGTGAACTGCCAGACCGTGATGAACATGATCACCGGCATCGCGGTGCTCGACTGGGCCAGCCAGGGCTGGGCGAGGAACCCGAGCCCGATGTGGTCCAGGGCCCAGTTCAGCTGGCCGTCCGCGGCGAACATCTGCCGGAACACGGGCGCCATCGTCGCCGGCGCGAGGACCACCGGCGTGAACACGAGGACCTTGTAGACGGCGCCCAGCTTCACCTTCGAGTGCAGCAGCGCGGCGAACACGAACCCGATCGCGGTCTGCACCGTGAAGGTGACGACGAAGAAGACCACCGTGTGCCAGATGGCCTTCCAGAAGATCGGGTCCTGCAGGATCTCGCTGTAGTTGCCCAACCCGACCGAGGTGGGAGTGGGGCTCGTGCCGTCCCAGTCGAGTGTCGAGAGGTAACCGGTCTCGATGATGCAGTAGTAGAGCAGACCGACCACGAAGACGAACGCCGGCATGATCCACGGCAGGCCCCAGGGCCTCCCGCCCCTCTTCCGGGAGCCGTCCGGAAGAGGGGCGTGCGATGGACGGCGCGCCCCGGTCTTCTGCGAGGTGATGGAAGTCATGAGTCTCCCTGCGCGTGTGGGATGAGACGTGCCGCCTGCGGCTCTACTTGATCTTCTCGGCGGAGCTCTGCAGCGTGGCCGCGGCCTGCTCGGGTGTGGCCTGTCCCGCGGCCACGGTGGTCGAGGCCACGCCGATGGCGGTCTGCAGGTCCGCGCTCACCGTCGCGAGGCGCGGCTCGGGCGACTTGCCCGCGTCGGTGATCAGCTTCTCCAGCGCCGGCTGCTGCTTCTCGGCGTTGACCAGCTTGATCGAGGACCAGTTCGGCTGGACGCTCATCAGGGCGGGGATGTCGTTGAGGATGTCGGCCACCGCCTGCTGACCCGCCTGCGACGTCGTCAGCCAGGTGGCGAAGGTGGTGGCGGCGGCGATGGACTTGGACTTCTTGTTGACGGCGAGGCCGAAGTCCGCGTCACCGTAGAGCGAGCCGACGTTGCCGGTGCCCGCCACGTCGGGGAACGCGATCGGCAGCTGGGTGAACGGCTTGGGGTCGCCGACGCCCGCGCCCGAGATGGCGGCCGTGCTGCCGTCGACGGTGGAGTACTGCATGTACCAGGTGCCCATCATGACCATCGCGGCCTTGCCCGACATGAAGTCGTTGTTGGCGTCCGGGTACTGCTGCACGCCCAGCGCGCCCTCCTGCATGATCCCGTCGTCGAACAGCTTCTTCCAGATGGTCAGCGCCTGGACGATCGTCGGGTCGGTCCACGGGACCTTCTTGTCCAGGGCCTGGGCCCACACGCCCGGCTTGATGTTGTTGCTGATCGCCTGGAGGGTGTCCTCGTTGAACGCGGTCTGTGCGGCGCCCTGCACGAAGCACTTGACGCCGTGGCTCTTGAAGGCCGCGCAGACCTGCTTCCACTCGTCGTAGTTCGTCGGCGGCTTGAGGCTGTACTTGTCGAACAGGTCCTGGTTGACCCAGACCGATCCGGCGTAGTTCGACCCGATGGACAACCCGGCGAGCTTGCCGTCGGCGGTCAGGCTGGAGACGCCGATGGGGGCCAGCTTCGACTTCCAGTCGGCGCCGAGCGCCTTCTCCACCGCGGGGGTGAGGTCGACGGCGTTGACGCCGTAGATGTCGACCGAGCCGTTGGCGGCGCCGGGGGCGACGTCGAAGACGTCCGGGCCGACCGAGGAGGCGAGGGCCGGACGGATCGCGGCGTCGTAGCCGTCGATGGTCAGCTTCTTATAGGTGACCTTGATGTTCGGGTAGACCTGGTTGAACGCCTTGATGTACGCCTCGGCGGGGGCGGAGTCGGGTGTCCACCCCCACCAGGTGATCGAGCCCGAGTCGGCCGAACCCTTGTCCGTGGTCTCGGCCGTGCCTCCGCCGGCGCATCCGGCGAGCGCCAGCGCCGCGGCCGTGAACACGGCCGCGGCTCCGGGGAGGCGGCGCTTCCAGATTCGCGAGGATCCCAGCATGTGATCTCTCCTTGCACGTGACTCGCACGCACTGGTCGTGTCGACGTCGCGCCGTCCTCCGCTGCGTGGGGGCGGCCGCGACGGCCTGTGCTCACCGCATGAGCACGGGGGTCCCGCTCGCACGCGGCGACACGGACGTCGGCACGGGGTCGCGGGACAGGGCGTGCGCACTCTCCCGGCCGGGGTCACCGGTCGGTGGAGCTGCACTGCTCACGGAACCGAAAGTTTCGGAAAGTCTTCTGGTGAGAGAAAAACACCGGCCCGGCGACAGTGTCAATAACTTCGGCCGAATTTGTTTCCGTTCAGTTACGGGGAGCGGGTCACGCGACCCCCGCGTGACGGCGCCCAGGTATCCACGCGGACGGTTCCCCGAGATCGTCGGTGTGTTATCCGCAGGTCATCGTCAGACCACTCGGTCGCGTAGCGGATCCAGAACGCCGCGCGGGCCGATGCCGGAGCGTGTCGCCGGGCCACGTCGGGGCCCAATTCGGACATTTAGGTATTCATGCCGTGAGCAGCTTACCCGTCGCATGCTCTGAGGCCCGTCACCAGCGGTGCTACCGTGATAGAAACTTTCGACAGCACTGGCTCAGCGCGTGAGAGGTGTCGTGGCGACCGAGCAGGAGACGAGGACGCAGAAGCGGGCATCGGGAAGCTCCCGGAACGCCGACGCCGACCGGGTGACGATCGCGATGGTCGCACGCGAGGCGGGCGTGTCCGCGCCGACGGTGAGCAAGGTGCTCAACGGCCGGGAGGCCGTGGGCCCCGAGACCCGCCGGCGGGTCCAGGACGCGTTGATCGCGACGGGATACCAGCGCAGGGCCAGGGCGGAGACGGGAAAGGTCGGCCTGGTCGACTTCGTGATCACCGAGCTGGACACGGCCTGGGCCTGCGAGCTGCTGCGAGGCGCCGAGCAGGAGGCCTACCGGCTGGGGGCCAGCCTGGTCCTGACCGTGACGCACGACCGGCAGGCCCAGCCGCGCGAATGGCTCAAGACCATCGCCTCCCGGCCCACCGACGGGGTGGTGCTGGTCGTCTCCAACACCCGGCAGGTCAGCCCGGACACGCTGCGCCCGATCGACACCCCCTTCGTCGTCATCGACCAGGTCGGCGGGTACGACCGCGACGTTCCGACCATCGGCGCCACCAACTGGGCCGGCGGGTTCGCCGCCACCGAGCACCTCGCCGAACTCGGCCATCGCCGGATCGGAATGATCACCGGGCCTCCGGACGTGCGGTGCGGCCTGGAACGCCTCGACGGCTACCGGGCCGCGCACGGCCGGGCGGGCCTGCCCCTCGACGAGAGCCTGGTACGGCAGGGCGACTTCTACGCCGAGGGCGGCAGGCGGGCCGCGCTCGAGCTGCTCGACCTGCCGGAACCGCCCACGGCCGTCTTCGCCGGCTCCGACCAGCAGGCGGCCGGCGTGTACGACGCCGCCCGTTCCAGAGGTCTGCGCATCCCCGACGATCTCAGCGTCGTCGGGTTCGACGACACCGAGGTCTGCGAGTGGATGTTCCCCCGGCTGACCACGATCCGGCAGCCACTCGCCCAGATGGCGGTGCTGGCCATCCGCAACGTGCTGGAGACCACGCACACCCCCGGTGAGCAGCCTCTCCGTCTCGAGCTGTCCACGAGCCTGGTGACCAGGGACAGCACCGCGCCGTTGAAGGCGCCCGCGCGGGCCGCGCGTCGCCGGGCCTGACGGCGCCGACGCCGACATCGCCTGCCGGGGCGCAGGCCCCGGCAGGCGACGGGCCCGTGACCGCAGGCGATGGGAAACTTTATGGAAAGTTGTTGCGGGGTCGTCGCCGCGGTTCGCTCCTCTTCCGCCGAGCGCCGCGACCCCCTCACCCCTCCGCGAACGAGCCCGCCGCCGCCTCGGGCCCGAGCGGCCCGAGCGCCACGATCAGTCGCCCCACCAGGCAAAACAATCGGACGGTATCGTTGGTGTGAGCTCTACGCCGACGTGGCCGACCGCCCGTGGCCGCACGGGTCGCGTCCGGTACCGCGGAGCGCGAATGATCACACGACAGGCGCTCTGACGGGCGACGATGTCACGGGGTCGGCACTCCGTCGGCCGTCCGACCCTTGACGTTCCTCAACCGACCGTTCTACGTTGTGACTGCGGACCTTAAGTTTCACACTTCTTTCGAAAGTTTTCGGCTTCCTGACTACCTGCATGACCCGCCGCGGCGCCCGGACATCCGGTCGACGGCCCGGCGTTGAAAGGAACCCCTCTTGCCTCTTGTGCAGATCGACCTCGACCGTTCCCTGGCCGAACGGCTGGGCGAGCAGATCAGCAACGGGATCCACCAGGCTCTGGTCGACGGCCTCGGCATGGACCCGACCGACAAGTTCCAGATCTTCCGCACCCACGAGCCCGGAGAGATCGTCTTCGACCCGGGTTACAACGGCGTCGACCGGCGGCAGCTGATCAGCATCCAGATCCTGATGGTGCACATGTACGACGTGACCACCAAATACGCGACGTTCGACCAGATCGCCAAGCGGCTGGAGGAGATCGGCATCCGGCCCGACGACCTGCTCATCAGCGTCGTGGAGAACGGCTTCGAGGACTGGTACGCCGGCAAGTCCCGCAGCTGACCGCATCCCGCCCATCCCTGAATCCAAGATCCGGAGTCCTGCAGTGAAGGTTCTCTACATCGGCGGCACCGGCACGATCAGCTCGTCCTGTGTCGCGGAGTCGGTCCGCCAGGGCCAGGACGTGCACGTCCTGAACCGCGGCCGCACCGCCGGCCGGCGGCCGGTCCCGGCGGGGGTCACCACCATCGAAGGCGACGTCCAGGACGCGGAGTCGATGCGGCGGGCCCTGGACGGGACGTCGTTCGACTGCGTGGTCAACTTCCTCGGCTTCGGCTCCAAGGACGCCTCGGCGGCCGTGGAGCTGTTCGAAGGCCGGACGAGCCAGTACATCCACATCAGCAGCGCGTCGATCTACCACAAGCCGGTGCGGCAGGTGCCGTTCGTCGAGTCGACCACCCGGCGCAACCCCTACCTGGCCTACGCCAGAGAGAAGATCGCCGCCGAGGACGTCCTGCACCACGCGTACGAGGAGCGCGAGTTCCCCGTCACGATCGTGCGGCCCTCGCACACCTACGACGACGCCCATCCCCCGCTTCCCGGCGACTGGACGGCGTGGGACCGGATCGTGCGCGGCGACGAACTGGTCGTCCCCGGCGACGGCACGAGCCTGTGGACCCTCACGCACGCCGGTGACCTCGCCGTCGGCCTCGTCGGGCTGATCGGCAACTGGCAGGCCGTGGGCGAGGACTTCCACATCACCTCCGACGAGGCGCTGACCTGGAACGAGATCTACGACATCATCGGCCGCACGGCCGGAACCCAGGCGAGGCTCGTGCACCTGCCCTCGGAGTTCCTGCCGGTCGTGGCCCCGGACTGGTTCTGGTCGGATCTGATCGTCGGCGACCTGCAGCACAGCGCGGTCTTCGACAACGCCAAGATCAGGCGGTTCGTCCCGTCGTTCCGGCCGACGGTCACCTGGTCGGAGGGCGCCCGCCGGCTGTCCGCCTGGCGTGCGGGCCATCCCGAGGAGACCCGCCCGGACGCCGCGACCGACGCGGTGCTGGCGCGGCTCGTCGAGGGCCACCGGCTCGCCGCTGCGGCGCTGGCGCCGCTGGCCCCGTGACGGCACCGGCGCCGGCCGGGCCGGCGGAGGGCGATCCGGCGGCGCGGCCGTGGCTGGACGTCTCCGGCGTCCACTGCGAGGGCGTGGTGTGGGACGCCATCCTCGGGCGGGTGCGGTTCGTCGACATCCCCCGCGGCCGGGTGTTCGACGCGGACGTCGACACCGGCGACGTCAGGTGGTTCGACCTGCCGGCGCCGGTCACCGCCGTCCACCCCACGACGGACCCGGCGACCGTCGTCGTCGCGGACGGCGAGGGCGTCGCTCTGGCCTCCAGGGACGGGCTCACAGAACGGCTCGCCGCCCCGCTGGCCGGACGGCCGCACATCCGGATGAACGACGCCGGCGTCGATCCCGCGGGCCGGTACTTCGCCGGCAGCATGGCCTACGACCAGGAGCCCGGGGCGGCGTGCCTGTACCGCCTCGACGCCGACCGCTCCCTGCACACGGTGCTGACCGACGTCACGATCAGCAACGGCGTCGACTGGTCGCCGGACGGGACCCTGTGCTACTTCGTGGACACTCCCCTGCGCCGCGTCGACGTCTTCGACTACGACGTGGCGACAGGCGCGCTGTCGAACCGGCGCGTGTTCGCCGACACCTCCGCCGCGGCCGGGATGCCCGACGGGCTGACCGTCGACGCGGAAGGCGCCGTATGGGTGGCCTTCTGGGGAGGTTCGTGCGTCCGCCGGTTCGGGCCCGACGGCCGCCTGGACCGCACGATCACCCTGCCCGTCTCGCAGGTGACGTCGTGCTGCTTCGCCGGTCCGGAGCTGGACCAGCTCATCATCAGCACCTCCACCGAGGAACTCTCCCCCGACGACCTGCGGCGTCAGCCCATGGCCGGCATGATCTTCCGGGCCGAGCCCGGGTGCCGTGGCCGCCGCACGACCGAATTCGTGATCTGACATGGCCGATGACCTGACCGACGACCGGCGCACCGCCGCGTACGAACTTCCCGACCCGGCGGAGCGGCGCGCGTTCGGCCGCACCGGTCTCACCGTGACTCCCATCTGCATCGGGACGAGCCCCCTTGCGAGCATGCCCGCGCTCTACGGGTACGCGGTCGACCAGGAGCGGGCCGAGGCCACGGTCGAGGCCGTGCTCGACGGCCCCTTCAACTTCCTCGACACCTCCAACAACTACGGCGCAGGCACCGCCGAGCAGCGCATCGGCGCCGTGCTGCGCCGTCGTGGCCTGCCCGACGGGTTCGTACTGGCCACCAAGGCCGACGCCGACCCCGACTCCGGCGACTTCTCCGGCGAACGGGTACGCCGCTCGGTCGAGGAGAGCCTGGAACGGCTGGGCCTCGACCACGTGCCGATGATGTACCTGCACGACCCGGAGTTCCACGTCACGTTCGAGCAGGCCATGGCACCCGGCGGCGCGGTCGAGGCGCTCGTGGCGCTGCGCGACGCCGGCGTGGTGGGCCACCTCGGGATCGCCGGCGGCCCGGTGGAGCTGATGCGCAGGTTCGTCGGCACCGGCGTGTTCGAGGCCGTGATCAACCACAACCGGTGGACCCTGGTGAACCGCGAGGCCGATCCGCTGATCGACGACGCCGCCCGGCGAGGGGTCGCCTTCGTCAACGGCGCGCCGTACGGCGGGGGGATGCTCGTCAAGGGCCCCGACGCGCAGCCCCGCTACGCCTACCGGGACACCGACGAGTCGGTCAGGGAGGCGGTCCGGGCGATGCGCCGGGCCTGCGACGCCCACGGCGTTCCGCTCGCCGCCGCCGCGCTGCAGTTCTCACTGAGGGACCCGCGGGTGACGTCGACCATCGTCGGGATCTCCGAGCCCGCCCGGATCTCCACCACCCTCGAGCTCGCCACCACCCCGATCCCTCCGGAGCTGTGGGACGAGCTCGACCAGTGCACCCCTGCGTACGGCGGGTGGCTGGACTGATGCCGACGACGGCCGGCCGTACGAGCGACTCACACGACCAAACGGAGAACAGCGTGGCTCTGAGCACTGAACCCTCGCCGAAGGTGTGGAAGGACGCCGCGGTCCCCGACGAGGAGCGGGTCGAGGCCCTGATGGCGCGGATGAGCGTGGCCGAGAAGGTCGCGCAGCTGTACGGCGTCTGGGTGGGGATCAAGGACGAAGACGGCGAGATGGCTCCGCACCAGCACGAGTTCACGTCGCTGCCCGTCGGGTGGGACGAGCTGGTGAAGCAGGGCATCGGCCAGTTGACCCGGCCGTTCGGCACGACGCCCGTCGGCGTCCTCACGGGGGCGGCCACGCTCGCGAACGCGCAGCGGTCGATCACGGCGGCGGGACGCTGGGAGATCCCGGCACTCGTGCACGAGGAGATCCTGACCGGGCTGGCCGCGTGGAAGGCCACCGTCTACCCGTCGCCGCTGTGCTGGGGAGCCAGCTTCGACCCGGACCTCGTGGAGCGGATGGGGGCGCAGATCGGCGCGACCATGCGGCGCCTCGGCGTTCACCAGGGGCTCGCCCCGGTGCTGGACGTGGCCCGCGACCTGCGGTGGGGGCGCGTCGAGGAGACCATCGGCGAGGATCCCGTCCTCGTCGGCACGATCGGGAGCGCCTACATCCGCGGCGTGCAGTCCGCGGGCGTCGTCGCCACCCTGAAGCATTTCGTCGGCTACTCCGCGTCCAAGGCGGGCCGCAACCTCGCGCCGGTGTCGGCCGGCCGCCGTGAGATCGCCGACGTGCTGCTGCCGCCGTTCGAGATGGCGCTGCGGGCCGGGGCCGACTCGGTGATGAACTCCTACGCCGACATCGACGGGGTCCCGGTCGCGGCCGACCCCGGCCTGCTCACCGACCTGCTGCGCGACACCTACGGCTTCACCGGGACCGTCGTCGCCGACTACTTCTCCGTCGCCTTCCTGCAGACCCTGCACAACGTGGCGGAGTCGCCCGGCGACGCGGCCAGGCTCGCGCTGACGGCGGGGATCGACGTCGAACTGCCCACGGTGAACACCTTCGGCCCGCCGCTGATCGAGGCGATCGAGCGCGGCGAGGTCGACCCGGCCCTCGTCGACCGCGCGCTGCGGCGCGTGCTGCTGCAGAAGTGCCGGCTGGGCCTGCTCGACGAAGGCTGGGACCCCGAGCCCTCCGTCCTCCGCGAGGAGGACAGCGGGACGGGCGACGCTGTGCTCGACGGCGACGAGCAGCGGGCCCTGGCCGGAGAGCTGGCCCGCCGCTCGGTGGTCCTGCTCCGCAACACCGGCACGTTGCCTCTGGCGCCGAGGCTGCGCCTGGCCGTGGTCGGGCCGCGCGCCGACACCCCGCAGGCCATGATGGGCTGCTACTCGTTCCCGATGCATGTCGGCGTGCACCATCCTGACGTGCCCGTCGGCCTCGAGGTGCCGACGCTGGTCGAGGCGCTGCGCGCCGATCCCGCGGGTTACGACGTGCGTTACGCGCAGGGGGTGCCGGTCCTCGGCGGCGACGACGAGGGGATCGCGGCGGCCGTCGCGGCGGCCGCGGAAGCGGACGTGTGCGTGGCAGTGCTCGGCGACCAGGCGGGCCTGTTCGGCCGGGGCACCTCAGGAGAGGGCTGCGACACCGAGAGCCTGCGCCTTCCCGGACGGCAGGAGGAGCTGCTCGAGGCCGTCCTGGCCACGGGTACGCCCGTGGTGCTGGTCCTCCTGGTCGGCCGGCCGTACGAACTGGCCCGGCAGGTCGAGCGCCTCGCGGCAGTCGTGTGCGGGTTCTTCCCCGGCGAGGAGGGCGCGCGCGCCCTGGCGGACGTCCTGTCCGGCCGGGCGGACCCGGCCGGCCGGCTCCCGGTGAGCTTCCCCGGCGACGGCGCCACCCAGCCCTCCACCTACCTGGCCGCGCCGCTCGCCCGGCGCAGCGAGGTGAGCTCGGTGGATCCCACCGCGCTGTTCCCGTTCGGCCACGGGCTGTCCTACACCCCGATCACGTGGAAGGCCGTCTCCGCCGGTCCGGCGGAGACGTGGCCGACCGACGGCACCTTCGACGTGCGGGTGACGCTCAGCAACGAAGCCGCCGGCCCGGTTTCGGAGGTCGTGCAGGTCTACTTGCACGACCCGGTGGCGGAGGTCGCCCGTCCGGTGCAGTCGTTGCTGACCGCGCCCCGGGTCGACCTGGAGCCTGGCGAGACGCGGGAGGTCACGATCTCCCTGCACGCCGACCAGACCTCCTACACCGGCGCGGCCGGGCGGCGGCAGGTCGACCCGGGCGTGGTGGAGCTGCGGATCGGAGCGTCGAGCGCCGACATCCGCGAGACCGTCTCCGTCACGATGACCGGGCCCCGGCGTCACGTCGGGTTCGACCGGGTCATGGAGGCCACCGTCACCTCCGCGGCGGCCCGGAACTGAGGACGCATCGGGTCGCCCGCCGGCGCCGGCGGGCGACCCGGCTCTCAGCCGGTCGCCGGAAAGGGTGCGAGCGGCCCGGCTCTCAGCCGATCGCGGCGACGCGCGGGACCACGCGCTCCGCGACCTGCGTGGTGAACTCGACCGGGTGCCGGTCCGGCAGCACCTGGATCTCGCCGACCCCCAGCCTCGCGTACTCCTCAGCCTCGGCGAGGAACACGTCGGTCTGCTCGAGGACCGGGCGGGAGAACATCACGGTCTTCTCTATGGCGTCGTAGTCGCGGCCCTCGGCGTCGCAGTGCGCCCGCAGCACGCCCAGCTTGTGCGCCACCTCGTCCGGTCCGGTGGCGAACAGGTTGCAGGCGTCCCCGTATCGGGCGACCAGCCGCAGCGTCTTCTTCTCCCCACCGCCGCCGATCATGATCGGCGGGCGCGGCCGGCCCAGCGGAGCAGGCACGCACAGGGTCTCCTCGAGCTGGTAGTGACGTCCCTGGTAGGGGCCGTCGTCGTCGCTCCACATCTGAAGGCAGACCTGGATCGTCTCCTCCAGCCGCTCGAACCGCTCGGCCATCGGGACGACGGGCACCCCCAGCCCGCGTTGCTCGCGCTCGTACCAGGACGCGCCGACGCCGAACTGCGCGCGGCCGCCCGACAGCACGTCGAGAGTGGTGACGATCTTCGCCAGCAGGCCGGGATGCCGGTACATCACCCCGGTGACCATCAGGCCGAGCGTCATCCGCGTGGTCAGCGCGGCCACGTACCCGAGCGTCGTGTATCCCTCCAGCATCGGCTCGTTCGCGCTTCCCCCGCGGTACCGCATCTGGAAGTAGTGGTCCATCGGCGTGAACGACGACATCCCCGCGTCCTCGGCGATGCGGGCCGTCTGCGCCAGCGTCGGCGCGATCAGCTCGGGTTCCGCCGGGGTCGAGAAGTTCCAGTAGTGCAAACCGAGTTTCATGTACCCCTCTGCCTGGCGGGGCGGCCGGACCGCGGTTCCACACCCGGGCCCTGGCCCGCCCCGCCGAAATCGACTGCGCAGTCTCTCACAAAACGCGCACTCGATAACAAGCCGGACGACGACCGGCCGCCGAGGTCACTCGCTCGGGTACCGCAGGCCGATCTGGGCGCGCACCTGGTCCATCGTGCCCATGATCTGGCAGGTCTCGTCGAGCGGCATCACGGGGCTCTCCAGCAGGCCGGCCCGGACGCACCGCGCGACCTCCTCCGCCTGGAAGCGCAGACCGCTGCCCTCCACGGGGAAGTCGTACCGCTCCACCGCCCCGGTCAGCGTGGTCAGGGTGAACGACTTCGGTGTGAAGAACATGTGGTCCACCTCGATGCGGGCGTCCGTCCCCGAGATCGAGGCCCGGTTCGGCAGCCACGCCTCCATCGAGGTGGCGAGCACCGACTGCCGGCCCTGCCCGTACTGGAGCACCACCGTGGTCTGCGCGTCCACGCCGGTGTCACCGAACTGGGCCGCCCCGAGCACGGTCGTCGGCTCGCCGAGCACCATGGACGCGAACGACACCGGGTAGACCCCGAGGTCGAGCAGGGCGCCGCCGCCCAGGTGCGGGTCGAACATCCGGTGCGCCGGGTCCTTCTCGAACCAGACGCCGAGCGCTGCGTTGACCTGCCGGAGGTCGCCGAGCCGCCCCTGGGCGAGCAGTTCGCGGATGCGGACCATGTGGGGCAGGAAGCGCGTCCACATGGCCTCCATGAGGAACACGCCCTTCGCGCGGGCCAGCTTCACGAGCTCCTCGGCCTCGGCGCGGTTGATCGTGAACGGCTTCTCGACCAGCACGGCCTTGCCGGCCTCGATCGCGGCGACGGCCGCGTCGCGGTGCCCGCTGTGCGGCACCGCTACGTAGACGGCGTCGATGTCGTCCGAGTCCAGCAGTTCGGCCAGGTCGGCGGAGAAACGCGCCGCGCCCGTCTTGGCGGCGAACGCCTCGCCCCGCTCGGCCGAACGGGAACCGACCGCCACCACCTCGCCGGCGTCGGAAAGCCGCAGGTCCTCGGCGAACGCGCTCGCGATCCCGCCGGTGCCGATGATCGCCCAGCGGAGCGGGGTGGGGGCCTGGGGTTGTGTCGTCATTGCAGCAATGTCCCTTATCGGAGGAATCAGCGTGTCCAGCATGCCGTCCGGCGCGAACGGCTACTTGACCGGGGTGAGGACGCCGTCGACGCGGCGGACCAGTCCGGCGGCGCCCTCGGGGACATCGCGCAGCTCGTCCGGCAACAGCTCCTGTGGGACGTTCTGCAGGCTGATCGGGCGCAGCCAGCGGCGGATCGCCGTGGTGCCCACGCTGGTGTGGAGGGCGCTGGTGGTCGCCGGGTACGGCCCGCCGTGGTGCATGCCCCACGCCACGGCGACGCCGGTGGGGAACCCGTTCCACACCACGCGGCCCACCGTGCCCGCGAGCCGCGCGAGCACGAGGGCCGACAGCCCGGCGTCCGCCTCGTCGGCGTGGATCGTCCCGGTGAGCGCGGGCCCGAACTTCCGCAGCAGTTCGAGCAGCCGCCCCTCGTCGTCGTACTCGACGACCACCAGGACCGGGCCGAAGCACTCCTCGGTCAGCGCCCCCGTGATCGAGGCGGCGTCCGCCCGCAGGAGCAGCGGGGCGCCCGCCCATCCCTCGCCCGTGGCCTCGTGCCCGCGGGCGAGCACCTCGACCCCCTCCATGCCGAGGAGCGTCTCCGTGCCGTGCCGGTAGGCACCGGCCGTGCGCTCGCTGAGCATGATCCCGGCGGGCATCGCGGCCACCCGCTCGGCCAGCGAGCGGCGGACCGCCTCGCCGTCCGGGCCCGCGGGGAGCAGCACCACGCCGGGCTTCGTGCAGAACTGCCCCACGCCGAGCGTGAAGGAGGCCGCCAGCCCCGCCGCGATGTCCTCGCCGCGGGCCGCCGCCGCGGCGGGGCACACGACGAGCGTGTTGAGCGCGCCGAGCTCGCCGTAGAAGGGGATCGGCGACGGCCGGGACGAGGCGACGTCGAACAACGCCCGCCCGGCGCCGAGCGAGCCGGTGAAGCCGACGGCCTGGACGGCGGGGTGCCCGACCAGGTCGACGCCCGCCTCGCGGCCGAAGACGAGGTTGACCACGTCGGGGGTCACGCCCGCGGCCGCGGCGCCTTCGGCGAGTGCCGCGTGGGCGCGCACCGACGTCGCGGGATGCGCCTCGTGCACCTTGGCGACGACCGGGCATCCGGCGGCCAGCGCCGACGCCGTGTCGCCGCCGGGCACGGAGAACGCGAACGGGAAGTTGCTCGCGCCGAACACCGCCACCGGGCCGAGCGGGACCAGCATGCGGCGCAGGTCGGGGCGGGGACCCATCGGGGTGTCCCCCGCGTGGTCGATCGTGGCCTCGAGGTAGGCGCCGTCCTCGGCCACGTCGGCGAACAGGTCGAGCTGGTAGCACGTCCTGGTCAGCTCGCCGTTGAGCCGCTGCTCGCCGAGCGCCGTCTCGCGGTCGGCGACCGTGACCAGATCGCCCCTGGCGTCCTCGATCGCACGAGCCATCGACCGCAGCAGCCGCGCCCGCCCCGCGCGCCCGAGCGCCGTGAGCTCCCGTGCGGCCGTCTCGGCCCGAGCGCACAGGTCGTCGAGGTCCGCCCGCGTCGTGGCGGCGTCGATACGCTCGGCGACCCGGCCCGTACGCGGATCGATGCTGTCGATCATGACTGCCGTCCCTCGATGACGTGGCCGTACGCGGGGTTCACACCGGGTGGCATGCCGCGGACCACGGTGTTGCCGAGCACGCCGACGCCGCTGATGACGATCTCGACGGTGTCGCCGTCCGCGAGCGTGAACGGCGCCTCCGGCACGAGGCAGGTCCCGGTCGACAGGACCACCCCGTCGGGGTGCACGTCGCCGCGCATCAGATACGACACCAGCTCGTCCAGCCGCCGGTGCAGCCGCCCGGTGCTCGTCTCACCGCTCCACACCGGCGCGCCGTCCCTGCCGATCGTCATCTCGATCGTGAGGTCGTACGGATCCTCGATCTCCCAGACCGGAGTGATCCACGGGCCGAGGCCGCACCCTCCCCAGTAGATCTTGGCCTGGGGCAGGTAGAGGGGGTTCTCCCCTTCGATGCTGCGCGAGGACATGTCGTTGCACACCGTGTAGCCGACCGTCTCCCCGAAGCGGTTGACCACCAGCGCCAGTTCGGGCTCGGGCACGTCGACGACGGAGTCCGCGCGTACGGCCAGGCGCCCGCCGGGGCCGACGACCCGCCAGGGCACCGACTTGAAGAACAGCTCCGGCCGCTCGGCGTCGTAGACCAGTTCGTAGATCGTCGCGGCCCGTTCGCTCTCCTCGACCCTGGCCTCGCGGGACGTCTCGTAGGTGACGCCGGCCGCCCACACCTCGGTCGTGCCGTCGACCGGTGCCAGGAGGTCGACGTCCGCGAGAGGGACCCGGTCGCCGAGCGGTCCTTCGGAGAGCCGGGCACGCAGGTCGGCGAGCGGCGACGCCCAGAGCCCGGCGAGCGAGTCCACGCCCCCGATCTCGGCGACATGGCCGTCGTCGTGCAGGCCGATCCTGGGCCGCGCGGACTCCCGCGTCCGATACCTGACGATGTTCACGGTGACTCCTTGGCGCTGGTCGCCGGTGCGGCGGACGACGGACGGGACGGCCGGCAGGGACATGGGTCCGGCCGCGGGCACGTCGCCGGGCCTCTCCCCGGCGACGCCTGGCTGTCAGTGCGAGTCGCGCGGGACCTCGCTTCCGCGGCTGCCACGCAGGAACTCGAAGTCCACTCCTTCGTCCGCCTGCAGGACGTACCTGCGGTAGAGCCAGCGGTACCCGCCCTCCTCCTGCGTGTCGGGGGCCCGCCATTCCGCGCGCCTGCGGTCGAGCTCCTCGTCGCTGACGTGGAGGGTCAACCGCCTGCCCGGCACGTCGAGCTCGATGCGGTCACCGGTGCGCACCAGCGCGAGCGGGCCGCCGACCGCGGCCTCGGGTGAGACGTGCAGGACCACGGTGCCGAACCCGGTGCCGCTCATGCGCCCGTCGCTGATGCGCACCATGTCGCTCACCCCGTCGCGCAGCAGCTTGGCGGGCAGCGGCACGTTGGCCACCTCGGGCATGCCCGGGTAGCCCTTGGGGCCCGCGCCCCGGATGACCAGCACGTCGTCGGGGGTGACGTCGAGGTCTTCGTCGTCGCACACCGCGTGGTAGGCCTCGGGCGAGTCGAAGACCAGCGCCCTGCCCTCGTGGTGCATCAGCGAAGGCGACGCGGCCGACTGCTTGATCACCGCGCCGTTCGGACAGAGGTTGCCGCGCAGGATGGCGGTCCCGGTTCCGGACGGCAGCAGCGGCTCGGCGAGCGGGCGGATCACCTCGGTGTTCCAGCAGACCGCGTCCGCGACGTTCTCCCCGATGCCCCGGCCGGTGACGGTGACGGCGTCCGGGTGGAGCAGGCCCGCCTCGTCGAGCTCGCGCATGACGACCGGCAGGCCGCCCGCGTAGCAGAAGTCCTCCATCAGGAACCGGCCCGACGGCATGAGGTCGACGATCGTCGGCACGTCCCGGACGAGCGCGTCGAAGTCGTCGAGCTTCAGGTCGACGCCGAGCCGCCCGGCCAGGGCGGTCAGGTGGATGATCGCGTTGGTGGACCCGCCGATGGCGGCGTTGGTCCTGATCGCGTTCTCGAAGGCCTCCCGGGTGAGGATCGCGCTCGGGCGCAGGTCCTGCTCGACCATGTCCACGATCCGCCGTCCGGCCTGCTGCGCGACCTCCATCCGGCGCATGTCCACGGCGGGCCAGGTCGCCGAGCCGGGAAGCTGCATGCCGAGGGCCTCGGCCATGCAGGCCATGGTCGAGGCGGTGCCCATCGTCATGCAGTGGCCGTTCGACCGGGCCATGCAGCCCTCGGCGGCGTAGCCCTCCTCCACGCTCATCCGGCCGGCCATGATCTCCGCCTCGAACTTCCACACATGGGTGCCCGAGCCGACGTCCTGGCCTCTGAACTTGCCGTTGAGCATCGGCCCGCCGGTCACCATGATCGCCGGGAGGTCGACGCTTGCGGCGCCCATGAGCAGGCCGGGGGTCGTCTTGTCGCAACCGGACAGCAGCACCACGCCGTCGAGCGGGTTGGCCCGGATCAGCTCCTCCGCCTCCATGGCGAGCAGGTTGCGGTAGAGCATCGCGGTCGGGCGCATCAGCGTCTCGCCGGTCGCGAGCACGGGGAACTCCAGCGGGAACCCGCCGGCCTGCCAGACGCCGCGTTTCACCGCCTCGGCGACCCGGTGCAGGTGCGAGTTGCAGGGCGCGAGCTCGGACCAGGTGGTCGCGATGCCGATGACCGGGCGGCCGTCGAAGACCCCCGGCCCGAACCCCTGGTTGCGCATCCAGGACCGGTACAACATCCCCGCCCGGCCCTCGGCTCCGAACCAGTGCGCGCTCCGCCTGGTGCGGCCGCCGCCCTGCTCCGGCAGGCTGCCGTCCGCGCTGCCCGACATGTTCACATCCACCCTCCGTCGACGATCCACTTCTGACCTGTGCACATGGCGCTGTCGTCGGCCGCGAGCCACAGCACCATCCGTGCGACGTCGGCCGGCATGATGTTGTCCTTCAACGACTGGACCTGGTCGAGTTTCGCCAGCGTCTCAGGCGTGACCAGTTGCGCGAGCTGCCGTTCCGTGAAGACCCACCCCGGGATGACGCAGTTGACGCGGATCCGGTCCGGCCCGAACTCCCTGGCCAGCGTCCGGGTCAGGCCCTCGATGCCGGCCTTGGACGTCACGTAGGCGGGCAGTCCCACGAAGTCGGCGTGCGCGCTGATCGAGCCCAGGTTGACGATCGAACCGCCGCCGAGCGCGCGCATGCCGGGCACGACCGCCTGGATCGCGAAGAAGTGGTGCTTCAGGTTGACCGCGATCGCGTTGTCCCAGTAGGCCTCGTCGACCGTCGCACTGTCGTGGCGCTCGTCGTTGGCCGCGTTGTTGACGAGGATCGAGACGGGCCCGAGCCTGTCCGTCACCTCCTCGACGGCCGCCCGCACCTCGGCGACGTCCCTGACGTCGGCCTCGACGAACACCGGCTCCGGGCAGTCCGTACGGCTCAGCCGTTCGAGCAGGCGCTCGGCCCCGGCGACGTCGATGTCGGCGAAGCCGACCCGTACGCCCTGGGCCGCGAGAGCGGAGACGAACTCCGACCCGAGGCCGGTCGACCCGCCGCTGACGAAGGCGACCCGGCCGCGGAGGCTCGGATAGGTGGCGTAGCGAAGCTCATCCGCCTCTGCGGCGTCGTGCGCGATGGTCACTGCGACTCCCATGGGAGAACCACGCCCCGGCCGACCGAACCGCTGGTCAGGTCGGCGAAGGCCTCGTTGATGCGGTCGAGCGGGTACCGCCTGCCGACGAGCGCGTCGAGCGGAAGCCGGCCGGCGAGGTAGAGGTCGAACAGCCGCGGGAGGTCCACGAGCGGGTTGGCCGAGCCGTACAGGCTGCCCACCACCCGCTTCTCCCGCTGCACGAGCAGGTTGATCGGAACGTCGAACGTGGTGCCGACCGCGCCGAGGCCGACCGCCACGAGCGTGCCTCCCGGGCGCAGCACGTCGAGGGCCGTCTCGAGCGTGGCGGGGCGGCCGACCGCCTCGATCGCCCACTCCATGCCGCCGGGGCGGATCGCGCGCAGGGCGTCGGCGGCGTCCTCACGGGAGGCGTCCACGGTGTGGGTGGCGCCCAGCCGCTCAGCCATCTCGAGCCGTTCCGCTACGACGTCGACGACGACGATCGGGTCCGCGCCCGCCAGCACCGCGCCGAGCACGGTCGACAGCCCGACGCCGCCCGCCCCGAAGATCACGATGCCGTCGCCGGCGCAGCGGCCGACGGCGTTGAGCACGGCGCCCACGCCGGTGATGACCGCGCAGCCGGCGATCGCCGCGATCTCGGCGGGAACCCCGTCGGGCACGGGCACCACGGCATGCTCGGAGACGACGCAGTGCTCCGCGAAGCAGGAGACGCCCAGCAGGTGGTGGACCTTCGTGCCGCCGGTGCTCAGGCGGCTGGTCCCGTCGAGCAGGCCGCCGGAACTCGACTGGATGCCGGCCGCCTCGCACAGGGCGGGCCGTCCGACCAGGCAGTAGCGGCATCGCCCGCAGCGGGGCCGCCACATGAGACAGACGCGGTCGCCCGGCGCGAACCGGGTGACGCCGGGCCCCACGGCCTCGATCACGCCGGCGCCCTCGTGCCCGGGGACGACCGGGAGTGGGCACCGCAGGTCTCCGGCGAGATAGTGCTGGTCGCTGTGGCAGACGCCGGCCGCCTCGACTCTGACGAGGACCTCGCCCGCGTGCGGCTCGTCGAGTTCCAGCTCCCCGACTTTCAGAGGACTTCCGACGTTGTGCAGCAGCGCGGCTCTCATGTGACCCATCCGTCCCCGACCGCCCTCGCCTCGGCCGCCGAACCCCGGCTCCGGCGCTCGGCCGGCGACCTTCCGCTCAGGCCTCGAACTCGATCGCTGCCACGCTAGGTCTTGCGAACAGAGGCCGTCAATAGTTTCGGAAACATTCGCGATCTCCGAACCGTGGAACCCCACCAGTCGTCAGATGCGCGAGCAACCGCACCCTAGTGCGGCGATCGGTGCGAGGCATGCCGTTGATGCCTCTCACCTGTGCTTATGTTCCCCGCATCGCTCCGCGCGTCAGTCGTACGAGCAAGAACCGAACGCGTCAAAAGTCTCCGAAACTTGCTGAGCGCGATCGCAACTATCGAACCAAGGAGGCCGGGCAGAGCCCGGTTCCGCGTCCGCCGGCATCGTGGTGAAACCATCGGAACGTGCGGCGCCCGGCCGTATCAGCGAGTGGTGACATCCACTGCCGACGAGGAGAACGATGAGCCTGAAGATCCTGCTGCCGACCACCATCCCGCTGGATCCGCGGCTGCCCGCCGACGTCACCGCCGTGTCCTACGATCCGCACCAGCCTCTGCCGGAGCACGCCGTGGACGCCGGGGCTCTCGTCGCGTGGGGGAACTCCGGGGAGATGCTCCGCGACGCCGCGCGGCGGCTCGGCTCGCTCCGCTGGGTGCAGACCCTGGCCGCGGGTCCCGATCAGGTGCTGGCCGCCGGGTTCGCTCCGGATGTCGTCATCACCTCCGGACGCTCCCTGCACGACGGGCCCGTGGCGGAGCACACGCTGGCCCTCGTGCTGGCCGCGGCACGCAGGCTGCACCGGTTGACGCGCGCGCAGATCGGCCGTCGCTGGGCGGGTGAACTGGGCGGCATCCAGCCGATCACCACGAGCGGGGACTTTCGCACACTTCGCGACGCACGCGTGCTGATCTGGGGCTTCGGCTCGATCGCGGGCACGCTCGCACCGCTGCTGACGGCTCTA
Organism: Planotetraspora kaengkrachanensis; assembly: GCF_016862895.1. Classification (GTDB taxonomy): domain Bacteria; phylum Actinomycetota; class Actinomycetes; order Streptosporangiales; family Streptosporangiaceae; genus Planotetraspora; species Planotetraspora kaengkrachanensis. The sequence goes on along the minus strand of NZ_BONV01000006.1, from coordinate 246,957 downwards.
GGCGCCCATGTCACCGGCGTCGCGCGCACGGCGGGCGAACGCGGGGGTCACCGGGTGATCAGCGTGGAGGAACTGCCCGGCGAACTCCCCGCCACCGACCTCCTGATCATGATCCTGCCGTCCGTCGACGCGACCCGTCACGCACTCGACACCGCACGGATCGCTCTCCTTCCGGCACACGCGTGGGTGGTGAACGTCGGACGCGGCTCCACCGTGGACGCCTCCGCGCTGCTCGGCGCCATCCGCGCCGGACGGCTCGGCGGCGCCGCGCTCGACGTGTTCGAGGACGAGCCGCTTCCCGCCGGCTCGCCGCTCTGGGAGGAAACCGATGTGATCATCAGTCCGCACGCCGCCGGTGGACGGCCGCTGGGCGCCGACACGCTGATCGCGGAGAACGTGCGCGCCCTGCTCGAGGGCGCTCCCCTGCGCAACGTCGTCGACCGGTGAGAACAGAAGGCGATCCCTGCCTTCGCAGACGGTTCACGGCTTGGTACGGTGTGCTCACCGCTTGACTTTGAACACGTTCAAGAAGAGGCGCCATGACCCCCCTCGTCAACGTGATCATCATGCTCGGCATGCTGGTGGTGGTGCCCGCCGGCCTCGCCCTGATCGAGACTCCCCGCCATGTCCGCGTGCTGTGGATCGCCGGAGCGCTGCCGGGGGCGGCCTCCCTCTGGATCGGGCGGGGCGTGGTCGCCGCGGGACTCGCCACGCCCTACGCGGTCGCCACCGGAGTCCTCGCCGCGCACGCCGTCATACGCGCGTGGCGAGTCCGCTCCCTCGCCCCTCAGGAGGTGGCGGTGCTCACCGCGATGGCGTCCCCGGCCGTCGCGGGGATCTCACTCGTCTGGGAGCGCGCCGGGCACGCGCTGCTCGGCTTCAAACCGTCACTCCTCGCCCTCACGGTGGCGCACTTCCACTTCGCCGGTTTCGCGGCGGCGCTGGTCGCCGGGCTCGTGTGCCGCGCGGCCGGAGGGCGGAGGTCGGCCACCGCGGCGGCCCTGGCCGTACCTTCCGGTACGGCTCTCGTGCTCGCCGGTTACTTCGTGGACGACTGGGCGGAACTCGCGGGTGCGGTCGTCCTCACCGCGGGGATGTGGCTGGTCGGGTGGCTGACCTGGACCGAGGTGCGCCGTGAGGTGTCGGACCGGCTCACACGGCGACTGCTCGGGGTCTCGGCCGCCGTCCTGGTCGCGACGATGCTCCTCGCGTTGAGCTGGGCGTTCGGTGAGGCGACCGGGGTGCCGCATCCGTCGGTGGAGTGGATGGCCGCCACTCACGGCGTGTGCAACGCCGCCGGGTTCGCCCTGTGCGGCGTCGCCGCCTGGCGCAGACTCCGGCCCCGGCCTCTGTGAACCCGTGTGAGCTTGTGTGCCATGTCGTCCAGGAAGGAGCGCGATGGATCCGCAGCGCTACACCGACGCCGAACTGACCTACGAGGAGGCCGGGGCCACCGGATCAGCGGACCTGCCCGACGGATATCGCCATCTTCGCCGGCGCTACGACCTGGGTGCGGCCGTCCGTTTCCGTGACGCGGCCGAGGCGCTGCTCACCTGGCGGATGCACTCCGCGCTGGGGTTGCGCCCGCTGGCCACGGCGCCGCGGGCCGCGCCCGGCGTCGTCGTGGTCAGCAGGCTCGGTCCCGGTCCCCTCGCGCTGAAGGCCCCGTGCAGGGTCGTCTGGGTGGTCGACGAGGACCGCCGGGCCGGTTTCGCCTACGGCACGCTGCCCGGCCACCCGGAGAGCGGAGAGGAGTCGTTCCTGCTCGACGTGGCGGACGACGGCTCGCTCTCCTTCACCATCAGCGCGTTCACCCGGCCAGGGCGCTGGTACACGCGTCTCGCCGGGCCGGTCACCGCGATGGCCCAACGAGCGTTCGCCGACCGCTACGCCGCGGCGCTGCGTCACTCCGCGCGCTGACGCCGGCCACGTACAGCCAGGGCCTGTTTCATAGGTCGGGTGTGCCCTCCGTGTAGCGCGATACAGGTCGCTTCAACGAAGCGACCCCTGCTTACTTGACGGCAGGCAAGTAGAGTACTTACCTGACGGCAAGTAAGCTACCGGGAGGGCCGCGTCATGCCTGTCAAACAGACTCACGCCTTGCACGTGCCCGGCGGCCGCCTCTACTACGAGCTCCGCGGCAGGGGGCCCACGCTCCTGCTGATCCCGGGAAGCAACGGCGACGCCGGCCTCTTCGACGCCATTGCGGACCTGCTCGCCGACCGGTTCACCGTGATCACCTACGACCGACGTGGGTTCTCACGCAGCACGCTCGACGGGCCCCTGGAAGCAGGGTGGAGCGAGACGCACGTAGGCGACGCGCGTTGCCTGCTCAAGACCGTCGCCGCCGGACCTTCCCACGTTTTCGGCAGCAGTGCGGGCGCGGTCGTAGGACTCGCGCTTACGAGCCAGAGCCCTGACCTGGTCACCAGGCTCATCGCTCACGAACCGCCCCTGGCAGAAGTGCTGCCGGACGCGTCGGAGTGGCGAGCGTTCTTCGAAGAGGTCTACGAGACGTACCGGCGTGAAGGTGCCGGCCGGGCCATGCAGGTGTTCATGACCGGCATCGGCGCGGACGCGCTTGAGCGGCCGACCGGTGTCGACCCCGAGCTGATCAACCGACTCTCGAGCAATCTGGACTTCTTCCTTCGTCATGAGGTACGGCAGGCGCCCGGCTATCGCCCTGACCTCAAGGCGCTGGACGCTCAGCAGGCGCGGATCATGATGGCCGGCGGCCGCGACTCGCGACAACACTTTCCTTATCGCCCCAGCACCACCCTGGCCGACCGATGGGGAAAACGCATTGTCGACTTCCCCGGTGACCACACCGGCTACTGGTCCCGGCCCGTCGAGTTCGCAGCGGTCCTGGCCAATGCTCTGACCAGCCCGACGACATAGCTGAAGCCGTCTGACCAACAAGCGGATACGGCGAGGCGTCCACAAGTCCATCCAGGCCCTCGAGGCCGACATCCGTAACTGGATCGCCACCTGGAACAGCGACCCCGAGCCCTACGTATGGACCAAGACCGCGGACGAGATCCTTGAACGCCTCGCCGGATGTCTGAACCGAATTCCAGACTCAGCAGACTAGTCGTCCAGGCTGCCCATGGTCAGGTTGACGGTCGTTCCCGTCATCCCGCTCGCCTTGTCGGACGCCATGAAGACCGCCGTGTTCGCCACCTCCGCGAGCGTCTGGACGCGTCGCGGGTGGGTCGTGCCGGCGAGGTATCCGGCGAACTGTTCCCAGGTCATGCCCGCCACCGCCTTGGTGTCGAAGACCTCCTTCATGGTGCTCGTCTCGGGGATGCCGTGTGGTCGCAGGCAGACCACGCGGATGCCGTGCGGAGCGAGCTCAGCGGACAGGTCCCGGGTGAGCGCCTCCTTGGCGGCCTGCGCCGGCCCGTAGCCCCCGTTCAGGCGCGAGCCCATTCGTGCGGGGAGCGCGCTGACGGTTATGATCACCCCGAGTTGTTCGGGATCATGCGCCGCGCGGCCAGGCGTGCGGTCAGGAAGTACGACGTCGTGTAGGCCGCGATCGGCAGGGAGAACCGCTCGACGTCCAGGTCGGCCAGCGGGACGCCCACAATCCCCGTGTCCGGGATCCCGATGGCGTTGAACGAGACGTCGACGCGGCCCGCCTGATCGACCACGGACCGCAGGTGCCCGTCCACGGCCTGCTCGTCGAGTGCGTCGACCTCCGCAGCCTCGGCCGATCCGCCGGCGGAGACGATGTCCTTGGCGACGATCTCGACGGATGCCAGGGAGTGTCCGGTGAGGAAGACCTTCGCCCCTTCGGACGCGAAGGCGCGTGCGACGGCCCCGCCGATCGAGCCTCCGGCTCCGTAGACCACCGCGACCTTGTCCTTCAGCGACATCTCTGATTCCTTCCTATGCTCCGGGTGGTCGCAACCGCCCACCCCGCGAGTGTCGAGCGGCGGCCCGAACCCGGATCCGCCGACGATGCAGACACCGCCAGGCCGGGGAAATGGGCGTCCGCCGACCGCCCAGTTCGCCCCCTTGACCGGTGTCCGTACACAGACGGACGTACGACAGGATCTGCGAAGAAGGTGACGCGAAGGTGGGAGCAGTGACAGCCGACCTGATCTCAAGAGCACAGGCCGGGGACGGCGACGCGTTCCGGGAACTGACCGAGCCGCACCGCCGGGAGTTGCAGGTGCACTGCTACAGGATGCTCGGCTCCTTTCACGATGCCGAGGACGTCCTGCAGGACGTGCTGCTGGCCGCCTGGCAGGGCTTCGGCGGGTTCCAGGGGCGCGCCTCGATCCGCACCTGGCTCTATCGGATCGCCACCAACCGGTGCCTCAACGCGCGTCGCTCGGCCAGCCGGCGACCGGCCAGGGAGTGGGACGTGCCCGGGGTCGAACCGCCCGAACCGACCCGGCTCGGCCAGGTCGTGTGGCTCGAGCCGATTCCCGACGCCTTCCTTGCCGACGCGATTCACGTGCCGCTCGGCCCGGAGGCCCGTTTCGAGCAGAGCGAATCCGTTTCTCTGGCGTTCGTGACCGCGCTTCAGGTCCTGCCGCCTCGTCAGGTCGCCGTCCTCGTCCTGCGCGACGTCCTCGGATTCCACGCCGCCGAGGTGGCCGGCATGCTCGACTCGAGCGTCGAGTCGGTCAACAGCGCCCTCAAACGGGCGCGCGCCGGCCTTCGGCGACGGCTGCAGGCTCCCGACCGTGAACCGCCCCCCGCGTCCGGCTCGCCCGCCGAGGACGCAGTCGTGGCGAGGTTCGTCAGCGCGTACGAGTCCGCCGATCTCGGCGCGCTGGTGTCCATGCTGACGGACGACGTCTTCGTTTCGATGCCGCCGATGCCCCTCGAATACGAGGGCCGAGACGTCGTGGCGCGCTTCTGCACGGGCATCTTCGGCGCGAACCGGAGGTTCGACCTCGTGCCGACGCGAGCCAACGGCCAGCCGGCGTTCGGAGCGTATTTGCGCACCCCAACCGGCATCCGGCACGGGACCGGCCTGTTCGTGCTCACCCTCTCCGGCGACCGGATCAGCGCCATGACCCGGTTCGACAACGACGTGCTCCCGTGGTTCGGGCTGCCGCGATCGCTCCCGAGCCGGTAGCCCCGTCCCCGGGTGCCTGACGACTTTGAGCGGACGAATCACCCGCACGGGTTGAATCTGCAAAGATTCCGATCAAGCCGTACACAAGCGGCCTTAAAGATCGTAAACATTGGAGATATCCATGGCGGTTTCTGCCAACCTCGACAAGCTGCTCGACCGGGAGTACGAGGAGTACACCCTCGACAAGCTCGTGGACGCCCCCGTCGCCGCCCTCGCCGGCGTGGGCGAGGCCGGCGCCGAGGCGCTGGCCCGCACGCTCGGCATCGTCACGATCGGCGACCTCGGCCGCAGCCAGATTTTCCGGTACGCCGCCGCGCTCGTCGCGCTCGACGACAGCGCCAAGTAGTCGTTTCATCCCGCGTGGAAGAAGGGTGCCGCCACTCCGGCGGCACCCTTCCGCGCGTCCGGCCCGCTACAGGCTGATCTGGTAGAGGATGAAACCCCGGTTGACGGCGACCTGGTCGTACAACCTGCGGGCGGTGGCGTTGGTCGCCTGGGTGGACCAGTACACCCGGCTGCAGCCCCGCTCCCGCGCCCATCCGGTCACCGCGCCGATGAGGGCGCGCGCCACCCCCTTACCCCGGGCCTCCGGCGCGGTGAACAGGTCCTGCAGGTAGCACACGTCCTCCGCCGTGGTGCTGGCGTGCACGAGGAAGTGCGTGATCCCCACCAGCCCGCCGTCGATCTTCGCGCAGAAGGCGTGCATCCGGGTGTCCTCCTGGAAGGCGTTCCAGGCCCGGTCGTACATCTCGGCGGGGAGCGTCCGCTCGTAGAAGGTGTTGTAGCCGCGGAACAGCGTCTGCCAGCCATCGCGGTCCGCCGGGGTGAGGCGGCCGATGTCGATCATGTGGTGTCCTCCCGAAAGGCTCAGGGGCTCCACCTTATTTCCGCACGCTCATGGGAGATCGGCACGGAACCGGACGCCGCCGCGACGGTCACCTGACGGCGAACCAGACGTCTCCCTGTCCGGCGGTGCGCGTCAGGTGCACCTTCCAGCAGCCCTTCTTGGGGAAGACCAAGCCGGTTCCCCACTCTTCGCCCGGCCGCTTCCAGTTCGACCCGGAATGTTGCTGCGGTCCCCACGCCAGCGTGGCCTTCGTGCCGTCCGGAAGAGTGGCTCCGACCACGAGCGGCCCGCTTCCGGTCATCCGCCAGACGATCTTCACCTCCTCACCCCGCTTGAACGGCATGGCCGCGAACGGCAACGCCCACAACTCGGCGTCCGGGGACGTCCCCCGCAGGTCCGGCATGCCCGCCCCCGTGTCCGTGACCGGCGTGCCGCACCGACCGGTCGCCGGCTCCGCGGTCGGCGGGAGCGAAGGCGGCGGGGTGGACGGAACGCCGCTCGCGACGGCGGGCGTGGCGGGTGCCGTCCCGTCCGCCGTGGCCGTACCGCCGGCGGAGCCGGACGTGCAGGCGGCCGTCGCGAGAACGGCCGCGATCGCCACCGGGCTGATAAATGTGCGCATGATGCCTCCTCCCTGCTTCTACTCCGCGACCCGGCGTCGGGTTCCCGCGCCGGTCCTTCGCCGCCGGCCTCAGGGCGTGCCCCCGCATCGTCCTCTCCGGCCGGGCTTCGCCGAATCGGCGGATCGCAGGGAACACAGCGGAGGCCGGAGTGGGCGAGTCACTCCGGCCTCCGGTCTCAGAAGGCTGCCGTTCAGCCGTGGTGCGGCGTGTCGGCGGTCCAGCCCGCCTGCATGACGCTCTGCTCGGTCAGGACCGTCCCCGGGCCGAGGCCGCGGTAGGTCCCGTCCACGATGGTCATCTTGTTCCCGATCACCTTGCTGGTCTTCGGGTCGAGGATGATCTGGTATTCGAACGTGGCGACGCCGCCTTCGACCAGCTTGCCCTCGGCGGCGATCCCGACGCCGGTGCGGCCGTCCAGCGACTTCACCGTGCCCACGCTGCGGACCCCGGGCAGCCCGGCGAGGACGCGGAACGCCCTGGCCCGGATCTCAGGCGAGGCCGGCTGCTCGATGAGGAAGTTGAACCCCTGGGCGAGCTTGCCTGCCGCGTCCGGCCCCTGGGCCGACCGGGGGAAGAGCAACTCATCGAACCGCGCCGGGTCTGAGGCGATCTTCTCCTTCTCTGCCCAGGTCAACTGGGCGCTCGGCGGGCACTTGGCGGCGGCGTCCGCCCGGGCGCACAGCTGCTTGAAGGACGCCGAGGCGGACTTCTTGAGCTCAGGGGTGATCCGCTGCGTGGTCCACACGCCGTCGGTCGCCCGGTAGGTGTAGAAGTCCTCGTTGTTGCGCACCTTGAAGGACGACGGCGAGCCGTCCGCCTTCCACGCGGCCTTGTCCGCGTTCGTCAGCGGGTAGGCGGCCAGCTCGCGCTGGAAGGTGAAGTCGGTCTCCTGTGCGGACGGCGAACGCCAGCCGTCGAACTCGTTCGGGCTGAAGACCGTGTACGGCGTCGCGCCCTCCACCCTGCCGGAGGAGCCGCTGATCATGTGTAGCCGCCAGAACCTGCCGGTCGGCTCGTTCGCCGCCTGGTCCGCCGCGGCCAGCAGGATCGACTTGGCCGACAGCTCCGTATTCGGGGCGCCCGCGACGGGGGACGTGCCCGAACCGCCGCCGCCGATGCCGCCGCCTATGCCGACAGCCGCGACGGCGACCGCGGCTGCGGCGGCCGCGGCGAGCAGCCCGACGCTGACGCCCATGCGACCGCGGGAGAATCCGCGCCGGGACGACGGACGGCCGCCCTCGTGGGCGAGCCTGGCCCGGATCCGGGTCTCCAGCTGCGGGTCGGGCGCGATCTCCCCGTACACGTCACGCACCATCTTCAGGTCATCCATGCTGGTTCTTCTTTCGCGAAAAGTCCGTGAGGTCGTTCATGGGGTTGGTGTCGCCGAGGACCGCGCGCACCTTCTTCCTGGCGCGGTTGAGCCGGGATCCGACGGTCCCGTACGGAATCCCGAGCGACGCGGCGACCTCCTCGTGGGTCAGCTCGGCCAGGGCCACCAGCAGGAGCACGTCCCGATCACCGTCGTTCAGCGAGGCGATCGCCGCGGCCAGCGCCGGCTTCAGTCCCCGCGCCGTGACGTCGGAGACGACCCGGTTCTCCGGGCCTTCCGCGTGGGGCTCCGGCCCCTGCCTGCCCATGGCTCGCAGCGCGCGCACCTCCACCCGCCGCTGCCGGCTGATCAGGTTGGTCGCGATGCCGTACAACCACGGGCGGACGCCGCCCCGGCTCACGTCGTAGCGCGACCGGTTGCGGAACGCGGTCAGAAAGGTGTCGGCGACGACGTCCTCCGCGGCGCTCGGCCCGAGCCTGCTCGCCACATATCGATGGATCTCGCTGAAGTGCGCGTCGAACACCGCGGCGAACCGTTCGGGTTCGTCGTGGGAAAGCCGGATCTCGGTGGACACGTCCGGCCAGGGTGGGGCGGTCACGAAAGCCTCCCTGTCATCGGTTGCCTCTCCACGGGTGAAAAGCGGTCAGTGTGTATAGCCCGATCCCCGGATCCGCTTTCACGCTCATCGTGGGAGTCGCCCGGCACAGGACGGAGATGCCGCCATGAAAGTGTGGCGACCAGCATGCCAACACGTCCGGCCAGGTCAGGCGGCGGGGCGGCGCGGACGGGAGCACGACCGCCGTGGCGCGGCCGCGCTCCGCCGTGGGAACCGGCGGGTGTCTCAGCCGCCGGGCGGCACCGGGCTCTCTTCGGCTTCGACGACGCGCTCCTCGTGCCACAGCCGCCGCATCTCCGGGCAGGTCTCAAGGACGTCGCCGAGAGTGCCGCGCCCGGCGACCCTGCCGCGATCGAGCACGACGACCTGGTCGGCCCGCTCGAGCGCCGCCTGCCGGTGCGACACCACCAGCAGCGTCGCGGGGCCGCGCCCGTCGCGGGCGGCCCCGGCGATCCGGTCCCACAGCAGCTTCTCCGTCTCCACGTCGAGAGCGGACGACAGGTCGTCGACGACCAGCAGGTCGGGCATCCGGACCAGCGCCCGCGCGGCGGTCGCCCGCTGTGCCTGGCCTCCGGACAACCGGACGCCGCGGGGGCCGACGACCGTGTCCAGGCCGTCGGGCATCTCGGCCAGGTCCTCCTCGAAGGCCGCGGACTCCAGCGCTCGGGCGAGGTCGGCGTCGTCTCCGGACCGGCCGAGGAGCAGGTTCTCCCTGAGCGATTCCGAGAGCAGCCGCGGCACCTGGCTCGCGTACGCCGCGCGGCCCGGCACCAGGAACGTCCCCGGGTCGGCGACGGGCCGGCCGTTCCAGAGGACGGTGCCCGCGTCGGCCCGCGCCAGGCCGAGCAGGGCCCGCACCAGAGTCGTCTTGCCCGATCCGACGGCTCCGGTGACGACGGTGAAAGATCCCCGGCGGATCACCAGGTCGATCCCGTGCACACCGCGGCCGCTCTCGTCGTGGCGCACGGTCAGCCCGCGCGCCTCGAGGACCTCGAGTGGGTCGTCGTGGGCCGGCACGGACCCCGGCGGGCGGGGCGGTTCCCGGTGGAACCAGACGCCGCTGTTCCTCGACAGGTGGTCGGCGTCCTCGTGCGGCGCCATCAGCCGCGTGAGCCGCTCGGTCGAGACCGCGGCCTGGGGCAGCCGGAAGAGCACCCGGCCGACGATGCGCGGCAGCGCGGTGAGCCAGCCGACGTAGCTGGTGAACAGCGCGAGATCGCCGACCGTGAAGTCGCCGCGGCGCATCGCGGGCGCCGCGAGCAGCAGGACGAGGCCGATGCTGATCTCGACGGTCGCGCTCGTCGAGGTTTCGAGCAGGTCGGCCGCGAGCCGGTCCTTCACGGCCGCGTCCCGTCTGCTCCTGTTGTGCGCGCGCAGGCGCTCGAGCACCGCGTCCTCGGCGCCCGTGGTCTTGATCGCCAGCACGCCGCCGAAGGTCTCGCCGATGAACGCCGTGACGGCCGCGCCGAGCCCCCGGGCACGGCTGTGCAGCCGCCGCACCACCGCGCTCATCAGCCGGCTGAGCAGGCCGGCCACGATCATGGGCACGATCAGCACCAGGGTGATGACGGGGTCGACGGTCGCCATGATCGCCAGTGCGGCGCCGCTGAAGAGGAACGTCCCGGCGAGCGGAACGCTTTCGTCGACGAGTTCGACCAGGTCGCTCACGTCGTCCCGGAGGCGGGCGACCGATTCGCCCGGCGAGTGCGGCTGCCTCCCCGCGGCGGGCCCTGGCGCGGTCAGGAGCGAGCGGAGGACGTTGGCCCGCAAGAGGGTCGCCATCGCGTCCCACCAGTAGCCTCCGTACAGGTTCGCGACGTACATGATCAGACTGCGGGCGACCTCGACGCCCACGAACGCCGCGCACAGCCAGAGGATCTGGTCCGGACCCGCCACGCGGTCCCCGCCGATCCGGTCGAAGATCTGCTGCAGCAACAGCCCGCTGCCAAGCGGGATGACGCTGACCGGCAGCCACAGCAGGCCGCCCACGAGGTAGCGGCGCAGGTCGTTGCGCACGAGGCGGGCGACCACCAGTGACAGGGGCCTCATCGGCTCACCCCCGCCAGGTCCAGCATGCGCGCGAACCTGCTCGTGGGGTCCGCCACGAGGTCCTCGCGGCGGCCGTACTCCACCACCCTGCCGCCGTCGATGACGGCGATCTTGTCCACGCGGGACAGGGAGGAGAGCCGGTGCGCGATGATCACGCCGGTCCGGCCGGTGAGCAGCCGGTCGACGCTCCGCTCGATCCGCCGCTCGGTTGCCGGGTCGAGCCGGCTGGACGCCTCGTCCATCACGACGAGCCCGGGGTCGGCGAGGAACGCTCGGGCGAGCGCGAGCAACTGGGCCTCACCGGCCGACACCCCGCTTCCCGACGCGCCCCCGAGCACGGTGTCGAGTCCGTCGGGCAGGGACGCCAGCCAGTCGCCCAGGCCGACGTCGACGAGGACGTCCCGCAGCACGCGATCGGCGGGCGGCGGCCGGAAGAGCGTCAGGTTGTCCCGGACGCCGGCCGCGAAGATCTGCACGTCTTGAGTGACGGCGCATATCCGCCGGCGGACCGCTCCCGGGTCGGCGTCGCGCAGGTCGACCCCGCCGACCCGGACGGCGCCCTCGGTCGGGTCGTAGAGCCGCAACACCAGTCGCGCGATGCTGGTCTTGCCGCTGCCGGTACGGCCCACCAGGCCGAGCGTCTCACCCGGCGCCAGGCTGAGGGTGACGTCCGACAGCACCTGTTCGCCGTCGTCGGGGTAGGCGAAGCCCACGCCTTCGACGGACAGTTCAAGCGGCCCGGTGGCCGGCAACGGCCGGGGATCGGCGGGCGCGGGCAGCGTGCGCCGCACGGCGAGCAGGTCGCCGATGCGCGTGATGCCGGCCAGGGCCGCCTGATACTGCCTGAGCTGGTCGATCAGCCGCTCGAACGGCGCCCGGACCATCAGCGTGTACTGGAAGAGCAGCACGGCGGTGCCGACCGTGATCGCCCCCGACCGCTGGCCCCACGCGGCGAGGCCGAGCGCGACGGCCGTACCGGCCGCGAACGCCACCCATGTGCCCGCGAGGAGTCCGACCCCGATCCGGCCGCTCCGATGGTTCGCCCAGTACCAGGCGGAGCCGGCCTGGTAGAGGCGGTGGACGGCGTGCTCGCCCGCGCCGTTGGCCCGGATGTCCTCCGCACCGGCCAGCCGTTCCTCGAGGCCGCCGAAGAAGGCCGCGCCCTCCGCGCGCGCACCGGCTGCAGACGGTACGGCCAGCCGCTGCGCCCGGGCCATGGCGTAGCCGGCCAGCACGCAGTAGACCAGCAGGAAGCCGCCGATGCGCGGGTCGACGGCGAAGACGATGACGAGCACGCCGGCGAGCAGCAGGACTCCGGCGACGACGTCCAGCAGGAAGGCGACCACGAACTCGGCGACGGCGACCACGTCCCCGTCGACCCGCTCGATCATCTCGCCTGGCGTGTGCCTGCCGTGGTAGGCCATGTCGAGGCCGAGGGCGTGCCCGGCGAGCGTCTCCCGCAGGCGGTTCGTGCCGTCCCAGGCGAGCCCGGTCGCCAGCCAGGCGGTGAGCATCCGGGCGACCTGCCCGGCGACGGCGAGCGTGAGATAGCCCGCGGCGATCAGCACGAGATGACGGGTGCTCGCCCCGCCGATCGCGTCGTCGACGAAGTGGGCGGTGAGGGGAGGCGCGAGCAGCGGCAGCACCGTCGTGGCGGCGACGGACACGACCAGGACGGCGGCCGCGCGAGGCCCCGGGCGGAGGTGGCGCAGGACGGAACTCCGGGTCGTCGCCCGGTGGGTGGTGGTCGTCATGGCTAGACCCGCCGCCTGATGTGCAGCAGATATTCGTCGCGGCTGAGCGGGTTGTCGTCCGTCCGCCGCCGGACCGGGGCCGGCCCGCGGACCGGTTCGTAGTGGTCGAAGGCGGACTCCATCACCCCCTCGCCGTGGGTGAGCCCCCGCAGCCGTCGGTGCAGGTCGTGCACCCGGCCGGCCGGGATGTCCCCGTCGATCAGGCACGTCGGCCCGCGCGTCACCGTCGCCCGCGGCACGGCGCGCGACCGGGCCAGGACAGGGGCGATCGCGCCGACCGTGCCGGCGGGGACCTCGAGATGGAAGCGGTGGATCGGCTCACAGACGATGGTGCCCGCCTGCTTCAGTGCGCTCATGAGCACCAGCGGAGTCAGCAGGCGGAAGTCCTTCGCGGTGGTCTCCGGCGAGGCGTACCCGGAGTGCGTCAGCGTCACCGCGCAGTCGACTACCTGCCATCCGCGCAGGCCCTGGCGCAACGTCTTGCGAACCGTCTCCTCGAGCGCCGCGCGGAACTCCTCGACGGCCTTGTACACGTAGAGCGGGATCGTCTCGACCTTGACGTCCAGGTCGAACCGCACGCCGGAGCCCGGGGCGGCCGGCTCGACGCGCAGCCCGACGGTGGCGAGGAACGGGTCGGCCCCCCTGCCCAGGATCTCGACGGCGGAGCCGGTGCCGACCGGCCGCTCGACGCAGATCGTGGTCGTCTCGCGGAAGTCGACGTCGATGGCGTAGTCGGCCGCCAGTGTTTGCTGGATGACCTCCTTCTGCACCTCTCCGTAGAGGGACAGGAACAGCTCCTGCCTGATGTCGTCCTGCCGCAGGTTGATCAGCGGATCCTGCTCGGCGAGCTGGGCGAGGGCGGCGTGCAGCGCCTGTTTCTCCCCGAAGAGGCGCGGGACGACGACCGTCTCCAGGGTGGGCGGCGCGAAATGGTGGGCCTGCGAGTCCGTCGCCGGCAGGCCGATCGGGTCACCGATCCGGACGTCGGAGAGACCCCACAGCTGCCCGATCCGCCCGGCGGCGACCGAATCGCGGGGCACCGCCGAACCGTGGTCGAAGACGCGGATCGCGGTGACCTTCCGCTCGTCCTCGCGCAGGCGCAGCCGGTCGCGGGTGCGGAGGGTTCCGGAGAACATTCGGACGTAGGCGATCTTCTCCCCGGCCGGACCCCGCTCGACCTTGAACACGGTGCCGGAGACCGGTCCTCCTGCGTCGCCCTCCCTCGCGGGGAGCAGTTCGGTGAGTCCGGAGATCAGCGCGTCGACCCCGGCACCGGTGATCGCCGAGCCGAGGAACACCGGATGGACCAGCGCCCGCCCGGTCTGCGCGCCGAGTTCGGCACGGAGCCCGCCGTACGGGACCGGGGGCCTGTCGCCGACGTATGCGGCCAGGATCTCGTCGTCGTTTCCGGCCAGGACGTCGGCCAGCGCGGTGGTGAACGCGCCGTCGGCCGCGCCGTACTCGGTGAAGCCGGACTCGGGCGTGCCGAGGCCGTACGCCGAGCCCATCGAGACGACGGACGGCGTCAGCGTCTCGGCGATGACACGCAGGACGTGCGCGTCGTCCGCACCCCTGCGGTCGATCTTGTTCACGAAGATCAGGGTGGGGATGCGCAGCCGCCGCAGGGCCCGCATCAGCACGCGGGTCTGCGCCTGCACCCCCTCGACGGCGGAGATCACGAGCACGGCGCCGTCGAGCACGCTCAGGACACGTTCGACCTCGGCGATGAAATCCGGGTGGCCCGGCGTGTCGATCAGATTGACCGTGACGTCCCCGATGACGAAGGAGACGACGGCGGACTTGATCGTGATTCCGCGCTGCCGCTCCAGCGCCAGCGAATCGGTCTGGGTGTTCCCGTCATCGACGCTGCCGATCTCGTCGATGACACCGGCGGCGTGCAGCAGCCGCTCGGTGAGGCTGGTCTTACCAGCGTCTACATGCGCCAAAATCCCCAAGTTCAGCGTTCTCACGTAGCGTCATGTCCTTTGGGTGAGTGGAGTTCGCCTGCTGGATGGACATGCACGCTGCGCGCATTTCGCCTCCTCGGTGGATCGGCTGTCCCGGCGAGTAGAACAGACGGCGGTCGTCGGGGACAAACGATTTTGTCCCACGGCGTGTCCGGCGTGAGGTCCGTCTCACCGGTCCCGGACGACCCCGTCAAGCCTTGAGTTGCATGACAGACTTTGCCCGTGAATGCCGCTAATGCCGTAAATGCTCCAAAACTCCGCATTGTTGCGATGCATGCATATTTGCCGGGTTACCGGCTTGTCGCCGACTGGGCGGACCGACACGGCCACGAGATCGTCCTGGTGGTCACGCCGCCGACCGGCGCCAACCAGCGCTACGACGAGAACGCGACGCCGTTCGTGCTCGATCTCCCGCGGGACGCCGACGTCCTCGTCACCGGCCGGCTGCGCTCGGTCGCCGCCCCGGTGATCGACTCCCTGCGGCCCGACCTGGTGATCTCCGCCGCGTTCCCCCGGCTGATCCCGGCCGAGATCCTCGGCATCCCGAAGTACGGGGCGCTCAACCTGCACCCGTCGCCGCTGCCGGCCGGACGCGGGCCCAACCCGGGGCGACTGATCTACGAAGGCGCCACCACGGTAGGGGCCGCCCTCCACCGGACCGAGAAGGACTTCGACACCGGCGCCGTACTGAGCCGGCGCGAGCGCCCGCTGCCGGACGACCTCGACGGCCCGACGCTGGGGCGGCTGTGGAGCGAACTGCTGGCCGAATGCCTCGAGGAGGGCGCGGCCCGCGCCGTCGCCGGGGATCCCGGCATCCCGCAGGACCCCTCGCAGGCGTCGGAGGCGCCGTTCTACACCGACGCCGAGCGCCTGATCGACCTCACCGAGCCGGTCGCGACCATCCGCCGCAGGGTCGCCGCGCTGAACGTCACCTCTCCGCAGGCGCGGATCCACCTCGACGGCATCGAGAAGACGGTCCTGCACGCGTACGGTGTCCCCGGCGACCGGCCCTCCTCCCCCGGGACCGTGCTCGAGCGGCATGCGGACGGCTGGACGGTGCAGGCCGGCGATCTTCCGATCCGTATCCTCACCGCGTAGGCCGGGCCGCCGCCCGGCATTCCTCGCACGACGACCGAAGGAGCGGACGCCCGCAGATGGCACCTTCCCGGTACGGCCTTTTCGACCTCGACGGCACGCTGACGAACCCCGAGACCGGAATCGTCCGGTCCATGCGGCATGGACTCTCCGCGGTGGGGGTGTACGACGTGGACCACGCGACCCTCCGCTCACTCATCGGCCCCCCGCTGTGGGACGGGTTCGCGAGGCTCGGAGTGCGGGACGTGGACGCGGCTGTGGCGGCCTACCGGGAACGGTACGCCGACGTCGGGATGTACGAGAACGAGGTCATCCCCGGCGTCCCCGCCGTCCTGGAGTCCCTCGTGGCCGACGGCTGGACGCTGGCCGTCGCGACGTCCAAGCCGGCGGTCTTCGCCGAGAGGATCGTGGAACACTTCCGGCTCGGCGGCTTCTTCACCTATGTGGCCGGGGCGACCCTGGACGGCTCCCGGCGTTACAAGGCCGACGTCATCCGTCACGCGCTCGACGTGCTCGGCGCCCCGCCCGAGGCGACCGTCATGGTCGGCGACCGCCGCGAGGACGTCGCGGGAGCCGCTGAGTGCAGGGTGCGGAGCGTCGCCGTCCGCTGGGGGTTCGGCGAGCCGGGCGAGTTCACCGCGCCGGAGGTCATCTCGGTCGTCGACACGCCCGCGGACCTCCTGGCCGTCCTCAGGGAGACGGCCAGGACGCCGGCTGTCCCCGCGGCGGATCAGCCCTCCGCCCAGGCGAACACCGAACGGTAGAGCTCCTCGACCGGGCCGGGTACGTCGTCACCGTACAGATCGTCGGCGACGCGGTACCCGAGCCGGTCGAACAGGTACGCCAGGACGCGGTAGCTGGGGCGGTAGGCCATGAACACCGCGGGATCGAGGTCGAGCCGCGTGCCCGGGAGCGCGGGAAGAAGTATGTCCCGCTCATAGACGGCGTCCAGCGACACGACGGCCCAGGAGCCGGAGTGCCGCCCGGCCCGGTAGAGCAGCCGGGCGAAGGAGCTCAGATCCGCCTGCACCCCGTCGACGTCGGTGCGCGTCTCGATCGCGGCCGGCATCTCGACGACGGCACGGTCCCCGTAGTGATGGACAACCGGCGGGCAGAGCCGATGAGTGAACCTGACCCCTCGGGCGCTCATCTCCCGTGACGCGGCCACGAAGTCCGGCCCGCCGCCCGCGAACCAGCTCAGGCGGACCGTCGAGTCCGGATGAAAGCACGCGTTCATGCGGGTCCACCACCCGCGGTCACGCGCCTGGCGCTCGTGCAGAACGAGCTGGGTGAGCTCTGCGACGTCGTCCATGGATCCCCCCATCCGGATGCCGTACCCATCGCCCTGCCGGATCAGCCCGCCGAGGCCCGGCGCCGGGGGGGTTCATTGACATGCACCGGGCGGCGGGCCCGTGTGCGCACCTTGCGAAGGGAACCGGAGAGATGACCCAGCCCGGCGACTACGGCGCACCCGGCTCCCTGGCCCGCGTGCTGGCGGACGTGAGCGTGGAGCGCGCGGCGCAGGACGCCATGTGGGGTGTGCAGGAGCTCCCCGACGGCACCGGACCGGAGCGCCGGGCCGAGGCCGACCGGGCCAGGCAGGCGGTGGAGGACGCCGCGGCCCGTGGCCTGCCGACCTGGCGGGACATCCTGTACGAGGAGGTCATGGAGGCGTTCGCCGAGAACGATCCCGAACGGCTGCGTGCCGAGCTGGTCCAGGTCGCCGCGGTCGCGGTCAAGTGGGTGCAGGCACTGGACCAGCGCGTCCGGCCGGGCCGGCCCCTCGCCTAGGATCCGAACCCGACTCGGCTCAGCCACCAGTCGAGGAGGTGGGCGTCGCCGAGGACCTCGACGCCGTCCTCACGGGCCGGCGCCCGCCGTCCATAGAGGACCAGCAGCAGGCCGGCCGACGGGCCGCGCACGGTGACGGCGGCCTCGCCCGTTGCACGCCGGCAGGCGATGGTGTCGCCGGTGAGGTCGACCAGCCACGCCGCGTCGCCGTCCGTCGCCTGGAAGAGCAGGGTCCGGCCGGGGCCGAGGAGTTCACGCTTGCCCGGATGGATGTCGAAGGCCTGGGGCAGCGACTCGAGCTTCATCCACTCATCGAGGCCGTCGCGGGCGACCTCGGGATTCAGGGAGTACTCCACTCCGACGGCCAGGGCCGCGTCGGCCCGATGGACGGCCGTCTCGTGTGCGAATCGCCGGGCCAGGAACGCCGAGCCCTCTCCCGGCAACGGCGTCCACATCAGCGCACCGGGCCCGGCGTCGCGCAGAGTCTCCCCCAGTCGCTCCGCGCCCTCGGCGAGCCACGCGCCGAGCTCGGCCGCATCCTCCTCGTGACCAGCCGGCAGGTCGCGAAGCCGCCGGTCGGAGGGCGGCCGGGTCGCCCTGGTCCTGACGATTGTCTCGGCCCACCGATGGCCTTCGCCCAGATGCTTCAGCAACTGGCCCAGATTCCAGCCGGGGCAGGAGGGCACGGGCGCCGTCAGGTCCGCCCCCGCGACCGCCGACCTGAGCAGGCCGGTCTGCGCGACGATCTCAACGCGGTGGCGCTCATAGTCCATGACGGCCCGCGCGCCCTTCCCCTGTGCCGATCTCTGCTGATCCATGCTCTGCCGCTCTCCGATCCCTCGATCGATCGCCCGCCCGGGCGCCGTCGTTGAATCAGTCGGAGCCGTGCGCGCCGTTTCGACATACGCGGTCGACACGGTAGGCGAATCCGCGGCCACGCACCCTGCCTCCTCCATGATCGGAACCGGACGACCGGAGGTAGTGTCCGATCATGCAGCACAAGATCGTGGCTTATGTCCCTCCTGGCGGCTTTCCGGGCGCGGACTTCGATACCGGGGTGGTGCTGATAGCGGGAGCAGCCGTCGGGGTCGTCATGTTGCTGGTCGCCCTGATCGACCCGAAGAAGAGCTGGTGGTCGTTCACCGCGTGGCGCCACCGCAATCCGGACGCCGTTGAGCCGAGCGATGCCGCCTACGCCGCCACACGGATGAGCTGGGTGGCAAGCGCGCTGGTGGTCTTCGCGCTGACCGGTGGCCTCGCGGCCTTCCTTCACCACCAGGAAGCCGATCAGCGCAGAATCACCCGGCCGTCTCCCTCACCATCGGTCCCGGAGGACACCGGTGCCGACATGGCGAAGGCGAACATCATCACGGGGAAAATCCTGCAGCTGAGTTTCACGGAAGCCCGGAAACCGCGCACGGTCGCCGGGCAGGTGGCCGCCTCAGTCGAGCCCGGCGCCACGGTGACGTTCCCCGCCGATCCCGACTTCGTTTCTCTGACGCTGTCCGACGGGAAGACCTTCTGCCTGAACCTGCCACCTGACGCACCGGCCAGGGCACCTCGCCCGTACGACCCCATCGTGTCGGTACCGGGCCCCTGCTGAGCCCACCGGCCCAAGGCCGTCAGAGCGCGGAGATCGAGACGGGCGCCCTCTCCGTCCGGCTGAGCGCGCGCACCACGCCGGTCGCGCCGTGCCGTCGCATCGCGATCCGCGCCAGCAGGTCGACGACGGTCTCGACGGCCTCCTTGGGCAGTTCGGGCGTGGGCAGATCCACGCTGTAGGCCAGGTCGTCGCAGTGGATGACGATCTCCAGCAGCCGGCTCGTCACGAAGTCGTCCAGAGTGAGCGACCAGGGCCCCCAGGTCGGACGCCGCACCGGCCGCGAAGGCGCGGCCGGCAGCGCGGCCCGCAGGTCCCTGACGACGACGCCGGCCCGGTCCGCCAGCGCCGCGGGGCCCTCGCCTGCGTCCTTCTCGCCGCTGGTCCTGATGTTCACGTTGAACGGGTCGTCGAGGTCGGACCCGATCCAGCTCGCCCGCGCGTAGTAGTCGTGGATCGGGATGGTCTCCTCGATCGGAACGGGCTCGCCCAGCACCTTCGGCAGGGCGAAGATCTGCCCGGCCAGATGGCCGGCAAGCCCGTTGACGCTGAGCTTCGGCAGCGCACTCGGCTCCCGCCAGGCGGCGGCCACCTCAGGAGCGGCGAGCAGCTTCGCCGCCGATTCTGCCGCCGTGAGGTAGAGCTCTCTGACGTGCGCCATTCCCATGCCTCCGAGGGATTCCGTGATATCCGCCGATGCGAAGAACGTGAAGTTCACGGACCTCATTCCGGCATGGCGCCAGTGATCACACGGTGAACGCGAGGGACGCGTTGTGCCCGCCGAATCCGAAGGAGTTGGCCACCGCCGCCCTCCACCGGCCCTGGCGGGGACTCCCGGTGACGATGTCGAGCTTGATCTGGGGGTCGAGGTCGGCCAGGTTCCGGACCGCCGGGACCACCCCGTCCCGGATGGCGAGGATCGCGGCGACCGCGCCCATGGCCCCCGCCGCCCCGCACATGTGCCCGGTCATCGACTTGGTGGCGGTGATCGCCGGATGGGTTCCCAGCGCCTCGGTGATCGAGAGGGTCTCCGTGAGGTCGCCGGTCGGAGTCGACGTGGCGTGGGCGTTCACGTGACCGATGTCGATCGGGTCCAGCCCCGCCGACGCCAGGGCCGTTCTCATCGCGCGCACCTGGCCGGCCGCGTCCGCGGCGGTGATGTGGTGGGCGTCCGACGTGGTGCCCGCGCCCGCCAGCGTGGCGTGCACCCGGGCCCCGCGGGCGGCGGCGAACTCCTCACGTTCGAGGACCACCAGGGCCGCACCCTCGCCGAGGACGAATCCGTCGCGCCCGGAGTCGAACGGGCGGGAGGCCTCCTCGGGTGCGTCGTTGCGCCTGGACAAGGCCCTGGCCTGGGCGAATCCGGCGAGGGTGAGCGGATGTACACACGCCTCCGCGCCACCCGCGATCACCACGTCCGCACGGCCGAGGCGGATGAGGTCCAGACCCATGGCGATCGCCTCCGCTCCCGAGGCGCACGCGCTCACCGGCGTGTGGGCTCCACCACGGGCGCCGAACTCGATGCTGACCACGGCCGCGGGGCCGTTGGGCATCAGCATCGGCACCGTGTACGGCGAGACCTTCCGCGGGCCGGAATCCTCCATGAGGTCGTCCTGGGCGAGCGTGGTCAGCACCCCGCCGACCCCCGTGCCGATCACGACGGCCAGCCGCTCCGGCTCGACCTGGGGGGCGCCGGCGTCGGCCCACGCCTCGCGCGCGGCGACGAGCGCGGCCTGCTGGCAGCGGTCCAGCCGCCGGGCGGGCACCCGGCCCAGCACCTCCGCGGGATCGACCCGCATCCGGCCGGCGATGCGGACGGGCAGGTCCGCCGCCCAGTCCTCCTCCACCAGGGTGATGCCGGAACGTCCGTCCAGCATGCCGCCCCACGTGGAGGCCACGTCTCCGCCCAGCGGCGTGGTGGCGCCGAGCCCGGTGACCGACACGCCGGCGTTCATACCGTCTCTCATCGACGACTCCTTCCGTACCGGGAGACGCCCCTGCCGGGTGCTCCCCGTACAACGCTGCCAGGGCTCGCCGGGCCGGACAGATGATCTGATCGACGAAAAAGTCGCCGGAGATTTGTCGGCGATGCCAAGATCGCCGCGATGGACGGCGGCCCGCTCCCGCCGACGATCGAATTCCCCCAAAAAGGTAAAAGCTACGCATTCGTGACGATCATCACATCATGGGATGAATTGGAATTGACCCCGGCCGTGCCCGGTTAACACAGGCGTAACAGAGAGCACGTGCAACGTCTGGAACCACCGGACCCGCGTGCTCACCAGGGGGAAAGACCATGAGCAAGATCACTCGGCGCCTCGCGACCGCGGCGGCTACCTTGGCGGTCACAGGAGGGGTCGTCTTCGCCACGAGCGGAGCCGCCTCTGCGGCCACGGTCGAGAGCGTCAGCCACGCCACCGTCTCCGCGAGCCATCAGACGGTGCGGCACAACAGCAACACTCAGCGCTGGGACGGCACGCGGTGGTGGTACCGCTACAACGGCCACGGCGACTGGTACAGCTCCGGCCACGGCGTGCACTACCGCTTCGACGGAAACAAGTTCTACCGGTGGACCGGCGGCAAGTGGAAGGCCGTTTCGACCTCCTACGCCCGGCAGCACGACCTGAACAAGCGGGACTTCTCCCGCGACTGGCACCACGGCCGCGACGACCACGGCCACGACAACGGGCACGGCAACGGGCACGGCAACGGGCACGACGGCAAGGGTCATGACGGAAGGGGTCATGACAACGGCCACGACGGCAAGGACGACCATCACGACAACGGCCACTCGGGCCACGGGCACTGACCCATCGGGCCGCCGGCCCGGTGTCATCACCGGGCCGGCCCGTGCCCCCGCAGGCGGCAATCCCCCTCGCGAGGGCATCTGGCGGCACAGAGGTCGTGCGTCATGCGGCCGACACGGCCAAGCCGTACGCGCGTCGGCATGCATCGTGCATGATCACGACAGGCGTCGCCGCAGGTAGACGTGTACTCCTACGAATTTGCGCATGATCACCACATGCGTCGACGCAGCCCAGGCCGCCGATCCGCGAACCTGTGCATGATCACCACATGTGTGCGGCTGCGCGCGATCACCACATGTGTGGCTGGGCGTGATCACCACGTGGGTTTGAGGTTGTAGACGCGGACGGCGTTTCCGGCGAGGACGAGGGCGGCGGTCTCCTCGTCCGGGCACAGCGCGGCGATCGCCCGGGCGTTCTTCGCTATCCCCGGGATGCCGGGCCAGTCCGTGCCGAAGATCATCCGGCGGACGAGCCGGTCCCAGTTGTGCCTCGCGTAGTACTCCCGAAGCCGTGACGGGGGCAGGCCGGACAACTCGATCCAGACCCGCTCGTCGGACAGCGCCATGAACGCCGCCGCGTCGTACCACCAGCCGCGGCCGCCGTGCGCGAGCGCGATGTTCAACCGGCGGAAGTCCCGCAGCACGTCGTCCAGATGGATCGGGTCGGCGAAGGAATTGGACGAGCCGGGGAAGATGCTCGTGCCGCAGTGCACGACGAGCGGGATGCCGAGCGACTGGCACAACTCGTAGGCGGGATACAGCGACCGGTCGTTCGCGGCCACGCCCGCGTGCACCGGGTGGATCTTGCATGCGACCGCCCCCAGCTCGATCTGGCGCTGGAGCTCCTCCTCCACGGGATAGTGGAGATGCGGGTTGACGTTCGCGATCGCGCGCACGCGGCCGGGGTTGTGCCCGGTCAGCGGCAGCAGGTCCTCGATCGGCTGGATCCCGGTGACCTTGGGGCTGTACTCCGCCAGCACCAGGGCGATGTCGACCCTTTCTTCCTCGAGGTACGCGTCGAACCGCACGGGGTCGACGGCGCCCTCCGCGTCGTAGACGCGCTCGAGCACCGGCGTCCCGCCGAAGTCGTGCGCCCACTGCCGCCACGCCGGCTTCAGGGTGGGCAGCCGCGCGGCGTGCAGGTGGACGTCGACGAGCGGACGGCCGTCGAGCATCAGCGCACCTCGACCAAGCCGGCGGGACGGGCTCCTGTGACGTTCACGACAGCGTGACCTCCTCGGCCGGGTCGAGCAGCACCTCGGCGGCCATGGCCCGCAACTCGACACGGCGGATCTTGCCGGTCGCCGTGGTGGGATAGCCGTCGACGAAGACGATCTTGCGTGGGCGTTTGAACGACGGCAGGCCCGCGCGGCAGAACTCGATCAGCTCGATCGCACCCGCCGTACGCCCCTCGCTCAGCACGACGTACGCGACGGGTTTTTCCAGGCCGTCGCCGTCGCGCGCGGCGACGACGACCGCTTGGGCGACCGCCTCGTGCGCGAGCAGCCGGTTCTCGACCTCGGCGGGCGAGACCCAGATCCCGCTCGCCTTGAGCATGTCTCCGGTACGGCCGAGGCAGGTGTAGTAGCCGTCGGCGTCCCGGACGTAGGTGTCGCCGGTGCGCAGCCACTCGCCCTGGAAGACCTGCCGGGAGGCCGCGTAGCGCGACCAGTATCCGGTGGCGGTGGACTCGCCGCGGACGAACAGCGTCCCCGGGGTGCCGACCGGCGCCTCCCGGCCCTCGTCGTCGAGGATGCGCAGGTCGTAGCCGGGCACCGCGACGCCCGTCGTGCCCGCGCGTACGGCGCCCGCGCGGTTGGACAGGAAGATGTGCAACATCTCCGTCATACCGATGCCGTCCAGGATGTCGACGCCGAAGTGCGACGTCCACCGCTGGTAGAGGGCGGCGGGCAGGGCCTCGCCCGCCGAGGCGCAGAGCCGTACCCCGCCCAGCGCGTCCTGCGGCAGGCCCGCGCGCAACATGTTCGCGAAGAACGTCGGCCCGGCGAAGAACAGCGTCGCGCCGTGCTCCCGGGCGCGCGCAGCCAGCGTGTCGGGCCGTGAGGGCGCGGCCTCGAGGATCGCGGACGCGCCGGCCGCCAGGGGGAAGAGCACCGAGTTCCCCAGCCCGTACGCGAAGAACGCCTTGGCCGCCGACAGGCACCGGTCGCCGGGGCGGATGCCGAGGACCTGGCTGCCGTAGGTCTCGCACACCACGCGGATGGATCCGTGCCGGTGCATCGCGGCCTTCGGAGTCCCCGTGGTCCCGGACGTGTAGAGCCAGAAGGCCGGCGAGTCCGCGCCGGCCGGGTAGACCACGTCACCGGCGTCGCCGGCCGCGAGGTCGCCGAGAAGGTGCACGGGGAGGCCGGCGGCCCCGACCACGGAGGCGGCCTCCCGGACGAGGAGTCCGGTCAGTTCCGGGGCGTCCGCGGCGGCCGCCACGGCGACCTCGGCGTATTCCGGCGAGAACGCCAGTAATCGCGCGCGGGAGTCGCGGAGCAACTCGGCCAGGTCGCCGGCGCGCGACATCGTGGAGACCGGCACGGGTACGGCGCCGATGCGCAGGGCGGCGAGGAACACCACGACGAAGTCGGGCGAGTCCGCCATGAACATCAGCAGCCGCTGCTCGGGCAGCAGGCCGATGCGGCGCAGCCCGGCGGCGGTGCGCCGGACCCGGTCGTGCAACTGGGCGTAGCTGACGTCTCCCTGCTCGCCGGTCAGCGCCAGGCGCTCGCCGTCTCCGCGGTCGACGTGCCGGTCGAGCAGGTACGTGCAGGCGTTGAACAGATCGGTCATTGCGCACCGTCCGGCTTCAGGCGAGGTGGACGTAGTCGTAGTCGAACGGCTTGCCGTTGATTCCCTGACGCGGCGGCGCGATCCAGGCCGCGATCTTCCCCCGCTCGTGCACCGGCCGCATCAGCGAGCGGACGTGGGTCTTGTCGACGTCCGTCGGCAGCCAGGCGCCCTTGCGCCGTTCCCACTCCTCTGCCGGGAGCACCTCCCCCTCGGGGGTGACCTCGATTCCGGAGAACGCGCCGACCCGCCGGTTGAACGCGGTGTGCGGCAGGCGGAGCCGCTGCGGCAACCCGGCCTCCTCCAGGATGCGGTTCCACCGGTTGACGCCGTTCTGGCAGTCGCGGATGTATTCGCGGCGCAGGTCGCTGTTCAGCCCGACGAGCGCGGACACCTCTGTCTGGCCGATGCGGCCGTCGACGACCGCGTCCACCATGATCGAGTCGTCGGTCAGGCGGTGGTCGTCGCGGCGGCGCTCCTCCGACCAGCGCCCCTTCAGCCCGGCGGTGAAGTAGTTGGCCACGTTGGTCGAGGTCTCCGACCCGAACAGGTCGAGCGACACCGAGTAGTGGAAGTTCAGGTACTTCTGGATCACGTTCAGCGGGATGCCGCCGAGGCCGCCGACGTCGTCGGTGTCGTGCTCCAGCATGAGCTGCGCGGTCCGCTCGACGACGCGGTCGACGCCGGTCGTGCCGACGAACATGTGGTGCGACTCCTCCTTGAGCATGAACTCGCACGTGCGCGACAGCGGGTCGAACGCGCTCTCCTTGAGGGTGCCGAGCTGGTACTTCCCGTCCCGGTCGGTGAAGTAGGTGAACATGAAGAAGGACAGCCAGTCCGGGGTCTCCTCGTTGAACGCCCCGAGGATGCGGGGGGACTCCTCGCTGCCGGAGTTGCGGTGCAGCAGTTCCTCGGCCTCCTCGCGGCCCTCCCTGCCGAAGTACGCGTGCAGCAGGTAGACCATCGCCCACAGGTGACGGCCCTCCTCGACGTTGACCTGGAACAGGTTGCGCATGTCGTAGAGGCTGGGCGCGGTGGCGCCGAGGTTGCGCTGCTGCTCCACGGACGCCGGTTCGGTGTCGCCCTGGATGACGATCAGGCGCCGCAGGTCGGCGCGGTACTCCCCCGGCACCTTCTGCCACACGGGCTCGCCCCGGTGCTGCCCGAAGGCGATGCGCCGGTCGCGGTCGCGTTCGGCGAGGAAGATGCCCCAGCGGTAGTCCCTCATCGCGACGTGCCCGAAGTGGGCCCACCCCTCGCGTCCGACGTTCACGGCCGTGCGCAGGTAGACGTCCTCGGTGGGGAGCGTGGGGCCCATCGACTCCCACCAGGTGAGGAAGTTGGGCTGCCAGGACTCGAGGGCGCGCTGCAACCGGCGGTCCTCGTGCAGATCGACGTTGTTGGGGATCTTC
Source organism: Planotetraspora kaengkrachanensis (assembly GCF_016862895.1). Taxonomy (GTDB): domain Bacteria; phylum Actinomycetota; class Actinomycetes; order Streptosporangiales; family Streptosporangiaceae; genus Planotetraspora; species Planotetraspora kaengkrachanensis. The sequence goes on along the minus strand of NZ_BONV01000006.1, from coordinate 221,179 downwards.
TCGGAATAGTCGGCGGGGGCGGGCAACGGCGTCACACTCGCTTCTTGTCGAAGTCGGCGCGCTGTCCGGTGCCGAACTTGCGCAGCGCGCCGTCGGGGCCGGAGGCGTTGGGGCGGTAGAAGATCCAGTTCTGCCACGCGGCGAGACGACCGAAGATCTTGGTCTCGACCGTCTCCGGACCGGCGAAGCGGTAGTTGGCCTCCAGGCCGGTGAGCGCGTCCGGGCTGAAGCTGGCCCGTTCCTCGATGGCCATGCGCACCTCGTCCGCCCAGTCGATGTCGTCGGGGGCGAACGTGACCAGCCCGAGCCGCTCGGCGTCCTCGGCCTCCAGCGCCTCCCCCGCGTTCGCCGTGGCCGCGGCGAGCGCGTCGGCGTCGCCCCAGAACCTCGTGCCGAGGCGGGTGAGGCCGTTGCCCATGGGGAGCGGCCCCAGGTTCATCGGCCCGACGGTGACCGTGGCCGGCTCGGCGGCGGGATCCCCCTCCTCGAAGACACCGGACAGCTGATAGGAGCGGTCAGCCGCCAGCGCGGGCTCCAGGAGCGAGCCGGCGAAGCAGCTGCCCGGCTCGATCAGCGCGATGATGCTGCGGCTGGTCACGTCCAGCCGTTTGAGCGTCCGCTTGAGGTACAGCACGATCTCGTTGACCAGCCAGTCGCCCGCGTGGTCGAGCAGCAGGGCGTCGTACGCGAGGACCAGCGCCGGGTCGCCCTTCGTGCGCAGGACCCAGGTGCCGAGCTCGGTCTCGTTGGTGCGCAGATCGAGGATGAGGTCGTCGAGCTCCCGCGTGACTGCGAGCGTCCAGAATCGCGCGCCCTGCTCGTGTACCCCGGCGACGGTCCGCGGCGGTTCGGCGTCCGGCCCGGTCACGGTGATCTCCGCGCAGCCGCGGTCCCGATCGAGGACGGCGGTCACGTGGCGATAGGAGACACGGTCGGCGGTCCGCGTCCGGTCCAGCGGGGTGAGCGCGACGCCCGTCGCGTCCTGCGGGCGGGGCGACGTCCGCGCGAACTCGGCCGCCCGTTCCGCGACCGTCTCCTCCCATCTGGGGCGCGGCACCACCTCGTCGACGAGCCGCCACTGCACGGCCTTCCTGCCGCCGACCCCCTCGGACCTGGTGGAGAAGTAGTCCGCGAGGTCGCGCCGCACGTGGCGCTTGTCGACCACCCGGGTGAGGCCGCCGGTTCCCGGGAGGACGCCGAGCAGCGGCAACTCCGGCAGGGAGACCGCCGACGAGCGGTCGTCGACCAGCATGATGTGCTCGCACGCCAGGGCCAGCTCGTAGCCGCCGCCCGACGCCGTGCCGTTCAGCGCGGCGAGGTAGGTCTGGCCCGAGTGGGCGCTCGCGTCCTCCATCGCGTTGCGCGTCTCGTTGGTGAACTTGCAGAAGTTCACCTTCCAGGCGTGCGTCGAGGCGGCGAGCATGCGGATGTTCGCGCCCGCGCAGAAGACCTTCTCCTTGCCGCCCGTCACCACGACCGTGCGGACCTCGGGGTGCTCGAACCGCAGCCGCTGCACCGCGTCGTACAGCTCGATGTCCACACCCAGGTCGTAGGAGTTCAGCTTCAGCTCGTATCCGGGGACGAGGCCGCCCTGCTCGTCGACGTCCATGGTGAGGGTCGCGATCGGTCCCTCGACGGACAGGTGCCAGTGGCGGTACCGCGACGGGTGTGTCTGGAAGCCGACCGCCGACCGCGGACCGGGATCCTCCTGCGGCCGCACGTCTTCCGGCGCGCCGGACGCCCCTGCCGTGATGGTCATGGATCCTTCTCCCGTCACCATGCCGACCGTCAGCTCATGCTCCACACTCATCTTGTGATCCGTCAACCGCCTGTAGCATTTTGACGGGAACTTCTACACATCTCCGACAGGCTGTCAGCCGCCCGTAGAATGTCGCGTCGGACGACGGGAGAGGATCGAGTGTCGACACCGGCATCCCTGACCACGACCGACGCCGGCGCGGGAAGCGCGGGCACCACGGTAACCACGGCCGCCGCGTCACCCACGGTGTCGCGCAGGCACGCCGCCGGCGCGGAGAGCGCCCGGGGGCTGCTGTTCACCGTGCTCGGCGAGTTCGTCCTGCCTTCGGGCGGATCGGCGTGGACGTCGGCGTTCATCGACGTGCTCGGCCGGCTGGGCGTCGAGGAGAAGGCGAGCAGACAGGCGCTGATGCGGACCGCGGCCGACGGCTGGCTCGCCTCGGAGCGGGTGGGCCGGCGCACGCTGTGGAGCCTGACCCCGGACGCGGAACGCCTGCTCACCGATGGCGCCGAGCGCATCTACGGCTTCCGGGGACTGCAGCGCGAATGGGACGGCGGCTGGCTGCTCGTCCTTGCGCGGGTGCCGGAGAGCGACCGGCCGACGCGGCACCTGCTGCGTACCCGTCTCGGCTGGGCCGGCTTCGGCAGCCCCGCTCCCGGCGTGTGGATCAGCACCCATCGCGACCGCGCGGCCGAGGCGGAACGGGTCCTCGATGAGGCGGGCGTGCTCGACGAGGCCCAGATCTTCCTCGCGGAGCACCGGGCGGGAGAACTGGCGGGGATGGTCAGGCAGGCGTGGGATCTCGACGCCATCGAGAGAAGTTACGAGCGGTTCCTCGCCGAGTTCGCGCGCCGGCCGTCCCGCGATCCGCTGGTGCGGGTGGCCGAGCTGGTGCACTCCTGGCGCAGGTTCCCTTCAGACGATCCCGAACTGCCCGGTGAACTGCTGCCCGCACACTGGAGCGGCGCCCGGGCCGCGAGCCTGTTCCGGCGGCAGCACGCCAGGTGGACCGCCGCGGCGAACGCCGAGTGGCGCCGGCTCACCGAGGACGCCGGCTGACAACGGCCCGCCCGGAGGGGAGGTTTCCGGGCGGGCCGCCTGGTCAGCTGATGGTGATGCTGTCCAGGTCAGGGGCGTTGGCGGTGTCGTTGAAGAACTTCAGGGTGTTGAATCCCGCGTTCATCGGCACCGTGACGGTCGTCGTGATGGGAGTGTCGAAGGTCGTGCCGGTGAGTGTCGCCGTCACGGCCGGGCCGCCGTTGACGCTCACGGAGAACGACCGGGTGCCGCTCACCGTCCCGGCGATCGTCAACTGCCTGTCACCCGCGGCCGGCATGTTGACGTTGTACGTCGCGTAGTTGGACGTGTTGTTGCCGATGAAGCGCACCTTCGCGCCGCCCGAGCAGGCCGCGCAGGTGTCGGCTCTGGCCGACCCGCTCAGCACGCCGCTCTCTCCTTCGATCAAGACCGGCAGGGTGACGCCTCCGCCGTCACCATCTTCATCCTTGATCGGCTTGCCGTGCCTGGTGAACCGGTCGCCGAGCCACGCCTCGTCGATCCGCAGCCGCTTGTACCTGGTGGTGTCGGTCGCGGCGGCGTACGTGCTGAGCACCTCGAGCCGGACGTGGGCGGCCTTCTTGGTCGCCTTGGTCTCGGGCAGCCGGATGATCTCGACGCCCCGCTCGCTGGGCAGGGTGCCGCTCAGAACCGGGGTGCCCCAGTCGACGCCGTCCTTGCTCACGTACACCTGGTAGTCGCGGATGCGGGCCGACTGCTCGGTCGCCGACCGCGCGTAGCTCACCGAGTCCTCACGCTGGTTGAGCCCGATGTAGGAGACCTTCCTGGCCTTGCCGAGGTCGAAGTCGAGCGACACGGGCAACGTCTTGTCGTTGTCCCAGTAGGTCAGATAGTCGCCGTCGGCCGCGGCGGCGGCGTCGTGGCCGTCGTCCGACGCCGTGGCGGTGACGGTGACCCCGGAGAGGGTCTTCTCCCGGCCCTTCGTCGTGATCTTGAAGACCGTGTCGTACTGATCCCACTCGGAGATCCCGGTGATGGCGAGGGTGCCGTCCGACTGGGAGAACTTCAGCTTGGCGCCGGTGCGCAGGTTGGTCACACTCTTGACCTTGTAACCGTTGTCGCCCAGCTTCAGCGTGGTGGTGCCGGCCGGCGGGGTCACGACGTGGACGTAGTGGAGGTTCGGGTCCGTCCGGCTGATCGTGGTGACGCCGTGCGCGCCGTCGTTCCAGAAGCCGGGCTCGAGGCCGCCGTACATGTAGCCGCCGCCTTCGACACCGCTCAGCGACTCCCAGATCTGGTCGAGGTAGTCGTCGGCGAAGTCGTTGAACGCCTCCTGCTTGCTCGGGAAGCGGCCGTTGACCATGGCCTGCTCGTCCATGAGCACCTTGACGGAGGATCCGACGTTGGTGATCAGCCGGCCGAGCGAGACCCGGTAGTCGACGGCCGGGTCGACCCCGTCGTACCACCAGTTGCCGGTCGTGGGGAGCTTGAAGTCGGCCTCGGTGAGCCGCGGCTGCGACGTGTAGACCGCCTGGGGGTAGTCGTACGCCGGGGACATGCCGGTCTTCTGCTCGTTGCTGACCATGTCCATCTCGGGCGTGTCTTCGTTGTTGTTGCTGAGCGTGTAGTTCGGCCGCAACTGGTGAATCTGCTCGTACAGGTGGTTGCGCTCCCAGTACGCGTTGTCGTTGTCGATCCAGAACCCGCCGAGGTCGGGGTAGCGCTCCATGACCTCGAAGAAGTTGTCGTAGCTGAACTCGCCGAACCCGTCGCGGGTGGTGATGTCGACGTCATGGCCCTTGTACGCGGAGTACGCGGCCGAGTCGAGCCAGTCGCCGGTCGTCAGGCCCTGCGTGTGCCACTGCGGGTCGTCGGTCATGTACAGAATGATCTTCATGTTCCGCGGCTTGGCCGCGTTGATCAGCTCGCCGAGGAAGTCCCGCTTGGTGCTGCAGCTGCCCGGGATGGCGGACGGCCACGGCCGGGCGTAGCCGAGGCGGCTGTGGAAGGTGGCGAGCACGATGTACTGCGTGTGCAGCTTCTGCGCCTCGTCCAGCCAGTAGTCGGGGGTCCAGCCGCCGTCGGTGACGTCGGCCTCCCACTGGGCGCAGTCGGTGTGCTGCGGCGCGGTGCGCTCGCCCCAGTGCAGGAACAGGCCTCCGACCGAATCGCGGAGGAAGTCCTGACGCGGATTCTGCAGATCAGCACGGGCGGGACTGATAGTGATCATGTTCAGAGCGAGGGCGAGGACCGCGGCGATCGCCGCCGCGACCGTACGCCGCCTTCGCCTCCTCACCTGATCGCCGTCGCCGGATAAGGCGTTGACCATGGGGAACTCCTTCGAGCCTGCGATCTCGACTGTCCTTGTGGCACCCCCGTGAGCGCTCACGGGGGCGTTTCCGACGACCTTCACCATCTTCGGATCCGCGTCGCCGCGCGCGATCCGGCCGACCGCCGTGAGCGCTCACGGCCAGCTTTTCGGATCGCAAAGATTGGATCTGTGGACTGTGATCCCATACAACCGAGGTGGCTGTCAACGGTCAGTCCGGGCGAGAACCCGGGCAGACGACCCCGGATACATCGGATGTGTGGAGGTCAGCGGGCCAGGAGATGCCACCCATGTGGGCCGCCCGATACGCCGAAGGCGTCCAGGGAGGTTACAGTCCCAACGTGCCGACCAACAGAAAACCTCGGGTCACCATCGACCAAGTGGCCCAGGCGACCGGAGTCTCCCGCCAGACCGTGTCCCGGGCGATCAACAACAAGTCCGAGATCGATCCCGAGACCCGCCGGCGCGTCCTCGAGGCGGCCCAGGCGATGGGATACCGGCCGAGCCGGTTCGCCCGGGGCCTGGTCCGCCAGGATCTGATCACCGTCGGGCTGGTCATCGCCGACGTGCTGAACCCGTTCTTCCCCGAGGTGACGGCGGGGGTGCTGGAGGCCGCCGAACGCCGCGGGTGGCAGGTCGTCGTCTACAACACCGGCTCCGAGCGCCGCAAGGAACTGGAAGTCGTCGACATGCTCTTCGACCAGGTGGACGCGGGCGTGGCCTTCCTGCTCCATCACGAGGCGATCGCCAAGGCGACGGCGGGCAACCTCCCGTTCGTGCTGCTGGACAAGGGCGGCAGAGCCCCTGCGGTGCCCGGCGTGCGGATCGACTTCGAGGGCGGGGCACGGCGGGGCCTGGAGTACCTGATCGACCGGGGACACCGCCGGATCGCGATGCTGGACGACGAGGCGTACCTGTCGGCCGAGGCGCCGAACACCCGGCGCGAGCTGTACCTCAAGGTGATGGGCGAGCGCGGGATCCCGGTCGACATCGACTGGATACAGCCCGCCCACAACTCGATCGACGGCGGCGCGGTGGCGATGGAGCGGCTGCTGTCGGCGCACCGGGACGTCACGGCGGTGTTCGCCTACAACGACCTGATCGCCATCGGCGCCCAGCTCCGGGCCCGCGCCCTCGGCCTGCGCGTGCCGGAGGACTGCGCGTTCCTCGGCTTCGACGGACTGAGCATCGGCGAACTCGTGGAACCTCCGCTGACCACGCTCCACATCGACAAGCGCCGGCTGGGCGAGATCGCCGTCGAGCAGGCGGCGCTGCTGCTCGGCGGCATGAGCGAGGACGAGATCCCCGAGGCCGTTATCGAACCGCAACTGGTCGTGCGGGCCTCTGCCTGATCGCTCACTCTTGACATTCGCGCCTTGTTGCATGAATGTCTCCGTGAACGCTCACGTGAGCGGTAACGAGGAGGTGCAATGATCCGGCGGAATGAACTCGTCCAGGCCTCCGGCGCCGACCTCGCCGCTCTGGCCCTCGGCCGTCAGAGGTGGCTGAGGGACGGCGTGCTCGGCCTTCTCCTCCACTGGGGCATGCGCACCTCGCCTCCGTACACGGACGTCCGGGCCTGGGAGGACCGGGTCACGGCCGACGGGTGGACTCCGGACCACTGGCTCGACCGGGCCGTCCAGTTGCACGCCGGCTACATGGTGCTCGCGTCGTTCCACAGCAGGTTGGGCTACGTCCGCGCCTGGCCGTCGGAGATCCCCGGCAGCCCCGCCACCCGGCGGGACTTCCTGGGGGAGCTGGTCGCCGCCGCGGAAGCCCGGGGCCTTAGAGTCCTGCTCTACATGACCGACGACCCCAAGTGGCACGACGAGGACGGCCTCGAGTCCCTCGACTCGACGGCCTACTCCGCCTACAAGGGGCGACCTGTCGACCTGACCACCCGCGACGGATTCGGCGAGTTCGCCGCCGACAACTTCGCCGAGGTCATGCGGCGTCATCCGGATCTGGCGGGATTCTGGATCGACAAGGAGAACGCCTACTGGAGGCGGAGCGGCCTCTACGACCGGATCCGGGCGGAACGGCCCGACTGGATCCTGGCCTGCAACGATCCGGACGTCCCGCGCGGGGACACGGCCATGGACGTCGTCGTCCCGGCCCTCGCCGCGTACGGGCCGCTTCCGCGCGTGGCCGAGTCCGCCTTCACCGTCGCCGACGGCGGGTGGTGGTACGACGGCTCCGATCCCGAGGTCGACCACGAGCAGGTCGTCGGGCGGATCGTCGCCAACGCCGGTTCCTCCACCAAGTCGCTGCTCGGGTTCGGGGCGCGGCACGGCGGCAGGTTCGCGCCCGGCCAGGAGGCGTTCTGCGACTTCGCGGAGTCCTACCTGGACGGCATCTGGGAGTCACTCGGCGGAACAGAAGGCGTCCGCCTCCCCTCCCACGCAGAAGAACGGCCCGGGCTCTCCACCGACGTCACCGTGCGCCGCAGGACGGCCCGCGCAACGTCGGGGACCGCCTCGCCGCGTCCAGCGGCGTCAGAAATCACCCCTCATCACTCATCGGAAGGCACATCGTCATGAAGCACAAAGCTTTACTGACGGCTATCGTCACGACCATGGTCGCCGGCGCGTGCAGCGTCGGCGACCAGCAGACCGCGCAGTCGAGCGGCGGCGCCGGCAAGAAGGAGATCAGCTTCCTGGTCTTCGAGACGCCCAACATGACTCCCCAGGTGTGGGACACGGCGATCAAGCGGGTCACCGACAAGTACCCCGACATCACCGTGAAGAAGCTGGTCGCTCCGACCGAGGACCGCGTCTCCTACGCCAAGCAGCTGCTGGCGTCCGGCCAGTTCCCCGACGTGATGATCGCGGTCTCCCCCGCCGGGTTCGCCGAGAGCGGCGCCATGGCCGCCTTCACCCCCGACGAGCTCAAGGACTTCGACTTCCCCAACAACGGCGCGGTCCAGGGCAAGATCTACCAGCTGCCCACCAACACCCAGACGATCCCGGTCGTGTACTACAACAAGGACCTGTTCGCCAAGGCGGGGATCACCGCTCCGCCCAAGACGTACGCCGAGCTGCTCGACGACTCCGCCAAGCTCAAGGCGAAGGGCATCACGCCGTTCGTGATCGGCGGCGGCAAGGACCCCTTCGCCTCCACGCTCGCCTGGACGGCCACGATCGCCACCGACGTGTACGCCAAGACCCCCGACTGGATGGCCAAGCGGCGGGCCGGGACGGTGAAGTTCACCGACCCCGACTTCAAGAAGGCCACCGAGAAGTTCGCCGAGCTCGCCAAGCAGGGCTACCTCGACAAGAAGGACGTCTCGCGCGACTACGCGGCGACCGAGCAGGCCTTCCTCGACGGCAAGGGCGCGATGTACCCGATGGGCAACTGGTTCGCCGCCGCGGGCGACGACCCCAAGCGCAAGCCCTCGTGGGAGATCGGCGCGTTCAACTGGCCGACCGACGACGGCAGCGTGGTCGTGCCCGCCTTCACCGGCGGCGGCCTGTCGGTGAGCGCCACGGCCAAGAACCTGCCCGAGGCCAAGGAGTTCGCCCTGGCGTACACGCTCGACCAGACCAACCTGGACGCCTCCGTGCACAACGACGGGCTCTACCCCGCGATCAAGGGATACACGCCCCCGGCCGACACCGGCGCGGTCTTCAAGCTCGGCTACGACCTCTACCAGGAGGGCGTGAAGAGCAACACCGTCACCCAGGCGTTCAGCTGGGAGGCCGGTGACGACGGCATGCTGCCCGGCGTGGTCGACAAGTGGCGGGCAGGCGCCCAGGACCTCATCACCGGCAACAAGACCGTCGACCAGGTGCTGGCGTCCCTCGACGACGAGTGGGCCAAGGCGTCCTGACCGATGGCAGTCGACGTAAGGACGACACCCGTCCCCGCCTCCGCGACCCCCGGGTCGCGGAGGCCCCGCCTGCCGCGGGCGGAACGGCTGCGGTCGTTCGCGTTGTTCGGGGCGCCGGGTCTGCTCGTCTACACCTGTTTCGTACTCGCGCCGATCGCGATCAGTTTCGGCTACAGCCTGACCAACCACAACCCGTTCAACCCCCCGACCAGGTTCGTGGGGCTGGACAACTACCGGCTGCTGTTCACCGACAGCGAGTTCCTCACCTCGCTGCGGGTCACCACGATTCTCACGGTCATCGTGGTGATCGTGCCGAATGTGGCCGGGCTCGGCATCGCCGTCCTGCTCGACCGCAAGGGCTGGCTCTACAACGCCCTGCGCACGGTGTTCTTCACCCCGATGGTGCTCAGCTCGGTGGTCGTGAGCGTCGTGTGGACGCGAATGCTGGACGACGAGGGCCTGGTCAACCAGACGCTGCGGGCGCTCGGGGTGGAACAGCCGCCGGGCTGGCTGTCCGATCCCCGGCTCGCGCTGTACTCGATCGCCATCATCCTGTCCTGGCAGATGCTCGGCTTCTGCGTCGTGGTGTACCTGGCCGGGCTCCAGGGCGTGCCCAACGAGCTGGCCGAGGCCGCGTCCATCGACGGCGCCGGCCCGGTGCGGCGGTTCCGCTCGATCACCTGGCCGCTGCTCGCGCCCTCGCTGACCATCAACACGGTCGTGCTGCTCATCACCGCGTTCAAGGTCTTCGACCACATCCAGGTCATCACGCACGGCGGTCCCGGCACCGGGACGACCGCGACCATCGCCTATGACGTCCTGCAGACCGGACTGGTGGCCAACCGGCAGGGCTACGCGTCCGCGATGGCCATCGTGATGCTCGTGATCATCGCGGCCGCCGCCGGGGTCACGCTCAAGGTGCTCAACCGCAGGGAGGTGAACCTGTGAAGGACTCCCGCCTGCCGTGGTTGCGGCCGGTCGTCGCGCTCGTCATCAGCGCGTTCTTCCTGGTGCCGCTCTACATGATCCTCGTCAACGTGTTCAAGCAGGGCGAGAAGATCACCCAGTCGCCGGCGTCCCTGCCGGACCCGCCCACCCTGGAGAACATCACCGGGCTGCTCGGCCGTACGGACAACCTGTTCTGGGCGAGCCTTACCAACAGCATCGTGGTGACGACGCTGTCGATCATCCTGCTGACGGTCCTGTCGGCGATGCTCGGGCACTTCCTCGCCCGGTCGCGCAGCCGGTGGGCCCGGGTGGCCATGCTCCTGCTGCTGTCCGGCCTGATGATCCCGCCGCAGGTGATCCTCATGCCGATCACCCAGGTGCTCCGGGCCCTCGGGCTGATGACGACGCTGCAGGGCCTCGTCCTGTTCAACGTCGGGTACTACATCCCGTTCGGCGTCTTCGTGTTCACCGGATTCCTCCGCGGCATCCCGATCGAGCTTGAGGAGGCCGCGGCCATCGACGGCGCGAGCCGTTCGCGCATCTTCTGGCGCGTGGTGTTCCCGCTGCTGCGGCCGGCGACCGCGAGCGTCCTGATCTTCCTGGGCGTGTGGATCTGGAACGACTTCATCAACCCGCTGGTCATCCTCGGGCCGTCCCAGGGGACCACGATCACCACCGGCATCTACCGGTCCATCGGCCAGTACCAGGCCGACTTCGGCACGGTCTTCGCGCTGATGTTCCTGGCCACGCTGCCGGTGCTGATCTTCTACCTGTTCTTGCAGAAGCACTTCGTCAAGGGCCTAACGGGAGGAGCCACCAAAGGATGATCTTTCATCCGATCGCCGAGATCCCGGTCGATCCGGCACGCGGGCTGGTGCACGCGCACGGCTGGCAGAGCTGGACGCCGACCTCGGCGCTCCCCGTCGGGGGCCGCGGCTTCCAGCCGGTGCAGCAGGTCATGCAGACGATGCGCTACCGGCCGGGGCTCCCCGCCCCCGCCGACGGGTTCCAGGGCGAGGGACTGCTCGCGGTGGCCCCCGAGCCGGACGGCCCGGTACGGCTGTTCGCCGCCAGGGACGGTCTTGCGACGGTCCCCTCGATCCGGGCCCGCCTGGTGGACGACCAGATGGTGATCACGGCCGACCGGCCGGACGAGGTCGTCGAGAAGACCTTCCCCGGCCCGCTCGACGCCGCGCTCGGCGCCTGGGCCGACGGCTTCGCCGCCGAGGCGGGCACGGGCCCGCTGCGCAGACCGCCCACCGTGTGGTGCTCCTGGTACCACTACTACGAGGACGTCACCGAGGACGACGTCCTGGAGAACCTCCGGGCGGTGGGCGAACACGACCTGCCTGTCGACGTCGTCCAGATCGACGACGGCTGGCAGGCCGAGATCGGTGACTGGCTGACGCCGTCGGGTCGCTTCTCCTCGATCCCGGAGACGGCCGCGCGGATCCACGCCGAGGGCAGGCGCGCGGGGCTGTGGCTCTCGCCGTTCCTGGTCGGGGCGCGCAGCGAACTCGCCCGCCGGCATCCCGAGTGGCTGGTGGGCGACGCCGGCCACAACTGGAACCAGGACCTGTACGGTCTCGACGTCACGCACCCGGGCGCGGCCGCCTATCTCCGTGAGGTCTTCCAGACTCTGCGCGGATGGGGGTTCGACTACTTCAAGCTCGACTTCCTGTACGCCGGCGCGCTGGCCGGGCCGCGGCGTTCCGGGGCCTCGCCGATCGCCGCGTACCGGGAGGGGCTGGCGCTCGTCCGCGAGGCGGCAGGACCGGAATCGTACGTGCTGGGCAGCGGCGCCCCCATCCTGCCGAGCGCCGGCCTCGTCGACGCCATGCGGGTCTCCCCCGACATCGCCGCGGCCTACGACGCGGGGACGGGTGACCTGTCCGACCCTTCACAACAGGCCGCCGTGCTCTCGACGACCGGCCGATCCTGGCAGCACGGCCGCCTGTGGGTGAACGACCCGGACTGCCTGATCGTCCGCCCCGCCGTACAGCGCCGGGAGGAGTGGACCGCGACCGTCGAGCGGTTCGGCGGGCTCCGCGCGACCTCCGACAGGATCGCCGACCTCGACGACTGGGGCCTCGAGACCACCCGTCGCGTGTTGTCCTCGGTGCCTCCAGCGACCCCTTTCACACCGTAGGGGACCCTCGTGGTCGTGTGACGGGACCCGGCCGGTGCGGGGGCCTGGCCGTCACGACGACCCGAGACCCCTGACGCCAGCGGGCCCCCGGGGGCGGCACCGGGGGCCCACTGAAACGATCAGCTGATGGTGATCTTGTCGAGGTCGGGCGCGTTGGCTCCGTTGTTGTAGAACCGCAGAGTGTTGGCGCCCGCGTTGAGGCTGACGTTCATGGTCGCGGTGGTGGGAGTCGACCAGCTCGAACCGGTCATCGGGAGTTCGGCCCCCGTGCCGCCGTTGACGCTGACGAAGAACGACCGCGTGCCATCGACCTCGGCGTACACGGTGAGCTGCCTGGTGCCCGCCGTGGCGGCGTTGACCGTCAGGGTGTCGTGGTTCGCCGAGTTGTTCCCGATGAACCGCACCTTCGCGCCGCCCGAGCAGGTCGCGCAGGCGGCGGCCACCGCGGAGCCGTTCAGCGTGCCGGTCTCCGCCTCGATCGAGGTGGTCCCCCCGCCCGCGCCGCTCCCGGCGTAGGAGCCGCCGATCCAGGTCTCGTCGACGCGCAGCCGCTTGTAGCGGGTGGTGTCGGTCGAGGCGGCGTAGGTGTCGACCACCTCCAGCCGCACGTACCGCGTGGTGGTGGCGGGCAGATCGATGAACTGCACCCCGCGCTGGCTCAGCAGGGTGCCCGTCTTGATCGGACTCCCCCAGCTCGTGCCGTTGCTTGAGACGTACACCCGATAGTCCTGGATCCGGGCGGACTGCTCGGTGTCCGACCGGGCGTAGCTCACCGAGTCCTCCCGCTGGTTGATCCCGATGTAGCGGACCGCCTTTGCGGAGCCCAGGTCATAGGTGAGCGAAACCGGGGTGGTCTTGTTGCTGTCCCAGTAGGTCAGGTAGTTCCCGTCGCCCGCGGCCGACGCGGCGTGCCCGCTCGCCGAGGCGGTGGCGCCGACCGTGACACCCGTGTAGACGCCCTCCCGGCCGCTGGAGGTGACCTTGAAGACGGTGTCGTACGGATCCCAGCCGGAGACGCCGCTGATCGTCAGAGTGCCGTCGGCCTGGGTGAAGCTCAGCGCGGCGCCGGTGCGCAGGTTGGTCACGCCGGTGATCCGGTACCCGTTGTCGCGCACCTGCAGCGTGCTCCCCGACGGCGGGGTTACGACGTGGATGTAGTGCAGGTTCGGATTGGTCTTGCTGATCGTCGTCACGCCGTGGGCTCCGTTGTTCCAGAAGCCGGGCTTGAGGCCGCCGTACATGTACCCGCCGCCCTCGGTGCCGTTCAGCGACGGCCAGATCTGGTCCAGGTAGTCGTCGGCGAAGTCGTTGAAGGCCTCCTGATTCGACGGGAACTTGCCGTTGACCTGCGCGGTCTCCGCCATGAGCGCCTTGATGGAGGAACCGGCGTTGGTGACCAGACGGCCGAGGGTGAGCTTGCGGTCGACCGAGGGATTGGACCCGTCGTACCACCACGCGCCGGTCGACGGGAGCTTGAAGTCGGCCTCGATCAGCCGCGGCGCCGCCGTGTAGACCGCCTGCGGGTAGTCGTAGCTCGGGGACATGCCGGTCTTCTGCTCGTTGCTGATCATGTCCATGATCGGCGTGTCCTCGTTGTTGTTGCTGATCGTGTAGCTCGGGCGGAGCTGGTAGATCTGCTCGTACAGGTCGTGGCTCTCCCAGTACGCGTTGTCGTTGTCGATCCAGAACCCGGACAGGTTCGGGTAGCGGTTCGTGACCTCAAGGATGTTGTCGTAGCTGAACTCGCCGAAGCCATCCCGGGTGGTCAGGTCGACGGTGTGGCCCTTGTACGTGGAGTAGGCCGCGGAGTCGAGCCAGTCACCCGAGCTCAGTCCCTCGTTGTGCCACTGCGGGTCGTCGGTCATGTAGAGGATGACCTTCAGGCCCTGCGCGTTCGCGGCGCTGATCAGCTCACCGAGGAAGTCGCGGGACGTGCGACAGCTTCCGGGTATCGAGGACGGCCACGGCCGGGCGTACCCGAGCCGGCTGTGGAAGGCGGCGAGAACGATGTACTGCGCGTGCAGCTTCTGGGCCTCGGAGACCCAGTAGCCCGGGGTCCAGCCGCCGTTGGTGACGTCCGCCTCCCACTGGGCGCAGTTGGTGTGCTGCGGCGACGTGCGCAGCCCCCAGTGCAGAAACAACCCCGACACGGACGAGCGCAGGAACGCCTGACGCGGGTTCTGGAGATCGGCTCGCGCGGGGGTCGCGAGTGACATGCCGAGGAGGAGGGACATCACCGCGACGAACGCGGCGGCGAACCGCCTCCTCCGAGTGGTCGTACCGGCCATCTGGGCTCCTTGCTTGGGGGGTGGGATCCGGTGGGCTTCATCCGGTAGCGCTCCCGTGAGCGCTCACGGATCGGATCTTTCGTTTGTGATCCCACGAATCCGTTCGCCTGTCAACACACAGACGATCTTCTGTTCACAGCGTGGAACCCCGGCTTCTCGGCGAGATCCATCGTCCGGAGATCAGAGTGTCGGGCGCTGCTTCTGGAAGACCCCTTCATCCGATCTCTGCGCCGGCCTGGAAGGCGGAGGAGACGCGACTGATCTTCGGGCCGCGCCCCTCCACTCATGCCGGTGCACGCCCGTGCGGATGATCGGGAACAACTTCTGCGGGTCCACGGCGCCGGCGTACGGCAAGACCGTGGGCAACGTCTCCAAACTGGAGATCGTCACACCGGCCTGCCGAGCCAGACGGTTGCGGGCGTCCGGATCTCCTGGGGGCGGTCCTGCCCAGCCATTCCGCCAAGCTCATGGCAGCCCGGCGCTACCGCCGGGCCACCGCCCCATTCAGAGATTCATCGCCCCGAGTAGCGGGCTCTGCCTGCGGCCAGATATCGCATCCAGAGGCGAACGAAGCCGCGATCTAGACGTACTCAACCGTGAAGAATGCCGTGACACTGTATTCGAACTCGTCGTCGCTTGACAGATGAATCGCTCGCGTCGTCAATTGCGCGCCCTGGACCTCTTCGTCTGCCGAACCGATCCCGAAACGAAACAGGGCATCATGAAACGCCTTGGCGCCCACGAAGTTCCCGGCTATCTGATCCTTCCCGATCACGACTGGCGCGACACCCCTGGTCAAGATCGACACGGTGGCGTTCTCTAGTGTTACCTGCGCCGGGCCGATGACGACCGGCGACCAATCTGCCGGCAACTTAATATGCTCCTGCCATTCCTTGCCCGGATCCGGCCTGTCCGATATCTCGCGTTCAGGGAGATTAAATCCCCGGACGTCCTTCCCTCCTTCCTTCACCCAGACACTGAATCGCGCCTTGTTGTCCCCGAAGTCGCCGTCATTAATGACATGGATTTCGTCGAGGACGATCGTCACCTTCCGAAGCTTCGTCTGGAGAGCGAACTGAAGGACCTGCCACTCACCCTTTTCGTTGCTCAAGAGGACCAGAGCATGGTAGCTATTTCCCGGCACCAGGTCCCACGACGCCACCTCCAGGAAATGATTCGTGTCGAAGGCGTTCGTTGCACCGAAGGCCAGTGGATTGACGAAGAAGGGCATTCCATCGCCGTCCACCTCGGGAGGAGCAGCGCTGACCTGGACGGTGAAGAAGGTCGGAACCGTCGTCGTGATGTGCCAGGACGCCCAGGTGCCACCCACACCCATCTCCTGGGTCTCGGCGAGATTCGCGGGATCGGGCCCCTTGGCGAGCCCGACCACTGTGACCTGCGCGTCTGGGCGCGGCATGTCCGGCTCGTTCGGGTTGGCGTCCTTCTCGTGATACATGCGAACCTGATAGATCTGCCCGGCGCCGATGCGCTGAAATATGATCCCTTCCTTTGTCACATCGTGGATCGGGTCGGTCACGCGAGAGGCCAGATCGATTAACTGCCATTTCTCGCCGACAATGCGTTCCCAGAGGAATATCTCGAAGAAACCGTTTGTGTTAATGTACTGCACGGACACCGGCGCCGAGGTTCCCGGCTCGATGAGCGGCGCGTCCGGAGATGCGGTCAACGAGATGGCCATCGTGTGCTCCTTGTATTCGAGGACTACGGCTATAGGCGCTCTCTGATCACAGCGATCCCAGTGGGGCCTCAACGGTCTGCGGACCCGGTGAATACTCGCGAGAGTCGCGCGAGATCGCCGATGCAACGCCTTTCTCGCGAGTGGTGGCAGGAGGGCGCCCGAGCTCGTTTTCGTCATAGTGCAGCACTGGGGTCCTGACGCCTAGGGGTGCTGGCACCCCCTTTCGGCCGTCTCACATTTCACGGACACTACAAAGCAGACATCGCGGCCGTCGCGCGAGTGAATGAGACGCCATATTCGCCGACCGTGCCAGGCGCCGGGTCACCGCTCATAGGGCGTCGCGAGAGGGCGGCCAACGCGTCTGCCGGCGGTGCGGCTTCTCGCAGGAGTCTTCAGGGACCGGCGAGATTTCCGATGTGAGAACGCCCCTTCGGGACCTGCTACGCCTCGCCGGGGTGGCGTCCCCTCGGGTGGTGTAACTCCAAGCTGCTGACGCAAGCCCCGGACATGGGGCGAGCCATCGTGTGACGGTCAGCGAGTTCCCGACCAAGGGTTCTCGCGAAGGACACCACTCGATGGCTCTGGATCAGTCTGCCCTGCTCGACCTGTTGGAGTCTTTGAAAGCCGCCGACGCCGACGACGTCATCCGCCACGGTCTACAGCCGTGCTGCAAGCGTTTATCGAGGCCGAGGCGACCGCGGTGATCGGCGCCGCCCCGCACCAACGCTCCGATCAGCGAACCACCCACCGCAACGGTCACCGGGACCGGCTGCTGACCACTGCGGCCGGGGACTTGGAACTGAAGATCGCGAAACTGCGGTCGGGGTCGTCACGCTTGTTCGCGGGTTCTGACCGCATGGGGTGGTCGGAGCTGTGATCAATGTTTGGGAGCAATGACCGCACTGCGTCTGGCGTGTGGACTTGAGTTGTTCAAAGGGATCGTCACGGTGAGTTGAACCACTGTGGCGTGTCGAGGCGGAAAGCGTCGGGTGGCGTGACCTTGCGCAGGTCCTCCACCATGCCCCGCAGCCGGTCCTCGCCGATGGTCTCGGCCCACTGGTCGCGCAGGTCCTCGAAGATCTGCTCCGACCGCTCGAGCGCGTCGTAGGCGTGCGGGGTCAGCGTGTACGTCTTACGGCGCGCATCGCCAGGATCGTACCCGGGCCGCAGATAGCCGAGACCCTCCAGCATGCCGATGGTCTTGCCCGCCGCTTGCTTGGAGACGCCCAGCGCGCGGCCCAGGTCGGCGGCCGTCGCCCCGTACGGGCCGCCGGCCCGCATGATGGCCTGGAAGATGAACCCGTGCATGGGCCGCATCTGCGGATGGCCCTGCCGGGCGAGCTCCTCATGCAGCTCGTCGATGAGCGCCCGAAACCCCAGCAGCAGCCGCAGCGGCAATTCGAAGCCCGGCAGATCGCTTGACACGATGGACAACCTCATTAACCATATGGACAACGACATTGTCTATATTAGGGATGTGAACCGTGACGCTCGTCCGTCATGCCGAAAGCCGTCGATCTGAGACCCCGAACGCCGTCATGACCACCCTCGCCTCGCCGACCCTGGGCGGTGCGCGATCCTCTATCTGGCGCACCGAGGTCAAACCCGACGTGAAGGGCCCCGCCCACATCTTCGACGTCGAACAGATCTGGACCTTCCTCGAAGGGGAGGCGACCATCGAACTCGGCGGCGAAACCTCCACGGCGGGCCCCGGCGACACAGCCGTACTACCCGCCCACGTCACCCGCCAGCTCATTGCCGGCCCCCAGGGCTACACGGCCATCGTCACGGCTCCCGCCGACGCTCACGCCTGGACCCCCGGCGACGCCGACAACAAGATCACACCCCCCTGGATCGCCTGACCGGCAGCCCCAAAGATCACGGCCAGTGAATCCATCACGAAATCGGCATCAGACCCGGTTTTCGGTGTCCGCCGGCAGTCAGGGCCGGCGTGCTGCACGGGTCTGGGCGAGGCGGCAGGAGTCGGTGCCGGTTTCGATGATGTTGCCGCCGAAGGTGAGTCGGTCGACGATCGCGGCGCAGAGGCGGGGGTCGGTGAAGGTCTTGGTCCAGCCGCTGAGGCTCTCGTTGGAGGCGATGGCGACGCTGGGCGCGAGGTTGTATCCAAGCGTGGGTCAGCCGTTGGTGACCCAGTCCATGTGTTCGATCCAGTGGTCGAGCAGCGCTCGATCCCCCTGCAATTCCAGCGTGGGAGCCGCATCCAGTGGGCGACGCCTGCTGATCACGAGCAGGAGCTCGACGGCTGGGCCGCGTACCACGACGTCCGCCTTGGTGTGCGTGCGCTCCAGCACGACCATGTCCGGTTCCCGGCGTGCCACCCACTCCCCAGGCGCGTCGGTCGCGTGGAAATGCAGAGTCTGACCGCCCCCGCGCATCGCATCGGCGAAGCCCGGCTTGTTCTCCCAGTAGCCGCGGGAAGTCATCGTGTCCAGCCAGTCCTCGATGGCCGCAACGGCAAGCTCCGGCGCCAATTTGTACCGCATGCCGAGCGCCGCAGCCGCGTCCGCACGATGCAAGCAAGCCTCGCCGAACAGCCGACGTGACCAGAACGGCACGCCTGCGGCGCAGCCCGACGGATCCCACACCGGCGTGTCATCGGCGACCGATGCGAACGCCTGTCTCGCCTCGGCCGCGCCGTCGCTCAGCCAGGCGCGCCACTGGCTCGAATCGGCCGGGCCCGGAACGTAGCCGGCGTACGCCCTGCTCGGCTCGGTCATCTGCTCACCCACGAGCATCGCCACCATCCGCTGTGTCCCGCCGACATGGTCGACAAGATCGGCCAGCGTCCACTTCGGACATGTCGGCACCGGGGCCGCCGCATCCCGGCCGTCCACCCAATCGGCAAACGTGATCGTCTGCTCGACAACGGCCTTCAAATACGCGGATGTGTCCATCGCTGCACCTCCAAGTGCTTTGTGATCTACTCGAAGTTCGCGGGCCAGGTCACTCAATGCGATCTTCTTGTTCCTCTGCCGTAACTTCAAGCGGAGTCCGCGGGCGTCAGCTCACTCATTTGACCTGCATCCGGGCACGGTCACCGGCCGGGGCGCAGCATCCTGGACAGTTCCGGATCCAGTGCGGGCACGCCCGGTGCGATCTCCCGGAGCCTGAAGTGATCCTCCCGCACGTCGAACACGCCGATGTCAGTGATGACCGTGCTGACTGCTGCACGGGCAGTGATCGGCAGACTGCACTCCCGGACAAGCTTCAGTTGCCCTTCACGGGTGCGGTGAGTCATGACGGCGATCACCTTCTTCGCGCCGACACTGAGGTCCATCGCGCCGCCCATCCCCTTGACCCTGGCTCCATCGTCGGTCCAGTTCGCGAGGTCTCCGGCGACAGAGACCTGCATGGCCCCGAGGATCGCCACCTCGATATGACCTCCGCGGATCATCGCGAACGACATCGCGGAATCAAAGAACGACGAGCCGGCGACCGTCGTGGCCGTCTCCTTGCCGGCATTGATGATGTCGGCGTCCTCATCCCCCGGAAGCGGGTAGCCGCCCAGCCCCATGATCCCGTTCTCGGAATGGAGCATGATCGCGCGATCACGGAGATGGCCGGTGATCAGCGTGGGGATCCCGATTCCCAGATTGACATGCTGGCCGTCCGTGAGCTCGGCGGCGGCACGGGCGGCCATTTCGTCGCGTGACCATGTCATAGCCCGTGGCTCCCGCCGCCCGCCGGAACGGGATCGGTTGTCCTGAGGCGCTCGATCGGCTTCCGCATGCGCCCTCCGAGGTCCACCACACGCGAGATGAACACGCCAGGCAGGTGGACGTCATCGGGGGGAATCCCGCCTGCCTCCACGACCTCCTGAACCTCGACGATGGCGACGCGGGCGGCCATCGCGCACAGCGGGTTGAAATTCCGCGCCGCCCCCCGGAAGCGCAAGTTCCCGATCGTGTCCGCGGTTTCGGCCCGGACCAGCGCGAAATCCGCGGTGAGGCTCCGCTCGAGCAGGTATTCACGCCCGTCGAACTCGGCGACATGTCGGGGCGCCGAATACTCCGCGGCGAACCCGCTCCCGCTTCCGTACCGCACGGGAATGCCGCCCTGAGCGACGGCGGTCCCGACACCGGTGGGCGTGTAAAAGGCGGGGATTCCGGCGCCGCCGCTACGGAGCTTCTCGGCCAGGGTTCCCTGCGGGATCAGGTCCACCGTGATGGCCCCGCCCAGGTAGCTGTTCAGGAATTCTGAATTATCTCCGATGTAGGAGGCGCTGACGCGGCGGACGCGGCCGGCCCGGAGAAGGCGGGTCACATCCGAGCTGTCGGGACCGCAGTTGTTCGTGATGATGTGCAAATCAGTCGCGCCAGATTGCAGTAGCGCCTCGATCAAGGCTGATGGTGTTCCGCAGAGCCCGAACCCGCCGATCGCGATTGTCCGGCCGTCCGTGATGTCGGCGACGGCCGCGCCGGCGGACTCAGCGATCTTGCTCACCCTGCGTACCTCCTGCTTCTATGCCGTCGCGCACCGTGAAGGGCTCGGAGCGGAACCGGTCGATGACAAAGCGGCGGAACTCGTCGGCCGGTCCCGGCAAGCTGATGTCGCGCCGCCATGCCAGGCCGATCTCGCGGTAGGCGCCCTTGTCGGCAAGGGGCACTTCCACCACGCCCGCAGCCGGCGAGGGCGCCGCGGGGACGATCGCCACGCCCAGTCCTGCCGCCACCAGGCCACGGAGGGTGCTGACGCCGGACGCCTCGAATGTGATGTGCGGCTCGAATCCGACGGCCTGGCAGAGGGCATCGGCCATGTTGCGCATGTGGTTGCGGGGTTCGAGGGTCACGAAGTCCTCGCTGGCGGCCGCCGCGAGAGCCGTGGCCGGTTCCCGCGCGAGGTCGTGATGCTCCGGCACCGCCAGGACCAGGCGCTGCACGCCGAGGCGTACCACGTTGAGGGCGGGGTCGTCCGGCAGCGGGGATGTCAGGCACAGTTCGGCCTCCCCGTCGGCCAGGCGCTGCAGGAGACCATTAGCACTGTCCTGGATCAGCGAGAACGTCGCGTGCGGAGTGATCTCGCCGAACGTGCGCAACAGCGACGGCACCGTCTCTTCGCCGAGAGTGTGCAGGAATGCCAGCGAGACTCGCTGCTCCCCGGGACCGGCGGCCTCCAGTCGGCTGACGCCGCTGAGCAGCAGGGCCAGCGCCTGCTCAACTGGTTCGAGGAGCATCTCGCCGTCTGCGGTGAGCGTGACTCCCCCCGGTCCCCTGGTGTACAGGCGGACTCCCAGCACGCTTTCCAGTCGCGCGAGGTGACGGGTGACGGTTGGCTGAGGGACGCCGAGCGCGGCCGCCGCCCGGGTTATCTGGCCCTCGCGCGCGACCGCGGCGAACTGCACGAGTATCGGGCATACCGCGTTCAGTGCTTTATTCATTTACGAATCCCGTCATGCGGAAATGAATTTCGCGCGATTGTCCAGTCATCATTTGACCCTCGTTTCCACTGGCTGTTAGATTCGAGAGTAGCGCGCTGATGCCTGCTCGGCAAACAAGATTCTTAAGACAATGGAGTGTGGTGTCCGACGGCGCCCCTTCTTCGCGGAAGGGACATGGAATCCGAGGGGGAAACAAATGACATCCGACATCGGAATCGTCACATCCGACGTGCTGGAATTGTTAGAGACCTGCTTCAGGGCAGGCTGGACTGACGGCCTTCCCGTTATTCCACCGACCGCCCTGCGGGTCGCGGAATTCGTGGAGCACAGCGGCCGGAAATCCGGCGATTTAATTGCCGAAATACCCCCTCTTGGCGGGGCTGCGACGGTCGAGAAGATCGCGGCCAATGCGGTAATGGCCGGTTGTGTCCCGGAACACATGCCGGTGCTGATCGCGGCACTGGAAGCCGCCACCGATCCGGCGATGAACATCGGGGGAATTCAGTGCTCGACCCACATGGCATCGCCTCTGATGATCCTGCACGGGCCGATCCGGAACGAGCTGGGGATCAACTCGGGCGCGAACACTTTCGGGCAGGGCGTGCGGGCGAACGCGACCTTGGGGAGGGCGCTGAAGCTCGCCTTGGTCAACATCGGCGGATCCCGTCCCGGTGAGACCGACAAGGCGACACTCGGCCAGCCCGGGAAGTTCAGCTTCTGCATCGGGGAAAACGAGGAGGCGTCTCCCTGGCCGGGACTGCACGTCGACCGGGGGCTGCGGAGCACCGACAGCGCGGTCACACTGTACGGCGCCGAGGGGCCGCAGAACATCAACAACCAGGCGGCCGACAACCCGTTCGACATTCTCAAGACCGTCGCCAGCATGATGACGAACCTCGGCTCGAACCACATCTTCATCCAGGGCGAGAGCTTCGTGGTGCTGTGCCCGGAACACGCGCAGATCATCGCGTCGTCCGGCTGGACAAAGGCGGACGTACAGCACTTCCTTTTCCAGAACGCGACCCGAGGGCACGCCGAGATCAAGGCCGGCGGCATCCACGGCCGCAACACGCAGAACTACACGACCTGGCCACGCTGGGTTGACCGAGACGACCCGGACTCACGCATCCCCGTCGCCCGCCGGGTCACCGACATCGTGGTGATCGTGGCCGGCGGCCCGGGCCGCCATTCCGCCTACCTTCCCGGCTGGGGCACCCGGTCGGTAACTCGCAAGATCGAGATATGAGAGGTGAGCAATGTGTGTCCCGTCAAAGCTGACCAAGACCGGAAGGCCCGTGCCGCGGCCATCCTGACATCGTCGTTCGGACTGATCGACCCGACCGCGACGGCAAGAGGTTCCGGTTCCGTCGCGCCCCGCCTTCCCGAACTCACCGGCGCGCGGGGCGTGCTGCTGGACAACACCAAAGGCAATGCCGGCCCCCTGCTGCGCCACGTCGGCACCATGCTCGAGGAGCACTACGGTGTGCGCCCATTCGGGATGGCGCGCAAGCTGGTCTACTCACGCCCGGCCGACCCGTCACTGCTGGACGACCTGGCGAGTCAGTACGAGTTCGTCGTCACCGGCGTCGGAGCCTGCGGGTCGTGCACCTCTGGATGCGTGCGCGACGCCGTCGCACTCGAGACACGAGGTATCCCAACGGTCGCCATCCACACGTCCGTATTCATGAACTCGGCCATCGCGCACGCCAAGGCGTTCGGCAGGCCAGACCTGCAGTTCGTGGAAGTCGAGCATCCGATCGCGGCGATCAGCGACGACGAGCTCAGGCAGCGGGCCGCCAAGATCGTAGACTCGGTGGCCGCGGCCCTGGTAGGGGAGGCGGCATGAGCGCCAGGGAAGATCTCGAGAAGGCCCTCGACGGGCTCCGCCAGGGTTTCCAGGCCGACGGTGCCGACTTGAAGGTCGAGTCCGCCACCGAGTCGCAGCTGACACTCCGCCTGGTGGGGGGCGACAAGACCTGCTGGGAGTGCATCATCCCGCCCCACCAGCTCCGCGAGCTCATCAGCTCGGTGCTGCAGGACAGCGTCCCGTCCATAGAGACGATCGACCTGATCGACCCTCGCACCGGGAGCTGACACAGGCCAAGTCCACATGGCCTAGAGCCGTTCCAGGTGCTCGGTCGTGACGGTCGATCCGCCCCTACGGGGAGGTACGCCTCGATCTGAGCGCCCGGTTGAGCATCGGCGCTCGCGGCTCGCTCGGCGGTGAGCGACGGGAGGCCCTCACCCACAGCATCACTGTCAGTAGCCGAGGGTGAATCGGCGACGGTAGTGGACCGGGTGCTCGATCTCGTCGACGAGTGCGACCGCGTAATCCTCCGCCGAGATCCGGTCACCGACCGGTGCATCGAGGCCGAGCCGGAAGGTTCCCGTGCGCTCGCCCGGTGCCATCTCCTTGGCGGGTGAGAGCATCGTCCATTCAATGCCGTCGCCCAGTTCTCGTAGGTAGTCCAGCCCCTGCGCGATGATCAGCGCTCCCGCCTGGTACTGCGGCGGGAAGTCCGGCGAATCCACCACGCGCTGCCCGTCCACGATGAGACTTCCAGCGCCGCCGACCAGCAGCAACCGCTTCCGGCCGACAGTTGTGGCCAACGTGGCGATGGCGTCCAGGTAGTCGTCGGGCCCTATCGCGCACACCACGGCGTCGGCCTCGTCGGCCACGGCTTTGGTGATGGACGGGTCGGTCGCGCTTCCCCGCAAGGCCCGAACGCCGCCCGGCAGGACGCCACCGGACCGGGTCACCCCGATCACGTCGTGGCCGCGATCGACGGCCTCGGCCGCGATCCGGCTGCCGACCATGCCGCCGGCTCCGTAAATGGCAATCTTCATTGAGCTGTTGTCAGTCCTTATCGATCGGAGATCCGGCCGGCGGCGAGCACCGCCGGCCGGCGTACGACTGCGTTGCGGTTACACCATCGGGTTGCCGTTGGCGGACGACTCGGCGGGGACCTCCGCCTGGACGACATCCCAGTGCTCGACGATCCGGCCGTTCTCGAGCCGGAAGATGTCGGCGATGACGACCGGGTGCTCGGCCCAGCCGTGTACCCGGCTGTGTGTGATGACCAGGTCACCGTCCTCGACGACGCGCGCCGGTTCCCAGGAGAACCCGTCCAGATTGGGGACGATGGCACGCAGCCCGTCCAGTCCGTTGGGCATCGTGGGGTTGTGCTGCACATACGGCTCGCCCCAGTACCGGTCGAGCGCGGTCAGGTCCTTCTGGTGGAACAGTTCATGCATCGCGGTCAGGACGATGTCCTTGTTGCCCATGGTCATGCCTCCTTGATCGATCCGACGAAGGTGTAGATCTGGCCGTCGACCGTGACGTTGGAGTACAGGACGCCGTTGGCGAAGTCCTCCACGTGGGTCACCGTCGCGCCGCTTTCCTCGCGCCAGCTGTTCAGGTACAGCCCGGAACGCAGTTCCTTGACCGTGATGTCGACGGTCTCCGTGTGGCCATCGGGCGCCAGGCCCGCACCGTTGACCACCGTGAACGTGGCCGACTCGGCAGAGTCGAAGCGGTAGCGCACCTGAAGCTCTCCCAGGTCGAACAGGTACTCTCGCCCGGCCAGCTGATTGGACATCGTCAGTACTCCTCTCTCGTGACCCCTCGGTCGCGATGCGACTTGAAACTTCAAGTCGCTAAGTGACTTTAACATTCAACTCGTTGGGTCCATTCCCACGCCGTCCGATCGGATCTGCGAAGATGCTGCAATGACGGCCAGACTCAGCGCCCCGGAGCTCGCCGCATGGCGCTCGCTGGCGATGATGATCCATCTGGTGGATCTCCATTTGGAGCGCCAGGTCCAGGCCGATGCGGGCATGCCCCACTCGCATTACAAGGTCATGGTGCTCCTGTCCGAGGCTCCGCACCGCACGGTCGGACTCAAGGAGCTCGCCGACACACTGCAGTACTCGCAGAGCCGGATCTCTCATGCGTTGCGCGCGCTCGAGCGCGCCCAGCTCGTACGCCGCGAGCCGACGCCCGAGCCGGGACGAGCCCAACAGGCCGTCCTCACCGACGACGGCCTGCAACTGGTCCGGCGCATTGGCCCTCTGCAGATCGCCGCCGTCCGGGCTCACGTCCTCGCAGACCTGACGCCGCTCCAGGTCGAGCACCTGCAAGATGTCGCCGACACCATCGTCGCAACGCTGCAACACGGGGCCCCGCTCAAAGACTGACGAGCTGAGAGCTGTTCGCCGACCTGGTCAGGGGCAGCAAGTACGGGAGAAGGAGGCAGTGCCCCCTTGATCGCCTTGCCGAAGACTTCAAGTCATCGCGACCTCGCGTCCGAGCCTGAGCTCGCTGAGCTGCCCGGTCACGGCCCTTGAGCAGCAACCGAACGGCCGGCTCTGGCCCACCGTCAGGCGACGGTCAGACAAGCGGAAAGCCCGATCATCTAGAAGATGATCAGGCTTCCCCATACTGCCGGCTCATCGATCCTCACCTCCAACCGAGCGCCGGAATGGTGGTACTAGCTGTTCCCCAACCCCGTCGTCGGCGAGTCCCTGCTGAGCATCGACGGCGATCTGACCAACTCGATGAACTGTCAGCCGCCGCCCCCTCCTGTGGTCGTCACGGGCCAGCGCGCCGCCCTGGCGCATTCCCGGCGCGCCGCGGTGACGAGCAGGCCATCTGCGACCCTCCGGAGAGTTCCTGCGGGGCCAGTGCGCCGTTCATGCGAACCCACGCTGTGAGTTTGAGAACAGGCTGCTGTTCTTGCCGTCCGGACTCGGAAAATGGGGGGTGCGGGCCAGGGGTCGACTCTGGACCGGGTGTGTCGAGTGACCGTGAGTCGCTGACTCCCCGACCCCCCGCCGCCTACGTCATGGACATCTGGCCTGGATCCTGTGTGTGCGGGTCGGTCTCCCGGTGGCGCGGGAGGCGCAAGACGAAGCGGGCACCGCAGTCGCTGTCTTCGATCCGCAGGGTGCCACCGTGCGCCTCGGCGATCTGGCGGGCGATCGCCAGGCCGAGCCCGGTGCCCCCGGCGTCTTTGTTGCGGGCGGCGTCCAGCCGGGCGAACCGCTGGAACACCAGCTCGCGCTTGTCCAGCTCGATGCCCGGCCCGTCATCGATCACCTCCAGCACCGCGACGCCGTACGGGAAGCCCCGGGCGTTGGAGTCGGCCTGCTGCACACTGACCGTGATCGTGCTTTCGGCGTGACGTTCGGCGTTGTCGAGTAGGTTCGTGAGCAGGCGGCCCAGGCGCAGCCGGTCGCCCAGTACGACCACGTCGGGTTCGAGGCGGCAGACGATCGTCTTGCTCACATGGTGACGCCTCCCGCACTCTGCCTCCGCCAGCTCGGCCAGGTCGACCGGGTCGTTATTACACGCCGCGCCGGCGTCCAGTTTGGCGATGGTCAGCAGGTCGGACACGATCGCCTCAAGCCGGTCCAAGCTTGAGAGAACGGCGCGCCCCGTCCTGTTCATGGTGCCCTCTGGGGACGCCAACATCGCATCCTCGACCTCTGCGCGCATCGCGGCGATAGGGCTGCGCAGGTCGTGGGAGGCGTCCGCGGCGAACTGGCGCTGCCGCTCCATCGCTCCTTGTAGGCGGGTCAGCGTGTGGTTGATGCTCTTGGCCAGATAGGAGATCTCGCACTTGCCAATCGGAACCGGTACCCGGCGCCCGGGACAGGTCGCGTTGATCTCGTCGAGCTCCCGTCGAATGGCACCAACCGGCCGGAGGGACGCGATGGCGATCTGGTTGGCGAGGTACGTGACGGCCACGACCAAGATGATCGCGGACCCGCCGAGAAGGCCGGCGAACTGCGGATCGATCCACCAGGGCACAACAGGTGAGGAGGCATAGACGGTCCAGTTCAGCTGATGCCAGCGGGCCGACTGCGCGACCACGATGTCACACTTGTCGGCCCCGAACACCCCATCGCACACGACTGCCTGCTTGCTGCCCTGGCTGCCCGGGCCGAATTCGGCCATGGGTGGCTTGCCGCGTAGCGCTGTTGTGGAGGCGACCACCTGCCCCCGCGGATCGACGATCTGGATGTTGCGGACCTGACTACCCGGTAGCTCGACGTAGCCCTGGACGTACTGCTCGACCTTCTGGGCCACCCGACCGCTGATCGCGTGGACCTCCCGGATGAGCGAGCCAGTGGCCAAACTATGGATGGCGACCATCATGACGACGGCCAGCAGCGTGGACAGTATGGCGGCCACCACGCCGGTGAACAGCGTGATGCGTGCGACGATCGAACATTTGTTCTTCGCGTTCATGCTCCGACACTCTGATCCGGTTGACCCCACGAGCCCTGGGGCTGTGATGTGTGGAGTGAGATGGTGGTTGGACCCAGGGATGGGAGATGCCGCGCACTACCGGAGCAAACCAGCTACGGTTCGCACACTCGTGCAATCCCAGATCTAGGCGATGATCCTTTGCCGATGTCAGGCCCTGGAGGATCTGTTGCGAGTCCTGCGACACGTCACGCGCGACCTGGCGGCGCCGTCGGCCGAGGGTCCGAGTGAACGCCTAATT
This sequence comes from Planotetraspora kaengkrachanensis, assembly GCF_016862895.1. GTDB lineage: Bacteria > Actinomycetota > Actinomycetes > Streptosporangiales > Streptosporangiaceae > Planotetraspora > Planotetraspora kaengkrachanensis. The sequence continues at coordinate 193,251 of NZ_BONV01000006.1, read as the reverse complement.
AAGACGTTGTCTTCATACAGCCAAACAACCTGATCAGCCCGGGTACGAGATGTCTCATTCTGAGCGTGTTTCGGCTGTCGTGATGCCGTACGCGTTGATCCGGCGGTAGATGGTGGCCCGGGAGATGCCGAGCAGGTCGGCCGCCGCGGCCTTGTCGCCATGTGTCTCCAGCAGCACACGTATGATCGCGTCGCGCTCGATCGTCTCCCATCGGGTGAGGACGTGGCTCCCTGTGGCGTGACACGACTCCGGAAGGTCTTCGGGCTGGATCTGCCCGACCCGCCGTCGGGTCAGGGCGTGACGGAGAGCCTGGGTGAGCTCGGTCACGTTGCCGGGCCATGTCGCGCGGAGGAGCACCCGCATGGCCGCCGGGCCGCACGAGACCGACCGGCCCGAGGCGAAGGTGCTCAGCAGCGCAGGCACCAACTCCCGTACATCCTCGATGCGGTGGCGCAGCGGCGGCACGGTGAGCGTCGCCGGCAATCTGCCGGGCAGGTCCTCGGGGAGTTCGGCGCCGATGTCGGCGGTGGCTACCACCCAGACTCGATCCGCGTCTTCGGCGATCGTGTCCAGCCAGTCCATCACCGCTGCGCGTGCGTCGCCGGTGAACGATTCCACATGGCGCAGGACCACGGTGCCTCCAGGGGCGCCGCGAGCCGCCCGGCACCGGCCGGCCACGTCGGCGTCGGACTCAATCACGATGAACGGTCGCTCCGGCGAGTACCGGTAATGGGCGGCCCTGGCGAGCGCCACCTTGCCCACTCCCGGCTCGCCCTCAAGGAGCACCTGTGCATATGTCTGGCGGTGCATCGCCAGGTCGGCGCAGACATTGGCGAATACCGTTGAAGTGCCGGCCAGCTTCAGATCGGCGGGTCGTATCCGCGGTCGGGGCGTCGACCGGTGGCCGTCCGTGAGGGAGATCTTCACCACGGCACTGTTCGCCTCGACGGGGTTGAAGCGGATCCTGACCTGCTCGCCACGGGACAGAACAAGACTGATGGCGTGCTTCCCGCCCGCGCGCAACAGGTCGGCCACCATGTCCCGCAGAATCGCGTGGTCCGAAGGCTCGAGCAGGTCGACGGCCCGACGATTCGCCATCGTCAGATCGTCGGCGACGGCGACGATCGCCTGACCGCCGTGGCGCTCGGCGGCCATGAACTCCTTCAGTAGTATCCGCTCGCGCTCGGAGCCGAGCTCCAGCAGTCGCCGCTCGATGTCCCCGGCCGCGCCGCACACCACAGCGGACATCACCGGGCCGTCGCCAGGCGACCGGCAAGTTATGTCCACAAGGCCCGCCAGCCTCCCGGTCAGCGGGTCGGTGATCGGAGCGGTGGCACACGCCATCGCGTGCAACGGCGCGGCGAAGTGCTCGCTTCCGCCCACGAAAGTGATCTGCCGGGTCTCGCGCGCGGTCCCGATGCCGTTGGTGCCGACGTGCTCCTCGGCGAAGCTGAACCCCGGAGCCAGCCAGAGACTGTCGAGGTGCCGTCTGAAGGATCCGTGGTCCACGCGGCGATCCAGGAGCCGCCCCTGAGCATCGGTGAGGATCAGGCTCGCCGGGGCATCCAGCAGCGTCTGCTCCAGCCGATCCAGCACCGGCTTCGCGGCGAGCACGAGCCGTCCTTCGGTGTCGAGATCCTCGAAATACGGCGGGTTGAGATCGTCGTAGCTCACTCCGGACAAGCAAGAACGGTGCCACGACTCCACGATGGCGGGGCGCACCTGCATCACAGGCACGGTGCCGCTTTCTAAGAAGCGCTCGCGCGCCCGGGCGATGTACTCAGCCGTCCCTCCGCCGTAGAGCGTGTCAGCCTCCATAAAACGGACATGATGGATCATTTATGGATACTTCTCTCCCAAGTCGGAGCACCTGCATCGCACGTCGATCGCTAGGAAACGCATGCCACCCGGGCGTCCACATCACCTCAACGCCCTGTTCCGTCCGGTTTGAACGGCACCCCTTGAGGCCTATCGGAAGGGCGTGGAGCCTGATGGTCTCGCTGGGCGTGTACATCACCTCGATACGAGGGGTAGGCCAAGCTGGCTGCACAACTCCACGAACAGCCACTGCACTGACAAGATTGGACGATTTCGTCCACTATGCTAGTGCCCAATGCGTTCCGTTACAACAACTAGCTGTAACGATCATCCGGGAAAGGCGATCATCAGCGTTCGTCTGTGAGCGACACGCGCCCATCGATGCACGCGCCTCGGCCGGCCGGCGCTGTCCAGATCGACGGCTGCGCCCCATGGCCCCTGGCACTAGATGCCGAACGGGCTTTCCATCCCTGCGACATTTCCACCAAAGAGACAAATGACCGAGGAGGCAATCCCATGAAAGCGATCGTGGTGACAGACCAGGCTGCGGGAACGGCCGGGATGACGCTGGCGGAGCGGCCCGAGCCGCAGCCAGCGATTAACGACGTCGTCGTTCAGGTTCATGCGTCGGGATTCGTCCCGACTGAGATGGCGTGGCCCTCGACCTGGACCGATCGCCTCGACCGTGACCGAACACCGTCGATCCCTGGACACGAGTTGGCCGGAGTGGTCACCGCTCTCGGCTATGGCACGACGGGACTGTCTGTGGGACAGCGGGTGTTCGGCCTCACGGACTGGACTCGCGACGGCACCCTAGCGGAGTACGCGGCCGTAGAGGCACGCAACCTCGCGCCGCTGCCCGGCGACGTCGACTTCACGGTGGGCGCGAGCCTGCCGATCTCGGGCCTGACCGCGTGGCAGGGACTGTTCGAGCACGGCCGCCTTCAGGCGGGGCAGAGCGTCCTCGTGCACGGCGCGGCCGGCGCAGTCGGGTCGATGGTGACGCAACTCGCACGAGAGGCCGGCGCCTACGTCATCGGCACCGGACGCGCCGCCGACCGTCAGGCGGTGCTCGACTTCGGCGGGCAGGAGTTCGTCGACCTTGAGAACGACGCGCTGGAAGACGTCGGCGAAGTCGATCTGGTTTTCGATGTCATCGGCGGCGGCATCGGGAGGCGGTCCGCAGGCCTGATTCGAGCCGGAGGAACACTGGTGTCCGTCGTCGGGCCGCCCGAGGCGCGGCCCGCCGACGGCCTGGCGGTCGACTTCGTTGTCGAGTCCGATCGTGCCCAACTGAGTGAGATCGTCCAGCGGGTGCGGGACGGACGACTGCGGACGAACATCGGCAACGTCTCGACCCTCGACGATGCCGTCTCCGCCCTCAACCCGACCGAACGACGCAAGGGGAAGACGATCATCCGCATTCGTCCGTGAGGACTCGAGGACAGCGAGCGGTCCTGCCTTCCTCGTGGATCATGGTCAGCTAGGCGGCCTCTTCCGCCTCCGGCGACAGGGCGACGAGGGCCTTGAATGCGGCCGGGTGCCGCCCGCTGCGTGCCCCGGGCTATGACCTCGGATCGTCGACCTTGAGCTTGTCTCCGGTGCCGGAGACAAAGACGACCAGGAGCTTGGCCGGCTTGGTCGGGCTGGGGTTCTCGGTGAGGACGTGGTGGGCGGCCGGCTGCTCGACCCAGTTCTCGCCCTGGTGGTACGTGGTCACAGGCTTGTCGTCGAGCCGGCTGCGCACGGTGCCGTCCAGGACGTAGGCGTAGACGAACGCCTGGCCGTGCCGGTGCGGCATCGCGCGTGCGTTGGGCGGGAGGTCGACGACCGCCGACGTGAATGTCTTGCCCTTCACATTCGGAAGGGCCTGCTGGAGCAGCGGTTTGAGGGTTTCGGCGGGGCGCGTCGATGCCGCGGCCGCGGTCGGCCCCTTGGCGTGGGCGGGCTGGTCGGAGGTCGAGCAGGCCGTGGCCGCGGTCAGCGTGGCGACAGCCAGGAGGCCGGCGGCGATCCGCATTCCGATCATGATGGGTCTCCTGATTCAGTCTTCCGCGACGCGGATGATCGTCTTGCCGGGGGTGCGCCTGCTAGGGGCGAACGCGGCGGGTGCCTCGGCGAGCGGCCGCACAGCACCGACGAACGGCCTGAGCCGACCTTCCCTCAGCCGCGTGGCAAGGTCGGTGAGCCGGGCGCGGTCAGGTTCGACGACGAAGAAGACCGCCCGCCCGTCCTTGGGCTGGACCTTGGGCGGCATGACGATGGTGACGAGCGTGCCGCCGGCCCGCACGAGGGCGGCCGAGCGGTCGAGGATGTCGCCGCCGATCACGTCGAACACGACGTCGGCCTCGTCGGCGTCCTCGAGCCTCTCGGTCTGCAGGTCAATGAATGTGTCAACGCCGAGTGCGAGTGCCCTTTCCCGGTCGGAGGCCCGGCCGGTGCCGATCACGCGGGCGCCGACCTCGCGGGCGAGCTGTACCGCGATCGAGCCGACGCCGCCCGCGGCACCATGGATCAGGACGGTCTGGCCTGTGGTGAGGCGGCCGTGGTCGAACAGGCCCTGCCAGGCGGTCAGCCCGGAGATCGGCAGCGCGGCGGCCACGGTGTGGTCGATGTCCGCCGGCAGCGGGGCGAGGTTGCGGGCCTCTACCGCGGTGTACTCCGCGAGCGTGCCGTTACGGGTCCAGTCGGCCAGGCCGAACACCCGCTGTCCAACGCTCAGGCCGGTGGTGCCGTACCCCAGCTCTACGACGACACCGGACAACTCGTGTCCGGGCACGGTCGGCGTCCGGTCGCGGCCGGCGCGATCGGTCCACGTGGCGGGCCAGTCCAGCTCGCCACGGGTGAAGCCGGCGGCGTGCACCCGCACGATGACGTCGTTCTCGGACGCATGGGGGTAGGGCATGTCCGTCAGGGACATCCCGGCGAGACCGGCGTTACGGTCTCGTACAGTGATGGCTTGCATACAGATCCTTACTGGGGAGGAGCGACCCAGCGCACCGCCCGCTAGCGGGCAGGGCTCATAGCGGCTGCAGGTGGATCGATGCCGTTCCGCATGTTCGATCTCACCTGCTCTCGCGTATCCTTCGTCGCCCGTTCTGCGTTCTCATCAGGGAGACGAGGTAGCCCCTCCGGGTGTGACAGCTCAGACGCGCACGAGTTTGTCGGGATTGATGACCCTGCGGTACGCGGTGATCAGACCGTCTGCGATCTGGACCGTGTCGACGGAGTAGACCCGGCGGTCCCGGTGAAACACGAGGGCGAGCTCGCCGCCGACCTCGGCGAAGTCGATGCGGTCCGGGTGCCACTGGCGCCCCACACGCACCATGACCTCGGCGACGCGCTCACCGCCGTGGATGACCTTGCGTGCTGCGGAGATCTTGCCGCCGCCATCGGTGACGTAGACGGCGTCCGGGTGCAGGAGCCTGACCAGGCCGGCCAGGTCCCCGGCCTCGTAGGCGGCGCGGAAGACCATGAGGACGCGTTCACGCTCCGCCTTCGACGCCTGCGGCGTGGACTGCTTCGCTTTGGCCACCCGCCGTCGTGCCCGCGAGGCGAGCTGCCGGGCACTCGGCACGGAGACGTCCAGCACTTCGGCGATCCGGCCGAACTCAAGACCGAAGACGTCGTGCAGGACGAAGGACACCCGCTCCGGCGGGCTCAGCTCTTCCATGATCAGCAGCATCGCCGAACTGACGGACTCGTCGACGAGTACCGGCCGCGACGCGTCCGGCCCTGTCAGCAGCGGTTCCGGCAGCCACGGCCCGACATAGGTCTCCGAGCGGAAACGGGCACTCTTGAGAATGTCGTACGACCGTCGCGCGGCCACCGTCACCAGCCAGGCCCGCAAATCACCGATGTCCTGCAGATCCGCTCCGGCCGCCCGCAGCCACACGTCCTGGGTCACATCCTCGGCATCGGCCACACTCCCCAGCAGCCGGTAGGCCACACCGAAAACCGCGGGGCGGTGCCTGTCCCATTCGGCTCCGAGCGGGTCCTCCTGCTCAGACCGTCCGGACCCGTGGCCGTCCTCCATACAGATCGCAACCTCCTCCAGCTTGCGGATTCAGCGTAGCCATCCGAACTCTGGATCTTCGAAGACGGCTCCGCGGAAGTTGGCCGGCGTGGTACTGCCGTGATTGGTGCTGGTCTGCGAGTTGAGGCGGCGCTAGCCTCGTCCGCTGTCATTCGCGCGGAAGCCCCGAAGACGATCACTCCCCTCTGAGGGAGCAGTCCAAGTGATCCGCGTGATCGCCGGGCCATGAAGGGGGACGAGTCAGGCGGTGATGGCAGCTCCCGGACCAGGCAGGATGTCGATGCCGGTGACGTCCATGGGACGGTCGCACACGGAACAATGCAGCTCGACGTGGCCGATCTCCCCGCAGGCATGGTGCCGGTACAGCACCGGCGGCCCCGCCTCGCCCGCCGCCCAGCGGTCTCCCCACCGCACCATCACCATCAGCAGGTCACACAACTCGGTCCCTTTGACGGTGAGCGCGTACTCGTACCGGGGCGGCCGCTCCGAATACTGCCGCCGTTCCAGCACGTCGTTGTCCACGAGCCATCTGAGCCGCTCAGTCAGCACCTTCCGGGAGATGCCGAGGCTCTGCTGGAGGTGGTCGAAGCGGCCGATACCCACCATGACGTTGCGCAGGATCAGCGGCGACCATGGCTCGCCGATCACGTCCAGTGTGCGCGCAATCGAGCAGGCCATGTCGCCAAACCGGGTTCGCTGCATGAGCTCGATGATAATCGAGAGGGTTCCCTGAGGGAACGGACCTCTGCTAGCGTCGGCACCGTAAGTTCCCTTAAGAGACGCACAACGGGAGCACGCGTGAACCGTCCCCCCATCGTGTCGACACAGGAATGGCAGGCCGCGCGCGAGGCGCTGCTGGTCAAGGAGAAGGAACAGACCCGAGCACTGGACGCGCTTGCCGCGGAACGACGCAGGCTGCCGATGGTCCGCCTCGCCGAGGGCTACCGCTACACCGCCCCGGACCGCTCGACGGTGGATCTGCCCGGCCTGTTCGAAGGCCACCGCCAGTTGGTGATCTACCACTTCATGCAGGCCCCGAGGCAGGACTGGCTGTGCACCGGCTGTGCCACCTTCACCGACAACATCGCTGACCAGTCCCACCTCAACGCCCGGCACACCCGGCTGATTCTGATGTCCCGCGCGCCACAGGACGAGATCGACGTCGTACGGCGGCGGATGGGCTGGACCGTGCCCTGGTACTCAGCCGGCGACGACTTCTACGACGACCTTGGGCTCGGCGACGGTTTCGGGCTGAGCGTGCTGCTACGCGACGGCGCTGAGGTCTTCCGCACCTACTACACCAGCGGCCGCGGGGTCGACCGGCTCCGGCTCGACTTCAACCTGCTCGACCTCACCCCCTACGGACGTCAGGAGGAGTGGGAGGACTCCCCCGAGGGCTGGCCGCAGGACCCGACGATGAGCCGGCTCCGGCCGCGCGACGAGTACCCCACCCCGCCGCGGCCGTGACCCCTCCCGCCCTCGATCCGTGATCCCTGACCGCTTGCCCAGGAGGCAGCCATGGCCCGAACCCTCACCGCCCCCGAGCGCGAGCACTTCCTCGCCCTGCCGCACGTCGGCGTCCTCAGCGTCGCCGCGGACGACGCCCGTCCCCCGCTCACCGTGCCCGTCTGGTATGCCTACACGCCCGGCGGGAACCTGACCTTCTTCACCGGCAGTCACGGCCGGGTCGCACGCAAGACCCGGCTGCTCCAGCGGTCGGGGACCCTGAGCTTCTGCGTGCAACAGGCCGAGTTCCCCTACAAATACGTCACGGTCGAGTGCACGGTGGTGGAGGAGGACTGGACGCCCTCGGTCGAGGAAGTGACGGCCATCACCTCCCGCTACCTGCCGCCGGACCTCGCCCGCGCCTTCGCCGAGGCCGAGACCTCCGACCCGGCCGGCACCTTCGTGCTGTTCACCGCGCGTCCCGACCGGTGGCTGAGCTTCGACTTCGCGGATGACACGCCCGCCTCAGCCGGAGACTGAGGCGCAGGTGCTCCTGCGGTGTTCCACTCGGCCTCGGTGAGCCGCACCACGTGCACGTACGAGTGGAGGTGCTTCACAGGCTTCTCCAGCAGATATTTCGTGCGCTCGCCGGGGGTGTTCTCAAACGTCTGCACAACTTGGGCGATGAGGTCTTCTTCGCGAGCGGTCCGCTCGGGCGAGATCTGGTTAGTCGTGGTCTCAAGCTTCATTTATACGATCTGCTCGCCAACCCATGCGGCACGCATAATGCCTTCCAGGTCGGACACGGTCACTGGTCGAGGGTTGGACGGCGGGACCGCGGGCAGGGCCAGTTCCGCCGCCCGGCGGATATCGGACTCCTTCACCCCGATGGCGGCGAGTGAAGCCGGTGCGCCGAGCTCGGCACGCAGCGCGTTGAGCCCGGCCGCGGCGTTCCGCACGCCGAGCAACTCTTGGACGCGCTCGGCGGCATCCGGCGCGAAGGGGGCGTTGAACGCGGTGACGTACGGCAGCACGATCGCATGCGTCTCGGCGTGCGGCAGGTTGTACGCCCCGCCGAGGGTGTGGCAGATCTTGTGGTGCAGCCCGGAGCCGGCCGAGGCAAATGCGACTGCGGCGAGGTAGGCGCCGTACAGGGTCTGCTCGCGCGCGTCGAGGTCACCGGGGTCGGCGTTCAGGCCGCGCAGTCCGGAGAAGAGCGCCCGCAGCCCCTCGGTGCCCAGCGCGCGGTTGATCGGGTCGGCGCGCGGCGCCCAGAACCCGTCGACGGCGTGCGCCACCGCATTGAGGCCGGACGCCACCGCGACGGTCGCCGGCAGGCTGGCGCTCAGTGCGGCGTCGTAGACGACGACCTTCGGCAGCACCCTGGGGTCCACTCCCGTCGTCTTGCGCTGTCCCTCCGTCATCCCCCACACGTCGGTGGCCTCGGACCCGGCGAACGTCGTCGGTATCGCCACGATCGGGGCGCCGGTCCTCAGCGCCACCGCCTTCGCCAGACCGGTCGCCGAGCCCCCGCCGATGGCGACGATCGCATCGATGCCGGCGGCGACCGCAGCCGCCGTCGCCCTCTCGGCGTTCTCGACCGGGACGTGCTGCACGATCTCATCGACGCGCCGCACGACCGGGGCACGCTCGGCGATGGCGTCGGCGAGCGCGACGGCGAAGGCATCGTGGACGAGCAGGATCCGCCGCGCCCCGAACTCCTCCACCGCCGCGACTGCATTGTCGGCGGCCGCGCCCGTGCCGAACAGGATGCGCTGCCCCAAAGTCACATGATCGAACATCAATGCCACGATCTACACCATACTGAGCATTTTCGGCCTGGCGCAGCCTGACGATGGCCGACGGCCCCGAGGCGGTGCAGTTCGACTCGCTCCAAAGTAGCCTTGCCCTGAGTGATCAGCTCGTCGGCCTCATCGACCTTGAAGTACAGGACGCCGAATCGGCCATCGCCCTCGGGCGGAAGTGCTCCGCCCGGTGCCACAACCCGTCGGTCAATCCCCGGTAACTCCCCAGAACACGATCTCGCTGGGCTGCCGGTGCTCGTCATACAAGACGGTGTAACACGCGTGGCCGCGGTCCTCGATCAGGCTGTCCAGGTCTCCATACGCCCGCTCATATCTGCTCTCGAAGGTGGCACGCGTCGGCCTCGACGAACCGAGCACTCTGAGTATCTCCCCAGGCGTAAGCGGCCTGGCTGAGCAGACCTCGGGCTGTTCGCCCTCGTCGAGAACACTGAAGATGTCCAATATCGAGTGAGTGAACGAATGCCGTACGCCCTCGTCCTCCCACAACTCCTCAATCGTGGAAGGTCGAGGTCGCTCATGAAGTCCCCAGCGCCCGTCGTAGAGCCAGAAGTAGTCGCCCTCGCTGAATGCGCGTTCATGCGCCGCAGCAAGGGCAGCCGAAGCATCCTGTTGATATGGCGTGAAGTAGTCCCACGTTGAACCGCCCACGATTCGCCCTCTCAGCCGATGACGTACCTGCACTGGAAGTACGCAGGACGCTACCGATCGAGGCCGACAAAATGATCAGCCGCAAAGAGTCACGGACACGTTAGCGTGATTGGCGATCAAGAACGCCCCGGCAACCTCAGTACGCTGTTGGGGCCGAAAAACAGAGCCACGCAGGAGCCCCGACCGGGGCTACAGTCGGCAGCAAGGTCACCGGATACGCGGATGTGGGCTGTGACAGTGGCATGGGACGGCTGGTATCGCGATCGCGGCGGCGAGGAGCGCGTGTCAATCAGGAATGACGGCCATCAGCTCACCGTCACCATCCGCGGGATCGAGTTCACAGGCTCGCATCTCGATGACCTAGAAGCCGCGACCGACCTACCGGATGAAACGGCATTCACGATCGACCACGGAGCGTTGTGTGCCTGTGAGCTCGTCTGGACGATTCCGATAGCGGTGGTCGCAGACGGCGCTGTCGTCGACGGTCAGCTTGGTTGCCATCTCATACTCGGAGCCCCGCCACGACGCGCTGCCGGCGACACCGTCTCGGTACTGCTGGAGTTCGGCGGGTCGACGTACACGGCACATGCATCCGGCTGGTTCGAGGTGGCCCTTGAGGCACTTCATCGGCAAGTGCCACGCGGAACCTATACGAGAACGTGCATCGCCTGTGCATGGTCGGACTACCAGCCAGGCGGCAGCCCTTTGTTCGGAGGGCTCGCCTGCTTCCGCGACGCCAAGGACGCCTACCGCCGGATAACCACGAAACACGACATGTTCGAGATCTTGCCCGCGCTGACCGAATGGGTCCAAGAGACTCACGTGTGCGACCAGTTTGAGCGACGCGAGGCAGGCGTCGGGTACAGAGGGTCCTTCCCTGCTGATCTCGGTGAATGATCGATCAACAGCCGATCCTCACCAGACCGACGTCGAAAAGCCCAAGTTCTACCGACCGTCCGCCGGAGAGCTGCGGGTCGTCACCGCGGCGAGCGCGGCGACGACCCGCCGAATCGTGAAGCAGCGCACTGGACGTGCGGCCGTCGCGTCAGCCCTGACGCGCCTTGAACCGGGCGTCCTTCTTGTTGATGACGAAGACGCTGCCCCTCCGGCGGACGACCTGCGCCCCGGGCTTCGACTTCAACGACCGCAAAGACCGGCGGACCTTCATGGCTTCCCACCCTTCCTTCACGCACGCCCCCGGCGTGCCGACGACGCAAACCATCCGGCGGCGTGCCGCATTCCCCGCCGGCGACGCGCGCGGATATCGGGTTGAGCGGGCCGATCCCCGCGTCCTACGATCACGAGTTGTGACGTTCACGTTCTTCTTCCACCTCCGCTAGGCGCCGTCGGCGAAGCGAGGGAAGACCCGTCGCCGACGAGGCGGGGTGGCGCAGCGCTGCCCCGGGCCGACGCGGAAGAAGAACGATCCTCATGCGCAGTCGCGCGTTCTCTCACTGTTCCGCGTCCCCGTGCTCCTGCCGTCTCGACACGGCGGCGAGCATGGTGGCGCGGTGCGTCCACGGGCTGGAGCAGACGGTCGCCGCCGAAGTGCTCCAGCTCGGACTCGGGGTGATCACCTATCTGGGGCACCGCGAGGTCCATTTCCTGGCATGCCGATCGCGGCCGCGGCCCACCGTGCTGCGGACCGCGGACGACGTGTTCCTGCTCGCCGCGCAGTGTGCCGACGTGGGCACCGGCCGGCAGGGTGTCGGAGCCCTCGCCCGGCTCGCCGGCTCGGCCGACCTCGGCGCGCTGCTGCCACTGCGCGACGGGCACGGCGGGCCGGGCGCGCTCACCGGCGTCGAGGTGTCGGCGTCGTTCCTCGGCAGGCGGAACTTCACCCGTTACGACGTCGAGGACGCCGTCGGGCGAGCGCTCGCGGGCAGGCTGGGCACCGGCTACCACTCGCGGCGGGCGGGGACCGCTCCGCCCGCCGGTTCCAGCGGATGGCGCGTGACGCTCGACGGCACGCGGGCCAGCCTGCTGCTGCGGATCGCGGACCGGCCCCTGCATCGGCGCCCGTACAAGAGGTGTTCCGTCCCGGGGACCCTGCATCCCCCGCTTGCCGCGGCGATGGCCCGGATGGCCGGGATCCGTCCCGGTGACACGGTTCTCGACCCGTGTTGCGGCGCGGGGACCCTGTTGGCCGAGGCCGCGGCCCAGCAGCCGGAGGCCCGGTACGTCGGCGTCGATCTGTCCGCGGAGGCCGTGCGGGCGGCCCAAGGGAACACCGCGGGCCTGCCCGTCTCCATCGGCCGTGCGGACGCCGGGCGTCTCCCGATCCCGGACGGCGGCGTCGACCGTGTGCTGAGCAACCCGCCATGGGGTGGCCAGGTCGGGGCCCGAGGGCTGCTCGCCGGGTCGACGTCCCGCTGGTGGGCGGAACTCCGCCGAGTCCTCGCGCCGGACGGGACGGCCGTGGTGCTGCTTCCGGATGCCGACGACCTGTCCGCGGCACTCCGGCAGGGGTTCACCCCTGTCCACGTCCAGCGGGTCCGGGTGTCGGGCGCGCAGGCCTTCCTCGTCCAACTGACGGCGCCCGGCGGGCAGGGACGTCCGGCCCGAGGAAAGGAGGGGGCGGCTCAGCCGTGAGCGAGGGGCGGGCCGAGGATCCGGTGGCCGTAACGCCTGCCGGCCTCGATCAGCCGGGGGACGTCGGGCGGGGCCGGAGCCGGTAGACCGGGCCGTTCAGCGGGGCGGCCGATCTCAGCGATGAACTGCTCGAACCCGGACGGGGTGGTCAGCTGCAGGCCGCGGACCGGTCCGCCGGTGACGACGAAGGCATGCGGGATCTCGCGCGGCAGGAACGCGAAGTCGCCGGGTCCGGCGGTCCAGTGGTGGTCGCCGCAGTCGATGGTGATCTCACCGTCGAGTATGTAGAACGCCTCGTCCTCGCGGTCGTGGATGTGCAGGGGCGGCCCGAATCCGGCGGCGCCGACCACTCGATGAGAGTGAAGGCTCCCCCGGTCTGGTCCGCCCCGGCCTTCACGCTCATCCGGGTATCCAGGAACCACAGGTCCGGCCCGTCGTCGGGACCGAGCAGGTAACCGCTGGGGTCAAAGCTCATCGGATCCCCCCGGGGCGTAGAGCCGAATCTCGATGCCGTCCGGATCGTGCAGGCCGATGAGCACCTGGCCCGCGTGCCCGGTGACGATGCCGCCGTGCGGTTCGGCCAGATCGTCCAGCCTCCGTTTCCAGGCGTCCAGGTCGCGGGTGCGGGGCACGCGGAAGGCGATCGGATCGAATCCGGCCAGCGCAGCCGCTCTTACCGGGTCGTGCCGTATGGCCAGGTCCAGCATGTATTTCGCGTCACACAGGGCGATTCCCATGAGCGTGCCCTCTTCGACGAACTCCATGTGCGTCCGCAGGCCGAGCACCCGCTCGTACCAGTCGCGGCTGCGCACCACATCCGTCACCGGCAGTTTGACGTGGTGGAAGCCGCTGAGCGCCAGGTCCATGACCACCTCCGACACAAGCTCGCTAGAGCTAGCTCTAGCGAAACTGTTTAGAGTAGCCTCTATCGAATGAGCGACTCCGTCAAGAGCGGGGCCCGAGGCGGCACCCGCCGGGCCGCCCAGGCGAAGGCGACACGGCGCCGGATCGTCGACGGAGCCCGGGAGCTGTTCCTGCGAAACGGATACGCGGCGACCACTCTCGATCAAATCGCCGGCGCGGCAGGGGTCGCGGTGCAGACCGTGTACTTCCACTTCGGCAACAAGGCCACGGTCCTCAAGGAGGTCGTCGACGTCCTGGCCGTCGGTGACGACGAGCCGATACCGATGCTCGACCGGCCGTGGGTGCGGCAGGTGCGCGAGGAGCCCGACGGCCGGCGGGCGCTGGCCATCTGGCTGAGCAACAGTCGCGTCATCTTCAGCCGCGTCGCACCGATCATGAAGATCATCCGGGACGCCGCGGGCGCCGACCCCGAGATGGCCGCACAGTGGGAGACCAACCAGCGGCAACGCTTCGTCGCCCACCATGCCCTCGTGGAGCGACTCGGGGACAAGCAGGCCCTCCGGCCGGAACTGACCGTCCAGGAAGCGGCCGACATCGTCTTCACTCTCGTCAGCCACGAGGTCTACTTCCTGCTCACCGTCGAGCGCGGATGGACGCCCGACCGATGGGAGAAGTGGATCAACGAAGCCGTCGCCGGCGCGGTCCTGCGCTGAGAACGCGGAGGCGCCGTGGGACCCTCATGTGGGACCCCGGCCAGTCGAGCGTCGAGCCGTACGGCGACCGGCCCGGGAGGGCGAAGGGCGGGCCCGACCGGGACGCGGTCGCCGTACGGCAGGTCTCAGCCCTTGATCGCGCCCGCGTCGACGCCCTTGAAGAAGAACCGCTGAAGCAGGGCGAAGATCACCACGATCGGCAGGAAGGCGATCATGGTGCCCGCGGCGATGAGGCGGGGGTTGGAGCTGAAGGTGCCGTTGAGGTACTGCAACCCGACCGTGAGCGTGTACTTGTCCGGATCGGTGAGCACGATCAGCGGCCAGAGGAAGTCGTCCCACGCGAAGATGAACGAGAAGATCACCACGACGCTCAGCATGCCCTTGACGTTCGGCAGGCCGATGCGGATCAGGCGCTGCCACGCGGTTGCCCCGTCGATGATCGCGGCGGCGTCGACGTCCGCCGGGATCGACAGGAACGCCGTGCGCATCAGCAGCACGTTGAGCATCTGGATCGCCCCCGGCAGCGCGACACCGATCAGCGAGTCGGAGAAGCCGAGCCCGCGCACGATGACGTACTGGGAGATGATCGTGACCTCGCTCGGCAGGATCAGCGTCGCGAGGAAGAGCCCGAGCACCAGCTTCGAGCCCCGGAAGCGCAGCTTGGCCAGCGCGTACCCGGCGAGCGTCGCCCCGATCGCGTTCCCCGCGACGACGAGCACGGCGACGATCAGCGAGTTGCCGGCGTACGCCCAGACGGGGATCGTCTTGGCGACCTCGGTGTAGTTCGACAACGTCGGGTGCTGGGGGACGAAGGTGGGCGTCTGTGTGAAGACGTCCTCGGTGACGCCCTTGAGCGACGTGGAGAGCTGCCACAGGAACGGGCCCACCGTGATGACCAGCACGACCAGGAGAAGGGCGTATCGGAGCACCTTCTCCGCCGGCGAGATCGTGTTGAACCCGCGACCACTCCGGGCCATCGCTACGACTCCTTCCGGTTGAGCCGCGCCAGGAACAACATCGGGCCGACCGTGACGACGAACAGCAGGACGCTCAGCGCGGAGGCGTACCCGAGGTGCCCGGTCAGGCCCTGGCCGTACAACTGGATGAGCATCACGAGCGACATGTCGCGGCCTCCAGGCCCGCCGGTGCCGTTCGACAGGATGTACAGCTCGGAGAAGACCCGCAGCGCGAAGACGGAGATCAGCACCGAGATGAGCAGCATCGTGTTGCGCACGCCCGGCACGGTGACGGAGAAGAACCGGCGGACGGGCCCGGCCCCGTCGACGGCGGCGGCCTCGTGGAGCTCACGGCTCACGTTGCCGAGCGCCGACATGTAAATGATCATGTAGTACCCGAGGCCCTTCCACACGGTCAGGCTGATCGCGCTGAACAGCAGCAGCCAGCGATCGGTGAGGAACGGCAACGGGCCGCTCAGGAACCCGAGCCCCTCCGCCATCCCGTTGATGACTCCCCGGTCGTTGAGCAGCCAGCCCCAGATGAGGGCGACCACGACCGCCGAGGCGATCACGGGGGTGTAGAACGCGATGCGGAAGAACGCGATCCCGCGCAGCTTCTTCTCGACCAGCACCGCGAGCAGGAGCGGCAGCAGCGTCAGCAGCGGAACGCAGACCACCATGTAGACGATGCTGTTGATCAGCGCGTCCACGAGCTGCTGGTCGTCGAGCATGCGGGTGTAGTTGCCGAACCCGATGAACTGCCCGCCGCCCAGGGGCCTGGCATTGGTGAACGAGAGGATCAGCGTGTTGATCGCCGGTACGGCGTTGAAGACCACGAGCCACACCGCCGCGGGGGCGATGAGCAGCCATGGGGTGAACCAGCGCTTGTGTGTCATTTGATCTCCTGCGCGCCGCGTACGGGGACCCCCTGATGAGGCGGGTCCCCGTACGCGGGCGAGCGTGACGTCAGCCGTTGAGAAGCTGGTTGCACTTGGCGACGGCGTCGTCGAGCGCCTTCTGCGACGGCTCCTCACCGTTGATCGCGAGGGCGAACTGCTGGTCGACGAAGTCGGCCATCGCCTGCGTGACCTGGACGGGCTGCAGGATCTTCGCCGTGGAGAGCGAGTTGAACGCGATCACCTTGGCGTCGCCGGAGTTCGTGCCGTCGCTCTTGCTGAAGAACGGGTCGTCGGCCGAGGCCTTGGTGCTCGGGAAGATGTTGACCAGGTGCGCGAAGGCGGCCTGGTTCTCCGCGCTGGTGACCCAGCGGGCCAGCGCGATCGCGGCCGGGAGGTTCTTGGTCGACTTGGAGATCGACAGTCCCTGGACGTAGAGCGGCGGGGTGCCGAACGCCTGCGAGGGGACGACCTTGGGCGCGAGCGTCGGGTTGCCCTCGGCGGCGAGGCTGGTGATGTAGTTGCCGCCCGCGGTGGTCCACGCCACCGTCTGGGAGTTGAACAGCTGCGTGTTGCCGGCGTACTTGGTCGTCAGCACGTCACGCGGCATCAACTTGTCCTTGAAGGCGTCGCGGTACTTGTCGAGGATCGCGGCGGCCTCGGGGGTGTTGAAGGTGAAGCTCTTGCCGTCCGGCGACATGATCGGGACGCCGGCGTTGGTGAGGTCGATGAGCGTCGGCTTGCGGCTCATGAGGAAGACCTTGCCGCCGGACTTGTCCTTCACCGTCTTCGCCGCGGTGATGAGCTCGTCGAGCGTGGTCGGCGGCGTCTTCGCGTCGAGCCCGTACTTCGAGAGCAGCTCGGAGTTCCAGTAGTTGACGTCGGTGTTCAGGTACCAGGGGTAGCCGTAGACGCCCTCGTAGCCGGCGTACTTGTAGCCGTCGATGCCTCCGGGGACGTACTCCTCGGTCACCTTCGGGTCGGCCTTGGCCACGTCGAGCAGCAGGCCCTGCTTGACCAGCGGCAGCGCGAAGTCCGGCGGCAGGTTCGACACGTCGGGCAGGCTGCCGCCCGACGCCTGGCTCAGCACCTTCTCGGCGTAGCCGTCGCCGGGCTGGTCGAGCCATTCCACCTCGGTGCCGGGGTACTTCTTCTCGAACGAGTCGATGACGCCCTGCACGTAGTCGGTGAACTTGGGCTTGAGCGCCCAGGTCTGCAGGCTCACCTTGCCGGTCACCGCGCCCGAGGCGTTGGCGGTCGGGGTGCTCGACGTTTCGGCCCCTCCGAGCCCGCATCCCGCGAGCGCCGCCAGCCCCGCCGCTGCGGCGACCAGCCTTATCCCATGAATTCGCATCACTTCTCCTGCCATGCGCTGAGCGATCCGGAATTTTTGAGCCGACGCCCGGCGGCCCCGTCCGCTGTGACCCGACTACTAAACCGCTCTAGTGACTGGGGACTATCCCCCCACTAGACTTCGGTGTCAAGAGATGACGCGAACCCGTGACAGACGCGGGAATCGGCGCGACGCGCTCCCGCGCGGGGCCCCGCAGCGGCGTGCACCTGGCGATAATGCACCTGTCGGGGGCTCCTGTTGCAACGTGCCGACCAGCACGAACGAAGAAAGGCACAGCCGTGGCGCGACCGACCATCGAGGACATCGCCCGCCGTGTCGGGGTCTCCAAGGGTGCGGTGTCGTTCGCGCTCAACGGCCGTCCCGGCGTCAGCGAGGCCACCAGAGCTCGCATCCTGAAGGTCGCCGAGGAGATGAACTGGCGGCCGCACACCGCGGCCCGTGCCCTGGGCGGCGCCCGCGCCGGTGCCGTCGGGCTCGTCATCGCCCGCCCGGCGCGCACCCTCGGAGTCGAGCCGTTCTTCGCCCAACTGCTGTCCGGGCTGCAGGCCGGGCTGTCGGCCCACTCCGTCGCGCTGGAACTGCTCGTCGTCGAGGACACCGAGGCCGAGATCGAGGTGTACCGGCGCTGGGCCTCCGAGCACCGGGTCGACGGGTTCATCCTGGTCGACCTCAAGGTCAGGGACACGCGCGTCGACGTGGTCGAGGGCCTCGGCGTGCCCGCGGTGGTGCTCGGCGGCCCCGGCCGCCACGGCTCGCTGTCCAGCGTGTGGGCGGACGACCGCGAGGCGATGTTGTCGATCGTCGACTACCTCGCCGCGCTCGGCCACCGGCGCATCGCCCACGTCGCCGGCCTTCCCGCCTTCCAGCACACTCAGCGCCGCATGCGCGCGCTGCGCGACTCCGCGCGGCGGCTCGGCCTGGCGGAGGTCTCCTCGCTGCCCACCGACTTCAGCGACGCCGAGGGCGCCGCCACCACCCGCATGCTGCTGTCACGGCCCCGGCGGCCGACGGCGATCGTGTACGACAGCGACCTGATGGCCGTCGCCGGGCTGGGGGTCGCCGGCGAGATGGGGGTGGCGGTCCCCGGCGACCTGTCGATCGTCGCCTTCGACGACTCGGTGCTCACCCGCATCGTGCATCCGGCGCTGACCGCGCTGACGCGTGACACGTTCGCGCTCGGCACCGAGGTCGCCGAGACGCTGCTGGCCATCGTCGCCGAACCGGGCCTGCAAAGGGACCGCAGGACTCCGACGCCGCGACTGGCGGTCAGGGAGAGCACGGCGCCCCCGGCCCTTGGCAGGGACAGCTAAAACGGTTTAGGCTGCGGGCGGTCGAAGCGCCTGGCGATCCCTGCCTGGCGCCACCGCAGCCGGAGGACGAGTGACACCGCAACCACCAGGCCCATCCACTCTGCGTTTCGGAGCGAACTACGTGCCCTCGTCGGGCTGGTTCTACAGCTGGCTCGACTTCTCGGCCGACGCGGCCAGGCGCGACTTCGCCGACCTGGCGGAAATCGGGCTCGACCACGTCCGGGTGTTCCCCATCTGGCCGTGGATCCAGCCCAACCGGACGCTGATCCGGCAACGTGGCGTCGACGACCTGCTCACGCTGATCGACGTGGCCGCCGAGTTCGACCTGGACGTCTCGGTCGACCTGCTCCAGGGCCACCTGTCCAGCTTCGACTTCCTGCCGTCGTGGGTGCTGACCTGGCACCAGCGGAGTCTGTTCACCGACGCGGCAGTGCGCGACGGCATCGCGGAGTACGTCGACCGGCTCACCCGGGCCGTCGCGACCCGCGCCAACGTCTTCGCCGTGACGCTGGGCAACGAGGTCAACAACCTGTGGCCCTCGAACGCCACCACCCTGGAGGCGTCCTCGCAGTGGGCCGCCGAACTGATCGAGGTCGCCCGCACCGCGGCGCCGCGGCTGCTCAGCCTGTACTCGCTGTACGACGGCACGTGGTACGACCCCGGGCACCCGTTCGCCGCGGCCGACAACGTCGACCTCGGCGACCTGACGACGGTGCACTCCTGGGTGTTCAACGGCGTCTCGGCCATCGACGGCCCCCTCGGCCCCGCCACCGTCTCCCACGAGGACTACCTCGTGGAACTGGCGGCGGCGACCGCGTCGGACCCGGCCCGGCCGGTCTGGCTGCAGGAAGTGGGCGCGCCCCGCCCGGACATCGGCGAGGACGACGCGCCGGCCTTCGTCCGGGACATGCTCGACGCGGTCACCCGCAACCCCGCCCTGTGGGGCGTCACCTGGTGGTGCTCGCACGACCTCGACCGGAGCCTGGCCGACTTCCCCGACCGCGAGTACGACCTGGGCCTGTTCACCGTCGACCACCAGATCAAGCCCGCCACCCGGGAACTCGCCGCGATCGTCCGCGAGCGGCGCTCGAGCCGCCCGGCCCTCTCGTCGCGGCCCGCCCTGGTGTGCGACGTCGATCTGCGCACCGAGCCCGAGCGGCGGGGAGAGGTCGCGCCGGGCAGCCCCTTCCACAGCGAGTGGGTCCGCCTGCGCCAGGCCGGCCCGCTCGCGATCGTCGGCGCCGACCGCGCGGCCGACTCCGAGTACCTCACCGCTCGCGGGATCGACACCGTCCTGACCACGGCGTGATCCACGACCAGCGGTAAGGCCCTGGTCCCGCCGCGACCCGGCGGGACCAGGGCGGCTACACCCCGTCCCCGCCATCGGGAAGGAACCCCCCACATGCGACGACGCCTGCTGGCCGTGCTCTGCGCGGCCGTGACGGCAACCGCACTCGGTACCGCTCTGGGTACCGGGCCCGCCGACGCCCGCTCCACGACCCACCAGGGTCCCGCGGCGCCCGGCGGCAGCGGTGTCCAGCCGTACGCCTCCTACTGGTACCCGAACACGATCCTCAACTGGAACCCGGCCGACGATCCCGACGCGAAGTTCAACCGATCCCAGGTGCCCCTGCGGCCGCGGGTCGGCGACCCGTCGCTGAAGGCCAACGCGAACGCCCGCGCGGGAGAGGGCCGCGTGGCGTCGCTGGTCTCGTTCGCGCCCACCTCGAACAACCCCTCCCAGGGGGCGCTCGACGCCAACTACTACGCGTTCGGCTACTGGCAGTACGTCGACACACTGGTCTTCTGGGGCGGATCGGCGAGCGAGGGCCTGATCCTCGCGCCGAACGCCACGGTCATCGACGCCGCGCACCGCAACGGCGTCAAGGTCTACGGCACGGTCTTCTTCCCGCCCGGCGTGTACGGCGGGCAGTTGCAGTGGGTCAAGGACTTCACCCAGAAGTCGGGATCGCGCTTCCCCGTCGCCGACAAGCTCGTCGAGGTCGCGAAGTACTACGGGTTCGACGGCTGGTTCATCAACCAGGAGACCGAGGGCGGTGACACCGCGCTGGCGACGTCGATGCGCGACCTCGTCAAGTACGCGAAGGGCAGGAGCCCGTCGGTCGGCTTCATGTGGTACGACGCGATGACCGAGGGCGGCCAGGTCAACTGGCAGAACGCGCTCACCCCGGAGAACGACGCGTTCCTGTCCGACCCGCGCAAGGTGTCGGACTCGATGTTCCTCAACTTCTGGTGGTCGGCCTCCGGGCTGTCCTCCTCGCGGTCCACCGCCCAGGCGCTCGGCCGCAGTGAGTACGACCTGTACTCGGGCATCGACACCGAGGCCAACGGATACAACACCTTCGTCTCCTGGGACGCGGTGTTCCCCGCGGGGCAGCCGCACGTGACCTCGCTCGGCCTCTACCGCCCCGAGTGGACGTGGAAGTCGTCCACCAGCCGGGCCGACTTCTACAACAGGGACTCCCGCTACTGGGTGGGCGCCAACGCCGACCCCTCGAACACCTCCACCACCTCGTCGTGGAAGGGCCTGGCCACCTACGTCGCCGAGTCGACGCCGATCACGGCCAAGCCGTTCGTCACCGGCTTCAACACCGGGCAGGGCGACTTCTACAACGTCGGCGGCGTGCGGGTGCGCACCGGCGGCTGGAACAACCTCTCCCTGCAGGACGTGCTGCCGACCTACCGCTGGCTCGTGACGTCCGACGGCTCCAGGCTCACCCCGTCCCTCGACTTCGGCGACGCCTACGAGGGCGGCTCGTCGCTGCGCCTCACCGGCAGGCTGGACGCCGCCAACACGGTCCGGCTCTATGAGACCAAGCTGCCGGTCGCCCGCAGCACCAAGCTGTCGGTCGTGGTGAAGACCCCCGCCGCGGGGCCGACCAACCTGAAGGCGGCGATCGCCTTCGCCGACGCGCCGACGAAGTTCACCACGCTCGACCTCGGCCCGACGAGCGGCACCGGGTGGGAGCGCAGGACGCTGGACCTGTCGAAGTTCGCCGGCCGGACGATCGCCCAGATCGGCCTGCAGGCGTCCGCGCCCGCGACCGTCGACTCCTACGACGTGCGGGTCGGCCAGATCGCGGTGTACGACGGCTCGGTGGAGCGCCCGGCCCCGCCGAGGAAGGCGACCGTGCTGGGCACGACGGACGTGACGGCCACCCGCAAGTCGCTGCGCCTGTCCTGGAAGCCGTCCGCGCACGGTTCGGTGCACCACTACGACGTGTACCGTCGCAACGCCGACGGCACCCGCACCTACCTCGGGGCCACCCCCAACACCGTCTACTTCGTCCCGCGGCTCGACCGGGCGGGCGCGGAGACGTCCACGACCATCGAGGTCGAGGCGGTCTCCACGGAGTACGGCCGCTCACACGCCGCCCGGACCACGGTGGCCTGGACCGGGACGCCGCCGACCGAGACGAACCTCGCGCTCGACCAGCCGGCGACCGCCTCCAGCATGTGCAACGCCGGCGAGGGCCCGGAGAAGGCCGTCAACGGCAACGTGGCCGACAAGTGGTGCGCGCTGACCGCCGACAAGTGGCTGGAGGTCGACCTCGGATCGGTCCGGTCGATCAACCGGTTCGTGGTGAAGCACGCCGAGGCGGGAGGCGAGGGGGCGTCGTCGAACACGAGCGACTACACCATCCAGGTCCGGTCCTCGGCCTCCGACGCGTGGACCACCGCTGTGACGGTCACCGGCAACACGTCGGCGATCACCACCTCTCCCGTGTCGGTCAGCGCGCGATACGTTCGCCTGAACGTCACGAAGCCCACCCAAGGCAGTGACCCCGCGGCCCGCATCAACGAGTTCGAGGCCTGGGGAGCCTGACCCCCGCACCACCCGCCGGCCGTCCCCACCCGGGACGGCCGGCTCACCGATAGAAAGGACTGACGCACGTGCCGGTCACCATCACCGCCGTGGAATCCACCGACCTGTTCGTGGGCACGGAGGACGCGCCGCGACAGGTGCTCCGCGTGACGATCGAGGGGCCGCCGGTCCTCGTCACCGTCGCGGGGCCGGGAGTCTCGGGCGAGGCGACCGGCACGGGAGTCGTCGAGGTCCCCCTCGAGATCGCCGGCGCGGCCGCCGGAGCCGAGCTGCCGGTGACCGTGACGGCCGGGGATGCGAGCACCGAGGACTCCGTCACCGTGGCCGAGCCCGGCTGGACGATGTTCCTGGTCTCGCACTTCCACTACGACCCGGTGTGGTGGAACACCCAGGCGGCCTACACCTCGCCGTGGGAGCTGCTGTCCGGCGACGCGACCACGCGCCCGCTGTGGGAGCGCAACGGCTTCGCGCTCGTCGACGCGCACCTCGACCTGGCGTTGCGCGACCCGGTCTACAAGTTCGTGCTGGCGGAGATCGACTACCTGAAGCCGTACTTCGACCTGCACCCCGAGCGCCGGGCCGACCTGCGTGTGCTGATGGAGCGCGGCCAGGTCGAGCTGGTCGGCGGCACCTACAACGAGCCGAACACCAACCTCACCGGCGCGGAGACGACCATCCGCAACATCGTCTACGGCGTCGGCTACCAGCGGGACATTCTCGGCGGCGACCCGCAGACCGCCTGGCAGCTCGACGTCTTCGGCCACGACCCCCAGTTCCCCGGCTACCTGGACGCCGCGGGGCTGACCGGCTCCGCGTGGGCGCGCGGGCCGTTCCACCAGTGGGGGCCTATCCAGAAGAACTTCCGCGAGTCGAAGAACGACGCGCGGGTCATGCAGTTCCCGAGCGAGTTCGAGTGGATCTCGCCGTCCGGCCGCGGGGTGCTCACCCACTTCATGCCGCACCACTACTCCGCCGGCTGGTGGATGGACTCCTCCCCCGACCTGGAGTCGGCCGAGCGCGCGGTCTACGAGCTGTACGCCAAGCTCAAGCCGGTGGGGGCCACGAGGAACCTGCTGCTGCCTGTTGGCACCGACTACACGCCGCCGAACAAGTGGGTCACCGAGATCCACCGTTCGTGGGCGGCCAAGTACGTGTGGCCGAGGTTCGTCTGCGGCACGCCGCGCGACTTCCTCGACGCCGTCCGGGCCGAGCTGGAGGCGACCGGCCGCCGGCCGAGCCCCCAGACCCGTGACATGAACCCCATCTATACCGGCAAGGACGTGTCGTACATCGACACGAAGCAGGCCCAGCGGGCGGGCGAGGTCGCCGCCGTCGACGCGGAGAAGCTCGCCACCCTCGCCTCGCTTGAGGGCCTCGGCGCCTACCCAGGCGCGGCGCTCGACAAGGTGTGGCGCCAGCTCGCCTACGGCGCCCACCACGACGCGATCACCGGGTCGGAGTCCGACCAGGTCTACATCGACCTGCTGTCCGGCTGGCGGGAGGCGTACGACCTCGCCGCGACTGTTCGGGACACCGCACTCGACGCCCTCGCGGGCCGGATCGACACGACCGGCGACGGCGTCCCCCTCGTCGTCGCGAACACGCTGTCGTTCGACCGCTCGGCCCTGGTCACCGTACGTCTCCCGCACGACGTCGAAGGCGGGCGCGTCCTCGACGACACGGGCGCGGAGGTGGCGTGCGTGGTCGACCGGGGCACCCTGCGGTTCTTCGCCGACGCCGTGCCCGCCATGGGCTGGCGGACGTGGCGGCTCCTGCCGGGGGCGTCCTCCGCGGAGCCCGTGTGGACCCCGGTCGACGGCGGGACCATCGAGAACGCCCGCTACCGCGTGAGCGCGGACGCCGCCAGGGGCGGCGGGCTGAGCAGCGTCTACGACAAGGCGTCAGGCCGCGAGCTGGTCCGCGACGGTCACGTGGCCAACGAACTGCGGGTGTACGAGGAGTACTCGGCGCACCCCGACTTCGGC
Organism: Planotetraspora kaengkrachanensis; assembly: GCF_016862895.1. Classification (GTDB taxonomy): domain Bacteria; phylum Actinomycetota; class Actinomycetes; order Streptosporangiales; family Streptosporangiaceae; genus Planotetraspora; species Planotetraspora kaengkrachanensis. Next base: position 168,960 of record NZ_BONV01000006.1, on the reverse strand, counting down.
GAGGGCCCGTGGCACCTGGTGCCGCGCGGGCCGGTCGTCGGCTCCTCCGACACTCCCGCGACCGTCCGGGCCGAGACCAGCCCGCTGGGCTCGCGCCTCGTCGTCACCGGCACCGTCGACGGCCTGAACTATCGGCAGACCGTCACGTTGTGGCACGGCGTCGACCGGGTCGACTGCGGCACCCGCGTCGTCGACCACGCGGGCGCCGATCGGCTGCTGCGGGTGCGGTTCCCGGTGGACCTGCCGGGCGCGCTACCCGTGAGCGAGGTCGCCGACGCCGTCGTCGGGCGGGGCTTCGCCCTGCCGGACGTGGACGTCGCCGACGCGCCGTGGACGCTCGACAACCCGGCGAACACCTGGTTCGGGCTCAGCTCGACCGCCCGCGTCTCGCTGACCGACTCCGACGGCGAGCCGCTGGGTGAGCGCGCGCTCGGCGTCGCCGAGGTCGTCGTGCCGTCGCTCGCCGACGCCCCCGCCGCGCGCGACCTGGTGGTCGCCCTGGCGAAGGTCGGCGTGACCGCGACGACCGCGAGCGCGGAATGGGCCAGGTACGGCTGGCTCGACGTCGACTCCAACCTCCCGGACTTCCGCGTCCTGATCGGCGGGCCCGAGGCCAACGAGGCCACCCGCGACCTGCTCGAGCGCGCCGGCGCGGACTACGCCGCCACGCTGGCCAGGCACGGCCGCGTCTGGGTCCCCGCGGACAAGCCGCTGCACGAGATGTGGCAGCCCAACGCCGATCTGCGCGACCTGAGGGCGCTGCCGTCCCTCGTGGTCACCGATCCCGCCGCCCTCGCGGACGACCTCGCGGACGCCCGCGTCTCCGCGGTCTCCCCGAGGCCGATCCCCGCGTCCGAGGTCCTCACCGATCACACGGTCGCCCTGCTGACGTACGGGTTGCCCGGGTTCGCCGTGGACCCGACCGGCGCCCTGCACCTGTCGCTCATGCGCTCGTGCACCGGCTGGCCCTCGGGCGTGTGGATCGACCCGCCCAAGCGCACCGCCCCCGACGGCACGTCCTTCCAGCTGCAGCACTGGTCGCACGACTTCTCCTACGCGCTCGTCTCCGGGGACGGCGACTGGCGCGCGATCACCCTCCCCGCGCAGGGGCAGGAGTTCAACCACCCGCTGTACGCCCGCGTCGCCGGCGCCCACGAGGGTCCGCTGCCCGCCACCCGGTCGTACGTGCGGGTCGAGCCCGCCCGTGAGGTGCTCCTCGGCACGGTGAAGCCCAGCGGCGACCCCATCGCCCGCGGCTCCGCCGAAGCACAGGACCCGGCACGCGGCGTCACGCTGCGCCTCGTCGAGTCGACCGGCAAGGGGTCGGCCGCGACGCTCGACGGGGCGCTCTCCTTCAGCGGAATGTACTCCGCCGACCTGCTGGAGCGCAGGGGCGAGCCGCTCACGGGGGCCGTCGAGCTCTCCGGGAGCGAGGTCGCGACCGTCATCGGCGTGCCGGCCGGTCTCGACGGCTCGGCCCGCCGGGGCGACGGCTCGCTGGGCCCGGCCGCGGAGGCCGCCCAGCCCGTCCACGCGCGGTACTGGCTGCACAACCGCGGTCCCGCCCCGATCGGCTACCTGCCCGTGTCCGTGGCGGTCTCCCCCGGACTGCTCCGTACGGACGGCGAGCCCGTCGAGGCGTCCGTGGTGATCGCCTCGCAGTTGCGGGACGCGCCGGTGGAGGGCACAGCCGAGCTGATCGCCCCGGAGGGGTGGTCGGTGATCCCGGCCCGTCGCCCGTACCGGCTCGAGCCCGACGGTCACGTGCGGTTCCCGGTGACGCTGACCCCGCACGCCGGCGCCGAGCCGGGGCTGTACTTCCTCGCCGCCCGCATCGACCACGACGGCCAGAACGTCGAGGACGTCGCGACGATCGCGGTGGGCGACCTTTCCGCCTTTCTGCCCGTGCCGGGCGAGATCCCCGAGGACTGGGCGGCGGCTCAGGGGACGACGGCCGCGACGGCAAGGGACACGGGCCTGTCGGTCGACGTCGTCTCCACGACCGTGCGGGTCGCTCCCGGTGGCCGTGCGGTGCTCGAAGTGACGCTCGCCAACCGCACCCGGGGCGAGATCCGCGGTGAGCTCCAGGTCGTGTCGCCCTGGGGGACGTGGGACGCGGTCACCGCTCCGGTACGCGGGTTCACCCTGGCGGCGGGCGCGACGGACACGGCGGCGTTCGACGTGACGGTGCCGCGCGACGCCGACCCCGGCGCCTACTGGGCGCTGGCCAAGGTGATGTGGTTCGGCCGCTGCCAGTACGCCCCGACGGTCGAGCTGGTCGTGGCCCCATGAGCCGGGCGCACGCGGTGACTCCTGCGGTGACTCCTGCGGTGTCTGCTGCGGTGTCTGCTGCGGTGTCTGCTGCGGCCTCGTCCGTCGGCCATGGGCATGGGCACGGGCATGGGCACCACCACGCACACGCGGCGTCCCCCGTGGACGGTGCACCGTCCGCGCCTGGCGTCGGACCCGTGCTCGGCTGGCTCGACGGCCGGCCGCTGCCGCGTGCCGACCTCGACCGCCGGCTCGCCGCCCTGCGCGGCGGGCCGCGGTCCTCCGCGCTGCCGGAGCCGGGCAGCGCCGAGGACAGGCAGCTCACGCGCTGGGTCGCCCAGGTCATGCTCACCGAGCTGCTGTGCGAGGCGGAGGCGGCCGAGCGGGGGCTCGACGTGGGCGGCGGGGCTGCGCCCGTGCGGCTCGACCAGCGCGCCGCCGTCGAGCTCGGCTCGATCACCGCCGCCGCCTTCGAGGGCAGCGGCGCCGTACGGGCCGTTTACGCGGCGGTGACCGCGGATGCGACGGTGCCCGGGGAACAGGCAGCGGCCTACGCGGCTGCGACGGCCCGGCCTCCCGCCGAGCCCGAGTGGCGGCTGTCCACGGCGGACGGCGACTTCGACGCGGCCCCCGGCACGTTGCCGGCACGGCTCGCGGCCGCCCTCGCCGAGGCCGCTCCGGGGCAGACCGTGACCGTGGACGGGTTCACCGTGACCCTCCTCGGCACGCGGGAGCCCGCGACCGCGCCCGAGCCGGGCGGCCTGCTGCTGGACGCGGCCAGGCGCCTGGCCTTCGTCCGCTGGCTCGACCATGCCCGGGCGTACCGGCTCCGCCTGGTGCCCGGGCTGGAACACCCGGGCGACCCCGCCCAGCCCGACAACCACCATCGCCACTGAGACCGGGCGGTCCTCCCCGAAAGCGCCGACCTGTGCCGAGCCACGTCTTCGACGGTGCGCACGGGTCGGCGCCGGGTCGGCGGGCACGTGCGGGACGAGACCGGTCTCAGCTCCCGCTCGCGAGCTCTCGCAGCGAGGTCAGGTGAAGCAGGCCCGGGCCGTCGCCCTCCGAGAGCCCGGCCGGCTCGGCGGGCGCCCGGGAGGGGGACAGCCCGTCGTCGTGAGCGGCGCGCAGAAGTTCCAGCCACAGAAGTCCCGCCTGTAACCCGCCGCGAAACCGGGCTTTTGATGGAACACCCGGCTCCGATGTGGGATCTCGAAGCTCGACCACACGTCGGACGCGGCGCCGTCGCCGTCGAAGTAGTTGTCGACTCCGGTCCCGAGACGGTTTCCGTCGGCATGCGGATGACGATCCGCACGTTAGCCGTTCGCCCGGACAGTCCGCCGCTCGTCCGCTGGGCGGCTGTCGCGAAGGCGCCGAATCGCCACGTCCAGTGCGGCTTCCAGGTGGGTGAGCCTGCCGGTCGAGAGCATGATCACCACACCTCCCTGGATGCCGGCCAGGAGCGCGGCGGCGGTCTGGTCCGCGTCGAGTTCGGCGTCGATCTCGTGCTGGGCCTGCATGGCGCGCACGCCCGCGGCGATCTCCGCCTGCCATCGGTCGAGCATCTCGGTGACGACCGCCCGGGCTCCCGGGGTGCTGCGGCCGAGCTGCGCGACCACGGCGCTGAGCGGGCAGTTCCAGCCCTGCCGGCGATAGCGCTCGATCAGGACCTCGCGCCATTCCTCCCAGGCGTGCCAGGACGTCAGATCGCCCAGCTGCGGCTGCTGGTCGGTGAGGACGCGGTCGGCCTCGTACCGCGCCACGGCGAGGAGCAGCTCCTCCCTGCCTCCGGGGAAATAGTGGAACAGCTGGCTCTTGCTCGTGGCCGTCCTTCTCCGCACGTCGTCCAGCGTGGTGGTGACGACGCCGAGCTCGCGGATCTCCGCGGCGGCGCCCTCGATGATCCGCTGCCGCGTCGCGCTCCCCTTGGGGGTCAGCTCCCGGGTCACATCGCACACCTCTCGATTGGACTTGCCGGTCCAATTTTATGGTGCGACGTTCGAGCTGTCCATTTCGACTCCTATCGTTCGACTCTTATCGGGGAGCAGCACATGACCGCACGACTGCAGGGCCGGTCCGCACTGGTGACCGGCTCCACCGACGGCCTCGGAGTGGCGATCGCCCAGGCCCTCGCGGCCGAAGGGGCGCACGTCATCGTCACCGGCCGCAACGTGGAAGGAGGGAAGCGGACCGTCGGCTCGATCGAGCAGGCGGGAGGGCGTGCCACGTTCATCGCCGCCGACCTCGGCCGGGGCGCGGCCGCGATCCGCGAGCTCGCTCACGCGGCCGGCGAGGCCGCCGGCGGCGACCTCGACATCCTGGTGAACAACGCGGCGCTGCTGATCGACCCGGCTCCGACAGCGGAGGTCGAGGAGGAACTGATCGATCAGGCGCTGCGCGTCAACGTGAAGGCCGCCTTCCTGCTCACCGGCCTCATCGCCCCGGAGATGGCCGCGCGCGGCAGCGGGTCCGTCATCAACATGGGCTCGATCAACGGCCTGTTCGGCTCGGCCCACTCCGCCCTCTACAGCGCCACCAAGGCGACCGTCCACTCGCTGACCAAGTCGTGGGCGGCCGAGTACGGGCCGGCGGGGGTCAGGGTCAACACCGTCGCCCCCGGCCCGACCCTCACCGAGAAGATCTCCGGCATTCAGGATCGCCTGGCGTCGATGATCGCGGCGATGCCCTCCCGGCGGGCGAGCACGCCTGCCGAGGTCGCCGCCGCCGTGGTGTTCCTGGCCAGCGACGACGCCTCGAACATCCACGGGGCCACGCTCTCGGTCGACGGTGGGCGCGCGGCGATCTGACCGTGCGAGCGGGGCCGGTCACACCCGGCGGAGCCTCCGGATCGGCGGGATGAGCAGCAGCGCCGCGCACACGACGGCGCTGACGCCCGCCGACAGGAACAGCAGGTCGCGCGGTTCGACGACCGCCGAGACCGGGCCGACGAGGGCCTGGCCCACGGCCACTCCGGAGACCGACCCGGCCACCTCGTAGGCGGTGACGCGGTTGAGCACGTCGGGGGCCACCTGGGTCTGCACGCTGGTCGACCACATCACCGACCAGAAGGCCCACGCGGCTCCGCCGATCAGGTGGCCGGCCATCACCGCGGGGAGCGGAAGCTCCAGGGCGGCCGACAGCGGAATGAAGGCGAAGCCGATCATGGCGACACCACCGGCGGCCAGCGGGCGGACGGGCCGGAAGCGGATCGCGACGAAGCCTCCGATCACGGTGCCAGCGCCCAGGCCCGCCATCGCCCAGCCGTACGCGGCCTCGCCGAGGCGGTCGCCGATCAGCCGGGAGCCCAGCGGGATGTAGGGGCCGAAGACGAGCATGCCGAAGAAGACCCAGACCAGGATCACCGACCACATCCAGCTCCGTGAGCGGAACTCCACCCATCCGCGCCGCAGGTCGAGCAGGACGGTCGAGCGCTCACCGGCACCGGCCGCGACGCCGGCCCGGGGACCGAACCTGATCAGTGCCAGGCAGAGGCCGCTCAGCAGGAAGGTGCCGGCGTCGAAGGCGTAGACCGTGCCCGCGCCGGTCAACGCCATCAGGAGCCCCGCCAGCACCGGGCCGCCGAGCTGCGTTGCCGCCTCAGCGATCTTGAGAGTGCCGTTGGCACGCTGCGGGTCCCTGGCGACGAGCGGGACCATGCCCTTGCCGCCGGGCTCGAACATCGCGGCGGCCGTGCCGGACAGGAACGAGGCGGCCATCAGCAGCCACAACGGCGGGACTCCGGTGAAGAAGGCGACCGCCAGCACGCCCTGGGTGAGGACCCGGACCAGGTCGGCGCCGACCATCATGGCGCGTGCGCCGACCCGGTCGGCGAAGACCCCGCCGAACAGAACGAACAGGACGAAGGGCGCCGTCCAGACGGCGAGAACGTACCCCACCCCCGAGACCCCGTAGATCGCCCCCACCGCGAGCGCCGCCGCGACCGGCAACATCGCGTCGCCCAGCAGCGACACCACCCTGGCGGTGAAGTAGAGCGAGAAATCCCTGGTCCAGAGCGGTTCAGTGACACGCTCCTTCGCCTCGCGGTCGAGGGTCGTGGTCATGCGGCGATCTCCATGACCACTCATCCTGGACAGCCGACCGGCCTCGCACAGGCGTCGCTTACGACATCATTGAGTACATTCCTGCCATGAAGCACCGAGTGGTCGCCCTGGTCGGCCCGCCGCAGGAGATGTATCCGATCACCAGCGCGTCGGCCGTGTTCGGTTACCACGGCCCCGACATCCCCCACCTCTACGACTTCCGGCTCTGCGCGGAACGGCCCGGGCCGATCGCCACCACGATGGGCGCCGACATCCTCGTCACCGACGGCCTGGAGGCCCTGGCGGAGGCCGACACGATCCTCATCGCGAACTGGTGCCCCGGACCGGACATCTCCCCCGAACTCGGCGACGCCGTCCTCGCCGCCCACGCCCGCGGCGCGCGCATCGTCGGGATCTGCTCGGGCATCCACATCCCGGCCGGTCTGGGCCTGCTCGACGGCCGCACCGCCGCCGTCCACTGGGAGCTCAGCGGCGAACTGGCCCGCCGGTACCCGAGGGTCCGCGCCGACGCCACCGTGCTGTACGTCGACCACGGCGATGTCGCGACCGCTGGCGCCACGGCCACCACCGTCGACCTGTGCCTCAACCAGGTCAGGCGTGCACACGGCGCCGCCCTGGCGATGCGGATCGGCCGTCAGCTGGCGGCCGCCCCGCACCGGGAGGGCTGCCAGCGCCAGTTTCCCGCGCTGCCAACCACGGGCCCGCTCCCCGACTCCCTCGCCCCGCTGCTCGACTGGGTCACCGCCAACCTGGACCGGCGGCTCACCCTGGAGGACATGGCCGCCTGGTCGGGGACCTCGCCGCGCACCCTCAGCCGCCACTTCACGGAGCAGCTCGGCATCGCCCCCGGCCGCTGGCTCCTCGAGCGTCGCATCGCAGGCGCCCGCGCGCTCCTGGAGGAGACCGACCTCCCGGTCGAGACGATCGCCCAGCGCGTCGGCCTCTCGTCCGCGGTGAACCTGCGCCGCCGGTTCCGCAACGCCCTCGCCACCACCCCGGCCGCCTACCGCCGCTCCTTCCGCTGACCACCGGCTCGGGCCGTGCGTCCTTGACGGCGGTGGCGGCAAAGGGTCGGCAAGACGCGCAGGTCGGCACCGCATCTCGTCGTGATCCGTGTTGTGACGAGCGGTCACTTCGGCCCCAAGTGGACGGGCGTCGGGAACTAGCGCGCAGGCGGCTCGCGGCGCAGCCCGGGCGTCCGGCGGAGATCGCCGCCGGCGGGCAGACCCGCCTCGTCGGCAGGCATCGCCGCGCGCCGCGCCCGGAGGAAGTCTCCAAGAGCGTTCCTCATGCGGCCCGCGTAAGAAACAGCAGGTCAGAAGCGTTTTAAGTCTGTCAGCGTACGGAGCAGACGGCGGATCCGATCACGGATGTCACGGCCTCCGGGTGGGAGATCAGCGTCAGGTGTGAGCCGCCCTTGAATTCCGTCACCTTCGAGCCGGCCCGGCGGGCCATGGCCCGCTGCGACGACGGGGTGATGATCCGGTCGCCCGTGCTGATGAAGAACCAGGACGGGATCGTCTTCCACGCCGCGGCCTTCGACGGCGTCGTGAACGCGCTGGTCGAGGCGGCCCGCTGGGTGGCCCACAGCCGGACGGCGGTGCGCCGGGGCAGATCCGAGGCGAACGACCGGACGAAGACCTTCCTCTTGAGGTAGAGATCGGCCGCTCCCGCGGGAGCTCCGGGATAGGGCACCTTGTCGTAGAGGGTGGCCGGATCCCCGTTGAGATCGGAGTCGGAGCCGCTGAGCTGCCCGTTCGTCTCGCCGACGTCGGGAGCCGCGGCGTCGACGTACACCAGGGCCTTGACGTTCGGCACGCCCGCGGCGGCGTTCGTGATCACCGAGCCCCCGTAGGAGTGCCCGACGAGCACGATCGGACCGGACACGGTCTTCAGGAAGTCGGCCACGGTCTCGGCGTCCGACGTGAGGTCGCGGAGCGGATTGGCCACGGCCCGTACGGCATAGCCCGCCCGCTGCAGGGATCTCACCTCGCCGTTCCAGCTGGAGGCGTCGGCCCACGCGCCGTGCACGAGGACGACCGTGGGCTTGACGCGTCCGGGCGACGGGCAGCCCGCGAGCGGGACCGGGTCCGCCGCCGTGCCGCCGACTGTGCGGCCGACTGTGGCGCCGAGTGTGCCGCCCGCCCTGCCGGACGCCGTGCCACCGGTCTGGGCGACCGCCGTCGTGGCCGCCGCGGACGTGGCGGCAACGACGAGCGCCAGGACAGGCGCGGCCCTCCTGAGCCGTCGCGCCGTACGCGCGGGACTTGTGATCACCCGCTCAGGTTCGAGATTCACTGTTCTCCCCTTCCGTTTCCGGCTGTCGATCGGCCTGGGGAATCTGTGGGGAAACCGGCGGGGGAATCGCGATCCGCGCGTCCGCGGCGCGGGGTCACAGGACGTTCTTGACCACCCAGTCGTGCAGGGCGCGGGCGGAGTCGGCGACGGACTCGCGCCAGGTCTTCACGGCGCCCTCCCCCGCGTCGTCGCTGATGTGCTTGACCAGGCGGATGGGCACGCCCGCCTGGTGGGCGGCGGAGGCCACGGCGTATCCCTCCATGTCGACCAGATCGGCACGGGCGGCGAGCGCGTCCCGCGCGGCGTCGTCGGCGACGAAGGAGTCGCCCGTCGCGAGGACGGGCCCGTCGCCGGCCAGGGTCAGGGGGGCTCCGTAGGTCTCGCCGGTGAGGCTGCGCAGGACGTCCGTGTCGAGGTCGTGCTGGAACACCGTGCTCACCACGTGGGTGCCCGTCCAGCCGGAGCGGAGCGCTCCGGCGGTCCCCAGATTGATCACCGACGACGGCAGGGGACCTCTGGCCAGCACCCCGGCGAGCGCGGACGCCGCGTTGACCTTCCCTATGCCCGTCAGCAGCACCGGCAGGCCGCCGTCCAGGAACTGCGCCTCCTGGCGGACGGCGAGGACGAGAAGCGGCCGGTCAGTGGTGATTGTTCCGCTGAGTTCCATATGGGACACATTAGAAGGCCCCCGACCCCCGGGGCTCAGGAGGCCGGGAGCCTCGGACGCCCGGCCTCGCGTGAGAGCCCCGGAGAGGCGCTCAGCTCCCGATGACCAGGTCCGCTGCGGAGACGGACACCTCGATCTCCCCGGTCTCCTCCGTCCCCATGGCCAGAGCGAGCTTGCGGTACCGCCCGGCCTCGTCCGCCCGGCCGCGGCGCTCCAGCGTCCGGGCCAGGGCCTCGTATGCCCAGCCGTTCACCGGGTCGAGCTCGACCAGGCTCCTGAACGCGTCCTCCGCCCGGCCGAGCTGGGCGCTGTGGAAATACGCGCGTCCCAGCAGCTCGACCACCGCGCGATTGCCCGGCTCCCCCTCGGCGACGGGCGCGAGAATGCGGCTCGCCTCGGCGTAATCCTTGGCCTCGAAGAACATCTGACCGCGCTGGAACTCCTCGTAGGACACCGCTTCCCTTCCTCTCTCCACGGGCCGCCGCTCGTGGGGCGGCCCGCTCCCCTCAACCAGCCGCGCCGTCCGCGTCTTCCCGGCCGCGATCTCGTGGAGAACGCCTGTCACCTCGATCGCACCGGCGCCGATCCCTTGATCTCCGGTGCTGGGCTCCGTCTCCGAGTAGGCAGAGATTCGCCATGATTTCACCCTGTTTCGGCAAGCCGGGTTGCCGTGCGGCCTCGCGGGCAACATCGGGCTCGTCGACTCAGATCCGGGCGGGCCCGCCGGTCCGTCCACAGCCGCACGCGCCCGCCCGCCGGCGGCTCCGGGCGCACGACGATGAAGGACCACGGCCATGGCCACTCCCGTCGTACTCATCACCGGCGCGCTGACCGGAATCGGCCGCTCGACCGCCTTCGCCTTCGCGAAGAACGGCGCGAAACTCGTCGTCTCCGGACGGCACGAGGACGCGGGCGAGGCCCTGGCCGGCGAACTGCGCGCACTGGACACGGAAGCGGTGTTCGCCCGCGCCGACGTGCGCCACGAAGCGGACGTCGAAGGCCTGGTGGATCAGGCGGTCGAGCGGTTCGGCCGGCTCGACGTCGCCGTCAACAACGCGGGGACGGAGGGCCGGATCGCCCCGATCGTCGAGCAGACCCCCGAGAGCTACGCGGACACCTTCGACACCAACGTGCTCGGCATGCTGCTGAGCATGAAGCACGAGTTCCGGGCGATGCTGGCCCAAGGCGGCGGAAGCATCGTCAACATCACGTCCGTCTACGGAGAGATCGGACTGACCTCGGCCTCGGTCTACGTCGGCAGCAAACACGCCGTCATCGGCCTGACCAGGGTCGCGGCCCTCGAAGGAGCCGCCTCGGGTATCCGCGTCAACGCGGTGGCCCCGGGATTCACCGAGACCGCCATGATGCACCGCGCCACGGGCACCGACGAGGTGCGGTCGGCGGTCCTGGAGGTCATCCCCCAGCGCCGTTTCGGCCGCCCCGACGACATCGCGGCCGTCATCGTCCTGCTCGCGTCCGACGCGTGCGCCTATCTGACCGGGCAGGTCGTCACGGTGGACGGCGGGCTCACCGCGGGCCTGCCGATCAGGGCGTAGGCCCGCCGGGGAAGCCCTCACCGGCTGAGCGCGGCCCCTTCCTGCTCCTGCCGCGAGTCGCGCAGTTCCGCCCGCAACGCCCTGAGCTCCGCCATGACGCCCTCAAGGGTGTGCTGCTCGGCCTCGCGGGCCTGCCCGGCCTCCCTGGCGTGGTCGTCCTCCATCGCCCGTACGACGACGGCGATGAACAGGTTCAGCACGACGAAGGTGCAGATCAGAATGAAGACGACGAAGAAGATCCAGGCGGCCGGATGGACGGCCATGACCTCGCGGGCGACGTCCGACCAGGCCTCCCCCGTCATCACCTGGAACAGGGTGAACAACGAGGTGCCCAGGTCGCCGAAGTAGTGTGGGGTCGTGGCCGCGAACAGCTTGGTGGAGATCACCGCGGCGACGTAGAGGACCAGGCTGAGCAGCACGGCGATCGAGGCCATGCCGGGCACGGCGGCGAGCAGCGCGGAGACGACGCGGCGCAGGCTGGGCACCACGGAGATCAACCGCAGCGCCCTCATGATCCGCAGCGCGCGGAGCACCGACAGCTCACCCGAATGCGGCAGCAGGGAGGTGCCGATGATGACGCTGTCGAAGATGTTCCAGGGGTCGCGCAGGAACTCCAGCCGGTAGACGTACAGCTTGGCCAGGAGTTCGGCGACGAAGACGTACAGGGCCACGTGGTCGACGATCGTGAGCAGGCCGCCATGGGCCCTCATCAGCGCCGGGGACGTCTCCAGTCCCAGTGTCGCCGCATTGATCAGGATCACCACGGTGATCACATGCTGCGTTCTGGGGGCTTCAACTACGGTGCGAACACGGTCGCGCCAGGCCACGGGGACTCCTGATTTCCTGCCCGGGTGCGGATGGTCACGTGTGATCGTAGTGACTCCCACGGGCAGATGATCACCGGCCGGCGTGGCCCGCGCGCTCAGCCCACCCTGCGGTCGTCGATCGCGTCGCGGTCCCACTCGATGCCGAGTCCGGGAGCGGCCGGCGCCAGGGCCTGCCCGTCCACCACCTCGATCTCCGCACGGGTGATCGCCCGCAGTTGCGGGATGTGCTCCAGGTAACCGCTGTTCGGCACCGCGCAGCACAGGCTCACGTGCAGCTCCATCAGGAAGTGCGGGCAGACCGGCACGTTGTACGCCTCGGCCAGGTGCGCGACCTTCAGCCACGGGGTGATCCCGCCGATGCGGGCCACGTCGACCTGGACGATGCCCGCCGCGCCCCGGTGCAGGTACTCGCGGAACTGCGCCACCGAATACATCGACTCGCCGACGGCGACGGGGATCGAACTCGCCGCGGCCAGCGTCTCGTGCCCCGAGACGTCGTCGGCGGGCAGCGGCTCCTCGAACCAGTACGGGTCGGACGGTTCCAGAAGCCTCGCCCGCCGTACGGCCTCGGCCGCCGTGAGCGACTGGTTGGCGTCGAGCATCAGGTCGAAGCGGGGTCCGACGGCCGCGCGCACGGCGGCCAGCCGCTCGGCGTCCTCCACCGGCGAACGGCCGATCTTCAGCTTGGCCCCGCGCCAGCCCGCGGCCTGGCTCTCCTTGGCGCCCGCGATCAGCTCGTCCGTGCTCAGATGCAGCCAGCCGCCCTCGGTGTCGTAGAGCGGGACGTGGTCCTTCGCGCCTCCCGCGAGGACCCACAACGGATGACCCGCGTCACGGCAGCGCCAGTCCCACAGCGCCGTGTCCACGGCGGCCAGCGCCAGGGACGTGATCGCGCCCACCGTGGTGGCCCGGGTCGCGGCGAACAGGTCCCGCCACACCGCCTCCACCCGCCGGGGATCCGCGCCGGCCAGCCGCGGCAACAGGTAGTCGCGGAGCAGGGCGAGCACGGCCGTGCCGCCGGTGCCGATCGTGTAGGAGTAACCGGTTCCCGCGCCGCCGTCGTCGGTCCCGATCTCGACGAAGACGGTCTCCTGCTTCAGGAACGACTGGACCGCGTCGGTGCGTACGGTCTCGACCTCCAGGTCGACGAGATACGCCTCGGCGTGACTGATCGTGGGCAACGAAGCTCCTCGCTGAGACGGGACGGACTCCGGACGCGCCGCGACCTCTGCCGCGGTGGGCACCTCGTGGCCCGGATCACGACGCCCCTTTTACGTCATCGTGGATCCTATAGGATATTTCATGGCTGTATAGCCGCTCCTCGGATCGCCCCTAACATTCATGGAATCGAGCCGGCTGCCGGAAGGAGCCCGATGGCACGCCCAGACCAGATCAGGTTCCGGCGTTCGACGCTGGGCGAGGACGTGTACGAGGCGCTCAAGGGCCTGGTGCTCGAGCACAGCCTGTCCCCCGGCGACCGGATCAACATCGACGCACTGGCCCGCGAGTTCGCGGTGTCACCCACTCCGATCCGCGAGGCGCTGGCCCGCCTGGAGGCGGACGGCCTCGTCCGCAAGCGCCCCCTCGTCGGCTACACGGTCAGCCCGCTGCTGACCAGGGCCGAGTTCGACGCCATGTTCGAGATGCGGTCGCTGCTGGAGTGCACCTCGGCCCGGTGGGCCGCGGAACGGGCCGACGCCGCACACCGGGAGGCCGTCTCCGCCGAGGCGGCCACGACCGTCGCGCCACAGGAGGACGACCCGGACGGCTGGCATGCCGCGTTCACGGCCCTCGACGCCCGCTTCCACGACCTCGTCGCCGAGGCCTCCGGCAACGGCCTGCTCCGCGACGGCATCGACCGGCTGCACGCACACCTGCACCTGCACCGGCGCTACTTCCCCTACGCCCAGGCGAGCGCGACCGTCGAGGAGCATCGGCGCATCGCCGCCGCCATCCAGGCCGCCGACCCTGACGGCGCGGAGGCAGCCATGCGGGAGCATCTGGCCCGGGCGCGCGAGCGCCATCTCGCGGCGTTCGACTGACGTTCGCGTACACGTCGCGCCCGGGCGGGGCGGCGGTCACACCGACACCGGCACCACGACCACGAGTCCGACATGACTGTTTTCTCGGGAATGTTCGACCTGCCGTCTCCGGGGCAGCGGAAGCCGATGCGGACACCACCGGACCCGGACCGCCCGGGCGGGCTGCGTGCCCGGCGGCGGAGGTGATGACAGCGTGGGAACCGCGACCACGGTGCCGGAGACCCGGGACATGACCGGAGAGCAGCTTTCCGCCGACGACGCCTACGCCACCATCCGGCAGTACGGCGGCCGGCAACTGGTCCGCGACTCCTTCCTGCGGTTCAGGTACGGCGACGGCATGAGCAACGCCCGCGCCCTGGCGTTCCAGGTCTGTCTGGCGATCATCCCGGGGGCCATCGCCGTGGTGGGTCTCAGCTCGGCGCTCAACCACGCGGACATCGGGCAGGTCCTCGAGCTCACCCTCAGGCGCCTGGCGCCGGGAGGCGGCGGCGGGATCATCGAGGAGACCTTGTCGCCGGGGCGGCGCGGCGGGGGCGCCGGGGAGGCGCTCGCGCTCTGGTTCGGCCTGGTGACGGCCCTCGTGTCGCTCACGAGCGCGATGGCCCAGTTCGAGCGTGGCGCCAACCGGATCTACGGCGTCGAGCGGGACCGCCCGTTCCTGCGCAAGTACGGCCGGGCGCTGCTGATGGCCGTGACGGCGGGTCTCCTCATGGGGATCGGCCTGGTCGTCCTCGTCGGCGGCGCGGCCGCCGGGGAGGCGGCGGCCGCGGTCTACGGGTGGGGCGCGACTCCCCGGGCGGTCTGGCAGTGGCTGCGCTGGCCGCTCGGCTTCCTGCTCGCCGTCGTGTCGATCTCCGTGCTGTTCCGGTCGTCACCGAGACGCCGCCAGCCGGCCCACACGTGGCTCGCGGTCGGCGCGACCGTCGCCGTGCTCCTCTGGATGGCGCTCACCTACCTGCTGGCGCTCTACACGGCGGGCAGCGGGACGTTCGGCGCGATGTACGGCCCGCTCACCGCGGTCATGGCGCTGTTGTTGTGGTCGTTCCTCACTTCGACGGCCCTGCTGCTCGGCCTGGCGTTCGCCGCCCAGTTGGAGGCCGGCCGGGCCGGCAGGAGTGAGCCCGTGACGCCCGATCCCGGCCCCGACCCCCAGGAGGCGGGCCGTCCCCTGTCCGGCACGCGATGAGCGGTCACATGTCCAGCACCATGAGGACCGCGAGGCCGATGAAGTGAAGCACGACGACGAACACGATGAGGAAGATGAACAGGAACTTGGCGGGTCCGTGCTCGAAGTCCTTCCCTTCGCGCAGCGGAGGCCGTCGCGCCTGGCGTTCGGCGATCCGCTCCTCCAGCGGCTTCCTTCTCTGCAGAGGCATGGCGGCTCCCTTGGTGGAGTGAGTGCTCATCCAGCCGTCCTCCCGGACGCTGGTGCGGGACGACGGCGTCACGAGGCTGCGGGCCCGCGCTCGACCGGGGCGCCCACGAGTGAGCCGTACTCGACCCATGAGCCGTCGTAGTTCTTGACTCCCGGCCGGTCGAGCAACTCGCTCAGGACGAACCACGTGTGGGCGCTGCGCTCGCCGATGCGGCAGTAGACGATGGTCTCCGCTGCTTCCAGGTCGACCGACGCCTCGCCGTACAGGCGCCGGAGTTCTTCGTCGGACTTGAAGGTCCCGTCGTCGTTGGCGGCCTTGGACCACGGGACGTTCCTGGCCGTGGGAACGTGGCCGGCCACCTGAGGCTGCTCCTGCGGGAAGTGCGCGGGAGCGAGGATCCGGCCGGAGAACTCGTCCGGAGATCTCACGTCGACGATGGCCTTGACGCCGATGGAGGCGATGACCTCATCACGGAAGGCACGGATCGAGGTGTCGGGCTCCTGGGCGCGGTAGTCCGTGGCGGGGCGCCGAACGGGCTCGCCGGACAACTCGCGGCCGTCGAGCTCCCACTTCTTGCGTCCCCCGTCGAGCAGGCGGACGTCCCGGTGGCCGTAGATCTTGAAGTACCAGTAGGCGTAGGCCGCGAACCAGTTGTTGTTGCCTCCGTAGAGGATGACCGTGTCGTCGTTCGCGATGCCCTTACGCGACAGCAGGGCCTCGAATCCGCTCCTGTCGACGAAGTCGCGGCGGATCGGGTCCTGGAGGTCGTCCCTCCAGTCGATCTTCACGGCTCCGCGGATGTGGCTCCTGTCGTAGGCCCTGGTGTCTTCGTCGACCTCGACCAGTACGACGCCGGAGTCGTCGAGACGCTCCAGCACCCAGGCGGCGTCGACGAGCACGTTGGAGCGGGTCATGGCATCTCTCTCCGACGACGGGCGGCGGCATCGGAGAAAGATGCCGCCGCTGACCGACCTATGATTAGTGCACTAACTGTTTGCACACTAACTGTTATAGCATGGCAGTCCGCCGCCCATGGAGGTGCCTCTTGAGTGACCTTGGCGACATTCCCGACCCGCTGGCCCTGGAGAACCAGGTCTGCTTCGCCCTGGCCGTCGCGTCACGCAGCGTGATCGCGGTCTACCGCCCCCTGCTGGAGCCGATGGGGCTGACCCATCCCCAGTACCTGGTGATGCTGGCGTTGTGGCAACACGCGCCGCTGTCGGTCAAGGACCTCAGCCGACTGCTCCAGCTGGAGCCCGCCACGCTTTCACCGCTGCTCAAGCGCCTTGAGGCCAACGGGTTCGTGCAGCGACTGCGCGCCAGCGGCGACGAGCGTTCTCTCGCGGTGACCCTCACCCCGGAGGGGCGGCGGTTGCGCGACGAGGCCGAGAAGATCCCCCCGGCGATCGTCGGGCGCCTGGGAATGGAGCTGTCCGAGCTTCAGCGTCTCCACCAGATGCTGACGCAGGTGATCGCCGCGGCCAACCATGCCAACCACGCCGAACATGACAAGCACGCCGATCACGCCCACCGGGCCGCGGACGGCCACTGATCCAGGCCGGCCGCGCCGTCAGGCGCCCAGGCCTCAGCCCTTGCCGGCGCCGAGGGTGAGACCGGCGACGAAGTGCCGTTGCAGGGCCAGGTAGACCGCCAGGGTCGGGATGACGGTGATCGTCGCCCCCGCCGCGATCATGTTGTAGTCGAGCAGGAACTGCCCCTGCAGGTTCGTGATGCCGGTGGTGATCGGCAGCCGGTCGCCGCTGTGGATGAACAACAGCGGCCAGAAGTAGTCGTTGTACAGCCAGACCACCTCCAGCGTGCCCAGCGCGGCGAGCGCCGGGCGCGTCAGCGGCATGATGATGCGGCTGTACTGCTGCCACACGCTCGCGCCGTCCACCCGGGCCGCCTCGGTCAGGCCGGACGGCAGCGCCTTCATGTAGTTGGACAGCACGAACGTGCAAAAGCCCATCTGGAAGGCCACCTCGACGGCGATGACGGCGTAGTAGGTGTCCAGCAGGGTGCCCGACGAACTGATCGAGTACGGCAGCGGCGTGTGCTTGAACATCTCGAACAGCGGGGCCGCGAGCACCTGTGGCGGCAACATGTTGCCCGCGGTGAAAAGGATCAGCAGCGTCAGGTTGAACTTCCAGGTGAAACGGCTCACCGCGAAGGCCATCATCGAGGCGAACCCGAGGGTGAGCACCACCGACGGGACGGTGATGAGCAGCGTGTTGCCGAAGTACGTCGCCATGCCGCCCTGGCTCCATGCGGCCGTGAAGTTGTCCAGGTTGATCGGTCCGTGCAGGCTCCAGTACCCGTACTTGTCGGTGACCGCCTTCGGGCGCAGGGCGGCGTAGAGCGTCCACAGCAGCGGCACCAGCCACATGATCGCCATGACGACCAGGAACAGGTGGGTGCCGTAGTGCCGGCGGAGTCGGCCGGGCGCCGGCGCGATCGGCGCTGTCGCCGTCATCAGTCAGCCCTCCGGAACGTGCGGACCAGGTAGTAGACGATGGGGCCCAGCGAGATGACCAG
Organism: Planotetraspora kaengkrachanensis; assembly: GCF_016862895.1. Classification (GTDB taxonomy): domain Bacteria; phylum Actinomycetota; class Actinomycetes; order Streptosporangiales; family Streptosporangiaceae; genus Planotetraspora; species Planotetraspora kaengkrachanensis. The sequence goes on along the minus strand of NZ_BONV01000006.1, from coordinate 151,327 downwards.
CAGGATGACCGCCAGAGCCGACCCGACGCCGATCACCTGGCCCGCGCCGACCAGGTTCTGGATGACCAGGACGCTGAGCAGTTCGAGCCCGTTGGTGCCCTTGTTGATCAGGTAGACGATGTCGAAGGCCCGCAGCCCTTCGATGATCGTGATGACGACGATCACGATGTTGATGGGCCGCATCGCCGGAAGGACGACCCGGAAGAACGTCTGCCGGCCGTTGGCTCCGTCGAGCGCGGCGGCCTCCCGAAGGCTCGGGTCGATGCCCTTCAGCCCGGCCAGGTAGAGCACCATGACGTAGCCGGCGTGCCGCCAGGTGGTCGCCACGAGGGCCGCCCACAGGTTGACGTCGGAGTCGCCGAACCAGTCGACGGCGCCGGACGTGCCCGCGGTGCCGAGCAGGTGGTTGAGCAGGCCCTCGTTGCGGGCGTAGACCAGCTGCCAGATGATCCCGACCATGACCATCGACAACATGACCGGCGTGAAGAACACGCTCTGGTAGAGCCGGGTGCCGCGGATCTTCTGGTCGAGCAGCACGGCGAGCAGCAGCCCGATCGGGGTGGCGATCAGGGCGAGGAAGACCAGCCAGATGATGTTGTGCGCCAGCGCCGGCCAGAACGGCGGGTACTCCTCCACGGCGTAGGTGTAGTTGCTCAGGCCCGCGGGCCGGATGTCGGCCAGGTCGAGCCCGTTCCACCTGGTGAACGACAACCCGACCGACAGGAGCGTGGGGATCCACACGAGCACGGCCTGAATCAGCGTGGGCACGCCCACCATCAGGCCGAGCACGAGGCGATCCCGCCCCGACAGCCGCCGTACCCGGCGTGACCGCGCGGGAGGCGCGGTCACACCGGGTGCGGCGGCAGCCGAGCGCAGGGTCGTCTGCGGCATGACGCTCATCGGCTCACTCGGCCGCGTACAGGGACTTGGCCTGCGCCTCGATGGCGCGGGTGTCGATGGTGCCGTCCTTGATGAAGCCCTGCAGCGCGGGGATCATCACGTTGTTCGCCATCGCGGGCAGGGCGTCGCGGTCGAAGAACTGGCTGATGTACTTGGCGCCGGCGATCGCCGCCGCGCCCTTCTTGTTGAGCTCGCTGAACGACGCGGTGTCCGCGTCCTTGGCGGTCTGCAGGTTCGAGGAGTCCTTGGCGGCGTACGCGTCCTGACCGGCGCCGCTGCCGAAGAAGGCCAGCATGTCCTTGGCCGTCTTGTTGGACCCGGCCCGCTTCGCCAGGACGAACCCGTCGATGGGGGCCTCGATGGCGTCCGTGCCCTCCACCGCGATGGCGGGGAAGGGGAAGAAGTCGAGGTCGGCGAGGATCTCCTTGTCGGTGACGTCCTGCGCGATGAACGCCCCGATCAGGTACATGCCCGCCTTCTTGCCGGTCATCGTGCGGGCGCCCTCCTGCCAGGTGGCGCCGAGCGCGGCCTCGTCCTGGTACGGCAGCAGCGCCTTCCAGTTGTCGAAGACGTCCTTGACCTTCTGCTGGTCCCAGGACTCCTTGTGGGCGCACAGGTCGAGGTGGAACTGGTAGCCGTTCGTGCGCATGTTGATGTAGTCGAACGTGCCCATCGCCGGCCAGCCGTCCTTGTCGGCGAAGGCGATCGGGATCAGGCCGTCCTTCTTCATCTGCTCGCACAGTGCGCGGAAGGCGTCGAAGGTGCCCGGGATCTCGTAGCCGCGCTCCTGCCATACGCTCTTGCGGTAGTAGAAGCCCCACGGGTAGTTGTAGTTCGGCACGAAGTACTTCTTGCCGTCCTCGCCTTCGGACGCCTTGGTCAGGCCCTCGGAGAAGTTGCCGCCGATCTGCGCCCACACATCGTCGACCGGCGCGAGCAGGCCCTTGGCCGCGTAGTAGCGCATCTTGTAGCCGGCGAACCAGGTGATCACGTCTTCGGGGTTGCTCTGCAGGTACGAGCTGATGTTGTCGACCAGTTGCGCGCGCGGCATCACGTTCGTCTTCACGGTCGCGCCGGACTTGCCGGTGAACGCGTCGACCATCGCCTGGATGGCGCTCCTCGGGACCGGGTCGGACAGCCCCGACCCGAGCGAGGTCGCCCTGGCCGCCGGGTCAGTCGGTGCGGGGCCGCCGCTGCAGGCCGCGAGCAGTGGCGCCGCGGCGAGCGCGGCGGCCCCGCCGCCGATCCCCCTCAACAACGTGCGCCGATCCAGCCGGGACTCGAGGAACGGCGTCGGGTTGTGCGATGCCATGGGATCTCCAATGGTGGTGAGGGGCGTGCGTCCCTGAGGAGCTTTCATACCTGGTCCGCCCGTCGCAGGCGGACGAGGGCGCTGGCGTGGTCGCCCGGCGGCAGCCCGAGGGGCAGCCCCGACTGCAGCAGCAGCGCTCCCGGGTACGTCGCCCCGGTGTCCAGGTCACGGTAGACGGCGTCCGGCCGTACGGCGGCCAGGCGCAACGGGGCCGGGGTGTGCCCGAACGCCCGGGTGGGACACCAGGCGATCACCACGTGCTCGTCCTCCCGGACGTACTCCACGCCGGCCAGCGTGCCGTCGCCGCGCAGCCGGTGCTGTTCGCCGTGCTGGACGACGTGCCGGATGCGCTTGTACGCGGCCACCAGTTCCGCGCTCTCCTTCAGCTCCTCCTGCGTCCACGTGGTGAGGTCGCCGCCGATGCCGGGGGCGCCTGCCATGGCGACGTGGAACCTGAAGCGGAGCGGAGTCCGCCGGCCGGTGGCCACGTTCGGGCTGTCGGTCACCCAGGCGCTCATGACCTGCGCCGGGTAGAGCTGGCTGAAGCCGTGCTGGATGCCGATCCGGTCGACGGGGTCGGTGTTGTCCGACGCCCAGATCTGGTCGGTGCGGGCCAGGATGCCCAGGTCGGCCCGGCCGCCGCCCCCGGAGCACGCCTCGATGCGCAGGCCCGGGTGGTCGGCCCGCAGCCTGTCCATGATCCGGTAGACCGACCGCGTGTGCTCGATCCACAACCGGTCGGGGTCCTCGTGGCCGGGCCAGCCCGCCTCCGTGAAGGGACGGTTGGCGTCCCATTTGAGGAAGTCGATCGCGTGCTCGGCCACCAGCCGGTCCAGCCAGGCGTGCGTCCACGCGGCGGCGTCGGGCCGGGCGAGGTTGAGCACCAGCTGGTGGCGCATCTCCGTACGGTCGCGGTTGGCCATGTGCAGCACCCAGTCGGGGTGTGCCCGGTAGAGGTCGCTGTCGGGGTTGACCATCTCGGGTTCCACCCAGATGCCGAAGCGCATGCCCAGGCGGCGCACCTCCGCCGCGAGCGGGCCCAGGCCCGAGGGGAAGCCGTCCGGGTTGGGCGTCCAGTCGCCGAGGCCGGCGCGTTCGCTCCTGCGCCCGCCGAACCAGCCGTCGTCCATCACGAACATCTCGACGCCGAGGCTCGCGGCACGTGCGGCGAGCGCCAGCTGACCGGCCTCGTCGACGTCGAACCCGGTCGCCTCCCAGGAGTTGTAGAGCACGGGCCGGGTCTCGTCGGGGTGGGCCAGGACGTGTGCGCGGACGTGGGCGTGCCAGGCTCGGCTGGCCGCGCCGAACCCGTTCGCCGTGTAGAGGCCGGCGAAGACCGGGGTCTCCAGCGCCTCGCCGGGCGCCAGCGACCAGCTGAGGCCCTCATGGCCGAACCCGCCCGTCCAGGTGGTCCGCCCGACAGGGTCGCGGTGCAGGGAGATCCGCCAGCTTCCGCTCCAGGCGAGCGCGGTGCTCCAGACCTCGCCGTGGTCCTCGCACGCGGTGCCGTCGTCGACCGCGAGCCAGGGGTTGGCGTGGTGGCTCGTCATGCCGCGCCGGCTGGTCAGGACCGTCTCGGCCACGGGGACGTCGGTGCGCCTGACCTGGAACTCGCTGTTCCAGCCGCCGACGAGGTGGCTCATCCGGTAGTGCGGCCGGTGCGGCGCCGCCCAGGCGGCCGAGTCGCACCGCAGCACCGTGACCGGCGCGTCGTCGCCGCGGTTCTCGACGTTCGTCCACCGCTCGATCACGTCGCCGTCGCCGTGCATCCGGTAGTTCAGGGTCACGTGCAGGGGGTAGTGCCGATCGCGCAGGTGGATGCGCAGGTGGCCGCCGTCGATGTCGTGGCCCGTGTAGCGCCATTCGACGCCACGCGTGCCATCGGCGAACCTGACCAGTAGGCTGGGCGGACCGAAGCGGGCCCCGCCCTCCACCGCCAGCTCGTCCACGCCGGCCTCAGCCTCGAAACTGCTCGCCGCCGGCGACACGCGCTCGGGCAGCTCGGCCGCCTGGTCGAGCGTCAGCACGGCACCCCAGTGGACGTGCCGCACGCTGTCGTCCTCGGCGAGCCGGATGGCGTACGCCGAGGTCGCGCCGCGCAACAGCCACAGGCGGTGGTCGGGGTGGAACAGCACTGAGGGCATCTGGTCCTCTGAATCGAGCGGGCAGGCCGGTGAGTGCCGCCGAGCGTAGGACTCGTTCGGCAGGCAAATCAATACTTGACGAAGGAAATTATTACGCCTACGTTTCGGGCCATGCTTACCGAGTCCGGCACGGGCGCTCTCACGGAGACTCCGGCGGCGACGGCCGTGTTCACGGCCGTCCTGACCGAGGGGCCGCTCAGCCGGGTCAGCCTAGCGCGGCGGCTCGGACTGTCCTCGGCCGCCGTCACCAAGGCCGCGCGGCCGCTCATCGAGATGGGCTACCTGCAGGAGCTGGCCGCCACCGAACGGACGGGTCCCGGCGCGGGACGGCCCGCCAGCCCGCTGGCCGTGCAGGCCGACCGCGAGTACTTCGTCGGCGTGAAGATCACCGGCGACGAGCTGATCGGCGTGGTCATCGACCTGTGCGCGGACGTGCGGGCCTCGGCCCACCGGCCGCTGACCGACCCCGGCGTCGACGCCGTCCTGACCGAACTCGGCCACCTCGTCGGCGACCTCCTTGACGGCCCGGGCGGCTACCGGCCCCGCACCCGCAGACTGGGACTCGCCGTCTCCGGCGACGTCGACCGGGCCACCGGCCTGGTCAGGTACTCGCCGTTCCTCCAGTGGCACAACGTGCCGCTGCGCGAGCGCGCGGCGGAGGTCACCGGGCTCACCGTCACGGTGGAGAACGACGTGAAGGCGCTGACCACAGCCGAGCACTGGTTCGGCGAAGGCGTGGGCGCCGAGTCGTTCGCCCTCGTCACCGTGGGCAGCGGCATCGGCTGCGGCCTGGTCGTCAACGGCCGGATCGTCTCGGGCTCACACGGCGTCGCCGGCGAGATCGGCCACATCGGCGTCGACGCCACCGGCCCCGAGTGCCACTGCGGCAGCCGGGGCTGCGTCGAGGCCATCGCCGGCACACCCGCCATCGTCCGGCAGGCCAGACAGGCCTCGGGCCGGTCCGACCTCACCATGGACGACGCCGTCGCCCTCGCCCGCGCCGGCGACGAGCGGATCGGCGCCGTCTTCGCCCGCGGAGGCGAGGCGATCGGGCTCGGCATCGCGGCCGTGGCCAACCTGGTCGGCCCGGCCAGGATCGTCGTCTCCGGCGAGGGCCTCGCCGCCTATGACCTGTTCGAGCGGCACATCCGTACCGGCTTCGAACGTCAGGCCTTCGGCGCCGCCGTCGAGTGCCCGTTGTCCATCCGCCCGCTGCCCTTCGAGCAATGGGCACGCGGAGCGGCCGCGGTGAGCATCCAGTCGCTCGTGGCTCCCTGAGCCCACCCGGCCGGCCCCATCGCAACAGGCACCACCCCCGCGCACCGCGACCCCCTGACCTACCCGGCGCGGCACGGCGATCCCGCCGGGCCGTGCCTGCCGGACCCCCAGTTGGAGCACCGAAGTGGACATCCGGAACACCGAGTCGCCCCTGCTCGCGACGGACGACGCCGCCGAGCACCAGCTCTGGTGGCGGGCGCCCGGCTCCGCCACCTCCATGATCGAGCAGGGACTGCCCATCGGGAACGGGCGCCTCGGGGCGCTCGTGAGCAACGATCCCGCCCGTGAACTCCTGATGATCACTGATGCCACCCTGTGGACCGGGGGTCTCAACGACACGCCGCAGAGCGACGGCCAGCTCCCCTACGGCCGGGACGACTTCGGTTCCCTGACCATGCTGGCCACGCTCGCCGTCGACATCCCCGGTCACGACCTCGGCGGCGTCGGCGACTACCGCCGCACCCTCGACCTGGCCCAGGGCCTGGTCACCGCCGAGTACGACGTCGACGGTGTCACCTACCGGCGGCAGATCTTCGCCAGCCGCCCCGACGACGCCCTCGTTCTGCACTTCTCCCAGCAGGGCCACGGCGCGTACACCGGCACGGTCTCCCTGGCGGGCGCCCACGGCGAGTCCACCACCGTCGACGGCGCGGGCCGTTCCGCGTCGTTCGGCGCCTCCCTCGCCAACGGCCTGCGGTACGGCGCCGCGGTCACCGCGTACAGCGGCACCGGAGAGATCGCGGTCGACGGCACGTCGATCTCCTTCACCGGCTGCCGGGATCTCACCGTCGTCGTCACGGGCGGCACCGACTACGCCCCCGACTCGACCACCGGGTTTCGCGACCCGTCACTGGACCCCGAGCACCTGGCCCGGACCAAGGCCGGGGCGCTGACCCGGAAGTCCGCCCACGATCTGTTGCGCGCCCACGTCGCCGACTTCCGGCCGGTGTTCGAACGATTCGGCATCGCCCTCGGCACGTCGTCCGTCGCGCAGCGCGAACTGGACACCTGGGAACGAACGCAGGCGCGCCACCGGGACGACGTCCCCGACCCGGAACTCGAGGCCGCGTACCTGCAGTTCGGTCGTTATCTGATGATCTCCGGGTCGCGGGGCGGCCTGCCGATGGGCCTGCAGGGCCCGTGGCTGGACGACAACGACCCAGACTGGATGGGCGACTACCACACCGACATCAACATCCAGATGAACTACTGGCCGGCCGACCGGGCCGGACTGTCCGACTGCTTCGACGCCTTCGCGGACTACTGCGTCGCGCAGCTGCCGTGCTGGACGGATGTCACCCAGCGGGTGTTCGGCGACCCGGCCAACAGGTTCCGCAACTCCAGCGGGAGGATCGCCGGCTGGGCCGTCGGCTTCTCCACCAACCCCTTCGGCGGAAGCGGCTGGTGGTGGCACCCGGCCGGCAACGCGTGGCTCTGCCAGAACCTGTTCGAGCACTACGAGTACACCCAGGACCGCGCCTACCTGGCGAAGGTCTACCCGGTCATCAAGGGCGCCGTGGAGTTCTGGGAGACCCGCCTCGTCAGCGCGACCGTCACCGACGCGTCCGGTGCCGCGCGCGAGGTCCTGGTCGCCGACGGTGACTGGTCGCCCGAACACGGCCCGCAGGACGCCATGGGCAACACCTACGCGCAGGAACTGGTGTGGGCCCTGTTCACGAACTACCGCACCGCCACCCAGGTACTCGGCAGGGACACCGGCCACGCCGATGCCGTCGACGATCTCCGCGGCCGGCTGTACCTGCCGGTGGTCAGCCCCACGACCGGCCTGCTGGAGGAGTGGATGTCGGCCGACGACCTCGGTGAGGCCGCCCACCGGCACCTCTCCCCGCTGATCGGCCTCTTCCCCGGCGACCGGATCCGCCCGGACGACTCCACCTCGAAGGACGTCGTCGCCGGCGCGACCGCGCTGCTCACCGCGCGAGGCATGGACAGCTACGGCTGGGCCAACGCGTGGCGAAGCCTGTGCTGGGCCCGGCTGAAGGACGCGGAGAAGGCGTACCGGCTTCTCATCACCAACCTGAAGCCGTCGGTGAACGGCGGCAACGGCACCGCGATGAACCTCTTCGACATCTACGAGACCGACCCGGGCCGCGGCATCTTCCAGATCGACGGGAACCTCGGCACCTCCGCCGCGGTCGTCGAGATGCTGGTCTACTCCCGGCCCGGCCACGTCGAACTGCTGCCCGCGCTGCCCGCCGCCTGGGCGGCCTCCGGTTCGGTGTCCGGCGTGGGCGTCCGAGGGGGCTTCGTCGCCGACCTCAGGTGGAAGGACGGCAAGGTCACCGAGGCGACGCTGACGAGCGTCGGCGGCCGCAGTACGACCGTCGTCGCCGGCGGCGAATCGCGGCGGATCGACCTCGAGCCCGGTGAGTCCGTCACGCTGAGGAGCCTCTGATGGGGTCGGGCCCGGTGCACATCACCGGACAGGGGGTACGCGCGGCGACCACGGCCGGGCGGACCCGGCACTCCGTGGTGACCTGGGGCGCCGGCGCCGAGCGGCAGGATGCCGGGCCGGCCGACCGCGGCTACCGGATGATCGTGCGCACCAGCGTCGGCGGCACGGACATGCGCATCCGGTTGTCCAACGCCTTCGGTGAGCACCCCGTGACCTTCGCGAGCGCCTACGCGGGGCTGCGGAAGCAGGGTGCGGAACTGGTTCGCGGCACCAATCGCCGGCTGACTTTCCGCGGGGCCGCGTCCGTCACCGTCCCGGCGGGTGAGACCGTGCTCAGCGATCCGCTGCCCGGGGAGCTTGCCGCCCAGAGCGATCTGGTCGTCAGCCTGTATGTGACGGGCGCCCAGGGACCGACCACCGGTCACGGCATGGCCATGCAGACCTCCTACGCGGCCGCGGGCGACCACGCCGCCGAGGAGGGCGCGGCCAACTGGACCGACCCGATCGGCTCCTGGTACTGGCTGGACGCCATCAGTGTGGAGACGTCCACGGCGATCAGCTCGGTGGTGACTCTCGGCGACTCCATCACCGACGGATGGGCGTCGACCGCGGACCGGAATCGCCGCTGGCCCGACCATCTCTCCCGGCGACTCCAGGCCGCGTCCGGCATCACCGTGAAGGGAGTGGCGAACGAAGGCATCTCGGGCAACAAGGTGCTCGCGGACGGCGCCGGCCAGGCCGCGCTGAACAGACTGCAGCGTGACGTGCTCTCCCAGCCCGGGGTCAGCACGGTGTTCCTGCTCGAAGGCATCAACGACATCAAGGCCCACACCGGCGTCACGGTGGACGACATGATCGCCGGCTATCGGCAGATCATCGATCGGGCCCGCGCGGCGGGCAAGTGGGTCGTCGGCGCGACCGTGCTGCCGTACCAGGGCTGGTACGAGTACGACGCCGCCGGTGAGGCCGTACGCCAGAGCGTCAACGACTGGATCAGGACCAGCGGCGAGTTCGACGCCGTGAGCGATTTCGACAAGGTCATGCGCGATCCATGCGACCAGCACCAGCTGCTCCCGTTGTTCGACAACGGCGATCATCTTCACCCGAACGACAAGGGCATGCGGGCGATGGCCGACGCCGTCGACCTGTCCGCTCTGCGGCGCGACCCGCTGAGCGTCCGGTAGCCATCACCTCAGAGGGGCCCGGAACGGGTGCGGCCGTTCCGGGCCCCTGCATCATCGACTTCATCGCACTCCCTGGGGGCACCACATGGAACACAGCGACGAGGAAAAGGCGGCCGGCGACGACCTCGTGCTGGCCTGGCCGCGGCCGGCGGCGAACTGGTTCGAGGCCGCGCCCGTCGGCAACGGGCGGCTCGGCGCGATGGTCTTCGGCGGGCACGGCCGCAGCCGGCTCCAGGTCAACGACTCCACGATCTGGTCGGGACGCCCGCAGGGCCCGGCCGAGGCCCTCGCCGCGGTCGTCGCCTCCGGCGCGGGCCCGGAGCGGCTCGCCGAGGTGCGACACGCCGTCCGCGCCGAGGACCACCGGCGCGCCGAAGATCTGCTGATGTCCTTCGAGGGCGACTACAGCCAGGAGTACCTGCCCTTCCTCGACCTGTGGACGACTCTGGAGGCCGATGGCGACGCCGCCTACCTGGGGCGCAGGCTGAACCTGGACGACGGTGTGGCCGCCGAGTCCTTCGAACTCGGCGGACGCTCCGTACGCCGGAGAGTCTGGGCGAGCCGGCCGGCACGGGCCGTCTGCGTCGAGGTGACCGTCGACGGCGGTACGGCGGACATGCGGCTGGAGATGTCCTCCCCGCTGCGCGTGGTGCACCTCGCCGCCGGCGCGGCCGGGCTCACGCTCGGCGTCGAGGTCCCCGTCGACGGCGCGCCGATGCACGAGCCCGACGTCGCCGAGCCCCTGCGGTACGCCGCCGGCGCGGACGGCGGCTACGACCCGTTCGCCGCGGCCGCCGTGCGCGTCGCCGCCGACGGCGAGGTCTCCGCCTCCGACGGCGTCTGGTCGGTCCGCGGCATGTCCCGGGCTCTGATCGTCATCACCAGTTCGACCAGTGCCGCCGACTACTGGGCGGATCCCGCGGACGACGTCCGCTCGGCGTCCAGGGAGGACCACCTGGCCCGTGCCGTACGCGACGCGGAGGCGGCGGTCGCGGCCGGGGCAGGGGAACTGCTGCGGGCGCACCGGCGCGACCTGCACGGCCTGCTGAGCCCGGCGCGGCTCACGATCGGCGACCGGCGGTCGGGCACGTTCGACGTCGAGAAGGACGTCCTCAGCGGCGAGGACGACGGCCTGGTCGCCACGGTGATGTTCCAGCTGGGCAGGTACCTGCTCGCGTCGTCGTCCCGGCCGGACGCCGGGCCGCCCGCCAACCTGCAGGGCATCTGGAACGCCGACATGCGTCCCCCGTGGTCGTCGAACTACACCGTCAACATCAACACCCAGATGAACTACTGGGGCGCGGAGAGCGCGGGCCTGCCCGAGTGCCACGAGCCGCTGTTCGACCTCATCGAACGGCTCGCCCAGACCGGGGGGAGGGTCAGCAGGGAGCTGTACGGCACAGGCGGCTGGGTCACCCATCACAACACCGACATGTGGGGCTGGGCGCTCCCCGTGGGGATGGGCCACGGGAACCCCTCCTGGGCGATCTGGATGATGGGCGGGGTCTGGCTGTCCCACCATCTCTGGGAGCACTTCGAGTTCGGCCGGGATCTGGCGTTCCTCCGCGACCGGGGGTGGCCGCTGCTCCGCGGCTGCGCCGAGTTCTGCCTGGACTGGCTGGTCGACGGCCCGGACGGCCGGCTGGACACGATCCCCTCCACCTCGCCGGAGAACCTGTTCCTCTCCCGCCGGGGCACCCCCGAGTCGTTGTCGTACTCCACCGCGATGGACATGGCGCTGATCCGCGCGGTGTTCTCGCACTGCCTCGAGGCGGCGGACGCGCTGGGGCTCGACGACCCGATCCTCGGCCGGATCCGTACGGCCATGCCGCGGTTGCGGCCACCGCAGATCGCGCCCGACGGGCGGCTGCGGGAATGGGTCGAGGACCATCAGGAACAGGACCCCCACCACCGGCACCTGTCGTTCCTGGCGAGCGTCTACCCGCTCGGGCAGATCGATCCCGTCGAGACGCCGGACCTCGCGGCGGCGGCCGAGCGGTCGATGGACGCCCGGGGTCCCGGCGCAATGGGGTGGTCCTGGGCGTGGAAGATCGCGCTGCGCGCACGGCTGGGCGACGGCCGCGCCGCGCGGGACCTGTTCCTTGAGGCGACCCGGCCGTACAGCGACGACCCCGAGGTGAACGTCGCCGTCGACGGCTCGCAGTGGGGCGGGCTGCTGCCCAACCTGTTCAGCACCCATCCGCCGTTCCAGATCGACGGCAACTACGGGTTCACGGCGGCGCTGCTGGAGATGGTCGTGCAGAGCCACGGCGGGGTCATCCGGGTCCTTCCCGCCCTCCCCGGGGAGTGGAGCGAGGGATCCGCCCACGGCGTCCGCTGCCGCGGCGGCTGGATCGCCGGCCTCGACTGGCGGCAGGGCGCGCTCACCTCGCTGACCCTTCGCAACGCCCTCGCGGAGACCCGGACCGTGCGCGTCCGCCTGGGCGGCAGGACCGTGGAGCGGACCCTCGCCGGAGGTGAGGAGGTCCTCCTCGGGCCGTCGCTGGACATTCGTGAGAGGACACCGGGCCGATGACCGCCGGACCTGAGCAGGCCGATCTCTGGACGTACCGCAGTGGCTACGAGACGCCGGCGGACTTCGACGCGTTCTGGCGCGGCACCCTCGACGCCGCGGCGTCCCACCCCCTCGACCTGACGCTGGCGCCGGTCGCCACGAGGCTGCGGACCATCGACGTGTTCGATGTGACCTTCCGCGGATTCGGCGGCGACCCGGTCAGGGCGTGGTTGCGCGTCCCCCGCCACCGAAGCGGCCCGCTGCCCGCGGTCGTGCAGTACCACGGCTACGCCAGCGGCCGCGGCCACCCGCTGGAGGACCTGCTGTGGCCCTCCGCCGGATACGCGCACCTGCTGATGGACACCCGGGGCCAGGGCGGGGCGTGGGCGGGCGGCCACACCCCCGACCCGGTCGGCTCGGGTCCGTCGTACCCGGGGTTCATGACCCGTGGCATCACCGCGAAGGAGACGTACTTCTACCGGCGCGTGTTCACCGACGCCGTCCGCGCGGTCGAGGCGGTGCGCGCCGTCGACCTGGTCGATCCCGCGAGGGTCTCGGTCGTCGGGGCGAGCCAGGGCGGCGGGATCGCGCTGGCCGCGGCCGGCCTGGTGCCGGATCTGCGCGCGGTTCATCTCCAGGCGCCGCTGCTGTGCGACATCCGGCAGGGCGTCCGGCAGAGCACCGACGGCCCGTATCTCGAGATCGCCGGGTATCTGGGCACGCACCGCGGCGCGGTGGCGGACGTCTTCGCGACCCTGGCGTACTTCGACGGGATCGCCTTCGCGCAGCGCGCCACCGCGCCTGCGTGGTTCTCGACCGGGCTGATGGACCAGGTGTGCCCGCCGGCGACCGCCTTCGCGGCCTTCCACGCCTACGCGGGACCTAAGGAGATCCGGGCCTGGGAGTTCAACGGGCACGAGGCGGGCGGGTCCCTCGACCTGGAGATCGCCCTCGACGCGTTCCACGCGTCGTCGGGCACGACGGGCACGGCGGACGATCACGGTGCCGTTCAAGGTCGGACCGGCCCTTGAAAGTCTCGTCGGCCGACTCGATGATCTGGCTACGTCCGTAACCGGAGCACACGAGGGCAAGCGAGGCGGGCATGTCCGCTAAAGGTCCTGCGACGCCGGTGGCATGGCTCTGTCACCCGGTGACCCTGGTCGCGGTCGCCCTGCTGATCGTCAACGACCACCTGCTCAAACGCGTGTGGCCGGGAGCGGTCACCGGCAAACTCAGCGATGTGGCCGGGATGTTGGTCACGCCGCCGCTTCTGGCGCTCCTGCTCTCGCCGATCGTGTCGGCCGCGGCCCGGTTTCCGGTCCTGAAGGCCCGTCTCACGGCGGACCGTGTCCCTCCCGTGCCTGTGTCCCGTTCCAGGTCTGATGACTGGGCGGCTCTGGCGGCGATCATGCTGACGGGTGCGGCCTTCGCTCTGGTCAAGGCGACCGCGGCGGGGGCCGAGACGGCCGAGCGCGTGTGGGCGGTGTTCACCCCCTCCGCCACGGTCGTCGCCGACGCCACCGACCTCGCGGCTCTTCCTGCTCTCACCCTCGCCTGGCTGGTCTGGAGACGCGTCCGGCCCGCCTTCTCGGATAGAACGGTGCGTCAGGCAGAACGCACGGTACGGCCCATCCGGGTCGTGCTCGCCCTGCCGGCCGCCGTCTTGGCGGTGACGGCCACCTCCGCTGCCGGCGCCCCTTCCGATTCCTCGGTCGTGCAGGTGGAGGCCGACGACGGGCAGATCTTCGCGTTCCTGGACCCGCAGAGGGAAGCCCTTGTCACGAACGACCAGGGCCGGTCGTGGCGTCGTATGGAGGACCGCCCCTCGGCACCGCCTCAGACCCGCGCCTGCGTCCCCGGTGAGCCGCGGCTGTGTTATCGGGTGCTGCCGCCCCGGCTGAAGGTCGAGCGGTCCGCCGACGGCGGAGCGACCTGGTCGGTGGACTGGCAGATCTCACCGGGCCGGCAGGGCTGGCTGGAGAGGAACCACGAGCCTCCTTACCTGAACGCGAAGGCGCTCCCGGTCGCCTCGATGGCCGTGGCCGTCCTGCCCGTGCCCGGGGGGCACGTCGTCGCGGTCGCCGACGGGGCCGACGGTGTGGCCCTTCGCGACCCGTCAGGACAGTGGCGCCGGCTCTCGCTCGCCGACGACCGGGACAACCTGTCAGAGTCGTCGGCCCCGCCGTTGTCCTCCACCGGTTCTCAGATCCTCGCGGAGACCGGCATGGCCGTCCTCGGCGCGATCGTCATGTTGCTCGTCGTCCTGGCGATCACCGGATGGGCGATCGCGCCGGTCGTAATCACGATCGCCAGTCTGCTGGTGCCCTGGTGGCTGGGGTCCGGCCCGAGGACGCCCGAGGACAGCCTGATGACGATCGTGTTCTGGGGGATGGGTCTGTTCACCGCGATGGGCGGGGCCGCCGGCATGCTCGCTTCCAAACGGCCCAAGACGAGCCGGCGACACCTCGTGGTCCTGCCGGCGGCCTTCTCCGCCGTCTACCTGCCCTTCCTGAGCTGGAGCGCCGGATGGCTCGACGACTACGGCACGGCACGGCTGCTCGCGGGCGTCCTGTACGTGCTGGTGTTCGCTGTGAGCGCCGGTGCGGCGATCCGGTCCCGCGCCCGGCGCCGGCCCGCGAGACAACCGGCCGGCTAGGACCTAGCCCAGTTCGATGCTGGTGACGGCGTAGATTCCGGGCAGGTCGACGTCGGGCACGGGACCGGTGTACATCCGGGCCGCCTCGAAGACCGGCTCCAGTCCGAGCCGCTCCATCATCTGCACCGACGCCTTGTTGATGTCGGGGACGTCGACGACGACGGGCGACCCCGGCACGCTGGCCGCCAGCGCGTTCATCAGCGCGATCGCGACGTCCAGAGAGGAGGCGTAGAGCGGCCCAACGCGCGGCGCCGTGCCCGCGGCCCGTATGACGCCGAGACCGTGCAGCCGTCCGTCGCGCACGGCCGCGAGAGCCGTACGGTCGGGCAGGCCGATCCACGAGGACAGGAACGCGTCGCGCGGCGCGGGGAAGAACCGGCGGTCGTAGGCGGCGATCCGGTCGAACGGAACCGCCCGCGCGTCGATCAGCGTGACGTCGCCCAGCGCGTCCGCGCCCAGCGGGACGCCCTCGAAGCGGAGGTTGTTCCAGGCGCGCCTGAACCCCGACGTCTGATAGTTGTCCTGCTGCTCGACCACCCCGTCGAGCCCGATGTTGCGGCCGGCCAGGTGTTCCATGCCCGCCCGCCAGACCTGGATCCCGTAGCCCTGCCCGCGGACCGACGGCCGGGCGATGTACAACCCGATGAACCCGAAATCGGTTCCGTACCTGATGGCGGATATCGACGCCACGGCCTCTCCTTCGAGCCTCCCGATGAAGAAGCCGTGCGGATCGGCGGAGAAGAAGGCCTGCCCGTCCGACCTGCCCGGGTTCCAGCCCTCGTCGGCGGCCCATCCGCCGATGCGTCTGATGTCCTCCGCGCTCGCGTTGGTAATGCTGAAATCCGCCATCGCCGATCCTTTCGAACAAGGACTCCCCCACCCGCGCGGCCGCGCCTTGGCGGGGGCTGGTCGGCCCCGCCCGCTGCCCGGCGTCACGGCGGCGTCTTCGCAACACGCTAGGTGAGACGGCGGCAGGAAAGGTGGGCGCGTCACACCCACGTTTTCGCGCCGCGACGCCCCGGATAAGGTCCAGGCGTGATGAGCGGGAAAGGCGCAGGCGCGGCCGTCACGGCGACGGTCACGCTGGGACTGGGCTTGTGGGTGGCCGGAGATCGGCCCGGCCCCGTCGAAGGGGGGCTCCAGCGCTGGATCGTCGAGGAGTTCTCGCGGGACACCCTGCTGCTCCGCCTGCTCCTCCTGCCGACGGAGCCGTACGTCCTCATCCCCCTGATCGCACTGACGGCCCTCGCCTGCGCGGTGCGGCGCCGATGGGACGCGGCGGCCTTCTGCCTGGCCGGAACGCTGCTCCCGGTGGCGCTGAACACCTGGGTGCTCAAACCGCTGTTCGACCGCCCGCTCAATGGCTACCTCGCCTATCCGAGCGGCCACACCGTCAGCCTCGTCGCCGCGCTCACCGTGCTCGCCGTACTGGCGGCACCGGGGACGGCACGGGCCGTGGCCGCGGCCGTCGCCGCCGTCGTGACCGTCATGGCGGGGATCGGACTCGTCGGCAGCGGCTACCACTACCCCGTCGACGTGATCGGGGGCGCGTGCTTCGCGATCGCCGCCGTGCTCACGACGTCGATCCCGCTGCGCCGGCGTCCCGGGGATCACTGACCGGCGCCCGCGGCGTTCCACGGACGGCGTCATCCTTTCCCGCGGCCGCCTCGAGCTCCTCGGTGGCCGCGATCGACCCGAGGAGAGCGAGTGCCTGGGCCGACTCCGTCCCGGGCTCGGTGTGGTAAATGATGAGCTGCAGCCCGTCCGCTCCGGGAATGACGAGCTTCTCGTGCCGCAGGTGCAGCTCGCCGACCTTCGGATGCATCAGGTGGCTCGTGCCGTCCCGGCGATGCCCGACCTCGGCGCGGGCCCAGAGGGTCCGGAAACGATCGCTGCGGATCGACAGCTCGCCGACCAGCGCCGCCAGGCGCGGATCCTCGGGGTCTGCCCCCGCCGCGGCGCGCAGACCGCCCACAACCCCGGCCGTCGCGCGCTCCCAGTCCAGGTACAGCTCGCGATCGCCGGGATCGAGGAACACCTGCCGCAGCACGTTGCGGCCGGGCCTGAAGTTGGGCGACAGCGCACGGGCGAGGGCGTTGGCCGCCAGCACGTCCATGTATCTGCCGTACACGTAGGCGGGCATGGGGAACTGGTCGACGAGCTGCGCGATCCCGGCGGGGACCCGCTCGGCGCGCGGGCGCGGGCTGCGGCGGACCCTCGGCCGGGCCAGCTGGTGCAGGTGAGCGGTGGCCGCCGCGTCGAGCCGCAGTGCCCCGGCGAGCGCGTCGAGTATCTGGGCGGACGGATGCCGGCCACGTCCCTGCTCCAGACGCAGGTAGTAGTCGGAGCTGATGCCGGCCAGCATCGCCAGCTCCTCGCGGCGGAGGCCGGGCACCCGCCTCCGCCCGCCGGCGATCAGGCCGACGTCCTCGGGCCGGACCAGATCGCGTCGTGCGCGCAGGTAGGCGCCCAGCGCGTTGGTCGTGTCCACGAGTCGAGGCTAACCGCCTTCCGCCGGGCGTGACTGTCCCTGCCAATCCCAGGATGAGCGGGGCCTCCCCTGCAGGTCAGGCGGGGGATCGAGACTCGAGGCCGGAATCCGCGACCGAAGGAGATCACCGATGACCGTCACGCTCGTCACCGGGGCCAACAAGGGCCTCGGCCGCGAAACCGCCCGCCGGCTCCTCGCGCTCGGGCACACCGTCTACATCGGGGCCCGCGACGCCGGCCGCGGCCGTGCGGCCGCCGCCGAACTGGGCGCCCGGTTCGTGCTCCTCGACGTCACCGACGACGCCTCCGTCGCCGCGGCGGCGGAGGAGCTCGCCCGTGCGGAGGGCCGGCTCGACGTCCTGGTCAACAACGCGGGGATCTTCGAAGGCATGGTGGGGCCCGGCGACGTCTCGATCGGCGCCGCCCGCTCCGTCTACGACGTGAACGTCTTCGGCGTCGTCCGCGTCACCCAGGCGTTCCTGCCTCTGCTGCGTGGATCCGCGTCCCCCGTGATCGTCAACGTCAGCACCTACCTGGGCTCGTTCGGAGTGGTCACCGACCCCGGCCGCGCCCAGAGCGCCTACACGCTTCCCCTTTACGCGTCGTCCAAGGCGGCGGTGAACATGCTCACCGTGCAGTACGCCAAGGGGCTCCCGGAGATGCGCGTCAACGCCGTCGAACCCGGCCTCACCGCGACCGACCTCCACGGCCTGAGCGGCCACGGGATCCAGACGGTCGAGCAGGGCGCGGAGGTGATCGTCCAGGCCGCGATCATCGGCCCTGGCGGTCCCACCGGCACCTTCTTCGATCTTGCGGGCGACGCGCCGTGGTGACGCCCGTACGCCCCGGCCGGTGGCCGGCGCCGCTCATCCGATCTCGGTGACCCGGGGCGGCCGTTCCCCGGCGCCCGCCTCGATGTCCGCGTCGGAGCACGAGCGCAGGACCACGTCGGGCATCGCCCGGCCATGCCTGACGATGTGATTGCCCGTGAACCGGATGCCGCGGGTGCTCTTGGCATCGAGCGCGGGCACACCATCGAGCACGAACCGGTTGCCCTCGACGACCACACCACTGTGAACCGCACACCCCGGACCGCTCCGGGAGTTCCTCGGATCCACAAATACCGCCGGACCACCCGGCTCGACGAACTCGTTACCCCGAATCGTCAGATCCCGCACCGGCCCCGACTCCCACCACTCATCCGCATCCCCCGAGACATGAACCCCGGCCATCCCCATCCGCTCGAACCGATTGCCCTCGATGACGACACGACGCCGGGTGGTCACCAACACCCCTCGCGTCGGCACATTACGGAACACATTCCGAGCAATATGCACAGCCGGCGTCCGCGTCACGTTCTCCACCGCCGCCCACCCGGCCAGATCACCCGGCAACTCGGTATCGACCCTCACCACGATGCCGCGCAACGGCCGATCGTGGTCACGCCCGCTCGGCTGCCACACCTGCTCCACCGTCGCCGACGCGACCGGCTCGAGCGTGGCCCGATCCACGACCTCCACCACATCACCCGGCGCGAACTGCGCGAACCCCGCCGTCTCCCGATGCACATACTCCAACGCAAGAGTCCGCCGATCCGGCTGCCCCGCGACACGCAGGTAGGTGCCGTGGATGTTGATCGGATCATCATGCGGCCCATCGAACACACAATCCCGCACCGCCACCTGTCCCGAACAGCCGGAGAACTGCACGAAATCCGCGAACCCCGCACTGTGCCGCCCACTACCCGGCGGAGTCTGAAACTCGCACTGCTCGACGGTGACGTCCCGGCTCATCTGCGCGACCACCCCGAACCCATGCAGGAACCGGAACCGCACCCCCGACAACGTCACCTCAGAGCTGTCCAGCACCAGCCCACCCGGATGATCACGCGTCGTCGACCGCATCTGATAGACCAGCCCCCCATCGGCCGGCATCTCGGCATGCTCATAATCGATCCGGATCTCACGCTCCCCCACCGACCGGATCGACCGGACGTGCTCGAACAGGGGATTGGCACCGCGCCACGTCCGCCCCACGGCGGGATCGTGGATCTGCGTGTAATCCAGCGCGTCCCACCCTTGCCACGCCACCCCACCGGAGCCGACGACCTCACCGTGCCAGCGGACCGAAGCACCCTCCACAGCGAACAGCGTGGCCTCCGGCACCCGGATCACCCGAAACGCCCGCCCTGCCGCGATGCCCGCATCCACCACCGTGGCGTCGACCACCGTCGGCACCGCGAAGTCGAACTCCAGACCCTGCAGGCGCACTCGCCGCGAATCGATCACCGCGAACGTCGTCTGCACCCCGTGCAGGACCAGCCGGGCACCCTCCCCCACGATGACCAGATCGTCCACCGACTCGATCAACAACGCGATCGTCTTGACCCGGAACGCCGGATCGTCCCCCACCGTGTTGGACACATACAACTCACGCCGCGCCGCACCCTCCGGCCACAGGTGATACTCCCCCGGCGCAAACCGCACCACCACAGGCCCGCCCACGGCGGCGGCGGCCGCCAAAGCCGCCGCCACCGCAGGCCCCGCATCCGACCGGCTCCCGGGAACCGCCCCGAAACCGGTGACGTCCAGCAGGACCGGCACGGGCCGGGCCTCCTCGCTGACGTTCTCGCGGGCTCCCGTCACGCGCCCCCGCTTCCGGGCTCGGGGTACGGCGAGGGCGACTCGACGACTCGGCGCAGCCGGGCGAGTCCTCCGGAGGGAACGGTCAGCGCCTGGGGCCCGGTGGCCAGGACGACGTCGCCGTCTGCGAGCAGCCGACCCCTGGCGTCCCAGATCTCCAGGCCGGCACGGATCTCGCCCGCCTCGTTCAGCAGGATCGGAGGGCTGTCGTCGGCGTTCGCGACCAGCAACTCCGTCCAGTCCCCCTCGGGAACCCGGATCGCGTGCGGCGCGTACCTCGCGACGAGGTGCCTGCCGCCCTCGTGCGCGCCGGCGACCGGATACAGCAGGTCGGGGCGCTCCGGCACCAGGCGGCCGTGCAGGAGCAGGTCGCGGTGTTCGCGCCAGACGCCGAGCCAGAACGCCAGAGCGTCGGACTGGTCCTCGGGAAGCCGCGCCAGATCCATGGAGACCTGCGGCACGCCCAGCAGCGCATTGATCAGATGATGGGCGACCCGCTCCGGGCTGTCGCCCTCCGCCCACATGATCGGGTCGCTGTGGATCGGCGTGCCCGGCCGCGCGAGGCGGAGGTCGAGGATGCCGATGCGGTTCTGGACCGCGTTCAGCGGGCAGTCGCCGACGCGGATCATCGAGGCGGACCGCCCGACGGCGGGGTGCACGTACGGCTCACGGAACTCGATCAGCGGCTCCGAGCCGAGGGCCCGCAGCGTGTCGACGATCTCGGCCACGGTGTCGGCGGCCGCGGCGACGGACCCCGGCGCTCCGGGGTCGGCGAACTCCTCCAGGAAGTCGAGCTTGAGCCCGTCGGCCCGCGTCCGTGCGACGAGGTCGCGGATCCGCCCGACCAGGTAGGCGCGAGTGGGCGGATCCCGCGGATCCAGCACCTCCGCCTCGAGCTCCGGCCGGTCGCGCAGCGTCGCGAGGCCCAGGCCGCGGGCTTTCGCCTGATTCCCGAGGAAGGGGGTGCCGACCCACCAGACGGTGCGCAGGCCCCGGCCGCGCAGTTCCTCGACCAGACCGGCCGCGTCGGGGAACTTCTCCTCGGCGACCTCCCAGTCGCCGCACGATCCGTATCCCCGGCCGTGCGACGTCGTCTGCCAGCCGTCGTCGATGATCACCGTGCCGAATCCCATCGCCGTGGCGCGGTCGGCCTGCGCGAGGACGGCGTCGGCGGAGACGTGCTGGTGCGCGAAGTACCAGGTGCACAGGACCGGATCCTCCGCCCCCGGTGCCGCACGGTGGCCCTCCGCTCCCTGGAGCCACCGTCCCGCCTCGGGCACGGCCTCGGCGAAGCCGCGGCCGGACGCGTCCAGCAGCAGCCTCACCTGCTCCGACGTATCCGTGGCGCCGACCGCGACCATGATCGCAAAATCGGCGGTCTCCTCCACGAGACCGGCCCGCACGGTGGTCACGTTCGTGCCGGCGTCGACCGCATAGACCAGCCTCGTCACGTCGTGCGTCGCGAGCAGAGCCCCGACCGGAAGTCCCTGCAGGGCGGTCGTGTCGACCGACTCCGCCCATGACGGCGGAATGGTGGCGTGCGGCACCGTGCTGCCGGGACGCCACCACGCGGCGGCGTCGGTCGCGGGGATCGTCGCGGTGAGGCCGAGCGGCTCACCGCGCGTGGGGAACACGATCTCGAAGACGCCGTCGCGGAGTTCCCGCACGCGCACACCGGCCGAACGGGTCGCCTGCAATCGGAGCCCGACGCCGGGACTGCTCCCGGCCAGCACGACGGGCGTCTCTGGCGGCGCCTGCGCCGTGCCAGGCAGCCAGAAGGTAACGGTCGACGGCGATGCGACGTCGGTCATTTGCTCCCCGTGAAAGATATTCCGCCGATGATGTGACGCTGGGCGATGAAGAAAAGCAGGACGCATGGAAGGGTCACCACCAGTGCGGTGGCCATCAATAGCGGAGTGTTCGTTCCGTTGACCGACTGGAATCCGGCCAGGGCGAGAGGCAGCGTCTTCCACCGGTCCGTCGTCAGGTAAATGGCGGCCTGGAAGAAGTTGTTCCAATACGACATGAACTGCAGCACCGCGGTGGCGATGATGATCGGACGGGAAAGCGGCAGATAAATGGAGAACCAGATGCGGAACCAGCCCGCCCCGTCGATGAGGGCGGCGTCCGTCAAAGCCGCCGGCAGCCGCAGATAGAACTGCCGGTAAAGGAAGATGAAGAACGCGGACCCGAAGAAGGTCGGCACGATGATCGGCCACAGTGTGTCGATCATGTCGAGATCCTTGAACAGGATGAACTGCGGCACGATGGTCACCTCCTGCGGCAGCAGGAGGGTCGACAGGACGATCGCGAACAGCACGCCGGATCCCCGGGCCCGGATCCGCGCGAACGCGAATCCGACCAGCGATGAGGAGAAGACCACCGCGGCGACCGGCACGAGCGTGCTCAGCAGTGAATTGCGGAGGTACGCCCAGAAGGGGAACGACCCGAGACCGTCGGCGAAGTTGGACCACTGCCACTGGATGGGCCAGAGGGACACTCCCCCGTGCGAGACGCCCTCCGGCGTACGCAGCGCGGTCGCGATCATCCAGAGGAACGGATAGACGAAGCCGATCGACCCGACCACGAGCAAGGTGAGCGCGAGGATCCGGGTCCCGAGCGGCTCGCGTCGCGGCCCTCCTCCGCCTTTCGCAGTCAGCGCCCTCGTGCTAGCCGACATGGACACGCCGCCTTCGCTCCTTCGGTCGTTGCGATTCGTAGTAGACCCAGAAGGCGCTTCCCCGGAACACCACCGCGGTGAGCACCATGATCATGATGAAGAAGATCCAGGCCAGGGCCGACGCGTATCCCATCCGGAAGAAGGAGAACGCGTTGTTGTAGAGATAAAGCACGTAGAACAGGAGCGAGTCGGCCGGGCCGCCCCCGTTGTGGGTGACCACGTACCCCTGGGTGAACGTCTGCATCGCGTAGATGAGCCCGGTGACCACGTTGAAGAAGATGACCGGGCTCACCTGCGGAATCGTGATGTTCCACAGGGAGCGCCACCGGTTGGCGCCGTCGATCTCCGCGGCCTCGTAGAGCTCCTTGGAGATGTCCTGCAGTCCGGCGAGATAGATGATCATGTTCCCGCCGACCGTCCAGAGGCTCATGATGATCACTGTCGGCAGAGCCCAGTGCGCGTCGAAGAGCCACTTGGGTCCCTCGATGCCGAACACGCGGAGCAGCCCGTTGGCCAGGCCGTAGCCAGGGTTGAACACCCAGATGAACAGCACCGCCTGGGCCACGCCGGTGACCAGCGACGGCAGGTACCAGATCGTGCGGAACACGTGGATGCCACGCACCTTGATGTTCATCAGCAGCGCGACGGCCAGCGACAGCACCGTCTGCAGCGGAACGCTGACGACCGCGTACGTGAGCGTGACCTTGAGCGCCTGCCCGAGATCGGGATCGGAGAAGGCTTCCCTGTAGTTGGCGATCCCGACGAACTTCGCCGGGTCGATGAGGTTCCAGTCCGTGAACGACAGAACCAGGGAGTACACCATCGGCCCTCCCGTGAACACGAGGAAGCCGACGATCCACGGCGAGACGAAGACCCAGAACGCCGCGGTGTTCCGCGTGATCCAGCGTGCCCGGACGGCCCCCCACAGGGCGGCGTAGACAACGGCGAACACGGCGGCCAGCAGGATGACGAAGGACAGGATGGGCCTAAGTCCCACATCGATGTGCAGCCGTTCGAGAACTCCCTCGAGGCTCTGCACGATGTCCGACATGTCGATTTTCTCTCTCTACGCCACCTGTGGGCGGCTCCGGTGACTACTTGGTCGCGTCGAGCATCTGCTGGCACTGCGACTGAAGCTCCGGCAGCACGGTCGCCGGGTCCTCGTTGCCCGAGCCGATCGCGGTGCGGGAGTTCAGATCGGTGGAGAACGTGCTCTCGATCTTCACCTTGTCCTTCACATAGGGCGTGGTGACCGCGTTGGTGACCGCGTCGGTGAAGGCCTGGAGGTTCACTCGCGGTGCGATCGCCTTGAAGGACTCGAGGGATCCCTGGATGACCGGGACGCCGAGCGCGGACGTCGTCGACGCCAGCAGGTTCTGGGCGTCAGGGCTCGTGCTCATGAACTTCGTGAAGGTCTTCGCCGCGGCGACCTCCGCCTCCGTCGCCGACTTCGCGATGCCGAGGCTGTCGACCTCCATCGGCTCCCCCTTGCCGGGCATCGGCACGATGAGGAACTTCGACGTGTCCAGCGCGGCGATCTTGGCGATGTTCCATGGGCCGAAGTCGGGCAACATCGCGACCTTCTGGTCCGCGAACCACTGGAACATGTCCTGGCCCTGGGCGTCGGTGGGGTTGGGCGCGAACCCGTCGGGCCTGGTGGAGCCGACCACGGTCTGCGCGGCGCGGATTCCGTCGGCGTTGCCCATGGTGCACGTCTGGCCGTCCGGGCTGTAGTACGAACCGCCCTCCGCGATCAGCCAGCCGTCGTACCACAGCGGCGCGGAGCCATAGACCTTCTTCTCCCCCGACCCGGACGTCAGCTTCTTGGCCGCGGACACGAAGTCCTGGGTGCTGATCGGCGCCGATCCGGACGGAACGGTGATGCCCGCCGAGTCGAACATGGCCTTGTTGACCGCCATGACCTTGCTCTTCGCGACGAAGGGGACCGCGTAGTCTGTGCCCCCGACGTTGCCGGCCTTCGCGACGGCCTGAGAGTAGTAGACGCCCGAGTCGACCTGGACCGGCGTGAACGCGTTGGCGAAGCTCGGCAACGCGGTGTTGGAGATCTGTGCCACGGTCGGGGCATCGCCGCCGGCGATCGACGTCTGGAGCTTCTGCTCGTAGTCGCTCTGGATCCAGTTGGCCTCGACCTTGATCGTGGGGTTCGCCTTCTCGAACGCCGTGATCATCGACTTGATGGTGGCGGACTCGTCGTTGTTGCCCCAGAAGGCGTAGGTGATCGTGGTGGTCCCGGCGCCGGCCGAGTCTCCGCTCGGCTCACTGCTGCACGCGGCGAGCGCGAGTAACGAGGCGGCGGCCGTGACGGTGGCGAGTGCCTTTCCCTGCAAGGGGGTCTCCTTTGTTAGTGATCTGTCACTGCTCACGGAGCACGACGACGCTGCCGTCCGCGCCTGCGCGTACGCGTGAACCGTTCGGCACGTCGACCGTGGTGACACGCCCGCCGTCCCAGGTGGAGGACCAGGTCACGCCTGGTCCCGCGGTCACCTGGAACTCGGTGCTCCGCCTGCCCTCATGGCGCACTCCGACGACGGAGGCGCCGACCGGTACGTCCGCGACCTCGATCCATTCGCCGGCCGGAAGATGGGAGCGGGTGTGGACGACGCCCTCCTTCGCGCCCGGCTCCAGACCGGTCAGGCCCACCGCGACGTGGGCGACGTGCGTGAAGGGGACCTCCGGGTAGTCCGCGCGGGAGCCGGCGAGGAACCGGATCCACCGCAGCGCCTCGTCGTCCCGGCCGTAACGGAGGAAGGCCTCAGGGAGGTAGGTGAAGGCCTCGATGTTCGACGGCGGCGCCGTCTCGAGCCCGGATCGCAGGAAGTCGAGGTGCGCGTCCGATCGGCGGTCGACGCCCATGATCCCCTTGACCGCCGGGAACCACGTGCTCTCCAGACGGAACCCGCCGACCGGCCCGTCGGCGGTGAAGCCCGCCGCGTAGTGCCGGTCGTCCGGCAGCCACCATGAGCTGGAGAAATGCTCGCCCAGTCGCCCGGCCCGCTCGCGGTTCCACGCGGCGAAGTCCTCGTCGAGCGCCGACCCCGTGACGGAGCCCAGCGCCCGGTGCGCCGCCCACTGGCTCGCGATCCCGTCGGCCGCGACCTGCAGGTACGGCGGCCGGTCCACCTCGTTGTAGGTGGCCGTCCCCTGGAAGATGTCCCCGGTGCCGCGTTCGCCGGCGACGCCCGTGCCGAGAGGGTCATGGGCCTCGACGAACGACGTCATCGTGGTGCGCACGAACGACGCGATCTCCGGAGCGAGCAGGAACCTGTCGTCCGCCGTCCAGCGGTACTGCTCGACCGCCTTCTCCACGAGTTCGAAAGGCGCCGGGACCTCGCGCACGAAGTCGTCGTCGGAGTGATAGTCGATGGCGGCGGGCGTGCCGTCGAACTCGAACGCCCACAACGGATACCAGACGCGTTCGCCGTTCGACGATCCGGCGAAATGCCGGAGCATCGAAAGGTTCTCCGCGTCCAATCCCAGCAGATGGGCGCCGAGCATTTGGTGGGCGAGGTCTCTCGAATAGAACATCGGCCGGTCCGTGAGGCCGGCCCAGTAACTCGGGAGATATCTGGGATCTCGTCCCGTCTGAACCCACTCATTGGAACGTTCTGACGCCCAAATGAAAGACTCGACAAGATCACGCATGCTCGAATCAACCCGAACATGTCCAGATAGGCGATTCAGATCCCGCCCTGCGGCATGCGCGCCGGGCGGCGTCTTCCCTGTCATGGAAAGTGAGTGTTACATACACGTCATAAACACGTCAACGGCACGACAAAGGTGTGCATTACAAGACGGCAACATGGCGTCGGATGTTCCGTGGCATCGTGCGGACGGCCTGGTCAGCAGGTCTTTCGCAGCACGGGTGGCAGAGAAGGACTTCGCGTCACGGCCCGGCAGAGGTCATGCAGTCAGCCGACGTACACCTCGGCTGCGTATCCGAGGACGGCGACGCTCGCAGGGGGCGGTCGCCGCCCACGCCGAGCACGGCGCGGGCGAATCGGGCGACGGTGACGAGGGCCGTCCTCGGAACAGGGAAGGCCTGTGGGGGTCTACGCGCGGGGTGCGGCCGTCGAGCCGCGGATGATCAGCTCGGGGTCGAACATCAGCTCCCCCGCCGGCACCGGCCGCCTGTTGACCAGGTGCACCATGGTGGACGAGATCGCCTGGGCGATCCGCTCGATCGGCTGCCTGACCGTCGTGAGAGGCGGGTCGACGAAGCCCATGATCTGGGAGTCGTCGTAACCGACGATGGACACGTCGCCCGGCACGGACAGGCCGCGGCGGACCGCCGTGCGGATGGCGCCGAGGGCCATGTAGTCGCTCGCGGCGACGATCGCGGTGGCGCCCTGGTCGAGCAGGGTCTCTGCGGCCGACATCCCGCCCTCGACGGTGTAGACCTGGTGCGCGACCAGCCGCTGCGGGTCCTCGACTCCGCGCGCGTTCATCGACTCGACGAACCCGTCGAGCCGGCGCTCGCTCGGGCGGTTCCCGACCGGGCCGACGATCATGCCGATCTCGCGGTGGCCGAGGTTCCACAGATGGTCGACGGCGAGCGCCGCCGCCACCTTGTCGTTCGTGGAGAAGCTGGGGGCGGGCACGCCCTCGATCGCGCCGTTCATCGAGACGAACGGGATCTGGCGTTCCTGCAGCAGCCGGTAGGGCGCGGGGTCGGCGCCGATCAGCGTGTTGCTCGCCGAGGCGAACACGGCGCCCGCGATCCCCAGGTCCATGGTGGAGGTGATGAAGTCGATCTCCTGGAACCCGCCGACCGTCGTGGAGCACACGACCGCCTTGAACCCCTGGGGAGCCAGCGCCGACTCGATCAGCTCGCAGAGGCGCCCGAAGAAGGGCTGGGCGAGGCCGGGGGTCAAGACGATGACCAGCTGGCTCTGCCCTCCGCGGTCGTATCCGAGCTCGCGGATCGCGTCCTCCACGACCCTGCGCGTGCCGGCGGCGACCACGCCACGGCGGTTGAGCACACGGCTGACGGTCGCTTCGCTGACCCCGGCACGAGCGGCGACGTCGCTGATTCCGACCTTGGCCATGGCTCCCTTTTGATCGATACGGACGACGCGTGATGTCACTATACGGCCAGACCTGACGGGCAGGCAGTCCGGTCACGCGCGGGCCTGGCGGCCGTACGCCCGCCCGGCGATCAGCGGAACACCCCTTGACAGCCGAGGTTCGCGATCGCATCGTTGTCTCATTGTCCTATTGTCATAAGACAATAGAGAGGAGGATCTCCGAGTGATCGAGTTCCTGCTTGACGGCCACTCCCAGGTGGCGCCGTACATGCAACTCGTTCAGCAGGTCAAACAGGGGCTGCGGACCGGGTTGATCGAGCCGGGCGACCAGCTGCCCAAGGTGCGCGCTGTGGCCGAGTCGCTGGCGATCAACCCCAACACCGTGCTGAAGGCCTACCGCCATCTCGAAGCGGAAGGCCTGGTGGAGGGCAGGCCGGGGGTCGGCACGTTCGTCCGCCGCACCCTGGCGGGCCCCTCCCTCGCCGGGCAGGCCGAGTTACGCCGCGAACTGGTCGGCTGGCTGCGCAGGGCCCGTACGGCAGGGCTGGAACAGGAGGACGTGGTCGCACTGATCCAGACCACGATGCGCGCCACCTTTCAAGACGACGAGAAAAGGGAGGAAATAGCGTGAGCACGGCTCTGGAGGCACACGGCCTCGGCAAGCGGTTCAAGCGCAACTGGGCGCTCAAAGACTGCTCGTTACATGTTCCCGCCGGACGCGTGGCCGCCCTCGTCGGCCCGAACGGCGCGGGCAAGTCCACCCTGTTGAACCTCGCCGTCGGCCTGCTCCATCCGACCGAAGGCGAACTGCACGTACTGGGGCGCAGCCCGTACGGCGACCGCGACCTGCTGGACCGCGTCGGATTCGTCGCCCAGGACACCCCGCTCTACCCGGACTTCACCGTGGCCGAGCTGATCACCATGGGCGCCCGGCTCAGCCGTCGCTGGGACACCCCGCTCGCCCGGGACCGGATGGAGCGGCTCGGCCTCCCGCTCGACCGCAGGGTCGAGACGTTGTCCGGCGGCCAGCGCGCCCAGGTCGCGCTGGCCCTGGCGCTGGCCAAGCGGCCCGAACTGCTCCTGCTCGACGAGCCGGTCGCCAGCCTGGACCCGCTGGCCCGCCGCGAGTTCATGCAGGTGCTGATGGGCGCCGTCGCCGACGGCGACACCACCGTGCTGCTGTCGTCCCATCTGCTCGGCGATCTGGAGCGGGTCTGCGACTACCTGATCGTGCTCCAGACCGCACACGTGCAGCTGCTCGGCGGCGTGGACGAGCTGGTGAGCGAGCACAAGGCGCTGATCGGTCCCCGCCGCCAACGAGCCGACATCGCGGGCGTGGCGGCGGTGATCCGGGAGAGCCACACCGACAAGCAGACCACCCTGTTGGTCCGGACGAGCGGGCCGATCCCCGACCCCGCCTGGACCGTGCACGACGTCACCCTGGAAGACCTCGTCCTGGCCTATCTCGCCCAGCCGGCTCCCGGCCGGCCCGTGTTGGGAGTCGCGAAATGATCTGGCTGACCTGGCGGCAGCATCGCAGACAGGCGCTCGTCGCCGCGCTGGGCCTGGCGGCGCTGGCCGCCGTGCTGGTCCCGACAGGCATCTCCATGCGGAACGCCTTCACCGACAGCGGGCTCGCGCGCTGCCTGCGCGAGGTGGGCAGCGCGGAGTTCCTCACGGGGAGCACCGACTGCGGTTCCCTCGCCGACGTCTTCACCACCCGCTACGAAACGGCGACCACGTTCAGCATGTTGCTCGTCTTCCTGCCACTGCTGGCGGGGCTGTTCTGGGGTGCCCCGCTGGTCGCCAGGGAACTGGAGCACGGCACCCACCGCCTGGTGTGGACCCAGGGGGTGAGCCGTATGCGCTGGGCCTGGGTCAAGTTCGGCCTGATCATCGCCGCGACCACGGTGGTCTCCGCAGGCTACGCGCTGCTGGTGTCGTGGTGGCTCGAACCGCTCAACGACGCGGGCCGGGGGCGGCTGAGCGAGCTCAGCTTCGACGTCCAGGGCGTCGTGCCGGTGGCGTACGCGCTCTTCGCGGTGGCGCTCGGCGTCTTCGCGGGAACCGTCTGGCAGCGGGTGCTCCCGGCGATGGCGGCGGCGCTCGCCGGCTTCCTCGTCCTGCGCTTCGTCGTGCTCCAGCAGGTGCGCGGGCACGTGCTGCCTGCTCTGGAGCGCACCTTCCCCGTGATAGGCGGTCAGCGCCCCAACCCCTCGCTCGGCGACTGGATCTTCTCGGTGGGGATCAAGAACGCCGCGGGTGAGGTGGTCTCGTCAGGCCAGCAGATCCAGTGCTCCCCCACTGTGGTCGGCCAGCCCGGAGGGCCCTGCGCCGACTTCGAGCCGGGCGCCTACAACTTCCAGCTCTACCAGCCGGCCGGTAACTTCTGGCCGCTCCAGTTCATCGAGGCCGGCCTGTTCACGGCTCTGGCCGCGCTCCTGCTCTTCCTGGCCGTCTGGCGGATCCGCAGCCGCCTCGTCTAGTGCCTTCTCAGGCGACGTTCGCCCTGTGTGTGAGATGACGCCGCCCAGGTTCCCTCCTGGGCGGCATGCCGTCGACGACGGGGCCCCCCGTCTCACCGGCCACCGTTCCTGTCGCGGAAAACCTCCGTCCTGCGAACGGCCCGCGTGCGCCGGGCCGTGCCCTTCAGCAGCACTCATGACCTCGACGTTGGGCACACACCCTGCGCTACTGCGAACGCGCCGGGCCGGATCGCCGAGGGCAGGACCGGTTCGTCGAGCATGCGGACCATGTGCAGCTTCGCGATGGCCGTTCCGTCGTTGATGACCGCCCGCGGCTCCCGACCCCAGACCTGGAACCCGCACGAGCGGTAGAGGCGTTCGGCGGGGAGGTTGCCCTCGGAGACGGTCAGGCCCACCTGAAGGAGGTCGTCGACGGCGGCGGCGAGGTCCAGGATCCGCCTCACCAGCATCTTCCCGATGCCCTGGCCGGTGGCGTGTGGCGCGACGGCCATGCCGAACAGCGTCGCCTTGTGGCGCTCCTGGCGACGAGCGGACACCGCCAGGCCGGCGACGCCGACCAGGTTCCGGCCGCGGTCGTAGGCGCCGACCACCGCGTCGTGGGGTCTCCCGGCGGCGGCCAGCCGGTCGATCGTCGCCGACAACGGCTTGGCGCTCTCCTCGCCGAAGGTCGAGGTGAACGCCGTGGGCGCGTGCCGCAGCGCCTCCAGGCGGAAGGCGCGGTATTCCTCGGCGTCCTCGGCGGTCAGCCTGCGGACGGTGAAGGACTCGGGCGGGAGCGGGTACGCGGTCATGTGATCGGCCTGTCGGTCAGTGGCGGCGGACACGGGTGCACCGAGTGAGGTACGGCATGGTGATCTCACTCCGGCCCTTGAGGTCGGGATGCGAGTCGAGGAGTGCCTCCACTTCGCCCAGCAGTCGCAGCCTGTCGGGATCGGGAAGGGTGATGACGTAGCTGCGGGACGCGACCATGTCGAGCAGTTCGGCCCGGGTCATGACCTGGTTCCATCGGATCTCCAGCCGTTCGGGGCGGCTGAACGGCTCGCCGATCGGCGGCTGTGTGTCGATCGCCTGCCTGGTGTGCTGGTGCAGGATGCCGTCGAGGTCGGCGACCCATGGCTCGGCGTTGTCGCGGATGTTCCAGAGCAGAGCCAGCGTCCCGCCGGGGACGAGGACGCGCGCCACCTCCGGCAGCGCGAGATCGGGGTCGACCCAGTGCCAGGCCTGTGCGACGACGACGGCGTCGACGCTGCCGTCCTGGAGCGGGATGCGTTCGGCGGAGCCCTCGTGGACGATCGCGGCAGGGACGGCGGCGGACAACCGGGCGCGCATGCCCTCGGAGGGTTCGACGGCGAAGACCTTCAGGCCGGCCTCGACCAGGAGCCGCGTGAACTTCCCTGTGCCCGCGCCCAGGTCGAGGACCCGCCTGGCGGCGCGCGGTATCAGCCACTCGAGCGACGACAGCGGGTATCCGGGACGCCCCCGATGGTAGGCCTCCGCCGCGGCGCCGAACGAGCCCGCCTGGAGCCGGCGGGACCAGCGGCGGGTCGCGCCCTGCCGGGTCATGCCGCACGCCCGGCCGATTTCTTCCCAGCTTGCCCGCTCCTGGCGGCGCAGTTCCTCAATGATCGTTGTTCGCCGGGTCTCCATGGCGGAGATCGTCTTGGTCAACCGCCGAAGAGCCGCCAACCCGCCCTCGCCGGCCACATCGTCCGCGGTACGGCCGGCCTGCTCGTCTTCTCCCATCAAGGTCACGGGCACGCAACATATGTTGCCTAATGGACGCTTGTCAACATTTGTTGCGGTTCATGGGAACGAACCCGCGCAGGCGCAGAGAAGGCCCGGGGGAAGTCGCGGCGAGCCGGTGGAAGCTCCCGGACGGCCGGGAGTTCTGCCCGATGCCTCCCGGGAAGGGCCGCACGCAACATCGGAGCCAACCGAACAAGGAAGGCCAACGATGCGAAACCTCGTCAACCGGCTCGCCGGCGTCCCTCTGCAGGCCGTCGGTGCGGCGCTCCTGCTGGGCGCCGCACTGATGACTGCGCAGTACGCGATCGTCGACCACGTCCACTCGGCCGGCCTGCCGGAGCCGGAGCAGTGGATCGGCCGGGTCACCGTCCAGTGGTACTGGGTGCTCTTCCCCTTCGCCTTCATCGCGTTGTGGGCGCGCAGGAGGGACCGCGAGCGCCGTCTGGGAAGCGTCGGAGCGGCGATGCAGACGTCCGCGCCGCTCGCACACATCGTGGTGACCGTGGCCGCGATCGTCTGGGGCGGCGTGCTGGGCAGGGGCGACCTACCGGACGCCTTCATGGTGATCGAAATGCTAACGTACGTCTTCTATCTGGGCGTTTTGGTCAGCGGCGTGGCCTTCCTGCTCGACAAGGGCGCGCGCTGGTGGGGCGCCGCCGTGATCGGAGGGCTCGTGCTGGGCTTCGTCGTGCAGTACACCGACTCCGTGATCCTGGCCGTGTTCGGCGTCGCCCTGATCGTGCAGGGCCTGCGGCGTCCGGCCCCGCTGGCCGTGCCCGAGACCAGCGGCGCACGCTGAGCCCGTGAAAAGGGCGGCCCAGGTCGTGGCGGCGGTGGTCCTGGTGCTCACCGCCGTCGGCACCGTTCTCGTACTTCGGGCGACCGGTGCGGGCTGGGCGCTCGCCCAGAACACCTCGCAGGCCGTCGTGCACACGGTGGCGGGAGTCGCGCTGATCCGGTCCCGGGGGGGCGACCGGATCGGCCTGGTCCTGCTGTCCATGGGAGCGGCCGCAGGCCTGCAGGTGCTCCTTTGGGGATACGCGGCCGGCCACTGGCCCGGATGGGAGGCCGCCGACTGGGTGACGCGCTGGATCTGGGCGTTCTCCGTCGTACCGCTGTTCACCGTGCTGCCCGCGCTGTTCCCCGACGGCCGCCCGGTCACCCCCCGGTGGTGGCCGGTGGTCTGGGCGGGTGTGGCGGCCACGATCCTGGTCGCCGTCTTCGACACGACGGACCTCGTCGGCCTGCTGGTGGTCGTCGTCGCACTGCTCAGCCTCGCTTCCCTGGTCGTCCGGTGGATCAGGTCGGGCCAGGTCGCCCGCAGGCAGATCAGGTTGTTGCTGTACGCCGCCGGCTACGCGGTCCTGGTCGAGGCCGTCGTCGATCTGCTGCCCCACCACGTCCTCCAGACGGCGTTCCTGCTCATCCCGATCGCGCCCACGGTGGCGATCGCCCTCGCGATCCTCAGATACCGGCTGTACGGCATCGACCTCGTCATCCGGCGCACGTTCGTCTACCTGGCCGTCACCGGCCTGGCGTTCTCCGCGTACCTCGTCGCGGTGGCGGTGCTCGGCACGGCCCTCAGCCAGGTCGTCTCCCCGCAGGTGGCGCTGCTCGCCGCCGGCGTCGTCGCGGCCCTGGTCGAGTCCGGGCGCCGCCTGTTCCAGCGCAGGATGAGCGCCCTGCTGTACGGCTACCGCGACCGCCCGCTCGACGCGCTGGCGAAGCTGCGGACGGAGCTGGCGGGGGCGTCGACGGTGAGCGAGATCGCCCGCCGGTCCGCGTCCGTGACGGCGACCGCGCTGCGCAGCCCCGGCGTCACGATCACGCTGCTCACCGACGGGGTGCCGGAGGAGATCGCCCGAGCAGGCGAACCGGGACCCGATCCGATCAGCACGCCGCTGGTGGCGCAGGACGAGCGGCTCGGCGCCCTGGTCGTCGGCCCGCGGGCCGGGCGGGAGCCGTACGACGATAAGGACCGCCGGCTCATCGCCGAACTCGGCCATCACATCGCGGCCGCCCTCGCGGCCGCGCGCCTGTCGGCCGAACTCGACCGGGCACGGGAGATGACGATCCACTCCACGGCCGAGGAACGGCGCCGGCTCCGGCAGGATCTGCACGACGGCCTCGGTCCGCTGCTTTCCGGGGCCGGGCTCGGTCTCGACGGGGTACGCAGGGAGTTCGAGCCGGGGAGCCGGGAAGGCCGCGACCTGCGGATCATCAGCGACCAGGTGCGGCTGGCCGCGCGCGAGGTGCGCCGCATCATCGACGCCGTGCGGCCCGGCCCGGTCGCCGACCTCGGTCTGGTGACGGCCGTGCGCGAGCACGTCCAGCGGTGCGCGGCCCTCGACATCGGCTGCACGCTGACCGTCTCGGGGATCGTCGACCCGCCGCCCGCCGTGGCCGAGGCCGCCTACCTCGTCGTCCTCGAGGCGGTCACCAACGCGCTCCGCCACGCGGACGCTCGAACCTGCGCCGTGCGAATGGAACAGGCCGGCGGATCCCTGACGATCGAGGTGCGCGACGACGGCCTCGGCATCGGGCCCGGCTACGTCGCGGGCGTCGGGATCTCGTCCATGCGCAGGCGCGTGGCCTCGATCGGAGGCGAATTCGCGATCACGACGGATCACGGAACCACGGTCACGGCCGTCTTCCCACTGGAGGCGCGATGAGGGTCGTGGTGGCCGACGACCACCCGGTGTTCCGCATGGGCCTGTGCCGGCTGCTCGACAGCGTGCCGGAGGCGGAGGTCGTCGGAGAGGCCTGGGACACCGCGTCCGCCGTCGAGACGGTCGCCGCGACCCGGCCCGACGTCGTGGTGATGGACCTGCACATGCCGGGCGGCGGCGGGGTGGAGGCCACCGAGCAGATCAGGCGGCGCACGCCGGACGTCCGCGTGCTCGTCCTGACCATGCACTCCGACACCGCGCTGGTCAGAAGGGCGTTACGGGCGGGCGCCCGGGGCTACGTGCTCAAGGACGCCTCCTCCGAGGAGATCCTGCGCGCGCTCGCCGCGGTCCACGCCGACCAGGCGATCCTCGACGCCTCGGTCGCCGATCGCGTGTTCGCCGGCGCGGCGGACCCCGGCCCGTTCCCCCAGCTCACAGAAAGAGAGCTGAGTATCCTCGAGCGGATGGCGGCGGGGCTCGACAACGACGCGATCGCGCTGCGTCTGGGCATCAGCGTCAAGACCGTGCAGAACCACGTGTCCAACGTGCTGCTCAAGCTGGGCGCCCGGCACCGCGGCGAGGCGATCGCCCGCGCCCGCGACGCCGGGATCGGCGGCTGACCGCCGCCGGTCGCGCGTCCGCGGCGTCGCGTTCTCCGCGGCGTCACGCTTCCCGGGGGCCCGCGTCCGGAAACTCGCGTCCCGAGGCTCACGTTCCTGCGCCGCCGGGCGTCTTCAGGGTGTGAGACGGCCGCGCAGGCGGCCCGGACCGCGGAAAGGGCGGAGCACCATGTCCAGGACCCATACCGTCATCGCGTCACCCGTGGGCGACCTGCTTGCGGTCGCCGAGGGCGGCACGCTGTGCGGCCTGTACTTCGAAGGCCACCTGCGCGGCCCCGGGCCCGGGGAGTGGGGAGCCCGCGACGACGCGGACTTCACCGAGGTCCGGCGCCAGCTGGGCGAATACTTCGCGGGCCCGCGGACCCGCTTCGACCTTCCGCTGGCGCCGCGGGGAAACGAGTTCCAGCAGCGGGTGTGGCGCCTGCTGACGGAGATCCCCTTCGGCGAGACCCGCACGTACGGGGACCTGGCCCGGCACCTGGGCGACGCCTCGCTGGCGCAGGCCGTCGGCTCGGCGAACGCCCGCAATCCCATCTCCGTCATCGTCCCCTGCCACCGGGTGGTCGGCGCGGACGGCGGCCTGACCGGGTACGCCGGGGGGCTGGACCGCAAGCGCTTCCTCCTCGACCTGGAGGAGCCTGCGGAGCGGAAGGCGGCGAGGCTGTTCTGAGCCGCGGATCTCACGTTCCCAGGCGCCCGCGCGTCTACCAGAGGTGACCATGCGACGACCGTTCGAGCAGATCGTGGCCGAATACGGGCCTGTGGTGCTGCGCGTGTGCCGGGCCGTACTCGGGCCTCAGGACGCGGAGGACGCCTGGTCCGAGACGTTCGTCTCGGCGCTGAAGGCCTATCCGGACCTGCCGGCGGACGCCAACGTCGAGGCGTGGCTGGTGACGATCGCCCACAGGAAGGCCGTCGACGTCACCCGCGCCGCCGCGCGCAGACCCACGCCCGTGGAGTCGCTTCCTGAGCGTGCCGGCCTCGCGGGCCGCCCCGAGGACTGGGACGGCGACCTGTGGCGGGCGCTCAAGGCGCTGCCCGACCGGCAGCGCCAGGCGGTGGCCTACCACTACCTGGCCGGCCTGCCGTACAAGGAGATCGCCGCCATGTGCGGCGGGAGCACGGATGCCGCGCGCAGGGCGGCGGCCGACGGCATCAGGACCCTGCGCGACACCTATCCCAGATTCACCGATCAGAGCGGAGTGGCTCGATGACGACCGCATCCGACCCGCGGCACGGGCGCCTGTTCGCGGCGCTTCCCGTCCAGGACGCGCCCGCGATGGCCCGGCTCCACGAACGCCTCGTCGATCAGGCGCGGCGCGAGGGGGTCCTCGACGTCGCCTACCGGACACTGGACACCCCCGTCGGGTCGCTCCTGCTGGCCGCGACCGTCGAGGGGCTGGTGAAGGTCGCCTTCGCCGTCCAGGACCACGACGCCGTGCTGCAGCGGCTCGCCGACGAGGTCAGCCCTCGCATCCTGGCCGCGCCCGCCCGCCTGGACGGCGTGAGCCGTCAACTGGAGGAGTACTTCGCCGGACGCCGGACGCGTTTCGACCTCCCGCTGGACTGGCGGCTGTCGAAGGGGTTCCGGCGTGAGGTGCTGACGCACCTGCGCGACATCGGCTACGGCCGTACCGAGAGCTACGCCCAGGTCGCCGCCGCCGCGGGCAGTCCCCGCGCGGTCCGCGCGGTGGGCACCGCCTGTGCCACGAACCCGCTCCCCGTCGTCGTGCCGTGCCACCGGGTGGTGCGCTCCGACGGCAGCCCCGGAGGGTACGCCGGCGGCCCCGACGCCAAGCGGGCGCTGCTGGCGCTGGAGAGCGCGGCCTGACAAGATCACCAAAAGCATGTATTTCCTGCTATAAAAGTAGGCATTCGTATCGCCTCCTGCCGACGGCCGGCGTTCTCGTTACCGCAGGCGGATTCACCGCGATCTCGGTCACGCCACCCGTCCCAGGAGAGAGCATGAACCTGCATCTCGCCGCGGCACTGGACGGCGCCGGCGGACATCCGGCCGCGTGGCGCGCACCGGGCCTGCGGCCGGACGTGCCGTTCAGCGCCGGATACTGGGTCCGCCTGGTGAAGGAGGCCGAGCAGGGCCTGCTCGACTACGTCACCTTCGGCGGGCCCGAGGCCGGACCCGGGTGGTCAGCCGAGTCCTCGCGGGACGGATCCGGCTGGTCACGCGGTTCCGGCCACGGCCGCGGCGCACCGGACCCGACTCTGATCGCGACCGAGGTCGCGCCGCTGTCCTCGAGGATCGGCCTGATCCCCGCCACCGGCGCGATCGCCGGCCGGCACGACCACGTCGCCCACGCGATCGCCACGCTCGACCGCCTCAGCAACGGGCGCGCGGGATGGCACCCGGGGGTCTCCGGCGGCCCCGGAGAGGCGTCCGGCGTCGTCAACGAGGTCCGGCGGTCGTGGGACGGCTTCCCCGACGGGCAGCCGCCGGTGATCTCACTGGCCCGCGGCCCCGCGCCGTACGAGTTCGCCGCGCGGAGCTGCGACGTCGTCCACGTGACCCCGCGGGACTGGCTGGACGCCACCATGATCGTGGACGAGGTGCGCGCCGCGGAGAGGGCCGCCGGCCGTACCGGGGCCCGTCTGAAGATCTTCGCGGACCTCGTGGTCTTCCTCGACCTCCATCCCGGGGTGGCCGCGGGCAGGAAGGCGCGGCTGGACGACTTCGACGGCGTGGAGTTCACCTCGGACGCCCTCGTCTACGCGGGCACCCCCACGGGCCTCGTCGGCCTGATGCTGGACTGGCGCTCGGCGGGGCTGGACGGCTTCCGCCTGCACCCCGGCGTGCTCACGCACGACCTGTCCATGATCGTCCGCGGGCTGGTGCCGGAACTGCAGGCCAGGGGCGTCTTCCGGCACCGGTACGGCACGGCGGGCCTGCGTGCCCGCCTCGGCCTGCCCCGTCCCGACGGCCAGGCAGGCGATGACCCGCGGCCGCCGCGTCCCGCCCGGCGGCGGTGGACGATGCCGTGACCGGCGGCGTCCTCCCGGCGCGCGCTATCCGGCGGCGTCCTCCCGGCGCGCGCTATCCGGCGGCGCGGAACTCGGCCCGCCAGCGCCGCTTCGGAGGATCCTCGTCGTCGTCGAAGTCGACGATCTCGGCGGGCTCGAGGCCGTGGCCGGTGAACGACTCGATGTCGTCCCGGGTCAGCGGCCACGGCATCTCCCCCGCGGGCTCGTCGTCGAGTCTGGCCCTGGCGATCACCAGGAGCGTGCCGTCCGGCGCCACGAGCGAGGAGACCCGGGCGATGGCGTTCTCGCGGGACCGCCCCGTCAGCACCTGCAGGGTGTAGATCTCGACGACGAGGTCGAACCCGGCCCGCCACTCTTCCGGCGTCGCCAGCAGGTCGGCCGCGACGTAGCGGACCGGAGAGCCGGGGAAGCGGCGGCGCGCCCCCTCGATCGCGCTCGGCGCCACGTCGAACGCCGTCACCGCGAAGCCCAGCCCGGCGAGGTACTCGGCGTCGTCGCCGAGGCCGCATCCGACGACCAGGGCCGTACGGCCGGCTCCGGACAGGCCACGCGACCCGGCCCAGGTGACGAGGTGCGGGTTGGGCTCGCGGTCCGCCCACGGCACCACGGTCTCCCCGCGGTCGGCCGCGGCGTACAGCGGCTCGAACCAGCCCGTCGGGTCGCCCTGCTCGACGTACTGCGCGGCCAGTCGCCGGGCGTACGCGCGGGTGTCGTTCATGGGAGAGGTCATCTCGATCGTCGCCTTCCATGTCCACAACGCACGGCGATCATCTCATATGTCCATATATCAAGAGGCTTCGTATCAAAATCCGGACATGTGGTGATCGTTAACGTGGGAGGGCGCCGCCTGGCGGCGACGGCGCGTCCGGGTGCGGCAGGACGGAGACGGCGCCCTTGGCCTCGAAGATCGCCAGGTGGACACCCGAAGGACCGGCGTGCCCGTGCTGACGCAGGACGGCGTCGAGGTCGGCCTCGGTGAGCCCGCACCGGCGCAGGTTGCGCCTGTTCACCTGACCGTCGTGGATGAGGACGCGCAACGGCGGGTCGACCAGGCGGCTGATCACCGGCAGGAGGCGCAGCCTGGTGACGGCCGCGTGGACCGCGAGCAGGGCCACCAGCGCGGCGGCGCCGGTCAGCCACGCGGCGTCGGTCGCGGTGGCGGTCCGCCCCACCAGGGCGCCGACCGCGACGGCCGCGACCCAGTCGAACGGGGCGAACTCCGCCATGGTCCTGCGTTCAGTGAGCCGGAACGCCACGGCCGCGGTGACGAACAAGGCGACCGCCTTCACGGCGGCGTAGACGGCGCGATGCCAGTCGCCGATGAGGGCGTCGCCGAAGCTGTCCAAGCCTGCTCCCCTCGGCCGGCGTGGCGATCGCGCGGCGAGCCGGAAGCGCCGCCGCGTACAGGACCGGGGCGGCGAGCACGTCGGACGCCCCTCCGGACGATACGCCCCCGCAGGCTCGACCCGGCCGTCCGACATGAACCCGTCCTCCGGAACCGTCCGGTCAGGCGACCACGACGACCATCTTGCCTACGGCCTCGCCGGCCTCCATCACCCGATGCGCCTCGCGTATCTCCTCGAAGCCGAACACGCGCGACGGCCCGGCCTTCAGCCGGCCCGCCGCCACCTGCTCCGCGATCGCCTGCAGCGGCACGTCGGACAGCGGGAAGCCCGGCGTCCCGAACACGAAACTGGCGAAGAAGGTCAGATGGACCCCGCTCGCCATCTGCGACAGCGGGTCGAAGCCGGCGATCGGATCGAGGCCTCCCAGCCAGCCGGCCAGGCAGGCGCGTCCACCCCGGCGCAACATCGCCAGGGAGTCGAGGATCGTGCTGTTGCCCACGAGGTCGAGCACCGCGTCGATCCTCTTGGCCTCGTCGATGCGCTGGGAGAGCCCCGGGCCTTCGATCTCGGCGCGGTCCGCGCCGAGCCCCTCCAGCAGGGCGAAGCGCCCCCGGTCGCGCGTGGTGGCGACGACCCGCGCTCCGGCGTCCACCGCGAGGTTGAGCGCGGCCTGGCCGAAGGCGGAGGTCGCGCCCCGGACGACCAGCGTCTGCCCTCGCGTGATCTCCAGATTACGGAACAGGCAGGTCCACGCCGTGGCGTAGGTCTCCGGTACTGCGGCGAGCTCGGCCCAGGGCAGCTCCGACTCGATGAGCGCCACGTTCGACGCGGGCGCCCTGGTGTATTCCGCGTAGCTGCCGTCGATGGTCCGCCCGAGGCCCCCCATCAGCGCCGCGACCTTGGCGCCGACGGGGAACTCCCCGCCGGGACAGGCCTTCACCAGCCCGACGCACTCGATGCCGCTGACCCTCGCGGCCTCCGCCCACTCCCCTCTGCGCATGTGCATCTCGGCATGGTTGAGGCCGAACGCCTTGACCTCGATGACGACATGACCGGCCAGGGGCTCGGGCTCAGGCAGTTCCGTGTAGACGAGGCAGTCCGGCCCGCCGAACCTCTCGATGACGATGGCGCGCATCACGACTCCTCTCGATGGTCGACGGTCGAGGGCGTGATCGGAAACCGGCCGGGAGTTCCGGCTCAGCCGTCCTGCGCCTGGCGTGCCCGCTGGTAGTGCCGCCTGGCCTTCATCCTGTTCCCGCACACGGCCATCGAGCACCAGCGGGCCTGGTTGGTCTTGCTGCGGTCGAGCAGGAACAGGTGACACTCGTCGTTCGCGCACGGCCTGAGCCGTCCCGGCTTCGCCCTTTCCAGAGCGCTCCAGGACAGCACGGCTCTGACCGCCGACGCACGCTCCACCGGCGCGTCGAGACGCCACTCCACCCCGTGTTCCGACACGATCGGACGGTAGGCGACCCCCTCGAGGAACGGCGTCAGCACGGTCGCCAGCCGCTCACCGCGTACGACCGCCTGAATCGCGTCACGCGCCTGCCGCGCGGCGTCCCAGTCGGCCGGCGACCCGCTCCCGCCTCGTTCCCGGAGCCACGCGCGGGCCTCCGCGACGTCGCCCAGGCGGTCCCGGACGACGCCGTCGATGAGCGGCGTGGTGTTGAGCAGGTCCACGAGCGCGTCTTCGTCCGCCCGCGTCGTCGACACGAACATGTCTAACCTCTCTTCCTTATTTGACAGGTTACACCTTCACTTGGTTTGCTCTAACCGTACAAACCGCTCAAGGGGGTTAGCTATGAACGTTCATCATCGTTACGCCGTCGTCGAGGGGCACCGGCTCTTCTACCGCGAGGCCGGACCGGCGGACGCGCCGGTGCTCGTGCTGCTCCACGGCTTCCCGACCAGTTCGTTCATGTTCCGGGACCTCATCCCGGCCCTGGCGGACCGCTACCACGTCATCGCCCCCGACTACCTGGGCTTCGGGCTGTCCGACGCGCCGTCCGCCGACGAGTTCGACTACACCTTCGACGCGCTCGCCGGGCTTACCGAGGGACTGCTGAGCCAGTTGGGGGTCACCCGCTACGCCGTCTACGTACAGGACTACGGCGCACCCGTCGGATGGCGGCTCGCCCTGAACCGGCCGGACGCGATCACGGCGATCATCACCCAGAACGGCAACGGCTACGAGGCGGGCTTCGTCCCGAGCTTCTGGGAGACCGTCTGGGCCTACCACCGGGAGCAGACCCAGGAAACCGAGACGGCCATCCGGCAGGCCCTCACCCTCGACGCGATCAAGTGGCAGTACCTCACCGGCGTGCCGGACGAGACCGTGGTCAGCCCGGACACCTGGCATCACGACTTCGCCCTGGTCTCACGTCCCGGCAACGACCGCGTCCAGCTGGCCCTTTTCCTCGACTACGCGACCAACCCCCCGCTCTACCCGCGCCTGCACGAATACCTCCGCGCGCGGCAGACGCCCCTGCTCGCCGTATGGGGGAAGGGAGATGAGATCTTCGGCCCCGCGGGAGCCCGGGCCTTCGCCGACGATCTGCCCGATGCCCGGATCCACCTGCTCGAGGGCGGTCACTTCCTCCTCGAAAGCGCCCTTGATGAGGTCACCGCGCTGATCAGAACCTTCCTAGCCGACGCCCCCGCCCCCGCCCCCCAAGCGTGATCACACGCCCCTGCGCGTGATCACACACAACGCGGGCCCATGAGCGTGATCATGCACCCCTGCGCGTGATCATGCACAGCCTCGTGAATCGCGCCCCTGACCAGCACGGCCCCAGGGCGTGATCATGCACAACGTCGCGAAAGGCGCACGCGACCAGCGCGGCCCCATCCCGTGATCATGCACAACCTCGCGATCCGCGCACGTGACCAGCGCGGATTCGCTTCGTGATCATGCACACGTTCGGATGAACACCCCCGACCTGCGCCGACGGCATACGTGATCATGCAGGCGTGTACGCACGGTCGGGAGCCGACGAGAGCACATGGCGACAGCAGGTGCCAGCCGTGCATGATCACGAGTGAGGTTTCCCCTGATCGCCGCAGCCCTGCACGAACTTGTGCATGATCACGACTGGAGTTCGAGCTGGTCAAGGGCGCTGATCACGAATCCGTGCATGATCACGCTCATGGTCGTAGCAGGTCGGGCCGCGCATCCGCGAACTGGTGCATGATCACGCTGAAGGGTGGGGCAGGTCGGGACGCCTTTCTCCGAACCTGTGCATGATCACGCGCAGGGGTGGGTGGTCACATGGAGGTGGCGGATTCGCCGGTGGGGGTGAGGCCTTCGTTCGCCAGCAGCCTGGTCACGGCCTGCTGGGCGGTCACGATGTCCTCCAACGCTCCCGGCACTCCGGTGAGAGGCGGCACCCCTGCGGTCACCATCTCGTGGAAGGCCACCAGTTCGCGTTCGAAGGACGGGGTGACGTCGCCGAACTCCAACTGCCCGTCGGCGCTCACGTCGGTGAGCCGGGTCGCCGCACCCAGCAGGTACGGCGTGGGGAAGACCACCTCGAACGAGCCGGTGGCGTGGTGCAGGGCCACGGTCTCCCGGTAGGCGGGGTAGTCCCCGAGATAGTGCCAGTGGACGGCGTAACGCCCGCCGGCACGCAGTTCCCCCGACATCTCGACCGAACGCCCGCCTGCTCCCGGCCA
Organism: Planotetraspora kaengkrachanensis; assembly: GCF_016862895.1. GTDB lineage: Bacteria > Actinomycetota > Actinomycetes > Streptosporangiales > Streptosporangiaceae > Planotetraspora > Planotetraspora kaengkrachanensis. The sequence continues at coordinate 108,529 of NZ_BONV01000006.1, read as the reverse complement.
GGTCGCGACGTGGTCGACTCCCGCCGGCCCGCCCGCGAGCAGACGCAGCAGCGACAGGTCGTGGCAGATGCTGTTGAGGATGGTCATGTAGAGCCCGCGCGCCTCGGGCGTGGCCTCGCCGATGGCGGCGCGGACCAGTTCGTCGTCCTGCGCGCGCAGCCGGTCGATCACCTCGGCCGGCACGTCGCCGGGCGGCTCGGGGAGCCGGGCGAACGCGAGCTGCGCCTGGTCGCTCGGGTGCAGGACGGTCACCTGGACGGCGCGCAGGTCGACCTGCCGTCCGGCCACCCGCTGGACGGCGGGGTCGTACTGCTTCATGTATCCGACCATCAGCCGGGGCCGATCGGGATCCTCGATCGCCGCGATCTCGGCCGCCTCGGCGCGGGTGTAGGCGAGAGGCTTCTCGCACAGTACGGCGTAGCCCCTGCGGAGCGCGTCGACGACGACCCGTCCGTGCGAGCCCGACGTCAGCACCAGCACGGCGTCGAATCCGCCCGCGTCGAGCATCTCCGTCACGTCGGTGTAGCGCCTTGCCGCGCCGTACCGGTCGGCCAGGCGTGCGGTCAGCGAGGCCGACAGGTCGCACAGGGCGACCACCTCGAACAGGTCGCCGCGCCGCTCCAGCAGGGGCAGGTGCACCGTCTGCGCGATGACGCCGAGCCCGGCCACCGCAACCTTGAGCCTCACAGGCCCACGCTCCTCAAGAACTCCCGGTTGGCCCGCTGGTCGGCGAGGATCGCGCCGAGATCCTGGCCGGTCGCGGGCGCGTCCTGCTCGATCACGATCCAGCCCTGGTAGCCGACCTCGCGGAGCACGTCGGCGAAACCCGCGATGTCCACCTCGCCCTGTCCCAGCGCGGGGAAGCAGCCGTTCGCCACCGCCGTGGTCAGGTCGCCGCCCCGAGCCAGGACCGCGCGGTCGGCGTCCTTCACGTGGACCTGCGTGACCCGCCCCGACCAGGCCCTGAGCGCGGCGACGGGGTCGCCGCCCGCGAGCCAGAGGTGGCCGGTGTCGAGGCAGATCCCGACGTCGGTGAGCTCGAGGAGCCTTTCGACGTCCTCCGGAGTCTCCACGTCGGTGCCGAGGTGGTAGTGGAAGGTCGGCTCGAGCCCGGCCTCGCGGCACACGTCGGCCGCGGCCTGCACGCGGGCGGCGAAGCCCGGCCAGGCCTCGTCGGGGATCCCGGGGGCCCCGCCGCCGGGCCGCGCGAACCTCTCCACGTTGCTCGGGCAGGCCAGGGTCGGCCGTGGGGCGAACCGGGGGTCGTCCACGGGGACGCTCGTGAAGACGTCGAGCGCCGCGCGCAGGCCGGCGAGGTCGGCGTCGAACCCGGCGGCGTCGCCGTACCTCAGGTCGACCCAGCCGCCCGCCAGCCCGAGCCCCGCCTTCGCGAGGTCGCCCGCCTGCAGGTAACCGATCGGGCCGGAGTCGACCCCGTCGTAGCCTGCCTCGGCCATTCCGGCGAGCAGCTCGCCGGCGCCGATCAGGTCGGTGTCGTGCCGGTAGATCCCGAAGTTCACGGGGGCGCTCGCCACCCGCGTCGTCGTGACTTCCAAGAGACTCCTCCGCATCACGTGAAGGACAGGACCCAGGACCAGGAATGGGTGCCGGGACCGACGAGATAGGGCGCCAGGGCGTCGGGCCCACAGGAGGCCGTACCCAGGCCCCGGTGGGCGGCGTCGATGTGCACGACGCATCCGCTGAGGGGGACGAGTTCGTCATGGTGGAGCGCCGCCGCGAGGTCGCCGTCCCGGTGGCGGGTGACGCTCACCTGGCGCGGCTCGTCGAGACGTACGGCCAGCCGTGCCGTGCCGCCGCTCAACGCGAACCGGCGCACCGCGTGCCTGCCGCCGCTCTCCTGCGGCCGGGCGTACGGCGTGAAGAGCCGGTCCACCCTCGCACGGTACGCGCCGATCGGGCCGCCCGCACACCGGTCGGGATAGGTCTCCCAGGGCCCCTGGCCGAACCACTCGACGTCGTCGAAACCGGCCGCCGTCTCCCACACCGTGCCGACGCGGGCCACGTCGGTCAGCGTGTCGGGCAGCACGGCGGTCTCCTCGATCAGGACTCCGCCGGCCGCCGGCGTGAGGACCTGCTCGTGCGCGATCGACACGCCGCCCGCCGCCGTGTAGCGGGCGCGGACGACGACCCGGCCGCTCTGCCGTACGACCTCGACGAGCTCGCGTTTCAGCTCGTGCAGGCCCTGCTCCTCCCAGCGGGCGGCGAGCCCGCCTATGCGGTCGTTGTCGGTCGGCGCACGCCAGAGGCTGAGCACGGGCGGGCTCGTCAGCAGGGGATGGATGAGCAGTCCCTCCTCGTCGACCTCGATCGGAGCGGAGCCCGCGCCGGTGGCCGGGTCGCCCGCACGGGTGGTCAGGTCGCGGCTCTCGTCGCGCAGCCGTACCTGCGGCAGGCACACCGTGGTTCCCGCGGGCGCCCAGGGCAGGTCGTCCCGGGTGGTCACGCGCAGGGTCAGCCACACCTCTCCGAGCCCGAGCCCCGACATCTCGGCGAGCAGCTCGGACGGCACCTCGACCTCACCGGAACCGCCCGGCGGGACCGGCGGCAACCAGGCCGGTACGGCCCGGGGCCGGTCGGCAGCCCCCGCTGTGCGACCGGCCTCCGTCAGCTCCCATTCGGCGGTCAGCCAGGAGAGGTCGCGGAAGTGCTGGCGGTTGTGCACCAGCACCCGTACCCGGCCTTCCGGGCCTGCGTCCTCCGCGAGTTCGATCCGCACGGGGGCGGCGAGCTCGCGGTGCTCGAACATGACCGGTTTCGGCGTGCGGTCGGGGAAGACCACTCCGTCGAGGCAGAAGTTGCCGTCGTTGGGCTGGTCCCCGAAGTCGCCGCCGTACGCCCAGCGGTAGCCGGGCCCGGTCACCCCGTCCGCGTAGGCGCCGTCGGCCGCGGGACGGCCGTCGGCGACGCGCTGCAGCAGGCCGTGGTCCCAGAACTCCCAGATGAAGCCGCCCTGCAGACCGGGGGTGGACTCGATGGCCGCCCAGTAGTCCGACAGCGAGCCGTTGCTGTTGCCCATGGCGTGCGAGTACTCGCACAGGATGAGCGGCCGGGTCTGCCTGCCCGAGCGGGCGTACCCGACGATGTCGTCGATGGAGGCGTACATCGGGCAGGCGATGTCGCTCGCCGTCTTGCCGTGCTCGTAGTCGTACCTGACGGCGCCCTCGTACTGCAGCGGGCGCGTCGGGTCGTAGCCGCGCAGCCAGCCGGCCGCCGCGTCGTGGTTGACGCCGTAGTCGCTCTCGTTGCCGAGCGACCAGATGATGACGGAGGGGTGGTTCTTGTCCCTGCGCACCATCCGCGACACCCGCTCCAGGAACGCGGGAAGGTAGGACGGGTCGTCGGCGAGTTCGGTGGCGTAGGCGTGGCTCTCGACGTTGGCCTCGTCCACGACGTAGAGGCCCAGCTCGTCGGCGAGGTCGAGCAGGACGGGGTCGTTCGGATAGTGCGCGGTGCGCACGGCGTTGAAGCCGAACCTCTTGATGGTCACGAGGTCGGCGCGCATGTCCTCGGCCGAGACCACCCGGCCGGTCCGCGGGTGGAAGTCGTGCCTGTTGACCCCTCTGATGTAGACGCGGACACCGTTGACCAGCAGGTCCGTGCCCACGATCTCGACCGTCCTGAACCCGACCCGGTGCCGCGACTCGTCGGCGACGGTGCCGTCGGGGCGGAACAGGCGCACGGTGAGGCCGTACAGCTCCGGCGTCTCCGCGCTCCACGCCCGTACGGCGGGCACGGTCGCGCGCAGCCGGATCCGGCCCAGCCAGCGGGAGACCTGCTCCCGCTCGGCGAGCAGCGCCGCGAACTCCTCGTCGACCGGCAGTTCGACCTCGGCCTCGGGGCCGTCCAGCCAGGCGGACACGCGCCAGCCTTCCGGCAGCAGGCCGTCAGCCGATCTGACCCTGACCTCCACCGCCAGGTCGCCGGCCCCTCCGTCGGCGAGGCCCGCCCTGATGTGGACGTCGTCGAGGTGCAGCGGGTCGGTGGCGTAGAGGTGCACGGGGCGGGTCACGCCGCCGTGCCACCACTGGTCCTGGTCCTCGACGAAGGTGGCGTCGGACCACTTGACCACCGTGAGCCCGATGGTGTTGGACTCGCCGGGCCGCACGGCGCCGGTCACGTCGAACTCCCCAGCGAGGTGAGAGTCCTTCCCCATGCCGACGTCGATCCCGTTCACCCTGGCGATCAGGACGCTCTCCGCCGCGCCGACGTGCAGGACGACGCGACGGCCCGCCCATTCCGCGGGCACGTCGACCTCCCGCTCGTAGACGCCCGTCGGGTTGGCCGACGGGGGGCGCGGCGGAAGGTCCGGCCAGGGCATGTCGAAGTTGGTGTACTGCGGCAGGTCTCCCACACCGTGAATGTCGTCGAAGTCCTGCATCGTCCAGCAGCCGGGGACCTCGATCTCCGTCCACCGGGCGGACAGGTCCGCGTCCGGATGCGGCAGGAGCTGGAAGCGCCACCGGCCGTCCAGCGCGATCCCCCGGCGGGGTACGGCGTGCGCGGGCAGGCGGCGCCATCCGCTGATCTCCGGGGAGGACCAGGCGGGTGTGTCAGCCACGCAGCGCCCCCTTCATGGCGTCGGCGACGAAGCTGCGGGCGAACACGGCGAACACCACGACGAGCGGCGCGATGGCGAGGAGCGCACCGGCCATGACCATGCTGAAGTCCGTGTTGTGCGACGTGTTGAGCTGCGACAACGCCACCTGGAGGGTCACGTTGGACGGGTCGGTCAAGACGATCAGCGGCCACGCGTAGTCGTTCCATGCGCCGATGAAGGTGAAGATGCCCAGAAACGCCAGGCCGGGGCGGATCACCGGTAGCGCGACGTTCCAGTACTGCCGGAAGAACCCGGCGCCGTCGAGCCGCGCGGCGGCGATCAGCTCGTCCGGCACAGCGCCCTTGATGTACTGGCGCATCCAGAAGATGCCGAAGGCGTTGGCCGAGGCCGGGATGATGAGCGCCTTGATGGTGCCCACCCAGCCGATGTTCACCATGACGACGAACTGCGGGATGAGCGACAGTTGCGCCGGGAGCATGAACGTGAGCAGCAGGACGCCGAACAGTGCCCGGCTCCCGGGGAACTGGTACTTCGCGAAGGTGAAGGCCGCGAGCGAGTCGAAGAACAGGACCAGCACGGTCGTGCAGCACGCCACGATGACCGTGTTGAGCAGCGAGCCCATGAAGTCGATGTTCTCGAAGACCCGGGCGATGTTGGAGAACAGTTCGGGCCCGAAGACGAGCTTCGGCGGCGTCCGGTACATGTCCCGCGTCGTGTTGGTCGCCATGACGGCGGTCCAGTAGAACGGGAACAGGGAGATGAGGACGCCCACGAGCATCGCCAGGTGCAGGGCGAGCTTCTTCAGCCGTGTCGCGGTCACTACGCCGACCCCTTCTCGCGGCGCTGCACGAGGCGCCAGTTGATGGCCGTGAACAGCAGGATCACCACGAAGACGGCCCAGGCGATGGCGGCGCCGTATCCGTAGTCGTTGTTGCTGAAGGCCTCGCGGTAGAAGTACAGGATCGCGGTGAGGCCCGCCTGGCCCGGCCCGCCCGAGTTGGGGTTGATGGAGGCGTTGCCGCCGAACAGGACCTGCGGCTCGGTGAAGGTCTGCATCCCGTTGATCGTCGAGACGACGACGGTGAACAGGATGATCGGCCGCAGCTGCGGGATCGTGATCCGGAAGAACGTCTGGACCGGCCCCGCTCCGTCGATCTTGGCGGCCTCGTACATCTCCGTCGGGATCGCCTGCAGGCCGGCCAGGTAGAGGATCGCGTTGTAGCCCGTCCACTGCCAGGTGATGAGGGAGGCGATGACGACCTTGATCGTCCACTCGTTGCTCAGCCACGGCACCGCGCCGATGTGCAGCCAGCCCAGGATCGCGTTGATCAGGCCCTGGTTGGTGCTGAAGACCGCGCCGAAGACGATGGCGATGGCCACGAGCGAGGTGACGTTCGGGATGAAGTACGCGATCCGATAGAACGAGGTGAAGCGGACGCTGGAGTTGAGCAGGACCGCGACCACCAGTGCCAGGAACAACATCGGGACCGTGGACATGATCCAGATCACGAAGGTGTTGTAGAGCGACAGCCAGAACGTGGAGTCCTTCATGAGGAACTGGAAGTTGCGCAGTCCCACGAACTGCATGTCGCCGATGCCGTCCCAGTGCTGGAACGCGAGGTACAGCGAGAAGAGCACCGGCACCAGGCCGAACACAAGGAACAGCAGGTAGAACGGCGAGATGGCCAGGTAGTGCGGCCAGTAGGTCCTCAGCGCCCCCCGCCGGCGCCCCGCCGCGGGGCGCGGCCCGGGGGGAGCCTCGCGGGGAGGCGTCGTGCGGGTGTCCGTCACGTCAGTTCACACCCTGACGCTCGGCGATCTCCTTGGCCTTGCTCACCGCGTCGGCCCAGGCGGTGTCGGGGTTCTTGCCCTTGGCCCAGACGCTGAGCACCTCGTCGAAGTACGGCGCGGACACCGCGGCGTCGGCCGGCGCCTCGTAGCTGACCGGAATCTTCTGCGCGGCCTCTCCGAAGACCTCGACGGTCTTCTGCCCGCCGAAGTACGGGTCGGGAGCGGTCAGCGCGGGCAGCGTGTAGGCGGCCGGGCTGGAGGGGAAGAGCGCCGCGTCGGTGAAGCCGCGGGCCTGGTTCTCCGGGCTGAGGAGCCACGTGACGATCTGGAAGGCCAGCTGGGGGTTGCGGCACTCCTTGGGCAGGGCCAGGAACGAACCGCCGTAGTTGGAGGGGCCGCCGGGCATGGCCGCCACCCGCCAGTTGCCCGTGTCGTCGGGGAGGGCGTTCTTGAGGTCCTGCCCGCGCCACGCGGCACCGAACAGGGACGGCGACTTGCCCCTGCTGGCTGCCGTGAACTGGTCGGACTCGCCGGCCTGCGGGGCGGCGATGCCGAGCTGGATGGGCTTGATCGCCACGTCCCAGGCGTTGCGGACGTGATCCTGGTCGCCGATGAACTTGCCGTTCTCGTCGATGAAGCGCTTGGTCCCCTGGCCGATGACCATCTGGAAGATCGTGGGGATGTCCATGACCATGCTGGCGCCGGTGTTCGCCTGCTTCATCGTCACGCCGGCCGCGTAGTAGTCGTCCCAGGTGGACATGGCCGCGGCCACGTCCTCGGGCTTCGAGGGCAGGCCCGCCTTCTCGAAGTCGGCCGGGCGGTAGTACATCGCGGTGGGGCCGATGTCGATCGGGAAGCCGATGAGCTTGCCGTCCTTGGTCGAGCCCTGCTTCCACTTCCAGTCGACGAACTGGGACGCGAGCTTGTCCGCGCCCAGCGTGTTGAGGTCGATGAACCGGTCGGCCTGGACCAGCAGGGACGCGATGTCCTCGCCCTTGACGCCGGTGATGTCCGGCACGAACCGGCGGCCGGTCAGCGTGGTCACCAGCTTCTGCTTGAAGTCGCCGCCGATGACCGAGGGCTTCAACGTCGTCTGCGTGAAGTGCTTCACCGCGTCCGCGACGACCTTGTCGCTGAGACCGCCGCCCCAGTACCAGAGCGTCAATTCCTTGGCGTCCGACCCCGAACCGGAGCCGGAACCGCACGCGGCCAGCGCGGCCGAACCGGCGGAAAGAAGCGCGACCTGAAGAAGCCTTCTCCGGGAGAGTTCCATATCAGGGCCTTTCATCAGGGATGACATCGGAAAGAAATGTGTACGCACGACGCAGCTCCGGATCGGTGACGTCGTGCCACCAGCGAGCGATTCCGGACCAGCCGGGAGCCGCCAGCGATCCGCCGATGCCCTGCACGGACAGCGCGGCGGACAGGTTGGCGAACCGCAGGCGGTCGGCGAGCGGCCAGCCGGCGAGCGTCGCGGCGACGAGGCTCGCACCGAACACGTCGCCGGCGCCGGTCGGATCGATCGCGGCCACGGTGAGGCCCGGGACCCGGGCGGACTCCCCTGTGGTGGCGTCGACGGCCATCACGCCGTCGACTCCGCAGGTGACGACCGCCAGCGGAACCAGGTCGGCCAGCTTCGCCAGCGCGGCCTCGGGCGTGTCGGTCCGGGTGTAGCTCATCGCCTCGTACGCGTTGGGCATGAAGGCGTGGCATCCGGCGAGCTGATCCAGCATCTCCGGCGACCACTCCTGCGAGGGGTCCCAGCCCAGGTCGGCGAAGATCAGGCCGCTTCCGCGGGCGGGTCCCGTGCCGAGATGGACGATCGACGCGCGTGCCGCGGGCGGCTCGCCCAACTGCCCGTCGGGGCCTGCCGGAGGTTCCGCGCCATGGGTGACCAGCGCCCGGTCCCCCTCGTAGGCCAGCGAGACGGTCACCGGTGTGCTCCAGCCGGTCAGGCGGCGCGACGGCGACAGGTCGACGCCCTCGGACTCGAGGGTGTCCCAGCAGTAGCGGCCGTAGGAGTCGTCTCCGAACGCGGCCGCCAGGGACGTGCGCAACCCGAGCCGTCCGAGCGTGACGGCGAAGTTGGCGATGCCGCCGGGCCCCGACGCCATGCCCGTGGTCCACGTCTCGGTGCCCAGCTTGGGCGCACCTTCAAGACCGGTGAACACCAGGTCGTAGAAGAGCAGCCCAGACAGGAACACGTCCACGTCTGCGGTCATGCGGCATTACCCACCTTGTGAGAATAATGAACTGATTTGGGCTGGATCGAGCCAACCGAGTACGCAGGATCGTGCACCCATGAGCACTCCTTTAGCAAGAGTCTGACTGAAATTGCTCAGATTGACCTATGGATGTGAGCGACTTTGCACGCTAAGGTCGCTGACATGCTCAGGGACCGACGGCACGAGTTGATATTGCGCATCCTCCGATCCGATGGCCCGGCCACGGTCGAGCTGCTCGCGGAACGGCTGGACGCGAGTCACGCGACCATCCGGCGCGACCTCGTGCAGCTCGGCGAGGAGGGGCTGCTCAGGCGGGTGCACGGCGGCGCGATGCCGATCGACGACAGGGACGACCCGTTCGTGGACGTCGCGGAGGTCAGGTCGGCGGAGAAGGACGCGATCGCACGGCGCTGCGCGGAGCTCGTCAAGGACGGCGAGACCGTGCTGCTCGACATAGGCACGACCGCGCACCGGGTGGCCCGGCAGCTCAAGGGCCGCTCGCTGACGGTCATCACGAGCAGCCTCGCCGTACTGGACGAGCTCCACGACGAGGAGGACGTCCAGGTCATGCTTCTGGGCGGGATGCTGCGGCGGGACTATCGGTCGCTGGTCGGCTTCCTGACCGAGGACAACCTGCGGCAGGTCCACGCCGATCGGCTGATCCTGGGCACCAGCGGGGTCCGTCCCGGTGGGCACGTCATGGACACCACCGTGGTGGAGGTCCCGGTCAAAAGGGCCATGATCGCCGCGAGTGACCAGGTGGTCCTGGTCGCCGACGTCGGCAAGTTCCCCGGTACGGGCATGGCCAAGGTCTGTGAGCCAGGTGATCTGGACATCGTGGTGACGAACGCGCCCGTGGAGCCGGTGACCGGCGCCGCGTTGCGCGAAGCGGGGGTAGAGGTGATCGAGGTATGAGGCTGACCATTCTCGGTGGCGGGGGCTTCCGGGTCCCGCTCGTCTACCGGGCGCTCCTGGCGGACAGGGGGAAGGGCAGGGTCACCCATGTGACCCTGTACGACCTGGACGCCTCCAGGATCGCGACGATAGGCAGGGTGCTCGCCGAGCAGGCGGAGGGCGTCGCCGACGCCCCGGAGGTGCACGTCACCACCGACCTCGACGAGGCCCTGACCGGAGCCGACTTCGTCTTCTCCGCGATCCGCGTCGGCGGGCTCGAGGGCCGTGCCGTGGACGAGCGGATCGCTCTGGAGGAGGGCGTGCTCGGCCAGGAGACGGTGGGGGCCGGCGGCATCGTCTACGGCCTGCGCACGCTCCCCGTGACCGACCACATCGCCCGCAGGGTCGCCGCGGTCGCCCCCGACGCCTGGGTCATCAACTTCACCAACCCGGCCGGCACGGTAACCGAGGCGATGTCCCGTCACCTGGGCGACCGCGTCATCGGCATCTGCGACTCGCCGGTCGGCCTGGGCCGCCGCGTCGCGTCCGCGCTCGGGGTGGACCCGGCCGCCGTCTGGCTCGACTACGCGGGCCTCAACCACCTGGGCTGGCTGCGCGCCGTACGCGTCGAGGGCCGCGACCTGCTCCCCGGCCTGCTCCAGGACGACGACGCCCTGACCTCCTTCGAGGAGGGCAAGCTTTTCGGCGCCGAGTGGCTGCGCACGATCGGCGCCATCCCCAACGAGTACCTGCACTACTACTACTTCAACCGCGAGGCCGTGACGGCGGCGCGAGCGGCCAGGCAGACGCGCGGCGCGCTGCTCATCGACCAGCAGCGGCGTTTCTACAGCGAGACGACCGGCTCCGCGCTGGGCCTGTGGGAGACCACGCGGCTGGAGCGCGAGACCACGTACATGGCCGAGAACCGCGAGGCCGTCGGCGCCGGGGAACGCGAGTCCTGCGACCTGGAGTCCGGCGGTTACGAGCAGGTCGCCCTCGCGCTCATGCGGGCGATCGCGCTCGACGAGCGCACGACGCTCATCCTCAACGTCCGCAACCGCGGCTCCCTCGGCGCCCTGGACGGCGACGCCGTGGTCGAGGTGCCCTGCCTCGTGGACGCCAACGGAGCCAGGCCGGTGGCCGTCGACCCGCTCCCCGACCACGCCCAGGGCCTGGTCAGTAGCGTCAAGGCGGTCGAGCGCGCGGTCATCGAGGCGGCCACCACCGGCTCCCGCCAGTCCGCTGTGCGCGCCCTGGCCGTTCACCCGCTCGTCGACTCCGTCAAACTTGCCGGGCGGCTCCTGGAACGTTACGAACAGGAGCTCCCTCAGCTCGGCTACCTTCGCGGAAGGAACTGAACACCGATGCACGATGACCGCGAGCTCGTCGAGGCGCGGATCGACCGGGTGCTGCGCCAGCGCATCGCCCCCGCGGTCCACGCCGAGCGCGTTCCGCTGACACTGGCGGCGTGGCACGTCCCCGACGAGCCCGTGCCCGTGGCGGAGGCGCTGGCCGCGGATTATGAGCCGTTCGAGGCGGGCACCGCCTGGGGCCGCCCGTGGTCCACCACCTGGCTGCGCGCGACCGGCACCGTGCCGGCCGAATGGGCCGGCCGGCGGGTCGAGGCCGTCTTCGACCTGGGCTTCATCGGCGACTGGCCGGGCGGCCAGGCCGAGGCTCTCGTCTACGACCTCGAGGGACGGCCCGTCAAGGGGATCGAACCGCAGAACCAGTACGTCCCGGTCGCCGCCCCCAGCCAGGGCGGCGAGCAGGTCGGGCTCCTGCTGGAGATGGCGGCCAACCCCGACATCCTGGCCGGCGACTTCCTCCCCACTCCCCTGGGCGACAAGACCACGGCCGGGGACAAGCCGCTCTACCGCTTCGCCTTTGCCGACCTGGCCGTCCTCGACGAGAACGTCTGGCACCTGCGGCTGGACATCGAGGTGCTCAAGGAGCTCATGGCGGAACTGCCCGTCGACAGCCCGCGCAGGCACCAGATCCTGCGCGCGCTCGAGCGCTGCATGGACGTCATCGACATCCAGGACGTCTCGGGTACGGCGGAGCAGGCCCGGGCGCTCCTCGTCGACGTGCTGGCCTCACCCGCGCACGCGAGCGCCCACACCGTCTCCGCGACCGGGCACGCGCACATCGACAGCGCGTGGTTGTGGCCGATCAGGGAGACCAAGCGCAAGACCTCCCGGACCTTCTCCAACGTCACGGCGCTGGCCAAGGACTACCCCGAGTTCGTCTTCTCCGGCCCGCAGGCCCAGCAGTACGCGTGGGCCAAGGAGCGGTACCCGGAGGTCTTCGAGCGCATGCGCGAGGCGATCAAGGCCGGCCAGTGGGTGCCCGTCGGCGGCATGTGGGTGGAGGCCGACGGCAACCTGCCCGGCGGCGAGGCCCTGGCCCGGCAGCTCGTCCACGGCAAACGTTTCTTCATGGACGAGTTCGGAGTGGAGACCCGCGGCGTCTGGCTGCCCGACTCCTTCGGTTACACCGCCGCGTACCCGCAGCTCGCCCGCCTCGCCGGGAACGACTGGTTCCTCACCCAGAAGATCTCCTGGAACCAGACCAACAAGTTCCCCCACCACACGTTCTGGTGGGAGGGCATCGACGGCACCCGCATCTTCACGCACTTCCCGCCCGCGGACACCTACAACGGCACGTTCAAGGGCGAGGAACTCGCGCATGCCGTGCGGAACTACGCGGAGAAGGGCGCGGGCGTGCGCTCGCTGCTGCCCTTCGGCCACGGGGACGGCGGTGGCGGCCCCACCCGCGAGATGCTGGAGAAGGCCCGGCGCCTGCGCGACCTCGAGGGCTCCCCGCGGGTCGTGATCGAGGACCCCAACGAGTTCTTCGCCGCCGCACGCGCCGAGCAGCCCGACGCGGCCGTCTGGTCCGGTGAGCTCTACCTGGAGCTGCACCGCGCCACCTACACCAGCCAGGCGAGGACCAAGGCGGGCAACCGGCGCAGCGAGCACCTGCTGCGCGAGGCGGAGCTGTGGTCGGCGACGGCCGCGGTGCACGCCGGATTCGACTACCCGCACGAGGAGCTCGACCGGCTCTGGAAGATCGTGTTGCTGCACCAGTTCCACGACATCCTGCCCGGCAGCTCGATCGCGTGGGTGCACCGCGAGGCCGAGGCGACCTATGCCCAGGTCCGCGCCGACCTCGAGGCGATCACCACGGCGGCGGCCGGGGCTCTGGCCGGGGCCGGTCGGTCCGCCTGGGTGCTGAACACTAGCCCCGAGGCGCGCGCCGAGGTCGTGACGGTCCCCGCGGAGCTCGGCGCCGAGGCCGGCCAGGTCCTCTCCGACGGTTCCGCCGCCGTCTTCGCCGAGGTGCCGGGTTCGGGCGCGGTGCGTCTCGGCGCCCCGGCGACGCCGGCAGCCCCCGTCACCGTGACGGGGACGACCATCGACAACGGCGTGGTCCGGGTGGAGATCGACGAGGCGGGACTGTTCAGTTCGGTCAGGGACCTGGTGGCGGGCCGCGAGGTCCTGGCTCCGGGTTCCCGGGGCAACCTGCTGCAGCTCCACACCGACTTCCCGAACCACTGGGACGCCTGGGACATCGACCGCCACTACCGGCGGCGGCACACCGACCTCACCGAGGTCGACTCGATCACCGTCGCCGAGAGCGGGCCGCTTCTCGCCGCCGTCAGGATCGAGCGCTCCTTCGGCGCCTCCCGCATCGTCCAGACGGTGCGGGTGAAGGCGGGCAGTGCGCGGATCGAGATCGAGACCGAGATCGACTGGCACGAGCGCGAGAAGATCCTCAAGGCGGCCTTCCCGCTGGACGTGCACGCCGACCGCTCGGCCGCCGAGATCCAGTACGGCCACATCTTCCGTCCCACCCACACCAACACCAGCTGGGACGTGGCCCGGTTCGAGGTCTCCAACCACCGGTGGATCCACCTGTCCGAGCCCGGGTACGGCGTGGCCGTCGTCAACGACTCCACCTACGGCCACGACGTGGGCCGCACCACCCGGCCGGACGGAGGGACGACCACGACCGCGCGGCTCAGCCTGGTCAGGGCGCCCCGCGTCCCCGACCCCGAGGCCGACCAGGGCAGGCACCGCCTGAACTACGCGCTGGTCCCGGGAGCGGCCGTCGCCGACGCGGTGGCGGCGGGCTACGCCCTCAACATGCCGCTCCGCGTGACCGCGGGCGGAGCGGGCGAGACCCCCGTGCCGCTGGTGACCGCCGAAGGCCGTGCCGTACGGATCGAGGCGGTAAAGCTGGCGGACGACCGCTCGGGCGACGTGATCGTCCGGGTCTACGAGTCGCTCGGCGGCAGGGGCGTCACCCGGCTCCTCCCGGCCTTCCCCGTCTCGGCGGTGGAGGTGGACGACCTGCTGGAGCGGCCGCTGGCCGGCGAGCAGGTCACCGTGGACGCCGACGGCGGCATCCCGCTCAGGCTGCGGCCGTTCCAGGTGCTGACCCTGCGCCTGCGCCGCGACCCCTCCTGAGAAACCGCGTGTGAGCCTGCCGGCCCCGGCCGGCAGGCTCCTCCGCACGGGAACAGGAGGACCGGCTCGGCGGCCGCCTGCGGCGACGACCCGGACACGGCGGCACTGCGTCGCCCGTATCCTTTGCTGCGTCCATCGCGTCTCCAGAGTCGGAGCCTCATGAACAGCCCGGAGCGGCCCTTCCGCCTGATCGTCACCGGAGGCGGGACGGGCGGCCACACCTACCCCGCCCTCACCGCGATACGCACCCTGCATGCCCGGCTCGCCGCCAGGGGCGGCACGTTGCAGGTGCTGTGGGTCGGCACGGCCAACGGTCTCGAGGCCCGCGTCGCGGCGGGTGAAGGCATTCCGTTCGCGGAGGTCGCGACCGGGAAGGTGCGCCGTTCCCGCAACCCGCTGAAGCTGGTCTCGCCCGCCAACGTCAAGGACATGGGCCGCGTCCCGCTGGGCGTCGCGCAGGCGCGGTCGATCGTCTCCGACTTCGGCCCGGACGTCGTCCTGGCCACCGGCGGCTACGTCGCCGTCCCCGTGGGGCTCGCCGCGAAGATGTGCCGCCGGCCCCTCGTCGTCCACGAGCAGACGGTCCGGCTGGGTCTGGCGAACAGGATGCTCGCCCGTGCCGCGACCCGCGTCGCGGTGTCGTCCGACTCGACTCTGCCGCTGCTGCCCGACTCGGCCCGGCCGGCCGCCGTCGTCACCGGCAACCCGGTGCGTCCCGAGGTGCTGACCGGCCATCCGGGCAAGGCCATCGACGTCCTGCGCCCGCACGGCTTCGCCTTCGACCACGCCCGGCCCACCGTGTACGTCACCGGCGGCGCGCAGGGGTCGCAGCAGATCAACGGGCTGATCCTGGCCGTGCTGCCGTGGCTGCTCGCCCATGCCAACGTGATCCACCAGTGCGGCCCGGCGAACCTTCTGGATCTCCGGAGCCGCGTCGCCGGGCTCCCGCCCGCGTTGGCGGCCCGCTACCACCTCACCGACTACATCGGCCCCGAACTGCCCGACGTCCTGGCCCTGGCCGACGTGGTCGTCTCCAGGTCCGGGGCGGGCACGATCGCCGAACTGACCGCGCTGGGCAAGGCCTCGGTGCTCGTGCCGCTGGCGAGCTCGGCCGGCGGGGAGCAGGCGCACAACGCGCGGCACCTGCACGAGTCCGGGGCCGCGATCGCCCTGCTCGGCGAGGTGTCCCCCGCCCGCCTGCAGGAGGCGGTCGCCCCGCTGCTCGCCGACCCCCGTATGCGGGCCGCGATGGCGGCGCGGGCGCGGGAACACGGCCGCCCGGACGCGGCCGAGCGGCTCGTCGACGTCGTCATGTCCGCCGCCGGCCGCTGACGCGCCGGTCCCCCGGACCGGCGCGTTCCGACCGCTCGGACCGGGGGACCGGCCGCTCGTGACCGGGGGACCGGCCGCTCGGACCGGCGCGTTCCCGCGGCTCCGACCGGGGCCTTCCGACCGCTCTGACCGGCACTTTCGGCCACGCACCGTGGTCGGCGACGGGCACACCGTGTCCGCCTGCCTTGACCTGCGCCGCGTGTTACGGAGAAAATAGGCGCGAGACATTGGAGGGGAGTACTCCTTCGCGGCCCGTCGTCATCACGGACTGTCACGTCCCGGCGCGGTCGGCTCGCATGAGGCGAGCGGAGAAGACCTCCGACAGACGTACCAAACGCCCAGTCGGAGGATCACGCATGCCACCACCTATGTCCGTGCCCGCTTGGGTCTGGGCCGCCGCCCTCGCCGGTCTGCTCGCCCTGATCCTGCTCGACCTCGTCGTGGTGGACCGGAAACCCCACAAGATCACCGTGCGTGAAGCGGCGAAGTGGGTCGTGTTCTACATCGGCTGCGCCGTGGCGTTCGGCGTCGGTGTCTGGATCTTCGGAGGCAGCGACCAGGCGGCCGCGTTCGCCACCGGATACATCACCGAGTATTCGCTGAGCGTCGACAACCTCTTCATCTTCATGATCATCATGGCGAACTTCGCGGTGCCCGCGATCCACCAGCACCGGGTGCTGCTCATCGGGATCATGATGGCGCTCGTCATGCGCGGCGTGTTCATCGCCGTGGGCGCCCAGGCCGTCCAGAACTTCAGCTGGATCTTCTGGATCTTCGGCGGGATCCTCATCTACACCGCCTGGAAGTTCGCCACCGACAAGCAGGAGTCCGAGGAGTACGACCCCAACGGGGGCCTCGTCCGGCTGGTGCGCAAGCTGTTCCCGGTGACGGACGACTACCACGGGTCACACCTGACGATCAAGCGGGACGGCCGCCGCTGGGCGACCCCGATGTTCATCGTCATCGTCGCCATCGGCGGGGCGGACCTCGTCTTCGCCGTCGACTCCATCCCGGCCATCTTCGGCATCACCCAGGACGCCTTCCTGGTCTTCGCCGCCAACGCGTTCGCCCTGATGGGGCTCAGGCAGCTCTACTTCCTGCTCGGCGGGCTCGTGGAGAAGCTGGTCTACCTGTCCCACGGCCTGGCGGTCATCCTCGGCTTCATCGGCGCGAAGCTGGTGCTGCACGCCCTGCACGAGAACGAGTTGCCGTTCATCAACGGCGGCGAGCACGTCACCTGGGTGCCCGAGATCAACAACTGGGTCTCCCTCGGCGTCATCGTGTCGGTGCTCGCCGTGACCACGCTGGCCAGCCTCCACAAGTCCAGGCGGGACGACCGAGAGGGCAGCGGGACCCCCGCCGCCGAAGGCGGGACCCCCGCCGTCGAGGCCGAGCCGCCCGCGCCCGAGGTGGCAGGCAACGCGCCGCACTGACCCGCGGCCCCTGCCTCCGCTGGGTGGCGCACCGCGCTGACCCGCGGCCTCTGCCTCCGCCCGAGCTCGGGTGCACCGCCCCCGCCGGGCGGAGGCAGGAGGCCGGCCGTCAGCTGCCGAGATAGCGCAGGACGGCGAGCACGCGCAGGCTGTACCCCGAGATGTGCGACAGGTCGAGCTTGTCGAAGATCGCGCTGATGTGCTTTTCCACGGCGCTCTGGGAGACGTGGAGGAGTTCGGCGATGGACGCGTTCGTGTAGCCCTGTGCCATCGCGTCGAGCACCTCCCTCTCCCGCGGCGTCAGGTGGCTCAGTGGGTCGGTGTGGGTCGTCCTGGCCAGGAGCTGCCGCACCACCTCCGGATCGAAGGCCGCGCCTCCCGCCCCGACCCGTTCCAGCGCGTCCATGAACTCGCCGATCTGGGCGACCCGGTCCTTCAGCAGGTATCCCACGCCCGCGTTGTCCGCGGTGATCAGCTCCGTGGCGTAGCGCTTCTCCACGTACTGGGAGAGCACCAGCACGGCGACGCCCGGCAGGCGCCGCCGGATCTCCAGCGCGGCCCGCAGCCCCTCGTCGGTGTGCGTCGGCGGCATGCGGACGTCCACGACCACCAGGTCCGGGGTGTGCGTGCCGACGGCGTCGAGCAGTGCCTGGCCGTCGCCCACCGCGGCGACGACCTCGTGGCCCTCCTCCTCGAGCAGCCGGACCAGCCCTTCGCGGAGCAACGTCGAGTCCTCGGCCAGGATCAACCGCATGGGAACTCCGCGGTGATGGTCGTCGGGCCGCTCGGGGGGCTGTCCACGGTGAGGCGCCCGTCGAGCGCGGCGACCCTGCGGGCCAGCCCGGACAGTCCGCCGCCGGACGGGTCGGCGCCGCCTGACCCGTCGTCCCGCACCCGCACGACGATCATCTCGCCCTCCTCCTCGATCTCGACGACGACCTCCCCCGCTCCCGAATGCTTGGCCGCGTTGGTCACGGCCTCCCGTACGACGAAGTAGGCGGCGGTCTCGACCATGCCCGCGGGCCGCCGGGCCAGACCGTACCGGACGGTGACCGGGACGCCCGCACGTCCCGCGACTGCCGACAGCGCGTCGTGCAGGCCGAGCGAGTCGAGTCCGGTCGGGTAGATCCGCCAGGCCACCTCGCGCAGCTCGCTCAGGGCCTCCTGCGCCTCCTGCTGGGCCTGGCGGAGGAGGTCGTCCAGGTTCTCCTGCGAACGGCCCCGGCGGGCCCGGCCGATCAGGAGGGCGAGGGCGACGAGTCGCTGCTGGACGCCGTCGTGGAGATCCCGTTCGATCCTGCGCCGCTCCTGGTCGACCACGGCGACGATGCCGGCCCGGCTCTCGGCCAGTTCGGCGACGCGCCGCTCCAGCGCCTCCGTGGAGCTCGGGCCGAGGAAGCGCCGCGCGATCCCCACTTCCAGGGCCGCGACCCCGACGATGCCCATGATGTCGAGGAAGAGCATGACCGCCCCGGCGATGGCGAGGTAGGCCACGATCCAGGGGGTGGGCGGGATGCCGTCCGGGTTCTGTCCCCGCGACCAGCCCACCACGAGCGTCACCGCGGTGGCGGCGCCGAGGCCGAGCAGGAACAGCACCAGCCCGCCCAGCACGCCGACGAGCCATCGGACGGCGAGGTAGGCGATCACCCGGCTGCCTCGGCGTTCGGAGACGACCGGGCCGCCGAACAGGCCGAGGCGGCGGACCTCCAGTTCGGCCAGCCCGCCGGCGGCGAGGAGCACGAACCGCGCGGGCGCGGGGCCCCGCCGCCGATGGACGAGCGACACGAGCAGGACGGGACCGGCCACGAGGAGGAACACCATCTCGACCGCGGCGGTCAGCGTCCCCAGGACGAGCGCCGCCAGCACCCGCCCCGCCCGTGTCACCCGCGTGATCACGCGTTCCGGTTGCTCAGACATGGACGATCCGGTGCCCGGTGGTCGTCCCGCGCACGCTGTCCCCGGTGTGGGTCACCGGGCGTGCCTGCCCGCCCGGGGCCGCTCGCGGAGCCGTACGGCGACGAAGCAGACGACCGCCACGACCACCGCCACGACGACGACCTTGGACAGGACACCCACGTACTGCTCCACCAGAGGCCAGCTCTCGCCGAGCAGGTATCCCGCCATCACGAAGATCGTGTTCCAGATGAGGCTCCCGGAGAGAGTGAGGCCGAGGAAGGTGCCCAGCGGCATGCGCTCGACCCCCGCGGGAACCGAGATGAGACTGCGGAACAGCGGGATCATGCGTCCGAAGAACACCGTCTTCGTGCCGTGCCGGGCGAACCACGCCTCCGCCTTCTCTATGTCGCTCACCTTGACGAGGGGAAGCCTCGCCGCGATGGCCACCGTACGGTCCCGGCCGAGCAGCGCGCCGACCCAGTAGAGGGCCAGGGCTCCGATCACCGATCCCAGGGTCGTCCAGCACAGGGCGGCGACGAGGCTCATGTCGCCTCTGCTGGCGGTGAAGCCGGCCAGCGGCAGGATCACCTCACTGGGCAGAGGGGGGAAGAGATTCTCCAGGGCGATCGCCAGACCGGCACCCGGCGCTCCGAACCCCTCCATCAGTCCGATCGCCCATCCGGTGGCTCCCTCGAGATCAGCTGCGTTCATGAGACGAACCTATGAGCGCCCGGACACGTGGACCATGTGGCCGCCCGCCGGACCCCCGACGGATGACCGGAACGCCGGGGGTGCGGAAAACCACACCCCCGGCACGGGACCGCATGTCGGGGGCGCTCAGGGCGGGCTCGCGGGCGGCGTGGCCGCTCAAGTATCCGCTCGCTCAGCTCAGCCCGCTCGCGCCTGCGCCGACCACCACCACCTCATCCGTGATCGCCATGTCGCGATGGTACGTTCGCCGGCTCCGGTGCGCGTCGCGTGCGAGGGTGTGGGCGTCCCGCCGCCGGCCGTCGTCGCCGGGCGGCCTCTCGCCTGTCAGGAGCTCTTGGGGCGGGCCCGTACGTGCAGCCGCTCCCCCTGGGGGCCGAACAGCATGAGGACCTCGACCGGCCGCGGCCCGGCGTTGGCGAACGCGTGCGGCGTGCGGGTGTCGAACTCGGCGGCCTCCCCCGCGGTGAGGACGAGGTCGTGCTCGCCCAGGACCAGCCGCAGCCGGCCGGAGAGCACGTAGAGCCACTCGTAGCCTTCGTGGACCTTCTGTTCCAGCTCCTGTTCCGGCTCCCCCGGCTCCCCGCATCCGGCGGGGATGATCGCCTTGTAGGCGTGCAGCCCGCCGAAGTGGCGGGTCAGCGGCACGAAGGTCCTGCCGTGCCGGGTGAAGGGACGCATGTGGACGCGGGGGTCGCCGGTCATCGGCGCGCCGACCAGCTCGTCCAGTTGCACGCCGTACGCCCTGGCCAGGGGCAGCAGGAGCTCGAGCGTCGGCTTGCGCTGCCCGGACTCGAGGCGGGACAGCGTGCTGAGCGAGATGCCGGTCGTCTCGCTCAGCTGGGCGAGGGTGGTGTCCCGTTCCCGCCGGAGGGCCCGCAGCCTGGGGCCGACCGCGGTCAGCACGCTCGCGAGTTCGTCTGCCATCCCTCTATTTGCCGGTCCGGCAACGAAGTTTGTCAACTGGCGGCGTACGGCAGCAGCATGCGTATTCATCGGCACGACGCACAGGAGGACGGACGGCGATGACGGAGGACACCATGTCGAGCGAGGAGTTCTGGGACGCCCGCTACGGCGGAGCCGGGCGGATCTGGAGCGGGAATCCCAACGTCATCCTGGTCCGCGAGGTCACCGGACTCGAACCGGGCCGAGCCCTGGACCTCGGATGCGGCGAGGGAGCCGACGCCATCTGGCTCGCCCGTCAGGGGTGGCGCGTGACCGCGACGGACGTCTCCCGCGTCGTCCTCGACCGTGCCGCCCGGCAGGCGGAGGCCGAGGGGGTCGCCGACCTCGTCGACTGGCGGCACCACGACCTCGGCGTGTCCTTCCCCTCAGGGGAGTTCGATCTCGTCTCGGCCCATTTCCTGCACTCGCCAACGGAGATGCCGCGGGAGCGGATCCTCAGGAACGCCGCGGACGCCGTCGCGCCCGGGGGCACGCTGCTGATCGTCGGGCACGCGGGGCCTCCCCCGTGGGAGCACGACCACGCCCACGTGGTGCTTCCGACGCCGGAGGAGGTCCTGGAGTCCCTCGGGCTCCCGGACGGCCGGTGGGAGGTCCTGCTCTGCGAGGAACACGAGCGGCTGCAGACCGCCCCCGACGGGAGCCTCGCCACGCGGACGGACAACGTGCTCAAGGTCAGGCGTTCGAGCGAATGAGCCGACCACCGAGGCGCCGGAGAACCTGACTTCTGTTACAGAACCTGACACCGAGGCTTTCCGGACCCGGTGCGGTTTCGCAGAGCGGCTCCCCGGCCGCCCATGCCGGGGAGCGCCGGCCGCTACAGGTCGAAGTGCACCTCCTGGCGAACCAGCCGCTCACCGCATTCGCCGCACCGCAGGAACGGGACCAACGGCTTCTCGCAGGCCGAGTGGATGATCGTGATCTTGGATTCCGGCGGGCCGGCGTACCAGCGCTGGGCCCAGTCGACGAGGAAGGCGAAGACCGGGAAGAACGCCCTGCCCTTGTCGGTCAGCCGGTATTCGCGGCTCCCGCCGGGATCTTCGGGCCGGCCGAGGACGCCCAGCTCGCGAAAGCGGCTCAGCCGGTCGCTCAGGATCGACGGGGCGACGCCGAGGCGGCTCTCGAACTCGGTGAACCGCCGCACCCCGAGGAACGCCGCCGCCATGACAACGGTGCTCCATCGGTCGCCCAGGATCTCCAGCGTCTCGGGGAAGTAGGACAGAGGGTCGCGGGCGGCGTGGCCGCGGGCCGTGCGCCGGTGGAGCCGATGCACGGCGACGTCAGCGAACGTACCGGCCCCGCCTCCCCTGGTCCGCGTGTCGCGCGTGGTCAGCGGTGCCTTCCCGCACGCCGCGCAGCCGAGCTCTGCGCCGACGCGCCTGGCGCAACGTTCGTGCACCAGGTCGGGCAGACCCTCAGGCCGGTCGACCCACACACGCTCCCACGACCAGATCGCGATCAGGAACGTCCACAGCTCGCGCGCTTGGGGGGTCAGCAGATACTCGGTCCGGGCGCGCCCCTCCCCCTTGTACGGGGACGGCTCGAGCAGGCCCGCGGCCACCAGTTCCTTCAGGCGCCCGGCCAGGACCGATTCCGACACGGCCAGCTCGTCGCGCCACTCGGCGAAGCGCCGGGTGTGCTTGAGGAAGGCCCGCTGCAGGATCAGCAACGCCCACTGGTCGCCGATCGCCAGCAGTGCCTGCCCGACGCCGCCGGAAGGCGCCCCGGCCATGCCCATGCCGCACCTCCGCACCGGTCCGCCCTGAGGGGTCACATGGTAGGGCGTTGAGAACTGGCTTCTTTTACAGTAGCTTGCGGGCAAGGACTCCAGGAGGCGCGATGACGCTCGCCGACAGGCCCGTCGCGGTGGCCAGGGACGCCGGAGGCGGACACGAGCCCAATCCCTACCTGATGGGCGTGTTCGCGCCGGTGAAGGATGAGATCACGGCCGACGACCTCGAGATCGTCGGCGAGATCCCCCGGGACCTCAACGGCGTGTACCTGCGCAACGGGCCGAACCGGCGGTTCGACGCGCCAGGCAGGTACCACATGTTCGACGGCGACGGCATGATCCACGCGGTGCACTTCGAGGACGGCCGGGTCCGCTACCGCAACCGCTACGTGCGCACGCAGGCATTCCACGAGGAGTCCGCCGCCGGCCGCGCCCTGTGGACCGGCGTCATGGAGAACCCGGGGGACAACCCGTTCGGCAACGGCCACGGCCTCGGGCTCAAGGACTCGGCGAACACCGATGTGATCTTCCACAGGGGCAGGGTCCTGGCGACGTGGTACCTCTGCGGCTCGCCGTACGCCGTCGATCCGCTCTCACTGGAGACGATCGGCGCGGAGGACTTCCTCGGCACCCTGAACGGCGACATGATGGCCCACCCCAAGGTCGACGAGGCGACGGGCGAGCTGTTCTGGTTCGACTACGGCCCGCAGCCGCCGTACATGCGCTACGGGGTGGTGGGGTCGCGGGGCACGGTCGATCACGTCACCGACATCGAACTGCCGGGGCCGCGACTGCCCCACGACATGGCGATCACCGCGAACCACTCGATCCTGATGGACCTGCCGCTGATCCAGGACCAGGCGGCCCGCGCCGCCGGCAAGTACCGCATCTGCTTCGAGCGCTCACTGCCCTCGCGGTTCGGCGTCATCCCCCGACACGGGGACGGGACGACGATCCGCTGGTTTGAGGCGAAGCCCTGCTACATCTACCACGTCGTCAACGCGTGGGAGGAGGGCGACGAGATCGTGCTCGACGTGTGCCGCGTGAAGAATCCGCAGCACAAGGCCACGTTCAGGTCGCCGCTGGCCCAGATGCTCGCCTACCTGCGGCTGGACGCCCACATCTACCGCTACCGCTTCGACCTCGTCACCGGCAGGACGACGGAGGGCAGACTCGACGACGACAACATCGAGTTCCCCAGCGTCGACACGCGCGTGACGAGCAGGCCGCACCGGTACTCCTACGTCATGCACCTGGCCACCGAGGAGACCCTGCTCTTCGACGGGCTGGTCCGGTTCGACTCGGTCACCGGGGCCAAGCACGAGCACTTCTTCGGACCGGGCAGGTGGGGCGCCGAGGCGCCGTTCGCCCCCCGTGACGGCTCAACCGGCGAGACCGACGGCTACGTCGTGAGCTTCATCAACGACGAACGCGAGGGACGGGCGGAAGTGGCGGTCTTCGACGCGGAGGACATCGCCGCGGGCCCCGTCGGGCGGGTGCTGCTCCCGCAGCGCGTTCCGAGCGGCTTCCACGCCACCTGGGTGCGCGCCGACCAACTGCGCCCGTCCGGGCTACCTCGATGACCACCGCCGTCCTGGAGCGTGTCGCATGACGATCCCCCGGCTATCCGTGTCTCTCGGCTACTGGCAGGACCGGCCGCCGGAGGAGGCGCTGGTCACCGCCGAGGTCGCCGACCGGCTCGGGTACGGCGAGCTGTGGATCGGCGAGATGGCGACCTACGACGCGTTCGCCCTGGCCACCAGGGTGGCCGAAGTCACCGGGCAGATCTCGCTGACCATCGGCCCGCTGCCCGTGTCGGTCCGCGACCCGATGACGATCGCGCGCGGCGTGGCGTCGGTGGCCGGGCTCACCGGCAGGGCGGTCGGCGTCGCCGTCGGCACGTCCAGCGACGTCGTCGTCGCCGACTGGCACGGCCGTGACCGGCGCCGGGCGGGCACTGCCCTGCGGGAGTCCGCGGTGGCGCTGCGGCAGTTGCTCGACGGGCACAAGACCACGTTCGAGGGCGAGGTGGTGCGGACCCGCGGCTACCACCTGCGACTGCCCGCTCCGGAGTCCGAGCTCACCGTCGCCGCGTTCGGCCCGTCCGCCGTGCGCACCGCGGCGCTCCACGCCGACCGGATGGTGCTCAACCTCATCACCCCGCGCTCGGCGGCCGCGCTCGTCGACCGGATGCGGGACGAGGCCAAGCGCGCGGACCGCGCCGTGCCGAGAGTGGCCGCCTGGGTCACCGCGGCCGTCGACCCGTCCGACGCGGCGATCGAGCAGATCCGCCGCGCCGTCGTCGCCTATCTCGCCGCCCCCGGTTACGGCGAGATGTTCGCCGAGGCGGGCTTCGAGGACCTGGTGCGGTTCGCCAGAACCCGCCCACACCCGCGCGATCTACTCGCCGAGATCCCGCGGGAACTGGTCGCGGCGATCGGGCTCGTCGGGGACCACGCCACCATGCGCTCCCGGCTGGCCGAGTACGCGGCCGCGGGCGTCGACGAGGTGGCGATGGTGGCCGCCAGCGTCCCCGACGACCCAGGTGGGGAAAGGACTCTGGCGGCGCTGCGCGCTCTGGCGTGACCGGCCGCTCCTACTCGCGCTCACACAGGCGCTGTTCCGCCGGACAGGTGCCGGCCCCGCCCGAAGGTGCTGCCGAGCAGGACGTATCCGAGCGCGTACGGTGCGGCACCGACGATCTCGAAAAGCGATGTGATCATTGAATGCGGCCCGAAGCCGAACAGCGCCGCAGTGCCACCGAGCGCGTACACCACTCCACCGAATCCCAGCAGCAGACCGGTCCACCGCTGGCCGTACCGGTTGAGCAGAAGGGCGACCAGCACGTACCCCAAAGGGAACAGGACGTTGGCCGCCAGCACAATGATGCCGCCCTCGATGTCGAGATCCGCGGACGTGTGCACGATCTCGGGCGCGTACTTGGCCGCCACCGGGTTGTGGCCGCCGTCGAAGACGATGAGACCGAACCAGAAAATGGTCCCGACCAGAGCCGTGTACAGCGCCGCGAGTCCTCGCGGACCGAACCCGCGCATGCCCAGAGCCAGAACACCGGCCAGGCAGGTCGCCTGCACCAGCAGGCTGATCGCTTCCATGGAATGGGTGAACGCGTACCACTCGGCATGCGCCGCGATGGCATGCCCGTCGCGCGCCGGATGCAGTATGACGGTGAGCAGGAAGAGCGGCCCCCCGATCATCGCGGTCATCTTCACCATCATCCGTACATGCCGAGTGTCGTCCTCGGTATCGCCTTGACGAAGGCGGCCTCGGGGCGTCATCGTGCCGCCGGCACCTTGCGTCGAGCGGTGGACAGTCATCCTTGTTCTCCTCATCTGCTGGTTCAGGCCGATGTGCCGTCGATTCGCCTGCGTGCGGGTGGGCTCTGTGTTCGTTCACACCGCTCATGGGCATGGGTGGCCAGGTAGGCGGTGCGCAGCCGGCGCGTGGCACTAGTGGGCGTGCGGAATCGCACCGGCGGGCGCGACTCCCGCGGGCACGATGATCGCGGCCAGCACGGCCGCGGCCACGGCCGCGACAGCGCTCACCGTGAAGGCGTGGGTGACGCCGGACGTGCTGATGTCACCGGTCACGCCGGCGACGGCGACGCTGGACAGGACGGCGACCCCGAATGCGCCGCCGAGTTCGTGGAAGGTGTTCACGATTCCCGAACGCGTGCCCGCCTCGTCGGGGGCGACCCCGCTCAGCGCCGCGGTGACCGCCGTGACCAGCGCGGCGCCGACGCCGATCGCCGA
Source organism: Planotetraspora kaengkrachanensis (assembly GCF_016862895.1). Classification (GTDB taxonomy): domain Bacteria; phylum Actinomycetota; class Actinomycetes; order Streptosporangiales; family Streptosporangiaceae; genus Planotetraspora; species Planotetraspora kaengkrachanensis. Next base: position 82,734 of record NZ_BONV01000006.1, on the reverse strand, counting down.
CACGCTGAGCCCGGCGACCAGACCGACCGGGCCGCCCGCAGCGGCCGCCAGCCCGGAACCGAGCGCGGCGACCACCAACGAGCCGGCGGCGAGCACGCGCCCGTCGAGCTTCGTGACGGCCCGGCTGCCGCCGTGGGCCCCGATGATCGTGCCGAGCGCGATCGGCAAGAAGGCCAGACCGGTCCCCGCGGCGCTGTAGCCGTGAAGACGCTGGAGGTAGAACGACCCGAGGTAGAACGCGCCCACCAACAGGCCGGTGGCGACCAGCATCAGCATCACCCCGGCCACCACCGGACGACCGGTCAGCACCCGCAACGGCATCAGCGGTGCGACGGCCACGCGCTCGACCAGTACGAACACCCCGTACAGCAGAACCGCCACGGCCAACGGCACGAGCGTCGACACCGCGAGCCAACCGTGTCCGCCGACGTTGACCAGCCCGTATATGGCGGCGCCGGTGGCGAGGGTGACCGAGAGCGCCCCGGCCGCATCCACCTGGACCGGCCTGGACCGGTGTCGCCACCTGGCGGGAATCACCATGGGCGTCAGCGCCAGGACGATCAGCCCGGCCGGCACGTTGATGAAGAACACCCACCGCCAGCCCGGGCCGGACGTCAGCAGGCCGCCGAGTATCACGCCCAGGGCCGAACCCGCACCGGCGATCGCCGCCCATATGCCCAGCGCCCTTGCCCGGTCCTTGCCGGCGAAGGTCGTGGTGACCACCGACAGCGCTGCCGGTGACATCAACGCCGCGCCGATTCCCTGCGCCGCACGGCCGGCCAGAAGTATCCCCGCGTCGGCCGCGAGTCCGCTGGCCAAGGACGCGACGATGAAGATCGCCAGACCGCTGAGGAGCACCCGGCGAGCACCGAACATGTCCGTGGCGCGGCCGCCGAGCAGCATGAGACCGCCGAAGACCAACGTGTACGTCGTCAGCACCCACGGCATGACGCCCCGGTGCAGCGCCAGGTCGACGCCGATGTCGGGCAGCGCCACGTTCACGACGGTCACGTCGAGAACGAGCATGAACTGCGCGACGCTCAAGAGTCCCAGCAGCCACCACCGCCGCGCGTCAGGCGGTTCGGTGTGCTCCCGATCATTGGAGATGGGCGACGGTGACGTAGCCGCCATGGCCTGTTCCCTCCTCTGTGTCAACGGCCGCCGCGTACGCGATCGGCCCCCGTAGGACTAACTTGAACATGTCTGTTCGGGTTAAACGGTAGTACTAACTCGTACACCATTGTTCGAATTAACTCAAGCCATGGCGAAGCAGTACATGGCCACCAGGAGGGCCGGACATTTCCGACGCTCCTTCCACGCCGCCTACGGGACGAGAACACAGGTGCGGAACATGAACTACACTGTTCGAGTTACTCGGCGATCAGCTCACAGGAGTAGGAATGGCAGCCACTCCGCGCGGCGCCGGCGGCAGGCCCAGGTCCGCGCAGCGCGCGGCGGCGCCGCTCACGGAGCGGCGGGCCGACGCCCGGCGCAACATCGCGTCCATCCTGGACGCGGCCGTGCTGCTTCTCTCCCGCGACGCCGACGCCAGCGTCGCCGACATCGCCAAGGCGGCCGGTGTCGGCCGGGTCACGCTCTACGGGCACTTCAGCACCCGCGCAGACCTCGTCGACGCGGTGCTGACGCGCACCGCGGAGCAGGCCGACGCCACTCTCGACACGATCGACATGGCCGGTGACCCACGCCAGGCGCTGACCCGGCTCGTCGGCGCCTCATGGCAGATCGTCCACCAGTTCCGGTCCGTGCTTCAGGCCGCCCAGCACGAACTTCCCGCAGAACGGATCCGCGCCGTCCACGACCGGATCCTGCGTCGCATCCAGACGATCATCGACCGCGGGCGACGGGCCGGCGTCTTTCGCGACGACCTCCCCGAGGAGTGGCTCGTCACCGTCGTGTTCAGCCTGATGCATGCCGCAGCCGAAGACAGCGCCGCGGGCAAGCTGGACACCGGCGACGCGGCGCGGATCATCGCGGCGACGTTGCTCGCGGCCCTCAGCGCGCCCGGTGCGACCACACCCGCAGTGAGCTCGTAACCACCAGACGCACGGCAGGGCACAGTGCTACATCCCTGACCGGATGCGGTTTCCGCCGGCCTACGCCGCCCGTGGTAGCGGCAGAGCCTTCCTCCGCCTGACGACCGTGACCGCTTGCGACCGACATCGTGACTCATCACACGGACGGCGCGGGTGGAGCGCCGGCTGGGGACTCGTCATCCGTTGAGGAGACCCGAGCCGGCGTGCCGCGTCTACAGCTCCACCGGTTCGAAAGGGGAAAAGACATGAAGATCACCCTCTTCGGGGCGACCGGAGGCACCGGCGGTCACGTGATCCGGCAGGCCTGCGACGCGGGCCATGAGATCACCGCGGTGGTGCGGGACCCGGCCCGGCTCACCGAAACGCATCCCCGCCTGACGGTGCTGAAGGCCGAGGTGATGGACCCCGTCGCGATCGGCCCGGCCATCCACGAGCGTGACGCCGTGGTGTCGGCGCTGGGCTCCCGTGACGGGCGGGTGCCGACCACCGTCTGCGCCGACGGCACGCTCAGCGTCATCAAGGCCATGCACACCGAAGGCGTGCGACGACTCGTCGTGGTCAGCGCCGGCACCCTCACCACCGACGGCGACGGACCACTGACCCGCCTGATCCTCAAACCGATGCTGGGCAACGTGCTCAAGCACACCATCGCCGACAAGCGCCGGATGGAGGACGTCGTCCGCGCCAGTGATCTGGAGTGGACGATCGTGCGTCCGCCGATGCTCACCGACGGGCCCCGAACCGCCGCCTATCGCAGCGCCGTCGACCGCAACGTACGCGGCGGAATGCGCGTCTCGCGCGCCGATCTCGCCGACTGCATCCTGCGTTGCCTGGTCGACCACGACCCGATCAACGCCGCGATCTCGATCGGAAACTGACCCGACCATCGGACACCGCACGCCACCGCACCCGGCCACCGGGCCGTCCATCGACGCCCTGCCCACCTATGCCATCAACAAAGGAGATGCGATGCCGGTCACCTTCGACACTCATCAGGCCGATCCCCGGAACAGTTTCCAAGGCCACCATCGGGTCGACCATCATGAGCGCCACAATGCGTTGAACGACGGGCCGAACGAGGCCGTCCACCCCGGGGCGTCGCGAGCATGAACACCGGCGCCGAAGCCCGCAGCCCGGCCATCACCCGCTTCTCTCGCTTCGTACTGCGGCACAAGCTGGCGGTGACACTGTCCTGGCTCGTGCTCTTCCTTGCCGGTGGCGCGGCCACCGGCCGGCTGTCGGGCCACCTCTCCCATGACTTCTCCTTTCCGAACGCGGCCGGCGACAAGGCGAACCACGCCATCCTGACCGCGTACGGCACCGGAGCCAGTGCATACCCGCTGGTTCCCGTGGTCGTCCTCCCCGACGGAACCACCGCCGACGACCCGGCGGTCAAACGGGCGTTCAAAGCGGCGGCCGTCATCACGCGGATGCGGGTGGTGTCCTATCCCTCCACCGGCGACCACCGGTTCGTCGGCGCCGACGGGCGGACCGTCTTCGGGCTGATCTTCACACCGCCCGCCCGTGGCGCGTCCACACCACCCGACTACGGCGGGCAGATCACCCGGGCGATGTCGAGCGTCCTCCCGGCGGGCGCGACGGTGCACGTGACCGGAATCAGCGAGCTGTCCACGGTGGACGGCACCGGCTCGGGCAGCAGTGTTCTGACCGAGACGCTGATCGGCGGGGTCGGTGCGCTCGTGGTGCTGGCCTTCGTCTTCGGCTCGTTGCTGGCCCTGGTACCGCTGCTGGTGGCGTCCGTGTCGATCCTCACCACGTTCCTCATCGTGCTCGCGCTGACCCACGTCTCCGACGTGAGCTTCATCGTCCAGTTCCTGGTCGCGCTGATCGGCCTGGGCGTGGCCATCGACTACTCGCTACTGCTGGTCACCCGATGGCGGGAGGAGCGGGCCCACGGCTACTCCGGCGACGAGGCCGTACACCGCGCGATGGCCAGTGCCGGGCGGGCCGTGCTGTTCAGCGGGGTGACCGTGGCCATCGGGCTGATCGCGCTGGTGGTTCTACCCGTACCTTTCATGCGCAGCGTCGGATACGGCGGGATGCTCGTCCCCCTGGTCAGCGTGCTGGTCACCCTCACCCTCCTGCCGGTGCTGCTGGCCACTGTCGGGCACCGAATGGACTGGCCCAGGGTCCGCCGGGAGGAGTCGGCCGGCCGCGCCTGGCGGGCGTGGGCCGGTGGCGTCGTCCGCGCCCGATGGCTCGCCGCCGCCGGCGCGCTGCTGGTCCTCGGCGGCTTGGCCGTCGCAGGTTCGGACATCAAGCTCGGCGACGCCCACAGCGACGCGCTCGCTCGCTCGGCCCGGCCGTCCGCCGCAGCCGGACTGGCCGACCTGACCCGGGCCGGAATACCCAGCGGCGTGCTGACCCCCATCGAAGTGCTCATCCCCGCCGGCACACAGCCACCGTCGACGCTGGACGGCCTGCCCGGCACCTACGCGGCGGTCGCGCCATCCGACCCCGCGTGGAGCCAGGCCGCGACGCGACTGCTGGTCGTGCTCCCCGGCGACGAGGCGAGCAGCGACGCCGGTAAGGCCACCATCACCCGGGTACGCGATGTGCTGCACGAGGTGCCTGGCGCGCAGGCGGGTGGACTGGGCGTGTTGGAGGAGGACGCCGAAAACGTGCTCTACGGACCGTTCCCGCTGCTGCTCGCACTCATCGGACTGATCACCTTCGTCCTGCTGACCAGGGCGTTCCGCTCAGTGTTGCTGGCATTCAAGGCGGTCGTGCTCAACCTGCTGTCCCTGGCCGCCAGCTATGGAGTGCTGGTCCTCGTATGGCAGAACGGCCACGGCTCACACGCCATCTGGGGGGTACCGGCAACCGGCGCGATCACCTTCTGGGTACCGCTGATGGGCTTCGCATTCCTCTACGGGCTGTCCATGGACTACGAGGTGTTCATCCTCGCCCGGATGCGGGAGGAGTACGACCGCACCGCGGACACCCGCACAGCGATCGTCGAAGGCCTCGGTCGCACCGGACGGCTGGTCACCAGCGCCGCGCTGATCCTCTTCCTTGCCTTTGTATCGCTGGCCACGGCGCCGGACACCGACATCAAAATCCTGGCGACCGGACTGGGCGCGGGCATTCTGCTCGACGCGACAGTGGTCCGCAGCCTGCTGGTGCCGGCCACGGTGTCGCTGTTCGGCCGGTGGAACTGGTGGTTGCCCGGCTGGGCCGCCCGCCTGCTGCGCGTTCCGGCGGTGCCGGTCGACACGACATCCATGTCCATCGCCGGCCCGGCTTCCCGTACCGCAGTCGGCTGAACCCGCCGGCGGCGGGATCAGGATTTCAGCGGGACACCCCGAAACCCGGGCCGCGTGATCAACCAGCCCGGCGAACGCCCATGACCACCGCCCCAGCCAGGTCGCCGTGACGCACGAGGGGCGTCCTATTCTGCTTCCGTGTACGACGACGGCCTTGTGACGTGTACAGACGCAGAGCTGATCATCAACAGGTACTACTTCCCGTTCGGCTGGGCCAAGCGGATCCCGCTCTCCGGCATCCGGGGGGTGAGCTGGAGGCCGCTCTCCCACGGAAGCCTGCGGATCTGGGGCTCCGGCGACTTCGTGCACTGGTTCAACCTCGACGCGCGCCGGCCGGGGAAGAAGGCCGCGTTCGTCATCGACCTGGGGCGCAGGATCCTCCCGGTGGTCACGCCCGACGAACCAGGCTGGCTGGCGGTGGAGCTCGCCGCCCACGGGATCGCGGTCAGCAGGGACTTCCCGCAGGGCCCCGCCCGGGCCTGACCGGCGGCGCCTTGGGCGTCCGGTTCGCCGCACCGTAGTCGTAGATCTGGTCTCCCAGGTTGAGGCGCTTGGCGCCCTGGGCGACCACGGCGAGCGTCGGCTCCGTGACGGTGGTCGTGGGAGGAGTCGGCCGCTCGACCGCATACAGCAGGACGCCGCCGACGGCGCGGGAAGGACGCCCGGCGTGGGGCGGGTCAGGGAACGCAGTTCGTCCAGGGACGGCCCGTACCGCGCGAGGCATCGCACCCACGCCTCCGGCGAAGAACCAAGATCACTCACTCGCCGCCGCCTGGGCCCTCCGCACGGACATCGCCGACGGCACCACCTGCCCAATATCCGACATAAAGTGCATTTCGCATCAATAGCGCCCACTATTGGTCGGCGCGGTCAATAAAGAGATATGCGAATAACAAAAGCCATCGACTGTCGTTTGTCGACCACATGGCACGGAAAATAAGGCAATGCGTTTATGGCGCACTAAGCGTCGCCATAAGCATGTTTCCCAAATCATCAGGGAAAGTAAGCGCAAAGGTAAAGTTCTCAAAAGGGGAAATAGTATGTCTAACTTCAAGAGCCTCGTCGGGGTTCTCGCCATCAGCACCGCGCTGACCGGCGGGGCCGTCGCCCTCGGCACCGCTGTCACCAGCACCTCCGCCGGCGCCACCACCGTCATGGGCTGCGGCGGCGGCGGCTGCGGCGGCTCCGGCTGGGGCCGTGGCCACCGGAACCACAACCGCAACTGGAACAGGAATCATGAGCGGCAGCACGCGCGTCAGCACCAGCACCAGCGTCAGCACCTGCTGCGTGACTTCACGCTGATCATCACCCCTTTCCAGAAGTCGGACAACCAGGCGTTCCCGCAGCAGAAGCAGGACACCGACTCCAAGGCAAAGGCGGAGGCCGAAAGCATCCCGACGGCCACGTACTCGGCCATTCCGTGATCTAGGTACACGGCGACCAGTGGCGCGGGCGTTCGTCCGCAAGGTCGTGAGCGCCGAACAAACCACGCCCGTGCCCGCCGGCGTCCTGGTGCCTTGGACACCATGACCAGTCGGCGAGCACGGGCACCTGGCGAAGCTCACAACCAAGGGCCCGCCATGGCCCCGGAAGATCGCTCACGAGAATCGAACCCATTCCCGCAAGTTACCGAACGGTAGATATCCGCTTTGCCATACCTTGCCATGGAACTTCTTACTGTGTCTGGCGTGGAGAACCTCTTAGGTGAGTTCCTCCGTGCCCGACGGGAGGCGACAACCGTCGAACGGGCGGGGCTACCGCGAGGTGCGGGCAGCCGCCGCACGCCAGGGTTGCGCCGCGACGAGGTCGCAATGCTGGCAAGAGTCAGCGTCGACTACTACATGCGACTGGAGCAGGGAAGGGAACGCAGCCCCTCCGATGCTGTGCTGAACGCCCTGGCCGAGGTCTTCGGCCTTGACTACGAGGCCACAGCACACCTGTACGAGCTTGCCCGTTCACCGCGAGGAAGTTTCAGACGTACGCATGTGGCCGACCGCGTCTCCCCGTCCGTTCTCCGCCTCGTGAACAACTGGGAGCATGCCCTGGCGTTTGTGGTGAACCGCCGGTTGGACATGCTCGTGCAAAACGCCGCGACCACAGCCTTTCTCGAGGGTTTGTCCGATAGCGACAACCTGCTTCGACTGACCTTCCTCAACCCGGCGTCACACGAATTCTTCCTCGACTGGGAACAGGAGGCACGGTTCAAGGTCGCCCATATGCGCGCTGCGGTCGGTGCGGACCTCGGCGACCCATCGGTTCTCACCCTGGTGGAGGAGTTATCGCTCGCAAGCGAGGACTTTCGCCGAATATGGGAAAGTCATGAAATACAGGTCAAACCGCATCAGATAGGGCGCTACCACCATCATCGCGTCGGCGATCTGACTCTCTGGCATGCGACGTTCTCCATCGACGGTGCCCCCGGCCAGCGACTCTTTGTCGCACATGCCGAGCCCGGCACCCCATCCGACGACGCCCTGGCCAGGTTGTCTGCCAGCCGGCGCTGAGTGGGACCCAGCTCAGCCGGCACACGCACGTAACCTGATCATGAAACGTGCGGCCCTGGCGAATTCGCGAGGATCGTGCAAGGCACGGGCAGGATCGATCTAACGTCTTCGCAGGTCATCGCGCTTTACTCGAAGCGTCTGATTTTCACACCTGAGCACAGGAGCACATCCATGCCGCTCGATTCCTATGTCAGCCTCGGCCGGTCCGGACTCAAGGTGAGCCCCTTCTGCCTGGGGGCGATGAACTTCGGCGAGGACGGTGGGTTCGGCTGCAGCGTCGAGGAGTCGGAGAAGATCCTGCAGACCTATCTCGATCGGGGCGGGAACTTCGTCGACACCGCCAACTTCTACACCAACGGCCATTCAGAGAAGATCGTCGGTGACTTCTTCGCCCGGCGCCCGGGACTGCGCGACCGCGTCGTACTGGCGACCAAGTTCTTCGGCAATCTGCACCTGGGCGACCCCAACGGCGGCGGCGCCGGCCGCAAGGCGATCCTCGGGCAGGTGGAGGATTCGCTCCGCCGGCTGCGGACCGACTACATCGACCTCTACTGGCTGCACAACCACGACTGGTCGACGCCCGTGGAGGAGACCCTGCGTACGCTGGACGACCTCGTCTCCGCAGGAAAGATCCGCTATGTGGGCTTCTCCGACACCCCCGCATGGTTCACCGCGAAGGCGCACACGATGGCACTGCTGCGCGGCTGGACGCCGATCACCGCCCTGCAGATGGAGTACTCCCTGTTGGAGCGCACGATCGAGGGCGAGCTCATCCCGCTGGCGCAGGACGCCGGCATGGGCGTGCTGCCCTGGAGCCCGCTCAAGAGCGGTTACCTGTCCGGGGCGTACACCCGCGAGAACGGCGTCCCCGCCGGCACCCGGCGCTCGGCGGTCCTCGGAGCACCCAGCGAGGCCCAGTTCACGGTGATCGAGGCGCTCGCCGCCGTCGCCGAGGAGGTCGGCGCGAGCTCCGCCGCGGTCGCCCTCGCCTGGGTGCAGAGCCGCCCCGGCATCAGCTCCACGATCATCGGGCCCCGGCGGCTCGACCACCTCGAGGCGAACCTCGCCGGTCTGGAGGTGCGCCTGACGGAGGAGCAGACCGCCGTCCTCGACGAGGTGTCGGCTCCGACGCTGAACTTCCCCGCCGAGCTCAACCGCCAGGTCGCGCCCATGCTGAAGTACTCGGGCGCCACCGTCGACGGGCAGCGGACCTTCGCCTATCCGCCCCTGCTGGAGAGCACGGCCCGCTACTGAGCCGCCTCCCGGCGGGCCGCGACCCAGTCATCGTTGGAGACGATGGCGAGATCGTCGAGGCCGAGGTCGTCTCCGGACCGGCTCCTCGGCCGGATCGTGACGGGAGACCCCGTCTCGCGCTGCACGACCGTGAGCGGCCCGCCCGAAGGCTGCAGGTAGGTGTCGCCCCACTGCATGAGGGCGAGGACGGCGGGCAGGAGGTCTTCGCCCATCCGAGTCAGGACGTACTCGTAACGCGTCCGCTTCCCCGGCTCCTGATAGGGCCGCTTCTCGAGAACGCCCGCGGCGACGAGCTGCTTCAGGCGCGCGGCCGCCACCGCGTCGGTGATGCCGACCCGCTCGACGAAGTCGTCGAACCGCGTCGTCCCGTAGTACGCCTCCCGGATCAGCAGGACGGCCGACCGCGTGCCGATCAGGTCCATGGCCTTGCCGATCGAGCAGTCGTCGGTCCGCCAGCGCGATCTGTCCGCGAGGAGCCCCTCGAAAGTCATCGCCATGAGGCCGATCCTATCCCTGGCTGGCCCATCCCATAGCCAGGCTGTTATGGTCTGGCTATGGGATCATCAAGTCAGAAGGCGGAGCGGCGTCCCCTCCTCCTCCTTCTCGCCGTGCTGTGCGGCGCCCCGTTCATGGCGGCCCTGGACGTCTTCGTCGTCAACCTCGCCTTCCCCGCGATCGGGCGCGACTTCGCCGGAAGCTCCCTGGGAGATCTGAGCTGGGTCCTCAACGGCTACTCCATCGTCTACGCCGCGTTGCTGATCCCGCTCGGGCGCTGGGCGGACGCCGTCGGCGCGAAGCGGGTGTTCCTTCTCGGCCTGTCCCTGTTCACGCTGGCGAGCGTGATCGCCGCCGTCGCCGCCGGCCTTCCGATGCTCCTCGCCGCCCGGGTCGCCCAGGCCGTGGGCGCGGCGGCCCTGACACCCGCCAGCCTCGGACTGCTCGTGCGGACGGCGCCCGCGAGCAGACGGGCACTGGCGGTCGGGCTGTGGGCCGCGTCCAGCGCGATCGCCTCAGCACTCGGACCGGTCATCGGGGGCCTGCTGGTGGAGCTGTCGTGGCGATGGGTCTTCCTCATCAACGCGCCGATCGGCGTCGTCCTCCTCATCGTGGCCGCGCGGACCATACCCGCAGGCGGTCACGCGTCGGGCGGGCGCGTCAACCTGGTCGCCGCCCTGCTGGCCGCCGTCGGGGCCGGTGCGCTCTCGCTCGCGCTGGTCGAAGGAGGCTCCTGGGGGTGGGGCGCCCCGCCGACCATCGTGTGCCTGCTCGTGAGCGTCGCGGCGGCCGCCGGCCTGACGTGGGACAGCAGGCGCGGCGCGGCCCCGCTCATCCCCGCGACGGTGATGCGGGTGCGCACGTTCGCCTGGGCGAACGCCGCGATGGCGCTGTTCAGTGCCTCGTTCGCCGCGGGGCTGCTCGCCCTTGTCGTCTGGCTCCAGGACGTCTGGGGTTACACCGCCGTCGAAGCCGGGCTCGCGATCGCTCCCGGCCCGCTCATGGTGCCGCTGTTCGCCGTCGGGGGGCAGCGTCTGCTCGGCCGCGTTCCCGCCGCCTACCCCGCCGCGGCCGGCGCCCTCCTGTGGGCCGCGGGCACCGTCGCGATCCTCGCAGGCGTCGGCTCCACATCCGGTTACGCCGCCGGAGTCCTTCCCGGATGGCTCGTGGCCGGCGTGGGCGTCGGCCTGACGATTCCGGCCATCCTCACGTCGTCCACGGCGGCGCTGCCGCCTCACTCCGCGTCCACCGGCGGCGCGGTGATCAACATGAGCCGGCAGATCGGCACCGTCGTCGGCGTCAGCGCCTTCGTCGCGATCCTCGGCTCGGGCACGGATGCCGCCGCATCTCCTGAGGTGTTCCGGACCGCCTGGTGGATCGTCGCCGCCGTCGGCCTCCTGTCGGCCGTCACCGCACTCGGGATCTCCACCCGCCGCGCGCCCGTCCAGGCGCCGGCGCCACCACTGTCGAGCACACATCAGGAAAGGGCGGCCCGATGAGAGACGCCGTCATCGTCGAAGCAGTCCGCACTCCCATCGGCAAGGGCAGAGCCACCGGGAGCCTGCACGGCATCCATCCCGTCGACCTGCTCGCCCACAGCCTGCGCGCGATCGTCGACCGCACCGGGATCGACCCGGTTCTCGTCGACGACGTCATCGGCGGCGTCGTCACGCAGGCCGGGGAGCAGGCGGCCAACGTCACCCGCCGCGCGGCTCTCGCCGCGGGCTTCCCCGAGTCCGTGCCCGCGACGACCGTCGACCGTCAGTGCGGCAGCAGTCAGCAGGCGGTCCACTTCGCCGCTCAGGGCGTCATCGCGGGCGCGTACGACATCGTCGTCGCCGCCGGCCTGGAATCCATGAGCCGCGTCCCCATGGGCGCGAACCTCGCGGGCGCCGCCGACCCGTACGGCGAGGCCTTCGCCGCCCGCTACCCCGACGGCCTGGTCGGGCAGGGCGTCGCCGCGGAGCTGATCGCCGCCAGGTGGAACCTCAGCCGGACCGAGATGGACGAGTTCGCCCTCACCTCGCACGAACGGGCCGCCAAGGCGACCGGGAACGGCCTGTTCGAGCGTGAGCTCGCGCCGCTCGCCGGGCTCGACCGCGACGAGGGCATCCGCACGGGCGGCGACCTGCGGACCCTCGCCGCCCTCAGGCCCGCCTACTACGACGAGGACATGGCCCGGCGGTTCCCGCAGATCACCTGGAACGTCACCGCCGCCAACGCGAGCCAGATCAACGACGGCAGCGCGGCGGTGATGATCACCACCAGCGAGATCGCCGCGAAACTCGGGCTCACCCCGCTGGCGCGCCTGCACAGCTTCGCCGTCGCGGGCGACGACCCCCTGTACATGCTGACGGCGATCGTCCCCGCCACGCGCAAGGTCCTGCTGCGGGCCGGGCTCGGGCTGGACGACATCGACCTGTTCGAGGTCAACGAGGCCTTCGCCTCCGTCGTGCTGGCCTGGGCCAGGGAGACGGGCGCCGACCTCGGACGCGTCAACGTCCGAGGCGGCGCCATCGCCCTCGGCCATCCCCTCGGCGCGAGCGGAGCCCGGCTCATGACCACCCTCGTCCACGCGCTCGCCGACAGCGGCGGACGATACGGGCTGCAGACCATGTGCGAAGCCGGCGGCCTCGCCAACGCCACCGTCGTCGAGAGGCTGACCTAGCACCTACCAGCCGACCGCCTGCCCGTCCTTCCGGAAGTCGGAGCCCGCCCGGTACATGCCGTTGACGGGCGGATCGCCCTCGATCCCGCCGCCCCGCGGCGGCTTGGCGGTCGGATCCGGGGTGAACAGCAGCGCCTGGTAACCGCCCATGAGGTCGCCGTTGGCGCGGACCGGCTTCTGCCCGAACGCCGCCAGCTGTTCCCCGACCAGGTCGTACAGGCCGGACTCGAGATCGAGCTCGTCCGTGGCCTGGTCGTGGTGGAACCGCGCCGCGTCCCCTGCGGCCTGCACGTTCATCCCGAGGTCGACCATGTTGACGATCTCCTGGACCTGGGCCTGCGGTTGTTCGTCGCCGCTCATCGTGCCGAACGCGAGCAACGGCTTGCCGTCCTTCATGACGAAGGCCGGAATGATCGTGTGGAACGGCCTCTTGCGCGGTGCGACCACGTTGGGGCTCGCCGGGTCCAGGGAGAACAGGTTGCCCCTGTCCTGCAGCGGGAAGCCGTACCCGGGCACGGTGATCTGCGACCCGAAGTAGTCGTAGATGCTGTAGATGAACGACACCATGTTCCCCCACCGGTCGCCGACGGTGAGGTAGACGGTGTCACCGTGGTGGACGGTCTTGATCTCCGGCGCCCGCGCCTCGGTCAGCGAGATCTTGCCGCACAACGACGCGGCGTACTGCTTGGAGAGCAGCCGTTCCAGCGGGACGCGCGCGAACCGCGGGTCGGCGTTGTAGGCCTCGAGGTCGGAGAAGGCCAGCTTCTTCGCCTCGACGAGGACCTGCCAGAACGTCGCCGAGCGCGGGCCGAGCGCCGCGAGGTCGTAGCCCAGGCGCGGGCCGCACTGCTCGACGATGTTGAGCATTTCGAGTGTGGCGAAGCCCTGCGAGTTCGGCGGCGTCTGGAAGACCTCGTAGCCCTTGTACGTCGTGGAGATCGGCGTGACCCACTCCGAACGGAAATCGGCGAGGTCGGACGGGATCCACTTCGCGCCCAGGCGGTTGACCTTGGCGAGGATGGCGTCCGCGATGGGCCCCTTGTAGAACGCGTCCCGCCCACGGCTCGCCAGGGTGCGGTAGGCCTTCGCCAGGTCAGGGTTGCGCACGTTGCTGTACAGCGGGGGCGCCTTCCCGTCGACGAGGAAGGTCTTGACCGAGTCGGGATCCTGCGCGAGGTCCTCCTCCATGTACTCCCAGTCGCGGTGGATCCGCTCGGTGAGGCCGTAACCCTGCTCTGCCGTCGTGATCGCGGGCTTGAGCACCTGGTCGAAGTCCATGGTCCCGAAGCGACTGAGCAGCTGGTCCCATCCGTCGACCGCCCCCGGGACGGTGATGCTGTGCACTCCGTAGAGGGGCACGCCCGTGTCCGCGTCGTAGCCGAGCTTCTTGAAGTAGTCGGGGGTCCACGAGCGCGGTGCCCAACCGCTCGCGTTCAGGCCGTACAGGTGACGGTCCTTGGCGGAGTAGTAGAGCATGAACATGTCACCGCCGATGCCCGCGCTGTAGGGCTCGACGACGCCGAGCATCGCGGCCGTCGCCACCGCGGCGTCGGCGGCGTTCCCGCCCCGCTTGAGGATGTCGAGCCCCGCCTGCGCCGCGAGCGGCTGGCTCGTCGCGACCATGCCGTGCCGTGCCAGTACCTCCGAGCCGGTCTGCTCGGCCCAGTTGCTGGCGCGGTCACCGCGCACGGCCGTGATGGAGCGGCCCGGGTCGGGCTTGGCGTCGGTCGGCGTCCCGAACGGGGTGTCGGACACCGTGTCGTGGCCTGACTCGCCCAGGGCGAGCGAGCCCGGCAGGATCGTCGAGCTGAGCGCGACGGCCGCGGCGGACGCCGTGATCAGGAGCCGCCGCCGGACCGTGTCGCCGCGGCCGCGGTACGCGATCCGTGGATGAAGCGAATGAAGCGGACGAAGCGGTTTTCTCACCAGAGACCTCCATGCTCGCCTGGGATGCCGGCTACGGTGCGACGCCGTCCACGCCGCGGGAGACCGAGTCGCTCGGCTTTCCCGCCAGGTCGCGGACGGCGCGGTAGGCCATGTCGATCGCCGAGTCCACGTACGCGCGGGGTGCGGAGTCGGAGTTCGCCACCGCGACGCGGCCCCACCTGCGGCGCGCGACGTGACTGGGCAGTTCTCCGTCGGGCCAGAACGTGTCCCAGGGCAGTCCGTACTCGTAGGCGTACGCGTGGGACCAGCGGTTGACCGTGATGCCCTCGATGTCGCGGGCCGGGTCGAACCCGCCCTTCCCGAGGGCGCGTGCGAGCTGGTCGCGGATCGCCCGCTCCATGTCCTGGAACGTCGTGGCCAGTAGTTCCCGCCGGCCTGCCTGGCCCTGCTCGCGCGGCGGCAGCCCGGGCTTGCACATCGTCTTGGCGAGGTGCAGGATCGCCGGTTCACGCGGATCGTCGGGGAATCGGTAGTCGCCGATGCTGACCGGGAAGTCCAGGCCCGCGCTCCCCCAGTACATCGTCGGGTACCGGACGCTGGAGATCTTCAGCCTGTCGAACGCCGTCCAGTCGCGGACCTGCACGTTGGCGTAGACGAGGGAGAGTTTGCCCGCGTACCGCAGCGCCGCGCGCTGCTCGGCGGAGATCTCCTCGGTCAGGTACGGGATCATCTGGTTGTTGCAGGCCAGCACCACATGGCGGGCCTGGACCGTGCGGAGGTCGCCGGACTGGACGTAGGCGATCTCGACCCGCCGGGCGTGGTCGACGTGCCTGACGCGGACGGCCGGAGCGCCGAGGCGGATCCTGACCCGGTCGCCCTTCCGGTCGAGCCGGTCATAATGCAGCCGGCTGGTCGTGATGGTCTCCATCCCGTGCCCCGGCAGCGCGTCAGGGATGAGCGTGCGGACCAGCGCACGTACGACGCCGGCGTTGCCCTCGGGGAAGTGGTAGATGTAGTCGTCCTCCGAGGTCCACAGCTTCTGACCGGTCGGTGCGAGCCGCCGGTCCGGCTCGTCCCAGTTCAGCGCGAGGCCGTCGAAGCCGGCGAACTCGATGGAGGCGTCGAGGGCTCCGACCGCGTCCGCGCCGTACCCCCAGTTGCCGTTGGGCGTGGTCTGCAGGAACTTGACGGCGTCCGGGTGCGCCCGCACGTGCTCGGTCAGGTACTCCCGATAGGTGATGCGGGCGAGCCGGTCCTTCTTCTGCTTGTCGGTGAGCCCCGGCATCCAGTCTTCGGGGGCGTCGTAGATCTTGCTCAGGTCGGTCTTGGCCCGGCCCGCCATGGGGGCGTCCTTGAGGATCTCGGCGTACTCCGTGCCTGGCCGGTAGGCCACGAAGTGGTCGCGTCCCCATGACTCCTTGTCGAAGTACAGGGCCCTGCCGAGCCCGTGCCTGGTGTCGAAGCCGGAGTCGAAGTACTTCTTGAAGCGCTTGACCTCGATCCCGACGTCCTCGATGAGCGACCGGGCCTCGCGGCTGAAGGTCGAAGGTGACTCCAGCGACTGCGAGCCGCCGTACCCGATGAGTAATCGCCCGTGTGCGCGGAACTCGTTCCTGCGCGCGTGGCCCCCGACGTCGTCGAGCGCGTCGAGGATCAGGATGCGGGCGTCCCGGTCGAACTCCCGCTGGTAGAAGCGGGCCGCCGACAGTCCGCTGATGCCGCCGCCCACCACCACCAGGTCGTACTCCTCGCCGGTACGGCGTGGCTCACCCGCGTCCGTCCAGAACGTGCCGTCGCGGAGCCTGTGCGGCACGGTCATGGAGTCGTTCGTGTAGCCCCGCATCCCCTGGAGCGCCGGCGGATACGGGCCCCCCGCCTCCCTCCCGGTGTCGGCCGCGGCTACGCCCGCGCCTGCGCCGAGACCACCCAGTGCGGCCGCGCCCACCGCGACCGCCACTCCGTCGATGAAGTCGCGGCGGCTGATGGGGCGCCGCATGCCCAGTTCGTCGTCGGATCGTTCGGGCATGATCCACCTCATTTCTTTAGCGATGATAGAGAAACGGGGGCCGCGATAATAGACCCATGCCACGGCCCAATCACTCGGAGCGGACGCGCAGCCAGATCGTCGAGGCCGCGGTCGCCCTGATCGACGCGGAGGGGCTCGAGGCGCTGTCCACCCGCAGGCTCGCGGCCGAGCTCGGGGTCCGCGGGCCGACCCTGTACCACTACTTCGCCGACAAGAACTCCCTGCTCGAGGCGGTCAGGGATCGGATCGCGACGGAGATCTGGACGGGCGTGGAGACCCGGTTGGCCGACATCGAATCCGGTGACTGGGAGCGGATTCTGCGCGGCTACGTCGACGGCGCCCTCAGCGCGATGGCCCGCCATCCCAGGGCCATCGGCCTCATGGCCCTCGGAGCCGCCACCAGGCAGTCGACGTTGCGGGGGTACGAGACGATGCTCGGGCGCCTGACCGAATGCGGCTGGCCCCTCGGGCTCGCCTGGCAGATCTTCCTGTCGGCCGAGAACCTGATGCTGAGCGCCGCGCTCGAAGCCGGCCAGCCGGAGTTCGCGCCGCCCCCGGAACAGACGGCGGAACTGCCCCTGCTGCGGGCCCTCGCGGGTGAGCTCGCGGCCGATCCTTCGCTCGACGACGGATACGAGACCGGGCTGGACGCGCTCATCGCGGGCATCGGCGTCACACTCGGCGCGTACCGGAACCCGGGCACCCGGGCACCGCACTGATTCCCCAGGGGCCCCTCGCGCTCGCGCGTGTACCTCGCACCTCAGAAATGGTCAAGCCGGGCGTCACCCTGGTTATCCGTCGTTCTCAACGCTCCGAAATACGGATTTCGTCGTCATTTACGGATGTCTCGAAAGATTCATTGACTCGGTCGTTGTGTGCTTCTAGCGTCCGCAGCATCCGCCGATCATCACGACATGGTGAGGTGCACGTGGCCAAGTTCACCGACGACGAGTTGGGCATGAAGCGGGGAATCACCCGGCGGGACCTTCTGAACGGAATGCTGGTGGGCGGCGGCGCGGCGGCGCTGGCCGCGTTGCCGGGGGGCGCGGCGCACGCGTCCACCGGCCACGGCGGCGGTTCCCCGTATCCGCCCACCAGCAACGGCATCGTCGGCCAGACGGACGCCGCGAGGTCGGTAGGCCACGATGTCACCTTCGGCGGCGCCGACCCCGGGCCGGCTCGTGACCTGCGTGAACACTATGACCTGGTGGTCGTGGGCGGCGGCGTGAGCGGCCTGGCCGCCGCGTGGTTCTACCGGAAGGCCTTCGGCTCCCGCGCCCGCATCCTGGTTCTCGAAGCCCTCGCGGACTTCGGCGGCCACCAGCACCGCAACGAGTTCCGGGTCAGGGGCCGCACGCTGCTCAGCAACGGCGGCATGGTCAACCTCGACAGCCCCGACACCTGGAACTCCCCATCGCTGAGCCTCATGGACGACCTCGGCATCGACTTCGCGAAACTCGCCGAGGGCGTCGACACCGGCTACTACACCTCCCAGGGGCTCGGCACCGGCTACTTCTTCCCCGAGGAGAACTTCGGCGCGGACACACTGGTCACGCGCGGAGCGACCGAACCGCTCAGCACGCTGATCGCCCGGCTGCCGCTGTCGGAGGCGGCGCGCGCGGACATCCTCAAGGTGGAGAACACGACGGAGGACTACTTCCCCGGTCTCAGCGACGCGGAGAAGAAGCAGCGCCTCGCCCGGATCAGCTACGCGGACTACCTGCGCCGCCACGTCGGCGTCGGCGAGGAGGCGCTCGTCTTCTACCAGCGCCGCACGCACGGACTGTGGGGCACCGGCATCGAGGCCGTCCCCGCCGGAGACTGCTGGGGAACCGGCCTACCCGGGTTCAGGGGGCTCGCGCTCGAGCCGACTCCGTACAACGGCATCGGGCGCACCCCCGCGATGTCGCTCACCACGACCGACGAGGAGCTCTACTACTTCCCCGACGGCGGCGCCACCGTGTCGCGGCTGCTGGTGTCGCGGCTCGTCCCCGGGGTCTTCTCCGGACACCAGACGATGGAGAGCGTCATCACAGCCCAGGGCGACTACGGCAGGCTCGACAAGGCCGGCTCCGACGTGCGGATCCGGCTCAACGCCATGGCCACCGACGTGCGTCACCGGCGCGGCACCCGCGGGCCGGTCGACGTCGAATACGTCAGCGGCGGCAGGACGTACCGGGTGAGCGGATCACACGTCGTCATGGCCTGCTGGAACAGCGTGGCCTCCTACATCGTTCCCGGGCTCCCCGCCGCCCAGGTCGAGGCCATGCGCTACGGGGTCAAGGTGCCGCTGGTCTACGCCAGGGTCGCACTCCGTGACTGGCGGGCCTGGGAACGGGCCGGCATCTCGCGCATCACGCCGTACGACACGTTCTGGGACAGCTGCTCCCTCCCCACGAACACCCACCAGGGCAAATACGCGTCGGCCCGCAAGTCGGACGAGCCGATCGTCGTCTCACTCTCCAAGACGCCGAACCAGCCAGGCCTGCCGATCACGCGGGACCAGCACAGGGCCGGGCGCCGCCAGTTGCTCGAGACGTCCTTCGGCGACTTCGAACGCGAGATCCGCGACCTCATGCAACGCGCGCTCGGCCCGAGCGGCTTCCGCGCCGCCAAGGACATCATGGCGATCACCGTGAACCGCTGGTCGCACGGGTACGCGTACGAGTACAACTCCATCGCCGACCCGGTGATCTTCAAGCCGGTCGCCGAGCAGCCGTTCGTCCGCGCCCGCCGTCCGTTCGGGAACATCACCATCGCCAACTCCGACGCCGGGGCCTTCGGCTACACCCACGCCGCCATCGACGAGGCCGCGCGCGCGGTGCAGGAGCTCACCTGATCGCCCGGCGCGATCCGGAGTGACGCGGGACCCCGGCGTCACCACGAAGGAGTCGGACCGGGGCGCACCGTCGTGCGCTCCCGTCCCGAAATCCCCGCCACGCGGGACGCCGGTCTCTGTCTCCGGGATCACGCCGGACGCCACGATTCTGCTGCACCGGTCCTCGGTGCGAGAACTCGTGAAGGGAGCGCGGCATGGTTGATTCGAGGTGGCGCGTCGCGGCAGGGGTCGCCTGCCTGCTGGTGGGGTCTGTCGGGCAACTCGCGCAGTATCTGGTGACGCCGGTCCTGGGCGGCGACGCCGCCGCCGCCGACCAGATCCGCGAGGTCGCGGCGCACCTGCCGCAGATGCGGCTCGCGTTGTGGCTGGACCTCGCGGTCCTCCTGGTGGTCCCCGCCGTCCTGTACGTCGGGGCGGTCGCGGGCAGGTCCCGGCTCGCCGCCGCGGGAACGGTGCTGGCGTTCCTCACATCGCTCGGCGCGATCGTCCTGGTGGCGGGCGACGCCCTCTACTACGAGGCCGCCCTGCGGGCCGACCAGGCGGGAAGCGCTCCCCTGGTCGCGGCCTACCAGGCGAACGGGCTGGTCAGCGGTTTGCTGGTGGCCTACCTGCTGGGTCATGCGGTCGGGTTCATCCTGCTGGGCATCGCACTCACCCGGGCCCGCGCCGTGCCGGTGTGGGCGGGGGTGGCATTGTGCGTGTCGCCGGTCGCGGAGATCGCGGGACAGGCCTCGGGGACGTCCGCGCTGGCGGCCGCCGGCTACGCCCTGCTGGTCGTGGCCTTCGGCGCATGCGCGGTGGCCCTGGTCCGCACAGGTCTCCCTGGGACCGGCGTGTCCGCGGCGGCGGGAGGACCGGTCGCGGCGACGACCCTCAGGGCCACCTGAGGATGCGTGGGCGCGTCGCTCGACGTATGAATGGATCTCGATGAACCGATCCAGACTTCTCGTCGCGATCACCCGAGCCGCCGTCGCCATGGCCGGACTCCTGGCCCTGGCGGCGGTGGCCGTCGCGCTGCTCTACCGGTACGAGGTGCTGGACCTGGTGCTCGCGGCCATCGCGGTTGGCTTCCTTTCCGTGCCGATCGTGGGCGGCGCGGTGGCCCGGGCCGACCCGTCCAACGCCGTCGGCTGGATCCTCCTGGCCGCCGGAATCGCGATGCCGCTGGTGGTCGGGGCGTACCTTTACTCGCAGGCGGCGTACGCGCACGGCGTCCCTCTGCCCGGTGCTCGGCTGGCGGGCTGGCTGGACGGCTGGCCCTGGGTGTTCGCCGTGGCACTCGTGCCGACCTTCGGCCTCCTGCTGTTCCCGGACGGCCGCCTGCCCTCCCGCCGCTGGCGCCCCGTGTCGTGGGGCTGCGCCGCGGTCATCGGTGCGCAACTGGCCTCGACGCTCTTCGCGCCCGGGTTGCTCGACTACCCCGGGCAGGACAACCCGACCGGCCTGCCGGGTCCCGCCGGCGCGTTCGCACAGGGCCTCGGCGGCACGATCATCCTGATCGCGCCGCTCGCCACGCTGACCGCGCTGTCGGTCCACCTCCGCCGGCACAAAGCCGCCGGCACCGCCGACGCCGCCGCTCTGGCACTCGTCACACCGGCCGCCTGGCTGATCGCGGCGTCCTGGTGGAGTTGCATCGCCATCAGCGTCGCGAGTGACAACAGCATCAACGCACTGCCGTACGAGGCGGTCGCCATGGTGAGCCTCGCGGTGACCGCGTGGATCGCGATCCGGCGGTACGGCCTGTTCGACGCCCGCCTGGTCGTCAGCACAACCCTGGTGTACGGCACGCTGACCGCCTCGGTGATCGCCCTGTACCTGGGAGTCGCGGCCGGTGGCGAGCGACTGGCGTCGGACACGGTGAGCCATCCGGTCGCCGTCGCGGTCGCCGTGCTGGTGGCGCTGCCCCTCCGCGACCTGTTGCAGCGGGCGGCCAACCGCCTGGTCTACGGCTATCGCGACCGCCCCTACGAGGCGCTGGTGCGGCTCGGCCGCCGGCTGGAGGACGCCGCGGCCTCCGACGAGGTGCTCCCCGCGGTCGCGCGCACCGTACGGGAGGTGCTGCGCCTCCCGTACGTGGCCGTCGAGATCGGCGACGAGACCGTCGCGGCCGCCGGCCGTTCCGCAGGCACGCGCCCCGAGGAGTTCCCCCTGGTCTTCGCCGGCGAGACCATCGGAACCCTCATCGCGGAGCCTCGTGAGGCGGGCGGACCCTTCACCGCGGAGGAGCGGCGGCTGCTCGCCGGGATCGCGCGCCAGATCGCAGCGGCCGGGCACGCCGTCTCGGTCACCGCGGATCTGCTCCGCTCCCGCGAGCGGCTCGTCGCCGCCACCGAAGAGGAACGCCGCCGCCTGAGGCGCGACCTCCACGACGGTCTGGGGCCGGGGCTGGCCGGCGTGGTCCTCGGACTGCAACGCGCGCGGAGGCATCTCGCCACGGACCCGGCCGCCGCGACGAGTCAGCTCGACGAGCTCACCGATCAGACCCAGCAGGCCGTCGCCGAGGTGCGCCGGCTCGTCTACGGCCTGCGCCCACCCGCGCTGGACGAGCTCGGCCTCGTCGGCGCGCTCCACGAACATGCCCGTGTGCTGGGCGGAATCACGGTCGACGGCCCTGACCGGTCGCCGGCCCTGCCCGCGGCCGTGGAGGTCGCGGCCTACCGGATCGCCCTGGAGGCGATGACCAACTCCGCCCGCCACGCCCGCGCCGCCACGTGCACGGTCCGGGTGCACATCGACGGCGCCCTGCATCTGGAGATCGCCGACGACGGCGCCGGGCTTCCCCGCGAGTTCCGGGCCGGCGTCGGCATCTCGTCCATGCGGGAACGCGCGACCGAACTCGGCGGCGTCTGCACGATCGAGCGGCTGACCCCCACCGGCACCCTGGTCCGTGCCACGATCCCGCTGGAGCCTGAATGACCGCCGACAAGCCGATCCGCGTCGCGATCGCCGACGACCACCCGATGTTCCGCTCCGGGTTGCGCACGCTCGTCGAGGAGAGCCCGCACCTCGAGTTCGCCGGCGCGGCCGGAGACGGCGAGGAGGCCCTCGCGATCTGTGCGGAGACTCAGCCCGACGTCATCCTCATGGACATCCGGATGCCGGGCACCAGCGGTGTCGAGGCCACGCGCCGCATCCTGGCCGGGCAGCCCGCGATCGGCGTCCTCATGCTCACCATGCTGGAGGACGACACCTCCGTCTTCGCCGCGATGCGCGCCGGCGCCCGCGGTTACATCCTCAAGGGCGCGGCCCCGGACGAGATCGTCCGCGCCATCGTCTCGGTCGCCGCGGGTGAGGCCATCTTCGGTGCCGCCCTCGCCACGCGCATGGCGCACTTCTTCGCGACCGGCCCGCGCGGCGGGGCCCATCCGTTCGCCGCACTCTCCTCCCGCGAACGCGACGTGCTCGACCTCATCGCGGCAGGTCACTCCAATGCCGTCATCGCCGCCCGGCTGGCTCTCACCGAGAAGACGATCCGCAACAACGTGTCGAGCATCTTCGCCAAGTTACAAGTCGTGGACCGGCCCACGGCGATCGTCCGGGCGCGGGAGGCGGGACTCGGCACGCCGAACAACGCCCGCGGCGACACCCCCGTGTGACCTCCCGGCCGCGCGCCGCCTCTCTGCGGATCGACATCGTGACCGTCAGCCCTGGCGGCGGAACCAGGGCAGTCGCGACAGGGGCGCGGTGACGGTCACGATGTCGGGTCCGTGCAGGAGGGTGCCGTCGTCGGCCTGCCAGTCGCCCGGCGGCAGCACGACCTCGCGTGAGGTGGCGCCCTTGACCAGAACGGGCGCCACCAGGAGGTCGGGGCCGAGCATGAACTGGTCGGCGACCCGCTCGTGGCCCTGTCCGGGGAACGCGAACTCCAGCGACCGCATGATCGGGTCGCCCGTACGGGACGAGTCCTTGGCCAGCGCGAGGATCTCGGGACCGAACCGTTCGTGCAGGGAGGCGGCCGACCTGCAGTGCTCCAGATGCTCGGCGGACAACAACCGCCAGGGCGCGGCGGAGAACTGCATCATCGGGAACAGCGCGGACGCCTGCGCGTAGCGGACGAACAACTCGGGATCGAAGTCGGCACTGCCGAACGACTGGTACTCGCCGCCGCCGATCATGTCGGGGCAGGTGTAGGCGTGCCCGGTGAGCGCCTGCGCCAGGGCGTTCGGGATGAGGCTGGCCAGCCCGTCGCGGCCCTCCCATGCGTGGTGCTTGTCGCGCTGGCGCTGGGCCAGCGGCAGCCCCGCCGCGAGCCAAGCGTCGCGGAACTCGTTGAGCGGGTACGGCAGGCCGAACCGGTTCCAGGCGATCGTGTACGCCTGCGGATCCGGGCATCCGAGGTCGGCGTAGAAGGCCGCCTCACCTCCGTCGAACTTGAACCCGTCCACTCCGACGTCCTGGCGCAGCCGTCTCAGTTCTCCGGAGAGCCACCGCAGAGCCTCGGGCTTGAGCAGGTCGAGCGCCGCGCCGAACCCGTTCCACCACTCGCCGATCGCCGGCCGCCCGCGGCGGTCGCGGATCAGCAGGCCCTCCTCGCGCAGTCTGCGGAAGACCAGCGAGTCGGGGGTGACGTAGGGCACCAGCCACAACATCACCTTGAAGCCCATCTCGTGCAGCCGGGCCACCATCGCCGCCGGGTCGGGGAAGCGGCCGGAGTGGAAGGTCCACTGGCCGTATTCCTCGTGCCAGCGGTCGTCGATCATCAATATGCCGGGCGGGAACCCGTTGTCGAGCACGGCCTGGGCGTAGGCGAGCACGTTGTCCTGGGTCGGCTCGAAGAGGGTCTCGATCCACAGGTTGTACTGCGGCGCGGTGAACAGGAGCGGGTCGGGCATCCGCCCGTCGGGCGGGAAACGGTCCTCGGCCAGTTGCCGGTAGACCCCCGGCAGGTCGCCGTGACCGCCGCCGACGATGATGCCCGCGGCCACGTCGGCACGCAGCAGCAGCTCGCCGCCGGACATCTCGATCGCGAACGGGCGATCCGACCAGACGTAGCGCCCCTTGCTGGACAGGAGCATCGGCATGCCCTGGTTGCCGCCCAGGTCGCGCAGGTCGGCGCGGTATCCGTCGGTGAACGGCATCTCGATGCCGTCCGCCGCGGCGCCGCCCCACCAGTACTCGCCGTCCTCGACCGGCAGTCTGACCGTTGCCCCGAGTGTCACGTTCTCCCCTTCACGACGTCCGACGTCGCTCATGGTGAGGAACACGGGCGAGCTTGTCAATGGGAAAGCAATCCTTTCCAAAGGGAAAGGATCTTGCGTTTCGGAAGCGTTACAAATTGCCGATTGACAAGATTTGGAAAGTGTTAGCAGCATGGCGGCCATGGTTCCCGAGCCTGAGGGCGTCCCCACCGAAGGGCGCCGCGAGCGCATCGCCGCCCTGGTCGCCGACCGCACGTTCGTCCGGATCGGCGATCTGGCCGAGGCGTTCGGCATCTCCAGGGTCACCGTCCGCGCCGATCTCGACTTCCTGGAGAAGCAGGGCAGGCTCAAACGGGTGCGCGGCGGCGCACTCGCCGACGCGCGGCCCGGCTCGTTGCCGGCCAGCCGGGCCGGCGGCCTCATCGAGTCGTCGTTCGAGGACGCGATGGACGCCTCCGCCACGGAGAAGACGCTCATCGGCCGGGCCGCCGCGCAGCTGATCACCTCGGGCGAGAGCGTGATCCTCGAGGCCGGCACCACCACGATGGCGGTGGCCAGGGCACTCGTCGAGCGCGCCGACCTGCGTGATGTGGTGATCTTCACCAACGGCCTGTCGATCGCGCTGGAGCTGGAACGGGCGATCCCCCGCTTCACCGTGATCGTCACCGGCGGCACCCTCCGCCCGCTGCAACATTCGCTGGTCAACCCGCTTGGGGTGAGCATGCTGGCCCAGATCAACGCCGACACCCTCTTCCTGGGCTGCAACGGAATCCATCCCAGGACCGGCTTCACCAACCTCAACCTGCCCGAGGCCGAGCTCAAGCAGGCCATGATCAACTCGGCGGGCCGCCGGATGTTCGTCGCCGACGGCTCCAAGGTGGGCCGCGTCGAGCTGGCTCCCATCTGCCCGATCGACGAGGCGGATCTCCTGCTGACCGGCGCCTCCGCCGACGCCCAGGCGGTCGCCGAGTGCCGCGAGGCCGGCCTCGACATCGAGATCTGCGAGGAGGCGTGATGGCCGCCACCCTCCTGGCGCGGCCGCTCGGACGCCGTACGGCGCGGCGGGCGGGGCCGTCGTGGCAGCGTGGCCACGGCAGGATCGCACTGGTGTTCCTCGCGCCCGCGCTGATCGGGTTCGCCGTCTTCTACCTGGTGCCGACCGTGCGCGGCCTGTGGTTCAGCTTCACCGACTACAACCTGTTGTCCGACCCGGCCGTCGTCGGGCTGGACAACTACGGCGAGGTGCTGAGCGACCAGGTGTTCTGGAACGCGCTCAAGGTGACCGGCGTCTACGTCGTGTTCAACGTCGCCACGCAGACCGTGCTGGCCCTCGGCCTCGCCGTCCTGATGGAGCGGCTGACGAGGTCGGTCATGATCAAGGCGATGGTGCTGCTGCCATGGCTGGTGCCGAACGTCACGATCGCGCTGCTGTGGATGTGGCTGCTCGACACCAACGTCGGTTTCGTCAACCACGTGCTGGAGCAGATCGGGCTGGCCAAACAGGGCTTCCTGTTCAGCCCCGACCAGAGCATCCTCACCATCGCCTCGATCAACACCTGGCGGCACGTCGGCTACACGGCGTTGTTGCTGTTCGCCGGCATGCAGCTCATCCCCAGGCACCTCTATGAGGCGGCCAGGATCGACGGCGCCGGCGAATGGCGGACGTTCCAGCGGATCACTCTGCCGCTGCTGCGCCCCGTGCTCGCGCTGGTGCTCGTGGTCTCGCTGATCGGCTCGTTCCAGATCTTCGACACCGTGGCGGTGACCACGGAGGGCTCGCCGGTCAACGCGTCCAGGGTCATCTACTACTACATCTACGAGAAGGCCTTCACGCAGTTCGAATTCGGCTACGCCTCGGCGATGTCGGTCTTCCTCATCCTGCTCCTCGTCGCGCTGACCCTGCTGCAGATGCGGCTGCTGCGCGCCTCGACCTCAGATCTCGCCTAGGGCGGAACCATGCGGAAAAACCCAGCCCGCCTGCTCGCCTGGGCGGGTCTCCTCGCAGCGCTCGCGATCACCCTGTTCCCCTTCTGGTGGATGGTCCGTACGGCGCTGACCGGTAACGCGCACCTGTTCAACGGCAGTTACTCGCTCCTTCCCGACGACCCGACGATGATCAATTTCGAGCGGATCCTCGGCCTGGCCTCACCCGAGGAGGCCAGAGCCGCAGGCGGCACCTCGGCCAGCATGGACTTCTGGCGCTACCTGCAGAACTCGGTGGTGTTCGCCGCGGCCGTCGTCGCCGGGCAGGTCACCTTCAGCGCGATGGCCGCCTACGCCTTCGCCCGCCTGCGCTTCCGCGGCCGTGACGTGCTGTTCTACCTGTTCCTCAGCACGATGATGATCCCGCCGATCTTCACCGTCCTGCCCAACTTCGTGCTCATCAAGAGCCTCGGCGGGGTCAACACCTTCTGGGGTCTGGTCGCGCCGTACTTCTTCATGACGCCGTTCGCGGTGTTCTTCCTGCGCCAGTTCTTCCTCAGCGTGCCCGGCGAAATCGAGGAGGCGGCCGGGCTCGACGGCGCGAGCCGCTGGCGCATCTTCTGGCAGGTCGTCGTGCCGATGAACAGGGGCCCCCTGGTCACTCTGGCCATCATCACGGCGGTGCAGACCTGGAACGAGTTCCTGTGGCCGCTGCTGGTCGCCAAGCAGGAGAACGTCCGGGTGCTGACCACGGCCATGGCGATCTTCCAGCAGCAGACGCCGAACGCCACCCCCGACTGGGCCGGCCTCATGGCCGGCGCCACCCTCGCCGTCCTGCCCGTCCTCCTGCTGCTCATCCTCTTCGGCCGCCGACTGGTCGATTCGATCCGTTTCACCGGCATCAAGTAACCCCCTGGAGAGACCATGAAGACCTCCCGTCGCACGCTGTTCGCGACCATGCTCACCCTCAGCACTCTCGCCGTCGCCGCCTGTGGTGGCGGCGGCTCGGAGACTCCCGCGGCCGACGGGAAGGTCACGCTAACCTACGCGTTGTGGGACGACCGGCAGCAACCCGCCTACCAGCAGTGCGCCGACGCGTTCCAGGCCAAGAACCCCGGGATCTCCATCAAGATCACCCAGTCCGGCTGGGACCAGTACTGGACGGACCTGACCGCCAAGCTGGTCGCGGGCGACGCGCCCGACGTGTTCACCGACCACCTGTCCCGCTATCCCGAACTGGCCGCGAACAACCAGGTCCTGGACATCCAGCCGTACGTCGACAAGGACAAGCTCGATCTGTCGATCTACCAGAAGGGCCTGGCCGACCTCTGGGTGCGCGACGGCAAGAGGTACGGCCTGCCCAAGGACTGGGACACGATCGCGGTCGTCTACAACACCGAGCAGGTGGCGAAGGCCGGGATCGACCCGGCGGAGTTCGCCACCTGGACGTGGAACCCCACCGACGGCGGCGACTTCGAGAAGGCGGTCGCCAAGCTCACCGTCGACGGCAAGGGCCGCAACGGCCTGGACCCCGATTTCGACAAGAATGACGTCAAGACCTACGGCCTGGCTCTGGAGACGGGGGGCGGCGCCTACGGCCAGGGCCAGTGGAGCCACTTCGCGGCCAGTGACGGCTTCGTCTTCACCGACAAGAACCCCTTCGGCTCCCGGTACAACTACGACGACCCCAAGCTGGCCGAGACGATCGACTGGTACGCCGGGCTGATCAAGAAGGGCTACATGCCGCCCTACGACCAGGCCGGCAAGCTCGGCGTCACCCCGATGATGGAGGCGGGCAAGGCCGCCATGGTCACCACGGGTTCCTGGACCATCTCCAGCTGGGGCAAGGACTTCGCCTTCGCGCCGCTCCCCGTCGGCCCGCAGGGACGCAAGACGATGATCAACGGCCTGGCCGACTCGATCTACGCCGGCACCCAGCACAAGGACGAGGCCTGGAAGTGGGTCAGCTTCCTCGGCTCGGCCGAGTGCCAGGACCTGATCGCGCAGAACGCGGTGGTCTTCCCCGCGATCACCACCTCGGCCGACAAGGCCATGGCCGCGCACAAGGCCGCGGGGCGCGACGTCAGCGCGTTCGTCGAGGAGGCCAACGACCCGCAGGGCACCTTCCTCTACCCGATCACCGACAACGCCGCGAAGGTCGAGCAACTCGTCCTGGCCGCCTACGAGAGCGTCATGCTCGGCAAGGCCACCGCCTCCACCGCGCTTCCCGCCGTGAACACCGAGGTCAACAACCTCTTCCAGTGACCCGGGGTGTCCCCGTCGGCCGCCGCTCAGTCGCCGCCCAGCCGTCCCGCGGCCAGGACGAGCCGCCACGTCAGCTCGCCGGAGGCCGGGACCACCGCGGCGTCTCCCAGTCCCGCTTCGGCCAGGTCGAAGACCGCGCCGAGCATGGGCTCGACGCCGACACTGCGGTACGGCGCGTGATCGGGGAAACCACCGAGGTTGCGCCACAGGGCGACGGAGACCGGGACCTCTCCGGGGGCCTCGACGCGCAGGTCGAGCACGTCGGGGCCGTCCGTCACGCGTACGGCATCGCACCGGAGCACCGCTCCGACCGCGGTGCCGTCGCACGGCCCGAACCGGTCGAGAGGCAGGCCGAGCGGCTCCGGCCAGCGGCCCTCGACGTAGGGGGCGCCGGTGGGCCAGGGACGGCCGAGGATCGGCGCGGCCTCGGGGAAGACCCGCACCGGGGTCTCGGAGGGAGCGACGAGCCGGGCGTCCTCACCGAGGTCGAGCAGCGCGTGGGCGGCCCAGACGAACGCGTGCCCGGGGTCGGCGGCCAGTCGGTAGGTCACCACCACGGTCCCGGCCTCGTCCGCCACCTTCCGCAGCAGCTCGAAGCCTGCACCGCGTACGGAACTCTCGGCGGCGGAGCCGGTCCATGCGCGGCTCCACACGTCGCCGTGGTCGGGCAGGCCGCGCACCGTGGGCAGGCACTCCTCCAGGCCGCCGGCGTCGACGAACGCCACACCGGGAACCACCGTCGCCCGCTCGGGGTCGGGACGGGACCACAGCCACTCGCGGCCGCCGCCGGCGAGGGACGTCCACCTTCCGCCCATCCCCAGGTCGAAGCGGGGTCGCAGCGGGATCGAAAACATCGGCTCTCCCATCAGGGCGTGTGCCTCGGCGGCGTGGTCAGGCGTGGTCAGGCGGAGTCCTTCATCACGCTCCACCCGCCGTCCACCACCAGGCACGCTCCGGTGATGTACGAGCTCTCCGCGCAGGCGAGGAAGGTGACCGCGGCCGCCACCTCGTCAGGCCGGCCGAAACGGCCGGCGGCGGTGCCCGCCACGCTGCGCAGGCGGTCCTCCTCGCCGATCCCGTCCCACGCGGGGGTGAGGATCGGCCCTGGCAGGACGGTGTTGACCCGCACGTCCGGGCCGTACTCCACCGCGAGCTGGCGGCCGAGCGACACGAGGCCGCCCTTGGCGGCGGCGTAGGCGGGATGCGCGGGCAGGCCGAACATCGCGTGGACGGAGGAGCTCAGGACGACGGCGCCCCGGTTCTCCCGCAGCAGCCCGACGCAGGCGTTGGCCGCCAGGTACGCCGCCTTGAGGTTGACCGCGATCTGCCGGTCCCAGTCGTCTTCGGCCAGTTCGTGTGCGGGCGCCCGGACCACCACGCTGGCGTTGCTGTGGAGCACGTCCAGCCGGCCGAACTCCGCGCGCGCGGTCTCCGCGATCCGCCGCCAGGTGGCGGCCTGCGACACGTCGCCGGTCACCGCCAGCGCGCCCGGCCGGTCGGAGGTCTGCGCGGCGACGTCCACGGCGAGCACGTCGGCGCCCTCGGCGAGGAACCGGTCCACGACCGCGGCGCCGATGCCCGAGGCCGCGCCGGTCACCACGGCGACCTTTCCGGACAGCAGTCCGCGTCCCATTGTCTGCACGTTGTCCCCGATGGTGAGTGACGCCCGGGAACGCTCTCCCATGAGCACGGGTGAGGCCGGGCGTCGTCGTCGTACGTCGCGACCAAGTCAACACCCGCGGGTGACGACGGGGAATGTTCGATGTTCGCCGTCACCTGGACGATTCGCTGGTTTCTGCCATACTGGGTCGATGCCGATGCAGGAGGGCTTCCGCAACCAGCGGCTGACCGTCGTGCCGCGCCGGGTCGTCGCCGAGGCGAGCTCCCGCCCGGTCACGAGACGCCTCATGGTCACCGATACCGGCTACTATCCGAACGCCGCGGACCACCTGATGAGAAGGCTGGGCGGCATCGAGGAGACCATCCTCATCCTGTGCACGGCCGGCACGGGGTGGGCGAACGTCGGGGGGGCGCAGCACCGCGTCGGAGCCAACACGGCCTTGGTGATCCCCCACGGCGTCCCGCACGCGTACGGCGCGTCCGCCGACAATCCCTGGACGATCTGGTGGTGCCACTTACGAGGCGCCGACCTGACGGAGCTCATCGAGGAGATCGGGGCGGGCGCGTCCAGACCCGTGATCCCGATCGGCCGCCTCGATCGGGCGATCGCCTTGCTCGACGAGATCGTGACCATACTTGAACGGGATCATTCGCCGGCGAGCCTGATGGGCGCGGCCGGCGCCGCGTGGAAACTTCTCACCCAGATCGTGGTCGACCGCACCATGCCGGTGCCCGGTGACCCCCTGCAGCGCGCGATGGCCTACCTGGCCGAACGGCTGGACAGAACTGTCCGGGTCGCCGACCTGGCCGCCCTGGTCGGCGTCTCCCCCTCTCATCTGAGCGCGCTGTTCCGCCGTGCCACCGGAGGCGGCGTGCTCGCGCACCACACCGCGCTGCGGATGGCGCAGGCACGCAACCTCCTCGACACGACGGACGCGACGGTGGCGAAGATCGCACGGGAGGTCGGCTACCCCGACCCGTTCTACTTCTCCCGCCACTTCAAGCGGATGCACGAGGCCAGCCCGACCGAGTACCGCAACCGCGCGAAGGGGTGAGCCCCCGGGAGCGGCTCCTCCCTCCGCGGCGGTCGCGTTCTCCTCGTCACGTCGCCGACGCGCTCACGACCCGCAGCAGAACCGACCTGTCGACGTCCAGGGACGGCGCCTCGATGCCGACGAGTCGCAGCACGCGCCCTGGAAGCGTCACTCCTTCCCGCTGCCACGGCGGGAGCACCGCTCCGGCCGCCGGCGGGGAGCCGGGGTGGACGGCTTCGACGGTGTAGTGGCGCTCGTCGTCGAGCCCGGGCAGCCGGATCCGCCCCGGCGGCCACGTCGAGGGCCGCTCGACGACGCTGAACGCGTAGAGCGCCTCACCGCGGTCGGCCGCCACGACGCCCTCCAGGCGGAGCGCCGCGTCGGCGAGGTCCGCGTGGACGACCTCGCCGGAATGCAGCAGCGCCCGGTGCTCCTTGTGGAAGGCGATCCACCGCGCGAGCGCGGCGCGGGTCTCGTCGTCGGCCTCGAGCAGGTTCACCTCGACGCCGAGGTGCCCCCACAGCGCCTTCTCCGCGCGGTAGTCCAGCGGATGCGTCCGGTGCGTCGTGTGCGACTCGGCGGCTCCGATGTGCGTGCCCTGCATCTCCGGCGGCACCAGCAGCCCCGTCCAGCGCTGGATCTCGAGCCTCTCGTGCGGGTCGTTGCAGTCGCTGGGCCAGATCCGGTCGGCGAACTCGAGTACGCCGAGGTCGACGCGTCCTCCGCCGCTGGCGCACGACTCGATCTCGAGCCCGGGGTGGGCGGCCCTGAGCTCCGCCATCAGCCGGTAGGCCTGCTCGACCTGCCTGCGCACTCCCGGCCGGCCGTCGGGCGTGTGGCCGGCGTCGAGCAGGTACCGGTTGTGGTCCCACTTGATGTAGGCGATGCCGAGCGTCCCGATGAGGTCGCTCATCCGCTCGAACAGGTACGCGTACGCGCCGGGATGCCCGAGGTCCAGCACATGCTGGTGGCGGGAGGCGAGGCCGGGTCCGTGCCCGCCGTCGAAGATCCATTCGGGGTGCTCGCGGGCCAGGTCGGAGTCGAGGTTGACCATCTCCGGTTCGAACCAGAGCCCGAAGTCCATGCCGAGGTCGTGCACCCGGGTGACGAGCGGTCCGAGGCCGTCGGGCCAGACGTCCGGGTCGACCGTCCAGTCGCCGAGCGAACTGGTGTCGTCGCGGCGGCCCAGGAACCATCCGTCGTCGAGGACGAACCGCTCCGCGCCGGCCTGCGCCCCGCGTTCGGCGAGCGCGGTCAGGGTGTCCAGGTCGTGGTGGAAGTAGACCGCCTCCCACGTGTTCAGCACCACGGGACGGGGCGAGCGGGGGTGCCGCGGCCGCGACCGCAGGTGCCGGTGGAACCGCGCGGCGAGATCGTCGAGCCCGGTTCCCCAGGAGCCGTACTGCCAGGGGCTCCGGTACGACTCGCCCTGGCCCAGCACCACCTCGGCGGGCAGGAGCACCTCGCCCGCGGTGAGGTGCCGCGTGCCCGCCGGCGTCCGCTCGGCGGCGAGCACCTGGTTGCCGCTCCACGCGAGGTGGGTCGCCCACACCATGCCCTCACGGAACCCGAACCCGGCCTCTCCGGCGACCAGCAGCATCGTGTGCTCGAGCCCCGGCTTGCCGCCCCGCGAGGCCCTGACCCACTCCCCCACGTGGAACAGCCGCCGTTGCGGGACCCGCTCGAGCGCCCAGCGACCGGTGAGGTCGAGGATCTCCGACGCCTCCGGCGGCACGGGCAGAGCCAGTTCGAGGGAGTCGATCCGGTACGGCTCCGCCGTGTCGTTCCTTACTGTGGCCCGCTGGCGGACGAGCCCGCTCGCGGCGAGCACCTGGATCTCGAATTCGGCGGTCAGGCCGTACTCCGGGTCGAGCGCCGTGGTGCGCAGCACGGGTCCTTCGCCGGTGTCGACGACCTCGTGTGTCGCGTCCAGGAACTTCGGGGCCCAGCGGCGGCCGCCGGTGTCGCCGACCAGGCCCGGACGGCCGAGCCAGCCCTCCGCCAGTTGCGGGAGGATCGGGACGGGCTGCGGATAGGTCACCGCGCTGTCCCCGATGGCGGGAAGGGCCGCCCGCCGCAGGTCGGCAAGGGCATCGTCCCCGAGCGCGCCGAGATCCGGCCCCCAGTGCAGGATGCGCGGGAGCCGTCCCCCGTCGACGGCGACGACCAGGCTGGTGCCTCCGGAGCGCAGATGAATCGGTGTGTGGCTGGCGTCGTTCAATTTTCCTGTCATCCCTTGAGTCCACTGCTCGCGATGCCGGCGAAGAACTGGCGCTGGAGCGCCAGGAAGACGATCACGAGAGGTATCGAGCACACGAGCGCACCCGCCATGAGGGTCGGGTAGTCCGTGCCGAACTGTCCCTGCAATCCGGCGAGGCCCACCGGCAGCGGCCGGTTCTCCCCGGAGGGCGAGACGATGAGCGGCCACAGCAGGTCGTTCCACGAGTAGAGACCGGTCAGCACCGCGAGTGCGGCGAGCATCGGCCGGGCCATGGGAAGCATGACGTGCCAGAACACCTGGAAGGTGTTGGCGCCGTCGAGCCGGGCCGCCTCCTCGTAGTCGCCCGGCATCGTGAGGAAGGCCTGCCGCATCAGGAACGTGCCGAACGCCGAGAACAGGCCGGGGATGGCGAGCGCCGGCAGGGTGTCCAGCAGCTTCAGGTCGCGGATGAGCTGGAACTGGCCGATGAGGAAGAGCTGGCTCGGCACCATCAGCATGACGATGAACAGCCCGAACAGCACCTTGCTGCCGCGGAAGGGGATGCGCGCGAACGCGTAGCCGGCGAGCGCGGCCACCACGATCTGGCCGGCGACCCGAAGGACCAGCGACCCGGCGGAGACGGCGAACATCGACCAGAACGGCACGGTCGAGAAGAACGTCTCGAACGAGTGCAGGCTGAAATCCGCGGGCAGGATCGTCGGCGGGATCCTGGTCACCTCGGCGGTCGTCTTGAAGACGGTGAGGAGCTGCCAGACGAACGGCACCACCATGAAGACGACCGCGATGACGAGCAGCACGTGGATCGGCCAGGTGGAGCCTGTCCTGCCCCCTCGGCGGGCGCGTGACGTGCGGCGGACGGTGGACTCAGCCATAGAAGACCCAGGATCTCTGCAGACGGAACTGGAGTGCCGTCGCGATCATGATCACCATGAGGAGCACGATCGCGATGGCGGCGCCGTAGCCCTGGTCGAACTGGACGAACGCCTTCTCGTAGAACAGGTACACGATCGTCTTTGAGTCGGTGAGGGCCGTGTTGTTCACCCCGCGCAACATGATGAACAGCAGGTCGAACATCTGCAGGGCGGAGATCACGCTGAGGATCGTCACGAAGAAGATGCTCGGGCTGAGCAGCGGCACGGTGATGTGGAAGAACTGCCTGACCCGGCCGGCGCCGTCCAGGGAGGAGGCCTCGTAGAGGGCCTTCGGTATGGCCTGCAGGCCGGCGCCGAGGATGATCAGGTTGATGCCGAGGCCCATCCAGATGCCGACGACGCCGAACGCGTAGATCGTGAACCGCGGGTCGGCCACCCAGAACTGGCCGTCGATCCCGAACCACGACAGCACGTAGTTGAGCAGCCCGAAGTCACCGTTGTAGATGAAGCGCCAGACCATGCCGATGGCGACGGGCAGGGTGACTACCGGCAGGAAGAAGAGCACCCGGTAGATCGCGCGGCCTCGGCCGACCTGCTCGATCAGCGACGCGAGCACGACGGCCAGCGGGATGCCGAGCAGGATGATCACGGTGTAGAGCGCCGAGTTCCTGAACGCCTTCCAGAAGTCGCCGTCGCCGATGAGCGTGGTGTAGTTGTCCAGCCCCACGAAGGTGGCGGGCCCGAAGGCGGGCACGTCCTGGAAGCTCTTGAGCAGCGTGGACACGAACGGCCACGCGTAGAGCGCGATCAGGCCGATCGTCGCGGGGGCGATGAACGCGAGCCCCCACCATCCGCTGGGCTTGCTGACGCCTGTGCGGCGGCCGGTCGGCCGCCGCACGGGCTTCGTCGCGACTGTCGTCATTTCTTGGCGAGCACCTGGTCGACGGCGTCCTGGTATTCCTTCGCCGCCTGCTCGACGGGCTTCTTGCCGTCCCATGCCGGGGTCAGGAACTGCGGGGCCAGGCCCTGCCACTCGGACGCGTTGCCCGCGACCGGGAGCGGGACGCTGTAGTCGATGGCGTCGATGAACACCTGCAGGTGGAACTCGGGCATCGAGTCGAGCCACGGCTTCTGCGTGCCCTGGTAGGCGGGCAGCACCGTTCCGGTGGCCGCCTGGATCTCGGCCGCCTTGGTCCCGCCGAGGAAGGCGAGGAACTTCTTGAGCTCCTCGGGGTGCTTGCTCCCCGCGTATCCGGCGTTGCCGATGCCGCTGGTGACGGTGGCGCGCTTGACGCCCTGCGGCAGGGGCGCGACGTCGACCTTGTCCTTCAGGTCGGGGTTCTTGTAGAACCGCAGGGCCCAGTAGGCGCCGGAGGTGTACATGGCGACCTTCTGGTTCTCGAACATCGAGACCGCCTCGGTGTCCGACAGCTGCTTCAGCGTCGGCGACTCGCCCGCCGCCTGAAGGTCGGTCCAGAACTTCAGACCGGCGATCCCGGCCGGGCTCGCGAAGTCGGACGCGCTGCCGTCCGGGTTGATGATGTTGCCGCCGGCCTGCAGGATCGTGTTGTAGAAGCCGCCCTGCGCGTCGATCGGCGCGGCGATGCCCCACACGCCCTTCTTGGGGTCGGTCAGCTTCTTGGCCGCCTCCTGGACGTCCTGCCAGGTCCACGTGTCATCGGGGTACTTGACGCCCGCCGCGTCGAAGAGCGCCTTGTTGTACCAGAGGCCGTTGGTGTCGAAGTCCTTCGGCAGCGCGAAGACCTTGCCTTCGTAGGTGTAGGAGTCGGACACCGGCTTGGGGTAGACGTTCATGTCGATCTTGTTGGACGTGATGGTGTCCGTCAGGTCGAGCAGCTGGCCGCCCTTCGCGTACTCGCGGAAGTGGTCGGCCAGCATCCAGAACGCGTCCGGCGCGGTTCCGCCGGCGGCGCCGACCTGAAGCGTGGACCAGTATTCGGGCCACGGCAGGGTCTGCACCTTGATGGTGATGTTCGGGTTCGCCTTCTCGAACTCGGCCGCGATCTGCTTCATGGCGGGACTCTGGTCCTCGCTCCAGTTCGCGTACGTGAGCGTGACCTTCTCGTTCTTCGGCGTGTCCCCGGAGCCGCCCGAGCAGGCGGTGAGGAGGCCGGCCGTCACGGCGACTGCCGTGGCGGCGATCCACTTGCGCTTCATGGTGTTCCTCTGATCGTGTTGCGTGCCGGTCGTGCGGGACCGGCACCGGGGGGTCATCCGCTGACGGATGTGACGTGAACCGTGGTGTCGACCCAGTCGACGTGAACGCCGGCGTCGTCAGGAGCCACGGCCTCGCTGCGCAGGCACAGGGTCCGTACACCCCGGACTTGCAGGGAGAAGGCCGTGACGGGCTTGCCGGCCTCGACGACGGCGGTGAAGATCTCGTCGCCGTCCGCGAGGACGCCGACTCTGGCGCGCCCGGCCGACTCGTCGTCGACGCCCACGGCGCCCATGAACGTCTCGGCGCGCCCGCCGAGGTGGAACAGCGCCTCGGAGTACGGCGCCGTGCCGAGGCCGCGTTCGAACTCCTGGTCCGCGACGCGCAGGGGTCGGCCGTCGCCGGGGTTGCCGGCGCCGTTCGACTGGTCGCGTTCGACGGGGCCGTCGTCGTTGACGAACGCGATCATCGGCAGGTCCGGCAGCGCGTGCTCGCCGGGGGTCAGGGGCCGCACGACCCGGGCGTGCGCGACGACGGGGACCACGCCGTCGCCGTCCCGCTCGACCGTGACGACGCCGAGCCGCCCGGGCCGCAGCGAACGGTCGGGACGTACGGCCCAGCCGGCCTCGCCGACGCGTTCGGCGGACCATCCCGCGGGCAGGCGCAGCCGGGCGTCGGGGTCGGTCGTCAGCGACGCGGTCCCGTCCGCTCCGATCTCGGCGACGGGCGGGTCCACGACCGGCGCGGGGTGCCGCGAACGGGGCACGGCCCTGAACAGGTCCGTGCCCGCGGGAGCGACGATCGCGGCGAAGCCGCCGTCCCTGGCGACCGTCACCTCGATCGCGTCGCTCGCGGACGTGGTCGTCTCCGCGAGTCCGGTCGCGGGCACCTCGTCTGTGGACGGCGCCGCGTCGCCGACGACCCAGACCTGGGCGTCGGGGCCCGCTCCCAGCGCGCCGAGCGGCACGCGGACGGCGCGGGCCTCACCGGTGGCGATGCCGCCGACGAACCACCTGTCGCCGGAGCGGCGGGCGACGACCGCGTGGCTGTCGGGGTCACCCGTCAGCAGGACCGTCTCGTCCCAGACCGGTGCCTGCTCGGCGAGGAACCGGGCGGCGAGAGGCCGCGAGACGTAGGCGTCGACGTGGTCGGCGAAGTGGGTGATGCCCGATTCGAACGCCACCGACAACCCGAGCTCGTGACCGTCGCTCGTCGTGCGGTTCGCGGCGCCGAACGCGACCGGCGTGGCGTCCATCGCGCCCACGACGTTGCGGGTGAACGGCTGGATCACGTTGTGGGACGCGGTGAGGGCCTGGTTCTCGAAGAACACGTAGTATTCGGCGCCGCGGATCGCCTCGTATCCGATGACCTGGGGGAACGTGCGCGCCCACCCGCGCGGGATGACCGATCCGTGGAAGTTCACCATGAGGCCGAGCCGCGCGGTCTCCGCGAGGATCGTGTCGTACCAGCGGTAGCGGTCCTTGGACTCCGACTCCATGAAGTCGACCTTGATCCCGGCGACGCCCCACGAGCGCCACAGCGCCAGCCTCCTGAGGTCCTCCGGGCTGTTGAGGTCGCGCCAGATGGTCCACAGGTGCACCTGGATGCCGCGCCGGCTCGCGTAGGCGACGATCTCCGGGACCCAGGTCTCCTCCCATCCGCAGTCGATGAGCAGGTGTTCCCAGCCGAGGTCGGCGGCGACGTCCACGAAGTGCCGCTGCTTGTCCAGTTGCGCGCCCGAGTAGAAGTCCGACCACCACGACCAGGCCGCGCGGCCGGGCCGTACCCACTCGGCGTCCTCGAGCTCGGGCGCGGCGGCCGGCGCGAGCTCCTCGACGAACAGGGAGGACACGAGCTCGGGCAGCCCGCCGATGAGGAAGACGCGCCACGGGGTGACGATCCCGCGGGTGACCTCGACGGCGTCGTCGGCGAGGGTGAACCGCAGGGTCCGGCCGCCGTCCGCGAGGGGGCCGCCCACTTCGGCGTGGGCACCCGAGAAGCGACCGTCGATCCCCGATTCGGTGATCAGGAGGTGGGTCGCCGCGTCGAGCCTGGCGAGGTACGGGAAGCCGTAGGCGCCGCTCGGCAGCTCGGCGGCGTCCGCGCCGCACCGAGGCGTCTCGTACCAGGTCTGGTAGTCGAGCACCCAGCTTCTCGACCCGGCGGGAAGCGTGACGGCGGTGCGGTCCGCCGTCACGCAGGCCGTCCCGTCGAGCGCGGGCATCGCGTAGCGGATCGCGACGCCGTCGCGTGCCGTGCGGAGGATGACCTGCCATTCGACGCCTGAGGCCTCGCGGAAGGTGTGAACGCGCTCGTGGTGCTCGTAGTCGTGGTCGCCGACGGCCTTGCCGGACCGGAGCCTGATCCGGTCGCCCACCGTGCGGTCGGAGACGTGCACGAGTTCCGCGTCGACGCCGAGGTCCGCGCCGTCGACCGTGAACCCGAGCGGAACGTCGTCCACGACGACCTCGCCTTGCCAGGTGACGGTCAGCCCCACGCCCGTGCCCGCGGCACGGATCAGGGCGCTCACCGCGCCCGTGCCCACCGGGCCTGTGTGCGCCTCGGGGAGGGGGCGTACGTCGTCGCTCAACAGTGCTCCATCGGATGCCGCAGGGTTGTTCAAAGGGAGATGACCCGCTGTGTGAGGGTGACGCTATAGGTCGTCCCGTCCTCGGCGGCATGGGGCTTCATAGTTGCGGGATGGACAATCCGACGATTTCAGAGCGGACCGTGCCGGGGCGCGCCGCCCGGCCTGGACGCTCACAACACGACGTCAGATGAACCGACCGGCACGGCCGACCCGGACACCTCCTTGATCGGGATGGTGTTTACGCCGGAACGCGGACGAGCCCTGCCGGGGCCGCCCCGGAGGTGCCGACCTCCCGTGGGCGTACACCGTGCGGGCGGCGTACGTGGCCGCCGCCGACCGGCCTCACCCGCCGAGGCGACCGCGAAATGCGTTGGAGGCACGCGGTCCGGCCGCCGGATGACAGCGGACGGCGACAACTCCCGACCATTTTTGGAATCGGGCATATCGCACATATGCATACATATTCAAAGCAGACATAAGCGACATTATATGTCAAAATGATCAAGATCGGTCGAAAGCCGTTAATATAGAGATAAGCCTGTGCCAATCTCCTGTTATCACCGTTTATCCGACGCTCGGCCTGGAAATTTAGACAAAGCAGGCAACACTCACAAAAGGGTTGCCTTGCGGACATTTTCCACATCATTGGGAAGCGTCGAAGCGTAGGGAATCAAACCTTCACGGGGGAAAAATGCCCAACTTCAAGAGCCTGGTCGGGGTTCTCGCCATCAGCACCGCGCTGACCGGCGGAGCCGTCGCCCTCGGCACCGCCGTCACCGCCGGCACCGCGAGCGCAAGCACCGTCATGGGTTGCGGTGGCGGCGGCTGCGGGGGCGGTTGCGGATGGGGCCGCGGACACCGCACCCACAACCGCAACTTCAACCACCAGCGGCAGCACACCCGTCAGCACCAGCACCAGAACCAGCACCTGCTGCGTGACTTCACGCTGATCGTGACACCTTTCCAGGCGAGCAACGACCACACCACTCCGTGGCAGCGGCACGCCCCGGTGACCGGTCTGAGCTGACGCTCGAGCCGTGACGCGCCGTACCCGGTCGCATCCGGGAGGGCCGGCCTGACGGCTCACGCCGTCCTTCCCGGATCGCCCACGAGGCCGGCCGCCGACGATCAATGTTTCGACCCGTCGGCGGTCGGCTTTCGCGTCCCCGGACTTCCGATGGAGCGACGGGACCTCGGCACCCTCCGAGAGGCCCGCCCGGAGCACCCGACACCGCCCCCCGGCGACTCCCCGTCCCGCGCACCCGGGCCTGAACTCCACCCGCCACATGACCCTGCGCGCCTTCCAAGCATCGATCCCGATCAGGCACCCGCGCCGCCACCCGACGCCCGCGCAGCCACCCGTGCCTCCACCCGAACCGACCGCGCGCCGCCACCCGAACCGACCCGGCGGGCCATCCGTCCGGCGCCCAAGCCGTCGCACCGTCTCCGGCTCCGCCGGTTCGCCCTGTGGCCTCTCCTGCCCGTACGGCCCCGCTCCCCCGGCCCCGCTCCCCCGGCCCCTCTCGCCCGCTCGGGACCCCCGTACTGCGGGGTGGTCTTTGCGCTCTGCGTCTCCCTACGACCTCCAGACCTTCGGCGGAGGCGAGGATTCCGCCGCCCCGGGCGACGAAGACGAAATAACCGAATAAGACATATCCTCCCCATTCCGACATGACAAATGGTGCATAATCAGCAATTCACTACAAAACGCTCTCTAGCGGTTTAACTCCGTCAATAAAGAGATAAGCAGTGCGCAAAAGCCGCCGAACACCGTTTGTCACACAGGTGGCGAGGAAAACAAGACAATGCAGGGATGATCCACCAAGGATCGCCAGATAAGCATTTTCCAGTTTATTTGGAAAATGTCAGCGCATAGGGCAAGTCCTTTCAAGGGGGAAATGAAATGCCCAACTTCAAGAGCCTCGTCGGGGTTCTCGCCATCAGCACCGCGCTGACCGGCGGAGCCGTCGCCCTCGGTACCGCTGTCACCGCCGGCACCGCCAACGCCACCACCGTCATGGGCGGCGGCGGCGGCGGCTGCGGCTGCGGCGGCGGCGGCGGCCGTGGCCACCGGAACCGGAACCACAACTGGAACCACAACCGCGCGCGTCAGCACGAGCGCCAGCACCAGCACCAGCGTCAGTACCTGCTGCGCGACTTCACCCTGGTGGTGACGCCGTTCCAGAAGAGCGAGAACGACGCCCTGCCGCAGCAGAAGCAGGACACGGACTCCAAGGCCAAGGCCGAGGCGGAGTCCCCGTACTACGGCGGGGTCGCGACGACCCCGCCGCTGCTTCCGTAACGATGTGACCGAGGCCTCCCCGGCAGCCGGCGGGGAGGCCTCGACCCGTTTCCGTGCCCTGCTCACGGGCGGTCGCCCCGCCCGAGATCATGAGAAACGAAAACTCAATCAGGCTCCGGCGGTTCCCACGCTGGAGATGCCGTTCCCGCCGTACTGAAGAGATCGCCCGCCAGGCCCCCGGCCGGGGTGCCCCGGCCGGCGGAAGGGTGGCGGAAGGGGCGGTCAGGTCTCGGATCGGAGGGCGGCCAGCTCGCGCGCGACGGCGCGCTCGTGCTCTTCCGCGTCCTGACGGGCCCGCCGGGGACTCCAGCGCCCGGTCATGACGAAGATGAACGGCAGGAAGACGATC
The DNA here is from genome assembly GCF_016862895.1 of Planotetraspora kaengkrachanensis. Lineage (GTDB taxonomy): Bacteria > Actinomycetota > Actinomycetes > Streptosporangiales > Streptosporangiaceae > Planotetraspora > Planotetraspora kaengkrachanensis. Next base: position 41,230 of record NZ_BONV01000006.1, on the reverse strand, counting down.
TGGCCGGCGAGGCACACCCACCACCAGGTCTGCCACTGGCCGGGGCCCTCCTCCGCCGCCTTCTGAACCTCGGCTCCGTGCTCCCGCAAAATCGCGAGCTGCGGCCCCGCCTGCTGTACGACGGCGAGGTCGGCGGCGCCCACCTCCTGGGCCGCCCGCGCAGCGAGGTCGGGCGGAACCGCGTCCGCCGGGTGCTCGGCCAGCTCGGCGAAGATCTGCGGATGGGCGTTCACGATGGCGAGCGCCGGGCCCGCCTGCGCCTGCGCGGCCTGCACCTCGGCCCCGTGCTCCACGATCGGGGTCACGGAGGTGACCACGATCGGCACGAAGACCGCGGACACGGCGACGACCACCCGCAGGATCCATCCCCAGACGGCGAGACCGGTCGCGGTCGCGGCGGGGTTGTGCTTCTCGACGGTCTCGGTGAAGCTCGCCATCCAGGGGGCGTAGGTCAGACCGCCGAGTACGCCGATCCCGACGAACAACACGGCGAAGGTGGCGTACTCGGTGTCGGGGTGGGTGGCCAGCGTCGCGAAGATCGCGGTCATGACGGCCGAGCCGATGCCGCCGATGAGCATCAGCGGTTTGCGCACGCCGAGCCGGTCGGACAGCAGCCCGGCCAGGACGAGCGCGACGGCGTTGGCCGCCCAGTACCAGTTCGCGAGCCCGTTGGCGCGCTGCTCGCTGTAGCCGAACGTCGAGGAGAAGTAGATGACGAAGTTGCCGACGGCCGCGTAGTACAGCAGCAGGTAGACGCTGATGGCGAAGGCGGAGCCGACCACGTCCAGCCGGAGCATCTGCCGCCAGTGCCCGGAGGCCTGCCGGCCGGCGTCGATGCCCCGGGCGCGGGCCTCGATGAGGGCGCGGTCGCGCATGCTGACCATGACCTGGTCGCGCAGCCGCGGCGACAGCTCACGCAGCCCGAACAGCGCCACGACGAACACCACCAGGGCGCTGATCCCGGAGTAGCGCAGCTCGTCCTGCCAGGTCGAGCTGCCGAGGGTCGCGCTGGTGACACTGGTGACCACGAGGCTTCCGATGACCGGGCCCATCGTCCAGTAGCCCATCGCGGTGGCGCGGCCGAGTTGCGGGGAGAAGTCGCGGATCAGCGCGGGGGTCGCGACCAGGACGATGCCCTCGATGAAGCTGAGCACGGCGAACAGCACCAGGTAGACGTTCTTGTCCGGCGAACTCGGCAGGACCAGGACCAGCACCCCGGCGACCAGCAGGCCGTAGACGACGAGGTTCGCGCGCCCCCAGCGGTCGGCGAGCCCGGCGAGCAGCGACGAGAACGCGCCGACGGCGTTGCCGACGACCGACAGCCAGATGAAATAGCTGAAGGTCATCCCGAAGTGCGTGATGATCGACGTCGCGACGGCGTACTGGATGTAGAGCAGGTAGTACAGGACGATCGTGGTCACGACCACGATGGCGAGATAGACGTATCGTCGGCGGGTCTCGGGGTAGTGCGCCAGGTCGCGGTGCCACAGCCGCCCCGCGAGACCTGGTGTGGCGGCGTCGTCGGTGGGTGTCGAAACAGTCACATTGGACTCCCTGGGTTGTCTCCCCCGAGAACCGGAACTCAGGACGCTTCGAAGAATCGGCGCGGCACGTCCACGAGCATCGTGTCGATCTGCTCGTCGGCCACGCCCTTGTCACGCAGGTACGGCAGCACGTCCTCGCCGAGGTGCAGGTAGTGCCACTGGGTCAGGAACGGCATCACGTTCGGGTCGATCCAGTCGATGTAGCAGGACGCGTCCTGCGACAGCACCATGCGGTCGGCGTAGCCGCGGCGGCACATCTCGACCACGGTGTCTGCGCGCGCCTCGAGAGTGGTGTCCGTGTAGATGCCGAACCGGTCCATGCCGAGGACGAACCCGGCGTCGGCCAGTTCGGCCAGCTGATCGCAGTCGGTGGTGTCGCCGCTGTGCCCGAGGACGATGCGGGACGGCTCGACGCCCTCCTCGTCGCACATCACCTTCTTGACCAGGAACCCGGTCCGGGATCCCGGATGGGTGTGGACGGTGATCGGCGCTCCGGTGGCCTGGTGGGCGCGGGCCACGGCGCGCATCACCCGCTCGACGCCCGGCGTCAGCCCCTCGTGGTCGATCGCGCACTTGAGCATCCCGGCCTTGACGCCGGTGCCGGCGATGCCGTCGGTGAGGTCGGCGACGAACATGTCGACCATCGGGTCCGGGAAGTCGGTGCCCAGCATCGCGCTCAGAGCGGGACCGCGGTAGGTGAAGTAGAACGGGACGCTGTCGTAGGTGTAGAGCCCGGTCGCCACGACGATGTTGAGCTCCGGAACCTGCTCGGCGATCCGCTGGACCCGGGGGATGTACCGGCCGAGCCCGATCACCGTCGGGTCGACGATCGTCTTGACACCCTGGGCGGCCAGGGCGCGCAGCCTGGCTACCGCGTCGGCGACCCGCTCGTCCTCGTCGCCCCATTCGCCGGGGTGGTTCACCTGGACGTCGGCGGTGAGCACGAAGATGTGCTCGTGCATGTAGGTCCGGCCGAGTTCGGCGGTGTCAACGGCGCCCTGGACGGTGTTGACGAGGCTCATGCGCGCAGCTCCTTCTTGAGGATCTTGCCGGTGGGACCGATGGGCAGGGCGTCGAGGAAACGGATCTCCCGTGGGTACTTGTAGGCCGCGAGATGCTCCCGGCAGAAGGCGACGACCTCCTGCTCGGTGACGGCCGCGTCCGGGTGGAGCGTCACGCAGGCGACGACCTCCTCGCCGAGCCGCGGGTCGGGACGGCCGATGACGGCCGCCGCGGCGATCGCCGGGTGGGTGTACAGAACCTCTTCCACCTCGCGGGGGTAGACGTTGTAGCCGCCACGGATGATCAGGTCCTTCTTGCGGTCCACGATGAACAGGTAGCCGTCGTCGTCGGCGTGGGCCAGGTCGCCGGTGTGGAACCAGCCGCCGCGGAACACCTCGGCGGTGTCCTCCGGCCGGTTCCAGTAGCCCTTCATGACGTTGTGGCCGCGCACGACGATCTCGCCGACGTGACCGGGTCCGGACGGCAGGGGCCGGTCCTCCTCGTCCACGATCATCGTCTGCACTCCCCAGATGGGCTTGCCGATCGAGCCCACCTTGCGCTGCTCGGCGCTGATGTTGAACGTGGTGGTGCTGGCCGTCTCCGACAGGCCGTACCCCTCCAGGATGACGACGCCGGGGAACTCCTCCTCGAACGCCCGGATGATCTCGCCGGGGATCGCCGCCCCGCCCGAGACCCCCACGCGCAGGGACGTCAGGTCCCGGCCCGAGGTGTCGGCCTGCAGCAGGGCGAAGTACATGGTCGGTACGCCCGAGAAGATCGTGCAGCGGTGCCGTTCGAGGGCGTCGACGACCGCCCCGATCTCGAAGCGCGGCACGAGCGCGATCGTCCCGCCGAACCGCACGGCCACGTTGAGGACGCTGGACAGTCCGAATACGTGGAACAGCGGCAGGACCGCCAGGCCGATGTCGTCGTCGCGGAACCCGAACAGCTCTCCGCCGACGGTGCAGTTCATGTAGAGCTGGAAGTGGGTGAGCTCAGCGCCCTTGGGCCGCCCGGTCGTTCCGCTCGTGTAGAGCAGGACGGCCGTGTCGTCGGCGTCGGTCGTCTCGATCTCACCCGTGTCGGCCGCGGCGTACAGATCAGAGAAAGGAAGGGTCCCCTCGGGGCGCTCGTCGTCGCCGGGCGGGCTCACCACGTAGATCGGAATGGGCCCGGCGGCCTTGGCCGCCTGCTCCGCGATCGACGCGAACGTGACGAGCAGGCGCGTGCCCGAATCCTCCAGGTGGTAGGCGATCTCCGACGCGTGCAGCAGCGGGTTGAGCGGAACCATGATCAGGCCCGCCTTGAGGATCGCGAAGTAGCTGAACAGGAATTCGGGGAGGTTGGGCAGATGGACGGCCACCCGGTCGCCGGGCCGCAGCCCGAGGCCGCGCAGACTCGCGGCGACGCGTCCGGACATCTCGTCGACCTGGCTGTAGGTGAAGCTCAGCTCGCCGATGTGACAGAGGGTCTTGCCGGGGTCGGACTGCCGCGATTCGCGGAGGATCGTGGCGAGGTTGAAGCTCATGGCGCTCCCACTCCGTTCGTACCGACCGTCCGGTATGTGGCGCAACGTACTGCTGAGGCCATCCGGTGTCAATGGATCTCACATGCGCGAGGTACGGCCGGTGCGGGCCTTGCCTGGACCCCCGGAGGTTTCAGCGGTCGGCGGCGGCGCGCAGGGATCGGTAGAGCAGACGGGGATCGCCGAGCCGGTGCCGCAGCAGCTTCTCGAGTCCGCCGATGGGAACGAGGTTCTGGGGGGCGCGCGGGTCCTTGTAATCCACGCCCGCGAGGGACGGCAGCGCGAGCGTGACCGAGTCCGCGAGCCGCACCGCCTCGTCCGGTTTCATGTCCGCGCCGCCCTCACACCGCACGACCCCCGCCCAGGGCGCGGCCGATCGGACCGGCAGGGCCACATACCAGGCGTGCCGGCGCCAGCTGGTACCCATCAGGAAGACCGGCGTGCGTTGCCCGGGGCCGAGCGCGGAGACCACGGCGGCCTGGGGCGCAGGGAGATAGGCCGTGTGGTGCGTCTTGATGTAGCCCACGGTCCGCGGCAGGTGGGTGCGACCGCGGAGCGGCCCGTCGACGAGCAGCAGGTCGTCCGCACCGGCGTCATCGGCGCGGGCGCGAATCGACAGATCCACTTCGAGCTCGGTGAGCCGCTGCTGAAGAGCGAGGGAAAGTCCGTCCATCGAGTCGTCGGCCGCGGCTTCCACTCGATAGACGCCGGCGGTCGTCTTGATGTCCGACGCGTACGGCGAGGCGGTGAACAGAGATCGGCGCACCTCGACGGCGGCGAGTTGCGCGGGTGCGCCATCGCCGGGTGTGCACCGGACGATCCCGGCGGCGTAGGAGGCGGCGATGCCCGGCGAGGGCGGGACGACCCCCGCGTCGTGGCTCCAGACGCGGGCGTCGATGCGGCGGACGCCATCGGCTATCGACATCACCGCGGGTGGCGCGGCGTCAGGGGCGGGACTGACGGGACGCCAGTCGGCGGCGGGGACTTCGACGTCCAGGTCGAGCTCCGCGCTCGTCGCGCCCAGTTCGGCGAGCGCGTCGGCGGCCAGCGCCGCCGAGTACCCGGGGTCCCACGCGTCGACGGTGAACCCGCCGTGTCCGATCGCGATGCTCACTGCGCCGCCTTCGTCAGATGCGATCCCTTGGCGTCCCGGGTGATCTCGAAACGGACCGGTACCCGGTCGGCCAGTGCGGGCACGTGCGTGACCACCCCGACCATGCGGTTCCCGCTCGAGGCCAGGCGTTCCAGCGTCGTGGCGACCGTGTCCAGCGTGGCGGGGTCGAGGGTGCCGAACCCCTCATCGAGGAAGATCGAGTCGAGACTGCGGGCGGCCGCGGCCGACAGCCCCGCCACCTGGCTCGACAGGGCCAGCGCGAGAGCCAGCGCGGCCTGGAAGGTCTCCCCGCCGGACAGCGTCCGGGCGCTGCGCCGCATCCCCGCCTCGCCGTAGTCGATGACCTCGATGTCGCCGCGTGTGCTCACGGTCAGCTCGTACTGCCCGTCGGTCAGGTCGCGCAGGGTGCCGGAGGCCGTGGCGACCAGCAATTCGAGCGCCTCGGAGCACAACCAGCGCTCGAAGGCGTCGGCACGCAGCCGGAGCGCGAGCTCGTGGGCGACCCTCGCCTCCTGTTCCTTCGCGGCCGCGAACTCGGTCAGGTGCCTGGCACGTTCGCGGTTCTCCCTGACCCGGTCCAGCCGCGCTCCCGCCTGAGTGACGGCGGCGGTCACGGACTCGCCGATCGCGCCGGGTGCGACCGCACCGGAAACGGCGACGTCGTGTTCCGCCAACCGCCGCAGCAGCGCGGCCCGTTCCCCGTCCAGCCGCCGGCCCCCGTCGTCGATCTCCCCATCCTGTACGGCCAGGGCGTCCCGCTCGCGGACGACGACCTGATCACGCCAGGCGAGCAGGTCGGCCCACGCCCGCCCGAGATCCTTCCGATCCAGGGGCGGTGCGCCGAAGGCCACGACGGTGTCGCGAGCGGCGTCCAGGTGACGCCACGACAGATCGGCCTTGTTCCGCAACTCTCCTGCGCGCCGCTCGGCTTCGGCCAGTTTCGCCCGGATCTCCCGTGTGCTCTTCCTGGACTCGGCGGCCCGGAGCTCGGCCTTCTGGCAGGCGATCAGGCCCGCTTCGAGATCGGCTCGGTCCTGCGTGACCTGGGGTGACTCCGCCAGCCGTGCACGGCAGATCTGCACCTGCTTCGCGAAGTGGTGGGTGTCGTTCTCGGCCTGACGGTGCCGGGCGGTGACCTGGGCCGCGTGCTTCTTGCGGGCCTGAACCTCATGCTCCGCCGTGTGGAGATCGGACAGGGCGGCGTGCCGGGGGAGGTCGATGACGGGGCGCAGACAGGTGGGACACGGCTCTCCGACGACCAGTCTCCCGGCGAGCGCCGCGGCGGCATGGGCGTCACGCAGCGCCTCCCAGGCGCGCTCGGCCTCCGCCAGCGCCGCGTCGGCCTGCCCCGCCTCGTCGGCGAGCCGTTCCAGCGTGGCCTGCGCCTCCTCCGACTGCGCTTCGGCCTGCGCGAGCTCGGCTCTCCCCCGGGCCTGTTCGTCGAGGGCGGCCAGCGCGGCGACGAGAGCCGACTTGTCTCCCAGAGCGGTCAGCTCGTCGTCGGCACGCTGTTCCTCGGCCTCCATGCGCCCGACCTCGACGCCGAGCGCGGCGACCCGCTCCTCTGTTTCGCGCTGTTCCCCCGCCAGGGTCGGGACGTCGCCGGGCATGCTGAGACCGGTGAGCGTGGCCAGCCTTCCCGCGATCGCGTCCCGGTCGCGGATCTTCCTCTGCAGCGATTCCTCATTGGCGCGCAGCGTGTCGAGGTCGCCCTGGATGCGGTCGCGCAGGGCGCGCAGCGCGTCGAGCCGCTCGACGGCGGCACGCTCGTCGTCCTCGCCGGCGCCGCTGAGACCGGAGAGCTCGTTTCTGGCGAACTCCGCGGCCTGCCTGGCCAGGTCCTCCTCACGCCCGGCGCGCTTTTGGATGCGCTCGTAGACCTCCGCGTCGAGCAACTGCACCAGCAGGTCCTGCCGCTCGCGTGGGCGGGCGTGCAGGAACTCCGCGAACTTGCCCTGCGGGAGCACCACGCACTGGGTGAAGAACTTGTACTCCAGACCCGTGATCTTCTGAACCTCGTCGCCGACCGCCTCTCCTTCGGCGACCGGGCGCACGACCGCGTCCAGCATCTCTGTGAGCTCGGCGGTCGAAGGCACGCCGGGGTCGAGTTCGTCGAGCCTGGCCTCCTTGGTGTGCACCGTGCCCCTGGCGTCGCGCCGCAGAGACCGCACCACGACATGGCGGCGTCCGGAGGACTCGAAGACCAGCGCGACCTTGCCGTAGGTCGCCGAGGGCGCCAGCGCGTGGGAGATGACGTTCTCCTTGCCCCAGCGCGGGACCGTGCCGTACAGGGCGAAGCAGATCGCGTCGATGATCGTGCTCTTGCCCGCTCCCGTGGGTCCGACCAGCGCGAAGTAGTCCACATCGGCGAAGTCGACCGTGACCGCCTCACGGAAGCTGCCGAAGTTGTCCAGGTGCAGCCGCAGGGGGCGCATCAGCTCGTCACCTCGTCGTAGAGCCGGTCGAACAGCGCGGCGACCTCGGCGTCATCCCTGCCCGTGTCCGTCAGGTAGTCGCGGAACAGCTCGCGTGGACTGCGCGGAGACCCGGCGTCCGCGTTTCCCCTGCGTTGCGCGCGCGTCGGGCGGAAGCGCTCGTCGATGTCGACGTCCAGGGCGTTCGGCAGGATCTCCCGGACCGCTTCCGCGAGTCCGGGCCTGGGCTTCTCCTCGACGACGACGCGCAGCCAGGCCTCGCCGAGCTCGTCCGCCATGGCCTCGAGCCGGTCCAGCGAGCCTCTCACCGTGGCCAGGGCGCGGGCCGAGTCGACGGCGAGGTCGCGGACCATCGCCGGACGGCCCGGCTCCACCGTGACGAGCAGGGCCCCGGGGCTGTTGCGCTCCTCCCCGAAGTCGACCGCGAGCGGAGACCCGCTGTACCAGATCGGGCAGGCCCCGGGGATCTGCTGACGCCGGTGGAGGTGCCCCAGAGCGACGTACTGCGTCGATGCGGGGAAGGCGGTCGCCTCGAAGTAATAGGAGAAGATCGACTGTGCCTCGCGCTCGCCGCCGCCGAGCTTTCCGCCGGGCAGCGTGCCGTGCGTGGTGACCAGGTTGACGGTGTCGGCGGAGAAGCCCCCGGTGAGGGCGCCGATCAACATGGCGACCCGTTCCGCGTAGTCGCGATTGTGCTCCGCGGCGGTACCCGACAGGACCTCGGCCGCGCGGACGACGTACCGGTGCGACAGGAACGGCAGGACGGCCAACCGCACCGGCTCGCCCGAGCGCGCCGTGAACGACAGGGTTCCGCCCTGGTCGGGCCGCCGGAACGTGCCGACGACGTGGATGCCCAGCGCCCCGAGCACCGGCCGGTAGACGTCGAACAGGTGCGGGTTGTCGTGGTTTCCGGCGAGCACGACCACGTCGCGTCCCTCTTCACGCAACGCCATGAGGGTCGGCATCACCAGGGACTGCGCCTCCGGCGTGGGAGCGGAGGTGTCAAAGACGTCGCCGGCCACGATGACCGCGTCCACGTCCTCCTCCCTGGCCGCCTGGACCAGTTCCCGCAGCACGGCGCGGTGTTCGTCGATCCGGGGTCGGCCCTTGAGCACCTTGCCGACATGCCAGTCGGCGGTGTGCAGGATTTTCATCCGGCTCCTTCAGAAAGGGGGAATGTCGTCGTCGGCCCCGGGCAGCCCGGCGAACGGGTCGGCGACCGTGCGACGGGCGGCGCCGGTGGGGGCGGGATCCGCCTCGGACGGCCGCGTCGCCCATGCGGGGAACGGGAAGGTGACCGCGAGAGGCACCGGGATCTCGGGCTGGGCGACGAACATCGTGCCCGGCTTGGCGATGGTGGCACGCTCCCGGGAGATCGCCGGCAGCCAGCCGTACTCGGGACGCGACGCCTCCGCGGGGTCGAGCCGCCCGGCCACGCGGACGGCGCAGTTCGCGACGATGCGCCGTTCTACCTCCGAGGCCGTCTGCTGGGCGCCGATGAGGATCACCCCCAGCGAGCGGCCGCGCTCGGCCACGTCGAGCAGGATCTCCTTGATCGGTGAGTCGCCTTCACGCGGCGCGTACTTGTTCAGCTCGTCGAGCACGACGAACAGCAGGGGCCGAGCCGTGCCGCTGCTCTCCTTGCGGGCGAACTCGCCGCGCAGGACCACGCCGACGACGAACCGCTGTGCCCTCTCGGGCAGGTTGTGCAGGTCGACGATCGAGACCTGCGCGTCCGAGGTGCTGATCGAGTGCCGCCGCCCGGGCGGGAGGTCGCCGCGGACGATCGGCGACAGCGCGCGTACGGCGCCGCGGAGACGGCGCAGGAACGCGTTCACCGTTCCGAGCGGCACCTGCGCGCCCGCCCAGGTCGACCGCGTTCCGTCGTCGGTGAGCTGGTCGGCGATGTGATCGACCAGGTCGGCGAAGGTGCGGCAGGTGACACCGCTCCCTCCGGGGGGCGTGATCGTGACCGCTCCCCCGTCGCCGGCGGGAGCCGCCCACGCCTGCAGCCGGGCCGCGACCGAGCCCACGAGGAGGGAGTACTGGGCACGTTCGTCGTCGGCGTCGGCGAAGACGAACCGGAGCAGTTCCTCCTGGCAGAACTCGGCCAACGTCCAGAAGAAGGCGCTTATCCCCTGCGTCCGTGAGGACACGTGCGGGACGCCGTTGGGGTCGCCGGGGCGCGGCGGCGCGAACACGTGGACGCTGTGGAACGGCCGGGCGGGCAGACCGAGCCTGCCGTACATGCCCGTGGCGGCCTCGTCGAGCCGGGCGTTGGGATGATCGAGGAACAGCAGGTCCTCGCCCTTGACCGAGAAGATCAGCGCTTTGGTGTTGGCCGCCTCCGCGTCCAGGACCCCGGAATTGAAGATCGAATAGATGAGGAACGTGGCGAAGGAGGTCTTCGTCGCCACACCCGAGACCCCCGAGATCGACACGTGCGCTCCGCGCGTGCCGTCGAGGAAGTCGAAGTTGACGTACATCGGGTGCCCGTCCCGCCCGAGCCCCATCGGGATGCGGCGGTCCATGACGTCGAAGTAGAGAGCCTGATCACGATCGGCGGCCTGGGCCCGGTAGACGACCGCTCCCGGCGAGGGGGGCACGAAGACCTCGGGTTCGACCCGCGTGACCCGGACCTCGGCGCATTCGACCACGGCGGCCGGCAGCGTCCCGTCGGCGATCAGGAACACGTCCGAGTCGTAGCTGGCGCCTTCGTGCCGCGCCTCCACCGTCGTGACCACCCCAGCCATCAGCACGGGACCGTGCCCCGGCACATCCCGCCGCGTGATGACGACCTCGTCGAGCTGCACGGCCTGTCCGGGTTCGACGCCGATCCAGAACGACAGCGGCGACGCCGCCTGAGTGCCGAGCACCCGCCCGACCGCCGTGCCCGACGACGCTGATCCGTTCGCCGACGCGGATCCGTTCGCCGACGCGAGGATCTGCGCTCCGTCCTCTACCACCAGGCCCTCCAACCTGGGCGTTCACATCGCCCCCAAACGGAGCGTAGCGGCCCGAAAAACACCCCTAGGCTCCTTTCGCAAACTGCGAACGCCCAGATGCCCCTGCCCGACCGAGATCGACATGGGGCCGCGTCCCCCTGCCGACAGGATCGCCCATGCCACCGGCCCGCAGGCCGGGAACGACACACGATCCGCGCGCCCGGGATGGCGTTCGCAGCAGGCGATGGGGTGAAATGTCCGGACACGTCTAACGTTTGGAGATCGTTGTGCCGCTGTTCGACCTGCCCCTCGAAGAGCTCCGTCACTACCTCCCGGAACGCGACGAGCCCGCGGACTTCGACGCCTTCTGGTCCCGGACCCTCGCCGAGGCCGCGGAGCACGACCTGGCCCCCGTGTTCACGCCGTACGACCTCCCCCTCACCTCCGTCGACGTCTACGACACCGCCTTCTCCGGCTGGGGCGGCGACCGGGTGAACGCCTGGTTCCTGGTCCCGCGCGGAGCGGACGGCCCGCTGCCGTGCGTGGTGAAGTACATCGGTTACAGCGGAGGGCGGGGCTTCGCCCACGATCACTTGATCTGGCCGTCGGCCGGCTATGCCACGCTCGTGGTCGACACCCGCGGCCAGGGTGCGGCGCATCTGCAGAACCCGGGCAGCACCGCCGACCCGCACGCGGGCGGCGCCCCGCACGTGCCGGGCATGATGACCAGGGGGATCCTCGACCCCGACACCTATTACTACCGGCGGGTCTTCACCGACGCGGTGCGCGCCGTCGACGTGGCGGCGGGACACCCCGCGGTCGACCCCCGGGCGATCGTGGTCTCGGGCGTCAGCCAGGGCGGAGGCATCGCCCAGGCCGTCGCCGCGCTGCGGACCGACGTGCGGGCCGCACTCATCGACGTGCCGTTCCTCACCCACTTCCGCCGGGCCGTGGAGATCACGGGCAGTGACCCCTACCAGGAACTCGTCCGTTTCCTCGCCTCCCAGCGCGGCACGCCCGAGCAGGTGTTCCGCACGCTTTCGTACTTCGACGGCCTCAACTTCGCCGCCCGTGGCCGGGTGCCCGCGCTGTACTCGGTGGCGCTGATGGACGACATCTGCCCGCCGTCCACGGTGTTCGGCGGCTACAACCACTGGCAGGGGCCCAAGGAGATCACCGTGTGGCCGTGGAACAACCACGAGGGCGGCGGCCCCTTCCAGGTCGAGGAGCAAGTCCGTCACCTGCACAAACTCCTTGCCAACGGCTGAGTCCCCGCTGTCGCGGGCGGCGTCCTCATACGTAGGCGCCGCCTGACCCGGCCCCGGATGGCCTGCGGCCACAACGCGAGGGGCCCGCGCCGTCGTCCGGCACGGGCCCCTCAACCTCTACGGTCAGTCGACGTCAGTGACCGGAACGGAATTCGAGGAGGCGGTCACCGGGGTTGCACAGCTCCCCGGTGAAGAACGTGCTGCCGGGCACGCACCGCCACATGCTCGGGTTGGTTGAGCTGGGGGCGAGGCGGACGTTCGTCGCCTGCTCCAGGGCGTAGCCGTCGGCGAGAAGGGTCGTCTCGCTGAAGGCCGTGCCGACGAGCGTGACGCCGATCGGGTTGTGGCCCGCCGAACTGGCGGTCGCACCGTACCCGGCCGGCAGCGTCAGCGCCGGGTAGCCCGCGCGGTCGGCGTAACCGACGAGCGCGTGGCCGGTCGGCACGACGACGGCGTCGAAGTCGTCCGACGGGTCGCCGGGCGTTCCGTTGGTGAGGATGCCGTCGATCACCGCCCGGTTGGACGCCCTGCCCGCGTCCAGGTCGGCCTTGTAGGCCGCGCCGGCCGCGGGATCGGACAGGTCGACGGCCTGGGCGGACAGCAGCTGGCCCTGCTGGTACTTCAGTCCCTCCACGGGGTTGGCGTCGTTGTAGTCGATGACGCCCTGCAGCGACCGGGCTCCGGGACCGCGCCTGCCGTCGGCCAGGTAATCGTTCAGGTCGCGCTCGAACTCACGCGTCACGACGCTCGCCGGGTCGGGGCTCGGCGAGCCGACCGTCACCTGCGTCGTCGTGGCCCCCAGTGCCTGGAGGGCCGACACCGTCGCGGGGTACGGCGCTGCCGTGCTCGCCACGACGGCGATCCGCTTCCCCGTGAGCGCGGTCGTGGACAGCCCCTTGGCGTAGTCCTTCACGGGTGCGCCCGCGGTCGCCGGGTCGGACCGGTCGGGTCCGGCGATCGCCGTGAGCGTGCTCGCGGCGTCGTACACGGTGCGGGTGATCGGCCCGGGCGCGTCCTGCGACCGGGCGACCGGAAGGACGCCGGCTCGGCTGACCAGGCCGACCGTCGGCTTCAGGCCGACCACGCCCGCCGCGTCCGCTGGCGCCAGCAGCTGGGCGGAGTCGGTCGAGGTCTCCATCCCGACGGTGATCGCCGCCAGCCCGGACGCCGTCGCCGCGGCGGAACCGCCGGACGAACCGGCCGGGGTCTTGTCGGTGTCGGACGGCAGCAGCACCTGCCCGGCGAGGGAGGAGTAGCCCTTCGGCATGTTCGCGTCGAAGACGCCGTTCAGCTCGGAGACGTTCGTCTTGCCGAGGATGATCGCCCCGGCGGCCCTGAGTTTGGCCACCACGGTGGAGTCGCCGTACGGCTTGCGGTCCTGAAGCGCGATGGAGCCGCCCGTCGTGGCCATGCCGTCCACGTCGAACCCGTCGTTCAGCAGGACGGGAAGGCCGAACAGCGGGCCGCGCTGCTTCTTGTCCCTCTTGTCTTTCCTGTCCTTGTCGCGCTCCCGGTCGATCGCGCGGGCCTCCTTCAGCGCATCCGGGTTGACGGCGCGGACCGCCTGGGTGGCCGGTCCCTCGGCGTTGGTCAGCGCGATCCGGTAGAGGTAGGCCTTGACCAGCTCTTCCGAGGTCAGCGTGCCGGCGGCGAGCCGGGCGCTCAGGCTCCGCGCCGACTCGGTCTCCAGGGAGAACGGCAGCGGCTTCGGCGCGTGGCCGAGCGCCCGCATGATCGTGTCGTAGTCGGGGTTGCAGTGACCGCGCCCGGCGAAGGGCTCGGCCGGGACCGTCCTCGCACAGCGGTACATGCTCGGGTTGACCGAACCGGCCGTCTGCCGCAGCTTGGTGGCCTGCTCGATTACGTAGCCGGTGCCGATCAGGTCGTACTCGTCGTACGCGCCGCCGTGGATCTGTACGTTGAGCGCGCGGCGCGTCGTGGCGGCGTAGCCCATGGGGATCGTCATCGAGGGATACCCGGCCTGCGGCCCGTTCGGAACGCTGCCGAGGATCGCGATCACGGGGTCGGCGGGCTGGGCCGGGTCGGAGTTCGTGTAGGTCATCATGTCGTCGATGGCCTTGTGCCAGGCGGCCTTGCGTACGGGCAGGTTCGCCCGGTAAGCGGTCTCGTTGGCCCCGCCGGGGGTGATGTCGGCGGCCAGCGCGTTGAGGTGGTTGTTGTTGCCGAACTTCAGGGCCTGCTGCGCGTTGGCCTGGTTGTCGGCCACCTCGTCGGCCAGCGACCTGATCGGCGCCTGCGGGCCGAGCCGCCCGTAGTACTCGTCGATGGTCTTGTGCTGCTCATATCCACTGGGCAGGCTCGGCAGCGTGCCGACACTGGTCGTCGGTCGCGGAACCATGATCGCGCCCGCCGCGGTGAGCACGTCATATGCGATCTTGAGCGGGCTGCCGTCGGTGAGCGTGCCGTTGAAGCCGATCTTCTTGCCCTTGACGAAGCCGAGGTCGAGCGCCTTCATGTAGTCCGGCAGTTTCGCGGGCAGCGCCGGGATGACGCCTGTGGCGAGGTAGTCGGGTCCGAAGATGGCGCGGTACTCGGCGTCGCCGTCCGGGTCGGGCCCGGCGATCGAGGCGAGCGTCATCGCGGCGTCCGACACGCTGCGGACCATCGGCCCCGCCGTGTCCTGCGACGCGCTGATCGGCGCGATGCCGTACCCCGGCACGAGCCCGACGGTCGGCCGGAGCCCGACGAGGCTATGTGTGCTCGACGGGCTGATGATCGAGCCTGACGTCTCGGTGCCGATGCCGAGCGTGGCCATCGCGGCGGCCATGGCCGCACCGGTTCCCGACGACGAGCCGCTGGGGTTCTGGTCGGCGTCGATGCCGTTGAGTACCTGCCCGGTGAGGTTGCCGAAGCCGGAGGGCTGGCTGCCGAAGCTGTTGGCGAACTCCGAGAGGCCGACCTTGCCGAGGATGACGACCCCGCGCTCACGCAGCTTCTTGGTGATGCCCGCGTCCGTCGCCGGATACGAGTCGCGCAGCGAGTAGTTGCCTGCCGAGGTGTACATGCCGGTGACGTCGACGAGGTCCTTCAGAAGAATGGGCAGGCCGTGGGCGGGCCCGAGGACCTTTCCTTTGGCACGCATCCGGTCGGCCCACGCCGCCTCCTGCAGCGCGTCCTCGTTGAGTTGCGTCACGGCGTTCAGCCCCGGACCGCGCTTGTTCAGCGCCTCGATCCGGTCGATGTAGGCCTTGGTGAGCTCGACGGAGGTGAGCTGTCCCTTGGCCATCATGGCCTCGGCCTGGGCGCCGGTGAGTTTCTCCAGGTCGAGCACAGGGGGCCGGCGGGTCTTGGCCGCGGCGGTCGTCGGGGTCAGCGGGACGGCGAGGGACAGGGAGACGAGAGCTGCCAGGGCGAGGCGGAGTTTGCGCACCACATGCTCCTTGAGGGGTGATGCCGCGACCGTATAGATGATCAGTTACGGCCAGATGTCCGGCATGTTCCCGTCGCGCTAGCAAAGGATCATGTGCCGAATCCCGATTCGAGGCTGCAGGCGGCCCCGCTGACGGATTAGACAAACTTCTGCTCGTTGTCTAATCTGTTAGACGTGAGCAGTTCGGAGATCGAGCAGGACGACCCCAAGCGCAGTGCCGTCCTCACGGCCGCCCTCGGCCTGTTCAGCAGGTACGGGTTCCAGAAGACGTCGATGGAGGAGGTCGCCAAGGCGGCGGGCATCTCCCGGCCGGGGCTCTACCTGCTGTTCCCGAACAAGGAACAGCTGTACCGCGCCACGATGCAGGGCGTCATGGAACGAGCCCAGCAGGCCATGGAGGCGTGTTTCGCCGACGAGACGCTGGGCTTCGAGGAGCGGACCGTCGCCGCGCTGGACGCGCTGATGGGGCAGTACGTCGAGACCCAGGTGGCCAGGGACCTCAGCGAACTGCTGGAGAACAGCGGGCCGCAACTGGGCTCGATGTTCCACGACTACCAGGAGAAGGCCAGGGCGACCATCAGCGCGCAGGTCGAGTCGCTCACCCCACCCGGCGTGCTCACCGCCGGCCTGAGCGCCGACGACGTCATGGACCTCCTCTTCTCCGCCGCCCTGACCTGGAAGCAGACCTCGGCCGACCGTGCCGAGTTCCGCGACCGGGTCGGGCGCGCCGTTCGGCTGATCAGCCGCGGCGGCTGACCGCACGCACGTTCACACACCCGCACACTCGCACCCGCACACGCGTTCACGCACCCGCGTTCACACACCCGCACTCGCACTCGTACACGCACACGCGTTAGGCACCCGCACCCGCGTTCGCGCACTCTCACGCCTCGGCGCCGCCGCTCCCCCCGCCTTTCACGGCGCTTTCACCACACATGTCCACTGATGGAGTACAGCCATGCCCAGAATCACCACTCCCTTCGACGCGAAGTCGACCGCCGCCGAGGTGATCGCCGGTGTCGACCTGTCCGGCAGGCGGGCCGTCGTCACCGGCGGCACGTCCGGGATCGGCCTGGAGACCGCACGCGCACTGGCCGCCGCCGGCGCGCAGGTCACACTGCCCACCCGCGACATCGCCGCCGGCGAGCGGGCGTCCGCCGACATCCGCTCCACGACAGGCCGCGACGACGTCCGCGTCGTCACCCTCGACCTGCTGGAACGTTCCACCATCGACGCCTTCGTCGCCGGCTGGAGCGGCCCGCTGGACATCCTGGTCAACAACGCGGGAGTGATGGCCCTGCCTGAGCGGACCACGACCCCGGAAGGCTGGGAGACGCAGTTCGCCACCAACCACCTCGGTCACGCCGCCCTGACTCTGGGCCTGCACGAGGCGCTCGCCGCGGCGCGGGGTGCCCGGGTCGTCGTCGTCAGCTCCGCCGCCCATCTGATGTCCCCCGTCGTCTTCGACGACATCCACTTCACCTCCCGGACGTACGAGGCCTGGTCCGCCTACGGCCAGTCGAAGACGGCGGCCATCCTGTTCACCGTCGCCATGGCCGCGAAGTGGGCCGCCCACGGCATCACCGCCAACGCGCTCCACCCCGGCGGCATCATGACCAACCTTCAACGGCATCTGGACGACGCCCAGCTGCGCTACGTGGGCGCGATGGACGAGCAGGGCCGCCGCCTCGACCTGCCTCCGGGCTGGAAGACCCCGCAGCAGGGCGCGGCCACCTCCGTCCTGCTGGCCGCCTCCCCCCATGTCCAGGGGGTGACCGGTCGCTACTTCGAGGACTGCAACGAGGCCGACGTGGTCACCGGGCCGGGCGACGGCCTGCGCGGCGTCGCCCCGTACGCGCTCGACACGGCCGATGCGGGCCGCCTGTGGGACGAGACGGCCCGGCTCCTCCAGCGCTGAAGCCGGTGTTCACGGGCCGGGGAACGGCGCGCCCCGGCCCTCGGTCACCGCACGCATGTTGCGATCGAGGTCGGCCATCTCCAGAGCTGCGCGGAGCCTGCAGAGAGACCGCGCGAACCGAACCGGACATTCCGTGCTGTAGAAATGAAGGTCGACGAACCGAGGTTCGGCGCGGCTCCACGACCCCCTGTCTTCTGTGCACAGTGCACACTCACCGGCTGCGGGTTGTGCCGATCGCACCGTGACGAGGGCTGAGCCTGTTCCTACGCTCAGGGCACCACCCGCCCTGGCCTGGCGAAAGCGCTTCGCCCCCCTCGGAGGCAATCATGGCTTCTTCACTCGGCACCGACGACTACGCCATATCCCGCGTGCCCGCCCGTGCCCGGTACTCCTGGGTATCGGTCGCGGTCCAGCGGTTCGGCCAGATATCCGCCCTCAGCCAGTTCCTCCTCGGCGCGACCCTCGGTTTCGGGATGAGCTTCTGGAACGCGTTCTGGGCGATCACTCTCGGCGCCGTGATCCTCGAACTGGTCGCCATCGCGCTCGGCGTCATCGGCATGCGGGAGGGGCTGACGACCTCCATGCTCGCCCGGTGGTGCGGCTTCGGCCAGGCCGGGTCCGCGCTGATCGGCCTCGCCATCGGAATCAGCCTGGTCGGCTGGTTCGGCATCCAGTCCGGAGTGTCGGCAGAAGGCCTGCACCAACTGCTTCCCGGGCTGCCCGTGTGGGCCTGGTCCCTGCTGTTCGGGCTCGGAGTGACGGCCATCGTCGTCAAGGGCTTCCACTCGATGGCCTGGACCGCCTACCTGACCGTCCCCGCGTTCGTCCTGCTGGTCGCCTGGTCGGTCGGGAGCGAACTGTCCCAGCGCTCGCTGACCGAACTCGCGTCGGCCGCCCCCGCCGGCCCGTCGTTGTCCCTGCTGCAGGGAACCACGCTGGTCGCGGGCGGGTTCATCGTCGGCGCCGTGATCACCCCGGACATGACCCGGTTCAACCGGTCGGTCGGGGACGTCGTCAAGCAGACCCTGCTCGGGATCACGCTCGGCGAGTACGTGATCGGCCTGGTGGGCGTACTGCTGGCGCACGCGATCAAGTCGGCCGACATCATCACGATCATCACCTCCACGGTGGGATGGGTCGGGGTCCTGGTCATCGTCGTCGGCACGCTGAAGATCAACGACTGGAACCTGTACTCCTCCGGGCTCGGCCTGGTCAACTTCGTCGGCACCGTCTTCGGCCGTCAGGTCAACCGCGCCGTGGTGACCCTGCTCATCGGCCTCGTCGGCAGCGTGCTGGCCGCGGCGGGCATCCTCAACAGCTTCACCGACTTCCTCACGATCCTCGGCGTGGCCTTCCCACCGATCGCCGGCATCATGATCGCCGAATACTTCGTGGTGCGCACCTGGCGCCGTGACCTGGACGACGCGAAGGCCGCGGACGGCGTGCCGCCCCAGGCTCCCCGCTGGGTGCCGGCGACCCTCATGATCTGGCTCGTCGCGAGCCTGGTCGGGAAGTTCGTGACCTGGGGTCTGCCCAGCATCAACTCACTGATCGTCGCGTTCGTGCTGTACGCCGTGGTGGGCCGGCTCGGCCTGATCCGGGGCTACGGCGTCGCGCACACCGAGACGGCCGACGACCGGCAGGCAGCCGCGTCCGCGCCCTCGGCCGCCTGAAAGGACCTGCAATGCGGATCGGAATCGACGTCGGCGGCACCAACACCGACGCCGTGCTCATGGACGGCCAAGCCGTCCTCGCCGCGGTCAAGACCGCGACCACGCGTGATGTGACCAGCGGCATCAACACCGCGCTCGCCGAGCTGAAGCGGCAGCGGGCCTTCGACCCGCGCGCGGTGAACGCGGTGATGATCGGCACGACGCACTTCATCAACGCGCTGGTCGAGGCCGACCGGCTGGCCCCGACCGCCGCGGTGCGGCTGGGGCTGCCCGCCACGGCGTCACTGCCGCCCATGGTCGACTGGCCTGAGCGGCTGGTCGAGGCCATCGCGGGCCGGCCGTACCTGTGCCACGGGGGGCACGAGTTCGACGGGCGCCACATCTCCGAGTTGCGCGAGGACGAGATCCTGAGGGTGGCGGAGGAACTGGACCGGCACGGGATCCGCAGCGTCGCCATCTCGAGCGTGTTCTCCCCCGTCAACGCCGAGTTCGAGCAGCGCGCCGCGGACATCCTCACCGGGCAGCTGCCCGCGATCGCCGTCTCGCTTTCGTCAGAGATCGGCCGGATGGGGCTGCTGGAGCGGGAGAACGCCACCATCATCAACGCCTCGCTGCGCGAACTCGCCACCCAGATCGTGGACGGGCTCGCCCAGTCCCTCGAGGGCGCCGGCATCAGCGCTCCGCTCTATCTCAGCCAGAACGACGGCACCCTGATGGACGTCGACTTCGCCCGCCGGTACCCCGTCGCCACCTTCGCCTCGGGCCCGACCAACTCGATGCGCGGCGCCGCCTTCCTGTCGGGCGTCGAGTCGTGCGCGGTGGTCGACGTCGGCGGCACCACGAGCGACATCGGCGTCCTGCAGCACGGCTTCCCGCGCGAGGCCACCACCGAGGTGAGCGTCGCGGGGATCCGCACGAACTTCCGGATGCCCGACGTGCTCAGCCTCGGAATCGGCGGAGGCAGCAGGATCCGCGGCGAGGGGACGGTGACGGTCGGGCCGGACTCGGTCGGCTACCGCCTCTCCGAGGAGGCCCTGGTGTTCGGCGGGACCACGCTCACCGCGACCGACGTCGCGGTCGCCGCGGGCCGGGCAGCGATCGGCGACCCCTCCCTCGTGAAGGAGCTGGACCGGTCGCTGGTGCAGGCGGCGCTGCTCCGGATCGGCCGCGACATCGGCGACGCCATCGAGCGCATCCGCACCTCCCCCGAACCGCTTCCCGTGGTCGCGGTCGGCGGCGGGTCGATCCTGCTCCCGGACGAGATCGGCGACTCGGGGCCGGTGCACCGGCCCGAGCACTTCGCCGTCGCCAACGCCATCGGCGCCGCCATCGCCCAGATCGGCGGAGAGGTCGACCGGATCTTCCCGGTGGAGCCCGGCCAACGGCAGTCGGTGCTGGACGACGCCAAGCAGGAGGCGGTCGACAAGGCGGTCGCCTCCGGGGCCAAGCCCGGCAGCGTCCGGGTGGTCGAGGTGGACGAGGTGCCGTTGGCGTACCTGCCGGGCAACGCCACCCGGATCCGGGTCAAGGCGGTCGGCGACCTGCAGCTGGAGGCCGACCGTGGCTGAGCGGCTCATCACGGGTCCGGACCTGGAGGACATCGCGGTCGGCGCGGCCATTCTCGGCACCGGCGGCGGCGGGGACCCCCACATCGGCCGGCTGCTCGCGCACGCGGCCGTCCGCGCCGACGGCCCGGCCCGGCTCGTCCCGCTGGAGGACGTCCCGGACGACGCCGTAACCGTGGTGGTCGCCATGATGGGCGCTCCCACGGTGATGCTGGAGAAGGTGCCCTCCACTGAGCAGGCGTCGCTCGCCGTCCAGGCCCTCGCCTCCTACCTGGGCAAGTCGCCCACGCACCTGGTGTGCGCGGAGGCCGGCGGCGTCAACGCGCTCGTTCCGGTCGTCGCCGCGGCCCAGCTGGGGCTTCCCCTGATCGACGCCGACGGGATGGGCCGGGCCTTCCCCGAGCTGCAGATGGTGATGCCCACGTTGTACGGGATCGGCGCCACCCCGATGTCGATCGCCGACGAGAAGGGCAACCGCGGCATCTTCGACACGGTGGACAACCACTGGGCGGAACGCCTCGCCAGGTCCGCGACGATCGACATGGGCTGCTCCGCGATGATCAGCCTCTTCCCGATGACCGGGGCGCAGGCCCGCGAGGCGCTCGTCCCCGGCACCCTGTCCCTCTGCGGCGAGCTGGGCCGCTTGGTGCGCGAGGCCCGGGCCGCACACCGCGACCCGGTCGCGGCCGTCGTCGGGCACCTGGGCGGAGCCGAACTGTTCAACGGCAAGGTCGTGGACGTCAGCCGGCGCACCGAGGGCGGCTTCGCCCGCGGCGAGGCGACGCTGGAAGGTCTGAACGACAGTTCCGGTGAGCGGTTCCTGCTGCGGTTCCAGAACGAGCACCTCGTCGCCGTCCGCGACGGCACCGTGGTCGCCACCGTCCCCGACCTGATCTGCGTGCTCGACGCCGAGGCCGGCACGGCCGTCACCACCGAGACGCTCAGGTACGGCCAGCGGGTGCGGGTCATCGCGGCGCCGTGCGATCCCCGCTGGCACTCCCCCGAAGGGCTGGAACTCGTCGGGCCCCGGTACTTCGGCTACGACCACGACACCGTCCGCGTCGGCTCTGGAGCACTCACGTGAGCTACACCCTCGACATCGCCGATCTCGCCGACCTGGCCCGCGGGGCCGCGTTGCTCGGCACCGGAGGCGGAGGAGATCCGTACATCGGGCGGCTCCTCGTGGAGCAGGCGCTGCGCGACGGCCCGGGGACGATCACCGTGCTCGACCCCGCCGAGCTGGGCGACGACGACGTGGTCATCCCGACGGCGCAGATGGGCGCCCCGACCGTGATGGTGGAGAAGATCCCCAGGGGCGACGAGGCGGTCGCGGCCCTGCGGGCCCTGGAAGAGCACCTGGGGCGGCGGGCCGACGCGACCATGCCGATCGAGTGCGGCGGGATCAACTCGATGATGCCGCTGCTCGTCGCCGCCCGCACCGGCCTGCCCGTCGTCGACGCGGACGGCATGGGCCGGGCGTTCCCCGAACTGCAGATGGAGACCTTCTCCGTGTACGGCGTGCCGGGGTCGCCCCTCGCCATCGGCGGCGAGAACGGCGAGACCGTCGTCATCGACACGGGCGCGGACAACAAGCGCCTCGAGTGGCTCGCCCGCGGGATAGCGATCCGGCTCGGCGGAGTCGCCCACATCGCCGAGTACGCGATGACCGGCGCGGACGTCAAACGCACCGCCGTCCCGAACACGCTCACCCTGGGGCTGCGGATCGGGCGGGCCCTGCGCACCGCGCGCGAGGAACACCGCGACCCCGTCGAGGCGCTCGCCGAGACGATGTCCGGAACCCTCTACGACAAGGTCCGGGTGCTGTTCCGCGGCAAGGTCGTCGACGTCGAACGGCGTACGGTGGCCGGGTTCGCCCGGGGCAGCGCCACGCTCGCGGCCTTCGAGGGCGGCGGCAGGCTCGAACTGACCTTCCAGAACGAGAACCTGGTCGCGCGGGCCGACGGCGACGTCCGGTGCGTGGTCCCCGACCTGATCTGCGTGCTCGAGGCCGACTCGGGCGAGCCGATCACCACCGAGGGGCTGCGGTACGGCCAGCGGGCCGTCGTCGTCGGGATCAGCACCCCGGACCTGATGCGCAGCCCGGAGGCTCTCGCCGTGTTCGGGCCCCGCGCGTTCGGTCTCGACGTCGAGTTCCGGCCGGTGGAGGATCTCGTGTCACTCTGAGTGCATGCCAATCCGCTACCTCGGTGAGCCGGACGTCGACCACCTCGCCCGGGGCGCCACGCTGCTCGGGTCGGGCGGCGGCGGGCAGACGGACACGGCGGCCCGCCTGCTCCGGCGGAGCCTCGCGGGCGATCGGATCGAGCTGCTGAGCGGCGACGCCGTCCCCGGTGGCCACGTCCTCCCCGTGGGGATCGTCGGCGCGGTGTCGGCGTTCACGGAGAGGCTGCCGTCCGGCGGAGAATGGGCGCCGGTGCTGGAGACGATCGTGAACCGGACGGGGATCGGACCCGCCGGGCTGATCGCGATCGAGGCGGGCGGGGTCAACGGCATCGTCGTGTTCGTCGCCGCGGCCGAGCTCGGCCTCCCGGTGATCGACGCGGATCTGCAGGGGCGGGCGCTGCCGCGGCTCGACCAGATGTCCGTGGCGGCGCTCGGCGAACCGCTCACGCCCCTGGCCATCGGCGACTCCGGTGGCCGGCTGCTCATGCTGGACTCGCTGTCCCCTCAGGCGGCGGAGCGGATCGTCCGGTCGGCGCTCACCGAATTCGGCGGATGGGCGGCGATCGCGCTGCGGCCGCTGCCGGTGGCGCTGCTTGACCGCGTGACGATCCTCGGCACGCTCAGCCGGGCCCTGCGGCTCGGTGCCAGGCACGCGGCCTGGACGCGAACCGCCGATCCACGCGAGGCGGCGGCGTCCCTCGGCGCCCGGGTCCTGGTCACCGGGCGCGTCATCGAGGTCGTCAGGCACCGGGCGGCTGCGGGGTTCGGCCGCGGGTCCGTGATCATACGTGGCGGCCTGGACGGCACCCTCGTGCGGCTGGAGATGGAGAACGAGTACCTGCTCGCCCTCGTCGACGGCCGGCCCGTGGCCTCCACCCCCGACATCCTGTGCGTGCTCGACCGGACCAGTGGTCTGCCCATCTCGTGTGACACCGTGCGCGGCGGCGCAGAGGTCGTCGCGCTGCATCTTCCCGGCCCACCGTTCTGGTGGCGTCCCGAGGCCGTGGACGTCGTCGCGCCCCGGGCCTTCGGGCTCGACGTCGACCCGGTCCCGCTGCGGGAGACGTCATGACGGACGCCGCGCCGACCCTGCGCGAGCTGATCGGGCACCCGCACCTCGCCGCGACGCCGCTGTCCGGAGACGACGACCTGGATCGGCACGTCACCGGCATCACGCTGATCGACCCGGCCGGGACCGGGGCCGTCCAGCCGGGCGAGATCGCCCTGTGCCCGGCGATTCCCGCGGGTTACCTGAGCAGCTGGCGCCTGGACGCCACGATCCGCCGCCTGTACGACCAGCAGGCCGCCGCTCTCGCCGTGCCCTTCCCCGACCCCGCCGGCGAGACGCCCCTGGACGGAAGCCGCAGGCTCGCGCGGCACCTGCACCTGCCGATCCTGGGCGTCGGCACGCCGCCGCTGCTCTGGGCGGGCAAGGCCGCGGCGTTCGTGCACTCCCCCGCCGTTGACGCCGCCGATCATCTGCGGCGCGCCCACAGGGCGCTGAGTCACCGCCTGCTCGGCCCCCAGGACGTCGCCCGGGCCCTCAGCGGAGTCCTCGACCGGCCGGTGGCCGTCTTCGGTCCCGACGGCACCCCGATCACCACGACGCGCGCGTCCGTCGAGCTGCCGCCCGACTTCGATCCGCACGTGCCGGTGGCCCAGATCCTCGCCGTGGACGGCGACACCATCGTCGCCGTCCCCGTGCCGGGAACGCCGAGCGGGACCGCCGACCTTTGGATGGCCGCCGCGCTCGGGCACGCGCCGGCCGCCTGGACGCTCACGGTCCGCGACGTCCTCCAGCTCGGGACGCTCGCCGTCCAGCGCTGGCAGGCCACCCGCCGGGTCGTCCTCGAGCGGGACGCCCGGCTGCGCGCGGGGCTGTTCGGCGACCTCCTCGAGGGCAGGCTGGACAGCGGCGGCTCCGCGCACGAGCGGGCGGCCGAACTGGGCTGGCGCCTGGACGGCTGGCATGTGGCCTTCCACATCGCGGCGCTGGGACAGGTCGACCTTCTAGGGCACACCGACGCCGTGGCGTCCGCCGTGGCCGCGGAGCGGATCGACGTCACCGTGGTGGAACGCGGCGACGGCTGGTCGGCCTGGACGACCAGCAGGACGGAACCGGACGAGGACGCCAGCCGCGACCTGCTCGCCGCCCTCCGCCGGGTCCGGCAGCGGCTGGCCGGCCGGTTCGACTGCGCGATCGGCGTGGGCCGCGGCCACCCCGACACCGGCGGGCTGACCCGGAGCCTCGCCGAGGCGTGGGACGCGGCCAGGCTCGCCCGCGGCCGCCCCCAGACCGGGCGCCTGGTGCACATCGACCGTCTCGGCCTGGCCCAGCTGCTGGTCGCCTGGGCGAGCACCGAGACCTTCGCTCCCACCGCGACCCGGCTGCTCGCCCCGCTGGAGTCGCAGCCGGGAGAGCTCGTCGCCACGCTCTCCACCTACCTGGACGCCGGCGGGTCCGCCGCCGACACCGCGGCCACCCTCGGCGTGCACCGCAACACCGTCGCGGCGCGTCTGCACCGGATCGAGGAGCTGCTCACCGTGGACCTGAGCAACCCAGACGACCGCCTCGCCCTCCATCTGGCCTGCCGGGTCACCCTGGACCGGAACACCGGCTACTGAGGCGCTCGGCTGAATCGCTCGAACGAACGGGTCATCGGTGGCCGTTGAACAGGTCGTGGGCGGCGATGACCCGCTCGATCTCCTCCAGCGGGTACGGCGTCCGTCTGCTCTCTTCCTGGAGCTTGAGATAGAAGTCCGCCATCACCGCGGCGAGCGGGCTGTAGCGGGCCAGGATCGCCGCGGCCTGGTCCGGGACGCCCGTGGGCCGCTCGCCCTCGGCGTACGCGAGCACCAGCTCGTCGCGTTCCTTCCTTCCGTGCCCGAACAACGCGGTGACCAGCCAGTGGACCAGATGCGTGACCGCGTAGCACCGGTCGTACGTCCGGTGCCGGTCGAAGAAGCCGATCTCGTCTCGCGACAGATCGAACCGGGAGGACAGCGCCAGGCCGTAGTCCGCGAAATAGAGGCGCCGCCCGTCGGTCAGGATGTTCTCGAAGTGCGCGTCGAAGTGCAGGAGCCCGCGGGAGTTCATGAACGAGATGCCGGCCTCCAGGCCGCGCTCCGCCAGCGAGCAGGCCTGGTCCGCAGCCTGTCCGCCGGCGCGCATCCGTGTTCCCAGCCACTCGTGCAGGTTCTGCGGGATGTACTCCAGGAACAGCACGACACTGGCCGAGGCCTGCCGGAGGGCCTCTATCCGGTGCCGGACCTCACGCCCCCCTCCCCAGTACGCGACGGCTCGTTCGACGTCGGCCAGCTCCGCGGGAGGGGGAGGCGGGCTGTCCGGCAGCACGCGCCAGTGGTGCATCAGGGGGAACCCGTCGAACTGTCCCGCGAGCACCCAGTTCGTGGTCATGGTGTGCACGGCCGGCTCCCGCCAGGCGCCGAACCCCGGCCCGCCGATGCCGTACTGGCAGAAGGTGGGCAGTCCGAAGACGTTCGCGGTGGACCGGATGTTCTCCGGCCGTCTCTCCAGGTCGGTGAGCGGCACCCGCTTCACGAAGACCTGACTCCCGGCGACCTCCAGCAGCGCCGACGTCCCGCCGATGCCGGAACCGATCGGGATCGCCGCGTCGACCCACTCCCGCAGCTCACGGTCACCGAGCAGAGCCAGGGACGTGGAGACGGCGCTGTGAGCCGTGAGACGCTCCCGGTGCGACATGTCAGAAAGCTCTCCACCGGAAGCTCGACCGGAAAGCTTCACCGGAAACTCCACCGGAAGGCTCCACCGCCGCCTCCCGTCGGCCTCGCGGCCGGCTCAGTGGTCCCGCGGGTCACCGCGGGTCACCGTGCGGCCTCAGGGCCGCGACGCGGCTCGTCTCACGGGCCAGCGCTGCGGTCGGCACGTCTTCGAACAGCTCGTGGACTATCTCGCCTCCCTTGGCCTCCCACACCCCGGCGACCCGCCCCTGGAAGACGACCACGGGAGAGATCCAGCCTGCGGCTCGACTGACCTTGGCCTTCGCCGCCCGCGGCAGCAGCGGCTCGAGGTCGCGTGGCGCGCCCATAATGTATTGGTCGAACCCCGGGAGAAGGTGAACCTCGTCGGACGGGCCAGTGGCGGCCGGCGCGCCGGCCTGCTCGGTGAGCGCGAGCATCGGACGCCCCTCGACCTCCACCTCGGTGACGTCGTCGCCGAGATCACGGAACCAGCCGCGCAGCACGGCCTTGCGGGTCTTGCCGCGGAACAGCCAGGCGTCGAACATCTCGGGCGTGGCCGGCCCGTGGGCGCCGAGGAAGGACCGCACCAGCAGGGGGCCCGCCTCCTCCGTGGGAAGCGGCACGATGCCCGGCGCCATGAAAGTGACCCGGCCCTCGCGCGGCGGGCCGTAGCAGAGCTCGCCGAGGAAGCTCAACGGCTTGAGCAACATCCCCCAGCCGGAGGTCAGCGCCTCCCTCAGGTGGGCGTCGCCGGTGGACTCGATGATCGCCTCGACCAGCTCGTCACGCGTCAGAGCCCGATCCGCCAGCACCTGCGGAACCGTCTCGATGATCGCGCCGATCTCGGCGGCGGTGACGCCGTGGCCGCGCTGCCACACTCCCGTCTCCCAGAACCGCAGGGACCGGAGTGCGCCGCAATAGATCGGTAATTCGTCGGCGGGCACCAGGTGCAGGGTGCCCCGCATGAGCCATGTCTTGCGGAGCGTGCCGTCCCGCCAGAGGGCGGTCTCGATCTCGCCCGGCCGCGGATCGGCCTGCCGTACGGCTACCGCCAGCTCGGCCGACGAGGCCACCTGGCTCTGCACGCCGCAGAGCCTGCGCACGACGGACACGGCGTCGGAGCCGGTGCCGCCCGCGAACTGACGCTCGAGCCGCCAGGCGAGGACCTGCGGCCAGGTCAGGGAAACGCTCACGTTCCATGACTACATCAGGCGTACGACATTCGGCGGACGAGCGGCCGCGGAAGTGGCGGACACGGGCCCGGGCTTCCCCGGAGGCCGCCGGAGTGCGAGAGTGCGGCGGTGACGTCGCCCACGCTGATCGTGGTGAGCGGTCCCCCGGGCAGCGGGAAGACCACACTCGCGCATGAGATCGCCCGGTCGGTCGGCTGCCCGGCCGTCTGCCGCGACGAGATCAAGCAGGGGATGGCGCACGCCACCCCCGGATTCGAGCCCACCACCGGCGACCCGCTGAACCTGCGGACGCTCACGGTGTTCTTCGACGTCCTGTCGACCCTGTTGCGCGCAGGCGTGACCGTGGTCGCCGAGGCGGCTTTTCAGGACAAGCTGTGGCGGCCGAACCTGACGCCTCTCGCCGAGGTCGCGGCGATCCGGGTCATCCGCTGCACGGTCGGCGCGGACGTCGCCCATGAACGGATCGCCCTCCGCGCCGCACAGGAGGTGCACCGGGCCGCGCACGCCGATCAGGACCTGCTCCGGGCCATCGCCGACGGTGAGCGCCCGATCGAATCGTGGGTCCCCATCTCTCTGCCTGTCCCGACATTGGCCGTGGACACGACCGACGGCTACGACCCGTGCATCGAAGATGTCGTGTCCTTCGCCACGCGGCCCGGGACCGATCCGGAAGAGTCGTAGTGGCTTCGGCTACACCGCCGCTTCCGACTTCGCCCGCCGGGCGTCCCGTCGTTCCTCGAAGCGGGTCGCGGCCACTTCGAGCTTGTCGAGGAAGGCCGACAACTCCCCGCGAGCCTGCTCACCCTCGGCGTCGAGACCTTCGATCTCGAAGGTCCTCCACTGCCGCAGCACCGGCGCCAGGACCTCGTCGCAGTGCTGGCGGAGGTCGTAGATGCCCGCCATGGCGATCGTCACGGACTTGCGGGCGAAGCCCTCGATGCCCTGGCCCGGCATCTGGAACGAGGTCACCACATCGGTGACGGCGCGCATGGTCTGCGACGGGGCCAGTTCGAACGCGGCGGCGAGGAGGTTCCGGTAGAAGAGCATGTGCAGGTTCTCGTCGGCGGCGACCCGTGAGAGCAACCTCTCGCAGACCGGGTCGCCCGATACCTTCCCGGTGTTCCGGTGGGCGACGCGGGTGGCCAGCTCCTGGAAGGAGACGTAGGCCAACTGCCGCAGCATGCCCTCGTACTCCGTCGCGAAGCCGTTCTGCATGTGGGTCATCCTGGCCCGCTCCAGTGCGACCGGATCGACGGCCCGGGAGACGGTGAGGTAGTCGCGGATGGCGACCCCGTGCCGGCCCTCCTCCGCCGTCCACCGGTGCACCCAGGTGCCCCACGCGCCGTCCCTACCGAACGTCGTGGCGATCTCATGGTGGTAGCTCGGCAGGTTGTCCTCGGTCAGGAGGTTGACGACGAGCGAGACACGAGCCGGTTCGGGAATCGCGGAGTCCTCCGGCGACCACGCCTCGCCGTCCAGGATCCCGTCGAACGTCCGGCCCTCACTCCATGGGACGTACTCGTGGGGGAACCACTCCTTGGCCACTGCGAGGTGCCGGTCCAGCTCTCGCCCGACCACGGGTTCAAGCTCGATGAGAAGCTCCGTCTGGGTGAGCGGGCGAGACGTGCTCGGCATGTAAGGCCTCCGGATCTGCAACCTACGGTCTCGTAACCTACGCTTGCGTAGGTTAGCGTAGCGGGCCGATCCCGGCACTCACCCTCCGTCCCCATCCGCTTGCCGGCGCGCCACCTCGATCGTCGAGAAAGACGAACGGGCGTCCCGCAGGAGTTCCATCGGGTCGCCGCGCCCGTCCGGCCGGTTGGCCCTGACACGGTGGCAGGCCGTAGAAGAGGACCATGAGCATCCATCCCCTCGCCGACCTCCTCGCCCTGACCGTCGAACGGAATCGAGTACCCGACCTCCACGCCGTGGTCGCCCTCCATCACGGACAGGTGGTCCTCGAGCACTACGGCGAAGGGGCGGACTTCAAACTGAACGAGCCTCTCGGCCATGTGCGCTTCACACCGGACACGCTCCACGACATGCGCTCGGTCACCAAGAGCGTCGTCGGCCTCCTGTACGGCATCGCCCTGGCCGACGGCCGGGTGCCGGAGCCGCACGAGCCGCTGCTGCGGCACTTCGCCGAGTATCCGGACCTCGCGGAGGACCCCCGGCGCGCGGCGTTGACCGTCGAGCACGCGCTCACGATGACGCTCGGGCTGGAGTGGAACGAGGACGTCCCGTACACGAGTGCGGCCAACAGCGAGATCGCGATGGAACTCGCCCCCGACCGCTGGCGCCACGTCCTGGGGCAGCGGATCGTGGACGAGCCCGGCACCCGATGGTCCTACTGCGGCGGCGCCTCGGCGCTGGTGGCGCGGCTCATCGAGAAGGGCACCGGACTGGCGCTGGAGGACTACGCGCGCACCAGGCTCTTCGAGCCGCTCGGGATCACGTGCTCGGAGTGGTCGACCGGCGCGGACGGGGTGGCCGTGGCCGCCTCCGGGCTGCGGCTCACCCCTCACGGCCTCCTCACGATCGGGCGGCTCGTGCTCGAAGGTGGCCGCGACATCGTGCCCGGCTCCTGGCTGGCGACGACGCTGCGCCCGCACGTGCGGATCGGCGAGGGCTTCCACTACGGCTACCAGTGGTACGTGGGCGACACGTGGATCGGCGGGTTCGGCAACGGCGGCCAGCGCGTCTACGTGTCGCCGATCCTGGACCTCGTGGTCGCCGTCACGGCCGGGCAGTACGACAGGTCAGATCAGCCGACCGCCTCGATCGTGCTCGACGAGGTGATCCTGAAAGGCATCGAGCGCTGAAGCACCGAACAAGATGACGACACCGCGAGCGCGGCGATCGTACGTCCGCGATGCATCCGTGAACGGCCCGACCCCTCTTCCGGGTCATCCCTTGGTGGAACCCGCGAGCATGCCGGAGACCAGAGCGCGCTGCGAGAACAGGAAGAGGACCAGGACCGGCACGATGGCGATGATGATCGCCAGCGCCAGTTCCGGGCTCGTGATGTTCAGGCCGGCGCCCGCCACGGGGTTGAACGACGGAGTGGACGACAGCAGCTGGTTCAGCCCGACCTGGATCGGGAACTGGTCGCTGTTCGGCAACACCAGGTATGGAAGGAAGAAGTTGTTCCAGTTCCCGACGAAGCTGAAGAACGCGACGAGCGCGGCGACCGGTTTCGCCAGCGGCAGCGCGATCCGGGTGAACAGCCGCCATTCCGAAGATCCGTCGATACGCGCCGCGTCCAGGATCTCCCTCGGCAGACTCGTCGCGAAGTAGATGTACACCAGGTAGACGCCGAAGGGGTAGAACGAGAACGGCAGGATGACCGACCAGACCGTGCCGATCAGCCCCAGCTCGTTGAGCTCGAGGAAGATCGGCAGCACCAGGCTCGCCGACGGCATGATCATCACCACGAGCGTGATCGCGAGCAGGGTCTTCCGCCCGCGGAACCTTGTCAGCGCCAGCGCGTATCCGGCGGGAATGCTGGTGGCCATGGTGAGGACGAGCGCCCCGATGGAGTAGACCGCGGAGTTGCGGAGCCACACCAACAGCGCATGATCCTGGAAGGCGATCAGGTGCCGCCAGGCCGCACTGAGATCGGCCAGCGACCCGAACGACAGCGGACCATCGTGGATCAACTCGCTCGCCGTCTTCGTCGGGGCGAGCAGCAGCCAGATCACCGGCACGATGAAGAACAGCAGCAGCGCCGCGAACAGCACGATCACGATGAGGTTCGGCACCAACGACGACCGGCGGCGCCGGGCCGCCGATACGGGAGAGGTGTTCGTCATGATTCGTCCACCTTGAACAGGTCGGAGCGGGTCACCAGCAGCGCGGCACAGATCAGCCCGAGCGCAAGCAGGAAGATGGAGATCGCGGCGGCACCGTTGAAGTCGCCGTGCTGGAACGCGTAGACGTAGGCGAGCTGGTTGGGCGACCACGTCGGACTGACCCGGCCGAGGCTCGCCGTCTGGAGCAGCTGCGGCTCGACGAACAGTTGCGTGCCGGCGGCGAAGGCGAGAATGGCCATGTACGCGATCCACTTGCGGATCATCGGAATCTGGATGTGCCACGCCGTCTTCCATGGGCCGGCGCCGTCCGTCCGGGCCGCCTCAAGCACCTCGTCGGGGATGTTGTTCAGCGCGCCGTACATCACCACGATCCAGCCACCGGCGCCGGTCCAGAATGCGATCAGCACGAGAATCACCGGCAGATCTCCCGGCGACAACACCGCGGCGAAGTTGTCGAAGCCCATGGTTCTCAGCAGCCACGACACCGGGCTGACCGCGGGGTCGAGCATGAACAGCCACACGAGCACGCTCGCCACTCCGGCGAGCGCACCCGGCAGGTAGTACAGGAATCGAAAGATCGCGGAAAGCCTCGGCCTCATCCGGCCGCGCAGCACCACCGCCACGACGACCGTCAGCACCACCAGCGACAGCAGCCACATGACCAGGTACAGCAGGATGTTGAGGAAGGCGGGCCCGAACCGGTAGTCCTGCGCCACCTTGACGAACTGGTTCAACCCGGTGAACTGGCCTCGGTCATTGGTCAGCGCGAGGAAGAACGCGTACACCGTGGGGAAGACCCCGAAGGCCAGCAGAAGGATCGCGTAGCCGGAGACGAACAGGTAACCGGCCAGGCCGGTTCCCCGCCGCGCGGTGGCGCGACGGGGAACCGGCATGGCGGAGGGCACAGCTTCGCGCCCGGTGATCACCTTGGTCATTTGGCCGCAATCGTGTACCCGACGGACTTCGCCTCGTCGATGATCGCCGTCTGCCACTGCGGGAGCGTCTCGCTGAGAGTCTTGCCCTCGGTCAACGCCGGCAGCACCACGCTCGACCAGGCGGTGGCGTCGCTGAACCTCGTGTTCGACCAGCCCGTCCAGACCAGGTCGGCCGCCTTCTGGAAGACGTCGCCGATGTCGGTCGCGAAGTACTCCTTGTTGACCGGGTTCGCCAGCCACGCCTTCGCCGCCGGGACGTAGGCCGGGTACGTCGGCGCGTTCGCCTGGTTCTCATCCGAGGTGGTGAGCCAGGTGACCAGGTCGGTTGACGCCTTCAGGTTCTTGCTGTGCGAGGACACCATCCAGACCCCGCCGCCCACGTTGCCGGTGGCCCCGTCGCTTTCCCCTTCCCAGGTCAGCGGTGCCGCCGCGGCGATCTGCCCGGCCGGCACCTTGAAGGCGGAGTTGAACAGGTACTGCCCGTACCAGGACGGGCCGTTGGCCATCAGGACCTTGCCGCCGCCCTCCTTCGCGAAGCCCTGGCTGAAGAAACCCTGCGTGGTCACCGCCTTGGCGGCGATCAGCTTGTCGAGCAGGGTCGCCATCCGGGTGCAGTTCGCGTCAGCCAGATCGACCTTGAGCGTGTCCGGGCCCACGAGGTTGAACGCCGGGCACTTACTCGACCAGAAGTAGGACTCCTGCGAGTTCGTGTCTCCGATCGAGCCGACCAGGTAGCCGGGGTGTTCCTTCGCGACCTTCTCACCCAGCGCCTCGTACTGCTCCCAGGTGGTGGGCACCTCATAGCCGAACCTGTCCATCAGCGCCTTGTTGTACCAGAGCACGACCTGCGCGATGTCGTTACGCATGCAGTAGGTGTGGCCGTTCGCCTGGCACGGTTCGAGCGAACCCTTCGCGAAGCCGTCGAGCGTCTGTTTCGGCACGAGGTTCTGGTCCAGCGGGGCGGCGAAGGCCGTGGCCGACGGGCCGGTCGGCCGGGAGGCCCACGTGACGTCCGTCGGGCTGCCGAAGACGACGTCCGGCCAGCCGTTTCCGGTCCGGTCGAACAGTTGAACCTTGGTCTGCAGGTAGGTCGAACCGTTCGCACTGCCGTCGTAGGTGACGATGTCCATCTTCACCGCGGGGTGCGACTTCTGGTACTGCTGCACGGCGGGGAGCCGGGTCGAGTCCGCCCATACCGTGATCTGCGAGCCGTCGGTCTGCGCGACGGGCTGGAAACCGGCAGGTGACGCACTGGCCGCGGGGGTCGACTGCTCGGCGCTGGCACAGCCGGCGAGAACCGCGGCGGTGGCCAGCGACAGCAGTGCCAAGGCGCTGCGCGACCGGAGGCGCCGCGCGCTCGGCTTCGATGACTCGGGTGACTTCATTGGGGGCCGCCTTTCTGGGTCTTACGGGGGAGGTCAGGCGCCCGGCTCGACGAATCGCCGCAGCTCAGGCCCGTAGTCGAGGGTGGCGGGCAGGGCGATGCCCGGCCCCTGCGGAGCGTGCACCAGCCCCGCGGCGTCGACGTGCCGCTCTCGCACCACGGTGCGCGCGGTCACGAGCGACTCGTAATAGGTGGTGTTCGAGATCGCCATGCACAGGTGGTGGTTCGGGATGTCCGAACCGTGCACCTCTGCGCGGATCCGGTATGCGTCGGCCAGGTGGGCCGTGCGCATCGCGCCGGTGATGCCGCCGCGCAGCGTCGTGCTCGTGCGCACTCCGAACGTCGCCGCGCCCGCCTTGATGAAGTCGGCGGAGTTCATGTGCGCACCGTCGGAGGTCTCGGCCACCAGCAGGGGGACGTCCACAGCTTCGGCCAGTTGCCGGTACGCGGTGATGCTGAACTCGCGCATCGGCTCCTCGTACCAGAGGTAGTCCGCCTCGCTGAGCGCACGACCGAGCCGGATCGCATCCGGCAGGTCGAAGCCGGCCGAACCGTCGTACATCAGCGGAACATCCGGTCCGACGTGCTCACGAAGCGCCACACACAGCGCCGCGTCCCGGGCGGCGTCGCCCCAGGCGTGCAGCTTGATGCCCCGGTATCCGAGTTCGAGGCACTGATCGGCGACGTCGAGGAACTCTTCGGTGGTCGCGAAAGTCGACGTCGACGCGTACGCCGGGATCTCCGTCCGGAACCCGCCGAGCACCTGCCAGGTGGGCTGCCCGCCCACCCGGCCGGCCAGGTCCCACAAGGCGATGTCGATCAGACCGAGAGTCGGCAGCGGCAGCTCCTGGATCCGGTCCAACTCCCACACCCGGTGCCACAGCCACTCACGCTGGAACGGGTCCTGCCCGATCAGCTCCTCGCGGAACACGCGGTCCGCCAGGTCGTCGAGCATGACCGCCGCGCCCGGGCGGGCGAACAGGGCGACGCCCTCCGCGCCCTCGTCGGTGCCGATGCGCAGGACCGCACCTTCGCCCGCGGGGGCGCTGCCGCCCAGCCCGTGCCGCCAGCGGAACGGCGGGTCGGCCGCGGGGACATGGATCCGGTGGACCTCAACATGTGTGATCTTCATACTGACTCTCTGTTCAAGGGGCGCCGTTCGCCCCGGGTGGGCTTCAGAAGCTGCCGTAGACCTGAAGCTCATAGATGCTGCCGCCGTTCCAGTTCGAACCGGTGACGGTCAGCCGTACATAACGCGCCTGCACGGGGGCCGGGGCGAACGCGGTGTTCACCCGTTCCGTGGTGGCCACGGCCGTGTGGTCGTCGAACGTCGACCACGCCGTCCCGTCGACCGAGTACTCGAGCCGGTACTTGTAACCGTTGGTCAGCTCGAACGTCGTCACGATGCTCTTCACGGAGGTGGCCTGACCGAGGTCGACCTGGATCCACGACGGGTCGGGCAGTCCGAGGCCCTGCGCCCACCGGGTCGACAGGTCACCATCGACGGCCAGCGAAGGAACGTTCGGCTCCGAGTACGACGACACGGTCACCGGCTTGTGCAGGGCCAGGTCGTCGTCCGCCGGTGTGGTCAGCGTCAGCAGGATCGGCGCCGACTCGTTGCCTGCCGCGTCGCGCGCGATGACCGAGAACGTGTACGGCGTCGCGGGGGCGAGCCCGGAGACGCGCAGCGTCGCCTGCCCGGTCAGCGCGATCTGCTTGCCGTCCTGGGTGACGGTGTAGCCCGCGATGCCCGCGTCGTCGGTGGCGCCGGGCCAGCTGAGGTCGAGCGTGCCCGGCAGGAGCACGTTCGCCGTCGGCTTCCCCGACAGGACCGGGGCCTGCGTGTCGGCACCCGACGGCAGGGGCGTCCCGTAAACCTGCAACTCGTAGATGCTGCCGCCGTTCCAGTTGGAACCGGTGACGGTCAGGCGTACGTAACGCCCGGCGATCGGTTGCGTGAGCGACGTGTAATCGGCCGAGGTGGTCGTGCTCGCGGCGGTGTGATCGTCGATCGTCACCCAGCGGCTCTGATCGGTCGAGGCCTCGAGCCGGTACTTGTACCCGCTCTGCTTCTCGAAGGTGGTGATCACGCCGCTGATGTCGTGCTGCGCACCGAGGTCGACCTGGATCCATGACGGGTCGGGCAGTCCGAGGCCCTGTGCCCACCGGGTCGACAGGTCACCGTCGACGGCCAGGTCCGGCACGTTGGGCTCCGAGTACGACGAGACGGTCACCGGCTTGTGCAGCGCCAGATCGGTCCCCGCGGGCATCGTCACGGTGATCGCCCGGCTCTTGCGGGACTCGTTGCCCGCCGCGTCGCGCGCCGTCACGGTGAAGGTGTACTTCTGTCCCGCGGTCAGGCCGGTGACGCGCGTCTGCGGGTTCTTCGAGGCGCTGACGAGCTTGCCGTCGCGGTAGACGGAGTAACCGGTGACGCCGGTGTCGTCCGTCGACGCGGCCCAGCTCAGGTCGGCCACCGTGGGGAAGGCGGTCACCACGGAAGGCTTGCTGGGCGCCGACGGAGCGGAGCGGTCGCCGGACGGCTGGTCCGGGTCGAGGTGACGGTACTGCGGTTCCAGGCCGGCGTTGTCCACGATGGAGGCGGGCAACTGCTGACAGCCGTCGACCGTCGTGTTGTCGGCGACCGTCGAGTCGAGGGTGTTGAACTGGGTCGAATACTGGGGCTGCGTGGTGAAGTTGTACTCGGCGTCGATGTTCAGGCCGTGGTTCATGAGCATCCACTGGAAGGCCACGTCGCAGAACGCGTTCCGCGTCGTGTGGAAGTAGCGGCTGCCCTCGTCGTGATAGATCGCCCCGTAGGCGGGCGACGGCACGCCGGAGATGTAGTTGCCCGACACCACGCTGTTCGGGTTGGAGCTCAGCGTGTAGATCGCCCCGCCGTCGGCCTGGCGCTTCATGATGTCGTAGATCCGGTTGTCCGTGATGACGTTGTTCTTCGCCGTCGTGGGGGTGTCCCAGATCGGCACGCCGGAGTTGCCCGGGTAGTTGGTGTCGCCGCCCTTGTCGGTCAGGCCCCAGCCCCAGCCGAGCGAGATCCCGCTGTAGGGCAGGTCGTAGATCTTGTTGTGGCTGATCACCGTGTGATCGGTGTAGCCGGCGAAGATGCCGAGGGAGCCTCCGTACTGGTCGGCCACGTTCGTCACGACGTTGTTGGTGACCGTGTTGTCCTTGGTGATGGACCGCGGGTCGTCGGGGTGCGCGTCGATCACGTCGGTGCCGCCGACCTGCAGGCCGGTTCCCGCGATCTCCTTGAACACGTTGCCGTTGATCAGCGTGCCCTGGGTGCCGGTGTTGAGGTTCAGCCCGACCGCGCCGAGGTGCGTGAAGGTGTTGTCCGTGAACTCGACGTCGTGGCCGTAGGTGACGTTGACCGCGCCGGGTGTCTTGACCCACTTGAGCCGGGTCGAGTCGAAGTTCGGATTGTCGGTTCCCGTGATGCGGAAGCCGGCCTGTCCCTCGACCATGCCGTCCGGCCCGCTGGGCTCGAGCCAGGTCGCGTAGGAGAAGGTGATCCCTTCGAAGCCGATGTTCCGCACGGGGTCGTCGATGTCGCCGTTCAGGTCGACCAGATCCTGCACCCGGGGTACGGTCACCGTCGCGGTGGCCAGGTCCTGGCCCGGCTTCGGCATGTAGTAGAGGTCGCCAGTGGTCTTGTCGAGATACCACTCGCCCGGGGTGTCCAGGAACTCGTAGGCGTTCTCCAGCCAGCTCGGGGTCTGGATCTCCTGGCCTTCATGCAGGTTGGCGTTGTGCCAGCACTGCTGCTGCATCGTCATCGCCGTGGCGGTGATGCTCTGCACCGGGCAGCGGTAGTGCATCCAGCCCCAGCGGCTGTCGACCTCGATGTACTGCTGGTTCTTCAGGTGCTGCAGGCTCTGGTCGATGATCGCGTATCCGGTCGCGGTCTTCGAGAAGCCCGGCGGGTTGTCGCGGTCACGGGCGCGCGTCTCCAACTCGCCGTCGACGTACAGCTGGCGCGTGTCGATGTCGCCGACATGGGCCTTGTAGATGTTGCGCGCCGGATCCGACAACGCCCATCCGCGCACCTGAGTGCCTCCGCTGATCACCGGGTGGGCGCCGGGCGCGGCCCTGTAGGTGGTCCGGTGGCCGTTCCGGCCCGAGTCGGCGCTGGTCAGCGTGAAGGTGCGGGTGAGCGGATAGGTTCCGTCGGCCAGCACGACGTCGATGTCACCGCGCGCCTTCCGCGAGATGCTCCGGACGTGGTCCCTGGCACCTTCGAGTGTCTTGAACGGCCTGGCCTTGGTGCCGGGGTTGCCGTCCCGGCCGGTGACGGGCGAGACGTAGAGGGTGACGTCCGCTGAATGCGCTTGCTCGGCCGACGCGGCACCCGCGGGCACCAGCGTAGTGACGGCGAGCGCGAGCCCGGCCGCCGCGGTGAACACTCTGCGGGCAGCACGAAGTGACGCGGATAATCTCGACATGAATTCCCAATCGGACGCATGCGGGAACAGGAGGGGTGATCAGGCGGCCGTCACCCAAGACGGAGGACGGAACTGAGCCGGATGGAACGGCGTGGATGATCCCAGGGGATCCGGGTTATGTGCGGGTGACCAGGCGGTCGCGGATCCGGCGTTCGAACTGGTCACGCGTGGTCTCAACGTGAGCGATCATCAGCTTCGCGGCGGTCTCGGAGTCACCGTCCGCGATGGCGTCGGCGATGCCGATGTGCTGCGCCCCGGCCACTTCGAGCGATCCGGGCGCCTCGCCGTGGAACAGAAGCACGTCTGACTGCATCGCGAACCGGCGGATGTTGGTGACGGCGGCTTGGAGGAAGACGTTCTGCGCGGCGGCGCCGACCGCGTCATGGAAGAGCGCGTCCGCATCGGCGAAGCCCTTGGCGTCGGCCTGGCCCGCGGCCACGGCGGACTGCTCGGCGTGACCGCGGAGCGAACGCACCTGGATCGGCGTGGCGAGGGTCGCCGCGCGCCGGGCGGTCTCGCCCTCTATCAACTGGCGGTAGTCCAGGAGCATCACCACTTGCTGCAGGTCGGTGGGCTGGAAATACCCCAGCCCCTCATCGGTCAGCCCGGTGGGCGCCCCTGAGGACGCGACGAAGATGCCGGCCCCCTTACGCACACTGAGCCTGCCGATCGCGGCGAGGACCTTGACCGCTTCTCTCGTCACATTGCGGGTCGCACCGAGGATCTCGGCGAGCCCCTTCTCCGTGGGAAGCCGGTCACCGGGCCGCAGTTCGTGTTCGGCCATGTACGCCAGCAACTGCTCCGCGACCAGCTCATAGCCGGGACGGTAACGGTCGGGGTCACCACGCTCATCGCCGAGTTTGCCCGCGCCTGCCGCCATCGCCCACTCCTCACACGGATAGATCTGTTCTATCGGAGGAGAGTATGCACCCAAGTCTCGGACGAATAGAAGAAGGTTTTGCCAATTATCTGAAACTTCGCCTCGTTAGATCGGATAAATATGCTTATATCCGTACATACCAGACGCGGATTAATCAGATCTATGAGCGGCAGGGCCGCGGCCCCAGACGATCGCAGCTGGCGTGGACTGCAGAAATCCTGGAAGTTCGGCGTCTGTGGTACACACCGTCCATGAGTTCACCCGCTGCCCAGCACCTGGGCGTCGTGCCGTCCGTGTTCGTGGTCCAGCATCTGCCGCAGGCCACATTCCCCGAGGACGACGACTGGATCGCGCTCGTCCGCGCCCCGGAGGGCCTCACCGTCGTACGCGAGACCTGGCCGACGGGCTCAGGCGAACGGTGGATCGGCCTGTACGGCGAGGCACAGGGACTGAACGTCTCGGGCACGCTGGCGGCGGTCGTTGGACCACTGGCCGAGGCGGACGTCCCCGTGTTCGTCGCCTCGACGTTCCACGCCGATCTGGTCCTGGTGCCCGAGCCGCGTATCGAGGAGGCCGTCACCGTCCTGGAGCAGGCAGGCCATCGGGTGGACACCAAACACCTGCGAAGGGCCGACGTCTGACGGCTCCCCCGAATGAGATGGCTCCCCCGAATAATGGGTCGCCCGCCCGCCGGGGGCCGTTCAGACTGGCGGGATGGAACGGACCGTCACCGCCTGGGTGACCGCGGACGAGGAGTGGCTCGGCGTGCTCGGGCCGTTCCCGGTGAGCGTCCCCTGGTGGTCGCAGGTGGAGCCGGTCGTCGCGCACGTGCGCCGCGTGCTGGGGGTCCCGGTCTTCGTGCTGCGACTGCTGCACGTCGACGGAGGGGAAGGCGGCCGCGGCGGACATGTCACGTACCACGTCGAAGTGCTGGAACGGCCGGCAGCGGGGTTGCTGGACCCGTCGCCCGTCGATCACGCCGTCCTCACGAGCCCGGAGGATCTGCGTTCGCCGTGGGCCGCGATCGAGGGGGTGCGGGAGGCCCTCGGCTGGGCATCGGACGCTCTGGTAGCGGCGGGCCGACCGGTCACGGGGCCGGTCGAGCAGTACAAGACGTGGAATCTCGCCGGGCTGTTCCGCTTGCCGACCGCGCAGGGCCCGGTCTGGCTGAAGACGACACCGCACTTCGCCGCGGACGAGGCCGACGTGATCGCCGCCTTCGCCCGCGCGGACCCGGGCCTCGTCCCGGCGGTCATAGCCGCCGGCGGGGGGCGGGTCCTGCTGGAGCACCTGCCCGGCGAGGACTGCTGGCAGGCCTCCCCCGAGACGATCATCAGCGCCGTCGACCGTCTCGTCGCCGCACAGGCCGCGCTGGCCGAACTGGACGAATCGGCCGAGCGCGCCGGGCTCACCGGGCACGCCGGGCAGGCCGGGCAGGCGGACGGGCTCCCGGCCGGTTTGCGCGACCGGCGCACGCCCGTCATCGTCGACCAGGTGCGCGCGCTTCTCGACGGCGCGGTCGCCCGTGAGCTGACCTCCGACGAGTTGCGAATCGCACGTGGCCTGGTCGAACGGTGGCCGCTGCTGGACGAGTGCGGACTGCCCGACACGATCGTGCACGGCGACTTCCACCCGGGAAACTGGCGCAGCGACGGTGGCCCTCCGGTCGTGATGGACTTCGCCGACGCGTATCTCGGCAATCCGGTGCTGGACGGCCTGCGGGTCCGTGACTTCCTGCCCGCCGAGAAGCGGCCCGTCGCCACCCGCGCGTGGATCGACGCCTGGACGTCCCGGGTTCCCGGCTGCGATCCCGCCCGCGCGCTGACCATCGGTGAGCCGCTCGGCCATCTCGTGTACGCGGTGCGCTATCAGGAGTTCCTGGACGGCATCGAACCCTCCGAGAGGATCTATCACCTCGACGATCCCGTCACGGTCATCCGTGAGGCACTCCGCTGTGCACGCGGAGAGGCCGGCTGACCGGCGGAGGAGATGCCTCCGCCCGTGAATCAGATGGGCAACGGTCGCCACACGAGATCGCGGTGTACAGGCACTGACGTTGAGCGCATACAGCCGCATGTATAGGCCGCCCCGATACGGCGGCCGGTCCCCGTCTGCGTAGTCGCCGCGCCCGCTGACATGGATCCGTTGTGGCCCGTGTACGGCCCGGCCGGGCGATCCCGACTCGGTCATGTTCGCTCGTACGTCGTGCGGCGTGCTCGCCCACAGCGAACGGATAGAAATTCTGTTCGAGATCTGTAGCGGACCGGTTACGGTGC
>NZ_BONV01000005.1 GCF_016862895.1 Planotetraspora kaengkrachanensis | reverse complement strand
GCACCAGCCGGAACACTGACCGGAACACCGCCCGGAACGCCGGAGGGCCCATCAACCACCCCACGCGAACATGATCGGCGGGGGAGTGGTCACTCAGGATGAACTCCTGCGAACACGGCGGAGCCTGCCCGCGTGGTGGTGGCCGCGGCGTGAGCCGTGCCAGCCGGGACGTGCGCGGTGCCGGCCAGGGCGTGCACCTTGCCTGCAAGGGCGTGTGCGGTGCCGGCTAGGAACCGCGTGGAGGCTAGGTCAGCTAGGCCTTCAGCAGCGCTGCGGCGTGCCTTCCTGCGGCGGCGGAGGTCAGGAAGTAGGCGAGATCCTCTTCCAAGCTGCGGCCCATGGTGGACAGGCGTACGGGAGAGTCACGGAGAGCTTCATGGAGACCGTCGACCGGCACGTTCACGAGCTCGTGCCGTACCGCGAGGGCGGCCGCCTGCTCGCGCACCGTCGCGCCGAAGGAATCGGGCAGTTCCGGCACGACGACCTGGGCGGGGGCCAAGGCGACCCGGCCGTAGGCCGTGAGCGAGTGATGGGACACCCCGATGTGCCGTTCCCGTTTGTCGCCTTCGCTGACGCGGAGCGCGGCCACGGGCCGGCCCGCCAGGACGGCGGCCGCGTTCACGGCCTCGCCCGCGGAGACGCCGGAGAACCCCCACCGGGTCCCGGTGCCCAGATTGCCGGGCCCCTGGGTGACGATCGCGACGTCGGCGTTCAGCACGTGCCTGGCCGCGAGCAACCCCGTGTGAAGTGTGACCGCCTCGACGTCGCCGCCGAACGCCTGCCCGACCGTCACGACGCCGCACAGCCAGTCGCGCGACCGCAGCTCGGCACACGACATGGAGAACCAGGAGGGCAGCGCCCCGCCGTCGAGCATGACGTAGGCCACCCGTGCGTCCCGTCCGGCGGCGGCGTAGAACCCGCAGAGGATCGCGGGCAGGGCCGAGTGCAGGTCGGCGATCACGACGGGCATGCCGTCGAGCGAGTCCGCGTCCTTCAGGACCTCGTGGTACGGAGAGTCCTGCTCGTCCGCGCCGAGCACGGTGGCCTGCAGCGGGGTGTAGCGGGCCTTGACCAGGTGGCCGGGACCGGAGGGATCTTCCGGCAAACGGTCGGGAACGGCCACCACCATGGCGTAACCTCCCGTACCGAGGCCCATGGCCAGCGCGGTCGTGTTGAGAAGCACGGCGTCTCCGGGCTCCGGGCGTCCCACCAGCGAGGGGTAGGCGAGTGCCCGGCACTCTCCCTCGTCGAGGGTGACGTCCAGCTCCATGGCTCCCGGCCATTCGCGCCGGATCCTGGTCACCTCGCCCTTGCGCCATCTGATCACGCCGAAAAGGGTAGCGTTCTCGACTGGAGGGGAGGCCCGATGTCGCGGCGGAAGACCGAGCGGCTGCTCAATCTGGTGATCTGCCTGCTCGCGACGCGGCGGCCGCTGAGCGCCGAGCAGATCCGGCACGCCGTCCCCGGGTACGACCCGGAGAACGACGAGGCCTTCCAGCGGATGTTCGAGCGGGACAAGACCGAGTTGCGTGAGATCGGCATCCCCATCGAGGTCCACCGGGACCCGTGGGAGGACGATCCCGGCTACCGGATCGTACGGCAGGC
This sequence comes from Planotetraspora kaengkrachanensis, assembly GCF_016862895.1. Lineage (GTDB taxonomy): Bacteria > Actinomycetota > Actinomycetes > Streptosporangiales > Streptosporangiaceae > Planotetraspora > Planotetraspora kaengkrachanensis. Next base: position 344,719 of record NZ_BONV01000005.1, on the reverse strand, counting down.
CTACGAGCTTCCCGAGATCACCCTCGAGCCGGACGAGGCCGCTGTCATCGGCCTCGCGGCCCAGGTGTGGCAGCGGGCCAGTCTCGCGGAGGCGGCCAGCGGCGCGCTGATCAAGCTCCAGGCGGCGGGAGCCCCCGCCGACCTGGCCGACAGCCCGCTCGAGGTCAGGGTGGACACCCGCGACCCCGCCTTCCCCGCGCTCTGGGAGGCCGTACGGGACCGCCGGGCGGTCACCTTCGCCTACCGGTCGGCGGGCAGCGAGTCCGTCCTCACCCGGGTCGTCGAGCCCTGGGGGGTGGTGAGCCGGGGCGGCCGTTGGTACGCCGTCGGCCACGACCGTGATCGGAACGCCCCCCGGGTGTTCCGGCTGAGCCGGATCACCGGTCCGGTGTCGCCCGTGGGACGGCCGGGTGCCGTCACCGTCCCCGAGGGCGTGGATCTGCGCTCCATGGTCGGCTTCCAGGAGGCGCCCAACGAGAGGATCGCCCTGATCAAGGTGCGGCAGGGCACGTGCGCGGGTCTCCGGCACGCGGCCCGGGCGGTGCGTACGGGGCAGGGCGAGTGGGACGAGGCGGAGGTCACTTTCGCCGATCCCGAACGGCTGGCCGGGTGGATCGCCAGCCTCGGCCCTGACGCCGAGGTCATCGATCCTCCCGACGCCCGGGAGGCCGTGATCCGCCGTCTGAAGGGCGCTTTCCAGACGGCCGGCGACCCGAACTGCGAGAGGTGAGCGTTCGATGAGTTCCGACCGGCTGCCGAGGCTGCTCGCGCTCGTGCCGTACCTGATGTCGCATCCGGGTGCGGAGGTGCCGGAGGTGGCGCGGCTGTTCGGCCTGTCCGAGAAGCAGCTCATCGACGATCTCCAGCTCGTGTGGATGTGCGGCCTGCCGGGACACACCCCTGGCGACCTGATCGACGTGTCGTGGGACGGCGGCGAGATCACGATCGAGAACGCCGACACGATCGCCCGGCCGCTGAAACTGGGCGTGGACGAGGCGAGCGCCCTGCTCGTCGCGCTGCGCATGCTCGACGAACTGCCCGAGTTCGAAGGCCGCGACGTGCTGGCCCGTGTGATCGCGAAGCTGGAGCAGGCGGCCGGCGACGGCGCGGCCACGGTCAGCAGCCAGGTTCAGGTCGAGGTCGGCGCCGCCCCCGGGGCGCACTCGGTGATCGCCGACGCGATCCGCAGGGGCAGGCGGCTGTCCCTGCGCTACTACGTGCCGGGGCGCGACGAGATCACTCCCCGTGAGGTCGACCCGCTGCGGATCGTCATGGTCGACGGCCGCCACTACCTCGAGGGCTGGTGCTACCGGGCCGAGGCCATGCGGATGTTCCGGCTCGACAGGATCCTCGACGTGGAGGTCCTCGAGGTGGCCGCCGATCCGCCGGCGGAGGCCGAGCCGATGGACGTCACCGCGGGCGTCTTCCGCCCCTCCGACAGCGATGAGCTGGTCGAGCTCGAGCTCACCGCCGCGGGCCGCTGGGTCGCCGAGTACTACCCCTGCGAGGAGGTCGTCGAGCTCGGAGAGGGCCGCCTGCGGGTCTCGCTCCGTGCGCGCGACCAGTCCTGGCTCGTACGGCTCGCGCTGCGGCTGGGCGACAGCGGGCGGGTCTCCTCGCCGGTGTCGCTGGCCGACCGCGTCAGGGAGACGGCCAAACTGGCGCTCGCCAATTACGACTCCGTGGCCTGACGCAGCCTGACGCCGCCTCACGCAGCCCCACCCCGCCCGGCCGCCCACGTCACAACTTGGCCTCACCCGCGGGGGTCACGGTCTGGAGGCGGTGCGCCCGCGGGAGGGGAAGGCCGGTTAGCATGGCGGGCATGTTCTGGATCTTCGCGGCGGTGGGCCTCGGGGTGGCGGGGCTCGTCGTGCTGGGATTCCTGTCCGTTCGGGTCCTCGTCGCCGCACGTGGGCTGACCCGGGAAATCGACCGCAGCCGGCAGCGTCTGGCGTCCTCGTCCGATCGTCCTCGGTGAATTCCACATGGCCATCGGCACAATCGAGGCCGGGCGCGGGTAACACTGCCGCCAGTAGCGCGTACGATCGGTCTTGAGGAACGACCCCTGCGCTTAAGGAAACATGATGGCTGGACTCGGTGCGCCTGAGCTGATCATTATCGGTGTGGTTCTGATCTTGCTGTTCGGCGCCAAGAAGCTGCCGGACACGGCGAGGGCTCTTGGGCAGTCGCTGCGGCTGTTCAAGAAGGAGACGACCAGCATGCGGGAGGACGGCGAGCCGGTGGTCGTCAAGGCCGAGCCCGTGCCCCCGCAGCAGGTCACCGCGGCCGCCCCGTCGGTCGAGGATCGTCTGCGCCTCCTGGAGGAGGAGAACCGCCGGCTCAAGGCCACTTCTGAGCCCACGGTGAACGGCGCGCCCGTCGCGCAGCCGCAGAACGACCAGAGGTCCAGCTGATCGTCAGGGCCTGCCCTTGGCCCCCACCCCCGGAGCAGGATCACTGACATGGCGCTGCTGAAGCGGTCGAGCCCGAAGGCTCCTACCGACGACGACGGCCGGATGTCGCTCATGGACCATGTCCGTGAGCTGCGTAACCGGGTAGTCAAGATACTCTTGGCTGTGATCGCGGGCACGGCGGTCGGGTTCGTCTTCTTCGACCCGATCTGGCGGTTCATGACCGGGCCGTTCTGCCGGCTGCCGGCGGCCTACAAGATCACCAGCGGTGAAAGCTGCACTCTTGTGGTCAACGGCGTCCTGGACGGTTTCTTCATCAACCTCAAGGTCGCGATGATCTTCGGCGCGGTCGTGAGCGCGCCGATCTGGCTCTACCAGATCTGGGCCTTCGTCACGCCCGGGCTCTACCAGAACGAGCGGCGTTACTCGCTGGGCTTCCTCGGCCTGGCGGTTCCGCTGTTCGCCGCCGGTGCCGCGCTGGCCTATCTCACGATGGACCGAGGGCTCGCCCTCCTGTTCAGCTTCGTGCCCAGCAACGCGATCCCGCTCATCAACGTGGACGACTACCTCGGGTTCCTCATCCTGATGCTCGTCGTCTTCGGCGTCTCGTTCCTGATGCCGCTGCTCATGGTGTTCCTCAACGTCATCGGCGTGCTGAGGTACTCGCTGGTGTCCAAGCACCAGCGGATGATCATCTTCCTGCTGTTCGTCTTCGCCGCGGTGGCGACGCCCAGCCAGGACCCGTTCACCATGCTGGCCCTCTCGGCGCCCATGGTGGTGCTGTTCTTCGTCGCGGAGATCTTCATGTACTTCCACGACAAGAAGAAGGACGCGGCCGAAGCGGAGCGGTTGCGGGCACTCGAAGAGGAACTCGACGGCCCGTCGACGCCCTCGGACTCTGTGGATTCGGTCGACACCAGGGAGTAGCCCCCGGGAATCCGGCGCGCGGAGGCTGTCACAGAACGGCAGCGGGGACTGTTGCGCGCCGCGTTCCTGGAATAGGTTCCGGACATGTCCGGAGAGATCGTCGTCCTGGTGAACCCCGCCGCCCGGGGCGGCCGCACGATGCGACTGCTGGACCCCGTCGTCCAGCGGTTGCGGGCGGGCGGGCGTCCCGTGTCGGTGATCGTCGGCACGTCGCCGGAGGACTCCCTCGAGCGTGCCCGCGCCATCGTCGCGGACGGCCCGCAGGCGCTCGTCGCCTTCGGGGGTGACGGGCTGGTCCACCTGGCCCTGCAGGCGGTCGCGGGAACCGACGTGCCCCTCGGCATCATCCCTGCGGGCACGGGCAACGACATCGCCGGCGCCCTGGGGATCGCCCGCCGCGATCCGATGGCCGCCGCCGACGTCGTGACCGCCGGCCGCCATCGGGTGATCGACGCGGCCAGGCTGGGCGCCGCCAAAGGCATGGGCGAAGGCCAAGGCGACGATGACAGCGACGGCGGTGGCACCGGCGGGGGTGAGTGGTTCGCCGGCGTCATGGCCTGCGGGTTCGACTCCCGCGTCAACGAACGGGCCAACGAGATGACCAGCCCGCCCGGCATGGCCAAATACGTGGTCGCGCTCATGCGCGAACTGCGCTCCTGGGCGCCGATCCCCTTCAGGATCACGCTGGACGGCGAGGCCGTCGAACAGGAGGCCGTGCTGGTCGCCGTGGCCAACACCTCCTCGTACGGTGCGGGCATGCGGGTGTGCCCCGACGCCCGCCCCGACGACGGCCTGCTCGACGTGCTGACCCTCGGTGCGATGTCCCGGGGGGAGTTCCTCCGTACGTTTCCCCGCGTTTACCGGGGCAGCCACCTCAGCCATCCCGCTGTGACCGTCAGGCGCGCCAGGAGCGTGACGCTGGAGGCGCCCGACGTGGTGGCCTACGCCGACGGAGAGCGGGTGGGCGCCGCCCCGGTGTCGTGCACCGTCGTGCCCGGCGCCCTCCGTGTCCTCGTCCCGGCCGCATTCGAACCAAATATCGACTTGGTATGATCATCGGGTGAGCGGCGGCCTGAGGGAGTGCGAGAACTCGCGGGTCATTCGCGTGTTCGGCCCCCGGCGCCGCAGTCGGCGGGCGCCGGCTGCGGTGTCACGTGAACCGGCCCCCGGGCCCTACGACCTGCGGGCGCGGCTTGCCGCCGGACCTCTGGCGCCCCTGTGGTACACGTTGCGAGGGGAGAGCACCCACGATCTCGCCGGTGCCGGAGCGGGCCGACGATGTCCGTCCGCCGCGATTCGATCCGCCGGCGGACGGATTCGACGATTACGGCGCGTGGTGACGGGCGGTCCGGAATCCCCATATCGGTAGGGTTGACCCATGGATGAGCGGACCGAACGAGACGACGGAGAAGGACAGTCCCGGAAAGCTCGAACGAGCCGCTAGTCGAGGAGAGAGTATGAGCACGCCAGCGGAACGCTACGCCGCATTCCGCCAGGAGCAGACCGAACAGGGGCCTGCTCTCGCCTCGTTCCGCGGACTGTACGACTTCGACCTGGACGAGTTCCAGCTCGACGCCTGCCAGGCGCTCGAAGCGGGAGACGGAGTCCTGGTGGCGGCCCCCACGGGGTCGGGCAAGACCGTCGTCGGCGAGTTCGCCGTCCACCTGGCCTTGGAGCAGGGCCGCAAGTGCTTCTACACGACGCCGATCAAGGCTCTGTCGAACCAGAAGTTCAACGACCTCGTCAGGCGGTACGGCGCGACCAAGGTCGGCCTGCTCACCGGTGACAACAGCGTCAACGGCGAGGCGCCGATCGTGGTCATGACCACCGAGGTCCTGCGCAACATGCTCTACGCGGGCTCGCCCACGCTGGCGGGCCTCGGTTATGTCGTGATGGACGAGGTGCACTACCTCGCCGACCGGTTCCGCGGCGCCGTCTGGGAAGAGGTGATCATCCACCTGCCCGAGTCGGTCCGGGTGGCCGCCCTGTCCGCGACCGTCAGCAACGCCGAGGAGTTCGGCGAGTGGCTCGGCGAGGTCAGGGGCGACACCACGGTGATCGTCGACGAGGTCCGGCCCGTGCCGCTGTGGCAGCACCTGATGGTGGGCAGCCGGCTGTACGACCTGTTCGTCAACGAGGGCGACGACACCCTGCGGATCAACCCGACGGTCATGCGGATCTCCCGTGACGAGATGCGGCTCGCGCAGATGCGGGGCAAGCGCGGGTACACCAGGCCGGGACGGGGCAACGGCTCCAGCAGGTCGGACGTGATCGAGAAGCTCGACGCCGAAGGCCTGCTGCCGGCGATCACGTTCATCTTCTCCCGGGCCGGCTGCGACGCCGCGGTCATGCAGTGCCTCACCGCGGGACTCCGGCTGACCTCGGACACCGAGCGGCACGAGATCCGCCAGATCGTCGACGAGCGGACCGCGCACCTGCCCGACGAGGACCTGGCCGTCCTGGGTTACCTGGAGTGGCGCGACTGCCTCGAACGCGGCCTCGCGGCCCACCACGCCGGCATGCTCCCCGCGTTCAAGGAGGTCGTGGAGGAGCTGTTCACCAAGGGGCTGGTCAAGGCCGTGTTCGCGACCGAGACCCTGGCGCTGGGCATCAACATGCCGGCCAGGTCGGTCGTGATCGAGAAGCTCGACAAGTGGAACGGCGAGACGCACGCCGACCTGACCCCGGGCGAGTACACCCAGCTCACCGGGCGGGCCGGCCGGCGGGGCATCGACGTCGAGGGTCACGCCGTCGTCCTGTGGCAGCCGGGCATGGACCCGCTGAGCGTGGCCGGGCTCGCCAGCACCCGCACCTACCCGCTGCGGTCGAGCTTCCAGCCGTCGTACAACATGGCGGTCAACCTGGTCGGGCAGGTCGGCCGGGAGCGTGCGCGGACCCTGCTCGAGGACTCCTTCGCCCAGTTCCAGGCCGACCGGGCGGTCGTCGGGCTGGCCCGGCAGCTCCGCAAGGCGGAGCAGGCGCTCGAAGGCTACGCCGAGGCGATGACCTGCCATCTCGGCGACTTCCAGGAGTACGCGGGGCTGCGCCGCCGCCTCTCCGACCGGGAGGCGGAGCTGTCCCGCCAGCGCGGCGCGGCCAGGAGGGCGCAGGCCGTGCAGTCGCTGGAGGCGCTCAAGCCCGGTGACGTCATCCGCGTGCCCGGAGGACGGCGGGCGGGCCTCGCCGTCGTCCTGGACCCGGGGACGAGCATGCGCGGCGAGGGGCCGTCGCCGCTGGTGCTGACCATCGGCAAGCAGGTGAAGAAGTTATCGCCCGCGGACTTCCCCGTGCCGGTCGAGCCCGTCGACACGATCCGGATCCCGAAGAACTTCAACGCCCGGTCGCCCAAGGAGCGGGCGAACCTGGTCTCCACGATGCACGCCAAGCTCGGTGATCGCGACCTGGGCAAGCCCGCCAGGGCGCGCGACCACACGACCGAGGACGAGGAGATCAGCCGCCTGCGGGTCGAACTGCGCCGGCATCCGTGCCACGGCTGTGACGAGCGGGAGGATCACGCGCGCTGGGGGGAGCGCTACCACAAGCTGTACCGGGAGACCGAAGCGCTCAGGCGCCGGGTCGAGGGCCGCTCGCACGTGATCGCCCGCACCTTCGACAAGGTGTGCGGTGTGCTCGACCAGCTCGGATACCTCGAAGACGAGAGCGTCACCGAGGAGGGCAGGCGCCTCGCCAAGCTCTACACCGAGCTCGACCTGCTCACCGCGGAGTGCCTGCGTTCCGGAGTCTGGGAGGGTCTCGACCCGGCCGAACTCGCCGCCTGCGTGTCGTCGCTGGTCTACGAGTCGCGGCAGTCCGACGACGCCCGCAGTCCGAAGATCCCCGCGGGGTCGGCCAAGGAGGCGCTGGCCGCGATGATCCGGCTGTGGGGCGAGCTCGAGGGCATCGAGCAGGACCACGGGTTGTCCTTCATCAGGGAGCCCGACCTCGGCTTCGCCTGGTCGGCGTTCCGCTGGGCCCGGGGTCACTCCCTCGACGCGGTGCTGACCGACGGTGACATGGCCGCCGGCGACTTCGTCCGCTGGATCAAGCAGCTGCTCGACCTGCTCGCGCAGCTCAAGGACGCCGCGCCGAAGGGGAGCAAGGTCCGCGCGAACGCGGTGAAGGCGATCGACGCCATGCGCCGCGGCGTGGTCGCGTACTCCTCGGTGTCGTGACGGTGCTCGTGACCGTGCCGGGTGCCGAGACGGTGCTCGTGAAGGTGCTAGTGACGGTGCTAGTGACGGTGCTAGTGACGGTGCTAGTGACGGGGCTCGAGGCGGGACTCAGGCGAGGGCGAACCTGACCTCGCGGGTGGCCGGGTCGGCTCGCGTGAGCCGTACCCGGACCCGCTCGCCGAGGGGCAGCTGTTCACCGTCGCAGCGGGCGACGACGGCGGGGTCGGTCACCTGCACCTGCCCGCCCGGCCTGCCCTCGTCGACGTCGATGACGACGGCGTCGAACGACTGTCCGAGGCGGCGGCTCAGCACGGTCGCCTCGACCAGGTCGACGCATGCCCGCTCGACCGCGCCCGCGCGCCTGCCCGCGACGGCCATCTGCTCGGGCAGCACGGACAGGGCCTCCCTGACCTGCTCGGGCACCGGTTCGCCCGCCGCGACGGCCACGCACACCTCGGTGGCGTAGCGGTCGACGAGGCGGCGCAGCGGCGCCGTCACGTGCGCGTACGGCGCGGCCACGGCGGAGTGCCCGGTGACCGGGGGCGGAGAGCCGTCGAAGGCGGCGTACGCGGCCCCCCGGAGCAGGATCGTCGACTCCCGGAGGAACGCGGCGTGGCCGGGGACCTGGGGATCGAGATCGTGGACGACGTCTCCGTACGACGCGTCCTCGGGCCAGGGGACGCCGAGCGCGGCCGCCACACGGCGGGCCTTCACGAGGTCCCGCGGCGCCGGCGGGGGCAGCACGCGCAGCACCCCGATTCCGGCGTCGAGCATCAACTGCGCCGCCGACATGCCGGTGAGCAGGGAGATCTGGGCGTTCCACGCCTCGCAGGGAAGGGTGGCGCGGAACTCGAGCGCGTAGCCGTCGCCGTCGTGGACGACCTCCTGCTCGGGGGTCGGCAGGCTGACTCCGCCTCGCTCCCGCTCGAGGGCGAGCCGCAGCGGGCCCACCTCGGAGAGCAGCTTGAGGGTGCCCTCCGCCCTGCCGGCGTCGACGGCCGCCTGCACGGTGGCATAGTCGAGCCGCTCGCGGCTGCGCACCATCGCGCGCCGCAGGTCGACGCCGACCAGTTCGCCGTCGGAGTCGAGATCGACGCACCACAGCGCCGCGGGGCGGGCCTGGCCGGGCAACAGGCTGGCCGCGCCCTCGGACAGGACCGTGGGGTGCAGCGGCACACGGGAGTCGGGCAGGTACACGGTCTCGCCCCGGGTCCTCGCCTCCAGGTCCATCGCCCCACCTGGGCGGACGAATGCGGCGACGTCGGCGATGGCGTACCACACCCGGTAGCCGCCCGGCCGCTTCTCGATGCACAGGGCCTGGTCGAGATCCATCGATCCCGGTGGGTCGATGGTGACGAACGGCAGGTCGGTGCGGTCCTCATCGGGGACGGCCAGGCTCCGCGCTGCCTTGTCCGCCTCGTCCAGGACGGCCGGCGGGAAGGCCTGGGGCAGGCCGAACTCGTGGCGGATGCGGGCCAGGCCGGTCGCGAGGCCGGCGCCGTCGGGCTTTCCCGCCTGCTCGCCGGTGAGGCGGATGGTCGTGTGCGGCACGCGGTCAACCTACTCCTGAGCGGCCCGTGCGCGCAGTGGCCGGCGTCACCGGTCGGCGAGCGTGGCCAGAAGCCGGTTGAGGGGGCCGTCGAGGCCGTACCGGTCGGCGAGGGCGACCAGGCGCTCGGGATCCCGCGGCTTGGCCGGGCAGGTCAGGTCGACGTCGGGGACGGGCGCGTCGCGGGCGACCTCGACCACCCCCGGCGCGACGGCCAGATAGTCGCGGGCCGCCGCGAGCTTGGTGCGCGCCCCCGCGGGGAAGCCGTCGGTCACGCCGGCGTCGAGCGCGGTCAGCAGGGCCGTGAGCGAGCCGAAGCGGGTGATCAGGGCGGCGGCGGTCTTCTCGCCGATCCCGGAAACGCCGGGAAGGCCGTCGCTGGGGTCGCCGCGCAGCGTGGCGAAATCGGCGTACGCCTGGCCCGGGATGCCGTACTTGTCGGCGACAAAAGCCTCATCGACCATTTGAAGGTTACGAATGCCCCTTACTGTGTAAAGGGCTCGGCACGGTTTCGCGTCGTCGACGAGCTGGAAGAGGTCGCGGTCGCCGGTGACGATGTCGACCGCGCCGGACGCCCTGGTCGCAAGCGTGCCGATGACGTCGTCGGCCTCATACCCGGGGACGCCGATCCTGGCGATGCCGAGCGCGTCGAGGACGTCCTCGATGACCGGCACCTGAGGCACCAGGGTGTCCGGCACGGTCTCCTCGTTGCCGGAGGCCACCCGGTGGGCCTTGTACGTCGGGATTGCGGCCACCCGGAACGCCGGCCGCCAGTCGGCGTCCATGCAGGCGACGAGCTCGGTGGGCGAATGTTGCCGGACCAGAGTGGCGATCATGTCGATGAGCCCGCGGACCGCGTTGACGGGCATGCCGTCGGGCGCGGTCATCGACTCCGGGATGCCGTAGTAGGCGCGGAAGTAGAGAGACGGGGTGTCGAGAAGCATCAGCACCCGTCCATTGTCACGCCTCCGTCACGCCCCGCGCCCGCGATCTACTCGAGGACGTCGACGGCGAGGAGGCACGTGTCGTCCTCCGGGTTGGGGCCGCCGATCTCCTCGATCAGGCCGTCGAGGCCGGCGTCGAGGCCGTCGCCGTGCCGGGCGATCGCCCCGGCCGCCTTGAGGGTCAGGGCGAGCCCTTCGCTGATGTCGCGCGAACGCCGCTCGATCAGGCCGTCGGTGAACATCAGCAGCAGGTCGCCCGGTTCCAGCCGGATCTCCGCCACGCCGTACGGCTGGCCGGAGACGGCCCCGAGGACGACTCCGTGCGGCGGCGTGAGCTGCTCGGCGACGCCGTGCCGTACGAGGATGGGGGCGAGGTGGCCGGCCTGGGCCCAGGTGAACAGCCGGGTCGGCGGGTCGAAGTAGCCGCAGACCACGGTGGCCGTGGTGTCGTCGAGCCGGTTCAGCACGAGCGCGTTGAGCCACGCGAGCAGCAGATCGGGCGAGGCGGTGGTCATGGTCAGCCCGACCAGCGCGTGCCGCAGCTGGGCCATCTCCGCCATGGCGGGCAGCCCGTGGCCGGAGACGTCGCCCACCGCGAGGAACATCCGCCCGCCGGGCAGCGGGGCGGCCTCGTACCAGTCGCCGCCGAGGCTCGCCGACTTCTCGGCGGGGACGTAGCGCACCGAGATCCGCGCGTAGGGCAGGGAGATGGACGCGCCGGGCTGGGGGAGGATCGCGTCGCGCAGCGCCAGCGTCACGTGGCGCTCCTCCTCGGCCAGCTCACGCACCTCGAGCAACTGCCGCTGGGACTCGGCCACGATCCGCTCGGCCTCGCGCCGCGCGGTGATGTCCTGGATGACGCCGTGGACCATCGTGGCCGCGGGTTCGAGGACCACCCGCAGGTTCCGGACGCCGTCGTCGCCCCGGACGCGGAACTCCGCGTGGACGGGTTCGCCGCTCCCGGCGCCTGGGTCGTCGACCCGGTCGACGACCCGGGAGACCACGCCGGCGAGGGCCGGCCGGTCGGCGGGCTCGGCCAGCGCGGGCAGGTCGTCGAGGCGGACGGGGCCCTGTGCCGTGTTCCTTCCGAAGATCGCGTACATGTGCTCGGACCAGGAGGTCTCACCCGTGACGAGGTCCCACTGGCTCCAGCCGATGCCGCCCAGCCGCTGGGCGTGCGCGAGCTGCTCGGGAGAGGGCGCCGCGGGAGGCGGCACGGAAGGGGGCACGGAAGGGGGCACGGAAGGGGGCACGGAAGAGGGCACGGCCGGACGGTCGGCCCGCCGCGGGGAACGAGGCGGCTCGGGCGCGTCGCCGAAGCCGTCGATCCTCCCGTCCGCCCTCCCGTCCGCCAGGCCGTTCATGACGTCGCCGATGGCGCTGTCGAGTGCGGCGCAGGGCAGGGCGCCGGTGTCGCGGCCGTCCGCGGGAGGGAGGGGCGGCTGTGGGCCGCCCGCTACGCCGACCATGTGACTCGCTCTCGAAAATGCTAATCAATAATTCTGATCAAAAGTGCTGATCACGGTGCTGATTAACGTGCTAATTAGGGACATTCTGGATGCGGACAGTAAGCGTCCTAGCGCGGAGCGTAGCAGTACGTGCGACCGCTCGGGTGAGGTTTTTTTCTACGCGGTAGGAGAAGAGCCATGGGGCGCCGGAAGCGCGCCGGCCGAGCGGACCCGGTGCCCGCTGTAGGCGGTGGCCTGTCGCTCCGCCGACCCGGGAGACCCGGGGGCCCTCTCCGGCTCGTTAGATTGGGCCCGTGACAACGATGCCCACTGACCTGTATCCCGTGACCCGCCTGGCCGAGGTCCGCGAGGCCACCGAGCGCTCCGGGCTCGGCGCGCTGCTGCTGACGCCCGGTCCCGACCTGCGCTACGTGACCGGATATGAGGCGATGCCGCTGGAGCGGCTGACCTGCCTCGCCGTTCCCGCCTCCGGGGAGCCCTTCCTCATGGTCCCCCGCCTGGAGCTCGCGGCCGCCGAGCACTCGCCCGCGGCGCGGCTCGGGATCGAGTTCGTCCCGTGGGACGAGACCGATGATCCGTACGCCCAGGTGGCCGCCCGGCTGGGCGCGGTCTCCTCGGTCGGACTGGCGGACCGGATGTGGGCGATGCAGTCGCTGAGGTTCCGCGACGCGATGCCCGGCGCCGAGCAGAGGCTGGCCGGGAGCGTGCTGCGCGAGCTGCGCATGCGCAAGTCCCCCGCGGAGGCGGCCGCGCTCGCCGAGGCGGGAGCGGCGATCGACTCTGTGCACAATCTGGTCCCGGGCTTCCTCAAGGCGGGCCGCACCGAGCGTGAGGTCGGCAAGGACATCGCGGAGGCCATCATCGCCGCGGGTCACGAGCGCGTCGACTTCGTGATCGTCGGCTCCGGGCCGAACGGCGCGAGCCCCCACCACGAGCTGTCCGACCGGGTCATCCAGGCGGGCGAGCCCGTGGTCGTCGACATCGGCGGAATGATGCCGAGCGGGTACTGCTCCGACTCGACCCGGGTCTACTGCGTGGGCGAGGCGCCCGCCGAGTTCGTCGCCTACTACGCGGTGCTCAAGCGCGCGCAGGAGGCGGCATGCGCCCATGTGCGGCCGGGCGTCACGTGCGAGTCCGTCGACGCGGCCGCGCGCGAGGTGATCGAGGAGGCCGGCTTCGGCGACCGCTTCATCCACCGGACCGGCCACGGGATCGGCCTGGAGACCCACGAGGAGCCCTACATCGTCTCCGGCAACACCGAGCTCATCGAGCCGGGATTCGCGTTCTCCGTCGAGCCGGGCATCTACCTGCCCGGCCGCCACGGGGCGCGGATCGAGGACATCGTCATCTGCGGCGAGACGGAGGGGCGGCTGCTGAACAACACGACCAGGGAACTCGTGATCGTCTGAAGTTCTCCCGCGTGATGCTCGTATGACAGGTCTGTCCAACGGGTGCGGCAAGGTGTAACAATCAGGGCGGCCGGCGATCCCGGCCGCCCTTTGTTTTCGACCTGTTCTGCGACAGCCGTACCCCACCGGGTAGGAGAGCATTGCGATGAGCGTCGACCGTATTCTGCCCACGCCCGAGGCCCACGACCTGCTCGATCTCGTTCGTGAGCTGGCCGCCAAGGAGGTCGCGCCGCGAGCTGCGGCCGATGAGGCGGCGGGCCGGTTCCCTCGTGACCTGTTCACCCTGCTGGGGTCGGCCGGACTGCTCGGCCTGCCGTACGCCGAGGAGTACGGCGGGGGAGCCCAGCCGTACGAGGTGTACCTCCAGGTGATCGAGGAACTGGCCGGAGCCTGGCTGGCCGTGGGGCTGGGCGTCTCCGTGCACACGCTGTCGTGCTTCCCCGTGTCGGCGTACGGCGGCGCCGGGCAGCGGGCGGAGCTGATGCCCTCGCTGATCGGCGGGGAGCTGCTGGGGGCCTACTGCCTGTCGGAGCCCCAGTCGGGGTCGGACGCTGCCGCGCTGACCACCCGCGCGGAGCAGGACGCCGACGGATACCTGGTCGACGGGGTCAAGGCGTGGATCACCCACGGCGGAGTGGCGGACTTCTACACGCTGATGGCGCGGACGTCAGGGGAGGGCGCGAGGGGCGTGTCCTGCTTCCACGTCCCCGCGGGTCTCGACGGGCTGTCCTACGGCGTCCCCGAGCGGAAGATGGGCATGCGGTCCTCCCCGACCGCCCAGGTGCGGTTCGACGGCGTGCGGCTCCCGCCGGAGTCCCTGATCGGCTCGCCCGGGCAGGGGTTCCGCATCGCCCTGGCCGCGCTGGACGGCGGGCGGCTCGGCATCGCGGCGTGCGCGGTCGGCGTGGCCCAGGCCGCCTTCGACGCCGCCTCCGGCTACGCGCGCGAACGCCGCCAGTTCGGTTCCCGCCTGGTGGACTTCCAGGGCCTCGGCTTCATGCTGGCGGACATGGCCACCTCGATCGCCGCGGCGCGGTCCCTGTACCTGGAGGCGGCGCGGCTGCGCGACGCGGGCCGTCCGTACGGCACGCGGGCGGCGATGGCGAAGCTGTACGCCACCGACATGTGCATGAAGGTCACCACGGACGCGGTCCAGGTGCTCGGCGGCTACGGGTACGTCGAGGACTTCCCGGTCGAGCGGCACATGCGGGAGGCCAAGGTCCTGCAGATCGTCGAGGGGACCAACCAGATCCAGCGACTGGTGATCAGCCGGGCGGTCGCCCGGGGCGACGCCTGAGAGGCGCCTCGGGCGCCTATCGGGCGCCCAGGGGGCTCAGCTGCTCAGGAAGGCGGTGACGGCCGCGAGGAACTCCTCTGGCCGGTTGCCGTGGATCTCGTGCCCGCCGCCGACGGTGACGAGCCTGGCGCCGGGGATCCGCGCGGCCAGCTCTGTCACGTCGGTTTGCGGGATGTGGCTCGCCGGGCCTCCGGCCAGGGCCAGCGTCGGCGCGGTGATCGCGGCGAGGCCGTCCAGCCAGGCCGGGTCGGGATCGCGCCGCTGCCGGGTGGTCTGCTCCACCATCTCCCAGTCGTACGGCAGGGCCCCCTCGGGTCGCTCGGGAACCTGGACGCCCGCGGGCCACGGGGCGGGCACGTCCTCGAGGATCAGGCGGCCGACCATCGCGGGGCGCTCCTGCGCGACCAGGCAGGCGACCAGGCCGCCCAGGGAGTGGCCGATCAGGGTCGCCGGTGTCCCCAGCCCCTCGAGCAGGCCGATGACGTCGTCGCGCATCGCCTCCAGCCGGTAGGAGCCCGGCCATTCGCTGCGTCCGTGGCCGCGCAGGTCGGGTGCGAGGACCCGCCACGCCCCGGCGAGGCCGCCGGCGACGGCCTCCCAGTCGGTGTGGTCGAACCCGCGCCCGTGTAGGAGCACCACCGGCGGCGCCCCGTGGTCGCCCGCCGTGCCGTACGCGAGGCGGATCCCGTTCACATCGGCGACGTTCGTCATCATCACCCGGCAATCATGCATCCCGCCGGGTTCGCGGTGCTTCCGGGTTCACTGTCAGCGTCAACCCGTATTCATCCCTGTTCATCCGTATTCCACGGGTTGGGATGGAATCATGCCGTGACCACTTACGGACACGGCGTGGTTTCCGCGGCACTACCGTTGCAGGGGTGGAAGAGATCGATCGCCGAATCGTGACGCTGCTGGCGACGGACGGCCGGATGAGCTTCACCGATCTGGCCAAGGAGACCGGGCTGTCGGTCTCGGCCGTGCACCAGCGGGTCCGCAGGCTGGAGAAGCGCGGAGTGATCCACGGCTACCGGGCCCTGGTGAACTACGACGAGATCGGCCTTCCCCTGACGGCGTTCGTATCGATCAAGCCGAACGACCCCGCCGCGCCGGACGACGCGCCGGAGCGGCTCAGTCATCTCGACGCCATCGAGGCGTGCCACAGCGTGGCGGGCGAGGAGAGCTACATCCTCAAGGTCCGCGTGGCCTCGCCGCTCGCGCTCGAGGAGTTGCTGCAGCAGATCAGGGCTTCGGCCAACGTCAGCACGCGCACCACGGTCGTTCTCAGCACCCCCTACGACTACCGTTCGCCGGGCACGGACGCCGGCGTGGACGACGGGGACGCCGAGCGCTGAGCCGCGCGGCGCCCCCGCCGGATCTTCAGCCCGCCTGAGCGGGCACGGGCGGGCCGATCTCCTCGTCCTCCCGCGCCGAGCCGAGGAAGTACTCGCGCACCCGCTCCCGCGCCTCGGCGGAGGCGCCCAGCCGGTCGAGGCCCAGCAACGCCGCTCCGACGATGGGCGGCACGTCCGCGACGACGAGGCGGGCGTGGGGCGCCTGCTCGGCGTAGCGCCGCGCGATGAGCGACATCAGCAGCTCGTCGCCCGCCGTCAGGACGCCGCCGCCGAGCACGACCTCACACGGCCCGCCGAGGAGGTCGAGCCGCCGCATCGCGACCACCCCGAGCACGGCGATCTCGTCGGCCAGCCGCTCCACCAGGGACCGCGCGACCGCGTCGTGACGGGCCGCCGCGAGCAGGGGCGGCACCAGAGCGTGCAGCCGTGCGATCGGCAAGTCGCCGAAGTGCAGCCCCACGACGGCCTGCTCGACCGTGGCCGTGCCGAAACACCTGCGCACGACGTCGGTCAGGACCGTGGCGGGTCCACGGCCGTCCTCGGCGCGCACGGCATGCCACAGGGCCTCCTCGCCGAGCCCGAAGCCGCCGCCCCAGTCGCCGCTGAG
This sequence comes from Planotetraspora kaengkrachanensis, assembly GCF_016862895.1. Classification (GTDB taxonomy): domain Bacteria; phylum Actinomycetota; class Actinomycetes; order Streptosporangiales; family Streptosporangiaceae; genus Planotetraspora; species Planotetraspora kaengkrachanensis. Next base: position 328,582 of record NZ_BONV01000005.1, on the reverse strand, counting down.
GCGGCCGAGCGCGGGGAACCGGGCGACGCCGCCGGAGGGGGACACGCCCACGGCGTTGATCCCCGCACCGCACACCACGGCCACGCCCCAGGCCGTGGCGGCTCCGGCTCGCAGCAGGGCGAAGGTGTCGTTGCCGACGACCGCGTCCCTGCCGTACCCCCGGGCCAGCAGCTCGTCGCGGAGCCGCTCCTCCTCGATCGGCAGGTCGGCTCCCGCGACGTAGGCCGCGATGTGGTCGGCGTACGGCGGATCGGCGGGAGTCCCGGCGTTCCTGAGTGCCTGCCGTACGGTGTCGCCCACCACATCGATGGCGGCCGCGACGCCCGCGCTCTGCGGGATGAAGGCCGCGCCGCGGCCGGTCGCGAGCACGGCGCCGTCCTCGCGGACCAGGGCCACGTCGGTCTTGCTGTTGCCTCCGTCGACCGCGAGGATCGTGCGGAGCCGCTGATCCGAGGCTCCGGCGGTGCCCTCGGTAGGGGTCACCGGGACTCCGCCCAGGGCAGGAACGCGCGGTTGGCGTCGATCAGGCGCCGCGCGAGGTCGCCCGACAGCGAGGCCTGGCCGATCAGCGGGTGGCACAGCAGGGCGTCCTTCACCAGCTCCTCGCCGCCCCGGACGGCCGCGTCGATGGCCAGCGTCTCGTACGCCGAGACGTGGCCGATCAGGCCGCGGTAGAGCGGCTCGACCGGAGCGACGGGCAGCGGCGTGGCTCCGTGCGCGCCGATGGTGGCGGGCACCTCGATGACGGCGTCGTCGTCGAGGAACGGCAGCGTCCCGTCGTTGCGGGTGTTCACCACCTGGACGTCCCCGCGGTCGTTGACCAGGGAGGCGATCAGCGCGACCGCCGCCTCGGAGTAGAAGGCGCCGCCCCGCTTCTCCAGCAGCTCGGGCTTGGTGTCGACGGTCGGGTCGCCGTACATGTCCAGGAGGGTGGCCTCCATGGCGGCGACCTCGGCGGCCCTGGTCGGCTTGGTGCGCTGCTCTTCGACGACGAGGTCGTGCTCGTAGAAGTACCTGAGGTAGTAGGACGGGATGACGCCCAGGTGGCGGAGCAGCTCGACCGGCAGGCCGACGCTGCCGGCGATCTCCTCGCCGTGTTCGTCGAGGATCCTCGGCAGCACGTCGACGCCGTCGAGCTCGACCGAGCGCTCCCAGGTGAGATGGTTGAGCCCGACGTGGCCGAGGGAGATCCGGTCGGGGGTGACGCCCAGACCGGCGGCGAAGCGGCGCTGGAAGCCGATCGCCACGTTGCACAGGCCGATGGCGCGGTGACCGGCGTCGAGCAGCGCCTTGGTCACGATGCCGACGGGGTTGGTGAAGTCCACGATCCAGGCGCCGGGCGCGTGCTGACGCACCTTCTCGGCGATGTCGAGCACGATGGGGACGGTACGCAGGGCCTTGGCCAGCCCGCCCGCGCCCGTGGTCTCCTGCCCGATGCAGCCGCACTCGAGCGGGAGCGTCTCGTCCACGTTCCTGGCGGCCTGGCCGCCGACGCGCAGCTGGAGCAGGACGGCTCCCGCGCCCGCGACGCCCTCCTCGACCACGGTGGTCGTGCTCACCTTGGCCGGGTGGCCCGCGCGGGCCAGCATGCGCCTGGCCATCCCGCCGACGAGCTCCAGGCGGCGCTCATCGGGGTCGACCAGGGTGATCTCCGACAGGGGCAGTTCGTCGCGCAGGCGGGCGAAACCGTCGATCAGTTCCGGTGTGTAGGTGGAACCGCCCCCGACAACGGCGAGTTTCATATGGTGTCTGGCGCCCCGGCCTCGTAGCCGGCCGGGACGCCATCCTCCTTCCAGGATTCGAGACGTGTGACGATGTGTGGCTGCGGACCTGTTCGCGGGCCCGCTCGCGGACCTATTTGACGCCCGTCAGCTTCACTCCCTCGATGAAGACCTTCTGGGCGAAGAAGAACACGACGATCACGGGGGCCATCGCCAGGATGGTCGCGGCCATGGTGAGGTTCCACTGGGTGGCGTGCTGCGATTTGAAGGCCGCCAGCCCCAGGGACAGGGTCCAGTGACTCTGGTCGGTTCCCGCGTACAGCAGGGGGCCGTAGTAGTCGTTCCAGCAGAAGAAGAACTGGAACAGGCCCACCGCGGCGATGGCCGGCCGCGCCATCGGGAGGATCACCCTGATGAGCGTACGGAACTCGCCGCACCCGTCGACCCTGGCCGCGTCGGAGTACTCCCGCGGGATCGTCACCAGGAACTGGCGGAGCAGGAAGATCGAGAACGCGTCCCCGAGGAGCATCGGGATGATCAGCGGCCACAGCGTGCCGGTCAGGTGGAAGCGCGCCCAGATGAGGTAGATGGGCACGGCGACGACCTGCGGAGGCAGCATCATCGTTGTGATGACCAGCAGGAACGCCAGTTTCCTGCCGCGGAAGCGGAACTTCGCCAGCGCGTACGCCACGGGGATCGACGACACGAGCATGAACGCGGTGGCGAGCACCGAATACATGATCGTGTTGCTGATCCAGGTCAGCAGCGGAGCCTTCTCGAAGATGTCCGCGAAGTTGTTCCAGTGCCAGGTCGCCGGCCACAACTGCGACGTGAGCGCCTGGCGGTTGCTCATGAACGCCGTCAGGACGATGAAGACCAGCGGTCCCAGGAACATGATCGACAAGGCGACGGCGATCGCGTGCTTGGCGATCCAGTAGAGCAGCGCCCGGCCCCGGGGAGAGCGGGTGCTCGCCGCGGGTCGCCGGACGATCGTCTCGGGCGCGACGGTCGCGGTCATGCCTCCTCCTCCGCGAAGCCCCGGAACTGCCGCAGCAGGATCAGGGTGAAGATCATCGAGACGACGAACAGGATCAGCGCGAGGACGCAGGCGTAGCCCATGGCGAAGTCACGGAAACCCTGCTGGAACAGCCACTCGGGGAAGGTCAGCGTCGACCCGTCGGGGTACCCGGGGGTGAACACCGAGCCCGCCGAGTCGGTCGCGCCCGAGGCCACCCGCGCCGCCACCATCGCCTGGGTGAAGTACTGCAGGGTCTGGATGACCCCGGTCACCGCGGCGAACATCAACACCGGCCGGATGACCGGCAGGGTGATCCGCGTGAACTGCTGCCACGCGCTCGCCCCGTCGAGCGCGGCGGCCTCGTAGAGCTGTTTCGGCACGTCGAGGAGGGCGGCCATGAAGATGACCATCAGGTCGCCCACGGACCACAGCGCGAGCAGCGTGAGGCCCCACTTCGACCACGCGGGGTCGCCGAACCAGTCTGGCGACTGGATGCCGACCGCGCCCAGGATCGCCTGGACCGGGCCGGTGCCCGGGTTGAGCAGATAGACGAAGCCGAGCGTCCCCGCCACCACGGGCACGAGCGACGGCAGGTAGAAGATCGTCCGGAAGACCCCGGCGCCGGCCTTGAGCTTGGTGATCAGCTGGGCCACGCCGAGGCCGAACAGGACCCGCAGCGGGACCATCACCACGACCAGCCAGAGCGTGTTCTTGATCGAGGTCCAGGCGGCGTCGTCCCGCAGGAAGTACTTCCAGTTGAGCAGCCCGACGGGCTCCAGCGTGAACATGTCATAGCGCTGGAAGGAGAAGTACACCGTGGAGATCAGGGGGTAGGCGAAGAACACGCTGAAGCCCACGATCCACGGGGAGAGGTAGAGCAGCGCGCGGAGGTTGGCGCGGCGCCGTTCCCTGGAGCGGAACGGCGCCGCCTTCCCCCGACGCCCGAGCGTCGCGGTCGCCATCGATCAGTCGCCCGCCGTGAGCTTCAGCTTCTCGTTGATCGTCTTGTCCACGTCGGCGAGGAGCGCGTTCAGGTCCGGCGCCCGGCCCGACTCCCACTTGATCTGGGCCTCCTGCAGCGTCTGCTGGTTGAAGGCCGAGTTGATGTGAGCGGGCAGCGTGGTGCTGTTCGGGTTGGCGAAGATGTCGAGGAAGGTCTGGAAGTTCGGGTCCTTCTTCAGCTCGGGCGACTGCAGCGCGGGCAGCGTGCTCGGCACGTTGCGGATCGCGTTGGACAGCGTGACCAGGGCGTTCGTGTCGGTGGTCAGGTACTTGACCAGGTCCCAGGCCGCCTCGGGGTTCTTGGCGCCGCGCGGGATGCCGATGACCGTGCCGGCGATGAAGCCCGCGCCGTAGCGCTGCGCCTGGTCGTCGGCGACCGGCATGGGTGCGGTGCCGTAGTCGAGGTCCGGGGCGTCAGAGGCGATCATGGCGTTGCGCCACTCACCGTCGACGGCCATCGCGACCTGGCCCTTGTTGAACGGGTTGTCCGCCGACCACTCGTCGCCGAAGCTCTTGCGGAACTTCTCGATCTTGTCGTAGCCGTACCAGTCGGTGAGGTCCTTCTGCCAGGTCATCAGCGTCTTCCACTGGGGGTCCGCGCCGATCGCCGAGGTGCCGTCCGGGTTGGTCCACTTCGCGCCGACCATCACGCCGGTGTGGATGGGCGCGTTCTCGTACATCTGGCTGGTGGGGACGAAGCCGGCGACCTTGATGTCGCCCTTGGAGTCCTTGACCGTGAGCTTCTTGGCCAGGTCGGCGAGCTCGCTCAGGGTCTTGGGCGGCTCGTTCCCCTGCATCAGCTTCTTGTTGTAGTAGAGCCCGTAGGTGTCGGCCAGCATCGGCATCACGCACCGCTTGCCGGCGTACTGCGTGTACTCGTCGATGACCTTCGGGAACAACGTGCCCGCGTCGATCTTGCTGGCGCTCAGGTACGGATTCAGGTCCTGGAAGATGTTGGCCTTGCAGAACTGGGCCACGCTGTCGGTCGTGAACGACAGGGCCACGTCGGGCGGGTTGCCGCCGCGGACCGACTGGATGATCTGGTCGTCCTGGACCGCCTTGGTGGCGTTGACGGTGATCCAGGGGTACTGCTTCTTGAAGCCTTCGAGAGTGTCCTGGAAGGCCTTGAGCTCGTTGTCGGCGCTGAAGCCGTGCCAGAACTGGATGGTGACCGGCTCGTGGCTGGTGGCGCTCGCGTTTATCTTCGGCGCGCTCGTCTCCGTGCCGGCCGTACAGGCGGTCATCAGGAACAGGCCGGCCGCGGCCGACAGGACCAGCAGTCGTTTCACGGGGATGCCTCCCAGGTGCGTGGTGGATGTCAGGAGGGGATGGATGGGTTCCTGCGGTCGGGCTCGCCGCGGGTCCGGTCATGCGGTTCGCGCCGGGAAGTTGTCTCGGGACGGTGGACCGCCCCGAAGGTCTCGTCTCTGGCGATGCCGAGGGCGAGGTCGAGGGCACCGGCGAGGACGGGGTTGCCCTCCACGGTGGACAGCCGCAGAGGCGGCCGGGGGATGGTGAGGGCGTGCAGCTCCTGCTCGATGAGCTCCCGCAGGACCTCGCCGCCGGACAGCAGCACGCCGCCCGACAGGACGACGATCTCGGGGTCGACGACGGCCGTGATCGCGGCCAGGCCCACCGCGAGGCGGCCGGCGAGCTCGCGCAGCGCCTCGCGCGCCTTCTCCGCCTGCGCGCCGCCGCCCTCGACCGCCGTCACCGCGTTGCCCACGGCCGCGGCGGGCGTCGCCCCGCGCAGGCCGTGCGCCCGCAGGGTCCTGAGTACGGCTGGGCCGCCGGAAAGGGCCTGGAAGCCGTGGTCGGCCCGCTTGCCGACGTCCCGTGCGGTCGGCGCGCCGAGGACCGGCATGTATCCGACCTCGCCGGCGCCGCCCGTCGCGCCCCTGTGCAGCCTGCCGCCGAGCACCAGGGCGGAGCCGAGGCCCTCGTCGGCCCACAGCAGCACGTAGTCCTGGTGGCCCTGGGCGGCTCCGCGCACCTGCTCGGCCTGCGCCACCAGGTTCACGTCGTTCTCGATGTCGACCGGCACGCCGATGCCGTCGCGCAGGGTGCCCACGAGGTCGGGGATGTGCCAGCCGGGGATGTGGGCGGCGTAGCCCAGCCGCCCGGTCGAGGGGTCGATCGCGCCCCCGATGCCGATCACCACCCGGGTGAGGCCCGCGATGTCCAGCCCGGCGTCCGCGCAGGCCCCCGCGAGCGAGGCGCGGACCCGCTCGACGACGTCTCCCGCGGTGCGCCCGGGGGTCGCCAGCCGGTGCTCTGCGACGACCGTGCCGGTGATGTCGGCCAGGACCACGTCGATCCGGCCGGGGGTGACGTCCAGGGCGGCCACGTGCGCCGCGCCGGGGTTGATCCGGTACAGCTCGGCGGTGCGGCCGGGAAGCCCTTCGCGGATGCCGTCGAGGACGACGAGGCCCGCCTCCTGGAGGCGGGCCAGCAACTGGGAGGCGGTCGGCTTGGACAGGCCGGTCAGCGCGCCGAGTTCGGGTCGGGTGAGGGGCCCGCGCTCCAGGAGGACCATCAGCGCGGCCCGGTCGTTGATGGCGCGCAGAAGGCTCGGCGTCCCAGGTGTGGGCTGGCTCAACGGCACGTCCTTCCGCGGCGAGTTAGGAAAGTTTCCTAACTTGGGGAAGGACGGTAAGTAATCGTGTTCACGCACGTCAAGACCCCGTAAGTCCTCGAAATCGACTCGTGACCGTATTCACCCCTTTTCCGTTGCCCGCCCGCCAAGGGGGTGATCATGCATGGGTTCGGGGACGCACCCCGCGACCAGCCCCTCCCCTCGCCGTGATCATGCACAGGCTCGGGGAAAGCGCCGCCGACCGGCCGCTTCGCGGTTCGTGATCATGCACACTTTCGCGGTCGCACGTCCCGGCCTGCGGCTTCGCCGTACGTGATCATGCAGAGCGTCGCGGCGTGCCGGATCACGCATAGAATCGCAGCAGGTCGGAGGCGTTGATCACGAATCTGAGCATGATCACGGCGGGGGAAGTCGCAGGTCACGTCCCTCCTCCCGAACCTGTGCATGATCACCCCCTTGGCTGACGGGTGGGGAGAGGCGACGTAGAATCTGGCGGCCTATGTCTGAGTCAACGGCGGGCGAGCTGGCCCGGGAGCAGAAGTACGTCGCCGCGCTCTATGAGCGCCTCGACGTGTTGCGGGTGCGCACGCGCGGACAGCTCGACGACGTGCTGGCCCAAGGGGCCACGGGCACCCATCAGAACCGGTCCGAGCGCGACTCGTTCGCCGGAATGTACGCGCAGCGGCTCGCCCGGCTCTGGGCGGTGGAGAACAGCCTGTGCTTCGGCCGCCTCGACCACGCCGACGAGACCCGCCTCTACATCGGCCGGCTCGGGCTCTCCGACGACGACCAGCAGCGCCTGCTCATCGACTGGCGGGCGCCCGTCGCCCAGCCCTTCTACCGCGCCACTCCGGCCGCCCCCATGGGCGTCACCCGGCGCCGCCACCTCCACACCAGGGGCCGCACGGTCACCGGCGTGGACGACGACCTCCTCGACCTCGACGCCCTGAGCGACGCCGACCGGGCCTCACTGAACGGCGAGGCGGCCCTGCTCGCCGCGCTCGGCGAGAAGCGCACCGGCCGGATGCGCGACATCGTGGCGACGATCCAGTCCGAGCAGGACAAGATCATCCGAAGCGAGCTGAACGGCGTGCTCGTCGTCCAGGGCGGACCCGGCACCGGCAAGACGGTCGTGGCCCTGCACCGGGCGGCCTACCTCCTCTACACCTACCGGGAGCGCCTGGAGCGCAGGGGAGTCCTGATCATCGGGCCGAACCCGACCTTCATGCGCTACATCGAGCAGGTGCTCCCCTCGCTCGGCGAGACCGACGTGCTGCTGTCCACCGTGGGCGAGCTCTACCCCGGGGTGAAGGGCACCCGGCAGGACCAGCCCGAGGCGGCGGTCGTCAAGGGGTCGATCCGGATGACCGAGGTGATCGCGAGAGCCGTACGGGAACGGCAGCGGGTACCGAGGAAGACGCTGGAGATCCGGCTCGACAAGTTCACCCTGAAGCTCGACAGGCAGACCTTCGACGCGGCCCGTTCGCGCGCGGTCCGCTCGCGCAAGGCGCACAACCAGGCGCGCGCCGTGTTCGTACGGCACCTGCTGAACATCCTGACCCGGCAGGCCGCCCGGCATCTCGGCCGGAGCATGCTCGACGACGCCGACTTCGCCGAGCTGCGGGAGGACCTGCGGACCGAGGAGCCGGTCCGGGCCGCGCTGAACCGGCTGTGGCCGTACCTGACGCCGCAGCAGCTGCTGATCGGCCTGTACACCTCCAAGGAGCGGATGGCGGAGGCCGGCCTGTCGCCCGAGGAGCAGAGACTGCTGCTGCGGGAGCCGCCGCGGGCGGGCGAGAACTGGTGGAGCGCGGCCGACGTGCCGCTCCTCGACGAGGCCGCCGAGCTCCTCGGCGAGATCGACGAGGGAGTGCTCAGGGCCGCCCGCCGCGCCGAGCAGGAGCGTGAGGAGCGCATCGCCTACGCCAGGGAGGTCCTGGAGCTGACCGGCATGGCGGACATCATGGACGCCGAGCGGTTCGCCGAACGCCAGCAGGCCGATGAAATCTACCTGACGACGGCGGAGCGCGCCGCGGCGGACCGCACCTGGGCCTTCGGCCATGTGATCGTCGACGAGGCGCAGGAGCTGTCCGAGATGGCGTGGCGGACCGTGATGCGGCGCTGCCCGAGCAGGTCGATGACCATCGTCGGGGACATCGCCCAGACCGGCTCGGCGGCGGGCGCGGCCAGCTGGGGCCGCGTGCTCGAGCCGTATCTCCAGGGCCGCTGGCGGGAGGCGGCGCTCAGCGTCAACTACCGCACGCCCGCCGAGCTGATGGAGGTCGCCGGGCGGGTGCTCGAGCTGGTGGGGCCCGATCTCAAGGCGCCGGAATCGGTACGGGAGACCGGCGAGCGCCCGTGGGCGATGCGGGTGGACGACCTCGCCGCGGAGTTGGGGCACGCCGTCCGGGACGAGGTTGTTGAAGGCGGCAGGCTCGTCGTGATCGTACCCTCCTCGGACGAGGACCGGCTCGGCGCGGCGGTCGCGGCAGAGGTGACCGGCGCGGTGACCGGCGCGGGACCGGCGACCCTGGACGCACCGGTCTCGGTCATGTCGGTGGCGGACGCCAAGGGCCTGGAGTTCGACGCCGTGATCGTCGTCGAGCCGGAACGGATTCTCCGCGAGTCCCCGCGCGGCCCAAGCGATCTTTATGTGGCGCTGACCCGGGCCACGCGACGGCTTGGCGTGATCTACACCGGCGGACTGCCAGCCGTTTTGACGCCCCTTGATCAGCGGGTCCGGTGATGGGGGAATAACGCGAGGTGGCACGATGTGGGGGACATCACTGGAAGACCCCGGATCGACACTGCTCACGCAGCCTGTCCTAGCTGCGAAAACTTGGTATTTTCGCTGATCGGGACACGGTTGACATCTGCGCTGAGGTCGGTAGTTTGCTGCGCAGTCCAGCACGGGACTGACTGGTTGGCCGTCTCAAGACATCACCGGATTCTGCGTCCGTGACGGAGCGTGACTCCGTCTGCACAGCCAGGCGCAGGTCGGCGTTCCGTCGAGTCGGGGCACCCCAACCGGCCGGGGGGTTGGACCCGGGGAGGGGTCCGGACACCCAGTAGACAACGGAACTCCGCGCCCGCCGCCGACGGGACGGGAACCGGTCCGAAGGGCCGTCCGGGCCCCCTTCCGCCGTGCGCGGCGAAACCGTGCGTGGAGACACGCCAGGTGATCCTTGGGTCCACCGCGAGGGACTCAAGGATCACACCGGCCGAGATCGCTCCGAGTGACCGCCGCCACCGCCTGTGTGACCGCCGGCACCGGCCCCCGCGAGCCGCCGGGCCCGCCCGTCGGCGCCCCGTCGGCGCCGGGCGCCCGCCTCTTTCTCCCACCGTCCGCGGCCCGAAATCGGCCTCTTGGATTGGCGCTGTTCACCGGGATCTGGGAAGCTGTCCGCACTGGCCGGTCCGGGACTTCGCGTCGCGTGGACCGGCGCCGGGAGGGCACACTCACGCACGAGGAGACACCGCCCCGTGGCATTGGAAGTCAAGGACGAGGCACCACCCCCCACACCTGAGAGGCGTACGGCGCCGCCGGTGGGGCATGTGCTGTTCCGTCTCGGCGCATCGGTCGCGGGCGGCCTGGTGCTGTTTTTGGCGTTTCCCCCGATCGGGCTGTGGTTCCTCGCACCGCCGGGTGTCGCGCTGCTCGCCCTCGCCCTGTACGGCGTGCGCCTTCGCCGGGCCGCCTGGCTGGGATACGCGGGGGGCCTCGCGTTCCTGCTGCCCACCCTGGCCTGGGTGCGCCCCATCGGCTACGACGCCTGGGCCGCCCTCGCCGGGATCGAGAGCCTCTACTGGGCCGCCCTGGCGTGCCTGGCCGTGCTCGTCATGCGCCTGCGGCTGTGGCCGCTGTGGGTGGCCTGCCTGTGGGTCGCGCAGGAGTGGGCGCGCGGGCGGTTCCCGGTGGGAGGCTTCCCCTGGGCGAGGCTGGCGTTCAGCCAGGGCGAGTCGCCCTTCACGCCGTACGCCGCCCTCGGCGGCGCGCCGCTGGTGAGCTTCGCGGTCGCCCTGTCCGGCGCCCTGCTCTGCTACCTGGTCGTCCGGATCGGGCGCGGGTTCCGGCGCGACCGTCTGGTCGCGGGGACGCTCCTGGCCGCCGTGGCCGTACCCGTGCTGGGGTTCGCGGTGCCGCTGCCGGGCGACGGGGGCAAGACGGTGACCGTCGGCATCGTCCAGGGCAACGTGCCCGGCCGGGGGATGGACTTCCTCGGCGACGAGCCCTCGATCGTGCTCCGCAACCACGCAGACGAGACCCACAAGATGGCCGAGGCCGTCCGGGCGGGCAGGCTGGCCAAGCCGGACATCGTGGTCTGGCCGGAGAACTCGACCGACATCGACCCGTACCGCAGCGCGTTCGCGAGCGGGATCATCGACGCCGCCGCCAAGGACATCGGCGTGCCGATTCTCGTCGGAGCAGTCGTGAACGTCGGGGACGCCAACCGGGCCACCCGAGGGCTCGTCTGGGACCCGGTCACCGGCCCCGGCGCCTACTACGACAAGCGCAAGCTCGTGCCGTTCGGGGAGTACACGCCGTTCAAGAGCATCGTGCTGGCCCTGTCGAAACGGGCGAACCTGGTCGGGCGCCAGTCGATCGCGGGCGACGTCCCCGGGGCGCTGAAGATGGGCCCCGTCACCGTCGGCGCCGTGGAGTGTTACGAGGTGGCCTTCGACGACGACGTGCGCACCACCGTCGAGGCCGGGGGAAGCCCGCTGGTCGTCCAGACCAACAACGCCACGTACGCGCTGACGAATCTCCCCGCGCAGCAGCTCGCGATGTCGCAGTTGCGGGCGGTGGAGCACAACCGGGCCGTCGTGACGGCCGCGACGACCGGAATTTCGGCATACGTCTCTCCGGGTGGCAAGGTGGAGTGGCAGACCGCCGAACTCGTCCCGGCCATGAACGTGGTGAAGGTCCCGGTGCGGACGGAGAACACGCTGGCCACCGAGGTAGGTGCGCTGCCGGAGTGGATTTTGATACTGATGGGGGCCGGAGCCGTGGCGGCGGCGTCCTATGCGGCACGGAGGAAGAGCTGATGGAGCGGACCCCCGGGCGGGTTCTCGTGATCGTTCCCACGTACAACGAACGTGAGAACCTGCCGTTGATCGCCGCGAGGTTGCGCGAGGCGCTGCCGGACGTGCACCTGCTCGTCGCCGACGACAACAGCCCCGACGGCACCGGCGAGATCGCCGACAGGCTCGCGGAGCAGGATGATCACATCCACGTGCTCCACCGTCCCGGCAAGCAGGGTCTGGGCTCCGCCTACATCGCCGGATTCCGCTGGGGCCTCGCCGAGGGCTACGACGTGCTCGTCGAGATGGACGCCGACGGTTCCCACCAGCCGGAGGAGCTGCACAAGCTGCTGAACCGGGTGGCACGCGGGGCCGACCTGGCGATCGGCTCGCGCTGGGTGCGGGGCGGCCAGGTGCTCAACTGGCCGGCCTCCCGCCAAATCCTCTCGCGCGGCGCCAACATCTACGTGCGGCGGATGCTGGGCATCCCGGTGCGCGACGCGACGGCGGGGTTCCGCGCCTACCGGGCCGCCACGCTGGAGAAGATCGGCATCGACGACGTCGAGTCCCAGGGGTACTGCTTCCAGGTCGACCTCACGCTGCGGACCGTACGGCACGGCCTGCGGGTGGCCGAGGTGCCGATCACGTTCGTGGAGCGGACCATCGGCACGAGCAAGATGAGCCGCGCCATCATCCTGGAGGCCTTCTGGCGGGTGGCCATCTGGGGCGTTGACGGGCTGCCCGAGCGGCTTCGCCGCAGGCGGCGATAGCCCCGCCGCGGGCGGCCACGACCCGGTGCGGGCCTGCGAGGAACCAGGAGCGCCACGGAAGCGTTGACCGGTTTGTACGTCTGTCGCGGCGAGTGAGGCACGTTGATGTTGCGTATCGGACTCTTTCTGGCCTTCCTGGTCGTCCCGGTTCTGGAGATCTGGCTGCTGATCAGGATCGGCACCGTGATCGGCGGCTGGCAGACGGTCGCCCTGCTCATCGCGGACAGCATCCTGGGGGCCTGGCTGGTCCGCCGGGAGGGCCGGCGCGCGTGGGCGGCCCTGCAGAGTGCCGTCCAGTCGGGCCGGATGCCGGATCGTGAGCTGGCCGACGGCGGGATGATCGTCGCGGGAGGGGCGCTGCTGCTGACCCCCGGATTCCTGACCGACATCCTGGGGTTCATCCTGATCCTGCCCTTCACGCGGCCCATCGCCCGGCGTGGGCTGGCGTGGTTCCTGCGGCGCCGTGTCCAGGTGCTGACGGCCCGCTCGCCGTACGGTCCGATGTTCACACCCGGAGGCGGGTTCCAGCGGCCGGACGGGGGAGCGCGCGGGCACGTGATCGACGGCGAAGTAATCGAGGGCGAGGTCGTCGACGATTCCCGGCGGCGGGACGCCTGACCGCTTTCGGGACCCGCGGAGCCTTCCCGGCGCATGATCCTGTCGGGACGGCCTAAGCCTCTCGGGGTGCGGGTCGGGGTCATCTGGTCTTGTCCCGAGGACGCCTGAAAGTCTCTGAGGGGGCCGGAGTGGCCATGGGCGGTCCCATCTGGCCCCTGGAGCCCCGGGAACCCCTGAATCCCCTGGAACCCCTGGAACAAACGCGTCGGCCCCTGAACATGCGAACGCCCCCGTCGGCCTGCCGGCCGACGGGGGCGTTTTCACACCTGCCGTCTACGCGCTCTTGCGTCGCTGCGCCCTGAGAATCGCGAGCCGCTCGTTGAGCACCTCTTCGAGGTCCTCGATGGAGCGGCGCTCCAGAAGCATGTCCCAGTGCGTACGCGGCGCCTTGGACTTCTTCTGCTGGGGCTCTTCGGCGTCCACCCGCAGTGCGGGGGCGCCGCAGCTGCGGCACTCCCAGTTCGTCGGGATCTCCGCCTCAGCGGCGAGGGGCACGGTGGTGAGATGGCCCTTGGGGCAGGTGTAGGACACCTCCTGGCGCGGAGCCAGATCGGTGTTGCGGTCGTTCTCGTAGCTGGTCGCCCCGAGCCGGGTACCGCGAAGTGCACGCTCGCCCATGTTCTAAGCCTCCTGAGGTCCCCGCGCATGAGAGGGGTTTGTCTCCACCGCGTACAACGCCTGATACCGTGTGTGGATTCCCACCAGAGACCTGATCCAATCGCGCTTTTTACGGCTCGCGTGCCTCAGAGATGCTCTGGAACCTCATTCCCGGCCGCGCGGATGGCCTTGGGCAGGTTGACGGATAGCAACATGATGAAGCCGACCACGAAGAACACCACGAGCGAGACGATCGCGATCCGGTAGCTGTTGGTGAACTGCACCGCGAGGGTGATGGTGAGCGAGCCGATGAACGCCGATCCCTTGTCGCTGATCTGCAGCAGGCTGAAGAACTCCGCCTCCTTGCCACGCGGGATGACGTGGGAGTAGAGCGACCGGGACAGCGCCTGGGTGCCGCCGAGGACGATGGCGATGGCGAACCCGAGGGCGTAGAACTGCACCTGGGCGCCCTCCGCGAGGAAGACGGCCACCACGACGATCACGATCCACACGACGAGGCTGGCGAGCACGGTCCGCTTGGTGCCGTACCGGCGGGCGAGCCTGCCGAGCAGCAGCGCGCCGCCGAACGCGACGAACTGGACCATCAGGATCGCGGTGATCTGGACGGTGGTGTCGAGCTTGAGCGCCTCGGAGGCGTAGGCGGCCGAGTTGCCGATCACCGTCTGCACGCCGTCGTTGTAGATCAGGTAGGCGACCAGGAACAGCAGCGTGCCGGGGTAGCGGCGCAGTTCGGAGATCGTCCGGCCCAGCTGGCGGAAGCTGCCGCCGACGGAGCGCAGCGCGGTGCTCTCATGGGCGGGGACGGGCCGGTTGCGCAGCCTGAGGAGCGGGATGATCGTGAAGATCGCCCACCAGAGGCCCGCCGACATCATGCAGATGCGCACGGCCATGCCCTCGGCGACCCCGAAGTTCTCGTGGCCGACGTAGAGGACGAGGTTGAGGGCGAGCAGGAGGAATCCGCCGAGGTAGCCGAAGGCCCAGCCGCGTGAGGAGACCTTGTCGCGCTCGGCGGGAGCCGAGATCTGCGGCAGGAAGGAGTCGTAGACGACGACCGACGCTCCATAGGCGACGTTCGCCAGGATGAACAGGGCGCCGCCGAACAGGTAGCGGTCGCCCTCGAGGAAGAACAGTCCCATGGTCGCCAGTGCGCCGACGTAGGCGAAGGCGCCCAGCAGTTCCCTCTTGCGTCCCGTGTGGTCGGCCAGCGCGCCGGCGATGGGCAGCAGGACGATCTGCAGCAGCGTCGAGACCGTGAGGATCAGCCCGAAGTAGGCCGCGGGCCGGATGTCGAAGCCGAGCACGTCGACGTAGCCGAGTTGAGCGGTGGTCAGCTTGTCGAAGTCCCTGGTGCACACCTCGAGCGGGGTGGACGCGAAGTCCTGCTCGCAGGCGGCGGTCTTGGCGATCGGGATGAGGTAGGGCCCGAGGAACACCGAGATGATCGTCGTGTAGAAGGCGGAGTTCGCCCAGTCGTACCAATACCAGCCGCGCCGTTCGCGGCCCTGCGCCCGGGGGGCCTCTTCCTTGGTGACCGGGGGGGAGGTCATGTTTCTGTGTCTCCTCGCCTAGCTGCTCGCCGTGCCGGGATGCCACTGGCCACGCCTGTCGAGCACGTCGCGCAGGCCGGTGATGTTGTCGGTCATGATGCCGTCGACGCCGAGGTCGAGCAGGACCTCCATCGTGACGGGGTTGTCGATCGTCCAGACGTGCACCTGCATGCCGATGGCATGCGCCGTGCGGACGAAGGCGCGGGTGGTGACGCGCAGGCCGCGGAACCCGATGGGGACCTGGGCGCAGGGGACGCCGGCGCGGGCGAGCCCGTTGAGCAGCCGGCCGTAGCCGCCCGCGAGCGCGGCGGCGCGCAGGGCGGCGATGCCGCGCGGGCCGAGGGCCGAGCACACGTCGCGGCCGATCGCCTTGCGTGCCTGTTCGAGCCGCAGGTCGGAGAAGGAGGTCAGGCAGACGCGGTCGTAGGCGTTGGTGCGGCGGATCGCGCGGGCCAGCGGCACGATGGCCGGGCTCTCCTTGACGTCGATGTTGAGCCGTACGTCGGGCCAGGTGCCGAGCAGGTCCTCGATGAGCGGGATCTCGTCCTTGCCGCCGATGCGCGCCTTGCCGACCTCCCGATAGGGAAGCGCGGAGATCCGTCCCGTGCGGTCGGTGACCCGGTCGAGGGTGTGGTCGTGGAACGCCAGCAGCACCCCGTCGGACGTCGCGTGCGCGTCGGTTTCCAGGTAGGTGTAGCCGAGGTCGACCGCCCGGGAGAAGGCGGCCATGGTGTTCTCACGGCCCTCCGCCGCTCCGCCGCGATGCGCGAAGGCGAGCGGCCCGGGATGGTCGAGGAACGGATAGCGGCGCTGCACGAGCAGGAGTATGCCGGTTACGGAGCCGGACCGTCATTGAGCAGAAGTGAACATTTGCGTCACGAGTCCCCCTTCGACGCCCATTCCTGACGCCGGGACTCGGCGATCACGATCGCGGCGGCGACCGACACGTTGAACGAGCCGACCCTGCCCACCTGGGGGATGTAGACGACGGCGTCGGCCGCCTCCAGCGAGGCGGGGGAGCAGCCGTGGTCCTCGCTGCCGACCAGCAGGCACACGTCGCCGGTGAGGTCGGCGGCGTGCAGGGGGACGGCGTCGCCGGTGAGTTCGACGGCGACGACCGTGAAGCCCTCCTCCTTCGCGGCCTTGACGGCGTCGGAGACGGGGACGGGTTCGTGCCACTCGACCAGGCGGTCGGTGCCGAGCGCGGTCTTCTGCACCTTGGGGTTGCTCGGCGGGGTGGCGTTCCCTGCCAGCCAGACCGTGTCCACGCCGAACGCCGCGGCGCTGCGGAAGATCGAGCCGACGTTGAACGGGCTGGTCACCGACTCAAGGATCAGCGCCATGCGGCCGGTGGTGGCGCGGCGCCAGTTCCGGTTCAGCCGTTTCACGTCGGTCGGCCGCAGTTGCCTGCGCGGGTTGGGCGTGGTCATCGGGCGTCCACTTTCAGGATTCGGTAGGCGGCGCGGGAGGCGAGCCGGGAGGTGGGCAGACCCTGGTCGTTGAGCCAGCGCTGCAGGGAGTCGGAGCCGAGGTGCTTCTGGACGACCAGGTACGCAGAACCGCCGGGCGCGAGGCGGCCGAGCCACCGGGTGAGCATCTCGTGGAGTGCGGCCTTGCCGATGCGGATCGCGGGGTTGGACCAGATGGCCTGGAACCGCACGTCGTCCGGCACCTCGTCGGGGAGAACCGGCCTTACTTTGTCAAGGCCGGCGCCTTTTGCGTTCCGCTCGCACAACTCCACGGAACGGCGGTTGACGTCGACGGCCCAGACCGTCGCGCCGGGCGCCCTCGAGGCCATGGTCAGCGCGATGGGGCCGTAACCGCAGCCGAGGTCGAGCAGGTCGCCGCCCGCGGGCGGCGGAGGCACGGTCTCCAGCAGCACCCGCGTGCCGGAGTCGATCCGGTCGGGGGAGAACACGCCCCGATCGGTCTCCAGCCGCAGATGCAGATCCGGGAGGACCAGGTTGACCACGCCGGGACGGCTGGCCGCCTGGGGGCTTTCCTCGAAGTAATGTGCCACGTGCACAAACGTACCAACGCCTGACAGCGGTGATCGCCGGACGCCGCTGTCCACAGGCCTGTGGACAGTCTGTGGACAATGCTGGGGATGTTCAGGGGATGCGCGACCCCAGGAGCATCGCCGACGCGGCGACCAGGATCCCGGCGATGATCGCCCCGATGAGGAACCGCTGCGTGATCTCCTCGTGGACGACGCGGTAACCGAGGGACGTGCCGATCTGCGAGTACACCTCGCGCAACTCGCTGCCCGACTCCGCGGCGTACGCACGGCCGCCCGTGCCGTCCGACAAGGACTTCAGCGTGGTCTTGTTGACCGGCACCTGGACCGGCCGGTTGTCGATGTTCACCGTGCCTTCCGGCGTGCCGTACGCGATGGTCGAGACCGGCACCTTGGCGCCGACGGACGCCTCGATGGCCTCGTTGACCGACCTCCCGGAGGTGTTGTCGCCGTCGGAGAGCAGCACGATCGCTGACGGGGGCGGGTCGGTGACCGCGCGCTGGTCGAAGGACCTGATCGAGTCGAGGGAGTTGAAGACGGCCTCGCCGATCGCGGTGCCCGGCCGCGTGGTCAGGTTGGAGATCGCGGTGGTGACCGCCACGTGGTCGGTCGTGGGGGAGATCACCACGGCCGCCGACCTGGCGAAGGCCACCACGCCGACGTTGAACCTCTCGGGCAGGTCGTCGACGAACTGCTGGGCGGCCTGCTTGGCGGCGATCAGGCGGGTGGGCGGGACGTCCGCTGATTCCATCGACAAGGAGATGTCAACCGCGATGATGATGGTCGCGCGGTCGCGGGGCACCCGTACGGCGTCCGCGGGCCGTGCCGACCCCAGGACCAGCAGGATCAGCATCAGCAGGAACAGCGCGGCGGGCACGTGCCGGCGCCACGCCGGGCGTTCGGGGGCGACCAGGGAGAGCAGCGCCAGGTTGGTGAAGCGCACGGCGTAGCGGCGGCGGGTCAGCTGGACCAGCACGTAGCCGATGGCGAGCGCGGCCACCAACGTGAACAGCCAGAGCCAGCCCGGAGCAAGGAAGATCACGTTGCCGCCCCTCGGGTGGAGGCCGTCCGGCGCATCAGGTAGGCGGTCCGCCTCTGCCGCAGGACGAACTGCGCGATGTCGAAGACCCAGTCCCGGTCGGTCCGCAGGACGAGGTGGGAGGCGCCGCTGCGGCGCAGGGCCAGCCGGTTGGACTCGCGTTGCGCGGCCGCCGCCTCGGCGTACCTTTCCCGGATGTCCCGCGACAGGTAGATGTCGCGGCTGCGCCCGGTCTCCGGGTCGGCGAGGGTGACCAGGCCGACGTCGGGCAGCTCGAGCTCGCGCGGGTCGATGACCTCGACGGCGAGCACCTGGTGGCGGGAGGCGAGCCTGCGCAGGGCGGGCTCCCAGCCGTCCGGGTCGTCGAGGAAGTCCGAGACGATCACGCGCAGGCCGCGCTTGCGGTGCGCGGCGGCCATCATCTCGATCGCGGGGCCGAGCTCCACCGAGCCGCCGGACGGCGGGGCGCTCAGCAGGGAGTGCAGCAGCGCGTACAGCGGCGGGCGGCCCGGCCGCGCCGGGTAACGGTGAACGTCGTCGCCGTGCAGGATGTAGGCGCCGAACCGGTCGCCGACGCGGCTGGCCAGGAACCCGATGGCGCCGACGGCGGAGATGACCAGGTCGCGCTTGGCGACGTCGGCCGTGCCGAAGTCCATGCTGGCCGACAGGTCCGCAAGCGCCCATGTCTCCAGCTCACGGTCGGCGATGAGGTCGCGCACGTGCGGGGTGGTGGTGCGCGCGGTGACGGCCCAGTCCATCCGGCGGACGTCGTCCTCGCCCGGCACGTAGACGCGGGTGTCGCCGAGCTCGCTTCCCGGGCCGGGGATCAGCCCCTGGTGGCCGCCGTGCAGCAGGCCGTCGAGCCGCCGCACCACGGTGAGCTCCAGGCGCCGCAGCGCCTGGTCGGGCGTGGCCGGGCTCATCGGCCGATCACCGGGGACCCTGGTTGTTCCACACGACGAGAGGCGGTGGGACGGCCATCAGGATCTGGCGCACCACGCCCTCTGCGTCGACGTCGTCGGCCAGCGCGTCGAAGGTGAGCATCAGCCGGTGCGACATCACGTCGACGGCGACGTCCCGGACGTCGTCGGGCAGCAGGTAGTCGCGTCCCCGGAGGAGGGCCAGAGCACGCCCGGCCGCGATCAGGCCCAGGGTCGCCCGGGGGCTGACGCCGATCTCGATGACCTCCTGCAGCTCGCGCAGGCCGTAGTCGGCGGGCGTGCGGGTGGCCATGACCAGGCGGACGACGTAGTCGGCGACGAGCTGGTGCACCGACACCTCCTCGGCCATCTCCTGCAGCCGCAGCAGCCGATCGGGGTCGAGCACGGGCCCGGCCACCGGAGGGTGGACGCTCATCCGCTGCAGGATCTCCAGCTCCTCGTGGGCGCTCGGATGCGAGACCCTGACCTTGAACAGGAACCGGTCCCGTTGCACCTCGGGCAGCGGGTAGACGCCCTCGGACTCGATGGGGTTCTGCGTCGCCAGCACGATGAACGGCCGCGGCAGGATGTGGGTGCGTCCCGCCAGGGTGACCTGCCGTTCGGCCATGACCTCGAGCAGCGCCGACTGGACCTTCGCCGGCGCGCGGTTGATCTCGTCGGCCAGCAGGAAGTTGACGAAGACCGGCCCGAGCTCGACGTCGAACCGCTCGGTGCTCGGGTGATAGACGCGGGTGCCGACGATGTCGCTCGGCACGAGGTCGGGGGTGAACTGGATCCGGGCGAACGTGCCGCCCACGACCGTGGCCAGCGTGGAAGCCGCGAGGGTCTTGGCCACGCCGGGCACGCCCTCGAGCAGGCAGTGTCCTCGCGCGAGCAGGGCCACCAGCAGCCGCTCCACCATGTGGTCCTGGCCGACGATCACACGTCGTACCTCGTCGAGGGCGTCGCGGAGGAGCCCGACGTCGGCCGGCCCGGCGTCCGCCCGGGCCGCGATCGCCTTGCCCGGCTCCGGGTCACTGAGTTCATCGGCAACGCTCATGCACGTTATTCAATCGTGACTCGGCAGGAGAATCCATTTCTCTCCCATTTGGGATGAGGCAAATGGCCGTATCGCCTGGATTGCGGTCTGGGGTGGACGGCAGGCGCGCGCCGGTCGCGTCCGGTTTCGTGTGATCTCGGTGTGATGTGCCCGCGGTCTTGGCGCCTCGTGGAGATGGCCACCTTTGTCTTCTGCTCCGTTTGCGCGTCGGCAAAACTGCGGCGTTCAGGGCTGGGCGCGGAGGCGTCCCCGTGTCACCGAGGCCTGGTGCGCAGGGGGCCGCATCGCCTCGATGCGCGCCGCCCCCCTCCGCCGCCGGGACCGTTGATCGACGCGCCCGTCGTGCGCGTGTGTTTTCATGAGGGTGATGGTCACTCCGCTGCAGTACGGCGACCCGCCCCACCTGGGGCCGTTTGTGCTGCAGGCGAGACTGCGCACGGCGCCTGCCGGGCTCGTCTACCTGGGACAGGCCCCGGACGGCCGCGCGGTGTCCGTCGCCGTGCTCACCAGCGGCGCGGCTCTCGACGCCGCCGCACGGGACAGGTTCGTGACCGCCATCAGAGACGCCGAGCAGCCCCGCGCGGGCGTGCTCGGCTGGGGCGCCACGCTCCTGCACCGGGTCCGTGGGAGGGCCCCGGCCGACACGCCGCCCATCGTCGCCATGCACGACGGGCGGGCTCCATGGGTGGCCGTGCCGTACGTGCCGGGCGGACCGGGGGCCGAGCGGTTCCTCGACCCGGTCATGGTGTCGGGGACGCTGATCGGCAGGCGGCAGGGGCCCGAGTTCGTGCCGCACTGGCTGGGCGACCGCACCCCCGCCTTCCCGGGGCCGCCGCCCCCGCCTCCGCCGCCTGTCGGCACGCGGCGTCAGGTGGTGCTGGCCTCGGCGTTGCTGGCGACGCTGACGCTGCTGATGATGGTCATGTTGTGGCTGCTGGTCTTCCGCGGCGACGAGGAACATGAGCCGTCGCGGCCGCTTCCCGCGACGAACTTCGTCCCGACGCCGCCGCCCGTCCCGACGTCGCCGGAACCACAGGAACCCTCGCCGACGCCGTCGGAGGGCGGTTCCGGCAGCCAGAGCCCGTTGCCCCGCAGCAGCGACGACGGTGGCGACGACATCTGACCGACCCCTGTGACGTGGCGATATTTCCTGCCGCTACCCTCGACGTTGCGAAACGATGACGATGTTGGGGGGATGCGCAGCGATGCACGCCGGGACGATCGTGCTGCTGCTCGTGGCGGCGCTGGCCGCGGGGTGGGTCGACGCCGTCGTGGGCGGAGGAGGTCTGCTCCAGCTGCCCGTGCTGATCCTCGCGGGCCTGTCACCCGTACAGGCCCTGGCCACCAACAAGTCGGCCGCCATCTTCGGCACGGCGTCCGCCGCGGTGACGTACGTGCGCGGGACGAAGCTGGACCGCGCGGTCGCGTTGCCGGCGGGCGTGCTGGCGGTGGTTTTCGCGGGGGTGGGCGCGGCCTCGGCCGCCCTTCTCGACGCCTCGATGCTCAAGCCGCTGGTCATGGCCGTGCTGCTGGTGGTCGCGGCGTTCGTGACGTTCCGTCCTGCCTTCGGCAGGCTGCCGCATCCTCATCTCCGGACGACGGCCCGGGTGGTGAGCGCGGTCCTGGTCGCGGGGGTCGGGATCGCGTTCTACGACGGCATCCTCGGCCCAGGGACGGGGACGTTCCTGCTCATCGCGTTCACCTCCCTGCTGGGAATGGACTTCGTGCGCGCCTCGGCGACCGCGAAGGTGATCAACACGGGGACGAACCTCGGCGCGCTGATCCTGTTCAGCGTGCAGGGGCACGTGATGTGGGCGCTCGGCCTGAGCATGGCCGTCTGCAACATCATCGGCGCGCAGGTGGGCGTCCGCATGGCGTTGCGGCGCGGCGCCGGATTCGTCCGCGTGGTTCTGCTGTGCGTCGTGACCGCGCTGGTCGTCAAGCTCGGCTACGACCAGTTCGCCTGAGCGGGCACGTCGGCGGCGTCCGTTCCGCCGGTTCGCGCCGGCCGTACGGCGGGGGCGGCAAGGGCGACGAGAAGCGTCAGCAGGGCGGGGACGAACAGGGCCTTCGGCAGGGTGACGAGTTCCGCGAGGGAACCGATGATCACCGGGCCGGCGAGGAAACCGGTGTATCCGAGGCTCGCCACCACCGCGAGCGCGCGTCCGGACTGCGCGGGGTCGCGGTGCCCGGCGGCGGAGAAGACCTGCGGGATGACGCACGACAGCCCCGCGCCGAACAGGGCGAATCCGACGACCCCGGCGACCGGCGTGCCGATCAGGAGGTTGATCGCGAGACCGGCGGCGCCGAGCAGGCCACAGCCGCGCACCAGGGTTACCGGGCCCAGGCGGGCCGCGAGGCGGTCGCCTGCGAAACGCCCGGCGGTCATCATGATCGAGAAGGCGGCGAACGCGGCGGCGGCGAAGCCGGGGGAGGAGCCGAGATCGTCGTGGAGGTAGACCGAACTCCAGTCGGCGGAGGCCCCCTCGCCGACGAGGCCGCAGAATGCGAGCACGCCGAGGAAGAACGCGCCCTGCGGCAGGCGGCGCCGAGCCGGGGTGGTCCGGCCGGCGGGGCCGGTTCCGGTGGTTCCCTGAGCGGCTTCGGGCGCGGCGGTTTCCGGCTCCGGGGGGTGCGGGGTGTCGCGCAGGGCACAGCGGGCCGACAACACCGCGACGACCAGGATGAGCGCTCCGGCGACCGCGAAGGTGACGGCCGGGCTCACGTCGGCGCTCGCGAAAACCCCGCCCAGCGCCGACCCGGCGAAGCCGCCGACGCTGAACACCGCGTGGAAGGCCGACATGATCGGCCGGCCGTACGCGCGTTCGACGGTGACGGCGTTGGCGTTCATCGAGACGTCGAGTGTGCCGTTGACGACGCCGAACAGGAACAGGGCCAGCGTGAGCATCGGCAGGCTGGGCGCGAGGGCCGGGAGCACCAGGACGGCTCCCTGGGCGAGCGCCGCCGGGATCATCACGCGGTCGCTGCCGTACCGGTCGACGAGCCGGCCGATGACCAGCATTCCGGTGATGGCGCCCGCCGCGATGCCGAGCAGTGCCAGGCTCAGGCGGCCGTCGGAGAGGGCGAGGTCGTGCTTGATGGCGGGGATGCGGGCGGTCCAGGTGCCGATGGCCGTTCCGGCGAGCAGGAACAGCCCGAAGACGGCGATGCGGGCGCGCCGCAGGGAGGGCGGGGCGGTGGCGAGTGGCGCCATGAGGCAGGGCTCCAACGGTGAGGACTGCATGATCACGGACCGGATTCGGCCAGGTGAGCGGTGACGCGGCCGAATCCGTGCATGATCACGTAGTGGAAGGGCGCAGGTGGGAGGGCATCTTCACGAACCTGTGCATGATCACGCGGAGGGGGGCGTGGTCACGCGGGGGGGCGTGGGGTGTGATCACGCGGGGGGGATGCGGACGGTCACGCCGGCGGCGGTGAGGGCGTCGTGCTGGTCCTGGGGGATGCCCTCGTCGGTGACGACGACGTCCAGCCTGTCGAGCGTGCAGACCGAGCCGAACGCCGTGCGGGAGAACTTCCCCGAGTCGCAGGCGACCACGACGCGGCGGGCGGAGGCGAGGGCGGTCTGTTTGATCGCGACCTCCGGCAGGTCGTGGGCGGTCAGGCCGTGCTCGGCGGACAGGCCGCAGCAGCCGATGACCGCGGTGTCGAACCGCAACGACCTGATGGAGGCCTCGGTCAGCGGGCCGACGAAGTTCATCTCGCCGTGCCGGACCTCGCCGCCGGGAAGGACGAGGCGGATCCGCGGAGCCCCGGCGAGCTCCTGCGTCGCCTGCAGGGCGAGCGGAAGCACCGTGAGCCGGCGGTCGTGTATCGCTCTGGCGACCTCGAGGACGGTCGTGCCGCCGTCGAGCAGGACGGCCTCGCCGTCCGCGAGCAGGCTCGCCACCTCCGCGCCGATCCGCTGCTTGGCGTCGACCGCCTCGCGCTCGCGGACGCCGAAGGGCGGCTCCTCCCCGCGCAGGAGCAGGCTGAGCGCGCCTCCGCGGACCCGCCGCACCACGCCCTGCTGCGCCAGTTCGTCGAGGTCGCGGCGGATGGTCATCTCCGAGACGCCGTGCAGGGCGGCGAGCTCGGCCACCGAGACGCTGTCGGACGTCCGCAGCTCGTTCATGATGGCGCGGATCCGGTCGGCACTTTCCATGCGTTCATTTGAACATCATCGATGTTTGAAAGCAAATAAATCTACATTGTAAAGGTGGCAGACTGGGCGCATGCGCGCGAGCCGATTGCTCTCCCTCCTGCTGCTCCTCCAGACCCGCGGCAGGATGACCGCGCCCGAGCTCGCCGTGGAGCTCGAGGTCTCGGTGCGCACGGTCTACCGCGACGTGGAGGCCCTGTCGGCCGCCGGCGTGCCGGTGTACGCCGATCGCGGCCCGCTTGGGGGATACCAGCTGCTCGACGGCTACCGCACCCGGCTGAACGGGCTGACCGCCGAGGAGGCCTCGGCGCTGTTCCTCGCGGGACTCCCCGGCCCGGCCGCCGAACTCGGCCGCGCCGACGTCGCCGCGGCGGCCGAACTGAAGCTGCTTGCCGCGCTTCCGCCCGAGCCCCGTTCGCGCGCGGCCCGGATGCGTGAACGGTTCCATCTCGACGTGCCCGGCTGGTATCGCAGCACCGACGACGTGCCGTTCCTGATGGACGTCGCGGAGGCGGTGTGGGACGACCACGTCGTCCGGATGCGTTACCGGCGGTGGGGCCGGGCCGAGGTGGAGCGGGTCGTGCACCCGTACGGTCTCATCCTCAAGGGCGGTTCGTGGTATCTCGCGGCGTCGTGCGAGGGCAGCGTCCGAACGTACCGGGTCGGCCGCATCATCACGGCCGAGGTGCTGGACGAGACGTTCACGCGGGCGCCGGACTTCGACCTCGCGGCCTTCTGGCGGGAGTTCGCCGTGGAGTTCGCCGCGCGGATGTACACCGCCGAGGCGGACATCCGGATCGCGCCGGGGATGGAGGACCTGCTCCGCTACACCATGGGCGCGGACGTCAGCGACAAGGCCCTGGCGGACGGGGTGACCGACGCGCAGGGGTGGACGCGCATCACGCTGCCGATCGAGTCGGTCAACCACGCGGCGTGGCAGCTGCTGCGGCTGGGGTCCTCGGTGGAGGTGCTGGGCCCGGCCGAAGTGCGCGACCGGATCGCGAGGACCGTGGCCGAGCTGTCCGTCATGTACGGCCAGGCCCCCGAATGAGCGGCGGCATGGCCGGCGCGGCGTGAGATCAGCCGGACCGCGGATTGCGCTGCCGGAAGGCCGCCTTCTTGGCCCTGTTGCCGCAGGTGTTCATGGAGCACCAGCGGCGGTTTCCTGGCCGGGAGACGTCGACGAACAGGCCCGCGCAGTCCGGGTCGGCGCAGCGGCGAAGCCGTGACCTCGCCGGCCCGGTGAGGACGTCCACCGCGTCGCGGGCGACGAGGGCGAGCACGTGCCGCACCTGGGCACCCTCCTGGCGCCAGCGGAGCCGCCCGACCTCGTCGAGCCGGGGGGCGAGGGCCGGGCGCGCGGCCCAGTCGTTGAGGATCGCCGCGTCCCGCGGATCGGGGAACCCTCCGGTGCGCACCTGCTCGGCCGCGCGGTCGATCGCCTCGCGCAGGCGGCGCGCCCCGGCGAGCGTGGCGGGTCCGACCGGGGAAGCCTCGGCGAGCAGCCCGGCCCGCACGCACCAGCGCGCGAGGTCGCCGGGGACGGCGAGCCGTTCACGGGGGACGGGCGCGCCCCGGTCGCCGAGCGTCGCGGTGAACGTGAAGCACAACCGCCCGTTGCCGAATCTGAAGCCGTCGTCCCGGCGTCCGCCCTCGCTCTCCACGGAACCACCATAGCCGGTTCCAACGCGTCGCCAGTCCGGTGCTAACGTGCAGGCCGGGCGGGCGCGGGGTACGACGAGCGCCAGGGCCTGCCGAGCCGGGGCGTGCGCGCCTCGACCGGCTCTCGAGTGCACGATCGAGGGGGATCCAGCGATGACAGCGATGAACGTCGGTTTCGTGGGGCTCGGCGCCATGGGACGGGGGATGGCGGCCAACCTGGTTCGCGCGGGCCATGCCGTACAGGTGTGGAACCGGTCGCCTGAGCCCGTCGCCGAGCTCGTCGCGATGGGCGCGTCCCGGGCGGACGGTCTCGAGGCCGTCTTCACCAACGACGTCGTGATCTCCATCCTGTCCGACGACGCGGCCGTCGAGTCGGTCCTGCTGAATCCGCGCCTTCTCGGAGGCGCGACGGCGACCGTCCACGTCAACATGGCGACGGTCTCGGTCGAGCTGGCCGACCGCGCCGCCGCCCTCCACGCCGAGCACGGCCTCGGCTACCTCTCCGCTCCGGTGATGGGCCGGTCAGAAGTGGCGGCCGCCGGGAAGCTCAACATCGTCGCGGCGGGCGACGGCGCACTGATCGACCATGTGGAGCCGCTGTTCGCGGCCATGGGGCAGCGCACGTGGCGCATGGGCGACACGCCTCACCAGGCCAACCTGGTCAAGATCGCGGGCAACTTCCTCATCGCCTGCGCGATCGAGTCCGTCGCCGAGGCCTGCGCCCTCGCCGAGTCGAGGGGGATCAGGTCCACCGAGCTCGTCGACCTGATGACGAACACGATCTTCCCCGGCGTGATCTATTCCGGTTACGGGTCCATGGTCGCCGAGCGGCGTTACGAGCCCGCGGGGTTCCGTCTCGCGCTCGGGCTCAAGGACGTCTCGCTCGCGCTGACCGCCGGGGCCGGAGCCAATGTGCCGCTTCCGTTCGGAAGCGTGCTGCGCGACTCCTTCGTGGACGCGATCGCGCACGGCGACGCCGACCTCGACTGGGCGGCCGTCGCCGAGGTCATCCGGCGCCGCGCGGGCCTGGCCGAGGGGGGCTCGTGACGGACGGGCGCGGCATGAGGGGGTTGCTCAGTGAGGCGGAGACCATCTGGAAGCCGTGGCGGAGCATCTCCGTCTCGTAGCGGCCCACGGCCTCGATCAGGGGAACGCCCCCTGATGCGACGCCCACCAGGGCCTGCCGCAGGAGTTCGGCGTGGCGCAGTGTCGTGTTGGCCCCTTCGCCGCGCCCGGGCGACATGGTGTGCACCGCGTCGCCGAGGAGCGTGACGTCCGCCGTCGGCCACGGGGAGACGGGCCGCGCGCTGCGCAGGCCGACCGGGAAGGTGGCGGGTACGTCGGCCTCGTCGACGATCCGCCGGGCCAGCGGGTGGAAGTCCGCGATCGTCTCGCGCGCCAGCCGGTGCAGGGTCTCCCCGTCGGACCGCCGGAACCCCTCGGGGGTGAGCGACGGCCCGGCCGGCCATCCGGTCCGCTCGTCGCTGGAGACCATCCAGGCGAGGTAGCCGGGCATGTCCGTCAGCCGTGCGCCGGGCGCCAGCCTCGCGACGGCCTCGGGCACGGGCTCCCTGGTCCTGCAGGTGACCACGGACATGGCCGCGCCGCCGGGCGCGATGAGCCGGTTGAAGCTGTCGACGAGGACGCCGGGGAGCCGGTCGAGCATGCCGGGTGTGATCGGCGTCCGGCCGTAGACGAAGTTCCCGAGGTCGTCGACCTCGGCGGCGGGCAGCAACTGGCGGCGGACGGCCGAGTTGGTCCCGTCGGCGCCGACGAGCAGGTCAGCGGTCGCGACGGTCCCGTCGGCGAAGTGGGCCCGCACCCGCCCGTCCTCGGCGTGGTCGTACCGGACGAAGGTCTTGCCGAAGTGGCGGGCGTCGTCGAGGCCGGACAGCAGGATCTCGCGCAGCGTCAGCCGGTTGACGCCGAAGAAGACGTCGTGGGGGAGCGGCGGGACGGGCTTTTCGAACTTGGGGTTCAGCAGGTGGTCAAGGAACGCCATCCGTGTGGCCGGCAGGATGGCCGTCGCGACGCAGAGCTCGAACAGGTGCTCCGGCAGGCAGCTCCTGAGTGCGGACGTGCCCTCCTTCTTGAGCGAGATGCGCCAGCCCTGGCCGCGAAAGTGGGCGGACCGGTCGCGCTCGTAGACGTCGACGCGGACGCCGGACTTGCGCAGGCCCTGAGCGAGGCAGAGCCCGCCGACGCCGCCGCCGATCACGAGCACGTGCGGGCCGTCGGAGTTGTCTTCGTTCATATGGGGGTCCTTTCGGGGGTAACGGCCCCACCGTAGCCCGATAGCTGTCGCGACAGCAACAGTCATGACAGCTATCATGACGCGATGGAATCCCCATCAGCCGGAAGCCGGCCGTACCAGGACCAGGACCAGGACCAGAACCGCGCCGTGCCGATCGCGCTCGTCCTGGGAGGCGGCTCGCTGCTCAACCAGGTCGGCCGCGAGCTGCGCACCGCCGTGGAGAGCCGGCTGGCGCCGTTCGACGTCACGTCCCAGCAGGCCGCGCTCCTCCTGCACGCCGCGCGGCAGGAGGCGAGCCCCAACCAGCTCGCGCCCCAGCTCGGGACCGACACGGCGGGCATGACCAGACTGCTGGACCGCCTCGAGGACAAGGGCCTGGTACGGCGGCGCAGGCATCCCGGCGACCGGCGCTCCATCGTCATCGAGGTGACCGACGAGGGGCGGGCGATCGTCCCCCGCCTGGCCCCCGTGTTCGGCCGCGTCACCGGGCGGCTGCTGGCGGGATTCACAGAGACGGAGGTGCGGGAGCTCACGGGCATGCTCCAGCGCATGCTGGAGAACCTGACCGGTACCGGTGCCGAAGCGCTGTCATGAGCGCTTGGCCGGCTCGGCCGCGATGACCACGACCACGCCCAGGAGCGCCAGCGACAGGTTGGCGAACAACGCGTTCTCTGCGAGGACGTCGACGCGGGGGATGACGAGGCGGTTGAAGAAGTTCAGCACGATCCCGAAGAACGGCTGGACCAGCAGGTGGTCGATGGCTCCGCTGACCCCCTGCAAGGTCAGGAAGATCCCGATGAACTGAATCGTCGAGCGCATGATCGGAACGCTAGGGAGCCCGCGCCGGCCCGCGGAACGGCCAAGAGGCTCTCCGCGGCCCGCCGCGCGTATCCGCCCGGCGGGCCGTGACCGACCAAAGTAGCGTTCGTCCGGACTTCGGTATCGTCGCCTCGCGGGCACCTGGCCGGACGCCGCCCGGTCGGTAGCCTCGAAACGATGGACGTCGTGGCGACCCGGCGCAGCACCCGGGACTGGATCGTGGACACCTGCTTGTTCCTGTTCGCGGTCGCCTTCGGGCTGCTCACGGCATCGGAGCGCGTTCAGGCGCCGCTGCCGGAGCCGGCATGGGTCTTCGGCCTCGACCAGATCGTCGCCACGCTGGGCTGCGCCGCACTGTGGCTGAGGCGCAGCCGGCCGGTCGAGCTCTGCGTGGTGCTGATCGCCCTGGCGGCGTTCTCGGAGCTGGTCTCGGGCGCGATGCTGGTCGCCCTGTTCACCGTCGCGGTCCATCGGCCGCCCCGGACCACGGGGATCGTCTTCGGGCTGAGCCTCGTCTCCGGGGTCGTCTACGTCGAGCTGCGTCCCGAGCCGGCGATGCCCGGTCTCCTGCTCTTTCTCCTGGGGCTCGCCATCCAGGGCGCCATCGTCGGCTGGGGCCTGTTCATCCACCACCGGCGGGAACTGGTCGTTTCGCTGCGCGACCGGGCGGCCCGCGCGGAGACCGAGGCGCATCTGCGCGCGGAGCAGGCCCAGTTGCGCACGCGTGAGGCCATCGCCAGGGAGATGCACGACGTGCTCGGCCACCGGCTGTCGCTGCTCAGCGTCCACGCCGGTGCGCTGGAGTACCGCCCCGACGCCCCGCCCGAGGACGTCGCCCGTGCCGCCAAGGTGATCAGAGAGAGTGCTCACCAGGCGCTGCAGGACCTGCGCGAGGTCATCGGCGTGCTTCGCGCGCCGGTGGGCGAGCTGCCGCAACCCACCTTCGCGGACATCCACCAGCTCGTCGCCGAGTCGGTCGAGGCGGGGATGCGGGTCGATCTGCGGCAGGAGATCGGCGGCCAGGTTCCCGACGGCATGGGCAGAACGGCCTACCGCGTCGTCCAGGAAGGCCTGACCAACGCCAGGAAGCACGCGACGGGAGCCGGTGTGCGGTTGCGTGCGGCGGGGGCGCCCGGCCAGGGGCTGACCGTCGAGGTGGGCAACACCGCTCCGGACGCCGAACCCGTTCCCCGGCCTGCCGGATCCACCGCGACGGACGCCCCCGGCGGCCAGGGACTTCTCGGCCTGGCCGAGCGGGTCGCGCTCGCGGGCGGGCGGCTGGAGCACGGCCCGACCGGGGAAGGCGGCTGGCGTCTGGCGGCATGGTTACCCTGGCCGACATGACCACCTCGGCCTCCCTCCCCGTGGGCGTGCTCATCGTCGACGACGATCCCCTGGTGCGTGCCGGCCTGACGATGATGCTCGGCGGCGCGCCCGACATCCGCGTGGTCGCCGAAGCCGGCGACGGCGCGCAGGCCCTGTCGCTCGTCGACCTGCACGACCCCGACGTGGTGCTGATGGACATCCGGATGCCCGCGATGGACGGGCTTTCCGCCACCGAGGCCCTGCGCGCCCGCCCGGACGCACCCGAGGTCATCGTCCTGACCACCTTCGACGCCGACGAGCACGTGCTGCGCGCCCTGCGCGTCGGCGCCGCCGGGTTCCTCCTCAAGGACACCCCGCCCGACGAGATCGTGGCGGCGGTGCGGCAGGTCGCCAAGGGCCATCCCGTGCTCTCCCCGGCGGTCACCCGGCGCCTCATGGCCCGGGTCGCCCACTCCGGCCAGGACCGGCGCCGCGCCGACGCCGGGCGGCGCCTCGCGCTCCTCAACGACCGCGAACGCGAGGTGGCCGTCGCAGTCGGAGAGGGCAGGTCGAACGCCCAGATAGCCGCCGTCCTCTATCTCGGCGTCCCCACGGTGAAGACGCACGTGTCGAGCATCCTCACCAAGCTCGGCCTCAACAACCGGGTGCAGATCGCGCTGCTCGTCCACGACGCCGGTCTCCTCGACGAGCCGGACGTGGCCGGTTAAATCGATCGACGCGCCGTACGGCGAGTGGCTAATGTCCCATTTGTGCCAGAAACCGACTCGCCGATCGACCAGAACGAGGTCAGGCCTTCTTCGCCCGACCTGCCCGTCCGGAGGCTCGGCTTCGACGACCTGCCCGACTGCATGCTGCTGGCCGAGGACCGCGACTGGTCGCGTGAAGAGCGCAAATGGCGTCTGCTTTTCGACGTCGGCGAGGTCTACGGAATCGACGACCCAGCGGGCGGGCTGGCCGCGACGGTGGCGTCCACCCGGTACGGCACGGGGGTCGCGGCCATCGGCATGATGCTCGTCGCGCGCAGGCACGAGCGCCGGGGTCTCGGCAGGCGGCTGATGACGCACGCGATGAAGCGGAGCGGCACGTCGTGCCTTTGGCTGACGGCCACCGAGTACGGGCGTCCGCTCTACGAACGCCTCGGCTTCCGCGCGATCGGTCACTCCAGCGCGTACACCGGGTCGTTCCGGGCCCGGCCGTCGGATCCGGCCCGGCCTGTGTCGCGTCCGATGACCGCGGCCGACCTTCCCGCGGTGCTCGCCCTGGACGCGGAGGCGTGGGGGGCGCCGCGCACCGAACTGGTCTCCCGGTTGCCCGCCTTCTGTGCGTCGATGCGAGTCGTGGAGGGACCCTCCGGCGTCACGGCGTACGGCGGGGCCTGGCGCAACGAGGGCGTCACCGTGCTCGGCCCACTGATCGCGCGTGACGGGGAGACGGCTTCGGGACTGCTGTCCGACCTGGCCGCGGAGGCCGAGGGGCCGCTGCGGCTCGACGTGGAGCACCGGCGGCCCGCGCTGACCGGCTGGGCCGAGGACCACGGCCTGACCCGGGCCTTCACCACGACCGTCATGATCCACGGCGACGACCTTCCCGGCGACCGGGACCGGCTGTTCCTCCCGGTGACGGTCGCCCTCGGCTGAGCCCGCGCAGGGGGTCCAGGTCCGTGCCGGCCGCGACCCCGGTTCACGAGGCGAACCGGACGTCGCGGACCTCCGCCTCGGGGGCCAGGAATTCCGCGAGCGCCGCACCCTCGGCGGCCAGCGCGTCGGCGTCCTCGCCGGACGTCTTCGCGAAGAGGCGGATCACCAGCGTCGCCTTCCCGCGCTCCGCGGCGAAGGTCCACGTCCCCGCGGTGAATCCGTCGAGGAGGATGAGGCGGGGGACGGGCCCGTGGTCGTCGAAGTCCTGCCGGCGGTAGGCGTCGGTCACCACCCGCGACCTGTCGGCGTGCGAGAGCAGGAGATTGTCGAAGTCGTACAGCAACCGGGGCGGCGCGGGGGTGCCGGGATCCGGCCGAGGAGCGTCCGGCAGGTCGAACAGCTCGGCGCCGTCCTCGTCACGGAAGGACAGCAGGCGGGGCCGCAGGCGTTCGAGTATCTCGGTGAGCCGGGTCAGGCCCGACCACGTCTGCACGTCCCGCACGGTGGCGGGGCCGAACGCCGCGAGATAGCGCAGGACCATCTCCTCCACCGGGTAGTCCGCGCGAAGCGGCCGGCCCAGCCAGGCCTCGGCCGTGGTGTGCCTGGCCAGGCCGCTCGCGCCCCAGACTCCGCGGGGCGGCACCTGGACCAGCGGCAACGCGGCCCTCGTGGTCTGGGCGAGCGACGCCTGGTCGCGGCCCGGCCACCGCTCGCCGAGGACCCTGCCGAGCTCGCTGAAGGTCAGCGGCCTCTCCTCGACCGCCGCCCTGCCCGCGCGGGCGAGCTCGTCCGGGTCGATCCCCGCGACGCCCTTGCCGAAGACGGATCTCGTGCCGCGCTCGATCACCGGCTGGATCAGCGCACGCAGCGCGAGGGCGTCCTGCGCCGTCACCAGATGGATCGTCGACCGCATGAGTGCCATGCGGACGGCCCCGCGGCTCGTCAGCAGGTCGGCGGCTTCACGGGGATCGAAGCCGGCCAACCGGCCCCACAGGCCGACGTACCAGGTGTGCGGGGTCTGCGCCTGCAGGCCCACGAGGTGCTCGATCGCCTCGTGTGCCGTCATGTCGTGGCGGCGCAGCAGGAGTTGCCGCTCGAGAGTGGCGCGGTTGATCGCGCGGCGGCTCAGGACGGGGCCGGTCCCGGGGCGGATGTCGTTGCCGTTCTCCATGCCCCGAACGTTAGACGTCCATTAGGAACACCTCATTCCTAATTAGTCGGCAGACTGGTCTCATGTTGGAGACCTCGGCGCGGCTTCTCCGCCTGCTGTCACTGCTGCAGACGCCGCGCGACTGGACGGGGACCGATCTCGCCGAACGGCTGGGCGTGAGCACGCGCACCGTCCGCAACGACGTGGAGCGGCTGCGGTCCCTCGGCTATCCCGTCAACGCCGCTCGCGGGCCGGTGGGCGGTTACCGGCTGGGCGCCGGGTCGGCCCTCCCGCCGCTCCTGCTCGACGACGAGGAGGCGGTGGCCGTCGCGGTGGGGCTGCGCACCGCGGCCGGCGGGGCGATCGCGGGCCTGGAGGAGACGTCCCTGCGCGCACTGGCCAAGCTCGAGCAGGTGCTGCCCTCCCGGCTGCGCCGCCGGGTCAACGCCCTGCACACCTACACCGTCCCGGTGCCGCGCGACGGCGGGGCACCGTCGGTCGACCCCGAGGTGCTGACGACGCTGGCGGCCGCCTGCCGCGACCGCGAACTGCTTCGGTTCGACTACCGCGACCACGCGGGGACGGTCGGCCTCCGTACGGCGGAGCCGTACCGGCTGGTCAACTGGGGACGGCGGTGGTACCTGGTGGCCTGGGACGCCGACCGCGGCGACTGGCGGACGTTCCGGGTCGACCGCATCGAACCGCGCACGCCGAACGGCCCGAGGTTCGCGCCCCGCGAACTGCCCGAGGATGACGTCGCCGCCTACGTCTCGCGCCGGGTGTCAGCGGCGGGCTGGCGTCACAACGCCAGGGTGATCGTTCACGCGCCCGCGCAGGCCGTCGCCGAGCGGATCACGCCCGCGGTCGGGACCGTCGAGGTCGTCGACGAGACCACGAGCGTCCTGCGGACGGGGGCGGACACGCTCGGCACCATCGCCGTCCATCTCGGGCTGCTCGGGCTCGACTTCACCGTCGACGACCCGCCGGAGTTGGCGGCGCACCTGCGCGAACTGGCCGCCCGCTACGACCGCGCCGCCGGCTGAGACCGGCACTGACTGAGACCCGGCACTGACTGAGACCGCGGCCGGGGCTCATTCCCGCGGCGGCTCTGGCCGTCGGGCCGCGAGCAGCGCCGCCGCCTGGCCCACGGCCTTCCACAGGGCGGGGTCGTCCCAGTAGCCGGTGTGGCTGCCGACGCGGGGGACCGGCTCGCCGTACCGGAACGTGCTGGTGGGCGGGTCGGGTGTCTCGACGTCGTGGCAGGTGGCGGCGCCGAGGGGGCCGCCGATGTAGTCGGTGAGGTAGTACAGGTTCTCCCAGCGCTCCACTCGCAGGTGGTTCAGCATGTCCTGGTTGAAGTAGGCGGGGAAGCCCCAGTTGTACAGCTTGTAGACCGGGGACCCGAACGTCACGAGCGACACCTGGTCGTCCGGGCTGCGGCGGTCCGGCTGGGCGAGTGCGGCGACGGCCAGCACGGAGCCCTGGCTGTGCGCGGTGAGCAGCACCTTGCCGCCGTTGTCGCGCAGCCACCAGATGCGGCGCTGGAGTTCGGGCACCGCCCGCTCGGCGTACGACGGCGGGGCGAACGGATGGTAGGAGCGGGGCCAGAACGTGCCGACGTCCCACAGGACGCCGATCGCCTTGCGCTTGGTGAGGTCGTTCCAGCCGGAACGCAGCAGCACGATGAGGAACAGGGGGAGCGCGGCGGCGAGCGTCGTGCCGAGGCCGATCAACCAGGGGGGCGCCCCGCCGGTCGCGCCGTCGTCCAACTGCATCGAGCCGACCAGGAACACTCCCGCGACGACGATGCCGGTGAGCAGCAGGTCCAGGTCCAGCGGAGCCTGGGCGAGCCGCCGCCAGGCGGCCACCGTCTGCGCCCAGGACCGCACCCGCAGCCAGTCGTGGACGGCCGGATTCCCTACGGCGGGGTCGGAGACGGTGGAGGCGACCCACGCCGCGGGGCTGCCGGGCGTCGGGGCGGCGGCCTGTTCCCGCACGAGATAGGCCTGCCGGGTCTGCTCCGTGGCCGGACCGCTCGCGGCGCGCCAGATCAGCACGCCCTGCCAGAGCAGGAACACCACGGCGATCGCTCCCGGCAGGAGGGCCAGGTACGGCGCGAACGGCCGGATGACCTGGAACACGGCGACGACGGGCTCCTGGGGCGGGACGAGGTAGTCGGTCTCCGAATAGTGGATCGCGCCCACGGTGTCCGCGACCCGGATGAGTGAGCCGAGCATGAAGACGTTGAGCACGCCCGCCGCGAGGGCCATCACGACGAACGGCGCCGCCCAGCGGAATCTGTCGTAGCCGCGGCGGGCCGCCTGTCCGGCGAGGGCGAGCCCGACGATGAGCACCAGCACGGCTGCGACCCGGACGCCGGGGTACTCCGCCACGTCGGTGACCCAGAGCGCGAGCACGACCGCCCCGAGCGTGGCGGCTGTCAGCAGCCACCCGGCCGGCGTCACGGCCGTGCCGGCGAGCACCGTGACCAGCACCAGTGCGAGAGTCCCCGCGACCGCCATGTTCGTGAGGTTCACGGCCTGCCCCATGCCGGGCAACTCGCCCTCGGTGAAGGCCACGGCCGGCTGCGTCCACGCGAAGACCGCCGACAGCGCCAGGGCCGCGACGGCGACCGCGAGCATCGCGACGGCGAGTTTCTCCGGCCATCTCTTCTCCGTCTCCGCGACGAGTGCCACGACCACGCCGGCGAGGACGAGGCCGCTCAGCACAAGGGCGGCGGACGCGAGAGGCCGCTGCTCCACATTCACCGTGGAGCGCACGGTGTGAGCGATCAGCGCGGCCAGCATGGCG
Organism: Planotetraspora kaengkrachanensis; assembly: GCF_016862895.1. GTDB lineage: Bacteria > Actinomycetota > Actinomycetes > Streptosporangiales > Streptosporangiaceae > Planotetraspora > Planotetraspora kaengkrachanensis. The sequence continues at coordinate 292,816 of NZ_BONV01000005.1, read as the reverse complement.
ACCGCCGCCGCCAGGTGCGCCATGCCCAGGCGGGAGGTAGCACGCCTGCCGTTCCAGAAATCGGGATGCGCGAGCCCGGCGGTCAGCGCCGCCGCGCTGCGTGCGGGATCGGCCGAGGGAAGGGGACCGCGGGCGGGAGGACGCACCGACTCGTACCGTCCCAGCGTTCGGCGAGACAGCACGAGCATGATCGCGATCGCCAGCAACGGCACGGCCGCCGCGATCAGGATGCGCCGTCCTGGATGGTCCTGGACGAAGCCGAACTGGAGCCCGAACCCGTAGAGCGGCCATGATTTGACGCATTCCGCGCGACCGCCGCACTGGTATCCGAGGTAGTCGATCGGGATCCAGGTGAGGAACAACACGGCGTTCAGGGTCACGGCCAGCGCCGCCCAGCGGATCGCGGCCCGGTAGACCGCGAAGACGCGCGGACGGCGCAACATCTGGGGAGGGAACATCCAACCGGCGAGGTTGGCCAGCAGGAACGGCAGCAACAGCAACCACAACACCCGGGTGCCGCTCCGAGAGGTCAGCCCGCCCCAGGAGTAGGCCTCGATGTGGCGGCCCTCCGCGTCGGGCCTGCGGTAGAACCCGGCGATCGCGTCGCCGCCGACCTGTTGGAGCGGGAGATCGCCGACCATGCTCTGGGGCGAGGTGCCTCCCACACCGTGGAGCCGGATCTCGGTCACGCCGTCGGAGGGGGGCTCCGGTGGCACGAGGCCCGCCCCGAGGCCCTGCCCCGGTTTTGCCACTGGTCCTGGCACTGGTCCCGCCGCCGGCTCCATCTCGGACACGGCCATGACGGCCTCCGTTCGCCCGCTGATCGATCGTGCCGCGATTGGATCACATGGAACGATGCAATGCACGATTTTTCGTGACTCGATCTTCGATGGCTCGTCCCGCCGCGAGCAGGGCCGGGGCACGAACCCGGAGATAACGGTTCGCTGCCGTCGAGGGCGCCACGGCAGCGTCATGAGCGGCGGTTTCCCGGCCGCCTCCGGGTCCGCGGGCAGAGCGGCAAGCTCCGCCCTGCGGGAGCGCCAGTCGCGAGGGCCTCCGCGGGAGGCGTCGCGGTCAGGACGGTCCGGCCGTCAGGCGGCGTGGCCCTGCCGGGCCGCGGCCCTGGCCACGTTGCCCGGCATGCGGCCGAAGATCAGCCCGTGCAGGGGCGAGATGCCGCGCCAGTACAGGTGGCCGAGCAGGCCGTGCGGGTGGAAGATCGCCCGCTGGCAGTAGACCGTCCGGCCGTCCTCCTCGTGGCAGGCGAGCTCCAGCCACGCCAGGCCGGGCAGCCGCATCTCGGCGCGCAGTCGCAGCAGGGCGCCTGGCACGATCTCCTCGACCCGCCAGAAGTCGACGGCGTCCCCGACCCGCAGTCTCCGGGCGTCGCGCCGTCCCCGGCGCAGGCCGACCCCGCCCAGGAGGCGGTCGAGCAGCCCGCGGATCCGCCAGGCGACGGGCAGGGAGTACCACCCGTTGTCGCCGCCGACACCCTCGATGACCTGCCACAGCGCGGCGCGGGACGCGTCGACGACCTTGCTGCGCTCATCGACGTAGAGGCTGCCGCCCGCCCAGTCGGGGTCGGTCGGCAGCGGGTCGCTCGGTGCGCCCGGAGTCGAGGCCGACGACCAGCGGGTGGCGACGTCGGCCTCCTTGATCCGGCGCAGTGCGAGATGCACGGCCTGGCGGAAATCGATGAGCCCTTCGGGGAGGTCGGGGACGTACCGGGTGATGTCGTGCTCATGGCAGATCGCCTCGTTGCGGAGGGACTCCACGAGAGGCCGGGCGACTCCGGCGGGCACCGGAGTGACCAGCCCGACCCAGTAGCTCGACAACCGCGGGGTGAGCACGGGAACCGGGATGATCACCCGGGGAGGCAGGCCCGCGACCTCGGCGTATCCCCGCATCATGTCGGCGTAGGACAGGACGTCCGGGCCGCCGATGTCGAAGGCCCGGCTCACCTGGGCGGGCAGTTCCGCGACGCCCACCAGGTAGCGCAGCACGTCCCTGATCGCGATCGGCTGCGTCAGCGTGCGCACCCAGCGGGGCGTGGTCATGACCGGCAGTCGCTCGGTGAGGTGGCGCAACATCTCGAACGACACCGACCCGGAGCCGATGATCATGGCGGCGCGGAGCGCGACGGTCGGAACGTCAGAGGAGAGCAGGATCCGCTCGACCTCGCCGCGCGAGCGCATGTGCGGCGACGGCCTCCTGGACGTGGTGTGCCCGCCGAGGTAGACGATCCGGCGCACGCCCGCGCCCCGGGCCGCGGCGGCGAACACCTCGGCCGCCTGCCGGTCCCTTCTGGCGAAGTCGCGTCCCGACCCCATCGTGTGGATGAGGTAGTAGGCGACGTCGACCCCGTCGAGCGCGGCCCGCGTCTGCTGGGGGATCATCGCGTCCGCCTCGCGGACCTCCACCCGGTCGCGCCAGGCATGATCCCGCAGCCTGCCGGCGGCCCTGGCCATGCACCGGACCTCGTACCCGGCCTCGAGCAGTTGCGGCACGAGCCTGCCGCCGATGTAACCGGTCGCCCCCGTGACCAGGCACCGCGTCATCGCTCCCACCCCCACGCAGGGGCATACCCGGTCAGAACGCCCCCATATGAGCGTGGGCCACCCCGCCGGGCAAACAGAAGATTTGTCTTGCTCGTATGGTTTGCGAGGTGAATGACCGGTTGATGCCCATGACTTGGGGACTGCCCCGCGACGTCCCTTCGCGCCGCTGCAAGGCGGCGTCGTGACCACCGTCGCGCCGTACGGCGCGTGGCCCTCGCCGATCACCGCGGAGACGGCCACGAGGGGGATGAGCGCCGGGCAGATCGGGGCGCCCCTGTACGTCGGCACGGTCGGTACGGAGGTGTGGTGGGTGGAGCCCCGTCCCGAGGAGGGCGGGCGGATGGCCCTGATGCGGCGGAAGGCGGACGGCGACCCGCACTCCCCGTTGCCCGCGCCGTGGAACGTCCGGAGCCGGGTCATCGAGTACGGCGGCCGCCCATGGACGGCGGCGGCGACCGGCGGCGGCGTGCTCGTGGTGTTCGCCGACTTCGCGGACCAGCGACTGTACGCCTACGAGCCCGACGTCCCCGGCGCCGAGCCGCGGCCGCTGACGCCGGTCTCCCCGGTGGGCGGCGGGCTGCGCTGGGCCGAGCCCGAGATCGACCTCGGCCGCGGCGAGGTCCGCTGCGTGCTGGAGGAGTTCACCGGAGAGGGCCCGGGCGACCTGCGCAGGCTGATCGCGGCCGTTCCCCTGGACGGCTCGGCGGCCGGGAATCGGGCGGCCGTCCGCGAGTTGTCCGACGACAGGCACCGTTTCGTCTCCGGCCCCCGGATCTCGCCCGACGGCTCGCGGGCCGTGTGGCTGGCCTGGGACCATCCGCACATGCCGTGGGACGCCGCCGAACTCAAGATCGCCGAGGTCGGCGCGGACGGCGTGATGCGGGAGGTCCGCACGCTGACCGGCGGACCGGGCGACCCGGTCGCCCAGGCCGAATGGGCGGCGGACGGCGGCCTGCTGGCGGCGTGCGAGGGCACGGGGTGGTGGAACCTCTACCGCGTCGACCCGGAGACGGGCGAGACGGTGGCGCTGCACGCGGCGGCGGAGGAGTTCGCCGGCGTCCAGCGTCTCGGCCTCCGCTGGTTCGTCCCGCTGCCGGACGGGCGGATCTGGGTGCTCCACGGCCTCGGCGCCCAGCGGCCGGCCCTGCTCGACCCGGCGACCGGCGAACTCGTCGACGTGCCGGGCGAGCGAGGGGAGTGGCTGCCGCACCTCGCCCTCTCCGGCGCAGAGGTGGTGGGCGTGGCCGCCGGTCCCTCCACGTCGTACGAGATCGTCGCGGTCGACACCGTCACCCTTCGCACCCGGGTGGTCGGCCGGGAGCACCAGGCCGTCGTCGAGGCCGGATTCCTCCCTGAGCCGGTGACCCGGGTCGTGGTGGGCCCCGGCGGGCGGGAGATCCATGCCCGGCTCCATGCTCCGCGCAACCCCGGGTTCGCCGGCCCGGAGGGCGAGCCGCCGCCGTACGTGGTGTGGGCGCACGGCGGCCCCACGCTTCGTTCTCCGCTGGCGCTCAACCTGGAGATCGCGTATTTCACCTCCCGCGGCATCGGCGTGGCCGACGTGGACTACGGCGGCTCACCGGGTTACGGCCGCGCCTACCGCGAGCGGCTGCGGGAGCAGTGGGGAGTGGTGGACGTCGAGGACTGCGCGGCGGTCGCCCGTGCGCTCGTCGACGAGGGCGTCGCGGCTCCCGGGCGGCTGGCGATCAGGGGAGGCAGCGCGGGTGGTTTCACCGCCGCCTCGTCCCTGGTCGCGAGCGACGTCTACGCCTGCGCCGCTCTCCTGTACCCGCTCCTGGATCTGGAGGGCGTCGCCACCGGGCAGACGCACGACTTCGAATCCCACTACCTGGAGTTCCTCATCGGCCCCTACACCGAGGTTCCCGGCCGGTACCGCGACCGGTCGCCGGGCGCCCATCCGGATCGGATCTCGGTGCCCTTCCTGCTGATGCAGGGGACCGACGACGTGGTCTGCCCGCCCGCGCAGAGTGAGCGCCTCCTCGAACGGATCTCCGCTCACGGCGTTCCGCACGCCCATCTGAGCTTTCCCGGCGAGGGCCACGGCTTCCGGCGTGCGGACACCATGGTGACCTGCCTGGAGGCGGAGCTGTCGTTGTACGGGCAGGTCTTCGGCTTCGATCCGTCCGGCGTCCCGGCTCTGCGCCTGGAGGCCTGACCCGCGCCGGTCTGCGTTCGGCCGCCTGAACCGGGCCCGCTCTGGCCGGGTCAGGCGTGGGAGGAGGCCCCCGGGATGGGCGCGCCGTACGGCATGCCCGACGCCACGTACGCGTCGTAGACGGGCTGCCAGGGTTCGGCCGACGCGCTGTGCGGACCGTCCGTGGTCGCGCCGGACAGGTGCCTGCCGAGTTCGGCGAGGCAGACGGTCCATCCGGCCGCGTTGCGTGCCGCGGTGTCGCGCGCCTCGAGCACGTTGACCAGGGTCAGCCGGCAGTGCTCGGCGTCGATCGGCTCGACGTCGAACAGGAGTTCGTCGCCGCCCCAGGAGAAGGCCAGGCGCCGGGGCGGGTCGAACGTGAGGACCGTACCGGTCATCGGCTCAAGGTTCGGGTCGCCGGAGAAGGTGATCTTTCCACCCGTGTGGGGCTCCAGTTCGACGGTGGAGGGGAACCAGTGGGACAGTCCCTCGGGCGTCGCGACGGCTTCCCATACCCGCTCGGCCGGATGCGCGTAGGTGCGCTCGAAGCGCACGGCGGGCCGGCCTTCGTGCTGGATGAACGTTCCGCGGTCCATCAGGGCTCCTTCGTGGTGTCGAGGTGGTGTCCGAGGGCGTCGAGCCGGTCGTTCCACAACAGCCGGTACGGCGCGAGCCACGCGTCGAGCGCGGCGAGCGGCGCGGGGTCGATCGCGTAGACACGACGCTGCGCGTCCTTGTGGACGCGCACGAACCCCGAGTCGCGCAACACCCGAAGGTGCTTGGAGGTGGTGGGCTGGGTGAGGTCGAGCTCGTCGACCAGTTCGCCCACGGTGCGCGGACGCTCGCGCAGCAGGTCGAGCATCGCGCGGCGGTTGGGATCGATCAGCACGGACCAGATCGCGTCGGACACTCCCTTAACATGCCACAAGCGGAATATGCTTGGCAAGGCATATTCAGATTTCAGACTGCCTCGCGAATGATCCTTTCCTCGCCCGTGTAGACGTTCATGGAGGTGCCGCGGACGAAGCCGAGCAGCGTCAGCCCACGCTCCGCCGCCAGCTCGGCGGCCAGCGACGACGGGGCGGACACGGCGGCGAGCACCGCGATGCCGCCCATCACGGCCTTCTGCACCAGCTCGAACGACGCGCGCCCGGAGACCATCAGCACCGTGGACGTCAGGGGGAGCCGGTCGCCGCGCAGGGCCCAGCCCAGCAGTTTGTCGACGGCGTTGTGCCGCCCGACGTCCTCGCGCACGCACAACATCTCGCCGGATGACGTGAACAGGCCCGCCGCGTGCAGGCCGCCGGTCCGGTCGAACACCCGCTGGGCGGACCTGAGCCGGTCGGGCAGGGCCGCGACCAGTTCGGGCTTCAGCCGCACGGGATCGCCGGCGACCTCCCAGCGGGCCACGGTGGCGACCGCCTCCAGGGAGGCCTTCCCGCACACCCCGCAGGAGGAGGTGGTGTAGAAGTTGCGCTCCAGGGAGACCGCCGGGGGTGTGACGCCCGGCGCGAGCCGTACGTCCAGGACGTTGTAGGTGTTCTCACCGTCGGCCGTCGCCCCCGCGCAGTAGCGGATGGTGTCGACGTCCCGCGCCGAGCCGATGACGCCCTCGCTCACCAGGAAACCCGCGGCGAGGTCGAAGTCGTCGCCGGGCGTCCGCATCGTGACGGTGAGCGGACGCCCGTTCAGGCGGATCTCCAGCGGTTCCTCGGCCGCCAGCGCGTCGACCCTGCTCGTGGCGGCCGAGTCGCGCAGCCGCAGGACGCGGCGCTGGACGGTGACCCTACCCATCGGCCGACGCGTTCCAGGCGTGCCGGAGCCCGGAATGGGGCGGGTGAGGGATCGGCCTCCCGTCGCCTCCGGCACGCCTGGTCGTCATGTGCCGTCCTTTCCCGAGTGCGTGTGTGCGGTCTGTCGGACGTCGGCGGCTACCGGACTCCGGCGACCGGCAGGAGGCTCTGCTGCCGCACCTGCTCGTCCAGCAGGTCGGTCACCGAGTGGATGGCGCGCAGGGTGGGGACCGAGGCGCCGGTGAGATCGGCCAGTTCCACGACGGCCGCGAGGATCACGTCCAGTTCGAGCGGCTTCCCCTTCTCCAGGTCCTGGAGCGTGGAGGTCTTGTGCTCTCCCGCCTTCTCCGCGCCGGCGAGGCGGCGCTCGATCGAGATGTGCGGATCGCAGCCGACCCGCCTGGCCACGTCGACGGTCTCGCGCATCATCGCGACGACGAGTTCGCGCGTCCCCTGGTGTCTGCAGATCCCGGCCATGGTGGCCCTGGTCAGGGCGCTGATCGGATTGAAGGCGATGTTGCCCATGAGCTTCACCCAGATGTCGCGGCGCAGGTCGGCCTCGACGGGGCACTTGAGCCCACCGGCGATCATGGCCTCGCTGAGCGCCAGGCACCGGGGAGACAGCTCCCCGCTGGGTTCGCCGATGGAGAAGCGGGTGCCCTCGAGGTGGCGGATCACGCCCGGTTCCTCGATCTCGGTGGCCGCGTAGACGACGCACCCGATGGCCCGTTCAAGAGGGAGCGCGGCCGTGACGCTGCCGCCCGGGTCCACGCTCTCGATGCGGTAGCCCTCGTAGGGGCCGGGAAGGCGGTGGAAGTACCACCAGGGGATGCCGTTCTGTGCTGCGACCACGCCCGTGTTCTCGTGGAGCAGCGGGCGGACCATGTCGGCGGCGGAGGCGTAGGAGTTGGCCTTCAGTCCGAGGAACACGAAGTCGACCGGGCCGACCTCGCTCGGATCGTCGGTCGTGTGCGGGTGGGCGGTGAAGTCCCCTCTGGGGCTCAACACTCGGACGCCGGACTTCCGCATGGCCACAAGGTGGGGCCCGCGGGCGATGAGATGCACCTCGACGCCGGCGGTATGCAGGGCGGCCCCCACATACGCACCGATGGCGCCGGCGCCAAGAACAGCGACTTTCACAGTAGCTCCGTTCTCGCGTCGACTGTGCATTCGGTATACAGTATGGCAAAATTGAGGTCAAGGAGCCGCTGATGACCGTCGCCGACAGGGTCCTGTCCAGGAAAACGAGCACGGTCCTGGCCGGTCCGCCGAGACGGGACCGGCCCGGGGGCGCGGTTCCGTGGGACACCGCGCGGCGGATAGCGGCCCAGGCCGTGCGGCAGCTTCCTCCCTCCGACCTGCCCCTCGAGCAGAGCGCCGGATGCCGCCTGGCGGAGCCGCTGCGGGCCCTGGTCGACCTGCCCCGCGACGACGTGGCCGCGATGGACGGCTACGCGGTGGCCGGCCCCGCGCCCTGGCGGGTGATCGGCCGGGTGCTGGCCGGCCGCTCCCGGCATGAGGGGGTCCTGTCGCCCGGCACGGCCGTCGAGATCGCGACGGGCGCCCCCGTTCCCGCGGGTGCGGAGTCCGTGCTGCCCTACGAGGCCGCTCGGGTGCGGTACGGCCCGGTGGTGACCGAGGTGTCGGGGGCCTCCCCACGAGGAAAGCACATCCGCCGCAGGGGCGAGGAGTGCGTGGAGGGCACCGCCGTGCTGGCTGCGGGAACGCCCGTCACGCCGCTCGTCCTGGGCCTTGCCGCCGGGCTCGGGCACGACACGCTGCGGGTGCGCCCGCGTCCCCTCGTCTCCGTCCTGGTGACGGGGGACGAGGTGACGAGCTCGGGCCTGCCCGCCGAGGGGATGGTCCGCGACGCCGTGGGGCCCTTCCTGCCCGGTCTGATCGGCTGGGCGGGCGGGAGGGCGGGGGAGCCGCTCTGGCTGCCGGACGGCGAGGCCGCGCTGACCGCCGCCCTGTCGGCGCACGGCGGATCCGCGCACGTGACGGCCGTCTGCGGGGCCTCCTCGAAGGGCCGGGCCGACCATCTGCGCCCCGTGCTCGAACGGCTCGGCGCCGACGTCCTCGTGGACGGCGTCGCCGTGCGGCCCGGCCACCCGCAGCTGCTCGCGCGCCTTCCCGGAGGCGGGCTCGTCGTGGGACTGCCGGGGAACCCCTATGCCGCCCTGTCGGCCGCGCTCACCCTGCTGGTCCCGGCGATCCGCGGCCTGCTCGGGCTGCCCGAGGCGCGCGGCGAGCGCACCGCGCTGGCCGGGGAGGCGCCGTCCCACCCGTCGGACACCCGCCTGGTGGCGGTCCGCCGCTCGGCCCGGGGGGCGGTCCCCGTGGGGCACGACCGCCCGGGCTCGTTGTGGGGCGCGGCGCTCGCGGACGCGCTGGCCGTGGTTCCGCCCAGGTGGGAGGGCGGTCAGGTCGAGTTGCTCACTCTGCCCGGCTGAAAGTCCTCCGGTCCCGGGCCGAAAGGGTCTGGACATCGCCCGGCCACCGGAGTACACCTTCAACATACGGTATGCAGTATGGAGTTAGGACGAATTCGCGACAGCGAGAGGACGACACAGATGACAGCGGATGCCGAATCGGGAACGATCTCCGGCGGTCACCTGGTGGCCAAGGCGCTCAAGGCGGAGGGGATCGATGTGATCTTCACGCTGTGCGGCGGCCACATCATCGACATCTACGACGGTTGCATTGACGAGGGCATCGAGGTCGTCGACGTCCGGCACGAGCAGGTCGCCGCGCACGCCGCCGACGGCTACGCGCGGATCACCGGCAAACCCGGCTGCGCCGTCGTGACCGCGGGCCCCGGCACCACCGATGCCGTGACCGGCGTGGCCAACGCCTTCAGAGCCGAGAGCCCGATGTTGCTCATCGGCGGCCAGGGGGCGCTCAGCCAGCACAAGATGGGCTCGCTGCAGGACCTCCCGCATGTGGACATGATGACGCCGATCACCAAGTTCGCCGCGACGGTGCCGTCGACGGAGCGGGTGGCCGACATCGTGTCGATGGCCTTCAGGGAGTGCTACAACGGCGCACCCGGGCCGTCGTTCCTGGAGATCCCGCGCGACGTGCTCGACGCCAAGGTGCCGCTGGAGAAGGCGCGCATCCCGGAGGCCGGCCGCTACCGCGCCTCCACGCGCCAGCTGGGCGACCCGGCGGCCATCGAGCGCCTCGCCGACCTGATCGTGCACTCGGAGAAGCCGGCCATCCTCCTGGGCAGCCAGGTGTGGACCTGCCGCGCGACGAGCGACGCCGTCGACTTCGTCCGCGCGCTCAACGTCCCCGCGTACATGAACGGCTCGGGCCGCGGCACGCTGCCGCCCGGCGACCCGCACCACTTCCAGCTGTCGCGGCGCTACGCCTTCACCGAGGCCGACCTCATCATCATCGTCGGCACGCCGTTCGACTTCCGCATGGGGTACGGCAAGCGCCTGTCGCCGACCGCGACGGTCGTCCAGATCGACCTCGACTACCGCACCGTCGGCAAGAACCGCGACATCGACCTCGGCATCGTCGGCGACGCCGGCCTCGTGTTGTCGGCCGCCGCGGCCGCGGCCACCGGCCGCGAGGACAACGGCAGCGCCCGCAGGAAGAAGTGGCTCGAGGAGCTGCGCGAGGTCGAGACCAAGGCGTTCGAGAAGCGGCTGCCCCGGCAGCTGTCCGGCTCGCAGCCGATCGACCCCTACCGCCTTGTCCACGAGATCAACGAGTTCCTCACCGAGGACACGATCTACATCGGCGACGGCGGCGACATCGTCACCTTCTCCGGCCAGGTCGTCCAGCCCAAGTCGCCGGGCCACTGGATGGACCCGGGCCCGCTCGGCACCCTCGGCGTCGGCGTCGCCTTCGCGATGGCCGCGAAGTACGCCCAGCGGGACAAGGAGGTGCTGTGCCTGTTCGGCGACGGCGCCTTCAGCCTCACCGGGTGGGACTTCGAGACGATGGTCCGCTTCGACCTGCCGTTCATCGGGGTCATCGGCAACAACTCCTCGATGAACCAGATCCGCTACGGCCAGGCCGCCAAGTACGGCGACGACCGCGGCCGCGTCGGCAACACCCTCGGCGACGTCAGGTACGACGAGTTCGCCCGGATGCTCGGCGGCTACGGCGAGGAGGTCCGCGACCCGGCCGACATCCGCCCGGCACTCGAGCGGGCCCGCGAGTCGGGCAAGCCCGCGCTCATCAACGTATGGGTCGACCCGGACGTCTACGCCCCCGGGACCATGAACCAGACCATGTACAAGTAGGGGAGCCTCGATGAGCAGCGCACTCGAGGGCGTCCGCGTCCTCGACATGACCCACGTCCAGTCCGGCCCCTCCTGCACCCAGCTCCTCGCCTGGCTCGGCGCGGACGTGATCAAGCTCGAGTCCCCCAACGGCGACATCACCCGTCAGCAGCTGCGGGACGTCGCCAACGTGGACAGCCTCTACTTCACCATGCTCAACTGCAACAAGAAGAGCATCACGCTCAACATGAAGAGCGATCGGGGAAAAGAGATCTTCACGGAGCTCGTCCGGGACGCGGACATCCTCGTGGAGAACTTCGGCCCGGGAGCCGTCGACCGCATGGGCTTCACCTGGGAGCGGCTCCAGGAGCTCAACCCGCGGCTGATCTACGCCTCCATCAAGGGCTTCGGCCCCGGACGGTACGCCGACTTCAAGGCCTACGAGGTGGTCGCCCAGGCGATGGGCGGCTCCATGAGCACGACCGGCTTCGAGGACGGCCCGCCGCTCGCGACGGGCGCCCAGATCGGTGACTCGGGCACCGGGATCCACACGGTGGCCGGCATCCTGGCCGCCCTCTACCAGCGGACCCAGACCGGCCGCGGCCAGCGGGTCCAGGTCGCGATGCAGCACGCGGTGCTGAACCTGTGCCGGGTCAAGCTGCGCGACCAGCAGCGCCTGGCGCACGGAGGGCTCGCCGAATACCCCAACAAGACCTTCGGCGACGACGTCCCCCGCTCGGGCAACGCCTCGGGAGGCGGCCAGCCCGGCTGGGCGGTCAAGTGCGCCCCCGGCGGGCCGAACGACTACATCTACGTGATCGTCCAGCCTCCCGGCTGGGCCCCCCTCGCCCGGATCATCGGGCGCCCCGAACTGGCCGACGACCCCGAGTGGGCCACCCCCGCCGCCCGGCTGCCCAAGCTGGACAAGATGTTCCAGCTGATCGAGGAGTGGACGAGCCTGCACGGCAAGTGGACGGTGCTCGACGCGCTGAACGCCGAGAACATCCCCTGCGGCCCGATCCTGTCCACCAAGGAGCTCATCGAGGACGACTCGCTGAGGGCCGAGGGCATCATCGTCGACGTCGCCCACCCCGAGCGCGGCACCTTCGCGACTGTCGGCAGCCCCCTGAACCTGTCGGACTCCCCGGTCACCGTGACCACCCCGCCGCTTCTCGGCGAGCACAACCAGGAGATCTACGCGACCGTCGGCGTCACCGCCGAGGAGCTCGCCGAGCTGAAGTCGAACGGAGTCATCTGATGCCGAACAACGTCACCCCCGATCCCCAGGCGGTGCGCGAGGTTCTGGACAAGGCGCGGGCCGAGGGCCGTACCGGCCTGACCGCGCCGGAGGGCAAGCGGATCTGCGACGCGTACGGCATCGCCACCCCCGGCGAGGGCCTCGCGACCTCCGCCGACCAGGCGGCGGCGCTCGCGGCGGAGATCGGCCTCCCCGTGGTACTCAAGATCGTCTCGCCGGACATCCTGCACAAGACCGAGGCCGGCGGCGTGCTCGTCGGGCTCGCCACGCCCGAGGCGGTCCGCGACGGCTACGCGCAGATCATGGCCGCGGCCCACGCCTACAACGCCGACGCGGCGATCGACGGCGTGCAGGTCCAGCAGATGGTCGGCGGCGGTCACGAGGTGATCATCGGCGCGGTCACCGACCAGACGTTCGGCAAGGTCGTCGCCTTCGGCCTCGGCGGCGTGCTCGTCGAGGTCATCAAGGACGTCACGTTCCGGCTCGCGCCGCTGTCCGGCGACGAGGCGACCGGGATGCTCGACGACATCAAGGCGGCCGAGGTCCTGAAGGGCGCCCGCGGAGCCGCTCCCGCCGACCGCGCCGCGCTCGCGGCGATGATCGAGCGGGTCGGCGCCCTCGTCAGCGACTTCCCCGAGATCACCGAGGTGGACCTCAACCCCGTCTTCGCGACCGCCGAGGGCGCCATCGCCGCCGACGTGCGCATCCTGCTCGCCGAGGGTCCCGTCGTCGAGCCCGTACGGCTGCCGCGCGAGCAGATCCTCGCCTCCATGAAGCGGATCTTCAAGCCCCGGTCCGTGGCCGTGATCGGCGCGTCGGGGGAGACCGGCAAGATCGGCAACTCGGTCATGCGGAACCTCATCAACGGGGGTTACCAGGGCCACATCTACCCGATCAACCCGAAGGCGCCGGAGATCCTCGGCCTGCCCGCCTACGCCAGCATCTCCGACGTGCCGGGCGAGGTCGACGTCGCCGTGTTCGCCATCCCGGCGAAGTTCGTCGCCGGAGCCCTGGAAGAGGTCGGCCGCAAGGGCGTCGCCGGGGCCGTCATGATCCCGTCGGGCTTCGCCGAAACCGGCAACGTCGAAGGCCAGCAGGAGATCGTCGAGATCGCCCGCAGGCACGGCGTCCGCATGCTCGGGCCCAACATCTACGGCTACTACTACACGCCGGAGAACCTCTGCGCGACGTTCTGCACGCCGTACGACGTGAAGGGCAGCGTCGCGCTGACCTCGCAGAGCGGCGGCATCGGCATGGCCATCCTCGGCTTCAGCCGCACCACCAAGATGGGCGTGTCCGCGATCGTCGGCGTCGGCAACAAGGCGGACGTCGACGAAGACGACCTGCTCACCTTCTTCGAGCAGGACGACAACACCCGCTGCGTCGCCATGCACCTGGAGGACCTGAAGGACGGGCGCGGCTTCGTCGACGCCGTCCAGCGGGTGGTGAAGAACAAGCCGGTGATCGTGCTGAAGGCCGGGCGCACCGCCATGGGCGCCAGGGCGGCAGGTTCGCACACCGGCGCGCTCGCCGGCGACGACAAGGTCTACGACGACATCCTCCGTCAGGCCGGCGTCGTCCGGGCGGCCGGGCTGAACGACATGCTCGAGTACGCCCGCTCGCTGCCGCTGATGCCCACCCCCCAGGGCGAGAACGTCGTCATCATCACCGGAGCCGGCGGCTCGGGCGTGCTGCTCTCCGACGCCTGCGTGGACAACGGCCTCACGCTCATGGAGATCCCCCCGGATCTCGACGAGGCCTTCCGCGCCTACATCCCCCCCTTCGGGGCGGCGGGCAACCCGATCGACATCACCGGAGGTGAGCCACCGAGCACCTACGAGAACACCGTCAGGCTCGGCCTGTCGGATCCGCGAATCCACGCACTGGTCCTCGGCTACTGGCACACCATCGTGACCCCCCCAATGGTCTTCGCCGAGCTCATCGCCCGCGTGGTGGCGGACGAGCGGGCGAAGGGCAACACGAAGCCGGTGGTCGCGTCGCTCGCGGGCGACACGGAAGTAGAGGAGGCATGCGAGTACCTGTTCGACCACGGCGTGGTGGCTTATCCATACACGACCGAGAAGCCGGTGGCCGTGCTCGGCGCGAAGTATCGCTGGGCCAGGGCCGCGGGTCTGCTGAGCGGCTGAGCCGGCCGCTTTCGGGGCGAGTGAGGGGGCGTTCGAGGCTGCCTTAGAAGTGATCAACTCCCCAGGAGGATTTAGGTGGAGACATCCAAAACACCGGCTACCCCAGGACCCGGCCAGGCCGGCGTCTCGCCGGTGCAGGACGAACGAGTATGGAAAGCGGGCCGGCTGGAGCCGATGCCCATCCGGTCATTACCCGACGCGCCTCCCTCGGTGCACATCCTCGGCCCGACCGTCTTCCTGGTCGCGCTGGGCGTGGGCATGGGCGAGTCCTACATGTGGCCCCGGCTGGTTCTGCTCTTCGGGCCGGAGATCCGCTGGCTCTTCCTCATCGGCGTCACCCTCCAGGCCGTCGTCATGCTGGAGATGGCCCGATACGCGATGGCGACGGGGGAGAGCATCTTCTTCGGCGCCGCGCGCGTCTTCAAGCCGCTCATGTGGTTCTTCTTCGCGGTGGCGATCCTCGTGTACATCTGGCCGGGGCACCTGTCAGCGGGCGCCGCGGCCTTCGAGAAGATCACCGGAATACCCTGGGTGGTAACGGCCTGCGTGGGCCTGGTCCTGGTCGGCATCGTGTTCAGCCTGGCCAAGGTGATCTACAACCTGCTCGAGAACGTGTTGTCGATCCTCATCGGCGTCCTGGTAATCGGCACCGCGATCATCGCGGCCATGGTGGGCAGCTGGTCGGACCTGTCGAGCACCATCACCGGCATGTTCGCCTTCGGCTACCTTCCGGACGAGGCGCTGTCGCCGACGTGGTTCCCCGTCATCGTCGGCTCCATCGCCTTCGCCGGCCCCTCCGGAATGCAGCAGATGTGGTACACCCTGCACCTGCGCGACTCCGGGGCCGGCATGGGCGCGCACATCCCGAAGATCCGCGGGTTGCGGCACGCCGGTGAAGAGGAGGCCATGCCCTCGCGTGGCTTCATGTTCGACACCGACAACCCCGAGGAGATGCGCAAGTGGAAGGGCTGGCGGCGCTGGGTCACCTTCGACGCCTTCCTGCTCTTCTGGGGCATCACGATGCTGGTGACGGTCTCGTTCACCGTGCTCGCCCAGGCGGCGTCACGGCAGAACTCGAATGTCAAGGAACTGATCCTCGCCGGTGACAGGGAGGCGTCGCTCAACGCGATGTCCGACTCCTTCGCCTCCGCCGGCAGTTCGGTGCTCGGCGCCGTCTTCCTCGGCTTCATCGCGCTGATCGGCCTCAACGCCACGCTGGGCCTGTTCGACTCCTTCTCCCGAGGGCAGGCGGACATGAGCTACCACTTCGTGCCCGGCGCCAAGAAGTTCGGCATCTCCAAGCTCTACGCCGCCTTCCTGTGGGGCGTGATCATCTTCGGCATCTGCATCCTGTTGTGGGGACCCGCGGACGGCCCCGGAGCGATCCTCGACACGCTCGCGTTCCTGTCGACGTTCGCGATGGGCGCCTACTGCGTCACCCTCCTGCTGGTGAACAACCGGATGTTGCCCAAGCCGATCCGGCCCAAGCTGTACACGAACCTGATCATCGGGTTCGGCGCGGTGTTCTACCTCGGGATGCTGTTCTACAGCCTCTTCAAGTACGGCGTGGTGCTCGACTGATGAATCGCGCCCGATTGCAAGCAGAGGTCGCCCTGCCCGGACTGGTCATCGGGCTCCTCGGGGGCGCCATGGCCGGCGGGCTGACCCTGGTCGCGGGGCACTCCGCGACCTGGGCGCTGGTCTCCGCGCTGTCACTGGCCATTCCTCTCGGCCTGCTCGGGGCGGGGTACGGCATGCTGCTCGGCCGGAACCTGTTCCAGCCGGGAGTGTTCGCGCCCGCAGGCGTCTACTGGCTGGTCGGCTTCCCGCTGGGCCGGCTCGTCCAGGAGGCGGTCACGAGCCAGGTCGTCTTCGGCCAGGTCATGTTGTCCGACGATCTGCCGGCCTTCCTGGCCTTCCAGGCCGTCGTCAGCCTCGGCTTCGCGATCGGCTTCGTGTGGCTGCACGAGCGCCTGGCTCCGCAGTGGTTCATGCGCGTCGCGGACGGCAATCCGGTCGCGAACGAACTGCTCGGCCGGTATGTGGCGCACGCGGAGGCCCTCTGGCGGGCGCGGGAGCAGAGGCGGGCGTTCAGGCGCCGTGAGAAAGGAGCACGATGAACCTGCCTGTGTGGGTATGGCTGGTCACGGTCGGCGGCTTCCTGTCCGTGTTCGCCGTCGACTTCTACCTCATCTCACGCAACCCGCGGCAGCCGTCGTTCCGTGAATGTGTGTGGTGGGTGTCGTTCTACGTCCTGCTCGCGGTGATCTTCGGCCTGGGCATGGTGTTCCTCGCCGGCCCGACACACGGCGGGGAGTTCTTCGCCGGCTGGATCACCGAATACTCCCTCAGCGTCGACAACCTGTTCGTGTTCCTGATCATCATGAGCCGCTTCTCCGTGCCCCAGCGGTACCGGCAGAAGGTGCTCATGACGGGAATCGTGCTGGCACTCGTCATGAGGGGCGCCTTCATCGCGGTGGGGGCGGAGGCGATCACGCGGTTCGACTGGCTCTTCTACATCTTCGGAGCCTTCCTCGCGTACACCGCCTACAAGCTCATCACGGAGAAGGAAGAGGAGGCCGACTTCTCGGAGAACCTCGCCCTCCGCACGGTCAAGCGGCTCGTGCCGTCCACCGACGCCTACCACGGCGCCGCGATGACGACGCGGATCGACGGGCGCAGGCTCGTCACGCCGATGCTGATCGTGATGGTGGCGATCGGGACGTCCGATCTCCTGTTCGCCCTGGACTCCATCCCGGCCATCTTCGGCCTGACGAAGGAGCCCTACATCGTGTTCACGGCCAACGTCTTCGCCCTGATGGGCCTGCGCCAGCTCTTCTTCCTCGTGGGAGGCCTGCTGGAGCGACTGGTCTATCTCAACAAGGGCCTGGCGGTGGTCCTCGCCTTCATCGGCGTCAAGCTCGTGATGGAGGCCCTCCACCACGACGGCGTCTCGTGGGCGCCCGAGGTGCCCATCGTGGCCTCCCTCGGCGTCATCATCGGCACGCTGGCCATCACCACGGTCGCCAGCCTGCTGAAGTCGCGAAGCGACCGCCGCAAGGAGGTCGAGTTGGAACGGGATCAGGTGTCCGTGGACTCCTGACGCCCGGCCCGCGCCCATGGGCGGGAGCTCTCCTCGGGGGAGACTCCCGCCCATGGTCATCGGGAGGCGTCGATCCTGCGGTCGCCGGCCCAGGCCTCGAGGTAGCGCTCGACGTCGTCGGCGGAGCCCTGCCTGCGCATCGCCGCCGCCAGTCCGGCGCCGATCATCCGGCCGTCCGCGGGATGCCCCACGGGCTCCTCGAGCAATGCGCGGAATCTGCGCAGAAGCGTCTTCTTCATTTTTCTGCCTTTCCTTCATGGATTCGGCCTGATGCCCCGGATGCCGTCCGGTCTTCAGGCTCACGGCTCTGACCTCGGTCGACTCAGAACGGCCGGCTCCGCGAGGTGCTGTTTCCGTTCCATTGACAATCATCTACCCGAGGTGTTTCAACCAAACGGAGTGCTCGTGAATTCCATGTCAATTCTGAAACTTCACGGCGACGCCCGGGGATCCCGCCGGATCTGGTATGCCAATTTTCACGGGCACGCGAACGACGGCCATCCGGTTGATCTCGACGTGAAATCGGCTCTATTGCGCCGGTCCGCCCACCCCGTGGGTCAAATGATTCGCCTGGCACGTTTCTGGGAAACGTGCCAGGCGGTAAATCCGCTTTCAGCGGGACTTTCTGTGGTCTTTCACTTGGGGGAACGCGGCCGGCGGCGCCTCGTGGGCTCCGGCGCCGCCTCGATCGGCTCCGCCTCGCGCTGCTCCAGGTAGGAGCTGCGCGTGTGCTCGGTGTGCTTGCGCATGATCTCGGCCGCGCGGTCCTCGTCGGCTGCGGCGATGGCGTCGACCAGTTCGGTGTGCTCGCGCCAGGAGTCGCGGCCCCGCTTGCGCGCGACCGGTGTGTGGTACCACCGGACCCGCCGCGAGACCTGGGAGGCGAGCTCGGCCAGCACCTTGTTGCCGGACAGCTCGGTGATCGCCGCGTGCAGCTCGGAGTTGATCGCGACCGACGCGTCGACGTCGTCGGCCTCCACGGCGGCCAGCCCACGGGCGCACAGCGCACGCAGCCGCTGCACGCCGTCGGGCGTCGAGTGACGGGCCGCGAGCTTGGCCGACTCGGTCTCCAGCAGCGTGCGCACGGCGAGGAGCTGGTCCGCCTCCTCCACCGTCGGCGCGTGGACGAAGGCGCCGTGCCCGGGGTGCAGGTCGACCCAGCCCTCACCGCTGAGCAGCTGCAGCGCCTCCCGGATCGGCTGTCGTGAGACGCCGAGCAGGCCGGCGAGCTCGCTTTCCGCCAGGTGCTGCCCGGGCTTGAGATGGCCCGTGAGGATCAGTTCGAGGAGCGCCTCGAATACGCTCTCCCGCAGCGGTACGGGCCGCGCGATCTTGGGAGCGGCTCCCTGGCTCGCCAATTCCGTCCGCAACATGTCCATCCACTCCAGAATGACGCGACAGGCGGCGGCCGAATGCCGCGAATATCCCGTCGCTGTTTCTCGTAGACCGCCTACAGCATACAGTTGAACGCTTGCCAACCGTCTGTGAAGCCAATCACATGCCCGCCGGCAACGTCGCCGGGCATCCCGGCCGCCGCAGCCGATGGCTCACCACCAGTGACAGCACGGCCGCCATCGCCATTCCCACGAAGACCGTCGCCTGGCTCCCGGACGTGAGCGCCACGTAGGCGAGCCCGACGCCGAGGACGCCCGCCACGGCCTTGGTGCTGTAGACCACCCCGTGGATCTCCGCCGTCCGCTCGTGCCCGAAGAACTCGCGCACCAGGCTCGCGATGAGCGGGTAGAAGGCGCCGCCGCCGAGCCCGGCGAGGACCGCCCCCACGAAGATCAGGCCGGTGGAGCCCGGTGACGTCCCCGCGGCGAACAGCGGCTGTCCCGCGGCCAGCAGCGCGAGCACGGCGCTGAGCACGCGCCTGCGGCCGAACCGCTCGGAGGCGAGCATCGCGCAGGCCCGGCCGGCCCCGTTGAGGGCGATCAGAAGGGTCAGCGCGATCCACGATCCCGGCGCCTCGAGCGTGGCCACCACGACGACGTCGAAGATGGAGACCGCACCGGCCAGGACGAGGATCGCCACCAGGCTGGACAGCGCGCCCGTCCGCAGCGCCTGGCCCGTCGAGAACTCCCGCAGCGCCGGGGGAGTCCTGCGCAGCACCAGGCTGTCGAGCGCGTGGTCGCGCGGGTCGACGTGGGACGGCCACCAGCGCGGCGGCGGCAGCCGTACGAACCGGGCGGCGAAGCCGATCACGGCGACCGCCACGACGCCGGAGACCGCGAACGCGACGTCGAGATGCGCGGGGCCCGCGCCGGCGACCACGGCGAGGGGCGCGGCGCCGTAGGCGAACGCGCCGGTGGCGAACGCGACGTGGGTGCCCGGGCGCTCCGGGAACCACCGGGCGACGACCTCGGTGCACACGCCGTAGACCAGCCCGGCGCCCGCTCCGCCGAGCAGCGCGTATCCGGCGACGATCGTCGCCGTCCCGTCGGCGAGGGCGAGGGTGAACAGGGCCGTGCCGCTCAGCGCCGCGCCGGCGCCGAGCGCCGCGCGCGCCCCGAGCCGGCCGTCGCGCACCAGGTACGCCGTGGGGAAGGCGACGACGGCCTGGCAGACGATCCAGGCGGCGAGGGGGGCGAGCACTCCGGTGACGGAACGGCCCCCGGGACCGAGCAGGCCCGGCACGGCGGCCGCGTAGCCGTACTGGAGGGGCGCGATCGCGATCATGGCGGCCCAGGGCAGCCAGAGCATCCATGACCTCGATCGATTGATGAGATCGCGTGGCGATGCGCCGACGAGATAGGCGCGTCCCTGCCAGTCTCGGACGACCTGTGGTTTCTCCATACTGTATGGAATATCCCGGAAGTCGACGCCTGTCGAGACCCTAGACCGACGCGATTCCATACGGTATACAGTCTACGAGCCCTCTAAAGGAGACCCCCCATGGACCTGTACGAGTACCAGGCCAAGGAGTTGTTCGCCCGGCACGGGATCACGGTTCCCCCCGGCCAGGTCGCGGCCACCCCCCAGGAGGCGCGCGCGATCGCGGCCGAGATGAGGGCCCCGGTGGTGATCAAGGCCCAGGTGAAGACGGGCGGGCGAGGAAAGGCCGGCGGAGTGCGGCTCGCGCCAGGCCCCTCGGCCGCTGAGGACGAGGCCCGGCGGATCCTTGGAATGGACATCAAGGGACACACCGCTCACCGCGTGCTCGTCGAGAAGGCCACCGGCGGCTTCGAGGAGTACTACGCGGCCTACCTCGTCGACCGGGCCAACCGCACACTGCTGGCCATGGTGTCCAGCGAGGGCGGGATGGACATCGAGGAGGTAGCGGCGACCAAGCCCGAGGCGCTGGCCAGGATCCCGATCGACGCCACGATCGGCGTCGACCTCGAGACCGCCCGCCTGCTGGCCGCCCGCGCCGGTCTGCCCGAGGACGTCCTTGACGCGGTGGCCGCCACGCTCGTCCGCCTGTGGGAGGTCCTGGTCGAGGAGGACGCCGTGCTGGTCGAGGTCAACCCGCTCGCCTGCACCTCGGACGGAACGGTCCTCGCCCTCGACGGGAAGATCACCCTCGACGGCAACGCCGCGTTCCGCCACGACCACGCGGCCCTCGCCGACGGCTCCGACGACGGCGGGCTCGAGGCCAGAGCCCGCGCCAAGCACCTCAACTACGTGAAGCTCGCGGGCCAGGTCGGGGTCATCGGCAACGGAGCCGGGCTGGTCATGAGCACGCTCGACGTCGTCGCCTATGCGGGCGAGCGGTTCGACGGCGTACGGCCGGCCAACTTCCTCGACATCGGGGGCGGGGCCTCGGCCCAGGTGATGGCCGACGGACTGGAGATCATCCTGTCCGACCCCGACGTGCGGGCCGTGCTGGTCAACGTCTTCGGCGGGATCACGGCCTGCGACGCCGTCGCCAACGGCATCGTCAAGGCGCTGGAGGTCCTCGGAGAGGCGCGGTGCCCGATCGTCGTGCGCCTCGACGGCAACAACGCCGAAGCCGGGCGAAAGATCCTCAGCGACGCGGCTCATCCGATGGTCCGCGTGGTCACCACCATGGACGGCGCCGCCGAGCTCGTCGCGGAGCTGGCCGCCGCGTGAGCTCCGTCGGGAGCGCCGAAGGAAACGCCGGCAGCGGCCCCCGTACGACCCGGGTGCGCCGCGGAGAGGAGCAGCGATGGCGATCTTCTTGACCAAGGACAGCAAAGTGCTCATCCAGGGCATGACCGGCGCGGAGGGCACCCGCCACACCGCCCGCATGCTCGCCGCGGGGACCGACGTCGTGGCCGGGGTGACCCCCGGCAAGGGCGGTCAGTCGGCCGACTTCGGGCAGCGCTGGGTGCCCGTCTTCGGCACGGTCGCCGAGGCGATGGCCGAGACCGGCGCCGACGTGTCGGTCGTCTTCGTGCCGCCGAAGTTCGCCAGGGGCGCCGTCGAGGAGGCGATCGACGCCGGGATCCAGCTGTGCGTGGTGATCACCGAGGGCGTTCCCGTCCACGACACGCTGCGCTTCTGGGCACGCGCTCAGGCGTCGGGGCGGACCAGGATCATCGGGCCGAACTGCCCGGGCCTGATCAGCCCCGGCCAGTCCAGCGCGGGCATCATCCCTGCCGACATCACCTCCGCCGGTCGTATAGGCCTGGTGTCCAAGTCGGGGACGCTGACGTACCAGCTCATGTACGAGCTGCGGGACATCGGCTTCTCGACGGCGGTGGGCATCGGTGGCGACCCGGTCATCGGGACGACGCACATCGACGCGTTGCAGGCGTTCCAGGACGACCCGGGTACCGACGCGATCGTGATGATCGGTGAGATCGGCGGCGACGCCGAGGAGCGGGCGGCGGCCTACATCGAGCAGCACGTGACCAAGCCGGTCGTGGCCTACGTGGCGGGGTTCACCGCTCCGGAGGGCAAGACCATGGGCCACGCGGGCGCGATCGTGTCCGGCTCGGCCGGTACGGCCCAGGCCAAGAAGGAAGCCCTGGAGAAGGTCGGCGTCCGCGTCGGTAAGACCCCCAGCGAGACCGCCCGCCTCATGCGAGACACCATCCGGACCCGCTGAGGCGCGTCCTGTCCCTGATCGGCCGGCCGCGCCGAGGGTCGGACCCCCCGATCGCGATCGACCGGCATCGTGACGTTCCTGGAGGCATCGTGAAGTTCGACGTCAACCTCTCCATCCTCTTCACCGAGCTGCCGCTCCTGGAACGTCCGGCCGCCGCGGCCAAGGCGGGGTTCGACGCGGTGGAGCTGTGGTGGCCCTTCGACCGCCCGGATCCCGGGGAGCGTGAACTCGACCGGCTGCGGCGCGCGATCGAGGACGCCGGGGTGCGGCTGGTCGGGCTGAACTTCGACGCCGGCGACATGGCCGCGGGAGACCGGGGCCTGCTGTCGCGGCCGGACGGGTCGGCGCGGTTCCGCGCGAACATCGACGTCGCGGTCGGCCTGGCCGGCGCGCTGGGCTGCCGCGTCCTCAACGCGCTCTACGGCAACCGCATACCGGGCGAGCCCGACCGGGCGCACCGCGACCTGGCCCTGTCCAACCTCTCGCTGGCGGCGCAGGCCGCGGCGGAGGTCGGCGCCACGGTGGTCGTCGAGGCCATCAACACGCACGAGAACCCGCACTATCCGATCGAGTCGTCCGCCGGCGCGTTCGAGGTGATCGACGAGGTGGGCGCAACCAACGTCGCCTTCCTGGCCGACCTGTACCACCTGCACCGCATGGGCGAGGACGTGATCGCCCTCATCGACACGCACTCCGCACGGTTCGGCCACGTGCAGATCGCCGACGACCCCGGGCGGGGTCAGCCGGGCACCGGCGCCATGCCGTACAAGCAGATCTTCGAGCGGCTGGGGGCCGTGGGATACCGCGGCCACGTCGGCCTGGAGTACCGGCCCGTCGGCGCGAGCGCCGAGAGCTTCGCATGGAGGAACGGATGAACATCGCATTCATCGGGCTCGGGATCATGGGCAGCCCGATGGCGGCCCACCTGGTGCGAGCCGGTTACACGGTCGTCGGGTACGACGTCAGCGAGGAACGGCTGGCCGCGCTCGCCGCGATCGGCGGGCAGACGGCCGCGAACGTCGCAGAGGCGGTCGCGGGCGCCCACGTCGCGATCACGATGTTGCCCGACTCCCCCCAGGTGGAGGAGGTCGCCTTCGGCGAGGACGGCCTGCTCGCGCATGCCAAGCCCGGGCTGCTCTACATCGACGCGAGCACGATCAGGCCGGAGACCTCCCGCCGGGTCGCGCGGGAGGCCGCCGACAGGGGCGTCGGCGTGCTCGACGCGCCCGTCAGCGGTGGTGAGCGCGGCGCCGTCGACGGCACATTGTCGATCATGGTGGGCGGCCGGGCCGAGGACTTCCAGGCGGCCAGGGAGATCCTCGGCCACCTCGGCACGACCATCGTCCACGTCGGACCCCACGGCGCCGGGCAGACGGTCAAGGCGGCCAACCAGCTCGTGGTCGGCGGCATCTACGGCCTGGTGGCCGAGGCGATCGTGCTGCTCGAGGCCTCAGGGGTGGACCCCGGCCCCGGCATGGACGTGCTCGCCGGAGGCCTGGCCGGCTCCCGGATCCTCGACCTCAAGCGCCAGAGCATGATCAAGCGGGAGTTCGCTCCCGGCTTCCGCATCGACCTCCACCACAAGGACATGGGCATCGCGGTCGCCGCCGCGCGCGAGGCGGGGGTGTCCCTGCCGCTCACCGGCATGGTCGCCCAGCTCGTCGCCGCGGCGAAGGCCCAGGGTCACGGGTCGCTCGACCATTCCGCACTGCTCAAGGTGATCGAAAGGATCAACTCGTGAACGAGCGCAGCGTGACAACCGACACGCGCCCCACGACCTCGCGCACGCTCTCGGAGGAGGCCAGGTGAAGCGCATCCCCTGCATGGAGGCGGTCGTCGCCGTCATGGAGTCCGAAGGCGTCGACACCGTCTTCGGCATCCCCGGAGCGGCCATCCTGCCGCTCTACGCCGCGCTCCAGCACAGCTCGATCCGGCACGTCACGGTCCGGCACGAGGAGGGCGGCACGCACGCGGCCGACGGCTGGTCCCGGGTCACCGGCAACGTCGGCGTCTGCATCGGCACGTCGGGCCCGGCCGGCACGAACATGATCACCGGGCTGTACACCGCGCTGGCCGACTCGATCCCGATGATCTGCATCACCGGCCAGGCGATGAAGAGCAAGCTGCACCAGGAGTCGTTCCAGGCCGTCGACATCGTGGAGATCGCCAAGCCGGTCACCAAGTGGGCCGTGCAGCTCAAGGAGCCCGCGCAGGCGCCCTGGGTCTTCCGCGAGGCCTTCCGCATCGCGCGATCCGGCCGTCCGGGGCCCGTCCTCATCGACCTGCCGATCGACGTGCAGCGCGGCACCTGCCTCTACGACCCCGAGCTCGACGGCCCGTTCCCCGTCGACGTGCCGGAGCCGCGGGCCGAGGCCGTCCGGGCGGCCATCGACCTGCTGATGGAGGCCCAGCGGCCGCTGATCCTCGCCGGCGGCGGCGTCGTCATCGGAGACGCGTCGGCCGAGTTGCGCGCGCTGGCCGAGCACCTGCAGGTCCCGGTCCAGGTCACGCTCATGGGCAAGGGCGCCTTCCCCGAAGACCATCCCCTGTTCGCGGGCATGGCGGGAATCCAGACCCAGACGCGCTGGGGGAACGCGGCGTTCCTGGAAAGCGACCTGGTCCTGGCGGTCGGCGCCAGGTTCGGCGACCGGCACACCGGTGACCTGGACGTCTACCGCAAGGGCCGCACCTTCATCCACGCCGACATCGAGCCCACCCAGATCGGGAAGGTCTTCGAACCCCACCTCGGCCTGGTCGGCCACGCGCGGCCGACGCTGGCCGCCCTCACCGAGGAGGCCCGCCGCCACACGGCGCAGAAGAAGCCGGGCCGCTGGGTGAAGAAGGTCGAGAAGCTGCGCACCACGCTGCCGCGGCGCGACGACTTCGAGGACGTCCCGATCAAGCCGCCCCGCGTCTTCAAAGAGATCAACGAGTTCTTCGGCCAGGACACGACGTTCGTCACCGCCATCGGCCTCTACCAGATCTGGTCGGGGCAATTCCAGAAGACCTTCCTTCCCCGCCGTTACCTCGTGTGCGGGCAGGCCGGGCCGTTGGGCTGGGAGGTGCCGGCCGCGATGGGCGTCAAGTGCGCCTACCCGAACCGGCAGGTCGTGGCCGTCGTCGGCGACTACTCCTTCCAGTTCCTGATGGAGGAGGTCGCGGTCGCGGCGCAGTACCGCATCCCGTTCGTGATCGTGATGATCAACAACGAGTATCTCGGGCTGATCCGGCAGGCCGAGCTGCCGTACGACATGAACTACGCGGTCGACCTGCACTACGGCGAAGGCGGGATCGACCACGTGAAGGTCATGGACGCCTTCGGCTGCCCCGCGCGCCGCGTCGAGCGGCCCGGCGACATCCGCGACGCCCTCGCCTGGGCCACCGCCGAGGCCGAGCGCGCGCAGCTGCCCGTGCTCGTCGAGGTGATGGTCGAACGCGAGGCCAACGCCGCCATGGGGCAGTCGCTCGACGCGATCAAGGAGTTCGAACCGCTTCCGGAGCTCGCCCTCGCCATCGACTGGTCCGACTGAGGAGAACGCGCATGCCACTCCTGCTCAAGCCCGGCACCGCCTGGACCGACGCCTACAGCCGATGCCGTACGGCGGCGCCGGAAGCCTTCCACGACGACAGGGTGCTCAACCACTGGGCCGGGATGTGGCAGCGTGACGGCCGCCCGTCGCCGGCGGCGTCGCCCGTCGACGGCACCACCATCGCCGGCCCGCCGCGTCTCGACCGGTCGACCGCCTCGCGGGCGGTGCGGGCGAGCCTCGACGAGCACCAGCGCTGGCGGCACGTGCCGCTGGCCGACCGCAAGGCCCGGGTCTCCGCCACGCTCGACGCGATGACCGAACATCGGGAACTGCTGGCCCTGCTGCTGGTATGGGAGATCGGCAAGCCCTGGAAGCTCGCCCTCGCCGACGTCGACCGGTGCATCGAAGGAGTGCGCTGGTACGTCGGAGAGGCCGACTCCATGGTCGCGGGACGCGCCCCGCTGCCCGGGCCGGTCAGCAACATCGCGAGCTGGAACTACCCGCTGAGCGTGCTGATGCACGCAATGCTCGTGCAGACCCTCGCCGGCAACGCCGCGATCGCGAAGACCCCCACGGACGGCGGCCTCGCGTGTCTCACCCTCGCCTGCGCGCTGGCCGTGGGCGAGGGACTGCCGATCACCCTGGTGAGCGGCGGCGGCGCCGAGCTTTCCCCGGCGCTGGTCCGCAGTCAGGAACTCGGATGCGTGTCCTTCGTCGGCGGGCGCGACGCCGGCGCCAAGGTCGCGACGTCGCTGGCCGACCTCGGCAGGCGGCACATCCTCGAGCAGGAGGGCCTCAACTGCTGGGGGATCTGGGAGTACAGCGACTGGGACCTGCTGGCGAGCCAGATCCGCAAGACCTTCGACTACGGCAAGCAGCGGTGCACCGCCTACCCGCGCTTCATCGTCCAGCGCGCGTTGTTCCACGACTTCCTGGCGGCCTACCTCCCGGCTGTCCGATCGGTCCGGTTCGGCCACCCGCTCGCGGTGGAGTCGGCGGACGACGCGCTGCCGGAGCTCGACTTCGGCCCGCTCATCAACAACACCAAGGTGAAGGAGCTGGCCGACCAGGTCGACGAGGCGATCACGAAGGGCGGCGTGCCGCTCTACCGGGGGTCGCTGGCCGACGGCCGGTTCCTTCCCGGCCAGGACACCTCCGCGTACCTGGCGCCCGTGGCGATCCTGGCCCCGCCGGGCTCCTCGCCGCTTCGCCACGCGGAGCCGTTCGGGCCGGTGGACACCATCGTGGTGGTCGACACCGAGGCCGAACTGCTGGCCGCGATGAACGCCAGTAACGGCGCGCTGGTGGCGACCATCTCCTGCGACGACGAGGAGACGGCGACGCGGGTCGCCTCGGAGGTGCGGGCCTTCAAGGTGGGGATCAACGCGCCCCGCTCGCGGGGAGACCGAGAGGAGTTGTTCGGCGGTCTCGGCGCCTCGTGGCGCGGCGCGTTCGTCGGAGGGGAACTGCTGGTCCGGGCGGTGACGCTCGGGCCCGAGGGCGAACGCCTGCCGGGCAACTTCCCCGGCTACACCGGCCTGCCTCACTAGAAAGTGTCCTCGCGGGGAGCGTTCCTCCTCGCTCCCGCGGGACGTCGCCCCGCCGGGATCCCGGTGCGCACACATCAGGATCCCGGCGGGATGATGGACGGCGTCGTCGCCGCCGAGCCGCGAAAAGGGGATCATGAAGGGTCACGTCGTCATCGCGCCGGACAAGTTCAGGGGGTCGCTGACCTCGCCCGAGGTGGTCGCCCATGTGGCGGCGGGACTGGGACGGGTGCCGGTGGTGGGCCTGCCGGTGGCCGACGGCGGCGAGGGGACCGTGGACGCCGTGGTGGCCTCCGGCTTCACCCGGGTCGAGGTCGAGGTGACCGGCCCGACCGGCGACCCGGTCGTGGCGTCGTACGCCGTGCGCGACGAGCCGCAGGACTCGGCGCCGGCGCAACCGGCCGCTGAACGCGCCGCCTCCCCGCGGCCCGCGGGCAGGGTGGCGGTCGTCGAGCTCGCGGAGGCCTCGGGACTGCGGAGGCTGCCCGGTGCGCCCGCCCCGCTCACCGCGACCAGTTTCGGGACCGGGGAGCTCATCGCCCACGCCGTACGGCACGGCGCGACCCGGATCGTCCTCGGGCTGGGCGGCAGCGCCTGCACCGACGGGGGAGCCGGCCTGGTCCAGGCGCTGGGAGTGCGCCTGCTCGACCAGGACGGGGAGGAGTTGCCGTTCGGCGGGGCCGCGCTGCGGCGGCTCGACCGGATCGACGCGTCGGCGCTCGCCCAGCCGGCCGCGGGCGGAACCGGCGTCGGCGGAGTCGAGTTCGTCGTCGCGAGCGACGTGGACAACCCGCTGCTCGGGCCGAACGGCGCGGCCGCCGTCTACGGCCCGCAGAAGGGGGCCGCACCGCGGGATGTGGCGGTCCTGGAGCAGGGGCTGGCCAGGCTGGCCGCGGTCGCGGTGCACACGCACGGTCTCGTGGGATCGATCGAGCACGACGGCGTGGTGCGGAGCATGGGGGTCGCCGGCCGTCCGGGGGCCGGGGCGGCAGGGGGAGTGGGCTTCGCCGCGCTCGCCTTCCTGGGGGCGGAGATCCGGCCCGGGATCGGATACCTCCTCGAGTTGCTGGACTTCGACCGGCACGTCGAAGGTGCCCGTCTGGTCGTCACGGGGGAGGGCTCGATCGACGAGCAGTCGCTGCGCGGCAAGGCCCCCGTGGGCGTCGCGGCGGCGGCGGCCAAGCACGGCGTGCCCGTCGTGGCCGTCTGCGGGCGCAGGTCGATCGGCGACGCCGAGCTCCGGTCGGCGGGGATCGGTGCGGCCTACGCCCTGACCGACATCGAGCCCGACGTCAAGCGGTGCATCGACGAGGCGGGACCGCTTCTCGAACGCGTCGCGCGCACGATCGCCGCCACCCATCTGGCGTGAGGAGCCGGACGAGTAAGTCCTGAGCCGTTCGGGCCGCCTCCTGGGAATCCGGCTTCGGCAAGCGCCTTCGTGCCGCCGTGCGGTCGAACGAGGCGTACGGCTGGTGCGCTCCGCATACAGCGACCGCCCACCTCGCACCGGCGAGTAGCGGCTCAAGCGATTCGCCGGCCCATCGAGCCGGTCATCGACGCCCGCAAGGGCCTGCTCGACGTCGAAGTCCGCGGCGGACGCATCCCGGCCGGGCCTCGCCGTCCGCGGCATCGTGTCCTCGCCCTGACCGCCGCGATCTGGCACCAGCGCGCGACCGGCCAACCCGTCACCCGATCCCTGATCGCCCGCGCCCACGGCCGGAAGGGTGGTCGGCGGGCCGGCAAGAACCCGATTGGCGTGCCATTTAAAGAAAATCAAGATCAACTTCTTGAAAATTGAAAGTTCGGCGGGTACAACTTTAGATATGACAGATCAGGCGATGGACTGGCAGGAGCTCACGAACCTGACCCGGGGTCGGCCGTTCGTCGTCGAGCGGGTGCGCCTGGCAGGCGGCGGCGTCGCGATCGAGGGCGAGTTCGAACTACCGCAACTGGCTCAGCTCAACGTCGAGGACCAGGTCTTCGTCACGGCGTTCGTGCGGTGCCACGGTTCCATCAAGGAGATGGAGCGGATCTTCGGGGTGAGCTACCCGACGATCAAATCGCGACTGAACCGGATCACGCAGATGCTCGAGTTCGTCGAGACCGATCCGGCGCCGTCGCGGGCCGACGTCATCGATCGGTTGCGCCGCGGCGAGATCACCGCACAGCAGGCGCTGTCCGAATTGGAGGGCAGGACGTGATGCCGCAGCTGGTGACCGTGAGGGTTAAGCGCCCGGACGGTCGTCCCATCCGGATCTGGGTCCCGGTGCTCCCCGTGGTGGTCGTGTTCTCACCGGTCGCGGTCCTGGCCGTAGTGGGGGTGGCCGTTGCCTGCCTCCTGTACCGCGTCAGTGTGGTGCGGGCACTCGGCACCGGCTGGCGCATCGTCTCCGCGTCGCCCGGCACCCGGGTCGACATCGAGCAGGGCCGTACGGCTGTGCTCGTAACCATCCGATGAGAGAGGTTCCGATGAACGAACAGCGCAAGGACATCCTCGACATGCTGGCCGAGGGCAAGATCACCCCAGAGGAGGCGGAGCAGCTCATCTCCGCGCTCGAGCGGGACCAGCCGCCGGCGGCGTCGAGCCTCGACACCCGGCCGAAGGGCAAGGCGAAGTACCTGCGGGTGGAGGTGGACGCCCTCGAGAACGACGAGCCGACACGGGTCAACGTGCGGGTGCCGCTGCAGCTCCTGCGGGCCGGCGTACGGCTGGCGGCCCTGATCCCGCCGCAGGCACTGGTCAAGGCCAACGCCGAACTGAACAAGGCGGGCGTGCCGTTCGACCTGACGCAGCTCAAGCCCGAACACCTCGAGGCGCTCGTGGAGCACCTCGACGAGATGACCGTGGAGGTCGACCAGCTCGATGCCAAAGTGCGTGTCTACTGCGAGTAGGCGCCGTCCGGTTGGACGGACCCCCGGGAGGGTGCTGGAACACCCTCCCGAGGCCGCGTCCGCTACAGCAGAGCACGGTTGAACTGCCGACCCGAAAGTCTAGCCGCGCACCGGCGCGCAGCGGAGGGGCCACTCGGACGAGTGGCCCCTCCTTCCGCTCAAGCGCCCACAGTGGTCACTGCAAGTCCGCGGGCCTGAGCTGGTCCCTGCCTTCGGTCCTCGCCAGCCATGCGGCGACGGTCAGCACCGCGGCCGAGAGCACGGTCAGCGTCGTCAGCCGGGCCGGATCCCCGAGCCACGGCGGCGGAAAGCACGCGCACAGGAGTGGCAGCAGGGTGACGATCGCGCGACGTCCGACGGGCGAGCGCAGCGTCTTCACAGCGGCCGTGGTGACGACCAGAACCGGCACGAGAACGGGGAGGGGACTCCCTGAGCCGCTCGAGATCTGCAGGCCGGCGACAGTGGTGGCGAACACGGCGACCGACCAGCCCAGCAGCCGCCGGCCGTACAGGGAGGCCGGCCCGGGCGAGCGGTCACTCAGGGGCGGCGGTCCTGGCGAGGGCGCGAAGGTCAGCATGGCGGCGCACATCCCGGCGCGCAGCACGCCCATCCCGACGTCGGCGGCCGTCCAGGACGTGCCGTACTCGGCGAACATGTCCGCGTGCTGCTTGAGCGCCATCAACCCGGTGAACAAGGTCCAGGCCCAGGCGCAGGCCACGGCGGCCGTTCTGCGCCTGAGGCAGACCAGCAACACGATCAGGCCGTACGGCAGCGCGTACGGGAGCGTTTGCAGTGCGGCGTCGAAACTGTGCCGCCAGGCGTATCCCGCGGGCCGGATCAGGGTGGCGAGGAAGAGCGCGGCCGGTGCGACGAGCGCCGCGACGCCGACGGCGTCATGCCAGTGCCGGCGCGAGCTCGGCGAGACGGCCGCGGCCGCACGGCCCAGCCTGATCGACAGGCCTCCCCGCATCAGGTCGGACATCTCGCGGAGGGTCGGCCGCTCCTGCCCGGGGGTCGCCCCCGCGAGCAGGACCGTGATCATCTCCGCCTCGTGCCGGGTGCGGTGCTCCTTCGGATACCACGCCATCAGCTTCCTGTAACGCCGCTCGAGCGTGGTCACGTGAGCTCCCGTGTCAATCGGATCATGTGATCGATATATACCGATAGATTGACTATCGGGCAAGCCGTAGCCGGCGAAGATTTCGGATCTCGGGTGTTTCAGCGGTTGGCGTCGCGGTTGAACGTGGTCCGCGCCCACACATAGCCGACCAGGCTGAGCCCGGCGCACCAGGCCAGGGCGATGATCGCGCTGTCGCCGACCGGGGTGCCGAGCAGCAGGCCCCGCAGCGTCTCGATGATCGGCGTGAAGGGCTGGTACTCCGCGAACCAGCGCATCCCGGTGGGCATGGACTCCGTGGGGACGATGGCGCTGCCGATGAAGGGGAGGAACTGCAGCGGAAGGGGGATGTTGCTGGCGGACTCGGGACTCTTGGCCACCAGCCCGATTCCCGCCGCCAGCCAGGTGAGCGCCACGGTGAGCAGCGTGAGGACGCCGACGGCGGCGACCCACTCGAGGAAGGTGGCGGTGGGCCTGAACCCCATGAGCAGCGCGACGCCGATGACGAGCACGATGCTGGCCATCGTCTGGATCACACTGCCGACCACATGCCCGGTCAGGAAGGACGCCCGGGAGATCGCCATTGTGCGGAACCGGTTGACGATGCCCTCGGTCATGTCGACGCAGACGCTGACCGCGGTGACCAGGGCGCCGGCGGTCGCGGTCAACAGGATCATCCCGGGGGTGATGTAGTCGATGTACTTCCCGCCTCCGGCGGACATGCCGCTGATTCCGGCGGTCAGGGCACCGCCGAAGACGTAGTTGAACAGAAGAAGGATCACGACGGGCGTCGCGGCGACCGACAACGTGAGCCCCGGGTAGCGCTGGGCGTGCTTCAGGTTGCGCCGCAACATCGTCATGGAGTCGCCGACGGCGTAGGACAGGCTGGTCATCGGGTGCTCTCCTTCGGGGAGCCGGCGTCGTCGCCGGAACGGGACCTGCCGGTCAGGGTGAGGAACACGTCGTCGAGATCGGGCGTGTGCACCGTGAGCGCCTCCGCCTTGATCGACGCGCGGTCGAGGGTGTCGAGGACGGAGCGCAGGGCGGGGACGCCGCCGTCGCCGGGGACGTTCAAGGTGAGCGCCTCGTCGTCGCGGGTCACGGAGCCGAACAGGGCGGCGGCTGATTCGAGTGCGTCGGCGTCGGCGAACTGGAGGCGGATGTGGCCGCCGGGGATGCGGCGCTTCAGCTCTTCCGGCGTGCCTTCCGCTACCAGCTTTCCGTGGTCGAGGACGGCGATGCGGTCGGCCAATTGGTCGGCCTCGTCCAGGTACTGCGTCGTCAGGAAGATCGTGACACCGTCGGCGGCGAGCCCCCGGATGATCTGCCACATGGTTCGCCGGCTGCGCGGGTCGAGCCCGGTGGTCGGCTCGTCGAGGAAGATGATGCGCGGATCGCCCATCAGCGTCATCGCGAGGTCGAGCTTGCGCCGCATGCCGCCGGAGAGGGTGGACACGGGCTTGGCGGCCGCCTCCGTCAGTTCGAAGCGGTCCAGCAGGCCGGCGGCGCGACGGCGGCCTTCGGCGCGGTTCAGATGGTTGAGGTCCGCCATGAGGATCATGTTCTCCTGGGCGGTGAGCAGGCCGTCCACCGCCGAGAACTGGCCGGTCACGCCGATCGCGGCGCGCACGGCCCCGGGCTCGCGGGTCAGGTCGTGCCCCGCGACGTACGCCGTGCCCGCGTCGGCGGAGATGAGGGTGGACAGGATCTGCACGGTGGTCGTCTTGCCCGCGCCGTTGGGCCCGAGCAGGGCGAAGATCGAGCCTTCGGGGATGCGCAGGTCGATGCCGGCGAGCACCACCTTGTCACCGAAGGACTTGGACAACCCGGTGGTGGTGATCGCCGATGCGACGGCGGTCGCCGTGGATGGAGTCATGGAGATCGCGTGCCTTTCTGCGTGGGCGGGTCAGAGCGTGCTGCTGCGCCGGTGGGGTTCGGTGACGTTCGGGTCGGGAGCGCTCTGCGGTGGGTGCGATCAGGAGCGGCGGATCACGATGTCGCCGAGCCCCGTGCGGGCGCGGATCTCGACGGTCTCGTCGGACGCCTCGGGCCCTTCGGAGGGGCCGAGAGAGTTGCGCACCCGGCCGATGCGGGTGTTCACGTCGAGCCAGGCGGCGGTGGACTCACGGATGCCGACCTCGACGTCGCCGAGCGCGGTCTGCAGCATGACCCGGCCGCGTGCCACCTCGCCGACCCGGATGCCCCCGCTGGCGGCCCTGACCTCGACTCCGGCGCGCGCGACGCCGACGTTGACCCGGCCGTTGGACGAGGTGGCCTCCAACTCGCCCGCGACCTCGCCGACCGTGGTCTCGCCGTTGGAGTTCTTGAGCGTCGCTCTGCCGCCGATGCCGCCGACGTCGATCCTGCCCACCCCGGCGATCTCGGCGTCGCCCGCCACGCGGTCGACGCGGACCTCTCCGTGGTCGGTCTTCAGGTGTGCGGTCTTCGCCTGGTCGACCTGGATGTCGCCGACCGCGGTCTTGATCCTGCAATCGCCGAGACGACCGTCGCAGACGAAGTCGGCCAAAGCGGCGGTGCCCCGCACGTCCGAGCCCGCGGGCACCTCGACACTGATGTCGAGCGAGCCGCTCATGCCGAACAGTGAGCGCTTCCTCGGCCCCTTGACCAGCAGGGTGCCTCCCGAGCAGGTGACCTTGGTCTGCTGCGCGGCCCGCACGTCGTCGTCGTTGGCGCCGTCGGTCGGCAGCACCTCGACGACCGTGTCGGTGCGGTCGCCGGCCACGATCCGGGCGGATCCGATATCGAACTCGAGGATGACGGAGATCGGTTCGGGGGTGTCGAAAATGGGCATGGCGGTGCCGTCCTCATGACTGTGGTGTGCGTTCCCGCTGGTGGAGCGGGTGGATGACTAGTGGCGGGTACCGGTCAGCGGACCCAGCCTGTGTAGCTCTGGTGACCTCTGCGGTTCCGCCCGGCCGGAGGAGCGCCCTCACCGGGCTCCAGCGCGGTGGCGACGGCCCGCACCAGCCAGGCGTTGACCGAGAGCCCTTCCTGTCCTGCGGCGTCTTCGACGCGGGCCTTGAGATGAGCGGGGAGGCGGAAGTTGATCCGGGCGGCCGTGCCGTCGTCGCCGTCCGCGGGAGCGGGAGGGACGATGGGCCGCGCACTGACAGGCGCGCCGTCGTACTCTCCGGATCTCATGTGCGGCTCCTGCGACGGCGGCTGCGTCACCACGAACTCGGGGTCGAGACCGCGCAGCCGTACGTCGACCGAGCCCGGCGCCAGATCACGGGTCACCTGGTCCATGGCGGCGGTCAGGGCGCCGAGCAGCGTGAGCCGGACGGCGGACTCCAGAGGTGCGGTGAGCCGCTCGGCCAGGGCGCGGGCGTCGTCGCCGCCCGCCGCCGCGGCGACCGCGAGCTCGTGCCGGAGGTTGTCGACGTAGGGCGTGAGGTCCATGACGTCATGATGACACACCGATGGCGTCATTGATAGCCCTCAATGGCGCCATCATGACACCACCATGGCACCATCCCTTGCGCGTGATCATGCACGGATTCGGTGGAGGCCCTGCCGGCCTGGGCATTCCCGGTTCGTGATCATGCGCAAGTTCGTTGAATGATGCCCGGGCCTGGGAAGACGCCTCTGGTGATCATGCACGCTCGCCAGGCGGCCTGTTCGCCGTACGAGGGGCCTGTCGCAGGCCGGTGATCGATGGGCGGGTATCGGCGACGAGTGCCTGCATGATCATGAACTCGAAGAGCGCAGGTCGGCGAGGGGTGGCGCGAGTCCATGCATGATCACGGGACGGATACGCGCACGTCGGCAGGCCCTTCTCCGAATCCGAGCATGATCACGCCAAGGGGAGGGGGAGGTCGGCGAGGGGTGGCGCGAGTCCGTGCATGATCACGGGACGGATACGCGCAGGTCGCCGAGCCCTTCTCCGAATCCGTGCATGATCACGCCAAGGGGGGAGTTGCTGAGGTGGCAACAAATTTTGTCAGGGGGGTTCGTGAGGGCCGAGCATTTCGGCTGACGAACGGAGGTACCACTCATGACCCCAGAAGAAAACGCCCCCCGCACCGGTACGCCACGGCGCCATGACGTCGTGGTCGTCGGCGGGGGAGCAGCCGGCCTCAGCGGGGCCCTGACCCTGGCGCGGGCACGTCGCTCGGTGCTGGTGATCGACGACGGGCGGCCGCGCAACGCGCCCGCCGCCCAGGTGCACGGCTACCTGTCGCGCGACGGGATGCCGCCCGCGCAACTGCTCGCGTCCGGCCGCGCCGAGGTGATCGGCTACGGCGGTGAGATCGTGACGGGCCGCGTGGCGACGGCTGAACGCCGGGACGCCGGAGGCTTCCTCCTCACGCTCGAAGACGGATCCAGGGTGGCGGCGGACCGGCTGCTGGTGACCACCGGCCTGGTCGACGAGCTGCCCGACGTGCCGGGGCTCGCGGAGCTGTGGGGACGCGACGTGCTCCACTGCCCGTACTGCCACGGCTGGGAGGTGCGCGACCAGCCGATCGGCGTCCTCGGCACCGGTCCGCTGGCGGTGCACCAGGCGCTGTTGTGGCGGCAGTGGAGCGAGGACGTGACCCTCTTCCTGCACACGGCGCCCACCCCGACCGAGGACGAACGGGAGCAACTGGCCGCCCGCGGCATCGCGGTGGTGGACGGACCGGTGACCGGGCTGGAAGCCGCGGACGGCAGGCTCGCCGGCGTACGGCTGGCGGACGGCAGGGTGGTCCCCCGCAGCGCCCTGGCGACGACCCCGCGTTTCACCGCCAGAGCCGAGATCCTCGGCGGGCTGGGGCTCAAGCCGACCGACCAGGAGGCAGGCGGTCATGTGATCGGCAGTTACATCGCCGCCGATCCCTCAGGGGCGACCGACGTGCCCGGGGTGTGGGTGGCGGGCAACGTGGCCAACCTGATGGAGCAGGTCGTCGGCGCCGCCGCCGCGGGCGTGCGGGCCGCCGCGGCGATCAACGCCGACCTGGTCGCCGAGGACACGCGCCGGGCCGTGGCCACCCGCAGGTCGCCCTTCTCCGCGGCGATGGAACGCGAGGTCAGCGCGATCGTGCTGGGCGACCGCCGGCACGGCTTCTAAGGTCCCGCCCGTCAGAAACCGGATGCCTCAAGCGCCGCGCAAGACCGCATCCTCCCGTCCGCGCGAAACCGGATGCCTCCCGGACCGCGCAAGACCGCATCCTCCCGTCCGCGCGAAACCGGATGCGGTCGCGCCGCCCCTGCAGTCCACCCTTCGGTGACTCCGAAGTCCTCCGCACGGATACCGGAACATGTCGAGAACGCGCGGGCGGCTCCGTCCAACTCATGAACGCGCCGAGTGGGCGTGTCAACCGACGAGGGAGATGGACATGGATCGCCGAGACGTCGCCGAGGTGCTGGCCAAGCCGATATCGCGAAAGTTGCTGGGGTCGTCGATCCCCGCGCGGCTGGCCTACGTCGGCGTCGACGGTGCGCCGCGGGCGATTCCGATCGGGTTTTGGTGGACCGGCGAGCAGGTGGTCATGGCCACCGTGCCGAAATCGGCGAAGGTTCGGGCGCTGCGGCGGAATCCGAGGGTGGCCCTCACCATCGACACCCAGGACGAGTGGCCGCCACGGGTGCTGCTGATCCGTGGCGCGGCACGGGTCGAGTTGGTTGACGGGGTGCCGGATTCGTACGTCGAAGCGTCCAGGAAGGTGGTCCCGGCCGAGCACTTCGCGGGCTGGGAGCAGGGGGTGCGGTCCCTGTACGACCAGATGGTCCTCATCACCGTTGAGCCGGACTGGGCGAAGCTGCTGGACTTCGAAACCACCATCCCTAGAGCCGTCGAGGACCTGATGGTGGAACGCCGAGTCGCCGGACGGCGCACGGTCGGCGATCAGCATGGGTAGGCCGCCGCGGCGAACTGCCGCGCAGCCGCTGCCAGGACCACCGGCGAAGCGGAGCGGCACCACCTGATCGCTCAGGCGGCCAGGCTCGACAAGTCACGCGCCGCGTCCGGATCCGGCTGGTCCGGGCTGATCTCGCAGGGATCCCCGGACGCCCGAGATGATCAGTTCGAGGCCGTCGCCGAAGGCGCG
Organism: Planotetraspora kaengkrachanensis; assembly: GCF_016862895.1. Taxonomy (GTDB): domain Bacteria; phylum Actinomycetota; class Actinomycetes; order Streptosporangiales; family Streptosporangiaceae; genus Planotetraspora; species Planotetraspora kaengkrachanensis. The sequence goes on along the minus strand of NZ_BONV01000005.1, from coordinate 255,417 downwards.
GTCGCGTTGCTCTCGGGACCGGGCACCGGCGACGTCTTCCCGGGCCTGTTCCTCGATCGTGTAGCCGTTGACGTAGGCCACGACGGTGTCGACGGCGACGAGGGCACCGTCGGCGGGGAGGCCGGCGGTGACCAGGACGCCGACCAGGCCGTGGAAGCCGGCGACGGCGTCGCCGCCCGGATGGTGGAAGGTGGACATGAGCCGCGCGCCGTCGAGATGGGCCAGCCTGACCTCGCGCATGCCCATCGCGACGTCGCGCAGCCGCTCGTCCCAGGGGCGGTCGGGAGCAGGCGGGCCGGCCGGTGGAGTGGCGAGGTGCGCGACCATCGCGTCAAGCAGGGCCTGCTTGCTGGGGTAGTGCCGGTACAGCGCGCCCGCGCGGACCCCCAGCCTGCTCGCCAGCACCCGCATGGTCAGACCGTCCAGGCCGACCTCGTCGAGCAACTCGATCGCCGCCTGAAGGACCTGGGCCTGCCGCTCTCCCACTGGACCCTCCTGGACGGGTTGACAGTCCGGCTCCGCCTACGTGAACAATGTACACGTGAACGTTGTTCACGTGCGGCGATATGAGTGGTCGACGAGGTCGCCGCATCGGTCACGTAGATGGAGGCGATGCGGGTGCCCGGATACGTCACAGGTCAGGTTCGCTCCGCTGACGGCACGACGGTCGGCTACCGTCAGGTCGGCCACGGCCCCGGCCTGATCTTCCTGCACGGCGGGATGCTGGCGGCGCAGCACCTGATGGAACTCGCAGGGGCGCTCTCGGCCGAGTTCACCGTCCATGTGCCCGACCGGCGAGGACGCGGGCTCAGCGGACCTCACGGTGACGACTTCGGCGTCGTGCGTGAGGTCGAAGACCTGCAGGCCCTCGTCGCGGCGACCGGTGCCACCCGGGTCTTCGGCCTGAGTTCGGGTGCGCTCGTCGCGCTGCGCGCGGCCCTCGTCACCCCCGCGATCGACCGGCTGGCCCTCTACGAGCCGCCGTTGTCCCTCGACGGCTCGGTGCCGCTGGAGTGGGTGCCGCGCTACGACCGTGAGATCGCCACGGGCAGGATCGGCTCTGCGCTGGTCACGGCGATGAAGGGGCTGGGGGCCGAGCCGGTGTTCGGTCGTGTCCCGCGGTTCGTGCTCGTGCCCCTCATGGCGATCGGCTCGCGCCTCCAGCGGGACCTTCCAGAGGATGACGTCCCCATCGCAGAACTGATCCCCACGCAACACTACGACGTGCGCATCATCACAGAAGTGGCCGACACCGTCGAGGAATACGCGACGCTGCCGGCGCGCGTGCTGCTGCTCGGCGGAACGCGGAGCCCCGCTTACTTCGACGGCGCCCTGAAGCGACTCGCCGCCGTGTTGCCGCAGGCGAGGAGCATCACCCTGCCGGGCGTCGGACACTCGGCGCCGGACGACGACCCCCTCGTCGTGGCCCGGCCGCTGCGTGATTTCTTCGGTTCCCCGGCGGGCGCCTGGTGATCGGAGTCCCCCTTCGCCGACACTTCCCAATTGCAAAGGGCTCGCAATATCCCTAATATCCGGAATGTCCTAAGGGGGGCTCGGATGGGAAGTCCGGCGGCCGCGGTACGGCGCCGAATGTCGGGGATGTCGCGCGAGGAGTGGATCCGGCTCGGGGGGATGGCGGCCTTCGTCATCGCCCTGCACATCGCCGGCTGGTTCTCCCTCCTCGCCCTGATCGCCCCGCGGCACTACCAGCTCGGGACGTCCGGCGCCTTCACCGTGGGCCTGGGCGTCACGGCGTACACCCTGGGCATGCGGCACGCGTTCGACGCCGACCACATCGCGGCCATCGACAACACGACCAGGAAGCTGATGGCCGACGGTCAGCGCCCGCTCTCCGTGGGGTTCTGGTTCTCTCTCGGCCACTCGTCGATAGTGTTCGGCCTGTGCCTGCTCCTCAGCCTGGGCGTGCGGACCCTCGCGGGGCAGGTCGAGAGCGAGTCGTCCACCCTGCAGAGCGTGACCGGGCTCATCGGAACGCTCGTGTCCGGCGTCTTCCTCGTGATCATCGCGCTGATCAACATGATCGTCCTGTGGGGCATCCTCAAGGTCTTCCGTCAGATGCGCCGGGGAGCCTTCGACGAGGCCGCGCTGGAGGAGCAGCTCAACAAGCGCGGCTTCATGAACCGGATCCTGTCGGGCGCCACCAAGGCGGTACGCAAGCCCTGGCACATGTATCCGATCGGACTGCTGTTCGGCCTGGGATTCGACACGGCCACGGAGGTGTCCCTGCTGGTCCTGGCGGGCGGCGCGGCGGTGTTCAACCTGCCCTGGTACGCCGTGCTCACCCTGCCCGTGCTGTTCGCCGCGGGGATGAGCCTGCTGGACTCCATCGACGGCTGCTTCATGAACTTCGCGTACGGCTGGGCCTTCTCCAAGCCGGTGCGCAAGGTCTACTACAACATCACGATCACGGCGCTGTCGGTGGCGGTCGCGGTCATCGTCGGAGCCGTCGAACTGCTCGGACTGCTCGCGGACAAGCTCGGGATCGAGACCGGCCCGCTGGCGGCGATCGCCGGTCTCGACCTCAACTACGTCGGCTACGGGATCGTGGCGCTGTTCGTGCTCACCTGGGTCGTCGCGCTGGCCGTCTGGCGGTTCGGCCGGATCGAGCAGCGCTGGTCGGCCTCGGTGCGTCCGGCCGACGCCGACGCCTGAGACACGCGCAGAAGGCCACCCGGAGATCGGCCTATGCGCGTGAGCTCCGAGCCGCGGGGGAGAAGACACCGGCGTGCTCCCGCGCCCATTCGCCGAACGTGCGCGCGGGTACGCCCGTGACCTGTTCCACCGTGTGCGTCACCGGCTCCGGCCGGTCGGCGAGCGTGGCCCAGTAACCCAGCGCGCCGTCGACGAAGGCGGGATCGCCCCACGAGGCGAGCAACTGCTCCCGTGCCGACTCCGGAGGCAGCTCTTCCCAGCGCACGGGCCGGCCGATCGCCTCGCCGATCAGGCGCGCCTGGTCCGCCTGAGTGACCGCCTCCGGCCCGGTGAGGACGTACTTCGCGCCCGTGTGCCCGTCCTCGAGGAGGGCCCGCGCCGCCACGGCCGCGACGTCCCGCTCGTGGATGAGGGACCGGGCAGCCGCGCCGTACGGCCATCGCACGACGCCTTCCGTGCGGATCTGGTCCGCCCATCCGAGTGTGTTGGCCGCGAGGCCGCCGACCCGCAGGAAGGTCCAGTCGAGCGCCGAGCGCTCGATGAGGTGCTCGACCTCGCCCCAGAACCCGTTCTCCTCCGGCTTCAGATCATCGCGGACCGACATCGCGGACAGGTAGACGACCTGGCGGGCGTGCCCGGCGAGCGCGTCCACGACCGCGGGCGCCGCGTCGGCGGACAGGAAGGGCCAGAGCAGGAAGACCTTCGTCACTCCGTCCAGCGCCGCGTCGAGCGTGCCCGCGTCGGTGAGGTCGCCCTGCACGACGTGCACACCCTCGGGCAGCAGGCCGGCCGCCGGCCTGCGGGCCAGGGCCCGCACGTCGGCCCCGCCGTCCAGCAGATGGGAGACGACGTGCCGCCCGACGTTGCCGGTCGCGCCGATCACCAGAGAACCAGACATGAACATCCCCTCGATGTCGCAGACCGCCGGCCCGCATGACCGGCGCGAGGAACCCGCGCGGGCGCCTCAGGGGAAAGGCTCGGACTTAAACAATGGTGTAAGTCAAGCTAGGGTGATCGCGTGTCACCGAGAGAGGCCGACGAGCTGACGATCGGCGAGCTGGCCGAGCGCAGCGGTGTGCCGGCCACGGCGCTGCGGTTCTACGAGCGGCAGGGGCTGCTCCGCAGCCGCCGCACTCCCGGGAACCAGCGCAGGTACGGCCATGCCGCGGTGGGCAAGGTCGCGTTCATCCGGGCTTCGAGGAACGCGGGCGTGCCCGTCGCGATGATCGGGGAGGTCCTCGGGATCCTGCCCGAAGGCGCCGCCCCGACCAGGGAGTTCTGGATCAGGGCCGCGCGCTGCTGGAGCACGCATCTCGACGACAGGCTCTCGAGGTTGCGGCGCGCCCGCGAGGTGTTCGGAGGGTGCGCGAGCTGCGGCTGCCTGGCGTTCGACCGGTGCGCTCTGATGAAAGCGGGCACGGGCGAACCGGCGGGCCAGGGCGTCGACGACGGGATGTGACGGGGCCGGGTCAGGCCGCGGCCGGCTCGCTCACCCTCGGCATGCCGACTCGCTCACCTTGGACATGATGCGCATGAACGCGTCGAGATCGCCCGGGTCGATGTGGTCCATGACGTGCCGGCGAACGCTCGCGAGATGGGCGGGGTAGGCGGTCTCGAGGTGGCGGAAACCGGCATCGGTGAGCACCGCGAACGACCCCCTGCCGTCCGCCGCGCACTTGCGGCGTTCGACGAAGCCCTGGGCGACGAGCCGGTCGACGATGCGCGTCATGCCGGCGGGGGTGAAACTGCTCATCGACGCCAGCTCGCTCATCCTGAGCTGCCGGTGGGGCACCTCGGAGAGCTGGACCAGGACGCCGTACTCGCTCAGGCTCATGCCGTGACCGGCGACGAGTTCGGCGTCCAGGGCGCGCGGCAGGACGATGAGCGCATGAGCCAGAGCCCGCCAGGCGGCCTCTTCGTCGGCCGACAGGGGCTGGAGGTGTGTGGCTGCCACGGGGGCCAGTCTACTTCCTTGCCTAATCAACGACCTATTTACTTGACGAAGCAACAACCGGTGCTACTGTTTGTTCCGCTCAGCAACTATTTTGGGCGTGGCGCCCTGAGCTGCCCTTTTGTTTCCCCTGGGCGGGCGCACTGTCCCGATCTCAAAGAAAGTGCAGTTTCCCGTGACCAAGATCGCGATCATTCTCGGAAGCACCCGGCCGGGCCGCAACGGCGAGGCCGTCGCCAAGTGGGTCCTCGAGCTGGCGAGCAAGCGCAGCGACGCCGAGTTCGAGCTTGTCGACCTGAAGGACTACAACCTGCCCCACCTGGACGAGGCCGTCCCCCCGTCGATGGGCCAGTACTCGCAGCCGCACACCCATGCGTGGGCTGCGAAGATCGCTGAGTTCGACGGCTATGTCTTCGTGACGCCGGAGTACAACCACTCCACGTCAGGCGCGCTGAAGAACGCCATCGACTTCCTGTACGGCGAGTGGAATAACAAGGCGGCCGGCTTCGTCAGCTACGGCTCCGTCGGCGGTGCCCGGGCGGTGGAGCACCTTCGCCTGATCATGGCCGAGTTGCAGGTCGCGGACGTGCGCGCGCAGGTGGCGCTGTCGCTGGCGACGGACTTCGAGAACTACCACATCTTCACCCCGGCGGCCTACCACGAGGACAGCCTCACGACCCTCCTCGACCAGCTCGTCGCCTGGAGCCGCGCCCTCGCGCCGCTCCGCGCGTCGGCCGTCTGAGAACGCTCCGGAGCCGCCGCGCCGTGACGCGGTGACGCGAAGCCGTCCCCCGTGCTCGACCCGCCACAGTCGACGCACTGTGGGGGACGGCTTCGCGGTCTCCGTCCAGACCTGCCGGGCCCGTCAGTCTCCTGAGCCGTCGGCGGCGGTGGTCCGCGCCAGCCGGTCGGCGAGGCTCTCGGCGTCGAGGAGGAACCACGTCTGCGCGCCTCTGTTGCTCTCGTAGACGAAGTCGCGCAGGGCGGGGCTCTCGTTCGTGTGCGAGGTGACGTCACCGAGGACGGCGAGACCGAGCCGGTAGTTGACGAACTTCTGGATGACGTCGCCGGCGACCCGCGTGCGAAGCCGGAAGAAGTCCTCACCGAGACGGCTCGCCGGCACCGCGACCCATTCCGCGCCCACGCCGAACGCCTCTCCGATGAGGTCCAGCGCCTCACGCTCGCCGCGCAGCACGGGCCCCTCGGGCTCGCACACGAGGACGGGGACGCCGCCGAGGTGCCGCAGCGTGTCAGGCATGACCGCGATCTCCCTCCGTGTCACGCAGGAACCCGAGGATCCGCGACGTCTGCCCCTGCAGGAGGTGCCCGGCGTCCTCCAGGAGGTCGACCGTCGCGTGCGGCACGTTCCGCTCCATCCGCCGGCGGGTGCCGTACGAGTCGAGCAGGGCGTCCCTGCCGCCGACGATCACCAGCACGGGCATCGTCAGCCGCTGGAGCGTTTCGCCGGCGAAGACGGGGAGCCGATCCCTCCGCGGCCTGAAGTGCCTGTCGATGAGCATCACGAAATCGGCGAACGACCGGGCGCTCTCCGGATCCGTGCTCTGTTCCGCGGACGGGCGGACGCCGAGGACGAGCCGCATAAGGGTCCGCCGTCCTCGCCGCCCGAACAGGGCGAGCGGCACGGCCGCGAGCAGCACGCCGTACTTCTGCCGGCCGATGCCGCCGGGGCACAGGAGCACCAGGCGGTCGATCCGCTCGGGGCGCCGGGCCGCGTAGTCGACGGCCAGCCATCCGCCGAGCGAGACTCCGGCCAGTGACGCGCGCTCGACGCCAAGGGCGTCCAGCACGTCGTCGAGCCACGACGCGTACGCCTCCGACCCGAGCGCGGGCCGTGAGGGCGCGCTGAGACCCGGCTCACCGATCATGTCGACGGCGTGGACGCGGAAGTGCGCGGACCAGACGGCGGCGTCCGCCGCCCACATCGCCGCGTTCGCCTTCGACCCGTGCAGCAGAAGCAGGGGAGGGGCGTCCCGCGGCCCGCAGGACATGACGAACGTCTCGCCCTCGCGGGTCGGGACGCGCGACTGCTCGCCGGGCACCGGCCAGGCGTCGAGGTACTCGCGGTAACGCCGCTCGACGGCGCGTGCGCCCTCTGCCGAGGTGTAGAGGGCGCTCACGGCTGCTCGTCCGCGATCACGCTGATGATTTTGAGCAGGTCGGCGGTGGTGTTCAGATCGCCCACAAGGATGATCTTCATGCTCGCCCTCTCTTCGTCGTAGACGATCTCGATGTGCAGGCGTTCGCCGTCATGGGGGTGGGCGACGGAAGCCGTGACCAGGGTGCTCAGGCGGTTCATCGTGGTCGGGTCGACGGCGTCGATCTGCACGATGCCGGTCACCTCGGTCCGCCGGTGCCGCCGCGCGTCCTCCCGCGCCGGCGTGGCGACCGGATGCCCGGTGAACGCCTCGAGGTCGTCGCGGGCGATCCGGTACTGCCTGCCCCCGATGCGGACCGCCTTCAACCGGCCGTCACGTACGTAGCCGCGAACGGTCTTCACATGGAGTCCCAGTAGGTCGGCCACCTGGTCCACCGAATAGAGCTGGTCGGACACCACAACACCCTCTTGTCCCTTGAATTCCCTTCAAGCATGCCATGCGGAGGAGGTTTAGGGAAGTTAAGGGAAGCTATCGGCACGTCGGCAGGCCCGGTTCGGCGGCGAGAATCCGTGTCCGATGCGGGAGAAAGGGTGCGATTGAGAGGAATGTGCAAGCAATAGATAAGTTGTGCTGATGCTGCAGGGGCGGGTCGCGGAGCGTGACCAGATTGATCAGATGCTCACGAACGCCGCCACGGGCACAAGCAGCGCGCTGCTGATCCACGGCGAGGCGGGAATCGGGAAGACCGCCTTGCTCGACTACGCCGCCGAACGCGCGGACGGCGTCCGCGTGCTCCGCGTCGAGGGCATCGAGTCAGAGATGGAACTCGCCTTCGGCGGCCTGCACCAGCTCTTCCTGCCGGTGATGGACCTCCTCGGCCGGCTCCCCGGACCGCAGGCGGCGGCCATGCGGGCCGCGTTCGGGCTCACCGACGGTGTGGTGCGCGACCGGTTCACGATCGGCCTGGCGGTGCTCACGACGCTGGCCGAGGCCGTGGGTGAGGGACGGCTGTTGTGCCTGGTCGACGACGCCCAGTGGCTCGACACCGAGTCGGTGGACGCGCTGGTGTTCGCCGCCCGCAGGCTGCAGGCGGAAGGCGTCGTGATGATCTTCGCGGTCCGGGACGGCACGCGCGACGCCACCGTGAAGGGCCTGCCCGCTCTGCGGCTCCCGGGACTCGACCGGGAGGAGGCGGCGGCCCTGGTCGCCGGCCTTCCCCCGTATGTGCTGGACCGGATCGTGGCCGAGGCGCAGGGCAACCCACTGGCGATCATCGAGTTGTCCGCCGCCCTGACCCCGGCCCAACGCGCCGGCCGGTTGAGCCCGCTGGCGCTGCCCGAGACCGCGTCGCCGCCCTCCGGCCGGATCCAGGACGCGTTCCTGGCACAGATCGGCCGCCTTCCCGCCGCCACACAGGCGATGCTGCTCGTGGCTGCCGCCGACGACACCGGCGACCTCGGCCTGGTGCTGGACGCGGCCGGCCGGTTCGAGGTCTCGATCGCGGACCTCGAACCCGCTGAGCACGCCGGGCTGGTCTTCCTGTCGGGTGAAACGTTGCGCTTCCGCCACCCGCTGATCAGGTACGCCGCCTACCGGCGTGCCCCGCTCGCCCGGCGCATCGCCGCGCACAGGGCGCTGGCCGAGACGATGACGACCCCCCAACACGCGCACCGGCGCGCCTGGCACCTGGCCGCCGCCGCGACGGGTCCCGACGAACAGGTCGCCGCTGAGCTCGAACGTGTCGCGCGGTGGGCCGGTGGCAGGCAGGCGATGTCGTCCGCGTCGGCGGCCTACGAGCGGGCCGCCCAGCTCACTCCCGACCCGGGCACGCGGGTGCGGCGGATCATCGCCGCGGCCCTGGCCGCCGCCGACGGCGGTCAGGACGAGCGATGCGGCGACCTGACGGCGCTGGTGACGGATCCGATCCAGGACGCGGGCGTGGCGGCCGACTTCGCCCGGGCGCGGGCCATCGTCGAACTCGGGTACGGCAGGCCCGCCGCCTCCAGCCGCATCCTGCTCGAATGCGCGGACCTGATCGGCGCCGACCGGCCCGACAAGTTGCCTTCGCTGCTGGGCGACGCGCTGCACTCGGCCTTGTCCTCCGGAGACGCCGGCCTGATCGCCGACATCGCCGCCCGAGGGCAGGGTGGCCTGGTCATGGACGTGCCGGCCCGGCTGTTCGGCGGCGACCTGCCGGGTGGTCTGGAGGCGCTAGGCGACCTCGTGCGAGCCGTCCGCGAGCCGGAGGCCGCGTTCATGGACCTGCTGCTGGCCGCCGGCTACTGCCATCTGGTCGCCGATCACGAGACCGCGCACGAGCTCGCCGCCGCCGCTGCCGCGCACTGCCGCGAGCATGGCATCGGCGGATGGCTGCCCACGGCGCTTCATCTGCTCGCCCAGGTGGAACTGGCTCTCGGCCGCCACGACGAAGCCGCCGCGCACGCCGCCGAAGGGCTGCGGCTCGCGGACTACTGCAACCTGGCGCACCGAGCCGCCTATCTGCGCACCGTGACGGCCATGCTGGCCGCCGTGCGTGGTGATGAGGAACAAGCCCGCGACCTGGGAGAACACGCCCTGGCCTACACGCGCGGCCACGAGGTCGGCAGGGGCGCGGCCGACGCTCTGTGGGCGCTCGGCCTGCTGGAACTCGGGGCGGGCAGAGCTGAGGCGGCGCTGGTGCACCTGGAGTCGGCCGGGAGACAGGTCGGCCACCCTCTGCCGGCCATGTTCCTGGTCCCCGATCTGGTCGAGGCGGCCGTCCGCGCCGGGCGGCCGGAACGGGCGCGCGAGCCCGCGCGTCTGCTGGAGGAATGGGCGCGAACCGCCGGCCGGCCGCCGATCGCCGCCCTCGCCCGCCGCTGCCGAGCCCTGATCGGCCCGGACGAGGAGGCGGAACTCCACTTCGCGGCGGCCGTCCAGTCGCACGAGGGCGGCATCGGCTTCGACCGGGCTCGCACCGAACTGCTCTACGGCGAATGGCTGCGCCGCATGCGCCGCAGGACCGACGCGCGCCGTCATCTGCGCGAGGCACTGGAGACGTTCGAACGGCTCGGCGCCCGGCCGTGGGCCCGCCGCGCCCGGGCCGAACTGCAGGCCACGGGCGAGGCCGTGAACACGGCCGATCTCGCGGCCGGGCGCATCGGCCGGCTGAGCCCACAGGAGCGCGAAGTCGTACGCCTGGCCGCAACCGGCGCGACCAACCGGGAGATCGCCTCACAGCTGTTCCTGAGCCCCCGCACCGTCGGTCACCACCTCTACCGGGCCTTCCCCAAGCTCGGCGTCAGCTCCCGCGGCGAGCTCATGACGGTGCTGAGTACACCATCCTGATCTGCGCGGTGTGGTAGCCCGCTCGGGCGAAGGCGGCCGCCATCGGCGCGTTGCACGTGTCCGTGGTCGCCGTGATGAGCTCCGCCCCTGCCTCCGCCTGGAAGCGGGTGATCTCGGCCAGCACGTCGTCGACGTATCCACGGCCGCGCAACTCCGGGACCACGCCGAGGTAGCCGACATTGCGGTTGTACGGGGTCGCGGACGGGATCGCCAGCCCCGCGACCTGCCCGTCGGCGGTGCGGGCGAGCCGCCACCATGAGCGCTCGCCCGGGCAGCCGAGGTAGAAGTCCATCTCCTCGCGGGCCGTGGCCTCGACCCCCATGGCGGTCAGGTTCCTGCGGGTCTCATTGTCCAGGCTGCCCTGTGCGATCCGCCTGAACATCTCGAGGAACTCCTCGTCGGAGGCTTCGGCGAAGGTGAGCCTGCCGCTCGAGGCCGGGACGCCGGCCGCGGGTGTCCACTCCAGGCGCAGCCGCTCCACCTCGTCGGTGAGCCCCGCCGCCAGGGACGCGGACCGTCGCCAGGACAGCGCGGCGGAGACGGCCGGATCCTCGCGCCAGCCGTTCGGCAACGTCAGGTTGTAGATCGGCGGCTTCTGCGCGCCCTGCTCGTGGAAGGCCCGCAGGCCCGCGCCGAGCAGTCCGGCCGCCAAGGCGGCGCGGTCGGCGACCGAGGCCTCGACGTGGAGGCAGTCCAGGGCGCCGGATGCTCGCTCGTCGCCTGCCCCCACCACAGCGCACGGCCCACGATCCGGTCGCCGTCCTCGGCGATCCAGGTCCACTCGGGGCGGTACATCCTCTCGGCCAGTTCGGCCAGATAGCGGTCGGCGGGGATCCAGCTGATGGGTTCGTCGACCGTGAAGGCGACGACGCGATCGAGGTCGGCCTCGGTCGCAGGGCGGAACAACATGCTTCTCCTGATGCGTGGGGAATGTCGAGATCGTCACATGGTGGGGAAAGGTCCCGTGTCGACCGGCCCTACCGGGGCGGATCGGCGGAGACGATCGCCACCTCGGGGCCGAGCCGCGCCTGGGCCCGTCGGGAAGGGCGGGCGTCGTCGACGGTAGACGGATCATGGGGGAGGCGGCATCGGTCAGCGTGACTTAACACGACCACCGCCCACGGGCAGGCGTGTCCGCTGTCGTACGGACCGCATGAACGATTCCAAGGACGGATCCGGCCGTAAATCGGTTGACTCTTCCCGTGCCGGAGGATCCAGACTTGGCACGGCCGGCCCGCCCTCGCCCACACCAGGGCGCCGGCCACCGTCCATCCACCCCCTCGGCGTCCGTGGCGACTGACGGCACGAGGGCTCTCAGAACGGAGAGGAAGACGTGATCATCGAAGCGCACGGGTTGCGCAAGACGTTCACCGCCAAACGGGGCCGCGGCAAGACCGAGCAGGTCGAAGCGGTCAAAGGCGTCGACCTGGAAGTCGAGGCGGGCCAGATCTTCGCCGTGCTCGGCCCGAACGGTGCGGGCAAGACCACCACGATCAGGATGCTCGCCACCCTCATCCCGCCCACCTCGGGGACCGCGATCGTCGCGGGCCACGACGTGACCAGGGACCCGGGCAAGGTGCGGGAGAACATCGGCTACGTGGGCCAGGCCGGCGGCGTCGATGAGAACTCCCCGGGACGCGAGGGGATCATCCTCGCCGCGCGGATCGGCGGAATGTCCCGCAAGCAGGCGGAGACCCGCAGCGAGGAACTGCTCACCGCGTTCAGCCTGACCGAGTTCGCCGACCGGCCGATCAAGACCCTCTCCGGAGGTCAGAAGCGGCGGTTCGCCCTCGCCATCGGGCTCGTGAACCGGCCGCCGCTGTTCTTCCTCGACGAGCCGACCACCGGCCTCGACCCGCAGAACCGGGCCAACCTCTGGGACGAGGTGCGGGCGCTGCGCAAGCAGGGGACCAGCGTGCTGCTGACGACGCACTACCTGGAGGAGGCCGACGCGCTCTGCGACCGGCTCGTCATCATCGACCACGGGCTGGTGGTCGCCGAGGGCACGCCCGACGACCTGAAGAAGGAGATCGCGGGCGACGTCGTCACGCTCAGGCTGGGGGAGTCCGCGAACGAGCCGGCCCAGGCCCTGCTGTCCGCCGAGCCGTACGTCAGGGACGTGCGCACCGAGGACGAGACGCTGCGCGTCTACGTCGACGACGGCGAGCACAACCTTCCCCACCTGCTGCGCGCCCTGGAGGCCGGCGGGCTCGGCATCCAGTCCATCTCGCTCGACCGGGCGACGCTCGACGACGTCTTCCTGCGTCACACCGGCCGATCCCTCCGCGACGCCGACTGAGACTCCAGGACCCCGACGAGAACCGATTGGACCCCCGATGTTCCGACACACGATGTTGTTCCTCGGCTACGAGCTCAGGCTCACCCTGCGCAATCCGGTGTGGCCGCTGTTCGGCATCCTCCAGCCCGTGCTCTACCTGTTGCTGTTCGCGCCGCTCGTGGCCAACACCACCGTCGGCGGCACGATGGGCGACACGCTCCGGCTGTTCACACCGGGCGTGCTGATGATGATCGCCCTCTTCGGCTCGCTGTTCGTGGGCTTCGGCATGATCAACGAGATTCGCAACGGCTATCTCGAGCGGCTGGCGGTCAGCCCGGCGTGGCGTCCGGCGATCGTGCTCGGCCGCACCATGCGCGACATGCTCGTGCTGGTCCTCCAGGCGCTCCTCGTGATCGGCCTGGCCTGGCTGATGGGCATGCGCGCCAGCGCTCCGGGCGTGCTCGTGATGCTCGTGCTCATGGCGGCGACCGGCCTGCTCGCCTCCGGCCTCTCGTACGGCCTGGCGCTCGCGCTGCGGGACGAGAACGGGATGAGCCAGATCATGCAGTTCTTCGCGCTGCCGCTGATCCTGCTCACCGGCATCATGTTGCCGATGTCGCTGGCGCCGCAGTGGATGCAGACGGTCGCCCACTTCAACCCGCTCTACCACGCGGTGGAGGCGGGCCGTTCGCTGTTCGACGGCGACTTCACCGACGGGTCGATCCCGCTCGCGTTCGGTCTCACGCTGGCCCTCGGCGCCCTGACGCTGACCTGGTCGGTCTCGTCGATGAACAAGCTCGCGGGCTAGGTGCCGCCTGGACACTCCCTAGGCGGGCGCGATAGACGCCGCCGCGTGGCCCGCGCCGAAACCCTCGGCGCGGGCGACGACGCGGCCCGACGAGACGCGGACGGCGGTCTCGGTCCCGTCGCTGACCGCCGGCACGCCCGCCGCCTCGGCGAGGGCGCCCGTCTCGTCGCACACCACCTGCAGGCGCGGCCACGCCGCCATCGGGAACGCCTGGTGCAGACACATGCACAGGTCGGCGACGACCAGCCGCGCCAGGGGCGCCAGTTCGCCCGGCGAACTCGTGACCAGGACGGCCGTGACCTCGGCGCCGGCGGCGGCGGCGCGGACCGCGTCCTCGGCGGCGGCCGCGCGGTGCAGCCCCAGGATCGTCACGACGCCGTCTCCGGTCAGCCGTGCGGCTTCGCCGCGCACCAGGTCGACCGCGGGCGGCGGCGCCCACGGCTCGTCCACGGCACGGGTCGGGGGGATCATCGGCGGGGGCGGCCACCGGTCGCCCAGGTCGAGGCCGGCGAGCCGCTCACACGCGCTGACGACGTTGAAGGGCTCGACGAAACCGGGTGCGGCGGCGGCCATCTGGGCAGCGCCGTGCAGGGTGGTCAGCGCGACCTCTGCGGTCCGCACCAGCCGGGCGCCGGGCCTCCTCTGCGGGGTCAGGCGTTCGAGCGCCAGCCCGAGCAGGATCGCGTCGAGCTTCATGAGCTGCGCGAACGGACGCCGGACGCGTTCGTCGGCGAGGACCTCGGGCATCAGGTCCCTGTTCAGGGAGGCCATGCCGTGCCGGTCGTCCGTGGCGAGGGGGAACCGGGTCACCCAGGCGCGGGCGAACGCGCCGAGCGCGTCCCCGGGAGTGCGGCCGGGCTCGGCCTGCGACGGTTCGGGCGCCCGTTCGGCCAGGTCGGCCAGGACGGCGAAGTAGAGGGCCCGCTTGCCGGGGAAGTTGGAGTACACCGCGCCGCGGGTGAGCTCGGCCCGCTCGGCGATACCGTCGATCTTGGCGTCCCGGAAACCCCGTTCGGCGAACTCGGCTCTCGCGGCGGCCAGCACCTTGGCGCGGTTGCGCTCCTGGGCCTGCGCCCTGGTGAGCCGGCTCATGGTCCCCCTCTTCCGGCGTCGCCGTGTCCGTTCCTCCGGCGTTGCCGTCCGTTCCGGAGCAAGATACCGTTGCCACTCACATGTTGAGATCATCTGATCACACCATTCGAAGCCCGGCCCGCACCCTCCGAACCCGCCCGCACGATCGCTGAGGAGACCTCCTCCCGTGGCACGCACCGATCACGACCCGCTGAAGTGCGCATTCTGCGGCAAAGCCCATTCGCAGGTCAGGAAGCTCATCGCGGGCCCCGGCCGGATCTGCATCTGCGACGAATGCGTCGGCCTGTGCAACGAGCTCATCGCGGAGGAGTTCGGAGAGCCCTCCGTCGACGAGCCGCGGCACCTGCCGAAGCCGCGGGAGATCCACGCGTTCCTCGACCAGTACGTCATAGGCCAGGACGAGGCCAAGAAGGCCCTGTCGGTGGCGGTCTACAACCACTTCAAACGGATCCGCCCGGGAGCCGGGGGGAGTGAGCAGGTCGAACTGGGCAAGTCCAACATCCTCATGATCGGCCCGACCGGATCCGGCAAGACCCTTCTGGCGCAGACGCTGGCCCGGATGCTCGACGTCCCGTTCGCCGTCGCGGACGCCACCGCGCTGACCGAGGCCGGCTATGTGGGGGAGGACGTCGACAACATCCTCCTCAAGCTCGTCCAGGCCGCCGGCCACGACATCGCGAAGGCCGAGACCGGCATCGTCTACATCGACGAGATCGACAAGATCGCCAGGAAGGGCGAGAGTCCGTCGATCACCCGTGACGTCTCCGGCGAGGGTGTGCAGCAGGCGCTGCTCAAGATCCTGGAGGGCACGACGGCGAACGTCGCCCCGCAGGGCGGCCGCAAGCACCCCCAGCAGGAGTTCCTGCAGATCGACACCACCAACGTGCTGTTCATCGTCGGCGGCGCGTTCGCGGGCCTCGAGGAGATCATCGAGCGGCGGACGGCCCGCTCAGGCGCGGGGTTCGGCGGGGTGCTGCGCGGCCCCGGCGAACGGGACGTCCTCGCCGAGGTCACGCCGCAGGACCTGCTGACGTTCGGGCTGATCCCCGAGATCGTCGGGCGGCTTCCCGTGGTCTCCACGTTCCGCCCGCTCGACCGGACGGCGCTGGCGCGGATCCTCACCGAGCCGCGCAACGCGCTGATCAAGCAGTATCAGAAGCTCTTCGAACTCGACGGCGTGGAACTCGAGTTCACCGACGACGCCGTCACAGCGATCGCCGACCAGGCGTTGCTGCGCCGCACCGGCGCGCGGGCGGCCCGGGCGATTCTCGAGGAGATCCTGCTCAACGTGATGTACGAGGTGCCGAGCAGGGACGACGTGGCCAGGGTCGTCATCGACCGCGACACCGTGCTCGACAACGTCAATCCGACCCTGGTGCCGCGGGGACGGCCGGACGGCCGGCGGGGACGGGGACAGAAGTCCGCCTGACACACGCCGTCGGGGCCGCGACCGGTGTCTCGGCCGTCCTGGGATCATGAGATCCCGGCGGTGTCCCCCGCGCCGCCGCTCGTTCGTCGTGCGTGTGAGAGCCCGCTGCCCCGGAGGTCGAGATGCGGTACGCCTTGCTGATCTACAACGAGCCCGGCCAGGTCGAGGCGCTGTCGGACGCCGACCGCGAGGAGGCGTACGCCGAGTACCAGGTCCTGGCCGATGACGCCCGCTGCGTGGGCGCCACGCAGTTACATCCCGCGGAGACGGCGACCAGCGTGCGCGTGGTCGGCGGCCGGACGCTGGTGACCGACGGGCCGTTCGCCGACACCAAGGAGGTGCTCGGCGGCATCTGCATGATCGAGGCGGCCGACCTGGACGAGGCGCTCGAGATCGCGGCGCGTGTCCCGGCCGCCCGGGTCGGCGGCGTGGTGGAGGTCCGGCCGGTGGTGCAGCGCTGAGCGTTCTGGAGGAGGTCTTCCGGGACGAGTGGGGCCGGGTGCTGGCCTCGCTGGTCCGGTTCCTCGGCGACTTCGACCGGGCCGAGGACGCCGCGCAGGAGGCGTTCGCGATCGCGGCCCGGCGGTGGCCGGAGTCGGGAGTGCCGACCAACCCGGGTGCGTGGCTGGTGACGACCGCCCGCAACCGGGCGATCGACCGGATCCGCCGGGAGCGCACCCTGGCCGAGAAGATCCACCTGCTGCTGCCGGAGCCCGACGCCGTGATGGAGGAGCCCGACGACACCGTGATCAAGGACGAACGGCTGGAACTGATCTTCACCTGCTGCCACCCGGCGCTGGCGCTGGAGGGGCAGGTGGCGCTCACGCTGCGCGCCCTCGGAGGACTGGAGACCGCCGAGATCGCCCGGGCCTTCCTCGTCTCCGAGGAGACCATGAAGCGGCGCCTGTCCCGCGCCAAGAACAAGATCAAGGCAACCGGGATCCCGTTCGCGGTACCCGCCGCGCACCGCCTGCCCGACCGCCTCGACGCGGTGCTCGCCGTCATCTACCTGATCTACAACGAGGGCTACCGCGGCCGGGTCGACCTCGGCGCGGAAGCCATCCACCTGGGCCGGATGCTGGCCGCGCTCATGCCGGGCGAACCGGAGGCGCACGGGCTGCTGGCGCTGATGACGATCCACCACGCCCGGCGGCGGGCCCGGTTCTCCGGCGAGGATCTCGTGCTGCTCGACGATCAGGACCGGTCGTTGTGGGACATGGGCCAGATCGAGGAGGGGCGGGCGGCGCTCGATCGGGCGCTTGCGCTCGGCGGGCGGGGCTCCTATGTCGTCCAGGCCGCGATCGCGTCGCTGCAGACGCGGGAGCGCGTCGACTGGCCGCAGGTCGCCGAGCTGTACGGGCGGCTGGCCGAGCTCACCGGCTCCCCGGTGGTCGAGCTCAACCGCGCCGTGGCGCTCGCCCAGGCCGGTGACCCCGGTGGCGCGTTGCGTGCCGTCGACCGCCTCGACCTGGACGGCTATCTCTACTTCCACTCGACCCGCGCGGAGCTGTTGCGGCGGCTCGGCCGGGACGACGCGGCGAGAGCCGCGTACGGCCGGGCGCTCGAACTGGCCACCACGACCCCCGAGCGGCGGTTCCTGACCCGAAGGATCGAAGAACTCTGATCCCGGGCGTCCCGCCGGCGGGCGCCCGTTCGTCGCCTGAGTATGAGCGACAACCTTTCGTCCCCATCTCGTGATCCGCGCGGCCGCGCGGGCGTACAGGCCGCCCCGGCACGCCCGGCCGTCGAGATCCCCGGATACCTGGCCGGCACCTGGACGGCCGACCCGGTGCACTCCGAGATCGGCTTCTCCGTCCGGCACCTCATGATCAGCACGGTTCGCGGCCGGTTCACCGGATACGACGTCACGATCGTCACGAGCGAGGACCCGCTGAGCTCGTCGGTCGCCGCGACGATCGACCTCGCGTCCATCGACACCGGCTTCGGACGGCGGGACGGCCACCTCCGCTCCATCGACTACTTCGACGTCGGCAGGCACCCGACGATGAGCTACCGCTCGACCGAAGTCCGCGGGACCGACGACGGTTGGCTCGTCGACGGCGAACTCACGTTGCACGGCGTCACCCGCCAGGTGCCGCTGACCGTCGAGGTGGGCGGGTTCGGCCCGGATCCGTTCGGCGGGCACCGGGCCGGCTTCTCCGCGACCGCGCAGATCAACCGGCGCGACTTCGGCGTCGACCACATCATCCCGATGGACGGCGGCGGCGTCGTGGTGGGCGACGTGGTCTCGATCAGCCTGGAGATCCAGGCCGTCCTCCAGAAGTGACCCGATCCGGGCGGGCCGCCGCACATCCCGCGGCGAGCGGCGCCGGCCACTCGAACGTTCAGACCGACCAGAGGAGAGACCACATGCCGACGACCCGGGCCACCGGCAACCAGGCCACGTTCAGCCGTTTCCACGACGCCGTGAACAGCCGCGACGCCGATCTCATCGCGAAGACGATCGACGAGGTCGTCGACCCGGACCTGGTGTTCCACGCGCCGGTGGCGATGGACGCGCCGGGGGTGCAGGCGCTCAAGCACGTGTGGAGACTGCTCCTGCGCGCGTTCCCCGACATCCACGTCGAGATCGAGGACGTGATCGCGGAGGGGGACAAGGTCGTCTACCGGAACACGGTCACCGGGACGCACCAGGGCGAGTACCGGGGTCTGGCGCCCACCGGCAGATCCGTCACGTACGGCGAGATCTTCATCGTCCGCTTCGCAGGCGGCCGCATCGCCGAGATCTGGGGAATCGTCGACGTCTTCGCACAGATGCGGCAACTCGGTGCCCTTCCGGCCCAGGAGGCGCCGCAAGCCTGACCCGAGCGGCGGCGCCGGAACGGAGAAAGGCCGGGCACCGAGACGCGATCACGTCTCGGCGCCCGGCCTTCCGGTCGTGCGGGGTTCAGCGGCTGGAGCTCGCCGCCCGGCGCTTGGTCCACACG
Organism: Planotetraspora kaengkrachanensis; assembly: GCF_016862895.1. Lineage (GTDB taxonomy): Bacteria > Actinomycetota > Actinomycetes > Streptosporangiales > Streptosporangiaceae > Planotetraspora > Planotetraspora kaengkrachanensis. The sequence continues at coordinate 236,794 of NZ_BONV01000005.1, read as the reverse complement.
TCGAACGCGACGGCGGCCAGCAGGACGACGCCCTTCACGAGCATGACCCGCTCACTCGGCGCGCCGATGAGGGACATGCCGTTGTTGATGACGCCCATGATGAGACCGCCGGTGACCGCGCCGACCACCTTGCCGACGCCGCCCTGGACGGCCGCGCCGCCGATGAACGCCGCCGCGATCGCGTCGAGCTCGAAGGAGTTGCCCGCGGTGGGGCCCGCCTGGTTGAGCCGGCCGGCGAAGATGATGCCGGCGATCGCCGACAGGACGCCCATGTTGACGAAGATCCAGAAGATGACCGACTTGACCTTGATGCCGGACAGGAGCGCGGCCTGCAGGTTGCCGCCGATGGCGTAGATCCGCCGGCCGAACACGGCCCGGTTGGTCACCAGCGAGTAGCCCAGCACGAGCGCCGCAAGCAGCACGAGCACCCAGGGCAGGTTCTTGAACCGGGCGAGCTGCACGACCACGAAGAGGATGACCGCGGCGGCCAGGACCACCTTGAGCAGGAAGACCGGGATCGAGTCGACGGCCTGCCGGTAGCCCAGCCGTGCCGCGCGGGAGCGCCACTGGGTGATCGCCACGCCCGCTACCGCCACGATGCCGATCAGCAGGCTGAACAGGTCGGCGCCGCCCAGGGGGCCGAGGCCGATGTTGCCCAGGTAACCGTCGGTGAAGCCGTTCGACAGGGTGCGCACCGCGTCGGGGAACGGGCCGATGCCCTGGTTGCCCAGGACGGTGAGGGTGAGCGCGCGGAACAGCAACATGCCGGCGAGCGTGACGATGAAGGCCGGGATGCCGAAGTAGGCGATCCAGTACCCCTGCCAGGCGCCGATGAGGGCACCGGCGATCAGCGTGATGAGCAGCGCCAGCGGCCAGGGCACTCCGTAGTTGACCATCAGCACGGCGGCGATGGCGCCGGTGACCGCGACGACCGAACCGACCGACAGGTCGATGTGCCCGGCGATGATGATCAGGATCATCCCGATCGACAGGATCAGGATGTAGGAGTTCTGAACGATGATGTTCGAGATGTTCTGCGGCTGGAGCAGCGCCCCGTCGGTGAGAACCGTGAACAGCAACACGATCAGCGCGAAGGCGATGTAGATGCCGCTCTGCCGTACGTTGATCGACAGGCCCGATGACCTGCCGGGCGTGCCCGGTGCGGGCGCGTCCTTCGCGCCCGACGCGAGGGCCGCGTCAGAGGGGGAGGTGCTGCTGCTCATCGGATCTAGTCCAGTCCCTTCGTCATGTACTGCATGATCCGTTCCTGCGTCGCGTCGCCGCGCTGGACTTCACCGGTGATCCGGCCGGCCGACAGCGCGTAGATCCGGTCGCACAGACCCAGCAGCTCCGGCAGTTCCGACGAGATGACGAGGATGGCCTTGCCGGAGTCGGCGAGGCGGTTGATGATCGTGTAGATCTCGTACTTGGCACCGACGTCGATGCCGCGGGTCGGCTCGTCCAGGATGAGGACGTCCGCGTCCGTGAAGATCCACTTGGCCAGGACGACCTTCTGCTGGTTGCCGCCGCTGAGCTTGCCGGTGACGCTCGAGACGCTGGGCGCCTTGATGTTCATGCTGGAGCGGTACTCGTCGGCGACGCGGAATTCCTCGTTGTCGTTGACCCAGCCCCGGCGGGCCAGCTTCGACAGCGCGGCCGCCGAGACGTTGCGCTTGATGTCCTCGATCAGGTTGAGGCCGTACCGCTTGCGGTCCTCGGTGGCGTACGCGATGCCGTTCTGGATCGCCTCGCGCACCGACCGCGCCTCGATCGGCCGGCCTTCCTTGAACAGGCGGCCCGAGATGTTGGTGCCGTAGGTGCGGCCGAAGATGCTCATCGCGAGCTCGGTGCGGCCGGCGCCCATGAGGCCGGCGAGGCCGACGATCTCGCCCTTCCGCAGCGTCATGTTGACGCCGGAGACGACCGCCCGGCCGCGCTGCGTCGGGCTGTGGACCGTCCAGTCCTCGATCCGCAGGGCCTCCTCGCCGATCTGCGGCTCGTGCGGCGGGAAGCGGTTCTCCAGGGCCCGGCCGACCATGCCGGCGATGATGCGGTCCTCGGTGACCTCTCCGGTCGCCATGTCGAGCGTCTCGATCGTCCGGCCGTCGCGCAGGATCGTGATCGAGTCGGCGATCGCCATGACCTCGTTGAGCTTGTGCGAGATGATCACGCAGGTGATGCCCTCGTCACGCAGGCCGCGCAGCAGGTCGAGCAGGTGCTCGGAGTCCTCGTCGTTCAGCGCGGCGGTGGGCTCGTCCAGGATGAGCAGCCGCACCTTCTTGGACAACGCCTTGGCGATCTCGACGAGCTGCTGCTTGCCGACGCCGATGTCGGAGATCGTGGTGACCGGGTTCTCCCGCAGGCCGACACGGTCGAGGAGGGCCGCGGCCTCCGCGTTGGTGCGGTTCCAGTCGATCAGGCCACGCGTGGCCTGCTCGTTGCCGAGAAAGATGTTCTCCGCGATCGACAGCTGAGGGGAGAGCGCCAGTTCCTGGTGGATGATGACGATCCCGCGGTGCTCGCTGTCCCGGATGTCGGAGAATCGGCAGGGCTCCCCGTCGAAGGAGATCTCGCCCTCGTACGACCCGTGGGGGTAGACCCCGGACAGCACCTTCATGAGGGTCGACTTGCCGGCGCCGTTCTCTCCGCAGATCGCGTGGATCTCGCCCCGCCGCACGGAGAGGTTCACGTCCTGGAGCGCCTTGACTCCGGGGAACGTCTTGGTGATCCCGCGCATCCGCAGGATGTCATCGGTCATTTGTCGCTCATGGCCTCTCGGTGAGCTGTGAAGGAGGTGCGGCCCCCGTTCCAGGGCCGCACCTCGTTACGGGATCAGCCGCCGAGCTGGGCCTGGGTGTAGTAACCGGTGTCGACGACTTCCTTCTGGTAGTTCGTCTTGTTCACGATCACCGGCTCCAGCAGGTACGACGGGACGACCTTGTTGCCGTTGTCGTAGTCCTTGGTGTTGTTGACTTCAGGCTGCGCGCCCTTGAGTACGCTATCCGCCATTTTGACCGTGACGTCCGCCAGTTGGCGGGTGTCCTTGTAAATGGTGGAGTACTGCTCGCCCGCGATGATCGACTTAACCGAGGCGAGCTCGGCGTCCTGGCCGGTCACGATCGGGTACGGCTGGTCGCCGGTGCCGTAGCCGTTGCTCTTCAGCGCGGACAGGATGCCGATCGACAGGCCGTCGTAGGGCGACAGGACGCCGTCGACCTTCGTGCCGCTGCTGTAGGTCTTGGTGAGCAGGTCCTCCATGCGCTTCTGCGCCGTGGCGGGGTCCCACCGGAGGATGGCGACGGTCTTGAAGTCCGTCTGGCCGCTCTTCACGACGAGCGTCTTGCTGTCGATGAGCGGCTGGAGGACCGACATGGCGCCGTTGAAGAAGAACGTCGCGTTGTTGTCGTCGGGGGAGCCGCCGAACAACTCGATGTTGAACGGGCCCTTCGCGGAGCCGTCCGTGCCGTCCTCGTTCTTCAGCTTCAGGCCGACCAGCAGCGAGGTGGCCTGCTGGACACCGACCTTGAAGTTGTCGAACGTCGCGTAGTAGTCGACGTTGGGGCTGTTGCGGATCAGCCGGTCGTAGGCGATGACCGGGATCTTCTTGTCCGCGGCCTCCTGGAGCTGCGTGGTGATCGCGGTGCCGTCGATCGAGGCGATGATCAGAAGCTTGGCGCCCTTGGTGATCTGGTTCTCGATCTGGTTGACCTGAGTCGGGATGTCGTTCTCCGCGTACTGCAGGTCGACCTTGTAGCCGAGCTTCTCCAGACCCGCCTTGACGTTGTCGCCGTCGTGGATCCAGCGCTCCGAAGACTTGGTCGGCATCGTGACGCCCACCAGGGCCCCGGTGTTGTCGCCGGACGTGGCCTGTGTGTCGACCGTCTTCTCGCTCGAACCGCACGCCGACGCGAGCACAGCGAGGGCTACGGCGGGAACCACCGCCGCCAATCGTCGAAATCTCATTTTTTCTCCTTGCGCATGGGGGTGGCCGGATGCGGCACGAGGAGACGGCCGGGCCCGAGGGAGTTCGCAAAGGCAAAGCTAGCCCGGGCAGTCGTCTGACCCTGAGTTCGGTAGTGTTATCGCTAACATTCTCAGTGTCAATAGATGCCGATAACGTCGCCGTAACAAGGGGCAATCGCCCCTGTAAGGCTGTCGTTACCACAACGTAACAAAAAGTCTTCTTGACGCTGGCGGTTGTTAACGCTCACAGTCGTTCTCTGGGAAGAAGGAGAGGAGTGCGCGTGGGATCAAGCACGGGGGGACGCCCACCGGTGATGGCCGATGTGGCCAAGGCGGCGGGCGTGTCACACCAGACCGTCTCCCGGGTGCTCAACGACCACCCGAACGTGCGGGCCGAGACGCGTTCGCGCGTCCTGGAGGCGATCGACCTGCTCGGCTACCGCCGCAACATGGTCGCGCGAGCCCTGGTGACCCGGCACTCGCGGACGCTGGGCGTCGTGAGTTTCGACACCACCCTGTACGGCCCGGCGAGCACCGTCTACGGCATCGAGCAGGCGGCCAGGGACGCGGGATATTTCGTCAGCATCGTCAGCCTCCGCACGATCGACAGGGCCGGTGTGCGCGACGCCATCAACTACCTGATCGAGCAGGGCGTCGACGGCATCGTCGTGGTCGCCCCGCAGCGGTCGGCGGCCGCCGCGCTGGAGGACCTGTCGCCCGGCATCCCGATCGTGGCAGTGGAGGGCGGGCACTCCGGCCAGGTCCCGGTCGTCTGCGTCGACCAGGCGGAAGGAGCCAGGCTTGCCACCGCCCACCTGCTGAAGCTCGGTCACGAGACGGTGTGGCACGTCAGGGGGCCGCAGGACTGGCTGGAGGCCGAGGGCCGGGTCGAGGGCTGGCACGAGACCCTGTCCACCGCGGGCCGGGAGATCCCCGAGGTCCTCTCCGGCGACTGGAGCCCGCGCTCGGGCTACGAGGCCGGCAAGCGCCTGGCCACGATGGCCGGCGAGGTCAGCGCCGTGTTCGTGGCCAACGACCAGATGTCCCTCGGCGTGTTGCGCGCCTTCACCGAAGAAGGCGTGCGGGTGCCGGAACAGATCAGCATCGTGGGATTCGACGACATCCCGGAGTCGGAGTTCTTCTCTCCGCCGCTCACCACGGTCAGGCAGGACTTCGGAGCGGTGGGCCGGCACAGCATCGACGTGCTTCTCGGGCAGCTCGAGGAGGGCGCGGCGAAGGTGCTGGAGCGTTTCGTCGTGCCCCCCGACCTCGTCGTCCGGGGGAGCAGCGCTCCGCCGGGCGCGTAGATCCCCGTCCGGCTTCCCCGCGCCGCCACCGGAAAACCCGGAACGCGGCGCCGGCCGTACCCCCGTCCCCCCGTTGGAGTTGAAGTGAGCGATAACAACGACCGCTACGTGATCGGTGTCGACTTCGGCACCTTGTCCGGACGCGCCGTCGTCGTTCGGGTGAGCGACGGCGCCGAACTGGGCAGTGCCGTCCACGAATACACGCACGCCGTGATCGAGGAGAGTCTGCCGGGCACCGCGATCCGGCTCGGGCCCGACTGGGCCCTGCAGTCGCCCGAGGACTGGCGCGACGTGCTGCGCGTCGCGGTGCCGAAGGCGCTGGCCGTCGCGGGCGTCCCCGCCTCCGACGTGATCGGCATCGGCACCGACTTCACCGCGTGCACGATGTTGCCGACCACCGCCGACGGCGTCCCCCTCAGCGAACTGCACCCCGAGCGGCCCCACGCGTGGCCGAAGCTCTGGAAGCACCACGCCGCCCAGCCCCAGGCCGACCGGATCAACGCCGTCGCCGCCGAGCGGGGCGAGCCGTGGCTGCCGCGTTACGGCGGGAAGATCTCCTCGGAGTGGGAGTTCGCGAAGGCGCTGCAGGTCCTCGAGGAGGACCCGGAGACCTACCACGCGGCGGCCCGCTGGATCGAGGCCGCCGACTGGATCGTCTGGCAGCTCACCGGCGTGGAGTCCCGCAACGTCTGCACCGCCGGATACAAGGGCATCCACCAGGACGGCCGCTACCCCGACGAGGGCTTCCTGACCGCGCTGCACCCCGGCTTCGGCGGCTTCCCCGCCACGCTCGGCCAGGAACTCGCCCCCCTCGGAGGCCTCGCCGGCCGCCTGAGCGCGGAGGCGGCCCGGTGGACCAAGCTGCCCGAGGGCATCGCCGTCGCAGTCGGCAACGTCGACGCGCACGTCACGGCCGCCGCGGCCGATGCCGTACGGCCCGGCCAGATGGTCGCCATCATGGGCACCTCGACCTGTCACATCATGCCGTCAGACGAGCTCGCCGAGGTTCCCGGCATGTGCGGCGTGGTGCGCGACGGCATCGTGCCGGGCCTGTGGGGCTACGAGGCCGGCCAGTCGGCCGTCGGCGACATCTTCGCCTGGTTCGTCGAGACGTCCGTGCCCGCGTCCTACGCCGCGCGCGCGGCCGAGGCCGGCATGAACGTCCACGAGTACCTGACCTCGCTCGCCGAACGGCAGGCGGTCGGCGCCCACGGGCTCGTCGCACTCGACTGGCAGGGCGGGAACCGCTCGGTGCTCGTCGACCACAACCTGTCCGGCGTGATCGTCGGCCAGACCCTCGCCACCAGGCCGGAGGACGTCTACCGCGCGCTGATCGAGGCGACCGCGTTCGGCGCCCGCGTCATCGTGGAGACCTTCGAGGCGGCCGGGGTGCCGGTCGGAGAGTTCGTCGTCGCGGGCGGACTGCTCAAGAACTCCTTCCTCATGCAGGTCTACAGCGACGTGCTGCGCCGCCCCCTGTCGGTGATCGGCTCCGACCAGGGGCCCGCTCTGGGCTCGGCCATCCACGCGGCGGTCGCGGCCGGCGCGTACGCCGACATCACCGAGGCCGCCGCCGCGATGGGCAAGCGCACTCCGGACGCCTACGTGCCCGACTCCGGCCGGGCGGACGCATACGACCGGCTGTACGCCGAGTACCGCCGGCTGCACGACCACTTCGCGGACGGCGGGCTGCTGCACCGCCTCCGCGCGATCAGAAACGAGGCCACGGAATGATCGAGCAGCTCCGGGAGGCCGTGTGCGGCCTGCACGCCGAGCTGGTGCGCTACAACCTGGTCGCCTGGACGGCGGGGAACGTGTCCGGCCGCGTACCGGGCGAGGACCTGTTCGTCATCAAGCCGAGCGGCGTCTCCTACGACGACCTCACCCCGGCGTCGATGGTCGTCTGCGACCTCGACGGCAACGTCGTCGAGGGCGAGCACGCCCCGTCCAGCGACACCGCCGCGCACGCGTACGTGTACCGCCACATGCCGGAGGTCGGCGGCGTGGTGCACACCCATTCGACGTACGCGTCGGCCTGGGCCGCACGGGGGGAGCCGATCCCGTGCGTGCTCACCGCGATGGCGGACGAGTTCGGCGGCGAGATCCCCATCGGGCCGTTCGCGCTCATCGGCGGAGACGACATCGGCCGCGGCATCGTCGAGGTCCTGTCCGGCCACCGCTCGCCGGCCGTCCTCATGCAGAACCACGGGGTCTTCACCATCGGCGGCTCGGCGAAGGCGGCGGTCAAGGCCGCCGTGATGTGCGAGGACGTGGCCCGGACGGTGCACGTGTCCCGGCAGCTCGGCGAGCCCCTGCCGATCAAACAGGACGACGTCGATCGTCTGTACGACCGCTACCAGAACGTCTATGGGCAGAGGAGCTCGCGTTGAAGATCTGGTTTCTGACCGGCAGCCAGGGCCTGTACGGTGAGGACACCCTCCGCCAGGTCGCCGAGCAGTCCCGGCGGATCGCCGAGGAGCTGAACGACACGCTGCCCGTCGAAGTGGTGTGGATGCCCGTCCTCACCAGCGCGGGCGCGATCCGGAGGCTCTGCCTCGAGGCCAACGCCGACGACGAGGTCATCGGGCTGATCGCCTGGATGCACACCTTCTCGCCCGCCAAGATGTGGATCGCCGGGCTCGACGCCCTGAGCAAGCCCCTCGTGCACCTGCACACCCAGGCCAACCGTGAGCTCCCGTGGAGCTCCATCGACATGGACTTCATGAACCTGAACCAGGCCGCCCACGGCGACCGGGAGTTCGGTTACGTGCAGACCAGGCTGGGCGTGGCACGCAAGACCGTCGCCGGGCACGTCAGCGACCCGTCGGTCGCGGCGCGGATCGGCGCCTGGGCCCGGGCGGCGGCCGGCCGGGCCGAGGTGGCCTCCCTCAAGCTCGCCAGGTTCGGCGACAACATGCGCGACGTGGCCGTCACCGAGGGCGACAAGGTCGAGGCCCAGATCACGTTCGGCGTCTCGGTCAACACCTACGGCGTCAACGAGCTGGTCGAGGCCGTCGACGCCACGGCGGACGCGGACGTGACGGCGCTGGTGAAGGAGTACGAGGAGCTCTACCAGGTCGCGCCGGAGCTGCGCGCAGGTGGGGAGCGCCACGACTCCCTGCGCTACGCCGCCCGCATCGAGCTGGGCCTTCGGGGGTTCCTCGAGGCCGGCGGGTTCAAGGCGTTCACCACCAACTTCGAGGACCTCGGCGGCCTGCGGCAGCTGCCGGGCCTGGCCGTACAGCGCCTGATGGCCGACGGCTACGGCTTCGGCGGCGAGGGCGACTGGAAGACCTCGGTCCTGCTGCGCACACTGAAGAAGGCGGCCGAGGGGGTGCCCGGCGGCACGTCCTTCATGGAGGACTACACCTACCACCTGACGCCGGGAGAGGAGCTCATCCTCGGGGCGCACATGCTCGAGGTCTGCCCCTCCATCGCCTCGGGAACGCCGTCCTGCGAGATCCACCCGCTGGGCATCGGCGGCCGGGAGGACCCGGTCCGGCTCGTCTTCGACGCCGCCCCCGGCCCGGCGGTGGTCGTCGGCCTGGCCGACATGGGTGAGCGCTTCCGGCTGGTGGCCAACGAGATCGACGTCGTCGCGCCGCTCGAGCCGCTGCCGCGGCTTCCCGTCGCCCGTGCGGTCTGGAGTCCCCGTCCTGACCTGCGCACCTCCACCGAGTCCTGGCTGACGGCGGGCGGCCCGCACCACACCGTGCTGTCCGCGGCCATCGGCACCGAGGAGCTCACCGACCTGTCCGACATGCTCGGCGTCGAGCTGGTCATGATCGACGCCGACACGACCTCCCGCGCGCTGGCCAAGGAGCTGCGCTGGAACCAGGCCTACTACCGCCTCGCCCGAGGCTTCTGACCGGCGGATATCCGCCACCTCCAGGGGCGCCGCCCAAAGCCGGCGCGGCGCCCCGTCCGGGCAGGGACGCCGTTGTGGACACGGCGCCCTGCCCGTCCCCGTTCATGGGCCGGGGACGGACGGGAGAACGGTGCTGGGAGAATGGTGTGTCATCTCGAGCATCGTGTCGGAACGGGGAGCGCGCACGTTGTCAGACAAGTCCGGAACGCCGGTCCGCCCTGAGCTGCAGGCCGACTGCGGAAGCTGCTTCGCCCTCTGCTGCGTCGCGCTGCCGTTCGCGGCGTCGTCCGATTTCGCGATCAGCAAGAAGGCGGGCGACCCCTGTCCCAACCTGCAGGCCGACTTCCGCTGCGGCGTCCACTCCGAGCTGCGGCAGCGAGGGTTCTCCGGCTGCACCGTCTTCGACTGCTTCGGCGCCGGCCAGAAGGTCTCCCAGGTCACCTTCGAGGGACGGGACTGGCGCGGGACGCCGGGGACGGCCCGGCGGATGTTCGCCGTCTTCCCGGTCATGCGTCAGCTCCATGAGCTCCTCTGGTACCTCGCCGAGGCGTTGACCCTGCCCGCCGCCGGGCCCGTCCACGACGACCTGCGCGAGGCGTTCGACGAGACCGAGCGCCTCACCCTCGGCGACCCGGACGAGCTCACGGCGCTGGACGTCGCCGGGCACCGGGACCGGGTCAACACCCTGCTGCTGCGCACGAGCGAGCTCGTCCGGGCCGGAATCCCGGGGCGGAGGAAGAACCGCAGAGGAGCGGATCTCATCGGGGCGAACCTGAAAGGCGCCGACCTGCGCGGCGCCAACCTCCGCGGCGCCTACCTCATCGCGGCCGACCTCAGGAACGCCGACCTCCGATCGGCCGACCTGATCGGCGCCGACTTCCGCGACGCCGACCTGAGCGGAGCCGACCTCACGGACGCCGTCTTCCTCACCCAGTCGCAGCTCAACGCGGCCAGGGGCGACGCGGCGACCAGGCTGCCAGGTCGCCTGGCCCGCCCCGCCCACTGGTAGCCGCCGGTCAGATCTCCTTGAGGAATCCGCCGTCGACGGCGAAGTCCGCGCCCGTCGTGCTCGCGGAAAGCGGTGAGACGAGCAGGGCGACCACGTCGGCCACCTCCTGGGGTTCGACCAGCCGCCCGGTCGACAGCCGCATCATCTCCGGCGCGACGGAGTCCATCACGGTGTCGCGGTCGGTGCCCGCCTGAGCGGCGATGATGTCGGCCGCGCCGCCCTCCTCGGTCCACCACGCCGTCCGCACGGGCCCCGGAGACACGGTGTTCACCCGGACGCCCTGCGGCGCGAACTCCTCCGACAGCGCCTTGGTCAGGTTGTTCAGGGCCGCCTTGGCGGCGTTGTAGTCGACGTTCATCGGGGCGGGCTGCCGGGCGCTCCCCGACGAGACGTTGACGATCGAACCCCCGCCGCGGCCGAGCATCGCCGGGATGGCGGCGCGAAGGGCGCGGACGGCCGAGAACAGGTTGAACTCGAACATCACCCGCCAGTCCTCGTCACCGGGGGTGAGGAACGACATGCGCGGCAACGCCACACCGGGCGGCGGTCCGCCGGCGTTGTTCACCAGGATGTCGAGTCCGCCCCACTCCGCCACCGCCCGCGCCACGACCTGACCGGGCGCCTCGGGGTCCATCAGGTCGACCGGCACGTGGACCAGCGAGTCGCCGCCGAGCGCCTCCAGTTCCGGAGTGCTCTTGCGCGAGGCGGCCACGACGCGCACGCCCTCGGCGAGCAATGTGCGCGTGACGGCCAGGCCGATGCCCTTGGAGGCGCCGGTGACGACGGCGACACGGCCGGAAAGCTGCAGATCCATGGAGGTCCTTTCCTCATCGGCCCCCCTCCGGGCTCGGAAGGGGATCTTCATGAGGGAGAACCTAGGACGGACGTGTGCCGCGGGCCCGGCGGCCATCGGACCGCTAATCGCGGCGGGATTCGGACCGGCAATCCTCTGTGAGCAGGCGTCGTGCAGGGGATCGGGGCCGCGGGATCCGGGGGCTTCGACGGGCTCTGGTAGCGTTGCGGCGATCGCAGGACCGTCCGAGGAGGTGAGACCCATTACCGCTGTGTCAGGTCGGGTGCTCCCTCATACGGACGCACGGTCACCCGAGGACAGGTGACCGAGGGAGCCCCATCGGCATCCCGAAAGGCTCCCCAATGTCGGCTTCCTCCTCTCCGCTTACTCTTCCCGCCATCGTCACCAGGCTGCGCGCCGCCGGTTGCGTCTTCGCCGAGGACGAGGCGGAGCTGATCGTCTCCACCGCCCGCGTACCCGGCGAGGTCGCCGCCATGGTCGACCGCAGGGTGGCGGGACTCCCTCTCGAGCACGTCCTCGGCTGGGCGGAGTTCTACGGGCTGCGCGTCGCCGTGGAACCCGGGGTCTTCGTGCCCCGTCCGCGCACCGAGTTCCTCATCAGCCAGGCCGCCGCCCTGGCCCCTCCGGAGGCCGTGGTCGTCGACCTGTGCTGCGGATCGGGCGCGATGGCCGCCGCGCTGGCGGCGACCCTGGACCGGCCCGAGGTGCACGCCGCGGACATCGACCCCGTCGCGGTGCGGTGCGCCCGGCGCAATCTCGCGCCCTACGGCGGCCGGGTGCACGAAGGCGACCTCTACGAGGCGCTGCCGGCCGCCCTGCGTGGCCGCGTCGACGTCCTCGTCGCCAGTCCGCCGTACGTGCCCACCCGGGCGATCGGGCTGCTGCCCCCGGAGGCGCGCGTCCACGAGCCGCACATGGCGCTCGACGGCGGCGCGGACGGGCTCGACGTCGTGCGGCGACTGGTCGCCGGTGCCGCGCCGTGGCTGGCGCCGGGCGGGCGTCTGCTCGTCGAGACGAGCGAGCGGCAGGCCCGGACGACCGCCGAGGCGGTCGCGCGCGGTGGCCTGGTGCCACGGGTGGCGGCGTCCGGCGACCTGGACGCCACCGCCGTCATCGGCACCAGGCCCGCGCACCGCGACTGGTCAGGCGGATAGCCGCCGCACAGCGGCCTGCACCAGGTCCCCCGTCAGGAGCCCGACCAGATCTCGGCCGAGGCGGCCAGGGGATAGGGGACGTCGGAGGGCGGGACGTCCCAGATCCGGGTGCGGCGGCCCTCGAGGTCGAAGCGCGGCCAGCCCGGGTCGCCGGTGGCGGCGAAGGCCGTCCAGGCCCTCCTGATTTGCTCCGAAAGGACGGCGAAGTCGGCGGGCGGCGGCGCACCGAGGAGCCAGGCCGCCATGGGGGTGTCGCCGTCGCCGAACGTGAACGGCACATCGAGGGCGTGGCAGGCGCCGAAGAGCGGGCTCCGCCAGGCGAAGTCGTACAGCCAGGTGCGGCCGCCCGCCCGCGCGTGCGCCTCGGCCACCCAGGTCGACGGCATGCGGAACAGCGCGTCCGACATCATCACCGAGAACAGGGCGGCCTCGTCGTGGCCGGGATGAGCGGCGCGATAGGCGTCGACCGCGCCAGGTCCGAGACCGAACGACGCGGCCACGGAACCGAGATCGATGGCGGTCATGTCGGCCGCCGAGCTGAACAGCTGGAACTCCTCGTGGGTGAACCCGCAGATGAGATCGACCTCGTGGCCGTCGCCGATCGCCTCCCACGGCTGGCCCGCGACCAGGTCGCCGTCGATGACCGGGCCGAAGGGGGTGATGCCCGCGTCGTGTCCCGGCAGGCGCACGTTCTGGACGCGCAGGATCGCCTCGGGGGTGAGCCCCGCGAAGCCCTCCCACGTGGGCTCCACCCCGGCCTCCTCCGCGATGAGCCCGGTGACCTGCTCGGCCTCCTCCTCCGTGAGCGAGCCCGCCGGCACGCTCTGCGCGATCGCCCTCCGGAACAGCCCGCGAGCGGCGGGCGCCGCGACGAGCACCGCCACCGAGCCCGCGCCCGCGGACTCGCCGAAGACGGTGACGTTGCCCGGGTCGCCGCCGAAGGCCCCGATCTCGGCCTGGACCCATTCCAGAGCGGCGATCTGGTCGAGCAGGCCGCGGTTGGCCGGAGCCCCCGGCAGGCGGCCGAAACCCTCGAAGCCGACGCGGTAGTTGAAGGTGACCACCACGACCCCGGCGCGGGCGATCGTGGTGCCGTCGTATCCGGGCTGGCCGGCGGAGCCCGACTGCCACGCGCCGCCGTAGATCCAGACCATGACGGGCAGACCCGCGGCGCCCGGGCCCGGCGTCCAGACGTTCACCGTCAGGCAGTCGAGCCCGTCGCCCGGCTGCCAGATCGCCGGCATCCCCGGCAGGGGCGGAGACTGGGGCGGCGCGGACCCGAACTCGAGGGCGTCCCTGACGCCGTCCCAGGATCTGACGCGGACGGGCCCGCGGAAACGCAGCGGCCCCTCCGGCGCGACCGCGAAGGGGATGCCCCGGAAGACGGCGACATCGTCCCGGGCGACGCCCCGCACCGTTCCTGCGGAGGTCCTCACCACCGCGTCCATCAGCTCCTCGCTTCCACGTGCCGACCTGCGCGGACACCCGTCCGGCGGGGGAGAGCCCTCATTCCGCGAGGCTACGGCATGGGGGCGGTCTGATCCCCGCCCACGTGGCGTGTTCGGTCCGGCTCGTGCGGAGGACCGCCCCACGCGTGGTCAGACATGGGACTCCGGCACGCCGAGCCAGGTGTGGAGCGCCCGCTCCGCCGAGGCGGGGTCGCAGCCGCCGTCGGCGGCCCACGCGACGTGACCATCGGGACGCACCAGCATCGACAGACCCGGCTCCGCCGTGACCACGGTCAGGCGATCCGCCCAGGCGCCCGCGAGCGCCCGTACGCCGTGGTCGTCCTCTCCCGTCACCAGCAGCGCCCGGCCGGGACGGCAGTGCCCGGCCAGGCGCGTGCCGTCCGGGAGGGACAGGTCCGGCGCCGGGAGCCCGATCAAGGGATGGTCCCCGGGGAGGTCGTAGCGCTGCCCGAGGCCCGAGATCTGCTTGAGCACGTAGGTCGCACCACAGGTGGTGTCCAGCAGTTCCCCCATCACCTTCCGCAACGCCGCGGTGCGGGCGTCGGCTCGGCCGAGGGCGGTCTGGGCGTCGCTCCAGCCCTGTACCCGGGCGCCGACCGGGTGCCGCTCGGCCGTGTAGGTGTCGAGCAGGCCGTCGGGAGCCCATCCCCGCACCGTCGCCGCCAGCTTCCATCCGAGGTTCATGGCGTCGCCGATGCCCAGGTTGAGCCCCTGCCCGCCGGCCGGGGAGTGGATGTGCGCGGCGTCGCCGGCCAGCACCACCCTGCCTCTGCGGTAGGTGGCGGCCTGCCTGGTCGCGTCGCCGTAACGGGTGCCCACGAGCACCTTGGTGATCTCGACGTCGATGCCGGACACGCGCAGCAGGCTCGCCCGCATCTCCTCGGCCGTCACCGGCGTGTCCCTGTCGTGCGCGTGCCCGTACTCCACGGTGTGGACCCGCCCGGGAACGGGTCCGTGGACGTACGCGCCCGCCGCCGTGCGGACCCAGTCGCCGAGGGGAAGCCGGGACGGGCCGGCGAACTCCACCATCGCCTGGCGGCCGAGGAACTCCGCGTCGGTGCCGGGGAAGGTGAAATCCGCCAGCGTGCGCACCGTGCTGCGGCCCCCGTCGCACCCGGCCAGCCAGCCCGTGCGCACGACCTCGCCGCCGGCGAACACGCTCACGCCGTCCGCGTCGGCCGCCAGGCCGGTCAGCGGCGTGCCCCGCCGGATCTCGGCGCCCAGCGACGCCGCCCGGCGGGCCAGGATCTCCTCCAGGGCGAACTGGCTGATCGCCCCGCCGCCGAGGGTGTGGCCCGCGAGGTCGCGGTCGGCGGGGTCGAGCCGGTCGGCGCGGACCGGGATGCCGGCGAAGTGTCCCGCGAACGCGGGGCCGTCCGGCGGCGTGAGGCGCGCGGCGTCCGCGTCCTGGGCTCGGCGGTCTCGCGGAGCGCCGGTCCGTGACTCGGCGGCGTCCCGGGCCGCTCGGAGGGTTCGGGGGTCCGGCTCGTACCACCAGAGCGCGGCCTCGCGCACCGCCTCCAGCAGGCCGCGTCTGTGGAACGCGTCCGCCGAGGGCGCGTTGATCGACCTGGCTCCCATCGCGCCGGCCTTGAGCGCGTGGTCCGGTTCCGCCCCGCGTTCGAGGACCAGGACCGGCACTCCGGCCAGCCGCAGTTCGCACGCGAGCATCAGGCCCACCGGCCCCGCGCCCGCCACCACGACGTCGACGTCCATCCCGACCTCCAAAACCCGGAACAGTGTTCGCAGTTAATGGGACGACCATAGGCCACTGCGTACACTGCTCGCAATGGAACCGATCTGGGCCCGGCCGGAACAGGCCGCACGCGGCCCCCGCCCCGCGCACAGCCGCGCCGCCGTCGCGGCCGCCGCCGTGCGCATCGCCGACACCGAGGGCATCGACGCCGTGTCCATGCGCAGGGTCGCCGCCGACCTGGGCGCGGGCACCGCGTCCCTGTACCGCTACCTGGCAAGCAAGGACGATCTGCTCGACCTCATGGTCGACGCCGTCGCGCGGGAGCAGCCGCCCCCCGATCCCACCGGCGACCGGCGCGCCGACCTGCGGACCCTCGCCGACACCACGCGCGCGGTCATGCTCCGCCACCCATGGCTCGCGGCCGTGCAGGCATCCAGGCCCAACATCGGGCCCGGCAGTCTGCGCTGGCTGGAGAGCTGGCTGACCGCCGTCGACGGCCTCGGTCTGGACGCCGACGAGATGCTCACCGCCGTCGACACCGTGCGGCTGTTCATCACCGGGGCCGTGCTGGGCGAGCTGGCCGTGCGGGCATCGGGCCTCGACATGAACCGCTGGATGGCCGAGCAGGGGTCGTACGGGGACGCCATCGCGGCGGGCGACCGATATCCGCGGGTCGCCCACGTGATGCGCGAGGCCAAGGGACCGCACGCCGGCGACCGGGCGGAACGGACGTTCGCCCAGGGAATCGAGCGCATCCTGGACGGCGTCGTCGCCGGCTGACCCGCCTCCCGGCCCGGCCGCGGCCCGGCGGGACTGACGGCGGGTCGGGCAGGGGATCGACGATTTCCGCCGATCGCCGCGGAGAGCTCCACGGTCGCAAACGAGAATGTCCGCGGATTTTGTGCATGATCACCATTGGCGGAGCCGCAGGTCAGCGGGCATTTCTCCGAATCCGTGCATGATCACGTCGGGTGTATCCGCAGGTGGGCGGGTGCGGACCCGAACCTGTGCATGATCACCCCAAGGGTGGGGGGCGCTTGTGCATGATCACCCGATCATCACCCCCAAGGGCGGGGGTGGGGTTACGGCGGGGTCCATTCACTGATGACATGCGCACGAATTCGATTTACGATCACCAACCGTGACTGAGGCCGATCTTGTCGTCGCCGGCCTCCACAGCCGTCATCCCGGCGCCGCTTCAGGAGCTGACCGCTCAGGCAGCACGAACCCACCCCCCACCCCTCCGGGAGTTCCCCTGATGTCCCAAACAGAGCAAAGGCCGGTCGCCGCTTCGGCGGGACTGGCCGGAGACCGCCTCGGCATCCCCTCCGTCGTCTTCTTCGTCATCTCGGCGGCCGCGCCGCTGACCGTCGTCGCCGGCGTGGTGACCACCGCGTACGCCGCGACGGGCGTGACGGGCGTCCCGCTGGCCTTCATCCTGCTCGGCGCCATCCTCGCGGTCTTCGCCATCGGGTACGTCACGATGGCCCGCCACGTCGTCAACGCCGGCGCGTTCTACGCGTACACCGCCAAGGGGCTCGGCCGCCCGGTTGGCGTGGCCACCGCCTGGGTGGCGCTCCTGGCCTACAACGCCCTCCAGGTCGGCCTCTACGGCGTGATCGGCTCGGCCACCCAGCCGCTGCTTGCCGACTGGTTCGGCATCACCCCCGACTGGTGGGTGATCGCACTGGTCGTCTGGGCGCTGACCGGATTCCTCGGCCTCCTGCGGGTCGACGTGAACGGCAGGGTGCTGTCGGTCCTGCTGGTCACCGAGATCGCCGTCATCGTCGTCTTCGACATCGCCGGTCTGCTGCACCCGGCGGCCTCCGGGTACAGCCTCGACGTCTTCAACCCCTCGAGCCTGTTCGTCCCCGGCATCGGCGGCGTGGTCGCGATCTGCGTCGCGGCCTTCTCGGGCTTCGAGTCCTCCGTCGTGTTCTCCGAGGAGACCAAGGACCCCAGGCGCACGGTGCCGATCGCGACCTACGTCGCGCTGGCCATCATCGCCGGGCTGTACGCGCTGTCCTCCTGGGCGCTGACCGTTCCCGTCGGCTCGGACAAGGTCGCCGACGCCTCACGCGAGCAGGGGCCGGGGCTGCTGTTCGGCCTGGCGGGCGAACACCTGGGGTCGACCGTCGCGACGATCGGCTCCGTCCTGTTCGTCACGAGCGTCATCGCGGCGCTGATCGCCTTCCACAACACGATCGCCCGCTACATCTTCGCCCTCGGCAGGGAGCGGGTCCTGCCCGCCTCCTTCGGCCGCACCTCCCAGCCGACCAGCGCGCCGGCCATCGGCTCGATCACGCAGAGCGTGGTCGGAGTGGCCGTCATCGCCGTCTACGCCGCCACCGGCGCGGACCCGCTCGTCCAGCTCTTCTTCACCGTCGGGTCCTTCGGCGGCCTGGGGATCCTGCTGCTGCTCACGGCCACCTCCGTCGCCGTGTTCGCCTACTTCGCCAAGAACCCCGGCGGCGAGTCCGCCTGGCGGACCCGGATCGCGCCGGCCGTCTCTGCGGTCCTGCTGCTCGTCGTCCTCGCGCTCGCGCTGGTCAACTTCGACACCGTGCTCGGCGTGGCGCCGGACTCCCCGCTCCGGTGGGTGCTGCCCGGCGTGTACTTCGCCGCCATCGTGGTGGGCGTCCTGTGGGGGCTGGGTCTGCGCAGAAACCGTCCCGACGTCTACGCCAACATCGGCATGGGCGCCGCGGTGAACACCGGGGAGTCGCGATGACGGCAGACATCGTCCGCATCGAGAACGCCGCGGGAGCGGCGGACAAGGTCGGCGCGGTCATCGGCGAGTCCTTCCACGACCTGGAGGTGTCGGCCTGGATCGTCCCGCCGGAGGACGACCGCCGCCGGGTCCTGCCGGCCTTCTTCTCCCTGCTCACCGAGGGCGCCCTCGCCGGCGGCGACGTGTACGCGACCGACGACATGTCGGCCGTCGCGGTCTGGTTCCGCAGCGACGTGCCCACGCCGGAGGGCATACCCGAGCGCATCGAGGCCTTCGCCGGCGGGCACGCCGAACGGCTCGGGCAACTGGACGAGGAGATGGCCAAGCACCACCCGCACGACCCGCATCACTATCTGTCGTTCCTCGCGGTGCTCCCCGACCGGCAGAACGAGGGGCTGGGCAGCAGGCTGCTCGACGAGCACCACGCGAGGCTCGACGAGGCCGGAATCGCCGCCTACCTGGAGGCCAGCAACGCCCGCAGCCGTGAGCTCTACCTGCGTCACGGCTATCACGACCTCGGTTCGCCGCTGATTCTGCCCGACGGCCCGCCGATGTTCCCGATGTGGCGGCCGCCGAATCCCTGACGACGAGTCGCGGGCGCGCGGTGCCGCATCCTGTCCCTGCCGGTACCAGTGCCGGCAGGGCCTTAATGCCGGTGCGGAACCACGGCATCGTCGCCCCCATGACTGAAACCCCGCAGACCCCGTTCGGGTTCACCTCGACCGCGGACGACGTCCTGGCCGGCGTCGACCTGTCCGGCACCCGCGCCCTGGTAACCGGCGCCTCGTCGGGTGTCGGAACCGAGACCGCCCGTGCCCTGGCCGGCGCCGGAGCCTCCGTCGTCCTCGGCGTGCGGAACGCCGACGCGGGCAGGCGGACCGCCGCCCTGATCTCGGAGTCGACGGGCAACCCGGCCGTCAGCGCCGGCCACCTCGACCTCGCCGACCTCGGCTCGGTCCGCGCGTTCGCCGACGCCTGGGACGGGCCGCTGCACATGCTCGTCAACAACGCCGGGATCATGGCGCTGCCGGACCTCACCCGCACTCCCCAGGGCCGGGAGATGCAGTTCGCCGTCAACTTCCTCGGGCACTTCGCCCTGACCCTCGGGTTGCGCGACGCGCTCGCCCGAGCCGGGGGCGCCCGCATCGTCTCCGTCAGCTCCAACGCCCACCTGTACGCGCCGGTGGTCTTCGACGATCTCGACTACCGCTTCCGGCTCTACCACCCGATCGGGGCGTACGGAGAGTCGAAGACGGCGGCGGTGCTGCTGGCGGTCGAGGCGACCCGCCTGTGGTCCGGCGAGGGTGTGCTGGCCAACGCCGTGCACCCCGGAGCAATCGCCACCAACCTCCAGAAGCACACCGGCGGCCTCCGGACCCCGCCGGAGCGGCGCAAGAGCGTGAAGCAGGGGGCGGCGACATCGGTGCTCGCGGCGGCCTCGCCGCTCCTCGCCGGTGTGGGAGGGCGCTACTTCGAGGACTGCGCCGAGTCGCCGGTGGTCCACGAGCGTCCGCCGATGTTCGGCGGCGGCGTGGCCCCGTTCGCGCTGGATCCGGCCAACGCCGAACGGCTGTGGGAGACCGCCCTGACCCTTCTGCCATGATCGCGGCCGTCCCCTGGACGTACGACAGGCGCGGGGGCACCGTGGACTCGTGATCTCTTCGACCGGTGTGCGGCGCGGCCTTCCGTGGTTCGCCCGGCCCGACGCCCGTCTGTGGACCTGCGCCCCGGCTCCGGCCGGGGTGCGCGACTTCCACCTGTCTCTGCCGGAATACGCGCCCACCCCACTGATCGAGCTTCCCTCCCTGGCCGGCGAGCTCGGTGTCGGGAGGGTGTTCGTCAAGGACGAGTCGCTGCGGCTGGGCCTGCCCGCGTTCAAGGCGCTCGGCGCCTCATGGGCGATCCATCGGGTGGTGTCGGACCGGGCGCCCTGCGCCGGGGTCCGCCTGGTCACCGCCACCGACGGCAACCACGGCAGGGCGGTGGCCAGGATGGCCCGGACGTGGGGGCACCGCGCGCACGTCTTCGTCCCCGACGGGGTGCACGAGTCGGCCGTGGCCGCCATCCACGCCGAAGGAGCGCTGATTGAGCGGGTCCGGGGAAGCTACGACGAGGCCGTGCGGCAGGCCGCCAGGGCCGCCGAGGAACCGGACGCGGTGCTCGTGCAGGACATGGCATGGGCGGGCTACGAGGAGATCCCCGGATGGATCGTCGAGGGCTACTCCACCCTCTTCGCCGAGATCGACGCGCAGCTGAGCGACGCGGGGTCGTCGGGACTCGTGGTCGTCCCCGCCGGAGTCGGGTCGCTGGCCCAGGCCGCCGTCACGCACTACCGCAGCCTCCCGGAGTCCGGCCCCGCTCCCGCCGTGCTGACGGTGGAACCCGGTACCGCCGCCTGCGTGCTGGCGAGCCTGACCGCCGGAGAGCCGGTCGAGGTGGAGACGGGGACGACGACCATGGCCGGCCTGAACTGCGGCACGGTCTCCAGCCTCGCCTGGCCGTACCTCCGCGACGGCCTGGACGCCGCGGTCGCGGTCACCGACGCCGCCTGCGCGGCCGCGGTCCGCACGCTGAGGCCGCTCGGCGTGCCCTGCGGCCCGTGCGGCGCCGCGTCCCTGGCCGGTGCGCGCGCCGCGCTCACCGGTCCCGGGTGCGCCGAGCGGCGCGCCGCCCTGGCCGCGGGACCGCACACGGTCGTGGTCCTGCTCAGCACCGAAGGCGCCGCCGCCAACCCCCACGTCGTCTGATCCGAAGGGAGCCCGGCCATGCCGCAGGAAAGCCCGGACCCGGTGCCGCTCCTCGCACGGCTCATCGGCATCGATTCCGTCAACCCCGATCTGGTGCCCGGGGGCGCGGGCGAGACCCGCATCGCCGACTTCTGCGCCGGATGGCTCGCGCCACGCGGGTTCGAGGTGCACCGGATGGAGAGGCGGCCGGGCCGTCCCTCGCTGGTCGCGGTCGCCCGGGGTTGCGGGGGAGGCCGTTCGCTCATGCTCAACGGCCATCTCGACACGGTCGGCCTCGCCGGCTACGACGGCGATCCGCTGGAGCCGGAGATCCGCGACAGCAGGATGTTCGGCCGGGGCGCCTTCGACATGAAGGGCGGGATCGCGGCCATGATGACCGCGGCCGCCCGTGCCGTCGAGCGGGGCGGGCTCCGCGGAGACGTCGTCCTCGCGTGCGTCGCCGACGAGGAACACGCCAGTACCGGCACCGAGGAGGTGCTGGAGGCCTTCACCGCCGACGCGGCCGTCGTCACCGAGCCGAGTCATCTCGAGGTGACGCTCGCGCACAAGGGCTTCGCCTGGTTCGAGGTCGAGATCCTGGGCCGCGCCGCCCACGGCTCCCGGCCCGACCTCGGCGTCGACGCCATCGCCAAGGCGGGCCACTTCCTCGTCGCCCTCGAGGAGTGGGGCAGCCGCCTCGAACAGTCGCCGCATCCTCTCCTCGGGCCGGGCACCGTGCACGCCTCCGTCATCCGGGGAGGCGAGGAGGCCTCGACGTATCCGGCGTCGTGCCGCGTCACCATCGAGCGCCGCACGGTGCCGGGGGAGAACGCCGGCACCGTGCAGGCCGAACTCACCGCGATCCTCGACGGCCTCGCCGCCGGCGTCCCCGGCTTCCGCTACCGGCTGCACCGTGACCTGCACCGGGAGCCGTTCGAAGCCGATCCCCAGGCGTCCATCGTGCGCACGGTGACGGAACACGCCGCAGCGGTCCTCGGGCGGCCGCCCGTGATCCGGGCCGAACCCTTCTGGACCGACTGCGCGCTCCTCGACCGCGCCGGAATCCCCTGCCTGCTCTTCGGCGTCGACGGCGAGGGAGCGCACGCCGCGACAGAATGGGCCGATCTCGCCTCGGTGCACCAGGTGACCGACGTTCTCACCCGGACCATCTCGGACTTCTGCTCCTGACCGTCACGCGTCGCGCCGCCGCAGGAGCAGCCCGCCTCCCAGGAGCGCGGCGGCGGCCCACGCGGCCAGTACGCCGAGGCCCGCCCACGGGCTGAGGGGCAGGCTGGACAGCCGGGAGGTGGCCTGGACGGTGAGACCGGCGTTCATCGGCGAGATCCGCCACAGCAGCCGCTGCCAGTCCTGATCGGAGACCACGAGGATGACGATCGGGAACAGGTAGAGCAGGCCGAACACGGTCCCGGCGGCCGCCGCCGAGTCCCGCACGGCGGTGGCCACGCCGAGGCTGAGCAGGGCGACCAGGACGAGGTAGAGGACCGAGCCCGCGGCCGCGCGGAGCATCGGCCCGTCGGCCAGCGACGGCGGCGGGTGGCCGTGGCCGGCGGTGAAACCGTTGCCGGGCAGGATGAGCCGCCCGGCCAGCACGGACGCGAGCACGGCGAGCGTCCCCGTGCCGAGCGTGAGCCCGGTGAGGACGGCCGCCTTGGCCGCGAGGACGGCGCCCCTGCGCGGCATCGCGGACAGGGTCGTGCGGATCATGCCCGTGCCGTACTCGCCGCTGACCGCGAGCACGGCCAGGACGGCGACGACCGCCTGGCCGGCCTGGACTCCGAAGAGACTGATCCTCGCGGTGTCGTAGCCGCAACCCGCCGCCGGGCAGGACACCGTGGCGGCCGCCGCCGCGCTCACGGCGACGGTCAGCAGGATGATCCCGAGCAGCAGGGGGCCGGTGCCGGCCATGGTGCGCAGCTTGGTCCACTCCGCGTGCGTCTCGCGCCTCATGCGTCCGCCCTCCGCAACCGCAGGAGTGCCAGGCCGAGGGCCGCCGCGGTGTATCCGCAGAGCACGGCGAAGCCGGCCCACGGGGCCAGCGGGTAGTACCCCGCCTGCGGCGCGTAGTGCCCGAGGACGTGGGCGTACTCGGGAACGCTCTGCTGGACGGCGAAGCCGGCCGCCGGGGTCAGCCGCAACAGCCACTGCGCCGCGCTGTCAGGCAGGACGGAGGTGGTCGCGAGGACATGGGGCACGACGATCACCACGACGGCGGTGACCACCGCCGCGACGCCGCGCCGGAACACGACGCCGAGGGCGAGGGCGAGGACGGCGGCGACGGCGAGCAGCGCCGCGACGCCGATGAGGACGCGGACCTCGGTGAGCGCGCTCACCGGGAGGATGTAGTTGCCGTTGGCCCGCAGGATCCGCTCGCCGACAACGACCGTCACCACGACCGCGGGCAGCGTGGCGCAGAAGGTGACCGCGCCGATCATCAGGGCCTTGGCCGCCAGCACGCGGCCGCGCCGCGGCTCGGCGAGCAGCGTGGTGTGAATCAACCCGCGGCGGTATTCGGCGGCGATGTACATCACCGCCACGACGACCACCAGGATCAGCCCGGTGAGAGCGCCGGTGAGGGTCCTCTCGATGGTCTGGCCGTCCATCCGCGGCGCGATGTCGCCGCTGCCGGACAACGTGAACGTGCCGCCGGACTCCTGCACGCCGTTCGCGCGGTGGAAGCGTTCCCAGTCCGTCGTGCCGGAGGATCCCACGACGTCGCGGCTCCATGCGCCGGAGGGTGTGTCCCCTTGAAGGCCGACGTGGTCGAAGACGGCGCTCGCCTGGGTGAAGCGCACCTGCTCGATGCTCCCGCCGAGATCGGCCTGCTTGACGGTCAGGTCGCCGGGGGAGGTGACGAAGAGCCCCACCTGGATCGTGGACGGCAGGCCGGCCGGCCGGGCCGTGCCGACCTCCGTCCAACTTGTGCCGTCGGCCGACTCGTAACCGGTGAGCGTGTCACCTGAGCGGACCAGCCGTAGCCAGCGCGGAGACTCCGCCGTGACGCCGCCCGGGCGGCCGGCCGTGTCCTGGGTGAAGTCGTGCTGCATCCGCACCCCGTGGGCGCCGGTGACCATCACCGCCGCGTAGGCGGTTCCCTGCCGGGTGGACTCCTTGACCATGATTCCGGCCTTCGCCCACGGCACGACGCCGGGGACGATCTCGTCGTGGTCAGGCGGCGGATAGGTGATGATGCCGGTCAGAGAGGTCACGCGGACGGTGATGGCCCCGTCCCCGGCCAGCGGCCGGTGCATGAAGGTGAACGCGTCCGCCACCGCCTCGCCGTCCGGTCCCACGGGAACGGCCGGGCAGGAGGTTTCGACCGGGCCGCTGTCGCACGAGGAGTGGTTGCCCGACGCGGAGAGCAGTCCGAGCAGCACGACGACCAGCGCCGCGGCCAGCATGCCGATCACCCAGCCGCGTACGGTGCGGAACTTGGTCCACTCCGCGCGCAGCAGGTGCGCGAAGTCATGGCGTCCGGCCCTCGGCTCCGAGCGTGCCGGGGCGGCGATGCCGGTGCTCATCGTGCCGCCTCCTGTCCCCTGCCGGTTCCCTGCGCGACCCCCGGGACGGCCGCCCGGAACTCGACCGCGTCCCGGGTGAGGTGCATGTAGGCCTCCTCGAGAGTCGCGCGGTGCGCGGACACCTCGGTGAACGGCACCGCGTCGTCGTTGAGGAGGGCCACGACGCGCTCCGCCGCCAGCCCGGTGACCCCGAGAGCGCCGTGGCCCGTGTCGGCCACGGCGGCCCCGGCGCGCGTCAGCGCGGTCACGGCGGCTGAACGCGCCGATGTGCGCAGCGTGACCCGGTCGAGTGAGGCGGCCGCGATCAGGCCGGCCACGCTGGTGTCGGCGACGACCCGGCCGCGTCCGACGACCACGAGATGGTCGGCGGTGTCCTGGAGTTCACTCATCAGGTGACTGGAGACCAGGACGGCCCGGCCCTCGGCGGCAAGCGACCTCAGGAAGCCGCGCATCCACACGATGCCCTCGGGATCCAGGCCGTTGGACGGCTCGTCGAACATCAGCACCGGGGGGTCGCCGAGCATCGCCGCGGCGATGCCGAGCCGCTGCCGCATGCCGAGGGAGAAACCGCCCACCCGGCGCCGGGCCGCTGAACGCAGCCCGACCAGCTCGATCACCTCGTCGACCCGTCCGGCGCCCAGCCCCTGGGAGTGCGCCAGCCACAGCAGATGATTGCGCGCGGTCCGGCTCGGCTGCGCCGCGGCGGCGTCCAGCAGCGCTCCGACATGGAACATCGGCCGCCGCAGCGCGGCGTACGGCCGCCCGCTCACCAGAGCGGTGCCCTCGTCGGCCGCGTCCAGGCCGAGCACGACCCGCATCGTGGTGGACTTGCCCGCGCCGTTGGGGCCGACGAATCCGGTGACTTTCCCCGGTCCCACGGTGAAGGACATGCCGTCCAGCGCCGTGGTCCGGCCGTACCGCTTGCGCAGTCCGTTGACTTCTATGGTCGATCGCATGCGACCGGTTCTACGGATGTGGCCATAACGTGGGCCGAACGCGGCCCGTCATGTCGTTGTTAGGTCCGGGGCGGCATCCTGGACGGGCGAGGAACGGGAGTGCACCGATGAAGAAACCGCGACGTCCGGCTCGGCCCGGCCGTACTGTGCGGCAGCGTTTCACCGCGCTGTACGGCGTGCTGTTCCTCCTGTCCGCCGTCGGGCTGCTGGCCATCACCAACGTCGTGAGCCTCGGGTCGCGCATCAGCGCGCACGAGGGCGATCCGGCGACGGGCGCGCGGCTCACGCTCGAGAACGCCCAGCAGCAGATCGCGCTGCTCCAGAGCCGGCTGTCGGAGATGGAGGCGCTCCAGTCACGCCGGTTGCTGGCCGGCTCGGTGATCGCGCTCGCCGTCATGGTCGTGGTGTCGTTCGTGCTCGGCCGGGTCGTGGCGGGACGCGTGCTGCGCCCGTTGCGGACGATCACCGCGGCCACGCGGCGGATCTCCGCGGACAACCTGCACGAGCGACTGGCCGTGCCCGGCCCCGCCGACGAGGTGAAGGACCTCGCCGACACGATCGACGGGCTGCTCGAACGGCTCGAGGGTTCCTTCGCCGCGCAGCGCCGGTTCGTCGCCGACGCCTCCCACGAACTACGCACTCCGCTGACGACCATGCGGGCTTCTCTGGACGTTGCCGTGGCCAAACCGGACCCCGTGCCCGCGCAGACGATCGCGCTCGCCGACCGGGTCCGAGCCGAACTCGACCAGGTCGACCGGCTTCTGGACGGCCTGCTCACGCTCGCCCGCACCCAGCACGGCGCCCTGTCCGACCGCGCCACGGTCTCGCTCGGCCGTGTGGTGGCCGCGGCCCTGGACGGCCGGGCGGCCGACATCGCGGACAAGGCGTTGACCGTCCACGCCGACGAGGTCGACGACGGCGCCTGGACCCGGGGGAGCAGGACGCTGCTGTCCCGCATGGTCGGCAACGTGATCGACAACGCGATCGTCCACAACCAGCGGGGCGGCTGGATCCGGGTCGCGGCGACGGCCGACCGAGACACGGCGCGGCTCATCGTGGAGACGGGAGGGGACGTGCTCGACCAGGAACAGGTCGCGCTGCTGACCCGGCCGTTCCAGCGGCTCGGCACGGATCGGACCGGCTCCGACGACGGATCCGGGCTCGGCCTGTCGATCGTGTCCGCCGTCGCCGCCGCACACGGCGGCGGCCTCGACCTGCGGGCCCGGCCAGAAGGCGGCCTCCGGGTCGCCGTGTCCCTGCCCCTGGCGGCCGCGCTGACGGGCGCGCCGGCGTGAGGGTGCTGGTGGTCGAGGACGCGCGCTCCCTCGCGGCCGTCCTGGTCGAGGGCCTGCGCGATCAGGGCATGGCCGTCGACGTCGCGCACGACGGGCTGGAGGCCGCGGCCAAACTCGACCTCAACGCCTACGACGTGGTCGTCCTCGACCGGGACCTGCCGGGCATCCACGGCGACGCGCTCTGCCAGATGATCACTGAGGCCGACGACCGGGCCATGATCTTGATGCTGACCGCGGCCGGGTCACCCGGAGACCGGGTCAGCGGCCTGACCCTGGGAGCGGACGACTATCTCGCCAAGCCCTTCCATTTCCCAGAACTGGTCCTGCGCATCCGCGCCCTGGCCCGCCGCCGACCCTTCGCCCGCGCCCGCACCCTGCGCGCGGGCGGCATCGAGCTCGACCCGCTGAGCCGCACCGTCACCCGTGAGGGCCGTCGCGTGGACCTGTCGGTCAAGGAGTTCGCCCTGCTCGAAGCCCTCCTGCGCGCCGCCCCCGCCTTCCTCAGCACCGAGGACCTGCTCGAACAGGTCTGGGACGAACACGCCGACCCGTTCACCAACACCGTCACGGTCACCATCGGCCGCCTGCGCCGCAAACTCGGCGAGCCCCCGATCATCACCACCACTCCCGGGGTGGGCTACCGCATCGCGAGGTCGCCCGAGTAGTCGTCGTCGCGTCGAGAGATTCGGCGTTGCGAAATGTCCAGGTAGATATTTTCTTCAGCCTTGGGGATGGCCTTACCTATATGAACTTAACCTGACCTGGTGGGCGCTCTGGGGGAATTTCTGCGCGCTCGACGTCAAGCCACGACCCCCGATCAGGTGGGGTTGCCTCACGTCGGCGATCGCCGGACGCCGGGGCTTCGCCGGAGCGAAGTGGCGGAGCTGGCCGGGGTCAGCGTCGACTACTACATGCGCCTGGAGCAGGGGAGGGAGCGCCGTCCGTCGGAGCAGGTGCTCGGCGCGCTCGCCCGGGTCTTCCAGCTCGACCCGGAGGCCGTCAGGCACCTTCACGATCTCGCGCGCCCGCGGCCGCCCAGGCTCACGCCCGCGGACCGGCAGGTCAATCCGGCCCTGATCGCGCTCATGCAGGGCTGGGACCATCCGGCC
Organism: Planotetraspora kaengkrachanensis; assembly: GCF_016862895.1. GTDB lineage: Bacteria > Actinomycetota > Actinomycetes > Streptosporangiales > Streptosporangiaceae > Planotetraspora > Planotetraspora kaengkrachanensis. The sequence goes on along the minus strand of NZ_BONV01000005.1, from coordinate 209,158 downwards.
CTGGTGATGAACCGACGGCTGGACGTGCTCTTCGAGAACCGGCTGGCCGCCCTGCTGTGCAACGAACGTGACCTGGGTCCCAACCTTCTGCGGCACGCCTTCTACCACCCCGAGTGGTATCAGGACTGGCACACGGCGGCCAACATGTGGGTGGCCCACCTGCGTGCGACCGCGGGAGCGTACGGCGGGGACCCCTTCGTCCGCGACCTGATCGACGAGCTCTCCCAATGCGGGGATTTCCGCCGCATGTGGAGCAGTCACGATGTGCGGACCAACGGCCAGGGGATTCTTCAACTGCGCCACCCGGATGTCGGCGAGGTGAAGCTCGCCTACGAGACCCTGCCCGTCAACAGCGCACCCGGTCAGGTCCTCCTCGTCTGCGAGTCGATGCCCGACAGCCACGCCGCGGACTCCGTGGCCAAACTGCGCGAGCTCCTCACCTGACCTCGGCGCTGAGGCGAGGGCCGGGCCCGTCGAGAGCGACGCCCTCTGTTTATCGATCCCAGACGAGGGGACATTTCTGTCGAAATCGCCCATTTCGGGCGAACCGGCGCATTCGGGAGGCCGACGTGAGTGGACACCTACCGTATCGCGAGACCAGTCCTGCTCCCCGTGTCGGGGGCGTGCGCGGCTGGCAGGCCGACATTCTTCGCGGCCAGTCGTAACTGAGTGAGCCGGGTACTGCGGCCCGTAACAGGCCGCAGTACCTCGTCATGTCTCAGAGCGGGCGACGCATTGGGGGCGTTCGTGGCGCGATGGTCTTACCCTGCCGCTCGGCGCAGCGATGTGGTGGAGGATCTGTTCGGATTCCCGGTCTCCGATCCCTACCGGTGGTTGGAAGACGGCGACGACCCGTGCGTACAGGACTGGGCCGCGGCCCAGGATCGTCTCTTCCAGACGTGTCGCACCGGATGGCATGGAAAGCAATCGTGGGCGTCCCTGGTGGATCAGATGTCGTCCTTCGGCGTCGCGGAGCCGCCGATGGCGCGCGGTTCGGTGATGTTCCTCGCCGAGCAGCTCCGCGGGGACGAGCAACGGCGCCTGCTCGTGGTCGACGCCGAAGGGAACAGGCGGGTGCTGGTCGATCCCGCGAAGATCGATCCGTCCGGCCATACCGGGTTGTTCGCCTGGTGGCCGTCGCGTGAGGGTGAACGTGTGGCCGTCCAAATGGAGGTCGCCGAGCAGCCCGGCAGCGACATCATGGTGCTGGACGCACGTACCGGCGAGGCGGTGGACGGGCCGTTGCCACGCGCCCGCAACACCTCGCTGGCCTGGTTGCCGGGAGGGGGCGCGTTCTACTACGTCAGCCGGGTCCCGGACGAGGAACTGGCCCCTGGCGACCTGCGTCTGCACCGGCGGGTGAGGTTGCATCGGATCGGTTCGCCCTGGCAGGCCGACACGGTGGTGTTCGGCGGCGTCGATGCCTCAGACGCCTATTACGGGCTCACGGTCAGCGCCGACGGCCGTCGCCTGGCGATCACCGCGACGGCCGGGCCCGCCTCGGACAACGACGTGTACGTGGCGGATCTCATCGATCCGGAAGCCCCGCATTTCGTCAAGATCGTGGACGGGGCGAGCACGCGCGCCCGTGTTCTCCCGCGTTTCCTCGCGGACGGCGATCTGCTGCTGGTCACCGACTACCAGGCCCCGTGCGGCCGCATCTGCGTGGCGGACGGGCACGAGACCGACCCCGCCGCATGGCACACGCTGGTGGCCGAAGATCCCCAGGCTCCTCTGGACGAGTGTGTGGTCCTGGACGACCCGGCACTCGCGCAGCCCCTCCTCCTGGTGGCACGCACCCGCCGAGGCACCTCCGCCCTGACACTGCACGACCTGGGCAGCGGCCGGCCGCTCACCGAGCTGCCCCTTCCCGGCGCCGGCGTCGTGTCATCCCTGCGCGTGAACATGCCGCACGGGCGCCACGCGTGGTTCAGCTACTGCGACGCGGCCACGCCCCCCACCATCTATCGCTACGACGCCGCCAGCGGGAAGACGGAGCAGGAGACCGGCACCACGACAGCCGGAAAGACGCCGGACATCCGCAGCCGCAGCGTCCGCTACCAGGCCGGCGACGGCACCGAGATCACGCTGTTCCTGTTCACCCCGGCCGAAGAACATCAGGGCCCTCGCCCCACCCTCCTCTACGGCTACGGCAGCTTCGGCATGCCGATGCGCCCATGGTTCCTCCCCATGGCGGCCGCATGGGTCAGCGCCGGCGGCATCTACGCCCTCGCCTGTGTACGCGGAGGCGGCGAAGAAGGCCAGGATTGGCACGACGCCGGCCGCGGGCCACACAAACACCGCACGATCAGCGACTTCAACGACGCCGCGACCTGGCTCATCGACACCGGCCGGACCACCCGCGACCAACTGGCGATCTACGGCGTGTCCGGCGGTGGACTGATGGTCGCCGCCGCGGCCACACAGCGGCCGGACCTGTACGCCGCGGTCATCGCCGAAGCCCCGCTGTGTGACATGGTGCGCTACGAACAATTCGGCCTGGGATGCACGTGGACCGACGAATTCGGTAGCGCCTCCGAGCCCGAACAACTCCAATGGCTGCTCTCATACTCCCCGTACCACAACGTCACGCCAGGAACCCCCTATCCCGCGTTCCTCTTCACCGGCGCGGTGACCGATCTGCAGACCGGAGAGGCCCACGTCACCAAGATGTGCGCGGCCCTCCAGAACGCCACCACCAGCAGTGGCCGGCCGATCCTCATGCGCCGGGAACCCGACACCGCCCACGCGGCCTTTCCCGCGAGTAAAGAACGCGACCTGGTGGTGGACATCCTGTCGTTCGCGGGACAATACACCGGTCTGTCACTCGAAAAGACAGCCGGGCGCATTACCGAGACCACCGCGGAAGCACACTGAGAACGAAAGACGGAATGTCTAGGTGAGGCCGCCGATGACCCGGTAGCTTGCGAGAGTGCCGCCGGCATCCACGAAGACCTCCACTGGAACCCCGGAGGCGGCGAGGCGCACTCTCCATCCCCCGTCGTCCGGTGTCGCCTCCGTGACGACGCAGCCGGCGGATTCGACACCGAGAGCGGCATGGCAGAGGTCCCGTGACAGTTCGATCGCGCGAGTGAGGTCGATCCGGCGGTCGCGCCGCCTGGCGCGCCACCGCTGGAGATACCGCGTGGTCGCGGTGAACGGGGCGACCGCCGCCGCGCCGACGACGCCGGAGGCGGCGTACTCGGCGAGCGTCCGCAGCACGTCCGCCGTTTCGCCCGGCCCGAGGGTCGGGTCGTCCTGCCGCGCGTACGCCTGCATGCGCAACTCGCTGACACCTGCCGCTCTGATGCCACGGAGGAGCCACCCGGCCGCCGGCCCGCACGCCTACATGACGCGCTGCATCGCCTTCTGCCGCCGGACCTCGACGGCGGAGCCCGACTCGCGGCGAGCCATCCGCCGCAGCACCACCGGCGCGAGCAGGAGGCCCGCGACCGCCCACAGGCCGAGGACGCCGATCGTCTCCAGGTGCCGCCAGGACTCGCCGACTTCGGCGGCCGCCAGGGCGTCCGGCAACATCGCCGAGCGCAGGCCCAGCCCCAGCCAGTAGAGCGGGAAGGCCTGGGCGACCCACTGCAGCCACTCGGGGAAGGCGCTGATCGGGTAGAACACGCCGGAAAGGCCGATGAGCAGCATCGTCGGCAGCGAGACGAAGCCCATGCTCTGCGCGGTGTTGAACACCGAGCCGAGCACGGCGCCGATCGGCAGCAGCGCCACCAGGCCGAGCGCCAGCACCCAGACCAGCGTCAGCCACGACGACACCCGGCCCAGCTCCAGCCCGTCGAACAGGAACACCGCGGGGATCAGCGGAACGAGCAGCCCCACCACCGCCATCCCGGCCCGGCTGAGCAGCTTGCCGGTGAGGTAGCCGACCATGCCGTTCGGCGTCGCCTTGGCGCGCAGCAGCGTGCCGTCCTCACGGTCCATGGTCAGCGACAGGCCCAGCGCCAGCATGCCGTTCATGACGACGTTCATCCCCAAGACGCCGGGGACGGACTGGGAGCTCAGCGAGAAGCCGGTGCCCGGCACCGTGTTGTTCCGCAGCAGGAACATGACGACCAGCGCGATGACCGGGAAGAACATCACCGACCAGAGGTCCTGCCCGTTGGTCATGCTCTGCCGGAACTCGATCCTGCCGCGCTGCAGGCCCGCGCGTACGGCGGCCGATCGGGGGCTCATCGCGCCACCTCCGTCAACTCGCTCGGCGCCTCCGTACGCCGTCCGGTCTCGAATTCGTGCACCAGCGTCATGTAGACGTCCTCCAGACTGACCCTGCGCACCTCCAGGTCGCCGATCGCCTCGCCGTACTCGGCGAACAGCGTGCGCACGCGGCCGGTCGCGTCCTCGACCGACTCCACGTGGTGCTCGCCGTCCCTGCTGTACCTGACCTCGGCCCTGCCGGAGACCCGCGTGGCAAGTTCCGAGGCGCTGCCGTCGGCCACGATCCTGCCGCCCGCCAGGATCACGATCCGGCCGGCCAGCCTGTCGGCCTCGTCGAGGTCGTGCGTCGTGAGCAGGATCGCGGTGTCCTCCAGCTCCGACAGGCGCTGCACCAGCTCATGAAACTCACGCCGCGCCTGGGGGTCGAAGCCGACGGTCGGCTCGTCGAGGAACAGCAGGTCCGGCCGTCCCACCAGTCCGATGGCCACGTCGAGCCTGCGCCGCTGGCCGCCGGAGAGCGTGCCGATCACCGCGTTTGCCCGGTCGGTCAGGCCCACCAGGTCGAGCAGTTCGCCGGTACCGTACGGCCTGGCCCGGCGCGGCGTGCCGTACGGGAGGTAGAAACGGCCGAGGTGGTCCAGCAGCTCGCCGACCCGCCATTTGCCGTGGTCGCGCCAGGACTGCAGCACGATGCCGAGCCGTGCGCGCCACGCCTCGTCGCCGTCGTCGGGATCGACGCCGAGCACCCGCACCTCACCCGCCGAACGCCGGCGGAACCCCTCGAGGATCTCGATGGTCGTCGTCTTCCCCGCGCCGTTCGGGCCCAGGAGGGCCACCACCTCGCCCTGGTGCACCCGGAGGTCCACCCCGTGGAGCACGTCGACCGACCCGTAACGCATGCGCAGGCCGGTGGTCTCGATGACCGGTTCGGCGTGCGGCGAACCGCCGGCACGCGGAGACGGGGGGAGTGGGCGAACGGAGACTCCTTGCCTGTGGTCGTTTTCACCTGCATCCATGCCTTCAAGCGTCTCATTGAAGCGCCCTTTGAAAGTTCTGGCGCTGATCACTTCTCTGCAGTGGAGATACGTGCGTGAAACCCTCAAACCGCGGTGCCAACCGACGTGGCGGTGAGCCGCGCGGCGCCGCCCCCTTTCGATCATGCGGGCGCTGAACGACGGCCGGTCTGCCGTCGCCGCGCACCGGGGCGCCGCGGCCCGAATCGGCCGGTCAGCCGGAGAAGCGGCTGATCAGCAGCGCCAGTCGCCGCTCGTGGTCGGCATGCCGGAGCCTGCCGTTGCGCATGAGCGTGACAAGCCCGTGCAGCCCGCTCCAGAAGGTCTCGGTGAGCGTCTCCAGGTCGTCGTCCCGCACCAGCGGCCGAACGGTCTCGAGCAGTTCGCCGAAGGCCTCCCGCAGGGCGGGTGGCGCCTCGGCGGTCGCGAAGGGCAGGTCGACGGCGTGGGTGAACATCGCGTCGTACAGCGCGGGCCGCCGCTCGGCGAACAGGGCGTAGGCGGCGCCGACGGCCGCGAGGGCCTCGCGTGGGTCGGCGACCGCGGTGCGCGCCGCGCGCAACTCACCGGCGAGGTCGGCGAAGCCCTCCACCGCGACCGCGGCCATGATGGCGTCCTTGCCCTTGAAGTGGCTGTAGAGGACCGGCTGGCTGTACTCGATCTCCTCGGCGAGGCGCCGCGTGGTGACCGCGTCCCAGCCCTCCGATTCGGCCAGTTCCCGCGCGGCCGTGACGATCAGCCGTTCCCGCTCTGCTCGCTCGCGCGCCCGGCGCGTCTGGATGGACATGACGCAATTCTAGTGCCGCTAGTGCTCCTGTCATAGCTATGTTAGTGTCGCTCTTAGATCTAGCACTGCTAGCAGGAGAGACGCCAGTGATCACCCCCACCGCGTACGGATTGGCCATCGTGCTCGACGTCTTCGTCGTCGTCATCGGCGCCCGCTTCCTCCTGTCGCCCCGCGCCGCGGCCGCCGGCTACGGCGTCCCCGCCAAGAAGGACGGCGACGCCGCGTACCTCACCATCAAGGGCCTGCGCGACTTCGGCTACGGCCTGCTCGGCCTCGCCCTTCTCGTCTTCGCGAGCGCCCGCGCCGAGGCCTGGTTCATGCTCGTGGTCGCGCTGGTCCCGCTCGGCGACACCCTCGTCGTCCTGCGTAACGGCGGCACGAAGGCGGTCGCGTTCGGTGTCCACTTCGCCACCGCCGTGGTCGTCCTGATCAGCGCCGCCCTGCTGTTCGCCATCTGAACGACCGTACGGAACCCCTCTCAAGCAAGGAGCCACCCCGATGTCGCTGATCGTGCCGAACTTCGACGAGTCCGTGATCGTCCGATCCGCAGAGGCGGAAGTGATCGGCCGGGCCCCGACCACCATCCGGCTGCTGGCCGACAGCAGCTCGACCGGCGGAGCGTTGTCGACCCAGCGGGTCAGCCTGGTCGACGGCGCCGACGGTGCGAAACCGCACCGCCATGACGGTTCGGCCGAACTGTTCTACATGCTGGACGGCACCGCGCAATTGTTGTCCGGCGAGCAGGTGGTGACCGCCGAGCGTGGCGACCTGATCATCGTGCCTCCCGGCCACGCGCACGCCTTCGCCGCCGCTCCGGGCGAGGACGCCGACATCCTCATCGTCATCACGCCCGGAGTCGAACGGTTCGAGTACTTCCGGCACCTGGAGCGCATCGCCTACGGGAAGGTGCCGCCGGAGAGCCTGCTCGAGGTCCAGGAGCTCTACGACACCTACTTCCTCAACAGCTCCGCCTGGAACGAGGTCAGATCCTGAAGGGCGCGGATCGGCGGGTTCATTCGCCGAGGAACGCGCTGGTCGAGAGGCGGAGCGCGGACACGAACGCGGCGACGGCCGGGTGGGTGGCCGCGCCCCGCCGATATGCGATGCGGGTTCTGCGGCGGGTGGGCAGCGGGATGAGACGGACGCCGGCAGGCGGCTGTGCGGCGGCGAGCTGAGGCACCAGCGAGACGCCTTGGCCGGCCGCGACCAGGGCGAGCACGGTGGCGAAGTCGTCGGCGTGGTGGCGCGCCCGGGGCGTGAAGCCGGCGGCGCGGCAGACGTGCAGCGTGACGGTGTGGCAGAGGGTGCCGGGACCGGCCATGATCCAGGCGGCGTCGCGGACGTCCCGAAGCGGGTCGGCGCCCTCGGTGGTGGACTCGGTGGCGGGCACGGCGAGGAACACCGTTTCGTCCAGCAGCGGCGCCGCGTCCAGGGCGGCGTCCGGCTTGACCGGCACGACGTCGTAGTCGTGAAGCAGCCCGACGTCGAGTCGACGCTCGCGCAGGGCGGCGGGTACGGCGACCGGGTCAAGCTCGCTCACCATCAGTTCGAGCCCCGGATGACGGCGGCCGAGCGCGACGAGCGCCGCCGGGAGGAGGGTGCGGACCGCGGTCGGGAACGCGCCGATGCGCAGCGGGCCGGCCAGGCCGGTGCCCACCGCGGCGAGCGCGGCCGTCGTCTGTTCCAGGGCGGCGAGGACGGTCTCGGCGTGCCGTACGAGAATCCGGCCGGCCGCGGTGAAGGCGACGCGCCGCCCGGTGCGCTCCAGGAGCGGAACCCCCGCCTCCCGTTCCAGCACGGCCATCTGCTGTGAGACCGCCGACGCCGAGCAGGTGTGCGCCTGCGCGACGGCGGCGATCGTGCCGAGGCGGGACAGGTCGCACAGCAGCCGGAGTCGGCGCACATCGAGCATAAGAACAGCTTACGGTTCAGCCCGGAAATGCGAACTGGACCTTATCGGTCCACATCCCAGACGCTGGTGCCATGACGCTTTCCGGAGTGCACGTACCGCTGATCACCCCGTTCGACGGCACCGGTGCCGTCGCCTTCTCCGCGCTGGAGGCCCTGGCGCACGAGGTGCTGGACGCCGGCGCGGCCGGCATCGTGGCCCTGGGCACCACCGCGGAACCGGCGTCGCTGGACGCCGCTGAACGCCGTGGCGTCGTCGACGTGATCGCGCGGGTCTGCCGTGAGCGCGCGGCTCCCCTTCTGGTCGGCGCCGGGACCGTGGACGAGGTGAAGGCGCTGAGCGAACGGCCGGAGGTGACCGCGGCGCTCAGTCTGGTGCCGCCGTTCCTTCGCCCCGGCGAGGCGGGGGTCATCGCGCACTTCGCCGCTCTCGCCGCGGCGAGTCCCGTCCCGCTCGTCGTCTACCACGTCCCGTACCGGACCGGGCAGGAGTTGCGCGCGGACGCCATCCGGCGGCTGGCGGGCCTGACCGGTGTGGCCGGCATCAAGTACGCCGTCGGCGGGATCGGCGCCGACACCGTCGAACTGCTGGCGGATCCGCCCGCCGATTTCGCGGTGCTGGGCGGCGACGACGCCTTCATCTCGCCTCTGCTGGCGCTGGGCGCGCACGGCGGCATCCTGGCCTCGGCGCATGTCGCCACGGCACGGTACGTCGAGCTGGCCGGCGCCTGGCACGCCGGCGACGTCGCCCGGGCCAGGTCGCTCGGTCATCGCCTCGCCGTCCTGTCGAGCGTGCTGTTCGCCGAGCCCAACCCCACGGTCGTCAAAGCGGTCCTGCACGCTCAGGGCCGCATTCCGGCCGCCACGGTGCGGCCGCCGCTCCTGCCGGCCGGGCGCGGCACCGTACAGGCCGCGTTGCGGCACGTCGAGACCTTGTCCGAGCTCGCGCCGCCGGTCCACTGACCGGACCCGCACCAGGGCGGCTGACACCGCCGGGAAAGACAAGACTGCTCTTTCCCGGCCTTCCCTTCTAGATTTCCCGGCACGGCAACCGAGGAGGACGCGGTGACGGAGCTGTGGGAACTGGGCGCGTGGGATCTGGCGAAGCTGATCCGCGAGGGGCAGGCGTCGTGCGGAGAGGTGGTCGAGGCGCATCTACGGAGGATCGACCAGGTGAACCCCCGCGTGAACGCCGTCACGGCCACGCTGGGGGACGAGGCGCGCGCGGCGGCGTCCGCCGCCGACGCGGCGCGCGCACGAGGTGAGGACGTCGGCCCCCTGTGCGGTGTGCCGCTGACGGTCAAAGAGAACATCGAGGTCGCGGGTTCGGCGACGACGCTGGGGATCGCCGCGCTGAAGGACGCGCGGGCGCACGCCGACGCGCCTCCCGTCGCCGAACTGCGGGCGGCGGGGGCGATCCCGATCGGCCGGACGAACATGCCCGAGTTCGGCATGCGCTGGCACACCGACAACGCGCTGCGCGGCGCGACCGTCAACCCCTGGTCGGCGGGGCACACGCCGGGCGGCTCGAGTGGCGGGGAGGCGGTCGCGGTGGCGACCGGCATGTCACCGCTCGGGATCGGGAACGACGGCGCGGGCTCGTTGCGCTGGCCCGCCCAGTGCTGCGGCGTCAGCGCGTTGAAGCCGACATTGGGCAGAGTCGCGCAGGTGGGGGAGGAGGCGGGCCCGACGCCTTTCGCCTTCCAGTTGCTCGGCGTCCACGGCCCGATCGCCCGCCACGTCCGGGATCTGCGCCTGGCGTTCGACCACATGTGCGGCCGCCCCGGAGGTGACCCGTGGCATGCGCCGGCGCCCCTGGACGGTCCGCCTCCGCCCGTGCCCCTGCGGGTCTGCGTGGTGACAGATCTCGACGGAGCCGAGACGGCCCCGGAGGTGGCCGGCGCGCTGACGCGCGCCGCGCGGATCCTGGGCGAGAACGGCTATCTCATCGAGGAGGGCCGCGCCCCGGCCCTCACCCGCGCGAGTGAGATCTTCACGCAGATCATGTCGGCCTACGGCAGGGTGCATCGCGAGCAACCTCCGGTCGAGGCGATCGCGTCCCCCGGGTTCGTGCGGTTCTGGCAGGAGTTCGAGCCCGTGTGGACGCGAGCCGCCGGAGAGCAGGCGTTCGACCCGATGATGGAGCGGGCGTCCATCGCGCGGCTGTGGAGCGCCTGGATGAGCCGCACTCCGCTGGTGCTCGCGCCGATCCGCACCCGTCCGGCCTTCCCGGTCGGCTCGGATCTCGATTCCCGATGGCTGGCCGACTGGCCGGAGACGATGCGGACGGCCGTGGCGGTCAACCTCCTCGGGCTGCCCTCGGTCGCCGTGCCCGTCGGGCATGCCGGCTCCCTGCCGCAGGCCGTACAGATCATCGGCCCGAGGTTCCGCGAGGACCTGTGCCTTGCGGCCGCCGCGGTGATAGAGGCGGCCACCGGCACGCCGACGCCGATCGACCCCCGCTGAGCGCGGACGGAACGCCCTCTCAGCGGGGGTCGCCGGGCCCGCCGGCGGTCAGCCCGGCGAGGACCGCCTCACCCAGTGCCTGGACGGCGGACTGCGGGCGGACCATCACCGTGATCTCCCTGATGCGGCCGTCGTCGCCCATGTGGAGCAGGTCGATGCCGTGGATCTGCTTACCGCCGGCGACGGCTCTGAAGAGCAGGACCTCCGACGGGGACTCCACGCCGTCGGCGCTCGTCTCGGAGGCGCCGGTGTGATGGCCGATGTAGCGGAAGTCCTCGAAGGTGCGGAACAGGACCTTGAACAGGTCCAGCACCGCGGCCCTGCCCTCGAAGGGCCGGTACTTGACGGGGCTGTACAGGCGGATGTCCTCGCTGAACAGGTCGGTCAACGCGGCGAGGTCCCGCTCGTCGACGGCGGCGCGGAAGCGATCAGCAGCGGTCATGACGTCTCCTGAAGAATCATGAATAGTCCTATTTATGAGTATCATCTGAACTGGCTTCGTGACACCCGTGCGGAGGAGGAGATCCGATGGCGTTGCGGCACGCCGTGCTGGCGGCGCTTCTCGACGAGGAGCTGAGCGGATACCAGCTGACCAAGGCGTTCGACCTCGGCGTGGCGAACTTCTGGCATGCCCAGCCGCAGCAGTTGTACGCCGAGCTCACCCGGCTCGAGCGGGACGGGCTGGTCACGGGCCGGGAGGTGGTCCAGGACACGCGGCCCAACAAGCGGCTGTTCCGGGTCACCGACGCCGGCCTGGCCGAGCTGGAGCGCTTCACGTCCCTCGCCGCCAAGCCCTCGTTCATCCGCGACGACCTGCTGGTGAAGGTTCAGGCCGCCGACCACGTCGACGCCGGCACGCTGATCGCGCAGCTGACCGAGCGCGCCGCCTTCGCGCAGGCCAAGGTCGATCTGTTCGGCAGGCTGCTGCGCACCATGCGGGGGGACCGCGCCGAGGAGGATTTCCTCCGGCACGGCGAGTGCATCGGCCCCTATCTGACCTGCCTGCGCGGCCTCGCGTTCGAGCGGGGCAACCGTGACTGGTGCGAACACGCGGCCGCCGTGCTGCGGGACAGGCAGGGCGCCCGTGTCCAGGACTGACGCGGGTCATCTGCGCTATGTGGCCCTGGGCGACAGCCAGACCGAAGGCCTCGGCGACGGCGACGACCTCACCGGCCTGCGAGGCTGGGCCGACCGGCTCGCCGAGAACCTCGCCCGGCGCAGCCCTGAGCTCCGGTACGCCAATCTCGCCGTACGAGGACGGCTCGCGCGGGAGGTCCGCGACGGGCAGCTCGCCCCGGCGCTCGCCCTGGAGCCCGACCTGGCCACCGTGGTCGCGGGCGTCAACGACCTGATGCGCCCGCGGTTCGACGCCGACGAGGTCGCCGGGCACCTGGAGGCGATGTTCTCCGCGCTCACCGCCCAGGGCGCCCTCGTCGCGACGCTCACCTTCCCCGACCTGACGCTGCTCATTCCGCTGGCACGGCCACTGAGCTCACGCGTGACCGCACTCAACGCCCGGATCCGGGACGCGGCCCGCCGCCACGGGGTCGTCGTCGCCGAGACAAGTGGTCACCCGGTGGTCACCGATCCCCGCCTGTGGAGCGTGGACAGGCTGCATGCCGGTCCGCTCGGTCATCAGCTCATCGCGGACGCGGTCGCCCACGCGCTCGCCCTGCCCGGCAGCGACGACTCCTGGACGAGTCCGCTGCCCCTCGAGGGGCTCCCGGCCGCTGGGCGGCGCACCGTCGGCGGTGAACTGCGCTGGGCGGGCACCTTCCTCGGCCCCTGGCTGGGCAGACGTCTTCTCGGCCGCTCATCCGGTGACGGCCGCACCGCCAAACGACCGCAACTCCTGCCGGTGCGGCCGCCGCAGGACGGCGCTTCAGAAGCGGACCCGCCCCTCAGCCAGGGCCCACTTGACGAGGGCCCACTCGACGAGGGCCGACTCAGCCCCGGCCGACGAACGGCATCGCCGTCGCCGTGACGGTCAGGAACAGCACGTTCGCGTCGAGGGGGAGCTTCGCCATGAAGAGCACGGCCTCCGCGACATGCGCGGAGTCGAACGTCGGCTCCGCGACGCGCGTGCCGTTCGCCTGGACGGCGCCTCTGGCGAAGGCCTCGGTCATCTCGGTGGCCGCGTTGCCGATGTCGATCTGGCCGCACGCGATCCGGTAGGGGCGGCCGTCGAGGGAGATCGACTTCGTCAGGCCGGTCAAGGCGTGCTTGGTGGCGGTGTACGCCACGCTGCCAGGACGGGGGGTGTGCGCGGACACGGAACCGTTGTTGATGATCCGCCCGCCCTGCGGCCGCTGCTCCTTCATCGCCGCGACGGCGTGGTGCGCACACAGGAACGCGCCCGTCAGGTTTGTGTCGACGGTGCGGCGCCAGTCGGCCACCGAGATCTCGTCGACGGCTCCGGGAGAGCCGAAGGTGCCCGCGTTGTTGAAGAGCAGGTCGACCCTGCCCCACTGCTCGCGCACCCGGGTGAACAGGCCCGCCACGGATTCGGGATCGGTGACGTCGGTGGGCACGACGAGCGCGTCCGGTCGTTCTTCAGCCGTCTCGCGCAGCGCCTCCTCCCGGCGGCCGGCGAGCGCGACCCGGTACCCGGAGTCGAGGAGCGCCCTGCTGACCACCCGGCCGATCCCTGAACCAGCGCCCGTCACCACAGCGATGTCACCGGCCGTCATCGTTCCTCGCTTCGCGACGTGGGGGCCTCTCCGGCTCCCCTAAGTGGATCATGCCCGATGCCGCTCGCGACGGCGCACTCCAGCGTGGACGGCCTGCCGCCGCGATGGCTCCGAGCAGAAAGTGGTACATCAGAACAACCGGGAAGTGGACTATTTCTCTGGACCGCTTCGCCACTAGCGTCGACGACATGGACATGAAAGGCAATACCGTCTATACGGTGCTTCATCACGGGGCGCCGCCCAAGCTTCCCGATCCCGCCGAGGAGATGACCGCGCTCATCGAACTGCCGCCCGGTGACCCCGGCTCCCCGCCGCACCGGCACTCGGGACCGGTGTACGGCTACATGCTCGAAGGGGAGATGATCTTCGAGCTGGAGGGCGAGCCGGCGCGGGTGGTCCGCGCGGGCGAGGCGTTCTGGGAGCCCGGTGGCGACGTCATCCACTACCAGGCGGCCAACAACCTGTCCGACTCGTGGAGCCGGTTCGTCGTGGTCATGTTCTGCGTGCCCGGTGTGCCCATGCTCACCTACGTCGGCGACGAGGAGCTCGAGGCCCGCCGGGACCGCCGCGCTCCCCGGCCGAACTGATGGCGGCGGGCATGCGGATCTTTCTTGCGGGAGCGACGGGGGTCATCGGCCGCCGGATGGTGCCGCTGCTGGTCGAAGAGGGGCACGAGGTCACCGCCCTCACCCGGAGGCCCGACCGGGCCGCCGCGTTGCGCGCGTCAGGCGCGGAGCCGGTGGTGGCCGACGCCCTCGACCCCGCGAGCCTCGCCGCCGCCGTGCGAGAGGCCGCGCCTGACATCGTGATGCACCAGCTCACCGACCTGGCCACGGGCGACTTCGCGGCGAACGCGGCACTGCGCAGGCAGGGCACCCGCAACCTGGTCGACGCGTCACTCGCCGCCGGCGTACGCCGCATGGTGGCACAGAGCATCGCGTGGATCTACGAGGCGGGGGACGAGCCGGCCGACGAGACGGCCCCGCTCGATCTCGCCGCACCTGGGGAGCGGGGAACCAGAGTGGCGGGCGCGGCGGCACTGGAGTCGGCCGTCCAGGAGATGCCCGAGTGGATCGTGCTGCGCTACGGGGAGTTCTACGGCCCAGGGACGTGGTACGCGCCCGACGGTCTGGTCGCGGACATGGCGCGGGCGGGGCGACTGGCCGCCAAGGACGACGTGGTCTCCTTCGTGCACGCCGACGACGCCGCCACCGCGGCGGTCCTGGCGCTCACCTGGCCCGCCGACTGCGCGGTCAACGTGTGCGACGACGAGCCTGCGCCGGGCCGGGAGTGGGTGCCCGCCTTCTGCGCGGCCGTGGGGGCGCTGCCTCCGCCGCCCGCGGACGCCGGCCGGCAGGGGTGGGCGCGCGGAGCGGACAACCACTTCGCGCGCAAGCACCTCGGCTGGGCGCCGAGATATCCGTCGTGGCGGGACGGCTTCGCGGGGCTCGCCGGCGACCCCGTCACCCGATGACGCCTGGCGGCCGGCCGACCAGCGTGACCAGCAAGTCGAGCGCCTGGCGCCAGGCGTGTCGCGGCGGCGTGGCGTAGCCGATGACCAGGGCGGCGGGCCGCTCTCCGCCCGCCGGGTGCCAGTAGCCCGCGGTGTGCAGGCCGTGCAGGAGCAGCCCCGCATGCTCCGCCGCGGAGACCAGTTCGCGCTCGGCCGCCGCCGAGGAGACGGGCAGCAGCGCGTGCAACCCGGCGGAGACGCCCGTGAGCAGCGTGTCTGTGACCCCTGCCAGCCGCTCGGCCAGCTCGTGACGGCGCCGCCGGTAACCCAGCCGGGCCCGCCGTACGTGCCGGTCGTAGCCGCCGCTCGAGAGCAGGTCGGCGAGCACGAGCTGGTCGATCACGGGGAGCGCCGAGCCGGTCTCCCGCATGGTCCGCAACAGGGGACCGCGCAGCGGAGCGGGCACCACCAGCCAGCCGAGCCGTGCCCCCGGCGCCAGGGTCTTGCTGGTGCTGCCCGCGTAGATCACCCGGTCGGGCGCGAGCGCCTGCATCGCGCCGACCGGTTGCTGGTCGTAGCGGAACTCGCCGTCATAGTCGTCCTCGATCACGTAGGCGTCGTTCCGCCTGGCCCAGTCGATGAACGCCGAACGCCTCCCGGGCGCCAGCACCACGCCCCACGGGTGCTGGTGGGCCGGAGTGAGCAGCGCGACCCTCGTACCGGCGGGGAGGCCAGACGGATCCGCGCCCTCCGCGCCGACCTCCAGCGGCACGGGATCGAGCCCCGCCGCGGCCAGCAGCTCGCGGTGGAACACGAACCCCGGGTTCTCGGTCGCCGCGCTCCGGACGCCGAGACGGCGGAAGGTGCGCGCGAGCAGCGCGAGCGCCTGGGTGAACCCCGCGGTGATCACGATCGAGTCCGGGCTCGCCCACACCCCGCGGGTCCGTGAGACGTAGTCGGCGACCGCCAGGCGCAGCGCGGGCATGCCCGCGGGGTCCGGGTAGCCCATCTGCTCGGACTCCATCGCCGACATGACCCGGCGGAGGCTGGAAACCCAGTCCGCGCGCGGAAACGTGCTGACGTCGGGCCGGCCGGGACGCAGGTCGCCCACGGACGCGGCGCGAGGCTTCGCGGGGGCGTGGCCGGCGGCCTCGCCGGTGTCGGACTCCGGCAGCACGCCGGCCACCCGGGTGCCGGATCCGCGTGAGCCCGTCAGCCATCCCTCGGCGATGAGCTGCGTGTAGGCGTGGACGACCGTGCCTCTGGACAGGCCGAGGTCGGCGGCGAGACCGCGGGTGCCGGGCAGCCGAGTACCGGCGGTCAGCCGCCCTGACCGTACGGCCTCGCGCAGGGCGCCCTCCAGGGACCGGCCCACCCCGCCGGCGCCGGTCAGATCGAGTTGAAGATCGAGATGCAGGTCGAGCCCCGACCCGAAGCCGGCCCGGCCATCGTCAGGCGAGCGCCGCATCGACCGCCCCCCTGTCGCGTCGCCGTCCTCCCGCATCTCATGTCATATCAGGCCACGACGAGCCGAGCGGTTCGGGATGGTGCTCCACGCGTCGGATGGCCGGTCGGATGCTCTTGGTGCGGCAGGGCCTATTCGCCTGCCTTCTCGCTGAGGATCTCGGCCCACTTCTTGACGGTGACGACCGTGGCGAACCTCGCGGTCCTCATCTGGTGGCCGGTTTTTCTTGACGGCCACAACCATTGGGCGGAAAAGGCATGACGAGCGCTCACGGTGGGGGACAGGCCGTTCGCTCATGCGGATGATCGAATTCAGGGACGCCTCGTTGAATGAATTCATCCGTGAATGAGCAGCTCGGACGTCTGTGGAATCTCCTGTCTGTGACCTGCTGATATGCAAGGATGCGTTCCGGCCGCTAGCAAAGGAGCTTGTGATGGCCTCACGTCTCAACCCGTACATCAGCTTCGCCGGTAACGCACGGCAGGCCATGGAGTTCTACAAGGACGTGTTCGGCGGCACCCTGGTGCTGAACACCTACGGGAATTTCGGCATGCAGGACTCCCCGGACGCCGAAAAGATCATGCACGGCATGCTCGAGACCGACAGCGGATTCACTCTCATGGGCGCCGACGCCCCGCCGGGAATGGAGCCCGACTTCGGCAACAACATCTCGGTGAGCCTGAGCGGGGACGACGCCGGCGAACTGCGCGGCTACTGGGAGAGGCTGTCCGGCGGCGGCACCGTGTCGGTCCCGCTCGAGAAGCAGATGTGGGGCGACGCGTTCGGCATGTGCGTGGACAGGTTCGGCATCACGTGGATGGTCAACATCGGAGCCCAGGCCTGATCCACTGAGGGTTCATCTCCCCGTCCACCGCCGCACCCCCGCTTTCGTTCGCGTGTTCTCCTGGGCGCGCTGGACTTTCGACTTGATCGTTCAGCCCGGAGCAGGTCACCTGATCCGGGCGTACATCGAGTCTTAAGGATGCGTCATGGACAACAGGCCCGGCAGCGGTCGTACCCGCGCCCGGTTCGCGCTCGGCGTGGCCGCGCTGGCGGTCATCGCGCCGCTCACAGTCTCCGGCGTCGCCGCGGCGGACACGCCGGCCGCGCCCGCCGTCTCCGCCGAGCAGGCCGCCAAGGGCGTCACGGCGCAGTGGACCACGCGGACCGTCGCGCCCGGCGTGGAGGTGCGCACCGGGACCCTCAGGGACTCCGCCGCCGCACCCGGCTGGACCGTCACCGTGCAAGCCGAGGTGAAGGCGCGGTTCACCGGCGCCCAGGCGTGGGCGCCGGTGGGAACGGAGTCGTGGGCGTCGCAGACCGCGGACCGGCTGCGTGCCGCGGGACTGGAGCCGGTGGTGACCAGGATCCCGTGGCCGGGCTACTCGGACACCCCGGACGGCCTCATGGGCGTACGGGTCAGGATCGGCTCGTACCCGACCCAGGACGCGGCGCGCAGCGTGGCGTCGCAGGTCACCGCGGCGGGGTTGCGCAACGTCGTGGAATGGACCGGCTACGACGCCGACCAGCCCGCGGACGTCGAGAACATCAGCGTCGCGGTCATCGACCCGCACAGGTTCCGCGGCACCGTCGAGGCCACCCACGACGGCAACGTGGCCCAGCGCGAGACGACCTCCTCGGTGGCGGCCAGGCTCGGCTCCCTCGTGGGCGTCAACGGAGGCTTCTTCCTCACCTCCGACGCCGACGGCGTGCAGGGCACCATGGCGGGCGTAGGCGCCTACGACGGCGAGCTGACCTCGATGGCGGTGGGCTCCCGCGCGGCGCTGATCCTCCAGGACGGCGGAAGGCACGCCCGGATCGCCGACCTCACCACGACCGTGACCGCACGCGCCGGCCGTGCCGTACACGCGGTCGAGGGCGTCAACCGCACGCCTGGCCTGCTGCGGAACTGCGGCCGTCCCGGCGCGCTGCCCACGTCGGAGCCGCGCCACGACACCACCTGCACCAAGACCGACGACCTGGTGAAGTTCACCGACGACTACGTCCACGCCCTGCCCACCGGCGCCGGCGTGCAGGTGACGCTGAACTCCAAGGGCCGGGTCCTTTCCGTCGGCGGCCGGACCGGCACCGTCGCTCCCGGCCAGACGGTGCTCCAGGGCATCGGCCCGGCGGCCGACTGGCTGACCGAGCACGCGAAGGCAGGCGCGAAGATCTCCGCGACGGAGGACATCCGCGACGGCGACGGCCGCAAGGTCAGGCTGGGCGCGGACGACAGCATCGTCAGCGCGGCCCCGACGTTGGTGGAGGACGGGCGCACGCGCGTCGACGCCGCCACGGAGGGCGTCCTCGACCCGCTGGACCTGTCCTTCGGCTACGCGTGGGCGAACAACCGCCAGCCCCGCACGATGGCCGGCATCGACCGGCACGGCAGGCTGCTGCTCGTGACCGTGGACGGCAGGCTCAGCGGCGGAAGCGAGGGCTTCACCCTCACGGAGGGCGCGGCGTTCATGCGGTCGCTCGGCGCGGTCGACGCGCTCAACCTGGACGGGGGCGGCTCCTCCGCGATGGTGGTGAACGGCGCTCTCGTCAACCGCCCGTCAGACGCGACCGGCGAGCGTCCCGTGGGCGACACTATCCAGGTGCTGCCGCGCACCCGCTGAGCCCGTGAGGGCCGCCCGGGCCTACGCGACGTACGGCCCGGGCGCGCGGCCGGCCGCGGAAGCGGCCGGTGCTCAGCCGGCCGAGGCGTTCCGAAGGGCGGCGAGCAGTCCGTCGAGCGCGGGCCGGCCGAGCGAGGTCTCCCGGACCGCGGCGTGGATGGATCTGACGGGCTCCGGCCCGCGCACCCTGCGCACGACGACGCCGGAGTGGCGATTGGCCAGCCCCAGGTCCGGGATGAGGCTGATCCCGAGGCCCGCGGCGACGAAGCCCTGAGCGGTGGCGTAGTCCTCACTCTCCACGACGTACGCGGGAGTGAATCCCGCCGCGGCGCACCCGTCGAGCACGGCGTCGAGGCAGGGGCCGGGACGTTCGCTGCCGACCCATGGCTCGCCGGCGAGATCGGCCAGGTCGAGGACACGTTTCACCGCCAGCCTGTGCCCCTTGGGCAGGACGGCGCGGTAGGGGTCGTCGAGCAGATGGACGAGGCGCACGCCCTCGTGTAGCCGGCGTGTCGGTGGCGCTGGGGGCGATCGTGCTCGACGAGCGACTGGGGCTCCGCGTCATCGCCGGCATGGTCGTCGTGCTCGTCGGCGTCGGGATGACACGACGGGCCTCACGGTCCGGACGCGCCGGCGCTCGTCGTCTTCTTGGGGAACAACGTGTACGCCAACGGCCAGATGAGCGCGATCAGCGGTACCCGGGCCAGCCCGAGCATGAAGGTCACGAGCGCGGCCGTGCGCACCGGGTCGCCGATCGCCCAGACCGCGATCCCCAGTAGGGCGCACGCGATGCCGTACGCCAGAACGATCCGCAGCCACATGCCCCATTCGTACCGAGCCCTGGCCATTCCGCCCGCGGGCGGCTTCCACGGCGGCGGGCCGCCGGAGAGCCGGTGCGCGGCGACCTGATCGGCCCAGCGGATCGTCCGGCGGCCGAACACGATGGAGTAGGCGAGGTACGCGGCTGCGAGTCCGTGCGTCCACGCGGCCGTGCCACCGCCGCGCAGGTCGATCACCGTCATGACCAGCAGGACGACGTCGACCAGGGGGACGCACAACAGGAGAACGTCGCTCAGGCGCAGCCGCCGCAGCTTGTAGCGGGCGAGCAGGCCGAGACCGAGCAGGACCCAGAACCCGATCTCACATCCGACGATGGTGGCTACGATCACGCTTCCAGCCTGGTCGGCGAGAGCAGGTCCGTCGTCGTCGCCGATGATGAACCCGGCTACATCCTTCTATGTACGGCAGGTCGTGACGAGGGTGGTGCCGTGCGGTGCCCGGACGTGATGCGATGGATCACATGAGTCCACTCCGGCGTGACGTCGCGATGGCGGTCGCCGTGTTCGCCGGCGGCCTGGCCCTCCTCGCCGGCGGCGCGTACGTCCACCGGGGACAGGCTGCGCCGTTGCTCGCCGTACCGCTGGCGGTGGCGTGCCCGGGCGTGGCTCTGCGACGGCGCCGGCCGGTGGCGGCGCTGGTGCTGGGCGTGGCGGCGATCGCGGGTGACATCGCCGTGGGGCCGTCACTCGGCACCGTCCTGGTGTTCACCGACAACCTCTACGCGGCCACGCTGTACGGCCCGTACCGCCTGGCCAGGTGGCTCCTCGCACTCACCTCCGTCCTCGCCGTAGTCGTGGGCGCCGTCGCCGGAGTCGTCGCAAGAGACTGGGGAGCGCTGGCGGTCGGCGGCGTGCAGGCCGGGCTCGTGCTCATCACCCCGGCGCTGACGGCGTTGATCGTCCGGCAGCACCGCGACCAGACGATCGCCGAGCGCGCCCACGCGGTGCAGCTCGCGAGGCTGGCCGAGCTGGACCGGCAGGCGGCCGTCACCACCGAGCGCACCCGCATGGCCAGGGAACTGCACGACATCATCGCCAACCACTTCAGCGCCGTCGCGATCCAGTCGGCGGCGGTCGTTTCGCGGCAGGACCTCGACGCGCGCTCGGTGCGCGAGGTGCTGGAGTCGATCAGGGAGAACAGCGTGCGCGGCATGGCGGAGATGCGCACCATGATCGGCCTGCTGCGGGCGGAGGCCGACGAACCCGAGACGACCCGGCATCGCCTGAGTGACGCACCCGACCTGGTGGAGCGGTCACGCCAGGCGGGAATGGACGTCCGTCTGTCGGTGACGGGGACGCCCCGCGAGCTACCGCCGTCCATCGAGCTGGCCGGGTTCCGCATCCTCCAGGAGTCCCTGACGAACGCGCTGAAGCACGGCACCGGACGGACGGACGTCGCCGTCGAGTACAGGCACGGTGAAATCGTGCTGACGGTCGAGAATCCATGCGCGTCCGAGTCGGCCGGCCTGCCGGGCTCTGGGACGGGCCTGGTGGGCATGACGGAGCGCGCGACGCTCGTCGGTGGCACGTTCACGGCGGGTCGATCCGGGCGGTCCAGCCGGCCGGGCGAGCCTGTGCCGGCCGACGACGGGGATCGGGTCTGGCGGGTCGTGGCGACGCTCGTCGTGGAGTCGCAGCCGTTCGAGGCCAGGCTGATCTCGGCGGAGGACGCGAGGTGATCAGAGTCCTGGTCGCGGACGACCATGCCGCGGTGCGCGCCGGCGTCGTGCTGATCCTGGAGGGCGAGGCCGATATCGAGGTGATCGCCGAGGTGGCCGACGGGGAGGCGGCGGTGCGGACGGCCATGGAGACGCGGCCGGACGTCGTGCTCATGGACATCCGCATGCCGCGGCTCGACGGCATCTCGGCCACGCGCGAACTGGCCGGCGTCGCCGACGTCCTCATCCTCACCACCTTCGACCTGGACGAGTACGTGTTCGGCGCCCTGCGCGCGGGCGCGGCGGGATTCCTTCTCAAGAGCACCGACGCGGACGCGCTGATCCAGGCCGTACGGCTGGTGGCGCGCGGGGACGGGCTGATCTCCCCGTCGGTGACACGCCGCCTCATCGGCGCCTTCGCGCGTACGAGCGAACCCGAGCCCCGCGATCTCGGCGTTCTGACGCCGCGTGAGCGCGAGGTGCTGGCCTGCGTCGCTCGGGGGCTGTCGAACGCGGAGATCGCCCGCGAGCTCGACATGAGCGAGGCGACCGCGAAGACGCACGTCAGCCGCATGCTGGGCAAGCTCGGCCTGCGCAGCCGAGTTCAGGCCGCGATCCTGCACGGAGGTTCGCACGCTGGGGTAGGTCGTCAGAGCCCTGCCTCGCGATCAGGTGATCCGGGCGGGTAGCCGATGGTCTCGAGGGTTTCCTCGAGGGCGGCGAGGTCCGCCTCGGGGTTGATCCGCCTGACCAGGTCCGCGGTCAGCGGGCGGTGCTCGAAGACCTCCCGGATGGCGGCCGGATCGAGCGAGACCTCGAAAAAGTCCTCGGCATAGGCACGGTAGCCCTCCGGGGTGGCGTCGGCGAGCATCGCGAACATCCAGCCTGAGCCGTCGGGGTCGGCCAGGCCGCCCTCCCTCGGGTAGGCGATGTCGCCGCACCGCCAGGCCGGGTCGTCGTGCAGGCGCCACAGGCAGACGGTGGCCGCCAGCACCTTGCCGGTCGGTACGTGGTGGCAGAAGGCCGGTTCGTCGATCTGGGACGCGAACTCGCGGGGGACCGACTCGACCAGGCCGGGCCAGGTCGCGTAGGTGTCGTCGTCACGGTAGGGACTCATCGGGGATTCGTGGTCGAACCCGCGGATGAATGCTCCTGCCCGGGTGAAGACGATCGAGTACTCGTCTCCGCTGCCGGTGGTCATCGCGGCAAGCTCTTCACCCGCGGCCCAGTGGGCGTCGAAGGTGTAGGTGGGGGAGCCGTCCGGACTCAGGATGGCGTCCAGGACGGCATAGGAGCGGCTCAACGCTCGGACGGTCGGGATGCCGGGGAGGCGCTTCGCGAGATCTGCGGCAGTCATTCCCCCATCTAACCGGGCGAGATCACCTTCCGAGGGCGGTCGATAGTGATCTACAATGTAAAGGCGTAGGGTCGGAAAAAATTTGATCTTGAGAAACTCCGAAGCCTCGACTGGACCCCGACGGTGGCCGGCCCGGGATTCGCGCAGACGGAACGCTGTGATCGGCGGGCGTGCGTGCCAGGCTCCGCTTGGCACGCACGCGTCCGTCAACCCAGCCTTACGGCCTGCTTGAGGAAGACGACGCCGTCGATCATGTCCAGCTGGGCCGGGTCCAGCGGGAAATAGCGGAAGTCGTGGGAGACGCGCGGGGCGGGCTTCGTGATGGCGCCGGCCAGGCGGCGGGCGTCGATGAGAGAGCGGTCCCACGGGAGCGTGGACAGGACGCCCTCGACGGTGTCCGGGGGCGGGGTGTCGTCGCCGGCCGTGCCGAAGGCCGAGGCCAGGAAGGCGTAGCGGTCGCCCAGATGCGTCCCGGTGATCGCCCCCGCGCTCCACCACTCCAACTGCTGGTCGCCGAGCGGCATGAGGCTCTTGTTCCGCTGCAGGTGGACGTTGTGGGCGAAGACCAGGGCCGGACCGTGTTCGGCGACGGCACGCAGGTTGGCGGCCATCATCGCGTCACGCAGGCCCGACAGCCTGGCCATCCGGGCCGGGGAGGTGTCGGCCATCCAATGGTGGTAGCGGAGCAGGCCGACGGCGGTGCGCCCGTACAGTGCCGCCCTCTCCCCGTCCTCCGCGCTCAGCCGCGGCGCCTGCGTGTCGAGCAGCGCCACCAGGTCGTCGGCGATCAGCCGCAGCCGCTGGGCGTCGGCGGACTGGCCGATCGACTGGGACGGGTCCATGACCGTGGCCTCGTTCGTCCATCGGTCGTCCGGGCCGAGCAGCGCGTCGAGGGTTTCCATCGTGCACGGGAGCGGGCCGTCGAGGAGGCCGTGGAGGCCGGTGAGCGCCTGGCGCGGGCTCTCTGCCCAATACTCCAATGGACCGTCGAAGCCGTAGAACCGGAGCTTTTCTTCGTGTTCCTCGTTGTACGCGCGCATCCAGCGCACGAGCTCGCGGTTGGCCGGGGACGCGCCGAAGCCGTGGCTGAAGCCGTGTTCCATGACGTCGTCGAGCGTGCCCGCGCCCGTGGCGAGGTGGTCGTCGACCATGAGGCCCTTGAGACAGTCGCTCTCGATGGCGAACGACCGGTAGCCCTCATGCTCGACCAGATGCCGGAAGATCTCGTTGCGCACGTCGCCGAGTTCCCCCACGAAGTGCCTGGCCTCGCCCAGGCCGAGCAGCAGGGGCAGGGCGGGAAGCGACCGGAGGAACGCCGAGACGCCCGTGCCATCGAGCGGCCGGGCCGTTTCCTTGATATCCATACCTTCAACGGTATCGTTGAACACTCGATGTAAACTTTTCCGAGAAAATCCCCTTTCTGTCGCGATGGACCTTCAATCGGTGATGCATCCATGAGGCCAGTGGACCTGGCGCGTGAGCACGGCCTGTCCACCCAGGCGATCAGGAACTACGAGGACGCCGGGATCCTGCCCGCGGCCGAACGAACCGTCCACGGCTACCGCACCTATACGCCGTTGCACGCGCAGGCCCTGCGCGCGTTCCTCGCCCTCGTGCCCGGGCACGGTCACCAGACGGCCACGTCGATCATGCAGGCGGTCAACCGGGGTGCCGCAGAGGACGCGCTGCGGCTCGTCGACGAGAGCCACGGCCAGCTCCTCGACGACCGTCTAACCCTCCAGGCCGTCGAGGCCGCGCTCCGCGATCTGGCGCCCGTGCCCCAGGAGCGGGGCGACACGTTCATCGGCCCGCTGGCCAGGAGGCTCGGCATCCGCCCTGCCACCCTGCGCAAATGGGAGAACGCCGGGCTGGTCCGGCCGCGCCGCGATCCGCAGACGGGCTACCGGGTCTACAGCGCGGCCGACGTGCGGGACGTCCGGCTGGCCCACCAGCTCAGGCGGGGCGGTTACCTGCTGGAGCAGATCGCCCCGCTGATCGCTCAGGTCCGCTCCGCCGGAGGCGTCGCCCCGCTGGAGTCGACGCTGCGCGACTGGCAGGCCCGCCTGTCCGCCCGGGGCCGCGCCATGCTCAGGGGCGCCGCCGACCTGGACGCGTACCTCTGCGCCCGCGAACCCTGACGCCTCGTCGACGACAGGCTGATTCCGCCGGCGGACGGGCTTCGTTGGAGTGCATGATCACCCATGGTGACCGGGCAGGTCACCATGGGTGCGGCCGAATCCGTGCTTGATCACGAAATGCGTTTCCGCAGTTCGTGCGGCACGCGGCCGAAAGTGTGCATGATCACCCTCTAAGGGGCGAGGGGTGCGTGATCACCCTCTGAGGGGCGAGGGGTGCGTGATCACCCTCTAGGGGGCGAGGGCGCCGCACTGGGCGGTGCCGGTGAGATGGTTGGCCACCCCGGCGTCGGAGAGTGCGGGCGCGTTCGCGGCGCAGGACATGGCACCGTGGACGGTGGTGCCCGTGACGACGGCCGTCTCCGTCGCGGTGTTGCCGGTCAGGCTCACCGCGCCCTTGATGTCGGAGCCGCCGATCACCAGCGCCCGGGTCGTTCCGGAGACCGCGACCGAACCGCTGACGTCGGCCTTGAGCAGGTGCACCTCGGCGGCGGACGCCGCGGTGAGCCCGCCCCTGATCGTGCCGCCGTCGACCACCAGCGACGCGCCGCGGCGCACCGTCACCGAGCCGCTGACGTCGGCGTCGTCGAGGCAGGTGACTCCTGAGGTGACCGTGAGGGATCCCTTGCGTGAGCCGGTGATGGTCGTGGTGCAGGCCGGCGGCGGTGCCAGGGTCGTCACCGTGAAGCTCTTCGGCTGCCCGTAGTTGCCTGCGGCGTCGATGGAGCGGTATTCGACGGTGTGCGCGCCGCGGGGCAGCTTGCCGTACGTGAGGCTGTCGATGGTGGTGCCGCTCTCGCTGAACGTCCACGGCAGGTCGGCGGAGGTCGGCCAGCCGAAGTAGTTGAACCAGCCGTCACCGTCGACCCGCGACTCCCGCACCACGTATCCGGGCTGGTCGTCCTGGCCGGTGAGCCGCATGGTGAAGGGTCCGTTGTAGACGTAGGCGTCGCCCGACCCGGCCAGCGGTTCGGAGAGCTCGTAGTCGGTCGTGGGCAGGGAGTCGTCCACGGTCCAGGTGAGCGTCTGGCCGTCCGATGCGGCGGTGAGGGTGTGGTCTCCGGGCGTGAGCTGTACGGCGCCCAGGTCGAGGTCGCCGTCGGTGTCGTCGAGGCGGGTGCCGTCGAGTGCCCAGGTGACGGTGGGGACGTGGTCGTCGGGATGGGGGGTCTCGGCGTACACGACCTCGTCGCGGGCCACGGGCAGGCCCGTCGGGGTGGAGGAGAGGAAGCCGGGTCCGGTCGCCACGGGGGTGGTGGTCAGGCCGGTGTCCACCGTCCACGTGCGGGTCGCGGTGAGCGCGGCGCGGATGGCGGGGTCGCGGACGAAGCCGGTCGGATCGGCGACCGTCGCCGTCACCTTGTGCGTGCCGGGCGGCAGGCTCAGTGAGCGCAGGTCGAGCGAGGTGGCGTGGCCGGAGAGCTCGGTGCCGTCCACGCTCCACGTGGTGGTGAGCGAATGGGTGTTCGGGTGCATCGGTTCGACCCACAGCACCCGGTCGGCGCCGACGGGTGCGGCCGTGGGCGTTTCGCTCTGGATGAGGCTGACCTTGGCCGCGATCTTCTGGGTCATGATCTCTCGGCTGACCTGGTCGTAGTAGTAGCCCAGGGTTCGCATGATCGAGTGTTCGCTGGGCCGCCAGACGCCGCTGCTCTTGTACAGGCCGCCTTCGTATCTGCCGATCACGCCGCCGGCCTCGCTGGGCTCGCCGAGCCAGCGCCACCACTTCTTGTGCTGGTCGAGCATCTGCTGACCGGTCAGCAGGGTGTGGTGCGCCGAGGCCGGCTCGCCGCCCGCGTAGGGGCCGCCGTCCACGCCGCGCGAGTAGTAGGAGTACTCGTCGTCCAGGCCGCCGAGCGAGTGGCCGATCTCGTGCGGGGCGATCAGGGCCGACATGGAGTTGTGCCCGGAGGCGGTGGCGTAGGCGCCGCCCGCGCCGCCGTACGTGCCGCTG
Source organism: Planotetraspora kaengkrachanensis (assembly GCF_016862895.1). Classification (GTDB taxonomy): domain Bacteria; phylum Actinomycetota; class Actinomycetes; order Streptosporangiales; family Streptosporangiaceae; genus Planotetraspora; species Planotetraspora kaengkrachanensis. The sequence continues at coordinate 182,633 of NZ_BONV01000005.1, read as the reverse complement.
TTGGCCAGCGCCAGGATCTGCCGGTTGGCGCTGCGCGTTCCCGGGACCATGTTCGCGTAGGTGTTGGCGGCCGAGTTGTTCAGGGTGAGCAGCCGCTGGACGCTGGAGGCGTTGCAGCCGCCCCAGAAGCCCATGCTCAGCGGTGTGGTCTTGCGGCCCGCGGACAGGTCGGGGTCGCAGCCGACGCCGGACGCGCCGGAGACGATGTCCACCCGGTAGACGTTGAAGTAGTTGCGGTACGACTTGTACGGCTCGATCGACCACAACACGTTGAGGTGGTGATCGGCGTCCGCGGCGAACGTGGACTGTTCGTCCTCGGTGTAGCCGTCGCCCATGATGATGAGGTTGAAGCGCTTGGCGGGGTCGCCGGTGACCTGGAGCGGCACCACGGTGGCGCTGCCGGCGGCCGCGGTGGCGGCGGTTTCCGCGCCGGCGTTGGTGATGGGGACGGTGAGCAGGGCGGCGGTCATCGACAGGGCCGCCAAGGCCGCGAACGGCCTGGGGATGCGCACGGGGGGACCTCCAGCAGGAAACGGAGCGTGCCTGCACTATCCGCCTCGCGCCGCCCGATCCGCCCATCCCAAGTTGGGATAACTCTGGATTTATGGCTTGAGAAGCTAATTCAAATGGCTATTTCTTAATATGCATGAATAAATAGCGATACGTTGAATTCGCGCCGTCAGTCGTGTCGTCAGGGACGGGCGGACGCGGTCACCCGCGCACCATCGTGATCAGCCGGTCCAGTACGGCCGGGCCGCGGCTGAGGCCGTCGTGGGCGTATTCGTTGGTGATCCAATGGACGAGCCCGCCCACCGCTCCGGCCGTGACGAGCGAGTGCTCGCGGTCGACGTACATGTCGTCGTGATAGATCGCCGCGGCGACCGGCACCGTGTTGCGGGCCAGCCGGTCGGGGTCGTAGAGGTGCGGCCAGGAGGTGTACGCGGCGAGCTGCTCGGCGGACGAGCGCAGAGGTGCGAGCACGGGGTCCTCCTCGAAGTGCCACGGGAAGACCATTTCGCCGGTGAACCGGACCGGTCCGCCTCGCTCCGGATCGAACTCGGGGAACTCGTCCAGCGCCCGGTGCGCGGCCCAGGCCGAGGCCTCGCCCTGGCAGTAGACCATCTCGTGCAGCAGGGCGTAGAGCGGGTGTTCGGCGAAGGAGACGACAGAGTCGACCCGGCGAAGGAACACGTCCGACAGCCGGCCGTTCCCGGTGAACGCCTCGTCCAGCAGGTGGTGGACGAGGTCGAAGCGCCGTGCCTGGCCGAACGTGATGCCCAGCGTCTGGAACCTGCGCGGTGTGAGCGCGTCGCCGCCCGGCAGGGACACCTCGTGTTCCCGCAGGTGGTCCACGACCCGGTCGGCGATCTGCTGGTCGCCCGGATAGCGGGAGAAGAAGCGCTCGTTGTGCGCCAGGACCCGCGGGTAGGCCGCCCGGTAGACGTCGTACGGCGAGGCGGTCAGCGAGGGCAGCCCGCCTGTGATCATCACCTCGCGCAGGCCCTCGGGGGCCAGCGACAGGTACGTGACCGCGCAGAACCCTCCGTAGCTCTGGCCGAGGACGCTCCACGGGCGGTCGCCCGCGAGGTGCGCACGGAGCAGCTCCGCGTCGCGCACGATGTTGTCGGCCCGGAAGAGACGCAGGTCGTCCGCGGGAGACGCCAGATCGGTCACGGTCTGCCGGGTGATGGGAGTGCTTCGTCCCGTACCCCGCTGGTCGAGCAGGATCACCCGGTAGTCGCGGGTCGCCCGGGCCAGCCAGGCGGGCAGTTCGCGCGGGCCCCGGTTGCCGGGACCGCCTTCGAGATAGAGCAGCCACGGCAGGCCGGAGGGCTCCTTGTCCACGGCGACCACCTCACGGGCGAACACCTCGATCGTCCGGCCGCCGGGGACGGCATGGTCCAGCGGGACCGTGATCGTGTGATCGGTGAAGACGTATCCGGAATGGCGGTGAGTGACGGGCATGAAGGTTTCCTCTGGTCGGGCTCGCCCTCCACCCTGCACGAACCATGAAATATCCGGCAAATCCCGAAGGGGTATATTCCTGGAGTTATAGGGGTGAAGGGAGAGGCCGCTGTGCAGCTGGAGCTTCGCCATCTGCGGGTGATCTGCACCATCGCCGACGCGGGAAGTCTCAGCAAGGCCGCCACCGCCGTCGGCGTGTCGCAGCCGGCGCTGACCGCCCAGCTTCAGCGGGTCGAAGGGGCGTTCGGCGGGCAGCTCTTCCGGCGCGAGCGCCTCGGCGTCACCCCGACCCCGTTCGGCCAGTTCGTGCTCACGCGGGCCAGGTCGATCCTGCTCACCGTGGACGAGCTGCTCAGCGGCGTCAGCGCCTACGACGACCGGCCGGACGTCGCGCGCATCGGCGGATATGTGACGCCGATGTTGTCCGGACTGCTCAGCAGGCTGTTCGCCGTGCCGGGCGTGTCGATCACGGTGCACACCGAGTACTCGCCGCGGCTCCTGCTCGATCTGCTGGCCTCGCGCCGCCTCGACGCGGCGACCCTGGTCGACTATCCGGGCAACGAGCTGCCCGCCGTTCCCTCGGTCGGCATGCGCCTCGTGGCGACCGAACCGGTCTTCGTGCTCATGAGCAGCGACCACCCGCTCGCCGGCGAACAGGACGTGCGCCTGGCCGATCTCGCCGACGACGACTGGGTGATCTCGCCGCCCGACGGCGTCGGTTGGCCCGAGTGCGTCTACTCCGCGTGCCAGGAGGCGGGGTTCACGCCACGGGTCCCGCACAGCATGACGGAGCAGACGATGATCCGGCAGCTGGTCGCGGGCGGGCACGCGGTCTCACCCTGCCAGGCCACGGTGCAGGACGGCCCGGGCATCGTGGTCCGCCCGCTCGCGGGCAACCCGTTGTGGCTGCGGCACCACGTGGCCTGGCGCTGGGACGGCCCGCTCGCGGGGCGTGCCGAGGAGCTGACCGAGTTCGCGGCGCAGGCGCATCGGGAGGCGATCGCCGACCGCCCGCACTACGCTTCCTGGCTCGCCCGCCGGCAGGGGACGGCTCCCGCCTGACTCACGAACCCGCGGCGGCGAGGACCGTTTCCGCGGCGGCGGTGCGGGCGTAGAGCACGGAGCGGCCGGCCCGGTGGGCGCTGACCAGTCCCGCGTCCCGCAGCGCGGTGAGGCACTGGGACACACCGGCGGGGGACAGGCCCGTGCGACCGGCCAGTTCGGTGGTGGACGCCGGCGTGTCCAGTTCGGTCAGCAGCAGGGTGCGAGAGCGGCCGAGCACGGCGGCGATGGCGCCGGTGCCGGTGACGGGCCGAGGCTCCCACAGTGTTCCGAGACCGCGTGGCGGGTAGGCGAGCTGCGGCGGATCCGGCGGAGTGAAGCGGGTGAACAGGCCCGGCCCGGTGAAGGCCGAGGGGATCAGCAACAACCCCTCGCCCGCCGTCTCGCGGGACAGCGCCCGCCGCCGGGCCAGCCGCAGCGCGCTGTCGTCCCAGCTCACCCAGGGATGCAGGTCGTTGAAGAGGTGGGCCGCGCCGTGTTCGGCGACCTGCCGGGCCCGATGGAAGACGTCGGCGTCGAGCACGGCGCGGATTCGCGCCCAGTAGGGCGCCAGCGCGAGCTCCCAGTAGACCTCGATCTCCTCGGCCACCCGGGTCAGGCAGGCCCGGGGGTCGGTGTACAGGTTCCGGGCGCGGGGGCCGAGACGGCCCTGCTCGTGCGCCAGGCGGTCGAGTTCCCGGCGCACCCGGTCGGCGGGCGTCGCCACCACCACGGCCAGTTCCTCCGCCAGCGTGGGAGCCGGCCCGGCGGGCGCCGGGTTGAGGAAGTCGGGCACATAGCCGGACGGCGGGATCAGCTCGGCGAGCCAGCCCCGGTCCAGGCCGGCCGCCGCCGTCCGCGGCCGGACCTGCTCGGCCCACCTCCGGTGCACGGGATGGGCGGAGCCGGATCGCAACAGCCGGAAACTGGGCCCGACCTCCCACATCGGTGAGACGGCGAACCGCATCTGCGCCAGGTCGCTCGCGGAGAACGTCAGCTCCGCCGGCACCGGCGAACCTCCGGATTCGGATATGTCTTAATCATTGGCGGTCAGGCTACATGTATGAGGATCATCCGGACATGACCTCGACAACGATCACCGCAGCGGCCTCCGGCAGTTGGACACTGGGCGACCTGGAGATCAACCGGATCGGTTTCGGCGCGATGCGCCTGACGCAGCACGGCGAGGCGCTCAGGCCGGACGCCGCCTCGAGCGGGCGCCGCCAGGCCGTCGGCGTGCTGCGCCGCGCCGTCGAACTCGGCGTGAACCACATCGACACCGCGGCGTTCTACTTCTCGCCGCTGCGTTCCGCCAACGAGCTGATCAACCACGCGCTGGCCCCGTACCCCGACGACCTCGTCATCACCACCAAGGTCGGACCGGGCCGCGACCCGTCGGGCCACTGGTTGCCCCACGCCGGCCCCGCGGAGTTACGCGGCCAGGTCGAGGAGAACCTGCGTCAGCTCGGCAGGGACCACCTCGACGTGGTGAACCTGCGCGTCCTCGGAACCCAGTCGATCGCCGAGCGGTTCCTCGCGCTGGCCCGCCTGCGCGAGGCGGGGCTCATCCGGCATCTCGGCCTGTCCAACGTCACCCCCGCCCACCTCGCCGAGGCGCAGGCGATCGCGCCCGTGGTCGGCGTGCAGAACATGTACGGCATCGGCGTGCGGCCCGAGCAGGACGACTTCCTGCGCGCGTGCGGTGAGCAAGGAGTCGCGTTCGTGCCGTTCTACGCGATCGCGGGCACCGGACGACAGGCGGGGGCGAGCGGCGTGGAGAGCGAGGAGGTCCTCACCGTCGCGCGGGCGCACGGCGCGAGCGCGGCGCAGGTGCGGCTCGCGTGGACGCTGCACCGGGGGCCACATGTTCTCGCGATCCCCGGCACCGGCGACCCCGGGCATCTGGCCGACAACGTCGCCGCCGGCGCACTGCGCCTGTCCACGGACGAACTCGCGGTTCTGGACCGCGTCCACCGGGCGCAGGGGTGAAGGCGCCGCCCGCGCCGGGCCGTGGCGGCGCGCACCGCCGTACGGGCTGATCGCGCGAGGGAGGACGCGACGGAGGGCGGCGCGGGCGGCCTCGATACATTGCAGGAACAAGCAGGAACAGGGTGGCCACGCCTAAGGAGTGTCAAGTGTCCACGAATCCGACCGCGCTCTCAGGGACGCCCGCCGAGTTCACCGAGAGTTCGGCGACCGCGCTGGTCAACGCACGCTGGGCGCAGACGCCCGACGAGCGGTTGCGAACCATCCTGGAGAGCATGGTCACGCACCTGCACGACTTCATCCGCGATGTCGAGCCGACCCATGAGGAATGGCAGCGGGCCATCGACTTCCTCACCGCCACCGGGCAAAAGAGCGACGCCGTGCGTCAGGAGTTCATCCTGCTCTCCGACGTCCTCGGCGTCTCGATGCTCGTCGACGCGATCAACAACCGCAAACCCAGGGGCGCCACGGAGTCCACCGTGCTCGGGCCGTTCCACATGGTCGACTCGCCGGTGCGGGAGCTCGGCGCGGACATCTCCCTCGACCGCAACGGCGTCCCGTGCGTGGTCGCCGGCCGGGTACTGGGGATCGGCGGCGAGGCGCTCCCCGGGGCGCTGGTCGACGTCTGGCAGGCCAACGGCGACGGCTTCTACGACGTGCAGCAGCCCGGCGTGCAGCCGGAGCTCAACCTGCGGGGCCTGTTCACCGCCGACCACGAGGGCCGCTTCTGGTTCCGCAGCGTCCTCCCGGCCCCTTACCCGATCCCCGTGGACGGGCCGGTAGGCGATCTGCTGCACGCCACCCGCCGCGACCCCCACCGGCCCGCGCACGTCCACTTCATCGGCGGCTGCTCCGGCTACCGGCCGGTGACCACCCACCTGTTCCTCGAGGGCAGCCCGTATCTGGACACCGACGCCGTGTTCGGCGTCAAGCCGAGCCTGGTCCGGCCGGCCGTGGACGTCGACGACGCCGCACGCGCCGCTGAATACGGCGTGGCGGCGCCGTTCAAGCTCATCGAGTTCGACCTCGTCCTCACGCCCGCGTGAGGCGCTGAAGTCAGTTCGCGGCCGGACCGCGCCGCCGTACCAGCGGGAGGTACACCTCGTCGACGATCTCGACGAGGACGTCGTCGGGCGCGGAGGGGATCCCGCGCAGGACGAACTCGTTGCGCAGCAGGACGATGGCCACGGTGGCGACCCGTGGATGGAGCGCTTCGGGGGAGGCTTCGCCGCGGGCGACCGCGCGGCCGAGGACGATCAGCCAGGGGGCGGCCACGGCGTCGCCGGACTGATCCTGAACCTGTGCGAGGAGCTCCGCCGCGCCGCCGGAGGCGGAGATGAGTTCGCGCAGGATCGCGCCGAGGGGAGAACTCCAGTGGCGGTTCGCCCGGCGTAGCAGCTCGAGGGCGTCGCCGCGCAGATCACCGGTGTCGGGCGGCGGGACGGTCGAGGCCAGCTGCCGGTAGGCGGCGAGGCCGAGTGCGAGCCGGTTCGGCCAGCGGCGGTAGATGGCGTTCTTGTTGGTGCCCGCGCGGGCCGCGACCTTGTCCATGGTCAGCCCGGAATATCCGGACTCGGTCAGCTCGTCCACCGCGGCTTGCATGATCGCCTCCTCCAGGGCGGCGCCGCGTCGCCGCGTGTGCCCGGCGCCCGGCCGTCCGCTCGGATCCTCCGCCATGGCCCCCTGCTTCACGATCGGTACCGGCCGTACCCTCACATTCTGGTTGCAGTCTCGACATGCCGGCAACTACGGTACTCGCCGTACCCTAATTTCCTCGCTGGAAGAGAGCGCGACATGCGGGCCAAAGGCATCAGTTACGACACCGGCTTCGTCTACAACGGGGCGATCGGGCACGAGGGTTTCGACCCTGAGGTGGTCAGGCGCGAGCTGCGCGTCATCCGTGACGACCTGCACTGCAACGCGGTGCGCGTCATGGGCGGGGATCCGGATCGGCTGGAGTTCGCGGCGGGGTACGCCGCCGACCTCGGCCTGGAGGTGTGGTTCTCTCCCTATCCGCTGGAACTGACCACGGATGAGATGTTGTCGCTGTTCGCCGACTGCGCCGAGCGCGCGGAGCGCATCCGGTTGAGGGGAGCCGAGGTCGTGTTCGTCGTCGGCGCCGAGCACAGCCTGATGAACAAGGGTTTCCTGCCGGGCGACCACGTCGGCGAGCGGGTCGGGTTCCTGACCCGGCCGGGCCGGGCGCCCGAGGAACTCGGCGAGCTCAGCGCACGGATCAACGACTTCCTCGCCGAGGCGGTGACACTGGTCAGGAAGCGGTTCGGCGGCAAGGTGACCTACGCCTCCGTGCCGCTGGAGCGCGTCGACGGGGAGCTCTTCGACTTCATGTCCGTGGATCTCTACCGGTCGGCCGAGGTCGCCGACCGATTCGCCGAGGGCGTCCGCACGCTCGTCGCTCAGGGCAGGCCGGTGGCGATCACCGAGTTCGGCGCCGCCGGTTACCGCGGCGCCGGCGACCTCGGCGCCCGCGGTCTGGAGGTCGTCGAGTACGACAAGGACACCTGCAGGCCTGTGCGGCTGAACGGCGAGCACGTCCGCGACGAGGCCGGTCAGGCCGCGTACGTGCGTGAGCTGCTGGAGGCCTTCGACGCCGGGGGAGTCGACAGCACCTTCGTGTTCACCTTCGCCCTCTACGACCACCCGCACCGTCCCGACGGGGACCCTCGCGAGGACCTGGACCTCGCGAGCTACGGCGTCGTCAAGGTCTACGAGGACCGCCTCGGACAGGCCTATCCCGACATGCCGTGGGAGCCCAAGGCGGCGTTCGCCGCCGTCGCCGACTTCTACCGGGAGCACTGAGCCGAAATCGACGAAGTGCAACTCCAGGGTTGCGCGTTGCGGAATCGATGTGCAACCCTGGAGTTGCATTCGCTGGCGACAACGAAGGAGTCCTGTCATGAGTGAGGACCGGATCGAGCGGGAGACCCTGATCGCGGCGCCCCTGGAGCGGGTCTGGCCGCTCGTGGCCCAGCCCGGGTTCTGGGTGGCCGACGAGGAGAGTTCGGCCGGCACTGTCGCCGCGGCCGGCGACTCGACCGTGGTCAAGAACGCGGAGTACGGCCAATTCCCGGTGCGCGTGGAGAAGGTCGACCCGCCGACGTACGTGGCCTACCGCTGGACCAGCGCGTTCCCCGGAGAGGAGTTGCGCGAGGACAACAGCACCCTCGTCGAGTTCACGCTGACCCAGGAGGGCGACCACACGCGGCTGCGCGTCGTCGAGAGCGGGTTCGCGGCGCTGGCCGGATCCGAGGAACTGCGCGGCCAGGCGATGGAGAACAACACCAGCGGCTGGCCCCAGGTGCTCGACGCGTTCAAGACGCGCGTCGAGAAGTCGTCCGTGTGACGGACGAACGCGGCGACGCCGTCGAGACGGTCGACGACATCCTCGTCGCGCTGGCCGACCCGACGCGACGCAAGTTGCTCGATCTGCTGGCCGCACAGGGTGAGGCCACCGCGACGACGCTCGCCGAACGACTTCCCGTCTCGCGGCAGGCGGTGGTCAAGCACCTGTCCGTCCTGGACGCGGCGGGGCTGGTCTCCGGCAGAAAGGTGGGCCGCGAGGTGCGGTACGCGGTGCGGCCCGCGGCGCTGGACGCGACTGCGCGGTGGATGTCCGCCCTCGCCTCCAAGTGGGACAGGAGGCTGGCGAACGTCAAGCGCGCCGCCGAGGCGGCGGAGCGGGATTCGCAGTAGCTCCTCCCGCCACGTGCTGTCGGCCGGGCCACGGTCGCGGACGGGGAGGGGCAGCCCGAGTCCCGGGCGTGGAACCGCGGGGGAGACGGGTCCGGTGGGCGACCGGGCCCGTCCACCGGGAGGGCTTCGGCAGGGACGTCGGCGCCCGCCGGGAAGCCGGGCTTCGATCCGGTACGGCGGGCGCCGACCCGCAATAGAAATCTACTTTGTAAAGGCCCCGGGTTGAAGGAAATCGTCGCCCACCTCTTAAACCCCAACCTCCACCAGCCACGACCCGGGACGCGGCAGATCGCCGATGTGGAGGCTGCCGCTTGGGCGATCAGCGGCGCCGCAGTGACGGGTCGAGCAGCGCCGGCGTGGTGTCGTTCTTCTCGTGCGCGGCGAGGTCGGTGCCGGGGGCGACGATGGCATCGATCGCGTCGAGCACGTCGGCGGAGAGCGTGATGTCCGCGGCGGCGAGCTGCGCGTGCAGGTGGTCCAGCGTGCGGGGGCCGATGAGCGCGCTGGTGACGCCGGGGTGGGCGGTCACGAAGCCGAGTGCGAGCTGGATCATCGTCAGGCCGGCCTCGTCGGCGACCTTGGCCAGTCGCTCGACGGCATCGAGCCTGGCCCGGTTGGAGGGGATGGTGGTGTCGAAGCGCTGCGGCATGAACGTTGAGCGGCTGGTGGTGATCTCCCTGCCCTCGCGGATCGCGCCCGACAGCCAGCCCGAGGCCAGCGGGCTCCACACCATCACGCCGAGCCCGTACTGCTCGGTCACGGGCAGGACGTGGGTCTCGATACCGCGCTGCAGGATCGAGTAGCTGGGCTGTTCGGTGACGTAACGGCTCAAGTGATGCTCGCGGGCGGCCCACTGGGCTTGCACGATGCGGTAGGCGGGGAAGGTCGAGGAGCCGAAGTAGCGGATCTTTCCCGCGCGCTGCAGGTCGGTCAACGCCGACAGGGTCTCCTCGTCGCCGGTGTTCGGATCCCACCGGTGAATCTGGTAGAGGTCGACGTGGTCGACACCGAGCCGGCGCAGGCTGTCCTCCAGTGCGGTGACCAGCCAGCGGCGCGAGCTGCCCCGGCGATTGCGCCCGTCGCCCATCGGCATGGTCGCCTTCGTGGCCAGCACGAGGTCGTCGCGGCGGCCCGTGATGGCCTTGCCGACCATCTCCTCCGACTCGCCGCCGCTGTACACGTCGGCGGTGTCGATCAGGTTGATCCCCGCCTCCAGGGCGGCGTCGACGATGGCGGTGACCTCGTCCTGGGTGGTGCGCCCGATTTTTCCGAAGTTCATCGCGCCGAGCGCGAGGGTGCTGACCTGCACGCCGGTGCGGCCCAAGGTGCGGTTCTGCATGACTGTGGCTCCTCATCGCGGGGGAAGTGCGGGGCGTTTCATGGCTTGGCCATCGGGTCCCTGCTCTGACATCATGAGCAAAACGGAACCTCGTTCCGAAACGATACGGAACGTGGTTCCGTTTTTGCAAACGGCGGGTGGAAGGAGCGGCGCGGTGAGCGACGGCGACGAGGGCGCGGGGCAGTCGGCCCCGTCCAGGCGGAAGGACGCCCGGCGCAACAAGGAAACCCTGCTCGGTGCGGCCGCCGCGGTCTTCGTCACGTCAGGCGTGGACGCGCCGGTACGCGACATCGCGGCCAAGGCCGGCGTCGGGCTGGGCACTATCTATCGCCACTTCCCGACGCGAGCGGATCTCATCATCGCCGTCTACCGGCACCAGGTCGACGCCTGCGCCGATGCCGGGCCGGCCCTGCTGGCCACCAGCGCCTCCGCGCATGCCGCACTGGGGCGGTGGATCGACCTCTTCGTCGATTTCCTGGTCACCAAACACGGACTCGCCGCCGTGCTGCAGGCCGACAACGCGGGCTCCGAGGCGCTGCATGCCTACTTCCTCGACCGTCTCGTACCCGTCTGCGCCGAACTGCTCGAAGCCGCAGCCGTCGCCGGCGAGATCCGCCCGGACGTCGATGCGTACGAACTCATGCGAGGCGTCGGCAATCTCTGCTTCGGCGCGGACAGCGATCCCCGCTACGACGCACGCCGCATGGTCGAACTCCTCATCGCTGGGCTACGCCCACACCGCTGACCTCGGCGACATCGCGCGAGGGGCTCTCGCCCCTGGTGCCGGTCAGTTCACACCGGGGATCAGCCGGGCGGCACGCGGACTGCGGGCGGTCATCACGATGGTGCGTACCGTCGTGCGGACTATCTGCTCCTTGACCAGCGCGGCGGCCCGCCCGGTGAGGATGCGGTCGCGCGGGGAGTCGTCCCTGCCGACGAACTGGAGCAGCCCGTCGTGGCGGCCGAGGCTGATGCACTGGGCGTAATAGGAGAACTTCAACGGCCGGGGCTCCAGGCCTCCGAGGTCCCGGACCACCGAGCGGGCCGCGTGCAGCCCGACCGGCAGCGCGGTGGCGCAGGCCATCCGCAGCGGACCGGAGACCGGGGTGTACGCGGCGGCGGCGTCCCCGGCGACATAGACCTCCGGGTGGGACGTAGAGCGCAGCGCCGGGTCGACGGTGATCCGGTCGTGCTCGTCCAGGGTCAGTCCCGCCGCCTTCGCGATCTCGGTGTTGGGCACCATGGACGCCGACCAGACCACGACGTCGGAGTCGAGATCGTCGGCGTCGGGGACCTGGTGGTCCTCCTCGATCGCCACGCCCAGGCCGGTCAGGACGGATCGGATGTGCGCCCGGCCGCGCCGGGAGACGCCTGGGGCGACCTGCCCGGCGGTGACGAGCCGGATGTCCCACTCCGGGTGCGACTCGGCCAGTTCGGCCGCGGTTTCCACGCCGGTCGGCCCGCCGCCGACCACGGTGAGCCGTCCGAACTCGCCGTGCAGCCGCCGGTGCAGTTCCGCCGCGGTCTCCGCGGTGAACACCCGGCCCGGGCGGGCCGGTCCGGGGTCGCCGGTCCGGCTGCCGAGGGCGTACACCAGCCGGTCGTAACCGACGACGCGGCCGTCGTCGGTGTGCACCTCGGAGGCGGCGGTGTCGATCCGGGACACCCGTTCCGCCAGGTGCGTGACGCCGGACGCCCGCAGCAGCGGCCGCAGCGTGTGCCGCACGTCCTGGCGGCCCGCCGCCCGCTCGTGGAGCCGCACCCGCTCGGTGAAGGAGTCGGCGGGGTCGATCAGCGTGACCCGGACGTCCCGTGCCAGCCCGAAGGCCGCGCGCAGGCCGCCGTATCCGGCGCCCAGCACCGCCACATGTGCTTCGTGGAGTCGTCTCATGCTCGATACGACGAGGTGGCTCCGCGTGATGTGAGCGGCCCGGGAAGTTCACGTTCGGCGGGGCTGTGTCGTCAAGTGGGTGTGAGAACACCTGTGATGCACCAGAAGATAGTCGTCCCAGACGGCGGGTATGCCGGGGTGATGTGCGCGAACCGCCTCGCCGGCACGGCCGGCGACCAGGTGGCGATCATGCCGGTGGGGTCGATCGAGGAGAGCCGCGATGGCGGATGAGAACGGCTCGCTGCGCTCGATCTTCACCGAGCGTGCCGCTTTGATGAGCGTCGCGTTCCGCATGCTCGGCTCCATCCACGACGCCGAGGACATCGTGCAGGAGGCCTACACCCGCTGGTACGCCCTGACGGAGCAGGAGCGGCTCGCGATCGAGGCGCCGACCGCGTGGCTGGTCCGGGTGACCGGCCGGATCTGTCTTGATCATCTGGCCTCTGCACGGGTGCGGCGGGAGCGGTACGCGGGGGAGTGGCTGCCCGAGCCGCTGCCCGATGACGGCGCGTGGACCAGCGCGGCGCCCCGGGACGCCGATCCTGCCGACCGGGTGACGCTGGACGAGTCGATCAGCATGAGCATGCTGGTATTGCTGGAAGCGGTGACCCCGGCGGAGCGGGTCGCGTTCATCCTGCACGACGTGTTCAAGATGCCGTTCGCGGAGATCGCCGCCGTGGTCGGGCGCACTCCGGTGACGTGCCGGCAACTCGCCGCCTCCGCGCGCAGGCACATCCAGTCCAACCGTCACCGGGCCATCGCACCGGATCAGCACAGGAACGTGGTGGCCGCGTTCAAGGACGCCTGCGAGACGGGCGACTTCGACGCGCTGATCAAGCTGCTGGACCCGCGGGTGACCGTGATCTCGGACGGCGGAGGCAAGATCCGGGCGGCGCGGCGGCCGATCCACGGTGCGGAGAAGGCCGCGCGGTACTTCCTGGGGCTGCTCCGCAGGGACTTCGGCCAGGAGGTGGCCGAGGCCGAGGTCAACGGCCGGCCGGGGCTGGTCGCCCGGCTCGACGGCCGGGTGGTCGCGGTGCTCGCCACCGAGGTGCGCGGCGGCCGGCTGACCGACATCTGGATGGTGCTCAACCCGGACAAGCTGCGCTCCTGGCGCTGAGGCCGCCTGACTGCTCAGGTGAGCTCGAGGCCGCCGTCGACGGTGAGGACCTGACCGGTGATCCACGTGGCGGCCGGGTCGGCCAGGCGCACGATCCACGCGGCCACCTCCTCCGGGGTGCCGCGGCGGCCGAGTGGGATGCGGGCGGTCTCATCCTGTTTGATCTGCTCGACCACGGTTCGGGCAGTCCCGCCGCGGCCAGGGCCTGGCTTTCCGTCGGGCCGGGGGCCAGGGCGTTCACCCGGACGCCGTCGGCGGCGAGTTCCAGCGCCCGGCTGCGCGTCAACTGCTCCAGGGCCGCCTTGGAGGCCGCGTAGTGGGCGGCTCCGGGCAGCGGCCGGTGGCCGTACGTGCTGGAGACGTTGACGATCGTGCCGCGGCTCGCCGCGACCGGCACGCCGCGCAGTGGGGCGTGCCGTCCGGCGGGAAATCGCATCAGGCCTGACGGGAACCCGGGGCCCCGGGTCGCGGCCCTCAGTCCCCGATGCCGGGCGACGTCCGGGCTGAAATGTTCGCCCGCGCGACGCGCTGTAGGAACCTGTATCACCTGGGTTCCTTCCTGAGATGGTCTCCAGTGCGTCTTTCGCCGTCCGGAGCTCACGCCCGCTCATGAGCTGCGGGTTTACGGCATGCCTGGCATCCGTGGCAGGAAGGGCTCGGAGCGTGACAGGCCCGGAAATTCCCGCTATTTCCCTCGCCGTTCCCGGTGTAATGTAATCGCGAGTCTAGAACTTGTTCTACTGGGGTTTCCGCAGAATTCAGAATGCGTCGCCCGGAGGGAGTTCGATGGACCGCCCGGCAGAGAAGATGATGCGGCGTTCCGGCCGCGATCCCCATGCCTTTCCTCCCCGTCTCGCCGAGTGGCTGGCGACCGTCCTGCCCGCCGGCGCCTCGAATCCCGACGTCGTGGTGCACCAGGGGGCCGACGCCAACGGCCTGTCGTCGGAGACGTTGTTCGTCGACGCCACCTGGACCGAGAACGGACTGCCGCGGACCGGCCGTTTCGTCGCGCGCGTCACTCCGGCCGCGGAAGACGTTCCCGTGTTCCCCGAATACGCCCTTCAGGACCAGTACGACGCCATGCGACTGGTCGGCGAACTGACCGACGTGCCCGTCCCGCGGGTTCGGTGGATGGAGCCGACGGGTGAGGTGATCGGCAGCCCGTTCTTCCTCATGGACAGGGTCGAGGGCGTCGTCCCGCCCGACGTGCTGCCGTACACCTTCGGCGCCAACTGGTTGTACGACGCCACACCGGAGGAGCAGCGCCGCCTGCAGGACGTCTCGGTCGAGATGATCGCCAAGCTGCACGCCATCCCCGACGCGTCCTCGACGTTCGGGTTCCTCACGCCGCGCGAGGGCGCGGACGGCGACAGCCTGCTCGCCCGGAACCTGGCGCGCACGCGCGCGTGGTACGACTTCGCGGTGACCGACCTGGACCGTTCACCGCTCGTCGAGCGCGGTCTGGCCTGGCTGACGGCGAACCTGCCGGAGGCCGGTGACACGGTCCTCAGCTGGGGCGACTCGCGGATCGGCAACATCCTCTACCGCGACTTCGCGCCGGTCGCCGTGCTCGACTGGGAGATGGCCGCGATCGGCCCGCGCGAGCTCGACATGTCATGGTTGATCTTCGCCCACCAGGTCTTCGAGTCGATCACCGCGGTGATGGAGATGCCGGGCATGCCGCACTTCCTCCGTGAGGAGGACGCGAAGGCGACGTACGAGAAGCTCACCGGTGTGGCCCTGGGCGATCTGCAGTGGTACCACGTGTACAACGGCGTGCGATGGTGCATCGTGTTCATGCGCACCGGCGCGCGGCAGATCCACTTCGGTGAGGTGGAGCGCCCCGGCGACATCGAGACCCTCATGCACTCGCGGCCGTTGCTCGAAAGGCTTCTCGACGAGGTAGGTGCGTAGACGTGGTCAGTCCGCTCGACGAGTACCCCATCCATCAGGCGCCGCTGCCGGTCACCTGGGCCGCGACCAGCGACCGCAACTTCTATGACCGTTGCTACTTCAACGCCCACGACCGTACGGGCGACATCTTCGTGATCTCCGGAATGGGCTGGTACCCGAACCTCGGCACCAAGGACGCCTTCGTGCTGGTCCGCAGGGGCGGCACGCAGACGGCCGTACACCTGGGCGACGCGATCGACGACGACCGGCTGAACCAGCGGGTGGGCCCCTACCGCGTCGAGGTCGTCGAGCCGCTGCAGAAGCTGCGGGTCGTCATGGACGAGACCGAGGGCGTCGCCCTCGACCTCACGTGGGAGGGTTCGTTCCCCGTCGTCCAGGAGCAGCCGCACATCCTGCGCTCCGGTAGCCGCGTCACCCTCGACGCGCAGCGTTTCGCCCAGGTCGGCACGTGGTCCGGTGTCATCGTCGTCGACGGCGAGGAGATCGCGGTGACGCCCGACCGCTGGGTCGGCACCCGCGACCGCTCGTGGGGCATCCGCCCGGTGGGCGAGCCCGAGCCGGCCGGGCGGCCGTCGGACCCGCCGTTCGAGGGCATGTGGTGGGTCTACATGCCGTTGCGGTTCGACGACTACGCCGTCGTGTTGATCCTCCAGGAGAACCCGGACGGCTTCCGCACTCTCAACGACTGCACCCGCGTGTGGCGCGACGGCCGGGTCGAGCAGCTCGGCTGGCCTCAGGTGACCGTCTCGTACGCGTCCGGCACCCGGATCCCCACCGGGGCGGTGATCCGGTGCACCGGCGCGGAGGGCAAGCCCGTCGTGCTGGAGGTCGAGTCGCTGCTGCCGGTGGCGCTGCACATCGGCGCCGGTTACGGGAGCGATCCCGACTGGTCCCACGGCGTTTGGAAGGGCCCGGGTTTCACCGAGCGTGTCACGTACGACCTGGAGTCGCCTGAGGTGGCGGGCCGGATGATGTTCGGCATCGTCGACCACGTGGGCCGGGTCACCTGCGATGGGGCGATCGGTTACGGCCTGTTCGAGCACGGCGCCATCGGCCGCCACGACCCGAGCGGCTTCACCGACTGGTTCACCCTCGCCCCCTGACCCGCCAGGGCTTACTGGGGCCGGATGTTGTGGTTGCGGGCGAACAGGTTGGCGGGGTCGTACCGGCGCTTGACCGCCGCGAGCCGTTTGTGGGTCTCCGTCGGATAGATCGCGGCGACGTCCTCCTCGGTGGCGGAAGCGAGGAAGTTGGCGTAGGCGCCGTTGATGTGAGGTGCGAGTCTCTCCCAGATCGCCTCCAGAGCCGGACGAGCGGCCTCGACGACCGGTCCCGGACCCGCGATGGTGGTCACGAACATCAATTCCGCCTGGCGATGCGCGTAGGCGGTGGCGTCGTCGGGGACTCGGGACACGGCACCGCCGACGCTGCGGACGGAGATGAACGGCGAGCCTTCCGAAGCGCCGGCCTCGGCAAGGATCTGTAGGACCTCGGGCACCGATTCGTTGTCGACGAATGCGCTTCGGGGGACGAACCGGATTCCGGGCGGCGGTGTCGCGCCGTCCACGAGCGTGTCCGCGTAGGGCTTGAGCGCGATGTCGTCGTCGATCACCGTGCCGAGCCGGCGGATCGGGTCGATCGCCTCAGCGGCGAGTTCCGGGTCATCGCCGTCGAAGGCGACGTGGATCTCGACCGGCGCTTCGGGGCCGCCGGCGAACGGATTGGCGAAGTCCGCGGTGGAGGTGAGCTCTTCGGGGGCGGTGCGGAGGTGGTCCGCCCAGCCTTGGAGCACGGTGGCCGCCTCCGATGCGGGGAAGGCGATCTTGCCGTGGAAGACGTCTGTCGTAGGGTGTGCCACGAACTCGAAGGCGGTCACGATTCCGAAGTTGCCGCCGCCTCCGCGGATGGCCCAGAACAGCTCCGGGTTGTTTTCCGAGCTCGCTTGCTCGACCGTTCCGCCGGCTGTGACCACCTCTGCGGTGACCATGTTGTCCAGGGCCAGGCCGTACTTCCTGACCTTCCAGCCGATGCCGCCGGTCAACGTCAGCCCTCCGACACCGACGCTCTTGGTGTCGCCCGAGGAGATCGCCAGGCCATGCTGGGCCAGGGCGGCCGCGACGTCACCCCAGGTGGCGCCGCCGCCGATCCGCACGAGGTGACGTTCGTGGTCGATGATCTCCACCTTTGCGAGCATGCTGAGGTCGATCACGACGCCGCCGTCGTTGGTGCCGAAGCCCGCGAAGGCATGGCCGCCGCCTCGCACGGACAGCGGAAGCCCCGCGCCGGCGGCGAATCGGACACCCGCTCGGACGTCCCCGACGCTCTTGGGCCGCAGGACATAGGCCGGACTGCCCGAAGCCAGTACCGAGCGGCTGGCCGATGCGTACTCCGTTCCGCCCGGTTCGACGATGTCGCCGCCGAAGTCGCGGCGAAGGGTTTCAAGCGCTGAACTCATGATTTTCCTTTCACACAGGTCGGACACGCCGCGGTGGGCGTCGGCGAGCCCTCCTCGCTCATGGAGTGGCGTACCGCGCGGATCGTCCGCGCGGCGTCCTGACGACCATGGAGATGCCGGCGACCCGATCCCTGTGACAGCGCGGCGATGTGACATACGCCATAGATCACGGTTGTCACAAAACGGTGGGGACCGGCGTCATGTGCATGTGGCGCAGACGAGAACCAACAGGCAGGAGCCGGTCATGAGCGAGAGGACAACGGACGCGGCTGAGCCGCTCGCCGGCGGCGGCCGCACGGACTCCGCCACCGAGGCGTTCGTCGCCCACCGGAACCTGCTGTTCACCGTCGCCTACGAGATGCTCGGCTCCGCGGCCGACGCCGAAGACGTCCTGCAGGAGACCTGGCTGCGGTGGACGGGCGTCGATCTCGATGCGGTGCGGGATCCGCGTGCCTACCTGGTCCGGATCACCACCCGGCAGGCGCTGAGCCGGCTGCGTACGCTTCGCCGGCGCAAGGAGTCCTACGTCGGCCCCTGGCTGCCCGAGCCGCTGCTGACCGCGCCGGACGTCGCCGAGGACGTCGAACTGGCCGACAGCCTCTCGATGGCGATGCTGCTGGTGCTGGAGACGCTCGCGCCGACCGAGCGGGCGGTGTTCGTGCTACGCGAGGTGTTCGACCTGGAGTACGACGAGATCGCGCAAGCCGTCGACAAGAGCGCGGCCGCGGTCCGCCAGATCGCCCACCGGGCACGGGCACACGTCGCCGCGCGCCGGCCCCGCGGACCCGTTTCTCCGGACGAGACCCGCGACGCGCTCAAGGCGTTCCAGCGCGCGATCGAAACCGGCGACCTGCAACGCCTGCTCGACCTGCTCGCGCCGGATGTCGTCTTCCTGGGCGACGGCGGGGGAGCCGTGCAGGCCGCGCTTGTGCCCATCGTGGGGGCCGAAAGCGTTGCCTTCCTGGCCGCCAGGCTGAGCAGGTTCGGCGCGGCGGCGTCGCTGCAGCCGGCACAGGTCAACGGCCACCCGGCCCTGATCCACCGGCTGAACGGCGAGATCAACACCGTCATCGCGGTACGCATCGACGACGGCCTCATCACCGGGCTCTACGCGGTGCGCAACCCCGAGAAGCTCTCACGGGTCGAGCAGGAGACCGCCATGAGCCGGTCTCCGAGCTAGGACTCCGGGGCCGGGTGGCGGGGAGAGGTTCGGCCGGCGACGACCGGGGGCTGAATCGGCCTTCGAAGGGCGAGGAAGGCCGCGACACCGGCTATCGCACACACCGTCACGAACAGGCTCATGCTTCGGCTGTCCTTCGGGCTGACGCTGACGATGAAGGACGCCACGGTTCCGCCACCCATCTGACACGCCCCGAGCAGACCGGATGCCGCACCAGGGAAGGCGGGAAACCCGGTCACTCCGCCTGCCACCGACAACGGGAAGATGAAGCCGTTGCCGACGTTGACCACAGCCATGAGAATCAGCATCGGCCACAGGTTGAGCGGGCTGTACAGGGAGAACACCAGGAAGGCCAGCGCCCCTCCCGCGAAGATGAGGTGCGCGCGTGTCAGCAGTTCATCGATGGGAGTGCTCTTCACCAACCGGCGGGAAACCAGGTTGCCGGATATGAAAGCGACCGACATCAGGATGTAGCAATAGCCGTTGGCCGCGGTGCCGACACCCATTCTGTGGAAGATCGCCGGTGAGCCGACGAGGTAGCCCGTGTATACGGCGTATCCCATGGCCAGGTTCACGCCGTAACGCCAGAAACCTGGGCTGTCGATCAGTTTCCGGTAGTTCCCGGCGGTCTCCCGCAGACGACGGGTTCGCGCCGCGTGCGGCCGGGACTCGGGCAGCCGGAACAGCGCCGCGATCACGGTCACCGCAGCCAGGGCGGCGGTGAACAGGAACGGGGCTCGCCACGAGAACCATTGCGTCAAATAGCCGCCGATGAACGGGGCAAACGCCGGCGAAGCGCCCATCCACGGCATGATCAGGCCCAGAACCCGCGCTGCGGTCTCCCGGTCGTACAGGTCGCCGATCATCGCCCTGGCGACGACCAGGCCCGCGCCGGCGCCGAGCGCCTGAAGCAGCCTGGCGGCCGTGAAGACGGTGATGTCCCCGGGGAAGGCGCAGGCCAGCGACGCCAGTGCGTAGACCGAGAATCCGGCGAGTATCGGCAGCCGGCGGCCGTGCGCGTCGGACAGCGGTCCATAGAGCAGCTGGGCGACCAGCAACCCGATCAGATAGGGCCCGAACGACGCCTGTACGGCGGACACCGGCACGCCCAAAGACGTCGCCGTCAGATTCATCCCCGGCAGGTTGATGTCCGACGACATCAGGCCGCCGATGCTCAGCGAGATGAGGATCGCCAGCATCATCGGCGACGGCTTGGTCCGCGGAGGCGTCGGCGGCTTCATCAGCGGGCGAATTCGGCGGCGACGGACAGAACGATGTCATTCGCGGGTTCGGGACCGACCGTGATCCGGACCCCCTCGCCGGGGAACGCCCGGACGAGCACGCCCGCGCGCTGACACGCTTCGTCGAAGTCGGCCGACCGCTCTCCCAGGCGAAGCCAGACGAAGTTCGCCTCGGTCTGGGCCATCGGCCACCCCTGTGCGCGGAGAGTGCTCATCATGCGCTCCCGCTCCTTCACGATCGCCTCCACCCGCTCGGAGAGTTCGTCCGTCGCCCGCAAGGAGGCCAGGGCGGCGCGCTCGGCCAGCCGAGTGACGCCGAACGGCAACGCCGTCTTGCGTACGGCCCGCGCGACCGCCGGATGCGCCACCGTGAATGCCACCCGCAGGCCGGCGAGGCCGTACGCCTTGGAAAAGGTGCGCAGCACGGCGACGTTCGGCCGGTCGCGGTATCGCCTGATGCCGTCCGGGATCTCGGGAGCCCGGACGAATTCCCGGTACGCCTCGTCGAGAACGATCAACACGTGCTCCGGAGCACGGTCGATGAAGGCGTCCAGGGCCTTGTGATCGACCGCGGTGCCTGTCGGGTTGTTCGGGTTGCACACGAACACCAGACGCGTCCGATCGGTGATCACATCGAGCATCGCCTCCAGGTCCTGATCGGCGCCGGAGAGCGGCACGCGGATCTGCCGGGCTCCGGCGACCGAGCTCAAGATCGGATAGGCCTCGAACGAACGCCACGCGAACACGACCTCGTCCCCTTGGTCCACCACGGCCAGGAGGAGCTGCTGGAGTACCGCGGCTCCGCCGCCGCCGACCGCGACGTTCTCGGGCGCCACGTCGAAGTGCTCGGCGATGCCTTCGACCAGGTCGTTGTTCAGCATGTCCGGGTAGCGGTTGAAACTCGCCGCGGTCTCCCGCACGACGTCGAGCACGCTCGGCAAGGGCGCGAAATGGTTCTCATTGAAGTTCATGTGGTGGCTGACCGCCCCCAGCCGGCCGACGCCCGGTTCGAATACCGGCACCGCGTCCAGCGAGCTCCGCATTCGCGGCGCGTTTCCGCTCATGATTCCTGCCTTTCTTCGAGTCGAAGCCTCACCGTCGGCCGTCTTCGGCGGGACAGGGTTGCGGCTGACGCCAGACCACCGGGCAGTAATCCGGGTCGGAATAGTCGGGACGGCCGTCGCCGGTTCGGCGGACCAGTTCGTCATGGCTGTAGCGAGCATTTTCCCCGCCGGGCCTGCGGAACTCTCGATATTCGTTGTCCCTGTCTTGGAAACGAACCGTCACGACACGCCGCGGTTCGCCGCTGAGATTCGGACCGCTACCGTGGTAGGTCTTGCAGTGGTGGAAGCTGACCTTGCCTTTCTCGACGGCCAGCGAGATCTTCCTGAGTTCAGTGTTGTTGTATTCCGCGTTTCGCTCGAGAGTTCGCTCCAGCGTTTCTGGATCTCGGTTCGCGAAATGCTGGGTCTCGTCGTCGCCTGCTTCGAGGGGGAGCGCCTTCCAGTTGTGGCTTCCATCGATCACCCGGAGCGTTCCGTGCTCCTCGCGGCAATCGTGCAGTGGAACGAACGCGGTGACGAGATTCTCCGATGTGCAGACACTCCAGTGATGGAGGTCGATGTGCCAGGGGACGACATTGCTCGGCTCGTCGCGCCGGCCCGGTTTGTAGATGAGCGTGCTGCTCCAGAGCCTCGCCTCGGGTGTCGCCATCAGCAGAGCCGCAACGGCGCCGACGAGGGGCTTGCACAGGATCCGGCTCACCGTGGCGTTTTCATACGCGATGTAGTCGTTGTGCCGCTGCACGTCGCCGTACTGGGGCGCCCAGTACGCCACTGCCGGCGGTTTTCTGGGGAGGCGTCGATCTCGATGACCCCCGTAGAACCGCTCGGTGCTCTCCCTGACTTCGTCGATCTCTTCGTCGGTGAACAACCGATTGGACAGATACCAGCCGTGCTCCCGGTAGAAATGAACGTCCTCCTCCGTGGGCAGGAGTTCCATCTCCTCGTCGGTGAGCATGAATTTCTTGTTCGAAGCCACGGCGAACCGCCTCTTCCAACTCGAGTCGCGATCGGCGGGATCGCTCGCCGGCGACTGCGCGTCCGGCAGTGCGGCGAACCCTCCCGGCCGGATCCGGCCAGGTGCAGGCGACTTCGGCAGGAAAAGCCGGCCGCCAGGTGGCGACGCCGGGAATCTGGATCCTCAGAGTGTCCCGGTGCCGTCGCGGTCAGGGCATACCGCTCACATCGACGCCTGGCGTGCCACGGCTTCAATTCGAGGTAGCGTTACATCCGTATATTTCGACCGATCCGGGCATACCCGCTGAATAGGCGGCCTCGACCATAGGTATGGGAAATTTTCCGTCTAGGGTGATTACTGTGCGGTATGTGAGATCCCCGCAGGGATGTTTACGACAGCCCCGAGGTGAACACCCGCAATCAACGCGCGGCCCGCGGCCCGTTCTTCGGCCGAATCACCGGTCACCAAATCGATGAACGACATCACGTCACCGGCCGATTGATTCCAGACACCCATGGCGTGATCGCTGCCGGGATACACCTTCACCGTGCACGGCACACCGTGGCGCGCCAGCGCCGCGCACAATTCAGTCGAATGTTTCGGCGGAACCCATTCATCGGCCGAGTGGATGAGAAACATCGGCGGATCGCCTGCGCCGGCGTTCGTTTTCGACGCCATCGAACGCCACGTATCCGGGCATGTCACCGGCTCACACTCACCGGCGAGAATGAACGCCGCGTCGCGAAGCACCTTGTCGTGATCGGATGAGCCGGTCTTCATGCCGTCGTCGTAGGCCATCTCGGGGTCGGCGACCGGTGACATCCCGACGACTGCCCGGAACACGTATCCCGCCTGTCCCAATGTCCCGAGATTGGTGACCAACTGGCCCCCAGCCGAGTCGCCGAACAGTACGACATCGGACAGGTCGGCGGCGAAGTATCCAGCCCTGGCCGCGATCCAGTCATACGCGGCCGCGATGTCGTCTCGGGGGGCAGGCCACGGCACTTTCAGCCGATAGTCCAGGTTGAACACCTGATATCCGCGATCGGCCATGAATCTCGCGTGGTCGTTCAACGACTCTCGTGTGCCCCTGCGCCAACCGCCACCGTGGACCATGATGACCACAGGTCGCCTGCCGGAGGAAAGCGGATGCCAAATCGCCGTGAGCTCCGCCGGTCCGTAGTCGAACGAACGTTCCTGACGTGAGGTCGAGGCCGTGGAGGAATCGGCCGGCATCATGGCAAGCGCCATTATGACGGCGCAAAAAATGGCCGCAATTCGCTTGGACATTTCAAAATCTTTCATGTATGCGTTCCATGCACTGCTCCGGCGAGCCGCATGGTATGCCGCACCGAGGACGGGAAACGACCGTTACGTCAAGAGCTGGAACGGCTTATTGAAGTCTTTGCCGCCGGATGAGTCGACGGATGAACCGTCGGCTCGGGCCGGAACCCAGGAACAGCGGTTGGAGAATGAGCCCTTTCCATTCTGAGTGGCGGTCGCCCTTGAGGGGGCAGCCCCCGTGTCCGTGCTGTTCGGAGCCTCACCCACCCCCTGACGGCGGCGAAATGCACTCGCTCGTTCCACCGGGGCCCGCTACTGTCGCGCGGATGAGCAACGTTTCCCTGCCTCTGCTCTGGCTGTCGGGGCCCACGGGTGTCGGGAAGTCCACGGTTGGCTGGGAGGTGTTCGCGCAGCTGAGTCGCGCTGGCGTCAAGACGGCGTTTGTCGACGCTGACCAGATCAGCCTGTGCTACCCCATGCCAGAGGGCGTGACGCATCGCCTCCGCGCGCGGAATCTGGCTGCGATGTGGCCGAACTTCCTGCAGGAAGGGGTGCGGTGTCTGGTCCTTGCTGGCTTCGTTGACACTCCCGACGAGGTTCGTGAGTACACCGCCCTTCTTCCTGAGGCTGCGTTCACCGTGTGCCGCCTGCGCGTCGATAGCGCTGAACTCAAGGAACGGTTCCTCGCGCGGGGATGGCGTCCGGATCTGGTGGCGGAGGCGGTCGTTGAAGCGGAAGCCCTGGAACACAGTGACTACGCCGACGTGTGCGTGGATACGGGCGGCTTAGTGGTGTCCGAGGCCGCCCGGCTGGTCTGTGAGCGTGCGGGGGGATGGCCGGGCATCCTCCCCGCCGCGACGGTCCACAGTGTCGTCGACCGGCAGAACCACCCGACCTCGGTGGACGCCGCACCCGTTACCGTGCCGGTACCCGTGCTGTGGCTGTGCGGTGCTACGGCGGTTGGGAAGTCGACGGTCGGCTACGAGATCTTCATGCAGGTCTACCGGACCGGCGTGCGTGCCGCCTATGTCGATGTGAAGCAGATCGGTGCGCTGCGTCCCGTCGCGGACGACGACGTGGACAGCCATCGCCTCAAGGCCCGCAACCTTGCGGCCATCTGGGCAGGGCACCGAGCGGCGGGTGCCCGGTGCCTGGTCGTCTCCGGGGAGGCCGACTCGGACGACATTGTCCGCGGCTACACCGAGTCGCTGCCCGGAACGGCCTTGACCGTGTGCCGCTTGCATGCGGGTCCAGAAACGCTGGCCGAGCGCGTCGCGCAGCGTGGCCGGGGAGGCGGGCCGGCCCTACCGGGTGATGGGCTGAAGGGGTTGAACTCGGACGCCCTGCACCGTATCGCCGAACGAGCGGCCTTCGAGGCCAAGGCGCTCGACAGCGCCGGGGCAGGTGATCTGCGCGTTGACACCGACGGCCGGTCGGTGAAAGAGGTGGCCGCGGACGTACGGGCTCGCGGCGGCAACTGGCCGAATCTCTGCCGCTGAACGCAGTCCTCTTGAGCAGGGTCAGCCGCCACCGGACAGCGAAATCCCCATCTGACCGCTGAGGAAAGCCCCATGCCGATCACGGTAGCCGGGCACTCCAGCCGTAGATCGTGATGTGCCCTGGTTCTGGGGCTGTCTGCCACTGGCGGAAACTCAGGTGGCCTCAGCGCACGATCTGGGTAGAGTCGGGCAATGCCCGAGCTCAAGCGGCTGCATGCCGGCCACGCCCCGGCGGTCCTGGCCTTCGAGCTGGCGAACCGCACCTACTTCGCTGCCTCGATCTCCGACCGCGGTGACGACTTCTTCGACCAGTTCACCGACCGGTACAACGCCTCGCTGGCCGAGCAGGAGGCCGGCATCTGTGCCTTCTATGTGCTCGTTGCCGAGGACGGCTCGGTACTCGGCAGGTTCAACCTGTACGACTTGGCGGACGGCACTGCCAGACTCGGCTACCGGGTCGCGGAGCGGGTCGCCGGCCGTGGCGTGGCGACCGCGACGGTCCGGGAGCTGTGCCGGATGGCGACTGCGATGCACGGCCTGCTCACACTGCGGGCGGCCACCTCCCACGACAACGCCGCGTCCCAGAAAGTCTTGGCCAAGGCCGGGTTCGTCTCGGTCGGCCCTGCCACCCCGGCCGATCTCGGCGGCAAGTCAGGCACTTGGTACCGGCGCGACCTCCAGCCATAGAGCCTTGATCTTGCTCGTGGGTCGGCTGCGGGAAGGCCGCGGCCGCCGCTGATTAATCGAAAACGCGCAAGTCGCTGTCCACGCCGCTGCCGTTCGAGCCCGATCCATTGGCCCCATCGACGTACTGACCAGCAGCAACGTGAAGACGTTCGCCGACAAGGGATACCAAGCGGCCGGCGGCACCATCCGGCCCAGCCAGGGACTTCGTGGTGAGCGCAGTGCTACTGACAGGCGCGAGTACTGCCCCTTACCGAGGGTCTTCGGCTGCGTGGGCCTCCAGGAAGACCTGCCGGGCGATCTGATAGCCGTCGAAGGCCCGGGCGGCGCCGGCGTACGCCTCGATGTGGATGAACGTCTCGACGATCTCCTCCGGAGCGACTCCGGTGTTGAGTGCGATGCGGAGCTGCCCGCGCAGCGGTTCGAGCGTGCCCAGGGTGGCGGCGATCGTCATGGAGATGAGGGCGCGGGTGCGGGTGTCGAGGACGTCGGTGCGCGGCCATGCGTCGCCGAAGGTGTGCAGTGTGGCCAGGCGCGTGAAGTCGGCGGCGTTGGCCGGCTCGCCCGGGCCGAGTTCCAGGAACGGCTCCAGCCGCCGGCCGAGCAGCCGCGCGGCCGTGTCGAGTGCGGCCGCGTAGCCGGGTTCCTTCTGGTTGCCGGTCATGGTGGTTCCTCGATCGCTTGTCGTTTCGGAGGGGTGGGCGTAGTACGCCCCGAGTGCGGAGATCAGTGCTGGGGGCGCACGTTGAGCGCGCCGTACTGGCCGCCACGCACCCGCGCGGGATCGAACAGGCCCGAGAGGAAGGCGAGGTCGTCCGCGCTCAGCGGCACGGCCGTCGCGGCGGCGTTCTGGCGTGCGTACGCCGCCCGCTTCGTGCCGGGGATGGGTGCGATGTCGTAGGGCTGGGCGAGCAGCCAGGCCAGGGCGACCTGCCCAGGTGCGTGTCCCCGTTCGTCGGCGAACGCCTTCAGGCCCTCGACGAGGCGGAGGTTCTCCGCGAAGTTCTCTTCCTGAAACTTGGGCAGAGTGGAGCGGAAGTCGTCGCTGGAGAACGAGGTGCCGCTGGTGAAGCGGCCGGCGAGCGCGGCTCGCCCCAGAGGGCTGTACGGCACAAAGGTGATGCCCAGCTCGCGGCAGGTGGGAAGCACCTCCTGCTCCACCTCGCGGGCCCAGAGCGAGTACTCGCTCTGAAGGGCCGATATCGGCGTCACCGCGGCCGCCCGGTGAAGTATGTCCGGCCCGACCGCGCTGAGCCCGATCGCGCGAACCTTGCCCGCAGTTACCAGGTCGGCCATCGCGCCGACGGTGTCCTCGACCGGCAAGGTGGTGTCGAGGCGATGGATGTAGTAGAGGTCGATGTGGTCGACGCCGAGGCGGCGCAGGCTGGCGTCGCAGGCGGTGGCCACGTACTCGGGGCTTCCGTCGAGGACCACTCCGCCCCCCGGGGAGGGCCGCGCGCCGAACTTGGTGGCCAGGACCAACTCGTCGCGCACGCCGCGCACGGCGCGGCCGAGCAGCTCCTCGTTGTGGCCGAAGCCCCTCTGGGACTGGCCGGTGGCCGCGCCGGCCGCGCCGTACATGTCGGAGGTGTCGAAGAAGTCGATGCCGGCGTCGATGGCGGCGTGGATCGTGGCGACGGACTCCTCCTCGTCGGCGTCGCCATAGAACTGGGACATTCCCATGCAGCCCAGGCCGATCGGCCGGATGGGGATGTCGGTGTGACCGAGGGTGATACGGGCTTCCCGCACAGTGGTCCTCCTGAATTTCAAGCGGCGATGGTCTTGTACTCGATGTACTGGGCGAGGCCCGTGGCGCCGAACTCGCGGCCGATGCCGCTGCTCTTGTAGCCGCCGAAGGCACCGTCGAAGGCGGCGGGGGCTCCGTTGACGGACAGCCATCCGGCGCGGATCCCGCGGGCGACCTGTATGCCGCGGTCCCGGTCGGCGGTCCACACGCCACCGCCGAGGCCGTACTCGGAGTCGTTGGCGATGCGGACGGCGTCGTCCTCGTCGTCGAAGGGGATGACGACCAGGACGGGGCCGAAGATCTCTTCACGGGCGATCCGCATGCCGCCGTCGACGTCGGCGAACAGCGTCGGACGGACGTAGTGCCCGCCTGCCAGTCCCTCGGGCGTCTCCGGCCCGCCGGTGACCAGCCTGGCGCCCTCGGCGACGCCGAGTTCGATGTAGGAGCGGACCCGCTGCTGCTGGTCGGCGCGGACCATCGGCCCGATGAAGGTCCGCGGGTCCGCGGGGTCGCCGACGCGCAGTCCCTCCATCATGGTCTTGAGCGCGCCGACGACCTCCTCGTACCGGCTGCGCGGGGCGAGGATCCGGGTGTGCGCCACGCAGCTTTCTGCGTTGTTGCCCAGCGACAGGTGTTTCAGGCCCTCCACGGTCGCCGTCAGGTCGGCGTCCTCGAGGATGATCGAGGCGGATTTGCCGCCGAGCTCAAGGCTGACCCTCTTGAGCTGCTCTCCCGCGATGGCGGCGATGCGCCGGCCCGCCGCGGTGGAACCGGTGAAGGCGATCTTGTCCACGCCCGGATGGGTGACCAGGTACTCGCTCGTCTCGCGGCCCGCGGGCAGGATGCTCACCACGCCCTCGGGGAGGCCGGCCTCGTCGAAGACCTCGGCGAGGGCCAGGGCGTCCAGCGCCGTCTCCGGAGAGGCCTTCAGAATCACCGTGCACCCGGCGAGCAGCGCGGGCACCAGCTTGACCAGCGCCGACTGGTGAGGCGCGTTCCACGGGATCACCGCGGCAACCACGCCCACGGGTTCGCGGCGCAGCAGCGTCGGGACCTCGCCCACGGAGCCCACCTGCTCCTCCCACTCGAGGGCCGCGGCGGCGCGCAGGTACGCGTCGGTCTGCTCCGGGACGCCCGACTGGTGCGTCCAGCGCGTGAACCACAGCGGTGTGCCGTTCTCGGCGGTGACCAGAGCCGCGAACTCCTCGGCGCGCGCCGTGTGCAGTTCGGAGAAGCGCTCCACCACCGCACGCCGTTCCTGCGGGCTCATCCGCGGCCAGGGCCCCTCGTCGAACGCCCGCCGCGCGGCGGCGACCGCATCGTCGACGTCGGCGGGAGCGGCGTGCGGCGCGGTCCCGACCAGCGATCGGTCGTGCGGCGAACGCACCTCCAGGACGTCCCCGGTGGCGGGGGCGACCCACCGTCCGCCCACGTACAGCCTGTCGTAAGTGATCACGAGATTCCCCTCTCATAAGTGGCCAATGGACCGTTATGTCCGGAAAGCATAGCGGTCCAATGGACACCTATCAAGTGTCCACTGGACCGCTACCCTGGAGTGATCAGGATCCGCTGTGCGGCGAGGAGGACCGATGGACGACGTGGAGGTGCCGGCCTTCCAGCGGGCCAGGCGGCCCGAGCACCGAGAGCTGCGCCGGCAGGAGATCCTGGTCGCCGCGGAGGCGTTGCTGGCCGAGATGCCGGCGGAGGAGATCAGCCTCCGGGAGCTCGGACGCCGGCTGGGTGTGTCCAAGACGCACGTGGTGCGTTATTTCGAGAGCCGCGAGGGGGTCTTCCTCGGGCTTCTCGACAGGCTGCAGGTGTCCTGGCTCGAGGCCCTGGCAGACGAGTGGCCGGCCCCGCCCTGCGAGCCCGACCTGGTGATGCGGGCCTGGGCCGACTCGCTCGCCGCCCGGCCGATCCTGTGCCGGCTGTGGAGCCTGTTGCCGAGCGTCCTGGAGCGCAACGTCTCCGCGGACACCGTACGCGCCTACAAACTCGCCGAACTGGAGCACCGGGCCAGGCTGGTGGAGCTGCTCAGAGACCGGGTGCCGGCCCTCGGCGCGGACGACGCGATCACTTTGAGCAAGTACGCGGTCGTCTCACTGGTGGGCCTGTGGCCGTTCAGCGACCCGACCCCGACGGTCGTCGAGGCGACGGCCGATCCCCGGCTCGCGGGCTCCCGGGTGGACTTCGCCGCCATGTACGCCGACATCCTTCAGGCCATGCTCGCCGGCCTGCTCGCCCGGGCATGACGCGGGGCGTCGCCGCAGATAACGGGGCGCAAACCGGCAACTTATGACTGCTTTATACCGGTGCATGTTTGTTGGACCGGTTCGTGATGATCGGCAAGGTCGCGTTCACTGGGTGCTCATCGCGGTGCGCGAGCGTTCCTTCGTTCGATGTAACGAAAGGCACGATTGTGGACACTTCCCACGACAGCGAGGACAAGCCCAGCCGCCTGTCCCGCCGTAGCGCTCTCGGCCTGCTGGGATCGGTCGGCGCCGGCCTTTCCACCTGCTCAACGGCGACCTGTGCTACGCCAACAGGGACGTCGACCGGGTCCGCACCTGGAACAACTTCTTCACCGACAACACCCGGTCGGCCCGTTTCCGCCCGTGGATGCCCGCGGCGGGAAACCACGAGATCGAGTCGGGCAACGGCCCGATCGGCCTGGAAGCCTTCCAGACGTACTTCGAGCTGCCCTCCACCGAGACGGACGAGGAGCTCAGGAACCTCTGGTACGCCTTCACCGCCGGCTCGGTCCGGGTGATCGTGCTGCAGAACGACGAGGTCGCGCTGCAGGACGGCGGCGACTACTACATCCACGGCTACTCCGGCGGCCGCCAGCTGGCGTTGCTGGAGAAGGAACTGCGCAAGGCCCGCGCCTCGCGCGACATCGACTGGATCGTCGTCGCCATGCACCAGGTGATGATCAGCTCCTCCGACGCCAACGGCGCCGACATCGGGCTGCGCCAGGCGTACGGCCCGCTGTTCGACAAGTACCAGGTTGACCTGGTTGTCTGCGGTCACGAGCACAACTACGAGCGGTCGCTCCCCGTGCGCGGCGTGGTGAGCGGCACCGAGACGCTCACCCCCAACCCGGTGTCCACCCGCACCGACATCGTCGACACCTCCAAGGGAACCGTGTACATGGTGCTCGGCGGCGGCGGCGTTTCCGGCACCACCAACGGGTCGTTCTTCAAGGACGGCACCGGAAAGGTCATCACCGCGGTCACCCCCAACCCCGGCGGAGGGCACACCTCGACCTACGTCAAGGAGCAGGCCGTCTGGATCGGCGTCCGCGACCTCGACCACCCGTACGGCTTCGCGGCGTTCGACGTCGACCCGGGCCGCCACCGGGGCGACACCACGACCATGACGGTGACGTACTACAACGTGAACAAGCCGCACGGCGACCTGTCGGTCTTCGAGCGGTTCACCCTGCACCGCAGGCGGTCGGACGGCTGACGCCGGTCGCCTCATGAAGTGTTCGCCGGGCCGCCGTGCGGCCCGGCGAACAACCCCGCGGCGGCTCCGCTCAACAGCACCGCGGGGGCTCGCGAGGTCAGCCGAGCGATCGGGCGCGGGCGATGAGATCCGAGAGCTCGGTCACGTCCGGGTCCTCGGTGGTCCCGGCCAGGCGCAGCGCGTGGGCCGACAGGTCCTCCAGCCCGAGCCCGAAACGCCCGTCCCCCTGCTCCCAGCGCGTGCGCAGCCGCTCGGCGAAGGCCGCGGCGACCACGTCCACCTGGAAGCGCGGCCCGGTGGAGCTCCACAGGTCGGGCGACAGACCTTCGGTGTCCAGCAATCCGCTCACCTCCGACGGACGTCCGGTGTCCGGGTCGAGCCATCGGACGGTCGCGGTGGCGAGCTGCCCCGAGGCGCCGGGCCGCAGGTGCACCAAGTACAGCGCCGTGACGGCGTGGCCGGGACCGACCTCTCCGCCGTCGCGGGAGTCGTCACGGAACTCCTCGGGCCGCAGCGCCCGGTTCTCGTACCCGACCAGCTCGTACGACTCGACGAGGCCCGGGTTGAACACGACCTGCGCCTTGGCGTCGCGTGCCCGGACGTCGAGCGTCGCGGGCAACTGGTCGACGAACACCTTGCGTGCCTCGTCGAGCGAGCGGACGTAGACCGCCGTCCCGTCGCCGTTGTCGGCGAGTTGCTCCATCAGGTGGTCGCCGTAATCACGCCCGACCCCCACGCACAACAGCGTGACCTGTTTGCCCGCGTAGTCGCGGACCCGATCCAAGATGCCCTGCCATTCGGTCTCGCCCGAGTTGGCGAGCCCGTCCGACAGAAGGATCACCCGGTTGGTCATCGACGGCCGGAACGCGCGCGACGCCTCCCTGTAGCCGGTGACCAGTCCGTCTTCAAGGCCGGTCGAGCCTTCGGGGACGAGTCCCTCGATCGCCGCATGGAGGCTCGAGCGCTCCGACACCGGGGTCATCGGCGTCAGCACCCGCGCCGAGGAGCTGAAGGAGACGATCGACACCTGGTCGCCCGGCGTGAGCTGGTCGACGAGGGTGTGCAGGGCCCCGCGGACCAGGTCCAGGCGGCCCGCCTCCGCCATCGAGCCGGACACGTCCACCACGAACGTCAGGTTGGCCGGCTTGCGCGCCATGGAGTCCTTCCGGCGTGTCTGCAGGCCCACGCGGACGATCGCGGCGCCGTTCGACCGGGCGCCGTCGACGTGCACGGCGAAGCCGTTGTCGTCAGGCTCCGCGTAGTCCTGGCGGAACGCGTTCACGAACTCCTCAATGCGCACCTGATCGGGCTCGGGCCACCGGCCCTCCTGGATGGCCCGGCGGGCGTAGCCGTA
Source organism: Planotetraspora kaengkrachanensis (assembly GCF_016862895.1). GTDB lineage: Bacteria > Actinomycetota > Actinomycetes > Streptosporangiales > Streptosporangiaceae > Planotetraspora > Planotetraspora kaengkrachanensis. The sequence goes on along the minus strand of NZ_BONV01000005.1, from coordinate 150,732 downwards.
CGACGCGGTGTCGACGTCGAGGGCGAATGTGGACGGCTGCTGGTCGGTCGGTCCGCCGGGTTCCGCGGGTGCGGTCGCCCCGGGGCCGTCGCCCGACATCCCGCCGGAACTCGGAGAACTGGACTCGCCGCCACCGCCGCACGCCGAGCCCAGCAGGGCCAGCGCGACGACGGCGGAGATGACACGTGCTTTCATGGAGCGCCTCCATTCCTGTTCACCTCGTTACGACGCCGCGCGTGAAGGCGAATGGATGGCGCGTCATCCAAGCGAGTGCAAAGCGTTCCCACCGCGTGATCAACGGCCGCCGGCAATGCCTGTTTCGATTTCAAAGGGTTTCGTTTCCGTGACGTTTGGCACAAAAAGCGGACGCCGCGGAAACGGCCTCCATCGCGTTTTCGCGCCCCGCGTACCAGCGGGGGCCGGGCCTGCGCCGCCGTCGTCTTCAGCCTTCCGGACAGGACGGGAAGCCCTTGCCACGTGCTCATATACCGGGCATACAGCGGCACCTGAACGCCAGGCCGGCGGGTCTGTCAGGCGCCTCAAGGAAGGTATTCATGAGACGAGGCATCTCCCTCGATCTGGGCGGCGACGGAATTCGGGGATCACGCCTAAAAATCCGCCGACATCGTCTCCGAGTTTCTGTGCGCATGCCCCTTCGGGCCGGGTTCGGTGCGCTGACTGCTTTTGTTCTGACCGCGGCCGCTACTGATGCGCGGTGTTCGCGCGGCGCCGCATCAGGAGGCCGAGCCCCAGGCCGAGCACGAGAAGGACGGCGAGCGAGGCGTAGCCGTACATGAGGGTCGCCAGGGCGGCGACGCCGCCGACGAGCAGCGGCCCGCCCGCGTCGCCGAGCTCCCGCCCCAGCTCGGCGGCGCCCAACGTCTGCCCGAGCCGTCCGGCGGGGGTCGCGGCCGCCAGGGCGGCGAAGCCGAGCGGAGTGACCAGGCCGGTCCCGGCGCCGATGAGGGCGGCGGCGGACAGCACGCCGGTCAGTCCCGGCAGCAGCGCGCATCCGAGGCCGGCGGCGGTGATCAGCGATCCTGCCGTGACGCCTCCTCGGGCGGTCATGCGTCCGGCGTCCAGTGCGCGCCCGGCCTGGGGTTGGACGAGGGCGGCGCAGCCGGCGAGGACCGACACCGCGGCGCCGGTGGCCACGGTGCCGAGGCCTGACGCGGCGCCGGAGACGGGCAGGAAGCCCACGCCGACCGACAGCGCGGCGGTCGCACCCGCCAGTGCGCCGGTCGGCCCGAGAAAGGCCGGGTCGGTCAGACGCCGGGCCAGGTCCAGCACCGTCTGACGGCTCTTGGCCAGTGGGGGAGCGGCGGGGACGGCGAGCGCGGCCCATACGGCGACCGCCACTCCGAGTATCGCCAGGACGCCGAACAGGAGTCGTAGGCCGCCCGCCCACACCAGGGCTCCGCCGAGAAGTGGGCCGAGGGTGTAGCCGATCGACTTGTAGAAGCCGTAGGAGCCGAATGCCCGGCCGTGCCGGGCCGCGGGATTGAGCCGGGCGACCAACAGGGAGGCCGAGGGCGAGAAGGCTGACGCCGCGGCGCCCTGACCGAGACGGGCCGCCCACAACCAGCCGGGGCTGTCCGCGATGACGTACAGGACGGAGGCGGCGGCGAAGGCGACGAGCCCGCCCAGCAGTACCGGGCGGGCGCCGACACGATCGGCGAGCGTGCCGAACAGCGGCTTGAGCACCACCTCGGCCCCGTCGTAGAGGGCCAGCAGGCCGCCCAGGACCAGCAGTGAGGTCACCGCGTCCCCGGAGAAGCCGCCCAGGTTGTCGCGATGCCATGAGCGCCGAATGCGGTGGTGAACCCCGCGGCGTAGAGCGGCCACATGTGCGGTCGCGACGCCGCCTGGGACGTGCCGGCCGCGGCCGGCCCCGAGGTCATCGTGGTGCTCCGGCCTGCATCACATTCCTGAATGTAGCGAGCGGTTACATGATCTTTAATCCTGCGGCATGCCCTTGCGAGGCCTGCGGGGCGAATATGGCCAAACTCATGGCTTAAGCGAGTTATATCCGCATGTAGGCGGGAATTCGGGCGTGTGTCAGGTAGGGGATGAATCGGCGAAGGCTGCGATCGGTGGAGTTGACCAGAAGGGAGTTCGCGCTCCTGCTGGTGGGTGCGGGTGCCGCCGCCTCCGGCGTCGGTCATGTCGGCCTGGTGGAAGGAACGCGGCTGGCCAAGTACGTCGATGCCGTGCCGAGGTTGCCCACACCGACGCCGCGACAGGCGGCGGCCTACCCGGGGGCGGACTACTACGAGCTGGCGATGCTGCAGAGCCCGTGGCGGTTCCATCGTGACCTGCCGGCCGGACAGGCGTGGGGCTTTTGGGCCGTGAGCGCGGACGGACCGGTGGGCCTGGGTTATCTGGGACCGACACTGGTCGCGCGCCGGGACCGTCCGGTCGTGGTGCGCTACCGCAACCAGTTGCCCACCACGCACCTGTTGCAATCAGCGGTGGACGTCACGCTGTGGCGGGATGTTCCCGGCGTGCCGCCCGATCCACCCGGGGGGCGGATGCCGCAGAACTTTCCCGCCGAGCCCAACGTGTGGGTCGTGCCTCATCTCCACGGCGGCTTCGACTCCCCTCAGTCGGACGGCCATCCTGAGGCGTGGTTCACGCCGGACGGTCTGCACGGTCCCGTCTACGCCACCCTGGACGGAGCCCGTCCGAACGAGGCCGTCTACGCCTACACCAGCCGCCAGCAGGCCACCATGTTGTGGTACCACGACCACGCGATGGCCATCACCAGGCTGAACATCTACGCCGGACTGGCCGGCCTTTATCTGGTCCGCGACGCCTTCGAAGACAGCCTGCCCCTGCCCCGCGGCGACTTCGAGGTGCCGCTGATCCTGCAGGACCGCAACCTCACCCCGGACGGCGCGCTGTCCTATCCCGACAGGGGCCCCACGCCCTACCACCCCAAGTGGAATCCGAACTTCTTCGGCACCATCCCGGTGGTCAACGGCAAGGCCTACCCGTACCTGGACATGGAGCCACGACGCTACCGGCTGCGCCTCCTCAACGGCTCCAACCAGCGCTTCTTCCACCTGTGGTTCCAAGACGGCGGCGCGCGGCTGTCGTTCTGGCTGATCGGCACCGACGGCGGCCTCCGCGCCGCGCCGTTGCGCCTCACCAGCCTCCTGCTCGGCCCCGCCATGCGAGCGGACGTCATCGTCGACCTGACCGGAACGCAGGCCGGCACACGGATCACCATGATGAACGACGCACCCACGCCCCTGCCCCAGGGCGACAAGCCCGTCCCCATGCCCGAGATCATGCAGCTCCGAGTGAGCAACGCGCTCTCCGGCCCGGACCAGAGCGCACCGGCGGACCGGCTGTCCCTTCGGCCGGTCACACCGGCACGGCCCACCCACGGACTGCCCCGCCGCGAGTTCGTCATCACCGCCAACCGCGACGCCCGCGGCAAGTCCACCCATCTGGCGATCAACCAGCGCTTCTTCGACGACCCCGTCGAGGAGTTCCCCAAGGCGGGCACCACCGAGATCTGGGAGTACGTCAACACCTCTGGCGACGGCCATCCGATGCACGTGCACCTGGTGCAGTTCCACGTGCTGAACCGGCAACGGTTCGACGCGAAGGCCTACCTCGCGGCCTACAAGAGCTGGGTCTCCCAGGGCCGCAGGCCCGCCTCCCAGCCTGTTCTCGCCCACTACCTGAAGGGCCCGGTGATGCCACCGGCAGCCGACGAGGAAGGCTGGAAGGACACCGTCGTCGCCTATCCCGCGATGGTCACCCGGATCGCCCTGAGGTTCGACGTGCCCCCGCCCATCGACGGGATCGCCGGCACCCGGAGTGAGTTCCCCGCCACGTACATCCAGCACTGCCACATGCTGGAGCACGAAGACAACGAGATCATGCGGCCCTGGCAGATCTCCTAGAGACCAGGTCCGGGCCGGCGGGTGCGGGCCAGAACCAGCACGCCGAGGGCCGTGCTGACCAGCCCCACCGCCAGGGCCGCGTACCCTCCGACTATTCCGTAGCCGGTGCCGGGCCCACCGTCGGCGGCGGCCACGACCACCCCGCCGACGACCGCGCCGGCCAGCCCCGCGACGAGGGCCACGACGGCGCCCCTTCTGCCGGAGCCCGTGCCGACGCGACCGGCGGAGCGGGCCATGGCCAGCCCGCCGACGACCGCGCCGATCAGCCCCAGCAGCCCGGCCACGACGGACCAGAGGCGACCGGCGGTCAAGGTGTAGGCGCCGACGGGGTCCGGCTGGACCGAGACGTGCGCGGCCGCGGGCGCGGCGATCATCAGGGCCCCGAGCAGGGCCGCCGCGGCGGCGACGAGCAGATGACGGACGGACATCGGGTGCTCCTTCTCTCACGACTGGACACCGCCTGAGCATGTCCGCCGGACCCGTCCGCGGTCGTCGTGCGGACGCAGGCAATTCGCGCTGCCGCCGACGCCGGTGCCGGTTGCCGCAGTCGCGGCAGGAGCCGCGAAAGTACCGCGTATGCGGTAGACGGCCGGTCATCCGTGCGCAGGAGTCGCCCGCACGGACATCTGGTTAGAGTGCGCGCATGGGCAAAGGGCGGTTCGCTGTCCCGGCAGGTGTCACCGACTGGGTGATCGCCGTCGGCGTGGCGGCGGCGCTGCTGGTCACCGGACTGTCCGGAGAGCACTCCGGCGCTTACCGTGATCTGCTCGGCTACGCACTGCTGACGGTCGGCGGCCTGACTCTGGCCGCGCGCCGCAGGGCCCCGGTTCCCATCCTGGTCGTGACCGGGCTCTGCGCGGTGGGTCACCAGGCGGCCGGTTTCGACGTGCCCGCCGTCGCGTACCTGTTCGCGGTGTACGCGGCCGTACGAGCCGGACACCGTGCCGTCACGGTGCTGGCGAGCGTGACCATGCTGGCCGCCCTGCCTCTCGCGGCCCTCGCCTCTGGCCTGCACGACACGGGCGAGGCCTTCGCGCAGGCCAGAGGAGCCCTCGAGCTGGCCTGGCTGATCGCAGCAGGCGCCGCAGGCGAAGCGCTGCGGCAGGCCGAGCGGCGGGCGGACGAGGCCGAGCGCACCCGGGAGGAGACCGCGCGGCACCGCGCCGCGGAGGAACGGCTGCACATCGCGCGGGAGCTGCACGATTCGCTCACCCACCAGATCTCGGTCATCAAGGTGCAGGCGGAAGTCGCCGTTCACGTGGCCCGCAAGCGTGGTGAACAGGTGCCGGAGGCCCTGCTGGCGATCCAGGAGGCCGGACGTGAGGCGACCAGGGAGTTGCGCGCGACCCTCGAGGCGCTGCGTGACGACGACACGGCCCCTCCGCGTGGGCTCGACGACGTCCAGGAACTGGTGGAACGGGCCCGCACCATCGGCCTGGACGCGACCCTGACGATCGAGGGACGGCGGCACGACGTGCCGGTGGCGGTGGACCGGACCGTCTACCGGATCGTTCAGGAGTCGCTCACCAACATCGCCCGTCACGCGGACGCCGCCACGGCGTCGGTCCGGATCGACTGCCGTCCGGACACCCTCGCGATCCGCATCGACGACGACGGGACGGCGGCGCCGGGCACCGCCCCGACGCCCGGAGTCGGACTGCTCGGCATGCGCGAGCGCGTCACCGCTCTCGGCGGTTGGCTGCGTGCCGAGCCGCGCGGCGAGGGCGGCTTCACGGTCCAGGCCGAGCTCCCCGTGGACCACACGGCATGATCCGCGTCCTGCTGGTCGACGACCAGCCGCTCCTTCGCAGCGGATTCCGCATGCTCCTCGACCTCGAAGACGACATCGAGGTGGTGGCCGAGGCCGCCGACGGCGAAGAGGGCCTGGCTCTGGTCCGGGAACACCGGCCCGACGTCGCGCTCATCGACATCCAGATGCCGGTCGTCGACGGCATCGAGGCGACCCGGCGCATCGCCGCGGACCCGGCTCTGGCCGGGGTGCACGTCGTCATCCTGACCAACTACGGCTTGGACGAGTACGTTTTCAACGCGCTGCGCGCCGGCGCGGCCGGGTTCCTCGTCAAGGACATCGTGCCGGAGGACTTCCTGCACGGTGTACGCGTCGCCGCGCGCGGTGACGCCCTGCTCGCACCGTCGATCACGCGCAAGCTGATCAACAGATACGTCGCCCAGCCGGTCGGCTCCCACAGCACCCGGGCGCTGGAAGAGCTGACCAACCGCGAACGCGAGGCCGTCGCCCTGGTCGCGCGGGGACTTTCCAACGACCAGATCGCCGACCACATGGTGATCAGCCCGATGACCGCGAAAACCCACGTCAACCGTGCCATGGTCAAGCTTCGGGTCCGTGACCGCGCCCAGCTCGTCGTCCTCGCCTACGAATCCGGCCTGGTGGCCCCGCGGAACTCCTGACCTGCCACGGTCGCCGTCAGGCGTCCGCGGAGCCGGGGCCGCCCGATCAGGCCGCTACGCGAGCATCCCGCCGTCCAGGACGATTTCGGTCCCGGTGACGAAGGCGCTCTCGTCACCGGCCAGATAGCCGATCGCGTACGCGATGTCGGCGACCTCGCCCAGGCGGCCGAGCGGAGTGCGGCGCACGACGGTGTCCCGAAGTGCGTCGCCTCCGGCGGCCATCATGGGCGTGTCGATGAATCCCGGCACGACGGCGTTGACGCGGATCCCGCGAGGGGCGAACTCGCGTGCGGCGAAGCGGGTCATGCCGCGTACGGCCCACTTCGCCGCCTGGTAGGCGACGGATGTCCCATGCCCCTGCATGCCCGCGTACGACGACATGTTGACGATGGAACCGCGACCGGACTCCTCCAGGGCGCCGGCGAACGTCTGCATCCCGAGCAGGATGCCGGTCTGGTTCACGGCGAGTGTGCGGTGCCACACCTCCAGCGAGATGTCGGCGATCATGCCGGGCAGGAAGATTCCCGCGTTGTTCACCAGGACGTCCACCCTGCCGAACTCCGACACGACCAGATCGCGCACCCGCAGCCACGCGTCGGCAGAGGACACGTCGTGTTCGAGGTACATCAGGCCGCCGTCTTCGCGGGGAGGGCTGACGTCGGTGACGCAGACCTCAGCTCCCTCGTCTCTCAGGTGGCGGGCCGTACCCGCCCCTATGCCGGACGAGCCGCCGGTGACGACGGCGATCCTGCCGTCGAGCTTGCCCATGATGTGTCGCTCCCAGTTGCCGGATCAGTCAGGAGGGCTCGCCACCGAGCCTGCGCATGGCCGTCAGCCAGCGATCCGGGCGTGCGGCCTTCTTCGCCCAGAAGGTGCCGACCTCCGGATGCGGGAGGATCAGAAACTCCTCCGCGGCGAGCCCCTCGATCACGGCGTCGGCGACGGACTCCGGACTGAGGATCTCTCCCGACGCCGCCACGGCCTTGGCGGAGGCGGCGCCGGCCTCGAGGGGCCGCATCAGCATGGGGGTGGCCACCCCCATGGGGCACAGCACGCTGACGCCGATGCCGCGGTCGCCGTAGGCGATCGCGAGCCACTCGGCGAATCCGACGGCGGCGTGCTTGGTCACCGAGTAGGGCGCGTCGGCCGGCGCCGTGAGCAGCCCGGCCGCCGAGGCCGTGGCCAGGAAGTGCCCGCCGCCGCGGGCGAGCATGTGCGGCACGACCGCCCTCGCCGCGTACACGTGGGCCATGACGTTGACGTCGAACGCCCGCCTCCACGTCTCGTCCGATGCGTCGAGCCCGACCTCGGTGGCGACTCCCGCGTTGGCGCAGAACAGGTCGATGCGACCGAACCGCGCCACCGTCCGCTCCACCAGGTCGGTGACCGAGGTCGCGTCGGCGACGTCGAGGGGCTCGGGGACTCCGCCGATTCGCCCGGCGACGGACCGTGCGGCCGCGGCGTCGATGTCGGCGACGATGACCGCTTCGGCACCCTCGGCGGCCAACCGGGTCGCGAGGGCGGCGCCGATGCCGCTGCCGCCGCCGGTGACGACGACGACCGCACCCGCCGGGGTCATGCGACGCCTCTGCGGAGCAGTTCCTGACGGGCGATCGAGCGCAGATGCACCTCGTCCGGCCCGTCGGCCAGATGCAGGGTCCTGAGCTGGGCCCAGGCTCCGGCGAGCGGGGTCTCCGCCGAGACACCGGCGCCGCCGTGCACCTGGATGGCCCGGTCGAGCACGTAGCTCGCCGCACGGGGCGCGGCCACCTTGATCGCAGAGATCTCGGTTCTGGCCTTGCCGGCCCCGACGGTGTCGATGAGCCACGCGGCCTTGAGGACCATCAGCCGGGCCTGGTCGATGGCCAGGCGCGACTCGGCGATCCACCCTTGGACGACACCGTGCGAGGCGATCGGCCGCCCGAAGGTCGTCCGCGAGGCGGCGCGGTCACACATCAGTTCGAGCGCCCGCTCGGCCATCCCGATGGAGCGCATGCAGTGGTGGATCCTGCCGGGTCCGAGGCGGGCCTGCGCCATCATGAAGCCGCCGCCTTGCGGGCCGAGCAGGTTCTCGCGCGGCACCCGGACGTTGTCGTAGCGGATGATGCCGTGCCCGCCGTGGGGGCCGTCGTCGTAACCGAAGACGCTGGTGGAGCGTTCGACCGTCACCCCGGGAGTGTCCAGCGGCACCAGGATCATCGAGTGGCGCGAGTACTTGGCGGCGTCGGGGTCGCTGACCCCCATCACGATGGCGACCTTGCACTCTTCGCGGAGCGCTCCGGTCGACCACCACTTGCGGCCGTCGACGACGTATTCGTCGCCGTCGAGCGTGATGGTGGTGGCGATGTTGGCGGCGTCGGATGAGGCCACGGCCGGTTCGGTCATGGAGAAACAGGACCGGATCTCGCCCTCGAGCAGTGGGGTCAGCCACTGCTCGGCCTGCGCCTCGGTGGCGAACATGGCGAGCAGTTCCATGTTGCCGGTGTCGGGGGCCGAGCAGTTCATCACCTCGGGCGCTATCAGGTGCGAGCGGCCGCTCAGTTCGGCGATCGGCGCGTAGTCGAGGACGTTCAGCCCGGCCCCGTGCCGCTCGTCGGGCAGGAACAGGTTCCACAGCCCTCGTTTGCGCGCCTCCACCTTGAGGTCGGCGAGCACGGCCGGTGTGCGGAAGGTGGCGCCGGCCGCGCGGTTGACCGCCGCCTGCTCCTCGTAGACCGGCTCAGCGGGGTAGACCTGTTCGTCGAGGAACTGCCGCAGCTTCTCCTGCAGGTGGAGGGATCGCTCACTGTGCGCGAAGTCCATGGTGTCTCCCTAATCGTCGGAGAGGGCTTGCAGAGCCGCCTTGAGCATCGCCGGGACGTCGTCGACGGGGCGGTCGAAGCCCGCGCCCAGCGTCTGTCCGGCGAGGTGGCGATGGCGGATGGTCTCGGAGATGACTGCCAATTTGAAGAAGCCGAACCCGATGTACCAGTTCAGGCGTCCGAGGTCGCGGGACGACCGTGCCTGGTACCGTCCGGCCATTTGGGCGGCGGTGAGGTGGCCCGCGGCCGGCGGCAGCGGGGCGAGGCCGAAGTCGCCGTCGGCGGCGAGTGACTGGTAGACCATGAGCACGCCCAGGTCCGTGAGCGGGTCGCCGACCGTGGCCATCTCCCAGTCGATGACGGCGGCGATCCGGTCGAGTGCCGACGTGAAGATCGTGTTCGCGAGCCGGAAGTCGCCGTGCACGATCGCCGGTCGCGCTCCGTCGGGCACCGTCGTGGAGAGCCTGTCCACGGTGGTCTGGAGCAGGTCGAGCGGGCGGGTCTCCGAAGAGCGCCACTGCTGGTGCCAGCGCGTCACCTGCCGGCGGAGGAATCCGGCCGGGTGGGCGAAATCCCCCAGCCCGACCGACTCCGGGTCGAGCGCGTGGAGGGCGGCGAGCGTGTCGACCAGCAGCTCACCGGTCCTGGCGGCTTCCTGGGGGGACAGCGCGAGGGTGTCCTCGGCGGTGCTCAGGACGCGGCCGTCGACGAAGTCCATCAGGTAGAACGGTGCCGCCGCGACCTCGGGGTCGTCGCCGAGCACCACGGCACCGGCGACCGGGATCCCCGTTCCGCGCAGGGCGCCGATCACGCGGAACTCCCGGGTCATGTCGTGGGCGGTCGGCAACACGTGGCCGAGCGGCGGACGGCGCAACGCCCATACGGTCACGCCGTCGGTGAGCCGGTAGGTGAGGTTGGACTTCCCGCCGGTCAGCAATTCGCCGCTGAGCCCGCCTCGACGCAGGCCGGGCCGGTTCCGGTCCAGCCAGACCTCCAGCTTGCTCAGGTCGAGACCCGGGAGGTCGGTCATGTCGAGGGCCGTACGAGATAGCCGCCGTCGACCGCCAGCGTCTGCCCGGTCACCCAGGAGGCGGCGTCGGAGCAGAGGAAGGCGGCGGCCTCGGCGATGTCCCGGGGTGTTCCCAGCCGGGCGAGTGGCATGGTCGCGGCGACCTCGTCTTCGCCGTTCTCCCACAACGCGCGGGACATGTCGGTCTTGACCAGGCCCGGGCAGATCGCGTTGACGCGGACCGCCGGCGCCAGCTCCATCGCGAGCAGCCGGGTGAGGTGGATCAGCCCGGCCTTGGTGGCGCCGTACCAGCCGAGGTCGACGTCCACGTCGATCCCGCTGGTGGAGGAGATGTTGAGCACCGCGCCGCCGTGGTCGCGCATGCACTGCTCCCAGGCGGCCTGGACCCACATGAGGGGACCCCAGAGGTTGACGCCGGTGGTCTTGTCGGCCTGGCCGCGGCTGATCCCGACCAGGGGCCCGAAGTAGGGATTCGTCGCGGCGTTGTTGACCAGGATGTCGAGGCCCCCGAACCGCTCGATCGCGAAGGCGACGCTCGCGTGCGCGTCGTCCTCCGAATCCGCCCTGCCCACCCGGTAGGCGACGGCGGCGGGGGCCACGCCGGTCTCCGTGATGCAGCGGACCGCCTCGAGGAGGGAGGGCTCGCGGCGGGACACGATGAGCACGTTCGCGCCGAGTTCGGCGAACAGGCAGGAGATTCCCAGGCCGATGCCGCGGGACCCGCCGGTGACGAGCGCGGTGCGGCCGGCCAGCGGCGCCGAGCGCTCACCACCCGCGTGGGGGGTTTCGGTCATCCCGTTTCACGCGCCTTCGAACTTGGGGCGGCGGTGTTCGAGGAAGGCGGTGACGCCCTCCCTGGCGTCCTCGGTGTCGTTGTTCATCACGACCGCCATCTCGGCGTCGCCGAGCGACGCCTCGAACGTGGACTCGAGGCCGCGCCGCATGATCCGTTTGGCGATACGGAGGGTGACGGCGGCCCGCGACGCGAGGTCCCGCGCGAGTCCCATCGTGTGCTCACGCAGCTCGGCGGCGGGCACGACCTCGGTGACCAGGCCGAGCCGCAGGGCCGTGGCGGCGTCGTACTTCTCGCTGAGGGCGACCATCTTGAAGGCATGGTCGTACCCCATGACGCGCGGGAACAGCCACGCGCCTCCCTCGTCAGGGAGCGCTCCGGCCGCGCCGCTCGTGTCTCCGAGGACGGCCGTGTCGGCGGCGACACGGATGTCGCACAGCAGCGCCAGGGCGAGGCCGCCGGCGACGGCCGGACCGTTGACCATCGCGATCGTGGGTTTGTCCAGGGCGAACAGCCGGCGGGAGACCGGATGCATGCCCTCGCGCATCACGGCGGCGTGGCCCAGTTGGCGGGTCGTGGCCTTGAGGGCCTCGAAGTGGCCGGACAGGTCGCCGCCGGAGCAGAAGCCGCGCCCGGCGCCCGTGAGGACCAGCACGCGGTCGGCGTCGGTGCGGGCGAAGTCGTCGATGGCCGCCGACAGCTCTTCGCACATCGTCGTGGTGTACGCGTTGAGCTTGCTGGGGCGGTTCATCGTGATCGTCACGACACCCGAGTCGTCGCGATGCCGCTCGATCTCCGAGTACGGCACGTCACCACCGACCTTTCGCTGTGGGGGAGGCCGCCGCCGGGCCGGGCGCCGACCTCGTCGGTTCTATCTGAAATTGAGGTCAACGTCAATTATGCTTGGCCGCCCGGTTCCGGTCATCCGGAACCCCGCCGAGCTGGTAAAGCGTGGTTGACGGCCTGTAGTGCGGCCTTGTTCGCGTTGACGCGATCCTCAGCTACGCTGTCGGTGACATGCCATCACGATCCCGTCCCACCTCAGCAGACACCCCGCACGACGTCGCCGCCGACGAGGCCGACACCGCGGGGCAGCGTCCCCTGCCCGCCACCGCGCGCGGCCAGCGCACGCGAGAGCGGCTCATAGCGGCGGCCCGCCGCGTCTTCGAGCACGACGGCTACCTCGACGCCCGTCTGAGTGACATCAGCAGCGAGGCCAACGTCTCGGTCGGCTCCTTCTATGTGTACTTCAACAGCAAGGAGGAGATCTTCACCGCGGTTCTCGAGCAGGTCCAGGACTCCGCGCTGCACCCGCACGTCCGCGCGGCGACTCGCGGCGGCGGGCCGATCGCGGAGATCGAGGCCGGCAACCGCGCCTACCTGATGTGGTATCGCCGCAACGCCCGGCTCATGCGCGCGCTCGAGCAGGCGGCCACGTGCGACGAGAACCTGCGCGAGCTGCGACGCAAACGCGGAGAGGCCTTCGCGCGGCGCAACGCCCGCAGCATCAGGGAACTGCAGGAACGCGGCCTGGCCGATCCCGACCTCGACCCGCTGCTCGCGGCCAAGGCCGTCGACGCGATGGTGGGCCGGATGGCCTACGGCACCTACGTCCTCGGTGACGACATCCCGTTCGAGGAACTCGTCTCGATGCTCACCCGGCTCTGGGTGAACGCGCTGAAGATCAAAACCGGTCGGTGAAGAGGCGGAGGAGCCCGCCGCGGGCCCTGAGGCGAAGCCCGCCCGCGGCACACCGCGGAGCGGCCGCTCCACCAAGCGCACCACCGGCTGAACCGCGGGTGGGGAAGGCGGGTCCGGCCACCGACCGAGGGCCGGACCCGAAGGAAAGTCAGCCTCCCAGAGCGCTGATGATCATTGAGGCGTACGCGGAGTGGCCCGCGAGGTTCGGGTGGAAGGTCGCGGTCGCCGGTGCGGCCGGGTGGATCCCCTCGTTCCAGCGGGTGCCGACGGGCCGGCACGGATCGTGGCCGGCACTCATGTTCAGGGCGTCGACGAAGATCGCGCCCTGAGACTGGGCGGCCGTCCTGATGGTGTTGTTGAGCCGCTGCCCGAAGTTGTTCAGCCAGGCGATGTCGCCGGGGTAGTACGGCAGGTTGGACGAGCACCCGGTCGCGGTCCACGTGGACAGGCTGGGCAGACCGGTCAGATAGCCGACGTAGACGATGGCCGCGTTCGGGGCGAGCGCCCTGATGTTCGCGATGTCGCCGGGCAGGTGGGCGGCCAGGTTCGCCAGGCTGGTGTTGATCAGGTTGTTCAACTGGGACGTCTGGCAGCTGTGGTTGGCGGCGCCGGCCTGCAGGCACGAGGTGGTGATGATCGAGGATCCGACGTCGTTTCCGCCCATGCCGATGGTGACCAGCACGGTGTTCGGGCCGAGCGCGCTGGTCTGGGGCGGGTTGGCGCCCTGCCAGTTGGTGAACGCCGCCGTGGTGGCGCCCGCGCAGCTGCGGTCGTCGACCGCTATGCCGTAGTGCGCCGCCACGAGTTTCGGATAGTTGCTGGACGACTGGCCGCAGCCCGCGATGATCGCCGGGCTGGTCAGTTGCGTCGGCAGGCCGTAACCCGAGGTGTAGGAGTCGCCGAGCGCGACATACAGCGCGCTCGGCGTGCTCGCGGACGCGGCCGGGGCGGGCGCCGCGATCAGCGCGGCGCCCGCGGCCGCACCGAAGACGACGGCCGCCAGACGGCGCCATGCGCCGGCCCGCGGGCGGAGGGAGGTGATCGTTGTCTTCATTGCCGTCTCCCAAACGGTCTCGCTTGTGAGGATCGGGATTCGCGGTGTGCGCATGGCCGAATGCGTGGCCCGCCGGGCCCCCGCCCAGCCGTAATCCACTCAAGGGATTCCTGAGCTGGGGATGAGGGCGCGAGTGTTACGTGGGTCACACTCAAGCTGAGATTGAGGTCAGCGTCAAGTAGCTCTGCTCGGGCCGCCGCTCGCCATGCGCTGAAAACGCCGAATTAGCAGGAGAAACGGCATGTCGCGGGAGGCGGTTTGGCCGCGTTAAGGATCTGTAACTTGACACCGACCTCATAGTCAAATAGACAGAGACGCGCCTCACAGTCCCCGGTCTGTCCCCACATTCCCGTCTGCACCGCATCGCGGCGCAGTTCGACGGCTGGTCACCAGAAACTCAGGAGTGTCTATGCGCGTCACCGGCGCACGTCTTCGCGCGGCGCTGCTCATGGTCCCGTTGGGGCTCGCCATGGCGGCATGCTCGACCTCGGGTTCCGCCTCAGGAGGCTCCGACACCGTCAAGGTCGGCGTCATCTCGTCTATCACCGGCACGTACGCCGTGCAGGCGGCCGACTTCCGCAACGGGCTCGAAGCCGGGCTCAACTACCTCACCAAGGGCACGAACACGGTCGACGGCCGCAAGATCGAGATCACCTACGCCGACGACACGGGGAAGCCGGCGGTGGGCATCGCCAAGGCCAAGAGCATGATCGCGTCGGGGGCCACGTTCCTCACCGGCATCACCGACTCGTCGATCGCCATCCCGGTCGCCCAGCAGGCGGTGCAGAACAACGTCATCTATCTGCCCGGAGGCTCGGCGAGTTACCAGCTCACCGGCATGAGCCCGCTGGTGTTCGGCAACGCGAACAAGAACGGCTCGAAGATCTTCCCGAAGCTGCTCGGCGAAGGGGACCTGTCGTCGAAGAGGCTCGCCTACGTCGGGCAGGACTACGCGTACGGACAGGACACCTACACGTCGCTGAAGGCCCAGATCGACCCGCTGGGCATCGAGTCGACCAAGCACCTGCTGCCCACGACCACGACGAACTTCACCGCGGTGGCTGCCCAGATCAAGGCCGAGAACCCCGACTACATCTACAGCTCGTGGGTCGGCGCGGGCACCGATCAGCTCTTCGCCGCGCTGCGCGCCCAGGGGGTCTTCGACACCAGCCGGTTCGTCGGCTACCTGATCACACGTGAGACCTACGCCGCGATCGGCCAGGCCCTCGGGCCGAAAGGTGTGGAGAACGCGCTGTTCAGCCTGTACTACTACCCGGGCTTCTCCGGCAACGACGAGGAGAAGTTCCTCATCTCCTGGTCGGAGCAGCGCAAGCACCAGATCGAGTACGACGACCCCACGGGCTGGAACGCGGCGGCGATGATCGTCCACGCGGTCCAGACAGGCGGCAACGACGTGAAGAAGATGGCCTCGTCGCTGGACGACTACACGTGGACGAGCCCCCAGGGCAAGGTCACGATGCGCGCCGCCGACCATGCCGAGCTGACCCCGCAGTTCGCCGTGCGGCTCACCGAAGGCGCGGACGGCTCGTGGACCCCGGTGCTCGTGAAGGCCTACACGCCCGAGGAGATGGAGACCCCCGTCACCGACCCCATCAAGAGGCAGTGACGTGACCGACATGGAGTCCGCGGCCCTCGCGGTCGAGGATCTGAGCCTCGTCATCGACGGGGCTCAGATCCTGCGCGACGTCACGTTCGGCGTCGCCGCAGGTGAGCTCGTGGCGGTGATCGGGCCCAACGGCGCCGGCAAGACCAGCCTGCTGAACGTCGTCAGCGGGACCATGCGCCCCACCCGGGGGCGGGTCGCGTTGCACGACCGGGACGTGACGAGGGCGAGTCCCGCGCGTCGTGCCCGGCTCGGGCTCGGCCGCACCTTTCAGACCTCCTACCTCTTCCTCGGCCTCACGGTCCTGGAGAACGTCCGGCTGGCCACGCAGGCGAAGGACCAGCGGTTCGGCGGGCTCTGGCGCGCGCCGGGCCGCTCGGCCGCCGCACTCGCCCCGATCCGCGAGCACCTCGCGCGAGTGGGCCTCGACGGGGCCCGGCACACGCCGGCCGGATCGCTCTCGCACGGGGACCGGCGGAAGCTCGAGCTGGCGATCATGCTCGCGAGCGGCTCCACGATCGTGTTGCTCGACGAGCCGATGGCCGGGGTGAACAACGAGGACCTGCCGTCGCTGATGCAGCTGATCCGCGACGTGCAGCGCGACACCGACGCCACCGTAGTGATGGTCGAGCACCACATCGACGTCGTTCTCGAGCTCGCACACCGGGTCGCCGTCATGCACCACGGCGCCCTGCTCGCCTTCGACACGCCGGAGAGCGTCGTCGCCGACGCGACGGTTCGCGACGCCTACCTGGGGGAGCCGCTGTGAACCCGGACCACGACCCCCTTCTCGAAGTGACCGACCTGCACGCCTATCTCGGCGACTCCCACATCCTGCAAGGGGTCCGCCTGACAGTGCCGCGGCACCGGGTGACGGTGCTGCTCGGCCGTAACGGCGTCGGCAAGACCACCACGATGCGGGCCGTCCTCGGGCTCGTCCGCCGTACCGGCAGGGTCGTGTTCGCCGGGGACGAGATCGGCCAGGAGGAGACGCACGACATCGTGCGGCGGGGGATCGGCTACGTCCCCGAGGACCGCGACGTGTTCCACGGACTGACGGTGGGGGAGAACCTCCGCATCGCGGAACGCCGCGGCGGACGGCCGCGCTACGACCTGGTGTACGAGCTCTTCCCCGAGCTGAAGAACCGCACGAAACACCTGGCGGGGACCTTGTCGGGCGGCCAGCAGCAGATGTTGTCGCTCGCCCGCGGCCTGCTGAACGACAACGACCTGCTGCTGATCGACGAGCCGACCAAGGGGCTCGCCCCGGTGGTGGTGCGTGAAGTCGTGGACGTGCTGGAGCGCACGGCCGGGCAGACCACGGTGCTGATGGTGGAGCAGAACCTCGCCGTCGCGCGCCGGCTGGCCGACCACATCGCCGTGATGGTCGACGGCGCGATCGTCCTCAACGGCCCCGCCACCCGGCTGGCCGACGACGACGAGACCGTACGGGCCTACCTCAGCGTCGAATCCGCCATATCGGGGGCCGGCTCATGAGCAACGTGATCCTGATGATCTTCACTGGCCTGTCCGTCGGCGCGGTCTACTTCCTGCTCGGGTCCGGCCTCGCGCTGATCTTCGGCCTGATGCGGGTGCTGACGTTCGCGCACGGCGCCTACCTGACGGCATGCGCGTACGCAGGCTGGTTCGTGCTGCGGCATTCGAGCCTCGCCGCGGGGCCGTCCGTCGGAACCCTCCTGTTCGCGCTGCTCGTCGGCGTCGTGGTCGGCGGGGCGCTGGCCTTCCTCACCGAGCGGGTGCTGCTCCGCGCGCTCTACCAGCGGGACCACCTCGACCAGCTGCTCGTCACGGCGGGGCTGGGGTTCTCGCTGGTCGCGTTGCTGAACGGGATCTGGGGGCCGGACAGCCGGGCGGTCCCGACTCCGCCGTGGTTCACCAGGACGACCACCGAGATCTTCGGCGCGCACATCGCGCGCGGTGACTTCGTGCTCATCGGCGTCGCGGTCCTGTTGCTGATCGCGCTCGAGGCGTTCCTGAAGCACACCCGGCACGGGCTGGTGGTGCGCGCGGGCGTCGAGAACCGCGAGATGGTGCGCGCGCTCGGCATCGACGTCCGCCACTCGTTCACGTTGATCTTCACGGTCGGCGGGGCGGTGGCCGGGCTGGGCGGCGTGCTCGCCGCCCTCTACGCGAACGCCGTCAACACCACGATCGGCGACACGTACCTCCTGTACGCCTTCATCGTGCTCGTGGTCGGCGGACTCGGATCGCTGCGCGGCGCCGCGATCGCGGCGCTGGCCGTGGGCCTGTTGCAGCAGTTCACGAACTTCTACGTGAATCCGGGCCTGGGCGAGATCCTCTCCTTCATCCTCATGGGCGCGATGCTGCTCCTGCGGCCCGAGGGTGTCGGCGGGAAGAAGATCCGGCTGATTTGAACGGGGCGTGACGGTGAGAAAACTCGTGACACCACTCGTGCTGGTGGGCGTCGTTGCCCTGCTGGCCTGCGCGCCCTTCCTGGCGGTGCCGGGCCTGGGCGTCCTGCCCGACACGGTGGGCGGCATCGGCAGCCTGCAGGTGCTCGGGACCGCATATGTGATCGCCGCGCTCGCGATCACCTACGACCTGCTGATGGGCTACACCGGCCTGGTCTCCTTCGGCCACGGCATGTTCTTCGCGCTGGGGTCCTACGGTTTCGTGATGCTGCTGGCCTTCACCCCGGTGGGGTTCTGGACGGCGGCGGCGTCGGCCGTCGGGATCACCGTCGTGGCGGCCGTGATCGTGAACGCGGTCGCGCTGCGCGCCAGCCTGATCGCCTACTCGATGGTGACGCTCGCGGCCGCGCAGCTGATGGCCATCGCCATCGGTCAGAACTATCTGGGCAGCGGCGGCGCCGACGGGGTGACCATCCCGTTCGAGAAGCTCCCCGCGGCGCTGGTCGGCATCGTGAACACCAAGCACGTCTACTGGCTGGCGCTCGCGCTCCTGGTGGGCACGTTCGCGCTCGCCCGATGGCTGACGACGACGCGGATCGGGCACGTGTGGCGCGCGATCCGGGAGAATGAGCTGCGCGCCGAAGTGATGGGGTTCACCGTCTACACCTACAAGCTGGTGGTCGCCCTCATCGCCTCGACGCTCGCCGGTGTGGCCGGAGTCGTGTATGCCATCCTGCTCGGCGCGGCCGACCCCGGCGAAACGTCACTGAGCTTCTCCATCGGACTGGTGATCATGCTGATTCTCGGCGGCCGCGGCCGCGTGTGGGGCGCATTGCTCGGGGCCGTCGTGTACACGTTGCTTCAGCAACGCCTGCCCGCCATCACCTCGTCCGCGGGCGTCGCCGCACTGCCGGACGTCGTCCGCGTTCCGCTCGCCCAGCCGCAACTGCTGCTCGGCGTCGTCTTCATCCTCTTCGTGCTCTTCCTGCCCGGCGGTCTCGCCGGGGTCGTCGACAACGGCGTCCGTGCCGTGCGCCGCCGCAGAAGCGGTCCGCCGACCGGCGTCGCCGCGGACGGCGAGCTCGCCGCGGCCGTTTCCGTCCCGGCGTCCGCGGAGCCGACGCGGTGACGACGGTACGGCGGACGCCGCGAGGCCAGCGCACCTACGACGCGCTCGTCGAGGCGGGACGCCGCGTGTTCGAAAGGGACGGGTTCCTGAACGCGCGGATCACCGACATCGCGAGCGAGGCCCGGGTCGCGCACGGCACCTTCTACACGCATTTCGCGACGAAGGAGGAGCTGTTCCGCGTCGTCGCCACGAGCGTGCTGTCGAGGACGGCGCCGACGACACGCGAGGTCGAATACCGCGACACCGAGCAGGCCGCACGCGGCATCGCCCGCTCCACCAGGAGATACCTGGTCAGATACCGGGAGAACGCCGCGCTGATGGGGGTGATCGAACAGGTGGCGACGTTCGACCCCGGCGTGCAGGAGATGCTCACCGAGCGGTCGAAGGCCTACCTCGCCCGGACGGAGGCGCACATCCTCGCCGTCGGCCGCCTCGGTGTGCTGCCCGACGGGCTGGACCCCTACTCGACGGCGATCGCGCTCACCTCGATGGTGAGCAGGTCGGCGTACTCGCTGTTCGTCGGGAACCCGGCGGTGACGAAACCGGTGGACTTCGACCAGGCGGTGCGAACACTGTCCATGTTGTGGGGCGCCGCGCTCGGGCTCACCATCCCGCCTGACGCCGCGGACGGCTCACCCGCTTCGAAGGAGTGAAAATGGCGTCACGCGTCCTTGAGACAGGCACCGGCGAACTGCTCACCGAGATCGACCAGGGTGTCGCGATCCTGACCTTGAACCGGCCGGAACGCCGTAACGCCCTGAGCGACTCCATGCTGGAAGCGCTGGCCGCCGCGCTGGAAGCGTGCGAGACGGACCATGAGGTGCGGTGCGTCGTCCTCACCGGCGCCGGCGGCGCGTTCTGCGCGGGCGGCGACGTCAAGGCGTTCGCCGAGGAGGGCACGGACGCGGCGCCGTCGCACGAGAGGCTCGAGCGCCAGCGCCGGTTCCAGCGCGCGACCGCCGGCCGGTTGCACGCGATGGCGAAACCGACGATCGCGTGCGTGGACGGCGCCGCGG
Source organism: Planotetraspora kaengkrachanensis (assembly GCF_016862895.1). GTDB lineage: Bacteria > Actinomycetota > Actinomycetes > Streptosporangiales > Streptosporangiaceae > Planotetraspora > Planotetraspora kaengkrachanensis. The sequence continues at coordinate 130,844 of NZ_BONV01000005.1, read as the reverse complement.
CGGGGGCGGGACTCGGCCTCGCGCTGGCTTGCGATCTGCGGATCGCCTCGGAGGCCTCGGTCTTCGTGACGGCGTTCGCCCGCGTCGGGCTGAGCGGCGACTACGGCGCGACGTGGTTTCTGACGCGGATGCTCGGCACCGCCAAGGCCCTGGAGCTGCTGATGTTCTCCCCGCGGATGAGCGCGGCGCAGGCATCGGAGACCGGGCTGGTCAACCGGGTCGTGCCGGCGGGTGAGGCGCTGAAGGCGGCGCTCGACTGGGGCCGCGCGCTCGCGGCAGGCCCCGCGGTCGCACTGTCGGCCATCAAGGGCAACGTGCTCCGCGCGGTCGACCACGATCTGCCGACCTGCATGGACCTCGAGGTCAACGAGATCATGCGGTGCGCGGAGACGGACGACCACGCCGCCGCTGTCGCGGCCTTCGCCGCCAAGCGGGCGCCGGTGTTCCAGGGCCGCTGAGGCCGGCCACGAACCATGTGGCCGGCCCTCGGCCGCTCAGGCGCGCGGCAGCCCGACCAGGGCGGCAAGCGCGCTCCGCGCCTCGTAGGGAGTGCCGAGCGCGAGCTGGTCGGCCTTGGCGCGTTTGAGGTAAAGGTGAGCGGGGTGCTCCCAGGTCATCCCGATGCCACCGTGAAGCTGCACGCACTCCTCGGCCGCGTGCACGGCCACGGTGCCGCAGTAGGACTGCGCGACCGCGGCGGCGACCGCGACGTCCGGATCCCGGCGGGCGTGGGTGTCGGCGGCGTAGCGCGCCGCGGCGCCCGCCTGCCCCACCTCCACCCACAGGTCGGCGAGCCGGTGCTTGACCGCCTGGAACGACCCGATCGAGCGGCCGAACTGGTAGCGCTGCCTGACGTAGTCGAGCGTCATCTCGAAACACCGGCTCGCGACGCCGATCTGCTCGGACGCGAGGAGTACGGCGCCCGCGCGCAGCGCCTCGGCGACCGCCCCGCGCGCGTCGCCCCGGTCGATCCTGCGCGAGGGCGCTCCGTCGAACGCGACGTCGGCGACGGGCCTGGTCATGTCGAGCGACGGCACCGGCGTCACCGTCGTCCCAGGCCCGGGCGCGGTGACCGTGTGCAGTTCGAGTCCGTCGGCGCCCTCCGCCGGCACGACGAGCACGGTGGCGGTGCCCGCATCGGCCACGGTCGCGACGTGGCCGGACAGGCCCGCGGGGGTCGCCTTCACAGTGGCCGCCACCGGCGGCGCGGCCGCGCCGAACCCCAGGGCGAGCGCCGCGGTCGCCTCGCCGGCGGCCAGGACCGCGAGCGTCTCGTGGTCTCCGGCCTCGAGCAGGGCCACAGTGGCGATCACGGAACTGGTGAGGAAAGGGACGGGTGCCACCGCACGGCCGATCTCCTCGGCCACCACGGCGGCCTCGCGCGCGGTGGCGCCCACTCCGCCGAGCTCCTCGGGGATCAGCAGGGCGGCGACGCCCAGGTCGCGGGCCAGGCCCCGCCACAGGGCGGACAAGCCGGCGGGCTCGTCGTAGGCCGCGGCCAGGACCGCCGGGGAGACACGCTGGGCGAGCAGCCGGCGCACGCTCGCGCGAAGCTCTTCTTCGACGTCGCCGTACAGCAGGTCGGCGTCGGTCATCGGGGCACGTCCTTCCACGGGATGTCCTTGTCGGTCCGGTGTTCCGCGGGCAGGCCGAGAACGCGTTCGGCGATGACGTTGCGGAGGATCTCCGACGTCCCGCCCTCGATCGAATTGCCCTTCGCCCGCAGGTAGCGGTAGCCCGCTCCGCGTCCGGTGTAGTCCACACTCTCGGGCCGGCGCGCCGTCCAGTCGTCGTAGCGCAGGCCGTCCGCGCCGAGGAGTTCGAGCTCGAACCCGGAGATCGCCTGAGCCAGGCGGGCGAAGGTCAGCTTCATCGCCGAACCCTCGGGACCGGGCTGGCCGGCCGCGAGACGCTGCCGCATGCGGACGGCGGAGAGGCGGGCGACCTCGGCCTCCACCCAGTGGCGCATCAACTCGTCGTGCATCGCGGGGTCGCGCAGCTCCGGCCGCTCCCGCCACGCCTGGGCCGCCTTGCCGATCATGCCCTGCTCCCGGGGGACGCCGCCGCCGATGGCCACCCGTTCGTTGTTCAAGGTCAGCGTCGCGACCCGCCAGCCTTCGCCGACCTCTCCGAGGCGATCGGCGTCGGGAATCCTGACGTCGGTCAGAAACACTTCGTTGAACTCGGCCTCACCTGTGATCTGACGTAGCGGCCGGACGTCGACGCCGGGATCGGTCATGTCGCAGATGAAGTACGTCAGGCCACGGTGCTTCGGGACGTCGGCGTCGGTGCGCGCCACGAGGATCGCGCGTCGCGCCGTGTGCGCGCTCGACGTCCAGACCTTCTGGCCGTTGACCACCCAGGTGTCGCCGTCGCGCACCGCGCGGGCCGCGACGGCCGCGAGGTCGGATCCCGCGCCGGGTTCGCTGAACAACTGGCAGTACTCGTGCTCGCCGGTCCACAGAGGACGCAGCAGGCGCGTCTTCTGCTCCTCGGTGCCGAAGGCCGCGATGGTCGGTGCGGCCATGCCGCGTCCGATGCCGTTGCGGCCCGGCAGGTGTTCGGGCGCGCCCGCGGCGCGCAGCCGCGAGTCGACGAGTTCCTGGAATTCGACGGGCAGCCCCAGGCCGCCGCAGCCCGGTGGGAAGTGCACCCAGGCGAGGCCCGCGTCGAATCGGGCGCCGAGGAAGTCCTCCCGGCCGATGCGGGCCAGGTCGACGTCGTCGAGCAGTCGTTCCACCCTGAGGGCCAGGTCGGCCGAGATCGCCTCGTCGTCAGTCATCCGTACCTCACTGGATCGTCGGTTCAGGGAGCTCACGCGCTCGCCTCGAAAACCAGGGCGATGCTTTCCGCGACGAGCACGGGTTTGCCGGCGGCGTCGCACTCCACCGTCTGGCTCGTCCGGATCTGGATCCCGCCATGTGTCGCCCGTTCCGCGGCGGCGACGGTGAGGGTCATCCGCAGCCGGGAGCCGACGGGGACCGGGGCGGGAAAACGGATCCGGTCATAGCCGTAGTTCAGACTGTGGGCGAATCCGTCGAACCGCATGAGCCGTGTCGAGAGCACCGGAAGAAGCGACAGGGTGTAGAGCCCGTGTGCGACGGTCGTGCCGAACGGCCCGTCCGCGGCCCGTGCGGGGTCGACGTGGATCCATTGGGAGTCGCCGGTGACCTCGGCGAAGGTGTCGATCGCCTCCTGCGTGACCTCGGTCCACGAGGTCGGCCCGAGCGGGGTTCCGATCAGGTCCTGCAGGTCGGCGAGTGTGCGCGGACGCACGGGAGCACCCATGGAAGCCCCTGTCTCTCGGCCGCACGCCGGCGTGGGCCGTGGTCGTCGCCCTACTTCCTATCAGAACTTGAGCTCAAGTTCATCTTTGGTTACTGTCGATTCGCCTAGCCCGGATCCGACCTTCCGTGCATCGCCGAAGTCCGCTCCTCCGGGGCGCGGCCGTTGGGAGCCCAGCATGCGAGAAGCCGTCATCGTCTCCACCGCTCGAACGCCGATCGGCAGGGCGCGGCGTGGTGCGTTCAACGACACCCAGGCACAGGAACTCGCCGGGCACGTCGTCGCGGCCGCCGTCCAGCGGGCCGGGATCGACGGCGCCGAGGTCGACGACGTGATCCTGGGCTGCGCGCTGCAGCAGGGATCGTCCGGGGCGAACGTGGCACGGCAGGGCCTGCTGCGCGCCGGGCTGCCCGAATCCGTCCCCGGGATGACGATCGACCGCCAGTGCTCGTCGGGCCTGATGGCGATCGCCGTCGCCGCCAAGCAGATCCTCGCCGACGGCATGCGGATCACGGTCGGCGGCGGCGTCGAGTCCGTCTCGGTCGTGGAGAACGAGCACCTCAACGGCTACCGGGCGAAGGACCCGTGGCTCGTCGCGAACGTGCCTGACCTGTACATGCCGATGCTGCAGACGGCGGAGATCGTCGCCGAGCGCTACAAGGTGAGCCGCGAGCGGCAGGACGAGTTCGCTCTCAGCTCCCAACGGCGGACGGCGGCGGCCCAGGAGGCGGGCCGGTTCGACGACGAGATCGTCCCGTTGCCGAGCCGTAAGAAGATCGTCGACGCGGAGAGCGGCGAGGTCCGCTACGAGGACGTCACGCTGAGCAGGGACGAGGGCAACCGCCCGGCCACGACGATGGAGGTGCTTGCGGGCCTGCGGACCGTCCTGCCCGACGGGCAGGTGACGGCCAGGGCCTGCGTCACCGCGGGGAACTCCTCGCAGCTGTCCGACGGGGCCTCGGCCTCCGTCCTCATGGAACGCCGGGAGGCCGAGCGCCGCGGCCTCGAACCGCTCGGGGTCTACCGCGGGATCGCGGTGGCGGGGTGCGCGCCGGACGAGATGGGCATCGGGCCCGTCTTCGCCATCCCCAAGCTGCTCAAAGCACACGGGCTGACCGTCGACGACATCGACCTGTGGGAGCTCAACGAGGCGTTCGCCTCGCAGGCGGTGTACTGCCGCGACGAACTCGGCATCGACCCTGACAGGTTCAACGTGAACGGCGGCGGCATCTCCATCGGCCACCCCTACGGCATGAGCGGCGCCAGGCTCGTCGGCCACGCGCTGCTGGAAGGCCGCAGGCGTGGCGCCCGCCACGTGGTGATCACGATGTGCGTCGGCGGCGGCATGGGCGCCGCCGGGCTGTTCGACGTCGCCTGAGCGCATCCTCCCGTCCCCACTCATTCCGAGGAGCCGCCGGATGTACCCGGGCCACCACGCCGTCGCCCACCCTGACAAGCCCGCCGTCGTCATGGCGGACTCGGGCAGGTCGCTCACGTTCGCCCAGCTCGAGTACGCCGCGAACCAGGTGGCCCACCTGCTGCGTGACCAGGGCCTGCGGCGCGGCGACCACATCGCGGTGATGGCCGAGAACCGCCTCGAACTGCTCGTGATCGAATCCGCGGCCGAACGCACCGGGCTGTACTACACGCTGATCAACACGCACCTCACGGCCGACGAGGTGGCCTACATCGTCGGCAACTGCAGGGCACGGGTGTTCGTCGGCACCGTGACGCTCCGCGACGTCGTCGTGAAGGCGGCGGAAGAGTGCCCGGAGGTCGAACGGTTCCTCATGGTCGGGCTCGAGGAGCCGGACGAGCGGTGGGAGCCCTTCGCGGCCGCCGTCGAGCGCCACCCCGGCGTGCCCGTGGCGGACGAGGAGCGCGGCAACGTCATGCTCTACTCGTCGGGGACCACCGGACGGCCGAAGGGAATCTGCCGGCCGCTCCAGGATCTGCGCCCAGGCGACGCCGACGAGGTCCTCGACTGGGTCCGTGACCTGCTGGGCTTCCGTGAGGGCCTGACATACCTGAACCCGGCGCCGCTGTACCACTCCGCGCCGCAGGGGAGCGTCGCGGGCGCGCTGCGCCTCGGCGGCACGGTCATCGTCATGGAGCGGTTCGACGCCGAGCAGTGGTGCGCGCTGGTCGAAAAGCACCGCATCACGCACTGCCAGATGGTGCCGACCATGTTCATCCGGTTGTTGCGGCTGCCCCGGGAGGTGCGCGACCGCTACGACCTGTCGTCACTGGAGCGGATCGTGCACGGAGCCGCGCCGTGTCCCGTCCCGGTCAAGCAGGCGATGATCGACTGGCTCGGCCCGATAGTCCTCGAGTACTACGGCGCGACGGAGGGGAACGGCTTCACGTGGTGCGACTCGGAGCAGTGGCTGGCGCACCCGGGAACGGTCGGCAGGGCGATCATCGGTGAGGTCGAGATCCTCGACGACGAGCAGCGTCCCGTTCCGCCCGGCGTGGACGGAACCGTGTGGTTCCGCGGCGCGACGAATTTCGTGTACTTCGACGACCCTGCCAAGACCGCGGAGAACCGGATCAGCGACGATCGCGGCCTCGCCTCCACGGTCGGGGACATCGGGCACCTCGACGCCGACGGCCACCTCTACCTGACCGACCGCAAGAGCCACATGATCATCTCTGGTGGGGTCAACATCTACCCCCAGGAGACGGAGAACCTTCTCGCGGCCCACCCCGCGGTGGCGGACGTCGCCGTCATCGGCGTTCCCCATCCCGACCTCGGCGAGGAGGTCAAGGCCGTGGTCGAGCTCGTCGACCCCGCCGCGGCAGGACCCGGCCTCGCCGCCGAACTCATCGCCTACTGCCGCGACCGGATCGCCCACTACAAATGCCCACGGTCGGTGGACTTCGTCGACAGCCTGCCCCGGCTTCCCACGGGCAAGCTCTACAAGCGCCTGCTCCGCGACCGATACCGGTCTCCGGGCACCGTCACGGGCTGAGCCTCTCACCCGCTGTTGTCTCCTCCAAGGAAGGAAGTTCCATGCGCGACTTCGCTGACAAGGTCGCCGTCGTGACCGGCGGCGGCCAGGGGATCGGCGCCGAGATCTCCCGCCACCTCGCGGCGCTCGGCGCGAGTATCGCCGTGATCGACCGCGACGGCGACAACGCGAAGGCCGTCGCCGCGGAGATCACGGCCTCCGGTGGCGCGGCGACGGCCTTCGCCGCCGACGTCAGCAGCCGCCAGGACATGCGGGCCGCGATCGACGGAACCGTGGACATGTTCGGCGGGCTGCACATCCTCGTCAACAACGCCGGCATCATCCGCGACAACCTGCTCTTCAAGATGACCGACGACGACTGGACGACCGTGATGGACGTGCACCTGCGCGGCGCCTTCATCGCCAGCCAATTCGCGCAGCGGCACATGGTGGAGGCGGGATACGGCCGCATCGTGTGCATGTCGTCGGCTTCGGCGCTCGGCAACCGCGGCCAGGCCAACTACGCCGCCGCCAAGGCCGGCCTGCAGGGGTTCACCAAAACCCTGGCCATCGAACTGGGCCCCTTCGGCATCACCGCCAACGCGATCGCACCGGGCTTCATCGAAACCGCCATGACCGCCGCCACCGCCACGCGCATCGGCACCACGATCGACGACATGCGCCGTACGGTGGCGGCCGCCGCCCCGGTCCGCCGCGGCGGCGTCCCCGCCGACATCGCCAACGCCGTCGCCTTCTTCGCCGCGGAGGAGTCCGGCTACGTCACCGGCCAGGTCCTCTACGTCGACGGCGGATCCGGCCTGGTCTGAAAGGCTCCGTTCAGCGTTGTCGCGGCTCACGACTCCGTTGTCTCCTGCACCGGTGAGGTCGTGCCTGCCGACAGCAGCCTCTCCGCCAAGGGGCGACAGCGCCGTCTGAGGTCGGGTGGGTCGAGCACCTGGAAGTCGTGCCCGAGCAGGAGCACGTGCATGAGCACGACGTCGAGGTCGGCGGCGCCGCCGGCGACCTCGCAGAGCCCGTTCCCCCGTGGTCGTACGACGGCCGCCGACGCCGGAATCTGCGCCCGCACCGTGTCGGCCGACGCGTGCACGAGGAAGCGCGCCTGGTGCGGGTACACGCGGCTCGTCACACTCTCCTGCACGTACGTCGCCGCGTCGGGAGCCGCGCGCGGGCGGAAGCGTCTGGTCCGCGCGGACACGTCGGTCATCCGGTCGATGCGGAAGTTGCGCCAGTCGTCACGATCGAGGTCGTAGGCGAGGAGGTACCAGCGCCGGTCGGAGGCGACCAGGCGGTAGGGCTCGACCATCCGGCGTCGCACCTCGTTGCCGGACGGGTAGTCGAAGCCGGCCTCGACCTTGTCGCGGCAGGCTCTGGCCAGCGTCACGAGCACCTTGGGGTCGACCGGCGTGCGCCCTCCGCCGAACGACTCCACCGCATCGCAGAGCGCGCGCACCTCGTGCCGGAGCCGGGCGGGCAGCACCTGGTCGAGCTTGGTCAGTGCCCGTAGTGCCGCGTCGCCGGCGTCGGCGACCGCGCCGCCCGCGCCGACGAGCAGGGAGACCGCGGTGGCGATCGCCTCCTCGTCGTCGAGAAGCAGGGGCGGCAGGTCCTGCCCCGGGCCGAGCCGGTAGCCGCCGCCGGCACCCTGGCTCGCGTGCACCCGGTAGCCGAGCGTGCGCAGTCGCTCGACGTCGCGCCGCACCGTGCGCGGCGTCACCCCGAGGCGGTCGGCGAGCTCGGGGCCGGTCCAGACCTGGCGCTGCTGCAGCAACCCGAGCAGGGCCAGCACCCGCTCCGTCGTGCCCCGCTCGTCACTGTTCGCCCCGGCCATATAACCCACCCTGCCAGAAATAGCGGACCGATCCTGTCCGCTAGGGATGTCAGAGTGGCGCCATGGAAGCAGACGAACTCAACTGGAACCGGACGCTCCGCGAGCAGTGGGAGTTCCACTGGAACCATCAGCTCCGGGCCAGGCTCGACGGCCTCACCGACGACGAGTACTTCTGGGCGCCCGCGCCGGACGCCTGGAGCGTGCGCCCACGTGGGACCTCGACGGCGCCGGTTCAGGTCGGCACGGGGGACTTCACGATCGACTACGCCTTCCCCCAGCCGGTCCCCGCGGCCTTCACGACGATCGCCTGGCGGCTCGCTCACGTCATCGTCGGCGTGCTCGCCGCACGCAACGCGGCCCACTTCGGAGCGCCCGCGGCGTCGTACGAGACCTGGGAGTACGCCGGCACCGCGGCCGCCGCGCTCGACCAGCTCGAGACCCAGCTCGACGTATGGCTGGCCGGGGTGCGCGGGGTCGGCGAGGCCGGGCTCCTGGTCCCCGTCGGCGCGAAGGAGCCGTTCCCCGAGGCCCCCATGGCCGATCTGGTGCTGCACATCAACCGTGAGCTGATCCACCATCTGTCCGAGGTCTGCCTGCTGCGCGACCTCTACGCACACACCAAGTCCGCGACGAACGGAGCAGCCCGATGAGCCGCCACGTCCAGATCACCTTCGACGCCCACGACCCGCGGGCGCTCTCGTCCTTCTGGCGCGACGCCCTGGGCTACGTCCACCCCGGCCCGCCCGGAGTCGACCTGCCCGAGGGCGCCGACCCGCTGGCCGCGTGGGACGACTTCCTCGAGCGGATCGGCGTACCCGAGGAGCGGCGCAACACGAGATCGGCCATCGAGGACCCGGACGGGCACGGCCCACGGCTGTTCTTCCAGCAGGTGCCGGAGGACAAGGTCGCCAAGAACCGCGTCCACCTCGACGTCCGTGCGGCTCCCGGGTCGCAGGGGGAGGAGCGGATGGCGGCGCTGGAGGCCGAGTGCGACCGGCTCGTCAAGCTCGGAGCGACACGGGTGCGCCGATTCGAGCCCGAGCCTCCGCTGAGCGCGGGCTTCATCGTGATGACCGACCCCGAGGGCAACGAGTTCTGCCTGGACTAACGCCGTGCCGCTACCTGCGGCGACACCCTGAACCACCGCGATGGCCTGCAACGGTTGTCTCGGTGGTTCTCACCATTTCGTAGCTGTTCACAGTGCCATGTGCCCTGGTTGTGCCCTCTGGTCCAGCGACTCGCGACGATTCGATGAGCTTGGAGGATCTCACCGCGCTGCCGACCTCGGCCGGGGGAGCGCTGAGGTCGGGACAGTTACCGCTCCCGGACTGCGTAGGTCAGGTGGGTCACCCGCTGCGTCGGCTCCGCGCGGACCGGCTCCAGGGCCACGCGGCCCGCGTCCACGCCCTCGAACAGGCGGATTCCGGAGCCGAACAGCACGGGTGAGAGCGCGATCGAGAACTCGTCGATCAGGCCGGCGTTCACGTACTCCAGGATCGTCGCGCCGCCGCCCGCGATGCGGACGTCCCGGTCGCCGGCGGCCTCGCGGGCCTGGTCGAGCGCGGTCTCGATGCCGTCGTTGACGAAGTGGAAGGTGGTCCCACCCGGCCGCTCCCAGGGGTCACGCTTCTTGTGCGTCACGACGAAGACCGGCGTGTGGAACGGCGCCTCCTCCGGCCACATCCGCTCGCCGGCGTCGAACATGCGCTTGCCCATCACGCTCGCGCCAGTGCGCTCGAACGTCTCCCGCACGATGTCGTTGTCGCGCCCTTCCTTGCCGCCCTCGCCCAGCTTCAGGTTCTCCCGGAAGAACCGCAGCGGGAATATCCACCGCTGCAGTTCCATCCACTGCTGCCCCATCAAATCCTCGGGGGACTCGGGTGCGATGAAACCATCCAGCGACATCGAAACGCTGAAGAACACCTTTCCGGCCATCAGCCCTCAGCTCCCTTCCGAACGATCTCGGTGACGTAGGCAGCCAGGTTGCTCAGGGTCTGCCGGCCGCCCTCGATCGCGTGGTACTTCTCGACCGCCTCGTCGCGCAGTTCCTTGGTGGGGAACACCGTGTGCATCTCGATCCGGGTCGCCGCGCCGTCGGGCGCGAACGTGAGGACCGACTCGAAGGCGTTCGGGTCGCCGCGGGACTCACCGTGCAGCAGCGCGATCCGCTCCGGCGGGGCGATCTCGGTCCAGGAGATCCACTCCTGGTAGTCCGTCCCGTCCGGTCCGTGCATCACGAAGTCCCACTCCCCGCCGACACGGAACTCGAACGCCCGCGTGGTGGTGGTGAACCCCTCCGGTCCCCACCATCGCGACAGGTGCCGGACTTCGGTGAACGCCTCGAACACCAGCTCCCGTGGGGCACTGATCACCCGCGAGATCACGATCTCGCGGTCGGCCGTCGCTGACTGCGCCGGCGCGTCCCGTCCTGTCGCTGCCATCGGTTACTCCTCCTGCCTTGCCTGCTTGAGGTCCTGCACGTACGCGTCCAGCCGGTCGAAGCTCTCGTTCCAGAACCGCTCGAACCCGCCGGTCCACTCGTGGATCGGTCGCAGCCCGCGGGCGTCAAGGCCGTACAGGCGCTGCTTGCCTGCCCTGCGGTCCCGCACCAGCCCGACCTCCCGGAGCACCCGCAGGTGTTTGGACGCCCCCGGCTGGGTCATCCCCAGCTCCTGGGCCAACTCGGTCACCGGCCGCTCACCCGTCCGCAGCAGCACCAGGATCTCCCGGCGCTGCGGCTCGGCGATCGCGTTGAAGACGTCCGACGTCGTCGCTGCTCGTGCCATGGGCAGCATCATATGCCGATATAGGCATGCGTCAAGCCGGAGGAATCAGGCGGGTCTTGTCAGATGGCGATCGTGACCCTTGTCAGCGGCTGCGGAAACGCGTACCCCGGAGACGGCACGCGCGACGGCGGCGGGCAGGGAAGGTGATGGGTGAGCAGCATGCCAACGGGTGGCGGGTGAGCCGCGCGGCGCTGAAAGCTCGAGTCGAGCACCCGTGAGCGGGTTCCGCCGACGACGCCTCACGCGGGAGTCGCGCCCGATGCGCCGATCGGCGTCGACGCCTGACGTCAGCCGTTGGCGGCCCTGTACGCCGCGCGGGCGGAGTGCACTGCGGGAAGGTTCTCGTCGGTCCAGCTCGCAACAGTTCTGAGGATGCCGAACAGCTTCCGCCCGGCTCGAGTGAGGCCGTACTCGACCTGGGGCGGGACGGTGGGGTGCACGGTCCGGGTGATCAGCCCGTCGGACTCCAGCCCGCGAAGAGTCACGGTCAGCATGCGGGGAGTGATGGGTGCCACCAGCCGGAGCAGTTCGTTGAAGCGCCGCGGCGCGGCGTCGAGCTCGCCCATCACCTGGGGCGCCCACTTCTCGCCCACCCGCGACAGGATGCTCCGGAGATCGTCGCAGGAGGCCTCCGGCTCCGCTGCGAACTCGGCGACTTCCGCCATAGCACTTCCCTTCTAGGTACTAACGCACACAAAACTGCATTCTTGTGGACATATCGGAAGCTCGGCAGCCTAGTCCCTGCCCCCCGACAACCACCTTGGGACCTCAACAAGGAGCTTGGCGTGAGCCTTCCCTTACAGCCTTCCGGCGACCCCCGATACACCACCCGTGGGGCGCTGTACGTACCGTCCGGGCAGGGCCCGACCGTGTGGAGCGTCGGCGACGTATACACGATCAAGGCGACCGGAGCGCAGACGAACGGCGGTCTGGGCCTCGTCGAGGCCACCGTCCCGGCGGGCGGCGGGCCGCCCCCGCACCTCCATCCGGACGACGAGTCCTTCTACATGCTCGACGGCGAGCTGGAGTTCCTGGACGGCGACCATCGGTTCACCGCCGTCGCGGGTGACTTCATCCACGTCCCCGGGGGCATCCGCCACTGCTTCCTGAACAAGGGCAAGCACGCAGCGAAGATGCTTTTCATGTTCACCCCGGCCGGGCCGGAGCAGGTCATCGCCGATTATGCGATGCCCGCCCGGGACGGCGAGACGCCGCCGCCTTTGGACGACGCGCAGATGGCCCGGTTCGAGACGATGATCAGGCTGGCGCAGGTGACCGCCCTCCCCGATCTCGCCTGACGAGAACGCCTTACCTCTCGCAGCGTCCGGTGGCTTCCGAGACGGCTCAGCGCTTCCGTCCCCGGATGGCATTCCGGACGGCGCCGCGTCCTCGATGTCACAGCGACCGTGGTCGATGCCCGGTCGCTGCGCCGAATGAAATCCCCAATTCGCACGCATCGCGTGCACAAAGCTCTGGAGAAACAATGAAGCACGCACGTTCTTCGCACCGCATGCAGCCGGCGGCCTTGTCATGGAAATGTCTGCTGGCCGCTACAACCATGACGGTCAGTGCGGTGATGACAGGCGGCCTCGGTGCCGTCGCTTTCGCCGACGCCGCACCGGCGGTGCCGGGACAGGCCGCCGTTTCCGGCAGCCCGGCCCCTTCCGCGCCTGCCGGGCCCGCAGCCAAGGCCGATGACCAACCGCACTTCGACCGAGTCGTCGTCAACGACGGCAAGGACATCGTCGTCGGCACTGAAGACTCGACCTTCACCATGTCGTTCACCGTCACCGACCCGAGTGGCGTCTTCCGGGGCCCGATTTCCGCCTCCCTGTTTCACGGAACGTGGCAGGGGGAGGGCGGAGTCATCGGCGGCATCGCCCCCCGCTATGACTGCGAGCACCCCGACTCCGCCACTATGACGTGCGATTTCATTGATTGGATCTACATCAAGGGCCACCTGCGCAACGCCATGGCCGGTGGCCCCTGGATGGCGAATGTGTCTGCGGCGGGTCTCTACGAGGACGTCGCGACGACCACGCAGGTGAAGCGTGAGGCGAAGCTGAAGGCCGGTTTCTCCGGGAAGAAGGGCAAGATCAGTGCCACGGGAGGCCTCACCCGCGCCGACTGGGACCACGGCACGTACACCGGCTACGCCGGCCGCGACGTGCAACTGCAGTTCCGCAAGGCCGGTACGCACTCCTACTCCACGGTGAGCTCGGTCAAGACCGACCGCACCGGCCGGCTGGACACCTCTGTGAAGGCTCCGGCCGACGGCTACTGGCGCTGGTACTTCCCGGGCGACTCCACCACCGGCGCGGCCGCGACGGCCGATGTCCACGTCGACGTCCGTAAGGGCTGACGCGCAACACCATCAGGGCGGTGGGCATCCCCTCGTGGGACGCCCACCGCCCTGCGGGGGACATGGCCGATTCGGGGCTGCGGCACAAGGGCGCCACCGATCGGCGGCGCAAGTGATCAGCGATCGGACGCTCGGCGGAAAGCGGCGGCACCGAGCGGGCCTTCCGCGATGACAAGGGCCCTGAGCAGGGTTGATAGCCTCGAAAGTGAGTCCGTACGCGTGCCCGTCCGTCCTGGGCATTCCCTGATCGAGAGTCGCGTCGCCGGCCAGGCGAGTGCTCAGGCGGCCAGGAGGGGAGGACGATCATGGCGATCGCCACGATCAATCCCGCGACAGGGACGACGGTCAGGACGTTTCCCGAACTGAGCGAGGCCGAGGTCGAGCAGAAGATCGGCTTCGCACACGACACGTGGCTGACCTACCGCGGCACCGGGTTCGGCGAACGGGCCGAGCTCATGCGGGCCTGCGCCGACCTGTTCGAGAAGGAGGCCGACGCCACCGCCCGGCTCATGACCACCGAGATGGGCAAGACTCTGGCCTCGGCCCGCGCCGAGGCGCTCAAGTGCGCCAGGGGCATGCGTTACTACGCCGATCACGCGGCCGAGTTCCTCGCCGACGAGCCGCTGGCCGACCCGTCCGCGGTCGGTGCGAAGCGCGCCCTCGGCCGCTACCAGCCGCTGGGGGTCGTGCTCGCCGTGATGCCGTGGAACTTCCCGATGTGGCAGGTGATGCGGTTCGCCGCGCCGGCGCTGATGGCGGGCGACGTCGGGTTGCTCAAACATGCGTCGAACGTGCCGCAGTGCGCGCTGTACCTGGAGGACGTCTTCCGCCGCGCCGGGTTCCCGGAGGGCTGCTTCCAGACATTGCTGATCTCCTCCAGGCAGGTCGAGGCCATTCTGCGGGATCCGCGCGTGGTCGCCGCAACCCTGACCGGGAGTGAACCGGCCGGGCGTTCGGTGGCCGCGATCTGCGGTGACGAGGTCAAGCACACCGTGCTGGAGCTGGGCGGGAGTGATCCGTTCGTCGTGATGCCTTCGGCGGACCTGGATCGGGCGGTGGAGACCGCCGTGGACGGCAGAGTGCAGAACAACGGGCAGTCCTGCATCGCGGCCAAGCGGTTCATCGTCCACGCCGACATCTATGACGCCTTCACCGAGAGGTTCGTCGCCCGGATGCGCGGGCTGCGGGTCGGCGACCCGTTCGACCCGTCCACCGACGTCGGGCCGCTGGCCACCGAGCAGGGCCGGGCGGACGTCGAGGAGCTGGTCGACGACGCCGTCGCCGCCGGAGCCACCGTGCTGTGCGGCGGGCGGCGTCCGGACGGGCCGGGCTGGTTCTACCCGCCGACCGTGATCACCGGCATCACCCGGGACATGCGGATCTTCGCCGAGGAGGCGTTCGGTCCGGTCGCCTCGGTGTATCGGGCCGCTGACATCGAGGAGGCCCTGGAGATCGCCAACGCCACCGGCTTCGGCCTCGGGTCCAACGCGTGGACCGACGACGAGGCGGAACAGGAACGATTCAGCTCCGACCTGGAGGCCGGCCAGGTGTTCATCAACGGCAAGACGATCTCGTACCCGGAACTGCCCTTCGGCGGCGTCAAGCGCTCCGGCTACGGCCGCGAGCTGTCCGCACACGGCATCCGGGAGTTCTGCAACCTCAAGACCGTGTGGGTGGGCTGAGAAAGGATCTCGTGATGACCTCCGTGACGGCCGAAGCGTCCGGCCAATTCATGATCGATGGCACACTCGGCGTCAACCGCCTCGGCTACGGGACGATGCAGCTGACCGGTCCCGGCGTGTGGGGGCCGCCGGCCGATCCCGATGGGGCGGTGCGTGTCCTGCGCCGCGCGGCCGAGCTCGGGGTGAACCTCTTCGACACCGCCGACGCCTACGGCCCGATGGTCGCCGAGCCGCTGCTCCACCGCGCCCTCGCGCCGTACGACGAGAACATCGTCATCGCCACCAAGGCCGGATTCACGCGGCAGGGCCCCGACAAGTGGACGCCCGTCGGCAGGCCGGCCTACCTGCGCCAGCAGTGCGAGATGAGCCTGCGCATCCTCGGAGTCGACCGGATCGCGCTGCTCCAGCTGCACCGCGTCGACCCCGAGGTGCCCCTGGAAGAGCAGGTCGGCGAGCTGAAAGCGCTGAAGGACGAAGGAAAGATCGCGCACATCGGACTGTCGGAGGTGACCGTCGATCAGATCGAGAAGGCCCGCGCCATCGCCCCGATCGCCTCGGTGCAGAACCGGTACAACCTGACCGACCGGGCGGCCGAGGACGTGCTCGACTACTGCGAAAGCCGCCAGATCGCCTTCATCCCGTGGTTTCCGCTGGCCACCGGCGGCCTGGCGAAACCGGGCGGGCCGCTCGAGGCCATCGCGTCCCGGCTGTCGGCCACCCCGTCGCAGCTCGCGCTCGCGTGGCTGCTCCGCCGCTCACCGGTCCTGCTGCCCATCCCGGGCACCTCGTCGGTGAAGCATCTGGAGCAGAACGTGGCCGCCGCGGGCGTTCAGCTGACCGACGACGACGTCGCCGGTCTGACCGCGGCCGTCACGCCATGATGTGGCCGTGACTTCACCTCCGCCGTCAGGAAGAGCGGGCGGCGTCCGCGGCGGCGGGAACCTCGATCTGGGGCCGTGACTGCCACCTCGCCCAGTCGGCGCTGATCGCGCTCGCCGCCCTGATCAGCCGCGGCAGGTGCTGCTCGACGAGCGTCTTCACGCTGGTCTCAGCCGAGTTGACGGTCACGTTCATGGCGGCCCTGACCACGCCGTGCCCGTCCCTGATCGGCACGGCCACCGACCGGATGCCCGATGCGAGTTCGTTGTCGGCGAGCGCCCAGCCGCGGGCCCGGACCTCGCGCAACATCGCGTCGGCCGCGCCGCGGGCGTGCTCGACCCGTGGCTGCACCCCGGAGCGGCTCGGCTGCGCGAGCACGGCGCCGAGCGCGTCCGGGTCGAGTGCGGCGAGCAGCACCTTGCCCTGCGAGGTCGCCAGCGCGGGGAACCGGGTGCCGATCTGCACCCGCAACGTGATGATCTTCGGTACGGCCACCCGGGCCATGTAGACGATGTCCGAGCCGTCGAGCTGCGCCATCGAGCTGGACTCGCCGGTCGTGGCGACCAGGTCCTGCATGTGCGGGCGGGCGATGTCCCACAACGAGAGCGCGCCGATGTAGGCCATGCCGAGCTCCAGAACCCGGGGCGTGAGCTCGTAGCCGCCGGCCTCTGTGCGGACGTACCCCAGTTCCTCGAGGGTGAGCAGGAAGCGCCGCGCGGTGGGCCGCGCCAGCCCGGTCGCGGCGGCCACCTCGGCGAGGCTCAGCCGCGGATGGTCGGCATGGAACGCGGTGATCACGTCCAGTCCTCGGGCCAGAGCCTCGATGAAGTCGGGTCCCTCGCCGCGTTGCGCCATCGTCGCCTCAATCCGTCTGCTCGCTCGGTTTCCGCCGCCGGCCGGTGGTCGCCGGTCGTCTCTCCGCCGTCCGGGGCGGTGTGCGGGTCCCAGTTCATCACGTGGCGCACCCCGCGTGGCGCCGCACGAGGTCGGCCCCCGGACCTCCGGGTGGCCGCGGCCGAAGGACCGCCGGCGCGGGGCGGGACGGCCCGCGTGACGACGGTCTCGGGCGGGGCCGCGCCCGCCTGGCTCCCGACGGTCCCGCGGCCACTGAAGGGCGAGGCCCTGTGACCGTTTAGCGGACATCAGTCCGCCTGAAGGGCAATTGTTTCCGGCTTGAGTCTTGACATTACCCAAGCATGAGCGCAGATTGTGATCTGCGCAACGTCCGTCTAGCGGACGAGTGTCCGCAACTGAGACGCGGAACGGCTCAGGCCTCCAGAGGAGAGTTATGGCACCGTCACCAGTGGTTGTGTCCGCTCCCGGCCCGGGGGCCGTCGGCACTCGACCGTCAGCCGTCCACCGTTGCGCGGACCGGGCCACACCGCAGCCGGCCGGGCCGATCCCCGGCCTCGCGGCATGAGCCCCGGGCCGCCGGCCCGCGCCGCGACGCCGCGGCGGCGCCGGAGGCAGGTCCTCACGGTGTGACGCCGACAGACACGCCGCCCCAGCGGGATTCCGCCGGCGGCTCCCTCCGACCCCACCACTGAAAGACCGGCCGCCTGCGGGCAACCTTCCGCGGCGGCCGCCCCTGACGGCTGACCGCCGTCGCCCGCCCGCGCGGACCGTGCCCCGCCACCGGCGACGCACGGAACCGCCCGACGATCCCCCCCATCCCCCCATCCCGCCCAGCCGCCGTTCTCTACGGCGGCGCACGCCCCACACCCGCACCACCGTGCCGCCGACGTCCCCCGCCGGCGGCCGGCGCACATCCCCACAGAGGTGAACCTCATATGAGCAACGAGGAACAGCGAGGACTCTCCCGCCGCAGCATCCTGCGCAGCGGAGCGGTGGCCGGCGCGGCCGCCGCGGCGGCAGCGGTCGGCGCCACCGCCGGCGCAGGCCCGGCCTCCGCCCATGAGCAGTACCGCGACGGTGCGCTCCGAGCCGACCTAGTGCTCCACAACGGCCGGATCCACACGATGGACCGGCGCAACCGGGTGGCCAGCGTGCTGGCCATCCAGGACGGCAAGATCGTCTACGTCGGAGACGACGAGCGGGCCGCCGTCCGCGGCTTCGAAGGCAACCCGCGCACCATCGACCTGCGTGGCCGTACGGCCGTCCCCGGCCTGATCGACTGCCACAACCACATCGTGCTGATGGGCAACCGGCCGGGACACCACACCCCGCTGGAGAACGCCTACTCCGTCGCCGACGTCCAGAACACGCTGCGGGACCGCGCGCGGCACCTGCCGGCCGGCGAGTTCGTCACCACCATCGGCGGATTCCACTTCAACCAGTTCAAGGAGGTGCGACTGCCCACCCTCGCCGAACTCGACAAGGCGCTGCCGCACCACCCGGTCTACCTGTCCATCGGCTTCACCGGGCCGTCGGTCACCAACAGCCTCGGGAAGAAGTTCTTCGAGGCGGCCGCGCTCCCGGTGACGGTCGGAGCGGACGGATCGATCGCCGGCGGCACCGAGACCGGCAAGGCGACGCTCGCGCTGCGCCAGACGCTCACCTTCGACCAGCGCAAGCGCGGGGTGCTCGACGCGATGCGCTACGCCGCGAGCCTCGGCGTCACCACGCACCTCGACCAGGGCGCCTTCCAGGCCACCAACACCCCGTCCGACGGCGCCGCCCACGAGGACAACTACTCGATGAACCTGCCCTTCCTCTCGGTGTACGACGAGGGCAAGGGACTCATCCGGCTGCGGATCAACTACCTGCACCAGGACACCGACACGAACGTGACGACGCTCAACCAGCGGCTGCTCAACGCGTTCCAGTTCTTCGGCAACGACATGGTCCGCACCGGCTCGATCGGCGAGTTCATCGCCGCCAGCTACTCCGGCGGGCCGGTCTTCCTCGAGGCCGCGCGGCGCACCGCCAAGGCCGGCTGGCGCGTCGAGGTGCACTCGCTGACCGGCAGCGACTTCCAGACCCAGATCCAGGCCTTCGAGGCGGTGCACGCGGAGACGAGCATCGCCGACCTGCGCTGGGTGGTCGCCCACGTGCCGCGGATCACCGAGGAGTACGTCAACCGCCTCAAGGCGATCGGCGGCGGGGTCAACCTCACCGGGTGGCAGTACCTCGCCGGCACCGGTGCCGCGGCGGGCCCGCCCTTCCGCATGATCGTCGACAACGGCATCCCCGCCGGGATGAGCTCGGACGGCATGCAGATCGCGCCGATGAACCCGTGGATCCACGCGTACTACGCGGTCACCGGCAAGAACGCCCGCGGCGACGTGATCAACGCCGGCCAGCAGATCACCCGCCAGGAGTTGCTGCGCCTCTACACCCGCGACAACCAGTGGTTTCTCGGCGGAGAGGACGAGGACCTGCTCGGCAGCCTCGAGGTCGGCCGCCTCGGCGACGTGGTCGTGCTCAACGACGACTACTTCACCGTCCCCGACGAGCGGCTCAAGTCGCTCTCGTCGGTCCTGACCGTGGTCGGCGGCGCCGTCGTGCACGACACCGGCGCCGTGCGCTGACCGTCCCGCGGTCTCGCACCCCCCAAAGAAAGGTCATATCCAGATGCGCAGGCGCTCCCTAGCTGTCATCGGCACCGCCCTGGTGCTCGGCGCCGCGGCCGCGGGATGCGGCAACGGCTCGGGCTCCGGCGGGGACAGCGACAAGCCCATCGTCGTCGGCTCCACTTTGTCGCTGACCGGCGCGTTCGCGGCCACCGGGCAGATCCACAAGATCGCCGGTGAGGAGTTCGTTGACCGGCTCAACGCGAACGGAGGGCTGCTCGGCCGCAAGGTCGAGTGGAAGGTCGTCGACGACCAGTCGGACCAGGCCAAGGTCAGCCAGCTCTACGAGCGCCTGATCAGTCAGGACAAGGTCGACCTGATCCTCGGCCCGTACGCGACCCCGAACATCCTGTCGGCGATGGCGGTCGCCCAGCGGCACGGGTACGTCATGCCCCAGCACAGCGCCGTGCTGGCCCCGCAGCTGACGTACGAGTGCCAGTTCCCCGCCTGGTCGATCAGCCCCACGCCGAACAGCTTCATCCCCAACCAGCTGTTCGACGCGGTGGCCTCGCTGCCCACACCGCCGAAGCGGATCGCGGTCCTGACCAGCCAGAGCGGGTCGGCCGCGTTCGTCTCCGACGGTTTCGGCGACGACAAGTCCGGCACGCTGAGCATCGCCAAGGAGCGCGGCCTCGACGTGGTGGCCGACATCCACTACCCGCCGACCACCACGGACTGGGCACCGATCGCCGCCCAGGTCCGCGACGCCGACCCCGACCTGGTCATCGACAACGGCCTCGGCGTGGACGCGGCGAACATCCTGCAGGCGATGGCCCAGCTCGACTACCGGCCGAAGCAGATGTTCGGGCTGTTCCCCGCACCCGGGCCGCTGCTGGCCCTCGGCGACGAGGCCGAGGGCATGTTGTCGGTCTCGATGTTCGAGCCGAACAAGCCGACCCTCGACAAGCTCGGCCCGGCGGCCACCGAGATCACCGCCGACTTCACCAAGCGCGCCGAGGCGGCGAAGCTGCCGTACACGGTCTTCGAGACCCAGGCGGCGGCGTCGTGGAACGCCTGGGAGATCCTCACCGACGCGGTCAAGGAAAGCGGCGGGACGGACCAGCGGAAGATGTGCGACACGCTGCACCAGAAGGGCGCGGACACGACGTTCAGCGGGCACCTGACGTTCGACCCGAAGGTGCAGAACTTCTGGCCCACCACGCAGACCATCAAGCAGATCCAGAACGGCGACTGGGTCACCGTGTGGCCGGCCGACCGGGCCGCCGCGCAGCTGGAGGGCCCCCGCTCCTGACCCCCCGGGTGCCCGGTTCACGCCGGGCATCCGGGCTCTCCGCACCACCACCGCACAACGCCGTCGGGCGCGTGGTTTCCCCCCGGCCACGCACCCGGCGGTCCCGGCTTCCCGACCACGTGCCGCGCACCGCGCGGCACCGGCCCCACGAGGCGACCCCCTATGAACGTTATCCAGGCCACGCTCACCGGAGCGCTGATCGGTGGCCTCTACGCCCTCATGGCCGCCGGCCTCTCGGTGACCTGGGGCGTGCTGCGCGTCATCAACCTGGCCCACTTCGGGCTGATCCTGATCGGCGCGTACCTCACCTTCCAGGTGGCCGACTCCTGGCACCTCGACCCGATCCTCACACTCGTGATCACCGTGCCGGCGATGTTCGTCGCCGGCGCCGCGATCCAGTGGCTGTTCGACCGGTTGCGGCTCACCGAGTTCAACTCGCTGCTGGTCAGCTTCGGATTGCTGATCATCACCATCCAGGTGACGAGCAACATCTGGAGTGCGGACTTCCGGAGGATGTCCGCCGACGTCAACCCGTACGCCACCCAGTCGGTCGCGATCGGCAGGCTGGTCTTCCCTGTCACCACGCTGGTCGCCTTCGGGCTGGCCGCGCTGGTGGTGCTCGCGTCCCACCTGGTGCTGCGCCGCACCTTCGCCGGCCGGGCGATGCGGGCGATCGCCCAGGACCGGGCGGTGGCCGGCGCGTTCGGGGTCGACCACCGCCGCCTCAGCGTGCTGCTCGGCGGGATCGTCGGCGCCACCGCCGCCCTGGCCGGCATGGTCTTCGCGCTCTCGAACGCGCTGACGCCGGACACCGCGTACGAGTGGTTCGGCACCGTCTTCGCGGTGGTCATCCTCGGCGGGATCGGCGAAGTGGTGGGGACGTTCGCCGCAGGCATCCTGGTGGGCGTCATCTCCGGCGTCGTCTCCGCGGTGTGGTCGCCCGCGGCCGCGCCGTTCGTGCTCTTCTCGGCAATCATCCTGGCCCTGCTGCTGCGTCCGCAGGGCCTGTTCGCGGCGGGAGGTGTCCGATGATCCGCCGGGGTGGCATCGGATTGTTGGCGGCGTTCCTGATCCTGGCCGCCCTGGGCGCGTTCAGCGACCAACTCGGCCTGTCGTCGTTCTATCTCATCCTGCTCGGCTCGATCTGCTTCTGGATCGCGCAGGCGACCAGCTGGAACATCCTCTCGGGCTACAGCGGCTACTTCAGCTTCGGCCAGGCCGCCTACGTCGGCGTCGGCGCGTACACCACGGCCGTGCTGAGCGGGCGGCACGGCGTCGACTACTTCCTCACCGTCCCGCTCGCCGGTCTGCTCTGCGGCCTGCTCGCGCTCGGCGTCGGCGCCGTCGCGTTCCGGCTCGGCTCGTTGCGTGGTGAGATCTTCGCCCTGCTGACCCTGGCCGTGCCGTTCATTCTCGCCGCGTTCGCCCGGATCAACCGGTCGATCGACGGCGGACAGGGGACCACGGTCCCGATCCCGGACGTGCCCGACGCGTTCGGCGGCCTGCCGCAGTTCCAGTACCTGCTCGCCCTGCTGGTCGCGGCCGTCGCCGTCGCGGCCGCGTACGCCGTCCAGCACAGCCGGATGGGCTCGGCGCTCGCGGCGATCCGCGACGCCGAGGACGTCGCCGAGGTGATGGGGGTGGCCACCTTCCGCTACAAGATGCTGGCCATGCTGCTCAGCGGCGTGATCGGCGGTGTGGCCGGCAGCGTGTTCGCGCTGCAGATCGGCTTCGTCACCGTGGAGAGCGTCTTCGGCCTGACCATCCCGCTCTTCGTCATCGTGATGGGCGTGCTCGGCGGTCGCACCCACTGGCTGGGCCCGGTGATCGGCGCGGTGCTGATCGTCACGCTGCAGGACCGGCTCTCTTCGTACGGCCTGGACGCATGGAACTCGATCATCCTCGGCGGCGTCCTCGCGCTGCTGGTGGCGGTCGCCCCGGACGGCCTGTACGCCAGGCTGCGGGCGCGCCCGCTCGTCGCGCTCGGCGCGCTGGTCGTGGTCAGCGGGGGACTGGCGGTGCTCAACGTCTGGGGTGACATCCTCGACTGGCTGGTCGTCGGGATGCTGGTGGCCTCCCTGCTGGCCATCGTGCTGGGCTCGCGCCTAGTCGGCGCCCGGCTGCCGTTCGGCCGGCGGCCCGCCGCAGATGTCGCGGCGGCCGAGGTCGCGCCTGACCAGGCGGCGTCCGCCGAAGCGGTACTCGCAGAGGCCGTGCACGCAGAAGCGGTACACGCAGAAGCGGTGCCCGCCGGTCCCGGGACCGGCGCGGACAGCGGCCCCGCCCCTGCCGGCGACGCGGATGACGCCGAGGAGGCCGCCGCCGCGGACGGCGCCGGCGAGGCCGACCGGCTCGGCCCGGTGCTCATCGAGTGCCGTCAGGTGGCGCGCTACTTCGGCGGCGTCCACGCGCTGGAGGACGTCACGCTCGACATCCGGGAAGGCGAGCTGGTGGGACTGGTCGGGCCGAACGGGTCGGGCAAGACGACCCTGATCAACCTGCTCTCCGGCGCGTTCCGGCCGACCAGGGGCGTGATCCGCCTCGACGGGCAGGACATCACCCGGATGGCCCCGCACAGGATCGCCCACGTCGGGATGGCCCGCACGTACCAGATCCCCCGGCCGTTCGACTCGATGACGGTCCGCGACAACGTGGCGATGGCCATCATGTTCGGCCGCGAGCCGCTGGCGCTGCACCGGGCCCGCCCGATCGCCGAGCGGCATCTCGCGACGGTCGCGCTGGACCACCTGGCCGACGCCCACCCTGCCGACCTCAACCTGCACCAGCGGCAACTGCTGGAGATGGCCCGCGCGGTCGCCTCCAACCCGAAGGTGCTGCTGCTCGACGAGGCGCTCGCGGGGCTCAACCCCGCCGAGGTCGACAACGCGGTGCGGGTCGTTCGCCGCATCCACGAGAGCGGAATCACCATCGTCATCGTCGAACACCTGCTGCGCGTGCTCAACCAGCTGGCCACCCGGCTCGTCGTGCTCGACCGCGGCACCTGCCTGGCCGACGGCGAGCCGCAGGTCGTGCTCAACGACCCCGCCGTCATCCGCGCCTACCTGGGGAGGCAAGCACATGTCTGAGCCGCTGTTGCAGATCCGGGATCTCGACGTGCGCTACGGCGACGCGCAGGCGTTGTGGGACGTGGCGATGGAGGTCCATGAGGGGGAGACCGTCTGCGTCGTCGGTCCCAACGGCGCCGGCAAGTCCACCCTGGTCAACGCCGTCGCGGGGATCCACCCGGCGCACCGGGGCCGGATCACCGTCGGCGGGGTCGACGTCACCCGGGTGCGCGGCCACCGGGTCTGCGGGCACGGCGTGGCGATCGTGCCCGAGGGCCGGCGGATCTTCCCCCGGATGACGGTGCTGGACAACCTGGTGCTCGGCGCCTACCGGAAGGGCGCCCGCGGGACGCACCGGGCGACCCTGGCGGCCGTCTACGAGATCTTCCCCAGGCTGGCCGAGCGCGCCGGTCAGCTCGCCGGCAGCCTCAGCGGGGGCGAGCAGCAGATGGTCGCGATCGGCAGGGCGCTGATGGCCCAGCCGCGGTTGCTGCTGCTCGACGAACCCTCACTGGGGCTCGCGCCGGTCCGGGTGGACGAGGTCTACGACGCGATCGCACGGATCAACGAGCGGGGGGTGAGCGTCGTGGTGGTCGAACAGGACGTGCAGCGTGCGCTCGACATCTCGGTCCGGGCGTATCTGCTGGGGGAGGGGCGAGTGGTGCTTTCCGGCTCGGCCGACGAGCTCCGCGACAGCGCCGAGGTGCGGCGCAGCGTGCTCGGGCTGTGACCGGTTCGGCGCCCGCCGGTCATGGGGAAGGCGTCCGGCCGCTCCTGCTCGGCGGGCGTCGTGCGCTCGTCGACGGGCATCCGATCTGTGCGGGTTGCGGCGTCGCCGTCGTGCCGTACGGACCGGATCGCTGGCGGCACCTGCCCGCCGGGCGACCCTACCCCCACCGGTCCCGGTGGCTGGCCCCGATCACCCTCGACGAGTTGCGCGAACTGCCGACGTTCGAGGACTTCGCCGCCCGCTATCCGGACGCGGTTCGGCCGCCGGGAGGCCCGGCGGCCGCGACCACCCGGGCGGACTGGGTCGAGGGCAGGCACCGGCTGGAGGCCTACCACGCCGCGCTCGGCGAACTGGGCCGGACGCGGCTCGGCCCGGCTCGCAACCCGTACCTCGATCTGGTGGCGATCCTCGCCGGCGGACCGCCCGGAGTCGGCCCGTTCCGGCTGACGCCCGGCCTGGCCCGGGTGCTCGATCTCCCCGGCCGCAGGCGTGAGCTGGCAGGCAGGCTCGCGTGGGCGATTCCGAACGAGGCGGCTCTGGCCCGCGTCGCCGACCACTCCCCGGTGATCGAGGGCGGCGCCGGCACCGGCTACTGGGCCGCCCTGCTGCGCCTACGCGGAGCCGACGTCCGCGCCGTCGACACCACGCCGCCGGAGTCCGGAGACAACCGGTACCACCTGGCGGACGCCCGCCGCTGGGCGCCGGTCGAGCCGATGAGCACCGCGGCGGCGGTCCGCGCCGACCCCCACCGCACGCTGCTGCTGTGCTGGCCGCCGCCGGACGACGACGCCGCGGGGTACGGCGCGCTGCGCGCGTACCGCGGCGACACGCTGCTCTACGTCGGCGGGGACGCGGACGGTCCCACCGGCACCGTCCGCCTGCACCGCGAGCTCGAACTGAACTGGACTCCCGCCGAGGAGTTCGGCCTGCCGTCCTGGCCGGGTGTGCCCGACCGGCTCACCGTCTGGCGGCGCAGGCCCGCTCGCCGCGCGCAGCGCGGCCTGGACCGGTGTCCGGGGTGCGGGCGGTTCCAGCCGGTCGGCGCGGCCGGCCGCTGCGACCGGTGTTTCGCCGCCGACCCGCCGGCGCTGGCCGTGCGGGTGGACGGCAGGCGGGTGGAGTATCCGCAGCATGTCGTCGACCGGATGCATCCCGCGCTGCGGGCGGCCCTGTCCACCAGCCCCCACAGGATCCGCTGACGCCCCGCGGTACGGCGGCTGACGCGATTCGAACGGGGGGCGACCGACCGCGGCGACGGGTATCAGGACAAAATGTCACGATGCCTTGCGTTTCGGCGCTGACCACCAGGGGCGCCCAGGCCGGGGCGGGACACCGCGCGCCACAAGCGATCGAGGATTCACATGACTCAGACGGACGACAGGCCCCTCACGGACGATTCGGACCGGCCGCTGTCGACCACTCGCCCAGGCCTGACAGACGACGAAGCCGCGGCGCTTCGCGAGATCTCCACCAGGGTTCTCTGGCTGTCCACCGCCATCGTTGACGCCGCCAACCGTAACCGGCCCAACCCTTCGGGCGTGAAAGTCGGAGGGCACCAGGCGTCGTCGGCGTCGATGGTCGACATCATGGTCGCCCTGTGGTTCCACGAGCTGACCCACGAAGACCGAGTCTCGGTCAAGCCGCACGCCTCACCCGTGCTCCACGCGATCAACTACCTGCTCGGAGATCTCGACCCGAAGTATCTGCGCACGCTCCGGGAGAAGGGCGGCCTCCAGAGCTATCCGAGCCGGATCAAGGACCCCGACACGGTCGACTTCTCCACCGGCTCGGTCGGCATCGGCGCGACAGCCTCGCTGTGGGCCGCGATGTCGCTGCGCTACCTGCGGTCGCGTTCGGCCGCCGCTCCCGCCGCCGGCCGGTTCGTCAGCCTGCTCGGCGACGCCGAACTCGACGAAGGAGCCATCTGGGAGGCGATCGCCGATCCCGCCGTCTCCTCCATGGGCGAGCTCCTGTGGATCGTCGACCTGAACCGGCAGTCGCTGGACCGCGTCGTCCCCGACATCCAGATCAGGCGGCTCCAAGGCATGTTCGCCGCCGCGGGATGGCAGGTCATCACGCTGAAGTGGGGCCGCCTGATCAGCGAACTGTTCGAGCTTCCCGGAGGTGAGGAGCTTCGGCTGAGGCTCGAGGCGATGCCGAACGAGGAATACCAGCGAATGCTGCGGGTCGACTCCTCCCAGATAGCCGACCGGATCCTCGACGGTGGCGGAAGTGACAGGCTCCGCGCACTGGTCGGCGGTCTGGAGCCGAGCAGGCTCGCCGCGGCCATCCGCGACCTCGGCGGCCACGACCTCGGCCTCCTCACGGACACCTACGGCAGCGCCGCGACCGACCGGCCGACCGTGGTCTTCGCTTACACGATCAAGGGACGCGGCCTGCCCACGGAAGGGCATCCGAACAACCATTCGGCCTTGTTGACCGAAGCGCAGATGCACGACCTGGCCGAGCGGTGCGGCACCAGCCTCGAAGACCCCTGGCGGAGCTTCGGCGCCGACTCGGCTCCCGGCCGCCTGTGCTCGACGCGCTCCGAACTGCTCAGGCGTCCGCCGCTGCGACCCGTGCCGGAGGTGGCCGTCCCGACATCGCTCGGCCACCCGTACCGCAAGCCCACATCCACGCAGGCCGCCCTGGGTCGCCTCCTCGCGGACATCCCTCGCGACGCACCGGATCTGGCGCCGTACATAGTCACCTGCAGCCCGGACGTCGCCTCGTCGACCAACCTCGGCGGCTGGATCAACAAGACCGGCGTGTGGTCGATCGCGGACCGCCGCGACTGGTTCGCTGACGACACCGAGCGGATCCTGAAGTGGTCAGAAGTCCCGACCGGACAGCACATCGAACTGGGCATCGCCGAGGTGAACCTCGTCGGCCTTCTCGGTGAGCTCGGCGCCACCTGGAGCCGCTGGGGGCACAGACTGATCCCCATCGGCACCCTGTACGACCCGTTCGTGTCCCGGGCGCTCGAACCGTGGTCGTATGGAATCTACGCCGGCGGCCAGTCGATCCTCGTCGGCACGCCGTCCGGGGTGACCCTCGCGCCGGAAGGCGGCGCCCACCAGTCGATCACGACTCCGTCGATCGGGCTTGAGCAGCCGGCGTGCACGGCCTGGGAACCGGCGTTCGCCCAGGACCTGGAGTGGACCTTCCTGCACGCGATGGCCCAGGTCGGAATTCCGGGAGGAACGTCGGCCTATTTCCGGCTCTCCACCCGGCCCGTCGACCCCGACCTCGCACGGCTGCCGGAGGAACCCGCGCTTCTGGAGCGCCGCCGCCTGCAAGCCGTCGCCGGCGGATACCGGCTCACAGACCACGACCCGGCGTCGGAGCAGGTGACGCTCGTCGGAATGGGCGCGATCATGCCCGAAGTGGTGCAAGCGGCTCAGATCCTGCAAAACCTCGGCATCGCGGCGGGCGTCGTCTGCCTGACCAGTGCCGACCTGGTCTTCCGATCGTTCCAGCAGCGTGGCGAGCGGCGCCCCGGTACCGGCGGCAACATCGTGGACATGCTGTTCCCGCAGCCGCACCCGACGCCGTTGGTGACGGTCCTCGACGGCCACCCGCACACCCTGTCGTTCCTCGCCGGGGCACGCGGAGACCGGATTCGCTGTCTCGGAGTGACCGAGTTCGGGCAGTCCTCGAGCCTCGCCGACGCCTATGCGCTGCACGGAATCGACGCGGGTTCCATCGTCGACGCGGCGCTGAGCCTGCTCGGCCGATAACGGTCCGGGAGCACCCCTACGGTGACCGCCGCTGCGTCACGCCTCGTGACCGGTCTCCCCGGCAGCGGCGGCCACCTTCACCAGCGGATATGCGTGGCGGGTCGGTCCGCCCGGGAGATCCTAGAGTTCAGGGTGTTCTTGCAGGCGGGAGACGATCGCTTCGGCGATGACGAGGTCCTGCCAGGACATGCCCGCGCTCTTGAACAACACGGGCCGGTCGGTGGTGAGTTCTACCTCGCCGGAGACCACCGAGCGCATCGTGATCAGCTGCTCCGGGGTGATGGCCTTCTCTTCGACGGCCATCACCACGTCACCGCATTCGCGCAGTGCCGTACGCACGTCTTCGACGATGACGTGCGCGCGCCGGAACAGGCCCGCGTCGACCTCCCTGGCGTCGGGCTCATGGGAGCCCACCGCGATGACGACCGCGTCGTCGCGGACGAGCGTCGAATCGAAAACCGGCACACGGGAACTGGTGGCGCACACGACCACGTTCGCGTCGCGGACAGCGTTCGCGGCCTGGGCGCCCCCCGCCGGCACGACCGCGACGTCGGCGTCCCGTGGTGCGGGATATGCCTCTGGACGTCGCACGACCTGGGTCACGCCTGCGATCTCCCGGCTCCCGGACAACACCGATTTCAGCGTGGCGGCGTGCCCGGTGGCCTGCGGTCCGGCGCCGAAGATCACGATGTTGGCGGGCTCGGTCGTTCGCGTGAGCGCGGGTCCGACAGCCGCCACCGAGACGGCGGGAGTACGCAGTGTGGTCAGCATGGGGGCGTCGAGCACGGCCTTGGGGGTGAGCGTCACGGCGTCGAAGAGCACGTAGAGGCCTTGGATCCGGGGCAGGCCGGTACCGCTGTTGTGCGGCGCGACGGTGACGATCTTGACGCCGGCGCCGGCCGCACGTTCGCTGGGCATCATGAGGACCTGCCCGTGCCGGACGTCCACCTGGCTTCGCGGGGGATCATCGGCGGGATTCAGCCCCGCACGCAGCGCCGCCTCGATGGCCTCGACGGCCTCACGCGGTGACACGAGCGCGGCGATCCGCTCAGGACCGACGTACGGAAACGGCGCGCCGGTCACCGGAGGACGAACCCTTCCCCGAGCGAGTCCTCGGAATCGATCTCGAAGGTGTGCCGGCCGGTCCGGAACGCCATGCCGGTGACCTCCGGCAGGAAAGCCCGACGGCCGGCGACCGTCTGTTCGCCCGCGACCCGCGCCACGAATCGGGTTCCCACGATCGAGTCGTGCACCAACCGCCTGCCGGGCTGGAGCACGCCGTCCGAGGCGAGCACAGCCACCCGTGAGCAGGTGCCCGATCCACAGGGTGAACGGTCGACCTCACCGTCGGCGAACACGGTGACGTTGCGCTGATGAGGATTGCCCGCATCGTCCACGCCGAGATCCTCGAAGAGGATGGTGCCGTAGATGCCGCTCAGCCGGTCGTCCAGCGGATGCGCGGAATACGGAGTGTCGTTGAGCAGCCATTTGATCTCACGGCCGATCGCGATGAGTTCGGTGTAGTTCTCCGGAACGACACCGAGGCCGATGCTCGAGGCGTCCAGATGCGCGTACGTCGCTCCGCCGAAGCTGATGTCGACGGCCAGTTCGCCACGCGAGGTCGAGATCCCGACCTGCTCGTGGAGGCGGTAGCTGGGAACGCTGACGAAGTCGACTCCGGTGATCTGCCCGCCCGCAGCGTGGACACGCGCGGTCACTCGTCCGGAAGGCACATCGATGCGTACGTCGGTGACACCGGACGGGTCGGGTTCGACGAGCCCGCTCTGCACCGCCCACACGCCCAGCGCGATGGTCCCGTGGCCACATGCCGTGGAGAAACCGTCCTTGTGCCAGAAGAGCACCCCCAGATGCGCGCCTTCGTCATCGGGCTCGGTGAGGAAGCCGCCGTACATGTCCGCGTGCCCGCGCGGCTCGAAGCACAACAGTTTGCGCAGGCCATCGACGTGCGGGTCGCTGATCGCGAACATGCGCTTGTCCGCTACGGTCGCGCCTTCGATGGCCACAGGCGGGTGGCTGACGATCCGGAACGGCTCCCCAGCGGTGTGGTAATCCGTGGTGGAAATCTCTCGGATGCTCATACGCGGCAAACGTAGCATCCAAGCCTGTCCGCGACTTTGATCATGTATACGCCTTCGAGCGCGCGATCGACGCCGGAGTCAACCTGATCGCGGCCTCCCAGACGGGGGAACCGTCCAGAATGTGCCAGCGAGCATGGTTTGATCGACGCGTGCGGCGATGAGGAGAGGGGTCGGGATGAGGACGTTCACCAGCTGGAAGACCGCGCAGGGCGCCGAATCCGCCCTCGCCGATCTGCTTGCGCAGGAGACCTTCCACGAGGTCCGCAGGGCTCTCACGTTCGCCGCCGAGCAACACGGTGATCAGCTCCGGCCGACGGGCGATCCGTACGTGGCCCACCTGGTGGAGGCCCTGGAGACGGCGGTGACCGGGGCGGGGATCGTGGACCGCGACGTGCTGGTCGCGCTCGCGCTGCACGACGTCGTCGAGGACACGCCTTGCCCGATCTCCGCGATCGCCGAGCGGTTCGGCGAGCGCGTGGCCGAACTGGTCGGCTGGGTGACCAAGCCGCAGACCCCGACCGGAGGCGACAAGCGCGCGGTGAAGCGCGCCTACCTTCGCTCTCTGGTGTCGGCGCCGGACGAGGCCGTGCTGGTCAAGCTGGCGGACCGGGTCAGCAACGTGCAGGAGTTGCACCGCATGCCGGAGGACTTCCAGCGCCGGTACCACCGCGAGACCGTCGACTTCATCCTTCCGCTGGCCCAGCGCGAGCCCTGGTTCGCCGACTGGTTCGCAACCTGGCGGCAGACCTGGCGCGAGCTCGAAGCCTGAGACGGCGCAGTCTGTCGCCGTCACCGGTTCACGGCAATCGGCAGGGGGAGGGCCGGGGCCGGTGCCTGCCTTCGCGGATGACGTGGCCCTGCGGGGGACCTTCGTCCCTTACTGGGGGCGGCGCGCTCAGGCAGGCTGTATGACGTGAGAACAGATTCGGCCGGGCTACAGGTCCTTTCCCCGGCAGAGTGCATGGCGTTGCTGGCCTCGGCTCGGGTCGGACGCATCGTCTATACCGATCGCGCCCTGCCTGCCGTGCAACCGGTGAACTTTCATCTCCACGGTGAGCGGATCGTCATTCTCACATCGAGCGGCTCGAAGCTGTCGACGGCAGTGGCGAACGCCGTCGTGGCCTTTGAAACCGACGAGTACGACGTCGAGACGCGCACGGGCTGGTCGGTCACGGCGGTGGGGCGCTCACGGACCGCGCATGAGCCTGATGAGGCCGCCGCACTCGCCCGCCTGCCGCTCACTCCGTGGGGGCCAGGGCGTGACCATTACATCGTGGTGGAAGTCCAACAGCTTTCCGGGCGTCGCGTCCCCCGCTAGGCGATCGGCACCCGCCACAGCAGCCGGGTTCCGCGGGGTTCGGCCCGCGCCACCTCGAAAGAGCCGCCGAGTCTTCGTGCCCGTTCCTCGAGGTTCCGCAGCCCGCTACGCCGCCCGCCATCCGGGATCCCTACCCCGTCGTCTTGGACGGTCAGGGTCAGCCAACCGTCGTCTGCCCCGACGGAAACGTCCGAGCGAGAGGCCCTGGCATGCCGGACGACGTTCGACAGGGCTTCGCGCAGGACGGCCAGCAACTGGTCGGCGCGCCCCGCCGTCACCTCGTTGTCGAGCCGGCCCTCCATGCTCAGGCCAGGCATGAAGCCGAGATGTCCGCGAGAGCTCTCCACGACGTCCACGATCCGGGCCCGCAGGCTCGGGGACCACGCGTCGTGAGGAGTCTGGAGCGCGAAGATGGTCGAGCGGATCTGCCGGATGGTTCCGTCCAGCTCGTCGATGGCGCTCTGAAGTCTCGATGACGCCTCCTGGCGCTCCACCAGCCGGACCGTGCTCATGAGTGTCATCGCCACGGCGAACAGTCGTTGGATGACGACGTCATGCAGGTCCTTGGCGATGCGGTCACGATCCTCCAGCAGCCCCAGCCGCTCGGCGTCCTTACGTGTATCGGCCAATTCGAGGGCGATGGCGGCCTGCCCGGCGAAAGCATGGAGCGTGCGGAGCTCGGAAGCGCTGAACGGGACGCGTCCCGAGCGTTTCCCAAGCGACAGCACGCCTCGGACGGCCCCCGCCGCGCCCAGCGGCACGGCGGCCTGCGGACCGGCGGACAGGTGGCGTGGACTGGTCGTCTCAAGGTTGTCTTCGGCCGGGCTGTCCGTCCTCAGCGGCCGGCCGGTGAGGAAGGCGCGTCCAGCCAGGGTGCCGGAAATCTCTTCTGCGGTATGCCGGCGGCGCCCCTCCTCGTCGACCGTGTGGAAGGTCCTCTCATCTGCACCCGGCAGCATGATCGTGACCTCGTCGGCGTCGGCCATCTCCCGGGCCCGCTGCGCCAGGAGGGCGAGAACCTCCTGTGGCTCTGCTCCCGACAGGAGCGCCGTGGTGATCTCGGACGAAGCTTGCAGCCACGTTTCGCGGCGCCGGGTCTCCTCGTACAGCCGGGCGTTCTCGATCGCGATGCCGGCCGCGGTCGCCAGGGCGACGACGATCGCCTCGTCCTCCTCGTCGAACTCGCCTCCTCCACGTTTCTCTGTGAGGTAGAGGTTGCCGAAGACCTCGTCTCGGACCCTCACGGGTACGCCGAGAAAACCTCCCATCGGAGGATGGCCGATCGGGAAGCCGTAGGACTCGGGGTGCTGGGCGATGTCGGCCAGCCTCAGCGTTTGAGGCTGCTTGATCAGCAGCCCGAGCAGGCCCAAGCCGTGAGGCCAGTGGGCGATCCTGGCGATCTCCTCCTCGGTGAGCCCGACGGGGACGAACTGCACCAGTGTGTTGTCCTCGCCGATCACGCCCAAGGCGCCGTAGCGGGCATCGACCAGCGTGGTGGCGGTCTCGACGATCCGGTGCAGCACCGTCTCCAGATCGAGGTCGCTCCCCACTGACACGACCGCGTCCAGAAGCCTGTGGACGCGATCGCGGGTCGCCAGCACCGCGTTCAACCGGGACTGCAGTTCCGACAGCAGGTCGTCAAGCCGCATGTGCGGAATCAGCGAACGCGGCTCGTTCTCGGTCATACCGAAAGTTTCCCACTCATCGCTCGCCCGCACCGGTGGCGGCAGTGCCAAAGGTCCTGTGTCAGCCGGGACATCGGCAGGGACGGGCCGAGCCGTACGGCACTGACGGCCGGAGCGGCGAAACGGTGTGCTGGAAGCAGCAGAAAACAGTGAACCCCCGCACTGAAAGGGCCGATCATGGCACTCGTCGAAGGGCGCCACCAGGGTGACGCCGCCCCCCGCACGACCGTTGTGAAGCCGCCGCGGACCACCCGCACCGGGGCGTACGCCTGGGCGGTCGCGCGCATCGCCATCGGATGGATCTTCCTGTGGGCCTTCCTCGACAAGGTCTTCGGCTGGGGGTTCGCCACTCCCGCCGACCGCGCGTGGATCCACGGCGGCAGCCCGACCACGGGCTTCCTCAAGGGCACCAGCGGCAACGCGCTCGGTGGCCTGTTCTCCGACCTGGCCGGACAGGCCTGGGTGGACTGGCTGTTCATGGCCGGCCTGCTCGGTGTCGGCACGGCCCTCGTCCTCGGCGCGGGCATGCGGATCACCGCCGCGACGGGCGGCCTGCTCCTGGTGTTCATGTGGGCCGCGTCGCTGCCGCTGGAAACCAACCCCTTCCTCGACGAGCACATCGTCTACGCCGTCGTCCTGCTCGGGCTGGCCCTGACACGGGCAGGTGACACGCTTGGTGTCGGCGGGTGGTGGCGGAACACCGCAATTGTGCGGCGCTTCCCCATCCTCACCTGAGCCTCGGGCGACCTCACGGCCTCGCAGCCTCCACCGCATCTCCTCTGATTCCGCCACGTCACGCCGGTGCCCGCTCTCCCCACGGGAGGGCGGGCACCGGCGTGGGCACGATCGTCAGGAGCCGCCGACCGGCGGTCTGCCGGCCTTCAGCCGGGCGGCGAGGGCGGCGACCTGGGTACGGCGCTGCATGTCGAGTTTGCTCAGCAGGTTGGAGACGTAGTTCTTCACGGTCTTCTCAGCCAGGAAGAGCCGCTCTCCGATCTGCCGGTTGGTCATCCCCTCGCCGATCAGCTCCAGGATGTGCCGCTCCTGGTCGGTGAGCGCCGCGAGCGGATCCTTCCGGCCGGCCTGGTCGCGCAGGCGCTGCAGCATGGTGGCAGTGGTCGCGGGATCCAGCAGGGACTGGCCCCGCGCGACCGTGCGCACCGCGCCGACCAGGTCGGAGCCGTGGATCTGCTTGAGCACATATCCGGCGGCGCCCGCCATCACGGCGTTGAACAGGGCCTCCTCGTCGGCGAACGAGGTCAGCATCAGGCAGGCCAGCTCGGGCACCCGGGAACGGACCTCGCGGCAGACGTCCACACCGCTGCCATCGGGGAGCCTCACATCGAGCACGGCGACGTCGGGCTTCAGCGCCGGGATGCGTGCCACCGCCGACTCGGCGGTTCCCGCCTCGCCCACGACCTCGATGTCGTCCTCGGACTCCAGCAGTGCGGCGACGCCGCGCCGTACCACCTCGTGATCATCTAGCAGGAACACCCGAATCATGTCTAGGACGCTAACCACGCGGCGCCCTCGCCGGTAGAGGGCCAAGGTCCTCAATGCGGGTCCGGCCGTGGGTTCATAGCAGGCGACGTCGAAACTGAGAAGGACGGGCGGGTGCCGGTACCAGGCGGAGGCGGACGTCCACGGCGACGGCGCCGGCGGGTGTGACGACCACGGGATTGAGGTCGAGTTCGGCGACCTCGGGAATCTCGTCCATGAGGCGGCCGATTCCGACGATATGCGTGGCCAGGGCGCTCACGTTCACCTTCGGACTGCCCCGGTATCCGCGCAGGAGGGGCGCACAGCGGAGTTCGCAGAGCATTCGCCCGGCCTCCGCGCGACTGATGGGAGGCACGCGGAAGGATCGGTCGATCAGCAACTCGGCGGTCACGCCTCCCATGCCGACCATGACCAGAGGGCCGAACGTCTCGTGCGAGACACCGCCCACGATCATCTCGACCCCGGCAGGGACCATGTGCTGGATCAGCCCCCCTGTCATGGCAGGGCCGACTCGCTCCACCATCTCGCCGTAAGCCTGCCCTACCTCCTCGAGACTGCGCAGGTTCGTCCGCACCCCGCCCACGTCGCTCTTGTGCACCAGGTCGGGGCCCGTCGCCTTGAGCACCACGGGCAGGCCCAGCCACATGGCCGCCTCGCAGGCCGAATCCGGCCCGTCGACCGAGATCGCGTCGGCCATCCGGAGCCCGTAGCAGTCGAGCAGGCGCGCCGCGGTCGAGTAGTCCAGCCAGCGCCCCTGCGGATGCTCCGCGAGATCGGCCTCGACGATGCCGCGAGCGGCCGTCGCGCGCACAGGGGTTGCGTTCCCAGGAGGGTCCGGCAGCCTCGAGCGCCATACGGCGTAGTCCACGGCCCGTCCGAGGGCGTGCACCGCCTGTTCGGGAAAGGCATAAGTCGGCACATCGGAGCCGATGACCCCGTCGTGTCCGAGCACGCAGGCCAGGACCGTCTTGTCCGTACCGGCCGTCGCTGCCGCGATGGCATCCCGCGTCTTGGCCATGCCTGAGCCGAAGGGCGGCGTGTAGACGGCCAGTGCGGCGTCGACGCCGGGGTCGGCCAGCACGATCCTCAGGGCATCCGCGAGTTCCTCGGCCCGGCCGTCCGCGGTGACGTCCACGGGGTTGCCGACGGCCGCGGACGGGCGCAGCCGGACCCGCAGCGCCTCCCTGGACGCCTCCGACAGTTCGGGAACGAGGAGACCTCGCCGTTCGCACGCGTCGGCCGTCATCGCCTGGGGCCCTCCGGAGTTGCCGACGATCGCGACTCGACGGCCGGCCGGAAGCGGTTGGGTGGCGAGCAGTCGCGCGGTGTCGAGCATGTCCTGGACGCTGTCTTCGCGAATCACGCCCGAGGCCCGAAGCAAGGCGTCCACTGCCGTGTCCGGAGTGGCCGCCGCCGCGGTGTGAGACTGTACGGCTCGTCCGCCGGCCGTTCCTCGGCCGCTCTTGACGACGATGATCGGTTTCTTGGCGGCCACGCGCCGGGCGATGCGGCCGAACCGGCGCGGATTGCCGAACGACTCCAGGTACAGTGCGATGACTTCGGTGGCTGGGTCGTCCTCCCAGTATTCGAGCAGGTCGTTGCCGCTGATGTCGGCCTTGTTGCCGACGGAGGCGAAGGAGGAGACGCCGAGGCCCATCTGGGCTGCCCGGTCGAGCATCCCGACAGCGATGGCGCCGGACTGCGACATCAGCGCCAGGTTCCCCGCTGTCGGTTGATGGGGGAGGAAACTCGCGTTGAGCCCCGTGGCCGTGTTCACCACGCCCAGGCAGTTCGGGCCGACCAGGCGCATTCCCGCCGCGCGGCAGATCTTCAGCAGTTCGGCTTCCCGGTCGGCGTGCCCCGCCTCGGCGAAGCCCGCGCTGACCACGACCAGGCTGCGTACGCCGTGTCGTGCGCAGTCGCGGGCGACGTCCAGCACCGCGGCGGCCGGGACGGCGACGACGGCGAGCTCTGCCTGCCCGGGGGCGGCGGACAGGTCGGGATAGGCTTCCAGGCCCTCCACCTCGTCGGCCTTGGAGTTGATCGGATAGATCGGGCCGGCGAAGCCGGCTGCGATCAGGTTGCGCAGCACGCGGTGGCCGACGTTGGCGGGGTCGCGGCCCGCCCCTATCACCGCTACGGACCCGGCGGCGAACAGGCCGGTCATGGAATTGCGCTCCGCCTCGTGCGCCCGGGCGTCGATCGCCGTCAGCAACTCGGCGGTGGTGCCCGTGGAGATCCGGAACTCCTCCCACCCGTCGGTATGACGGCGTCGCACGTCCAGGCCCGCGTCCTCGATCACTTGGATGATCGGCCTGTTCTCGGCGAGTACATCGGCGACGAGCTCCTTGACGCCGTTCTCCGCCGCGTTCAGGGCCAGATGTTCCAAGAGCACCGTGCCGAGCCCGTTTCCATGCGCCGCGTCGTCGAGCAGCACACCCAGGTCGGCTTGATCGGCCGCGTCGCCGCCGACCCATTCCGCGACGCCGACCACTCGGCCCGACATGATCGCGACCAGTGCCTGGCCCCGATAGTCGGGCCCGATCATCCGGTCCACGTAGGCGTGTGCCGTGGCGGTGCCCCCGACGGCGAATCTCATGTAGACAGAGCGCCCGGAGACCCTGTCGACGAGTTCGTGCAGCGCCTCCCGATCACCGGGCCGCAGGGGGCGGACATGCGCGACGCCGCCGTCGCGCAGCAGGACATCACATTCCTCTGGGAGAGTCCGTCTCATAGGCACAGGCTCCGCTGGTGCCCGCTGCGCCGACAGGGTCGAAGTCCCTCTCGAGGAGGGACTCTCGGCCTGGCTGATCGCGCCCTGCCCTCCCGGCCTTCGTGGTCGCTCCGCGACCTCATGGGTCTGGCCCGGCAGAGCTTCCGGGTGACTCGTCCGCCAAGGGCCGCACGTCGCACGCGACGGTGACTTTAGCCCCTTTCGTTGCCAAATACGCCTTCCTCACTTCCTGGATCTCCATGTCGACGCCCAATAGGACCGTGGTGATCGGCTGCGGCAACGCGGATCGCGGTGACGAGGGGCCGGGCGAGGCACTCGGCCTCATGCCGGCCACGCTTGTCGTTTTCGGGATCGAGGGCGGCGATTTTTCCATCGGCGCACCGTTCTCCGCCCCTGTCTGGTCGGCGGTTCAGGTTGTCGCGGGCGTCCTGTCGGCAGAGCTCGGCTGAGCAGGGCCGAGGGGGCGGAGGTCCCCGGCCGGATGGACCTTCGGCGCTTCAGATTCGCTTCCTCCGCCGCATGTCATGGAGGTAGGACGGCAAGAGAGGAGGAGCAAATGATCATCGTTGGGGTCGACGGATCGCAGGCGGGCCTCGAGGCCGCAGGGTGGGGAAGCAGGGAGGCCGCACTGCGCGGCGTGCCGCTGAAGGTCGTATACGCCCTGCCCGAATGGGCGTTCAAACGAGCCGTGAAGAAATCCCACGAGCAGATCGCCGAGTGGATGCGGGACAGCGGCACACAGGTGGTGATGGCAGGGGTCGAACGCGCCCGCCGGGAGGCACCCGATGTCGAGGTCGACCACGCGCTCCTCGCCGGTGATCCGCGCTCGGCTCTGATCCAGGCGGCCGGGGATGCGGACCTGCTCGTGGTCGGCAACCACGGACTCGGCGGTTTCCGGGGGCTACTGCTCGGTTCGGTCGCTCACGGTGTGGCAGGGCACGCGTCCTGTGATGTCGTCGTCGTGCGGCAGCCGGCCTCGCCGCCACGCGGCGAGGTGGTCGTCGGAGTCGACGGCTCGCCCGAAGGCGCCGCGATCCTGGAATTCGCCTTCGCCGAGGCCGCGCTCCGTGGTGCGGGGCTTCGTGCCGTCCGCGCCTGGAGTCTGTGGATGTGGAGCGCCGGCGGAGCCGTCGTGCCGATGATGGATCCCGCCGACGACGAGCGGATCGGGATCCGCCTGCTGGAGGAGGCCCTGGTGGAGCACCGGAAGCGCCACCCCGAGGTGGAGGTGACCGAGGACGTCGTGCAAGGTCATCCGGCTGATGTGCTCAGACGGGCTTCCGAGGGGGCGGACCTTCTGGTCGTGGGTTCTCACGGCGCCGGTGAGTTCGCGGGGTTGGTTCTCGGCTCGATCAGCCAGGCGATGCTTCACCACGCACGCTGCCCACTGGCCGTCGTCCGTGCGCCGAAGAGATGACCTGCATGCCGATCCGCTCTGCGGGGCCGTGCGACGAACACAGGAGTCTCCGCCACCGGACCGGCAGTCGGAGCGTCGATCGGCCGGGAAGATTGTGGCCGAAAGTCCCCGGCGGACAGGACCTTCACCGCTGTCGGGGCGGAGGCCGCCCGGGCGAGGCTCTGAGTGAGGCGAACGGGAGCCGAGCAGGGAGGCCCGACATGGCGCTCGAAGTGAAGGACGTGATGGGCAAGGTCGCCGTCGCCGCCCGCATGGACGCGTCGTTCGCCGACCTGACCGGCATCATGAAGCGGTACGGAGTCGGCGCGGTCACGGTGATCGACGAGAGCGGGCGCCCGGTGGGGGTGGTGTCGGAAGACGATCTTCTTCTCAAGGTGACGGCCAGGCGCGGCCCCCGGTTCATCCGGCTCCCGAAGAGGTGGGCGGAGCACCGCAAGGCCGCAGGCATGACGGCGCGCGATCTCATGACGAGTCCCGCGATCACCGTGGCAGGCGAGACCCCGGTGGACGAGGCGGCCCGGCTGATGCACAGCGGACACATCAAACAACTGCCCGTCGTCGATCGGGCGACCGGCCGCATCGTCGGAACGGTGCACCAGGGTGATCTGCTCAAGGTGTTCGAGCGGTCGGCGGAGGACATCACCAGAGAAATCGAGATCGTGGCGAGAGTGCTGGACGCCGACCCCGCCGAACTGCGGATTTCCGTCGAGGCGGGCGTTGTCAGGCTGCGGGGATGGATTCCCAGGCATTCACAACTGCTGCCCCTGCTCGAGGCTGTGCGCGACATCGACGGCGTCGTCGACGTCAAAGCCGACCTCGCCTTCGTTTTCGACGACCTCCTCGTGCCCCCGCCTCTTCTCTAGCGCGCCGAACGGGCGTACCCACATGTCAATGGGAGATGGCTGTGAACACGCGAACATCGAACGCGGTCGCCGGGGCTGCCCATGCCGCGATCGAGGCCGCGATCTGGGCGCCGTCAGTGCACAACACCCAGCCGTGGTCATTCGCTCTGACCGGCGACGAGATCAGCCTGCGGGCGGATACGGACAGGAAACTGCACGTCGCCGACGCCACCGGACGGCAGATGCTGATCAGCTGTGGTGCCGCGCTCTTCAACGTGCGGATCACATTGAGTGCGCTCGGTTACGAGCCGGCGGTCAGGGTGCTGCCGGATCCTGACCGGCCTTCGCTGCTCGCCACCGTCCGGCCTCGATCGAATGTGAGGGGTGATGAGGACGCCTGCCTGCTTCACGGTGAGATTCCACTGCGCAGGACTCACCGAGCCGGATTCAGCGCCTTACCCGTACCCGATCCTGTGATCGATGCCCTCACCGCCGATGCGAGTGCCGAAGGGGCGGCGCTCGTGCTTGTGCGGGCGGAATCCACCATGCGCGTGCTCGCCGCGCTCACCAGCGCGGCGCAGGAGATCGAGGCTCAGGATCGGGCGTTCACCTTGGAGATGATGCGCTGGGCCAGGCCCCCGGGCAGTTCGAGGCGCGACGGCATCCCGGCACGCAGTTATCCGGCGGCGCCGAGGCGTACCCGGCCGGAGCACTTCGCGCAGCGCGACTACGCCGGGGGAAACAGGTGGGGGAGCGAGGACGATCTGGCACTGTCGTCGGAGACCGGGCTGGTCACAGTGCTGACCACTACGGGTGACTCCCGCGAGGACTGGCTGGTCGCGGGACAGTCCCTGCAGCGCGTGCTTCTCCATGCGTCCGCCTACGGCTTGAGCGCGGCGTTCCATACTCAGGCACTGGAGATGCGCGATCTGCGGGAGTTCATCCGGCGACATGTCTGCGGGGGAACCTTCCCGCAAATGATCCTGAGGTTGGGCTTCGCACTCGACGACACCAGCAGCGTCCGCCGGCCCGCGTCGGAGGTCCTGGAGGAGAGGAGAGCGTGAAAGACGACACTCGGCCGGGCGCGGTCGACGCCCGGCCGGTGATTGCCGGGGCGATTACCTCGTGGGCCGGAAGTAGTGTCCGACCATGTACGCGGTGACCTGCCTGCCGATCTTCGCGCCCTGTATGTCGGCCGTGCGGGTGTGGATGCCGCCCCAGATGCGGGCGTTGATGACCTCGTCGATCGCCTGCGAGAAGCTGCTGAAGTGCCTGGTAGTACCCGAGTCGGCGCTGTAGCCGCTGAAGGGGATGTCGTCCCGGCCGAAGAAGTTCCTCAACGCCGACATGCTCGCGGCGGTGAAACAGGTGTGTCCTGACGTGAAATCGGGGTGCGGCGGCGTGACGAGCAACGGCATCCAGGTGGGGTCGGCCACCGTCTCCGGGTTGCCGTCGGTGTCGGCCAGCTGGATCGCGGTGCCCGGCCGCCAGAAGGTCCACGCCGCCTTCTCGTTGTAGCAGGCGATCGTGGCATCGGCTTCGGCCAGATCGACCATCGCGAACATCCGCGACGTCTGGAGAGCGTTCAGTCGCTGCGTCGTCGCGAGCTGCCGCTTGATCTCCCATTCGGCCAGATGCCGGTCATGCCACCAGATCGCGGCTTGCGTCTGGTCGACGGTCCTGACCGTGCTGGTCACCGAGCCGATCGTCTTGACCTCGTTGAAGTCCCGGGCGTACTGGCTGCTGGTGAGCGCCGGCGGGCCGGACGTGCGGAACATGGACGCGCTGGGGATGAGGAACGGCTTGAGGTAACCGACCCACGCTCCGTCGTTGGCCATCGTGGGAGGCGTCGGCCGCCACTGTCCAGGCTGGGTGCCGACGGGCCAGGTCTGGCTTCCGAACGCTCCGTCGTTCTTCCGCGCAGCGATCATGGCGGAGGCCGCCTGATCGCCCACGGTGATCCCCCGTTGCTTCGCGGGATTGTCGGGAATCGCGGCCAGCGACTCGTCGTACTGCGTCTTCAACCTCTCCTGCTGAGCCGGGAACAGCGCGTTCAGCACGCGAAAGGCCGCGGTCGCGACTGCCGCGTCCGTCGACGCCTTTCCCTTGACGGCAGGCGCGGTCAGGTACGGCTGGTAGGGGGTGCCGGCGATCGCGTTCACCGCGTCGTATACGGCTCCGTGGACCATCGCGAAACTGCGTGCCTGGACCTGCGGCTGTTGACCGGCGATGTCCCAGATCGCCGTCTGGGCGTTGCGGTCCCAGACAATGACGGCATTGTCGGCCCTGTGGGAATCCGACGCGTATGCGAATGACGACCCGACTCCCGCCGGTAACCCGGTGGCGACTACTGCGGCGACGGCCAACCAGACCGCCTTGCGTCTCAGAACAGTTGACCAACCCGTTTTACGTGGTTTAGGCATTGGAGCAAACTACTACGCGGCCGTCGGCCGCTACAGGCCCGAATGGCCTGAAAATTCGATAATGACGTAACCGAAAACAAGATCCCCGTTGATACGGAAACCGGTCTTTCGCAGATGCGGTTCAGCGGTTTACCGGAAGGTCATCTCGAGTTCGTTCAGGTGGACCGGTGCACGATCGCCGCCACAGACGCGATCAGGGGTTCAACGAGTCACGTGGCGTTTCATGGCCGCCAACCGGCACGATATTCGTCAGCCTCGGCTTTCCGTTCGTGACTCTTTTCCGTGGCTGCCGGAATCGGGGCCGAATTGAGGCGCCAGGCCTTCCGGCTAGCAGGACGACGGGAGGTCAGGCCAGCCGGGTCCGCGATGGGTGCTGACTGCACAGCGGGATTCCACGCTGCCCTCGAAGACGGGGAGCCTGCGCGGCGGAATCCTGGAAGCGACCGCGGCCGCGGGAAGCGGACAGCCATGATCGCGACGATCCGATCCGCTGCCTGGTTCGAGAGCGGTTCACTCGCGATCGCACGGTGGGAGGGCGACATGTGCAGCAAAAGCCCGCTTGGAGAGTTCCTCAGGGCAAGACGGCTGCTTGTGACCCCTGCCGAAGCGGAAACGCCCTGCGCCGACTCCCGGCGGCGGACGCCGGGCTTGCGCCGCGAGGAGGTCGCGATGTCGGCCAGAGTCAGCGTCGACTACTACACGCGCCTGGAGCAGGGCAGACAGCGCCACCCCTCGGAGCAGGTCATCGACGCCCTGGCGCGGGTCTTCCGCCTCGACCCGGCCGCCACCGCGCATCTTCACGATCTCGCGCGCCCGCGAGCGTGCAAGCAAGAGTGCATCCAGCGGTCCGTCGCCCCGGACATAGTTCGGCTGATGGAACATTGGACGCACGCACCCGCATTGGTGGTGAACCACCGCTTGGATGTCCTCGTCCGCAACCGGCTGTCCACCGCCCTATGGAAGGGGTACGAGCACATCGACAACCTGATTCGGTTCACCTTCCTCAATCCACAATCCCGCGAGTTCTTTGTGAACTGGGAGGGGGAAGCAGCCTTCAAGGTCGCTCATCTGCGTGCCATGACGGTAGTGGTCGCGGACCCCTCTGTACGCGATCTCGCCGAGGAAGTGGCAGACAACAGCGACGACTTCCGCCGACTCTGGGCACGCCATGATGTGGGCGTCGCAACGCAGGCATCCTGGCCCTTGCGCCACAGAGAATTCGGCGACCTGAATCTCTGGCGCCAGAAATTCCCCATCGAGAACAATCCCGGCCACCTCCTCTTCGTGGCCCAGGCCAAGCTCGGCTCCCCATCGGAGCGCATGCTTGTCAGCCTGGCCGACTTCGCATAAGCAGGCCCCGGATGTGTCGGCCTGGGACCATCTGCTGGTGGCCACCCGTTCTACGGCGACCTGGAAATGTCGTGCGGTGCACACGGAGATCAGGCCAATTGAGGCTGCCGTCGTCGCTGCTGCGCCAGGCTCCATCACTGCCGGTCGGTGTCCTGGCCGGCAGTGCATGCGTTGCCGCGGTGACCCTGCTGCTCTTCCCGCTCCGGCACTTCGTGCCCCCGAATTCGCTCGGCGTCGTTTACCTGCTCGGCGTGGTGCTGATCTCGACCGTGTTCGGGCTGGGGCCCGGACTGGCGACCGCGGTGGCCAGCGCCCTCGCCTATGAGTACTTTCACCTGCCGCCCTTCAATCAGTGGACGTTGACCGGCAGCGGGGAATTCGTCACGACCCTGGTCTTCCTCGCAACCGCGCTGCTGGCCGGCTTCGTCGGGGACCTGGCCCGGTCGCGGGCCGTGGAGGCGGAAGAGCAGCGTCGCACGGCCGACCTCGCCGCCGACCTCGCCCACCTGCTGCTGCGCGCGGAGGACCTGCGAACCGCACTTCCGGCGGCAGCACAGCGCCTGGCCCAGGCCCTGGACCTGCGCTACGCGGCGATCGAGCCCGCAGTGGTCGCCGCCACCGGGCGATACGGGGCGCTCCCGATGCGCGACGGCGCCACCCAGATCGCCACCCTCCTGATCCCCACGGACCTGCCGGAGCCGACGTTGCTGCGGCTGCACCAGCAGGTGGTGCCGTCGCTGCAGGCCCTGCTGGGCGCGGCCTGCGATCGCGAGGTCGTCGCAGCGGAACAGGCCGCGCTCCGACGCGTCGCGACGTTGGTCGCCGGTGGCGCCGGCCCATCCGAGGTGTTCAACGCGGTCACCCGCGAGATGGGCCGCATCATGGGCACACGACACACCGACATGACTCGGTTCGAGGTAGACGGCACGTTGACCATGCTGAGCCACTGGGATGATCATGATGGCCTGGACCATTTCGTGCCGCATGGCTCACGCCGGCCGATCGAAGACGTGCCGGTGGCGAGGCTGGTGTGGGAAACCGGGAAACCGGCCCGGTGCACTACCGACGACAGCGAGCTCTTCGGGCATACACGCGAGTGGGCGCCCGGCTCGGCGGTGGGCAGCCCGATCATGGTCGAGAGCCGGCTGTGGGGCGTGATGATCGCCTTTTCGCGCGCGGAGGGCCCGCAACCCGAGGCGATCGAGGAGCGCATGATGAAGTTCACCGAACTCCTCGGGACCGCGATCGCCAACGCGCAGAGCCGAGCCGAACTCACCGCCTCCCGCGCCCGCATCATCGCGGCCGCCGATGAA
Organism: Planotetraspora kaengkrachanensis; assembly: GCF_016862895.1. Classification (GTDB taxonomy): domain Bacteria; phylum Actinomycetota; class Actinomycetes; order Streptosporangiales; family Streptosporangiaceae; genus Planotetraspora; species Planotetraspora kaengkrachanensis. Next base: position 86,049 of record NZ_BONV01000005.1, on the reverse strand, counting down.
TCCCGCCGCCGTATCGAGCGCGACCTGCACGATGGAGCGCAGCAACGTCTTGTCACGCTCGGGCTGGAACTGCGGCAAGTCGAAGCCATTGCGCCGCCCGACCTTCAGGCCCGCCTGTCGCGCATGGTCGAAGGCCTGACCGGCGCTGTCGAAGACCTCCAGGAGCTCTCCCGTGGCCTGCACCCGGCGATGTTGTCCCAAGGGGGCCTCTGCCCCGCCCTCAAAATGCTGGCGCGCCGCTCCTGCCTGCCGGTCGAGCTGAACGTCGGCGACATCGGGTCGCAGCCCGAGCACGTCGAAACCGCCGTCTATTACATCGTTTCCGAGGCACTCACGAACGCGGCCAAGCATGCGCAGGCTTCAGTGGTGCACGTCCACCTCACCGTTGACGTGACGGTCCTGCGGCTCTGGATCCGCGACGACGGAATCGGAGGAGCCGACCCCCGCTGTGGCTCGGGGCTCATCGGCCTCAAGGACCGCGTTGCGGTGATCGGCGGCGAAATGGAGGTCACCAGCCCGGTCGGAAGCGGGACCTCGCTGGTCATCACAATTCCCTGCTGAGGACGGCTACCGCCCGCGACGGCCGATTTGCAGCACGTCGCCAGACTGTTTCCGCACTTGCCGTCGAGGTGGTGGATCTCTACGAGAGGTGGCTTGCTGTCAGGTACAGCGGGAGCCGGAGGACGAGGCGTGCACCGCGAGGGCTGTCCTCGACGCAGAGGGTTCCTCCGCCTTCTTCAGCGAACTGGCGGGCGATCGGCAGGCCCAGTCCGGTGCCTGCCACATCCTTGTCGCGAGCCGCGTCCAACCGGATGAACCGCTGGAACACTACTTCGCGCTTGTCCGGCTCGATGCCGGCGCCGTCGTCGAGCACCTCCAGTACGGCGGCACCCTGGGGAAAGCGTTGATCGCCGTTCTCGTCGCCCGGCTCGCGGCGCAGGGTGATGGTGATCGTGGTTTCAGCATGACGTTCGGCGTTGTCGAGAAGGTTGTTGAGCAGGCGGCCCAGTCGTAGGGGGTCGCCGATCACGAGCACGCCATAGTCGAGCGAGCCTTCGAGCGTCTTCGCTGAAGGTCGGCGGATCCGGTGCTCCGCGATGACCAGTGCAGCCAGGTCGATCAGCTGGCGTGCGCCCGGCACCCCCGCGTCCAAACCTGCGAGGGTCAACAGATCGTGCGTGATCGCCTGCATTCGGTCCAGGCTGTTGAGAATGGTGATCACGACGTCGGTCACATTGGTCTTCGTCGGTGCGTACAGCGCATCCACTACATCGGCCCGCATCGTGGCCATCGGACTGCGCAGACCGTGTGAGGCGTCGAAGAGGAACTGACGCTGCTGATCCATGGCGGCTTGAAGCCTGTTCACGCTTACGGCCAGATCGTGAATCTCGTCATCGCTGGGCGGTATGGAGACTCGGCGGCCAGGGCAGGTCGCGTCGATCTCGTCGAGTTCGGCTCGGATGGCGTTCACCGGCTTGAGCGAGGCGATGGCGAACCGGTAGCCAAGGTAGGTGACGGCCGCTGCGAGCAGCACCGTACTTCCTCCTACCAGGCCGGCGAGCCGGGGATCGATCCACGGAGGGATCACCGGGGAGGCGCTGTAGACGATCCAGTTCTCGCCTGCGTGATGAGCCGGCCGCGCGACGACGGTGTAGCAATCGCCTTGCGGGAAGACTCCGCCGCACACGACGGACGTGGCGGGCCTGTGACCATTGGGCGCGAACGCGGCCATGGCCGGCTTGCCTCGTAGTTTCTCGGTCGAGGCGGCCACCCGACCCTGTGCGTCGACGACTTGGACGCTGCGGGACGGGCTGAGCGTGAGGGGGCGGTTCACCGGTTGGCCCCGTTCCACCCGGATGGCCACGCGAGCGCCGATCACGGCGTTCTCCTTGGCAAGGTGCTTGGTGGCGAAATGGCCCACGGTGAACATCAGCATCGTCGCGAGCACAGCCGGCAGCGCCGCGACCACCCCGGTGAACAGGGTGATTCGTGTTGCGATGGGTAATCGGCGTCCTGCACTCATCCTGGAGTCCCCCCAGGTCAGTGGAACACACGCGCCGAAAAGCAGTGGCAAAGGGGACGAATGGTAGCGACCACCTACTGGGTGATCCTCTGTCGGGAAGCGCCGCGAACTTCAGTTCGTGCCAAAGCCGCCTTCTGCGGAGCCCCCTGGATTAGCGTGCGGCGCGTAGGTCATCACGGGCTTCTGCGGAACCTCCGTCGTCGCGAAGGAGGGCCGGAGCGTCACCCGACGCCCCGGCCCTCCCCGGATCATCGGGTGGTGTAACGGATGACGTCGGTGCGCATCACGTCGCCCGATGCCTTCACCGCCATGAAGGTGTGCTGCGCCTTCGTGAGCCCTGAGACGCTGAACACCTTCTGCTGCGTCGAGCGTGTGTCGCTGTGCGTGTCGACGCGCTTGACGAGTTCGCCGTCGACGTAGATGTCGACGAGCCCCTGATCAGGCGTGGTGGCGGTGATCCAGTCGACGCCTGTGCCCGCGAACGTGTACGAGACCGAGTCGCCGTTGCGGGTCGTGGCGTGGACGTCGTCGAGGTTGTCCCCGCGGAACGCGAAGTCCAGTTTCGCCGCGCCGACAGGCAGCGTGGCGAGATAGCCGGCCGGCAGGGTCACCGTCGACCCTGACAGGGTGTAGTCGGTCCCTTCCTTGAGTGCTGTGCCATTGAGCGAAACCCCGGCGAACTCACTGCCGTCGCGCAGGAGTTTCACCTGCACGTCCGCGGGGGCCTTCTTGTCGAACGACACCGCCGACGGGTCGATGAGACTCGGCTGGATCACGTCGATGCGATCGAGCAGCATGAAAGACCCGGACTTCTTGACGACTTTGAGCGTGTGGCTTCCGTTGGGCAGGTCGTTCACGCTGAATACCGTCTGTTGCGCGAGGCGCGGCTGTCCTGAATCGCGCCCGGTGTTCACGGTCTTCACGAACTGTTCGTCGATGTAGACATCGACGTTCCCCTGCGAGGTGTCCATTTCGGTGATGTAGGAGACGCCCGTGCCCACGAAGGTGTGCTGGAACGAGTCACCGTCGTGTTCGGTGTAGTGCACGCCGTCGCCGTAGTCGCCCAGGCCCCGTCCGGTGCTTTGCGACCACGATCCCGTGTAGACGATGCCGGAGGCGGTGTCGTCGAGTGTGGTGGTCCGGGTCGGGCCCGATGCCGACGGCGGCGCCGCGGTGCCGGTGTCGGTGACGTTGACGTCGAGTGGTTGGGTGGTTGCGGCCACCTCGTTTCCGCCGTTGCGGGTCCACTCACCGGCATAGCCGACGCGGAGCGCGTCGTCGTTGACACTGACTTCGGCGCCGGACTGCGGCGTCACCTTGAGGAGCCGTACCCCGTGGATGGGGACGTCCGAGGCGGTGAACCCGGTGCGGAAACGGCCGAGGTTCTTGCGCGCCCACAGGTCGCGCACGGTGGCGGAGCCGGTCAGACCGATGTCGGCCCAGTTCGCGGTGATGTCCTTATCGGTCCGGCCGAGGTTGAACAGCGCGACGGTGTAACTGCCGTCGGAGTTGAGCGCGTACCACACCTGTTGCTGAGTCGCGGTCGAGACCGGGCGCGCCGGCGTTCCTTCTTGGTCGACGGCGATGACCTCCGGGTTGGTGAGCAGGCTGAGCCCGTAGGCGTCGAGGTCTGTCAGGTCGTTGCCCGTGTACAGCGGCGCGGCGGAGGTCGCCCACAGCGTCATCGCCGTCTGGCGTTCGTCGCGGGTCAGGCCGTCCATCTTGCCGTTGCCGACGTCAAGCGAGTCGAGGTCGTTCCAGCCGCCGTTTCCGCCGTTACGCCACCAGGTCGCCTCGGTCGGGAAAAGCCGGGCGATGTTGTCCCAGTTCGTGAGCGCGTCATTGGGACAGTAGCACTCGACGTCCCACTGGACCCGCCAGCCGTTGGCCATGGATCGCCAGTAGTCCGCGTAGTTCGGGTCGAGCGCCCACGACAGTTCGAACCAGATCTTGTGCGCCTTGAGGGCTTTCGACCAAGCCGCGACGTCGTCTCGGGCGTCAAGCGAGAGGTCGCTCACCCCGGATCCGGGCGTGACGCTGTCGAACTTGACGAAGTCGACACCCCACTGCGCGAGCAGGTCGACGATCGAGTCGATGTATTTCTGTGAGCACGGGTTCGAGAAGTCGATCTTGTAGCCGATCTTCCAGTAGTCGGAAGGGCGGAGCGGTTGCGCGGCGATGTCGTGCGTCGTGCATCCCGGGGCCCCGGCGATCGGCAGGTTCGCGTTGTAAACGTCGGGGGAGATGCCCGGGATCATGTAGAGCCCGAACTTCTGACCGTTCGCGTGGACGTGGTCGATGATCTTCTGCAGGCCTTGCGGATAGAGCGTGGTGCTGGGCTTGGGCCGCCCGTTGGCGTCGACCCCGTCGTTCCATCCCGCATCGACGTTGATGTAGTTGTAGCCGTACTTCTGCAGCTTGGCGTGCATCGCGTCGGACTGCTTGATGAGCTGCTCGCCGGTGATCCACTTCGAGTTCCCGGAGTAGACCTGCATGCTGTAGCTGCTCCACCCCATGTACGGCCGCGTGGCCCACGGGTCGGCGGTGGACGCGAGTGGCTTCCTCGGCGTCGGGGTCGGCACCGTGTCGGACGCGGGTGTCGTCGACGGCGTCGTCGACGGAGTGGGCGCGGTGCTCGGCGCTGCGGTCGTGGACGCCGTCAGGCCGATGCCGGCCCGGGTCGCGGACGCCGGCATGACCTCGCCGAGTGTGAGTCCCACGGCCATCGCCGCGACGCTCATCACCATGAGCGCTCGGCGCGTCCTCGTATATCGATTCAAGCGATCTTCTCCTCTTCGGTGTGGTCCGGGCCACGATGGCCGTGCGGCGGTGGGCCGCCCGGTGGAGCGATCAGTGATGGCAGCCTCGTGATGTCGAGGAGCACCGCCTGACGCGGGTCGAGGGGTGGGCAGTGGGATGCCTGCGTCGGCGAGCACGGAGCCGGATGCCTCAGCGCACTCAACTGCGCAGTGGCGACCGCTCGGGATCGCCGTTCTGATGCCGGGACGCGTCTCCGATCGCGCGGCGCACTCGCACGAGGCAGCGCACGTGCAGGTCCGGCTCGGGTGGGCGCATGCGCCCGCTCTGGTCGGCTGGAGAGCTGGACGGCCGCGCACCGACGAGAGGCTCGTCGACCGGCCTGAATCAACTGGACGCGACTCCGGCGTACACGGTCGGCATCCGTGAACCCGACCCGATCAGGGGAGGTCGCCTGGCGCCTTGCCGAACTCGTCCATAAGGACTCTCTCCGTTGAGTACGCATGACGCGACGGAGTGAGGAGGAAAGTGAGTGATCGCGCGCGGTGGCCAGGGGAAACGGCACGAAGGGCGACAACGGGCATGGGGGGTCCTCAAAGTCTGGCGGGGAAGCCTGTGAGTGCCGCCGAGCGTAGGACCCGTTCGCCCATGAATCAATACTTGACGAAGGAAATTATTAAGCCTACGTTTCGGGCCATGCTCACCACACCTCTAAGGCACGGGGACCTGACACAGGTCCGAGCCCCCTGGAATCCGGCTTACGCCTGTCCACGAGGCTCGGACCTGCTTGTTCGTTGCTTCCTTCCGCCTTCGGCCAGCCGAGGAGGTGGGATACGCCGACGAGGTCGACGTCCGGTCGGTCCGCCGACCAGCCGGATTCCACGCTTACCCTGAAGCGATGCATAATGCCGCGGCGGGCCCGAGGCGGCGCCGATGGTGACGATCTTCCCGCCGTCACGGACGGCCTGTGCGGACAACTCGGCGGTTGCTTGGCCCACGAGGTCGTACACGACGTCCACGCCGCCGGCCGTCACCTCTCGCACCGTGGCGAGAAAGTCAGGGTCCGTTGCAAGCAGCGCGTGGTCGGCACCGGCCTGCACCTGGGGCAACTTCTCCTTCGAGCCGGCCACTCCGATGACCGTCGCGCCCAAGTCCTTCGCCCAGCGCGAGAGGATGGAGCCCACCCCGCCGGATGCCCCCTGGACCAGGATCACCTCACCGGGCTGGACCTGATGCAATGCCCTGATTCCCATCCAGGCGGTCAATCCCTTGGCCAGGAACGCGGCCGCCTGGTCTGCTCCGATGTCTTCCGGAATCGGGATGAGCGACTCCGCGGCGACAAGGCGTTCGGTCGCGTAGGCGCCCATCGAGAAGAAATAGCCGACGCGGTCACCGGGGGAGTGGCGCTTCACTCCTGGGCCGACGGCCTGGATGACGCCCTCGACGCCGAGTACGGCAGGAAGTGCTACTGGCAGTAAATGCGCAGAGTGCCGCCCACCACCTGATCATTCTGTTGGAGCGCGCTACTTGATCGTGACTCGATCAAAAGCGGGCGGATAGGCTCCGACCATGCAACTCCTAGACCGGGAAGTCGAAAAAGAACTTCTGGCGGGATTGCTTCAAGCCGCCAAACGGGGCAAGAGCGGGACAATTGTGCTCCGCGGCGAAGCCGGTATCGGCAAGTCCGCTCTCATCGACCACGCGATGGAGTCGGCGACGGGAATGCGGGTGCTCCGCGTCACCGGGGTCGTGGCGGAATCCGAGCTCGGATATGCCGGTCTGCACCGATTGATGCTGCCTCTTCTGGACCGGCTCAGCGGCCTTCCCATTCCTCAACGTGCCGCGCTTGAGAGCGCCTTCGGCATGGCGGAAGGCATCGCTCCCGACCCCTTTCTCGTTGGCCTGGCGGTGCTCACGCTGCTCACCGACCACGCTGAGACACGGCCGGTGCTGTGCGTGTGCGACGACGCGCAGTGGCTCGACGACGAGTCCCTCCGCACACTCGCCTTCGTCGCGCGGCGTCTGCAGGCCGACCGCGTCGCCATCCTCGTCGGTCTCCGGGGAACCGACGGACTCACCGCGCTGGACGACTTACCCACACACCTTGTGACCGGACTTGCCACACAAGCCGCGCACACCCTTCTCGCGTCGACCGTCAAAGACAGGCTCGACCCACGCACCGCCGACCGGATCGTGATCGAGACGGGCGGCAATCCGCTGGCCATCTGCGAACTGGGTCGCGAACTGATCGCCCGCCGGGAGCCGCCCATCCCCCTCTCGGAACGGCTGCCGATGGGACGACAGCTGGAGGCCGGCTTTCTGCGCCGGGTCGGGATGCTGCCCGAGCACACCCGGACACTCCTGCTCGTCACGGCCGCCGACCCCACCGGGGACCCCGGCCTCGTATGGCGGACCGTACTGCACCTCAAGGCCTCCGGCGGCGCACCGGATCTGATCTCGGCGGCCGAACCCGCCGTGACCGCTGGTCTGATCAACACACATCGTGTGATCGGCTTCCGGCACCCCTTGATGCGCTCAGCTGTGTACGGCGGTGCGGCCGACGGCCTCCGGCGAGCCGTCCACAGCGCACTGGCGGCCATGACAGATCGAGACACCGACGCCGACCGGCGTGCGTGGCACCTCGCTGCGGCGACCGCCCATCTGGACGAGGATGTCGCGGCCGAACTCGAACGCTCGGCTCATCACGCACGTCTCCGGGGAGGTTTCGCCGCGGAGGCGACTCTCCTGGCACATGCCGCGGGCCTGTCCCCACACCCGGCGAAGCGCACCGCACGGCTCGTGGCGGCGGCGGGCGCGGCGCAGGCCGCAGGCCATGTTCAGCGTGCCGAGCATCTGCTGGACCAGGCGGAGCCCGCCCTCGATGACGGTTCGGCGGCGGACGCCATGCGACTGCGCGGGATGTTGCTCCTGCACACGTCCAGGTCGGAGCAGGCGATCGGGGTCCTTCTCCGGGCGGCGACCCTGTTCCAAGACCACCACATCGCCCCGGTGACGGAGTCGCTGCTGGCGGCGTTCGAGGCTGCCGCCATCTCCCCCTGGACGGTGACGGACAAGAGCCTCCACGATCTGGCGGAATTCGCGTTGCGCTTCGTCCGTGACAGCGAGCAGTCGGAGTCCGGCGCCCGGACTCTGCTGAGGGGTCATGCCACGGCGGTCATCGAGGGGTTCGACGCCTCCGCGCCGTTCCTCCGAGCCGCATTGACTGCGATCCGCCGGCGCACCCCCGAGGAAGAACCCTCTTCATGGCTCGTCCTGAGCGGCACTGCGGCGATGCAACTCTGGGACGACGAGGCGATCAGCACGATCGCCGTCAATGAAGCCGACCGGGCCCGGGAACGAGGCGACCTGCAGGTCCTGCGAAGGGCGCTGCACTGCCAGGCGATGCTGAGGATTTGGCGGGGCCAGTTCGCGGCTGCCGGCCTGCTTTTTGCAGAGTGCGATGAACTGTCGGCCGTCATCGGGAGTTCACGCGTTGGCTCGCCGGGGGAAGTGCTGCTCCTGGCGTGGCAGGGTGACGAGACCCGCACCCGGCAGGCCGCCGCCAGGCTGTTGAGCCTCGGCCCTGCGGAACCACAAGCAGTAGGCGGCCACATGGTGCAACTGGCCAGAACGGCGCTCGCCGTGCTGGAACTCGGACGCGGAAACTATCGCGAGGCTCTCGATGCGGCGCACCGCGCGTTCGATGACGACTTCGCCTTCTTCAACACTCCACCCTTACCCGAGCTGCTTGAGGCTGCCGTGCGTGGCGGTCAACCGGACGTCGCGCGGGCCGTACTGGACCGGCTCGCCGAACGCGCCGCCGCAGCGGGCACACCATGGGCGCTCGGACTGCTCGCTCGGTCCCGAGCTCTGCTGACCGACGAGCCCGAACAGCACTACGCCGAGGCGATCCGGCTGCTCGAAGGCACCGGGATCATCACCGATCTTGCCCGGGCCCACCTGCTCTACGGCGAATGGTTACGCCGGGTGCGCCGCCGTACCGAAGCCGGACTCCACCTCGCCAAGGCCCACACCATGTTTACGACGATGGGAGCGAACGACTTCGCGGAGCGGGCTCGAGCCGAGCTCATCGCCGGAGGCCACAGGCCACCGAAGCGAAGCGTGGAGTCCACCGACGGGCTCACCCCGAGAGAGGCCCAGATCGCCGCCCTGGCCGCGCATGGGGCGACGAATCAGGAGATCGCCACCCGTCTCTACATCAGCGCCAATACCGTCGACTACCACCTGCGCAAGGTGTTCATGAAGCTCTCCATCACGTCACGCCGTCAATTGCGCGAACGCCTTTCGCGGATTGACGGGCAAGATTGGACTACCCCCGTTCGGGGCTAGTCGCTCAGACGTGACGTGTGCATCCTCGTTCTACGAGCGTTCAACCGAGGAGCCCCCCATGGACGTCACCAGTGCTTACCGGGCGAGCCGGGACCAACTCCTGTCCATGCGGGGTGACTACAGGCGGGCCGTGGCGGAGTTCCAGTGGCCGCAGCTCGGTGACCGCTTCAACTGGGCGGTCGACTGGTTCGACGCAATCGCGCGCGGCAACGACCGGCCGGCTCTGGCGGTCGTGGAGGAGGACGGTTCGGCGATCGAGCGGAGCTTCGATGAGATGGCTCGGGCGTCGGATCGCCTGGCGTCGTGGCTGGCGTCGAACGGCGTGGTGAAGGGTGACCCGGTTCTCCTGATGCTGGGTAATCAGGTGGAGCTATGGGAGTCGATGCTGGCGATCATGAAGTTGGGGGCGGTCGTGCTGCCCACCACGACCGCCGTCACGGCGGCGGATGTGGCCGAGCGGATCGCCCGCAGTGGTGCGCGGCATCTGATCTGCAAGGCGGCCGACACTGCGCGGCTGGGTAAGGTGCCGGGAGAGTTCACGCGAATCAGTGTCGGACAGGCTGACGGCTGGGCTGATCTGCGAGAGGCGGCGACGCTGGAGTGGGCGCCGATCAAGCATCCGCGGACGTCGGTGGATGACCCGGTGTTGCTCTACTTCACGTCGGGGACGACGTCGCGCCCGAAGCTGGTCGAGCACACCCAGGTGTCCTATCCGGTCGGGCATCTGCCGACGATGTACTTCCTGGGGATCCTGCCGGGTGACGTACACCTGAACATTTCATCTCCCGGATGGGCCAAGCACGCGTGGTCATGCTTCTTCGCGCCGTGGATCGCCGAGGCGACCGTGTTCGTCTACAACTACAGCCGTTTCGACTCCGCCGCGCTGCTGGGGCAGATCCGCGCGCGTGAGGTCAACTCGTTCTGTGCCCCGCCGACGGTGTGGCGGATGCTGATCAAGGCGGAGTTGGGGGAACGTCCTGCGGGGTTGCGTGAGGCGGTCGGCGCCGGGGAGCCGTTGAATCCCGAGGTGATCGAGCAGGTCCGGCGTGCCTGGGGGCTGACGATCCGGGACGGGTTCGGGCAGACGGAGACGACCGCGCAGGTCGGCAACGTGCCCGGGGCCGAGGTCAAGCCGGGTTCGATGGGTCGTCCGCTGCCGGGCGTTCCCGTGGTCCTGGTCGACGTCGGCACCCATAAGCCGTTGATCGGGCCGGGCGAGGGAGAGATCTGCCTGGAACTGGCCCGCAGGCCGCTGTCCCTGATGAAGGGATACCAGTCAGATCCGGAACGCACCGCCGAGGCGATGGCCGGCGGTTATTACCACACCGGCGATGTGGCCACGATCGACAGTGAGGGATACATCTTCTACGTCGGGCGCACCGATGACGTCTTCAAGGCGAGCGACTACAAGATCAGTCCGTTCGAGCTGGAATCGGTCCTGATCGAGCACCCCGCAGTGGCGGAGGCGGCCGTCGTTCCGGCGGCTGATCCGATTCGCCTGGCCGTACCCAAGGCCTACATCGCGCTGGCGCCGGGGCACGAGCCGACGAGGGAGACGGCACTGTCGATCTTCAAACACACCCGCGAGCGGCTGAACCCTTATCAGCGGGTACGCCGCATCGAGTTCTCCGATCTGCCCAAGACCCTGTCCGGCAAGATCCGCCGGGTTGAACTGCGTGCGCGCGAGAACGAGCCCAGGCCCGACGAATGGCGCGACGACCAGTTCCGCTCAGAGTTGAGCTAGGTCCTGTATCGAAGTGACGTCCTAGCGGGTCAGCCGCGCACCCTTGTAGCGCTTGGAGCCGCCCTAAGCGCGCTTGGGCCAGATGAGGCCCTGGTCGGTCCAGATGACACCCTTGTTGTGGCAGAGGCAGAAGGGGTGACCGACGGGGTCGGTGTAGACGCGCCAGCCATAGCCGTCGGAGCCGATGGAGTCCTGCTGCAGGGACGCCCCGAGGGCCAGGACGCGGCTCTGTTCGGCCTCGATGTCGTCGACCTCGAAGTCGAGGTGGAATTGCTTGGGGTGCTCGCTGTCGGGCCACTGTGGGGGGTGGTAGTCCTCCACCGGGTTGAAGGCCAGCTCGATCTCGCCGAACTGGATACCGGCCCAGTTCTCGTGGCTGCCCTCCTTGAGCGGGCGACCCGTCACCTCGGAGTAGAAGGCCGCCAGTTTCATCGCGTCTGGGCAGTCGATGATGAAGTCGGTAAGTCGCAGCATTCTGGGATCTTGTCACAAGATCAAATTCTGTGGTTCGTGGAATCCGCACTTCGTCCAGGCGCGAGACACACCGAGGGCGGTCCGCCGGCATCCAAGCTGCGGGCGGTGTCGAGCCGGGTGAACCGCTGGAATGCCGCTTACGGATGATGATCATGGACTGTCGAGGTCAAGGAGCTCTGTTCCATCTCCGGAGGCTGGAAGTCGGGGATCCTTCGTCTCCAGAGCCGGCAGGCGGAGGACGAATCGTGCGCCTCGTGGCGAGTCCTCGACATGTAACGTCCCTCGGTGGGCGGCGGCGACCTCTCGCGAGATGGCGAGGCCCAGTCCGGTGCCGTTTGGATCTTTCTGGCGCCCGTCATCCAGGCGGACGAACGGTTTGAAGATTCGTTCGCGGTCGCAAGGGGCGATTCCATCGCCATCGTCGGTCACCGACACGACAACGTGGCCGTCCACGCGTGTCGCGCTGACCTCGACCCGAGTGTCGGCATGCCGCTGCGCATTGACCACCAGGTTGTTCAGTACGGCGCACAGTTGTGACCCGCTCCCCAAGACCTTCAGGTCATCCTCGACGCGGGTGAACACCGGGACGTCACGGCACGTAGTGATCAGTTTGTCGCTTATCAGCGCAGAGACGTTGACGGGTTCGGGGGGCGGCGCAGCAGCTGTTCGAACCCTGGCGAACATCAACATGTCGTCGATCACTGTGCGTAATCTCTCGGTCATCGACAGACTCCTGGCGATCGTCGCGCGCGGATCGACCTCGTCCGGATACAGCAGTGCCTCGTCGAGCTCAACTTGCAGGGCGGCCAGGGGCGTCCTGAGTTCGTGGGAAACGAGTGAGGCGAAATGCCGCTGGTGCTCTACAGCCGCTTCCAGGCGGGCCAGCGTGTGATTGAAGGTGCGGGCCAGTTGTCCGATTTCGTCATCTTGAGGCGGCTCGGGCACACGCAGCCGGAGGTCACTTACGGTGATATCGGATACTCGAGCCCTGATGTCCGCCACTGGGCGGAATGTCTTGCCCACCACGACCCAGGTGATCCACGTCGTCACGATGATCGCTAACACGACCATGATCAAAATAAGGAGCCCCAGCCGGGTGCCGGCCAGGGTGAATGGCTCTGGCATTCCTGCGTAGACGACATGGGGATCGCCTCGCCAGAGCAGTGAGGCCTCCTGAGGCGAGATTCGGATCGCCGTCACCAGGATGCAGTGGCCGTGTGAGCATCGCTCGAGATGAAGAGCGTGGTGGCTGTACGTGGGACGGGCCTTGCTCAACGGTGGCCTGCCCAGCGCCGCCCGAGAGGCCGCCTCCACGCGTCCATGGGAGTCCACGAGTTGGAGGAGCGGGACGTTCGCCGTCGAACGCGGCGCCGGCACGTGGCCCGGCTTCATTCGGGCGATCCACTCGCTTGCCGCTCGTGTCATGAGCGTCCACATCCGGCTTTCGATCGTCTTACGGACAGCGATGTCGAGGGCGACCCCGATCGCGCTGAAGACGAGCAACGCGAACAGCGCAGCCGCAGTCGTGAACCGTGCGCGGATCGAGCAAAGTCGTCGGTGAAGTCCCATTGATTCCTCGAATCGTGGCTCACGTTTCCGTGGCGACATCGCCATGCGATGCCCGCAGGGCCGAAGACACGTTCCGTACCTTTTGGAAGTCGTATGTGCGGCGATCATCGGTACATCAGGCGATCACCCGTCATGCGGACGTCGCGGATGAACGCACCTGAGTCGTCAGCGCATCTATCGATGCAGACCGCCGGCACGCCGACCATCTCTCAGTGAAGCCGCGGGCCACCTGCAGAAGTGCATCGTCCGTGGTTTCTGCTACAGCTTGCACGAGTATACGGTCTACGGGGTTCTGTATACATTTCGGCTGGCCTGCAAGCAGGTGATCCTGCTGCCGGGGTCCCACCTATGGCTGCTACCGCCCAGAACCGGGACCGTCTCCCCACCTGGGCTGGAGCCCCTTGATCCGGTCGCCGCAATAGGGATCAACGCGTGGGGTGGTGCAGACGGGCGGCGTCATGACTGGGCGGGGTGCCGTACTGGCGGCGGTATTCGCGACTGAACTGGGAGGGGCTGTCGTACCCCACGCGGTGGGCGATGGCGGTGATGTCGCGGGGGTGCGTGGCGAGCAGGAGCCGGGCCTGCTGGAGGCGGATCTGTTTCTGAAACTGGATGGGGCTCAGCGCGGTGACGGTCTGGAAGTGCCGGTAGAACGCTGAGGGGCTCATACCGGTCAGCCGTGCCAGGTCCTCGACGCGGAAGGGTTCGGCGTAGTTGTCGCGGATCCAGCGGACGGCTCGGGTGATGTGGCTCAGGTTGCTGTCGGCGAGGCCGAGCTGGCGTACGGCGCCGCCCTGCTCTCCGGTGATCAGCCGCCAGAGGATCTCGCGTTTGACCATCGGCGCCAGAACCGCCTGGTCGCGAGGCCATTCGAGCAGGCGCACCAGGCGGATCAGAGCGTCGAGAAGTCCGGCTGTCATGTCGGCGACGGCGATGCCCGGGAGTGCTCCCGCCCGGGAACGGGGAAGGTCGCCGGGCCCGGCATGCAAGAGGAGGTCGGCGATGGCGGACGGTTCCAGAACGAGCGCCATTCCCAGCGCCGGGTGCTGCGGGCCGACGTCGACGAAGTGGCCGGTGACCGGCAGGTCGACCGACGCGACCAGGTACGTGCCGGGCCGGTACTCATGTATCCGGTCGCCCACCATCAGGCGTTTGGCGCCTTGAGTGAGGACCGCCAGCACGGTGCCGGACATCGTCAGTGCCGGCGGGCCCGGCCGCTCGGCCTTCGCGATGTGCAGGCCGTCGATCGCGGTGGTCTCATCGGGCCGGACGTGCCGGGCCAGCAGGGTACGAAGCTCCTCGAGTCCCATGCCCTGATTCCATCACAGCGACCCTGGCTCCATTCCACTTGAGTAGAGGATCGTGCAAGAGGCGGAGAGCTTCCTTCTACCAGTCCCTTGCTCAGCAAGGTGAAATTGGATCAGCGAAGCCGCCGACCGGATGACGAAGGATCACCTGGTCGGGAGGATTCTGCATCTGTCCGACAAGGAGCTCCGTCATGAACGTCCGCTATGGGTTCAACGCCACCCTGACCGCCAAGCCCGGCATGGGCGCCCGGCTGGTCGACCTGCTGTTGACCGGCCTGGACGAGGGCAAGCCGGCCGCGAGCGAGCACTGCCTCGTCTACCTCGTGTGCCGTTCGGCGTCCGACCCCGACGTCGTCCACGTCACCGAGGGCTGGACCGGCGAGGAGGACCACCACCGGATCTTCGCCGGTCAGGCCGCCCAGGCGATCGTCTCCCAGGTCCAGGACCTGGTCGTCGCGGAATCCCCGTACACCGACTACGTCCCGGTCGGCGGCAAGACCTTCTGACCCCGCCCCCACACCCCTCCCACTGACCCGAAACACGTACCGAAAGGACTCCCATGCCGTTCCTCGCACGCCCCGCTCTCGACCCCGAACTGAATGATCTCCTCGCCGACATGCCGCTCATTCCCGAGGTCACTCCGCGGATCCTCCCGCAGCTGCGCCGGATGGCCCTGACGCCGATCGAGACCCTGCTCGACGGCCGCGCCGTAGACCGGCGCGAGGTCACCGTCCCCAGCTCCGACGGCGCGCGAATCCCGATGACGGTCCTCACTCCGGCCGACGCCGGACCCGGAGCTCCATGCGTCTACTGGATGCACGGCGGCGGCATGATCATGGGTGACCGGTTCTCGCAGATCGACATCCCCCTCGAATGGCTCGACCTGCTCAGAGCCGTTGTGGTCACCGTCGACTACCGGCTTGCGCCCGAGGCCGGCGGCATCACCGCTGTCGAGGACTGCTACCAGGGCCTGTCGTGGGTCGCCGACCACGCTGACGACCTCGGCATCGACCCCGACCGCATCGTCGTCGCGGGCGCAAGCGCCGGCGGCGGCCTCGCCGCGGGCGTGGCCCTCATGGCTCGCGACCGCGGCACCCCCGCGATCGCCGCCCAGATGCTGATCTGTCCCATGCTCGACCACCGCAACGCCACCACCTCCAGTCGCCAGTACGCCGGCGAACCCGGCGTCTGGACCCGCGAAACCAACGCGTTCGCCTGGAACGCCGTTCTCGGCGACCTCACCGACGACCAGGTTCCCGGCTACCTCTCACCCGCCAGGGCCGAAGACCTGTCCGGCCTGCCCATGACCTACATCGATGCCGGTTCCGCAGAGGTCTTCCGCGATGAGGACGTCGACTACGCCACGCGCATCTGGGCCGCGGGCGGCCAGGCCGAGCTCCACGTCTGGGCCGGCGGCTTCCATGGCTTCGACGCCCTCTTTCCCGACGCCCGACTGTCGACCGCCGCCCGCCGAACCCGCACTGAATGGCTCGCTCGTACGGTCGACCCCGAGACATCCCGGTAACGACACCCCCCGACGCGGATCACCCGACCCGGTGATGAGTCGTTTTGCAGGTTGTTGACCTGGGATTTCCTATCGTGCCTGGAATGAGCACTCTTCTGGGAGAGTTCCTTCGCGCTCGGCGCCGGCTCATAACCGTTGATCAGGTGGGGCTGACACGTGTGGGCGGGCGTCGCCGGACTCCGGGGTTGCGCCGCGAGGAGATCGCGATGCTGGCCGGTCTGAGCGCCGACTACTACACCCGGCTGGAGCAGGGGAGGGATGACAACCCATCGGATCAGGTGCTCGCCGCCTTGGCACGGGCTCTCCAGCTCGACCCCGCTGCCACCGAGTACCTGTTCAAGCTCGCACACCCGCGAGCATGCGTCCAAAGGACCGTTTCGCGCGCGGATCAGGTCAGCCTCCGCGTGTTGCGGTTCATCGAGAAATGGGATGACGCATCAGTCTTCGTGGTGAACCGTCGGTTGGACATTCTGGCCAAAAACCGGGTGGCCACTGCGCTCTTCGAGGAGGTGGATTACACCGACAACCTGATCAGATTGGGCTTCCTCAACCCTGCGGCACGCCAGTTCTGGTTGAACTGGGAAGAGGAAGCGGCTGCGAATGTCGCTCACCTGCGTGCCGTGGCGGGCCCAGACCGCGACGACCCGTACTTGCTCGAGCTGGTTGACGAGATCTCACGGGAAAGTGAGGAGTTTCGCCGGCTCTGGGCTCGCCACGATGTACGTGGCAGGAACCAGGGACTCATCCGCTTGCACCACAGCGAAGTCGGCGAGCTGACCTTTTCGCTCGAGACGTTGCGGATCGAGAGCGCTCCCGGCCTGCGTATCCTCGTCGCCGAGGCTGTGCCACGCGGCCCCGCTGACGATGTCTTGGCCAAGCTGCACGTGCTCGCCACCAGCCGGCAGTGATTCGAGCAGACGTGCCGGGCGCGGCCGCCGACTGCTACACCGACGTCAAGTGAACTACCGGGCGCGAGGCACCGGCGTCCACGGCGAGGGCAGATTCCGGCCGTCGGTGTGCGAGATCGACAGGTAGCCGTCCGCCAGCGCGGCGAGTTCCTGCTCTGACAGCACCTCGTCCACGCGGTCGAAGCCGTCGGGTGCCCGCCGCGCGACGGTCTCCATGATGGTGTCCCCGCGGGTGGTGCGGTTGGCCAGAACGATCGGGTTCACCGTCTTGCGCCGTACCGCCTCGTAGGCCGCGAGCCCGGCGGCGGGGGAGTCCGCCCGGGTGAGCTCGTAGGCGAGCGCCCGGGCGTCGAGGATCGCCTGCGATCCGCCGTTGGAACCGAGGGGGTACATCGGGTGCGCGGCGTCGCCCAACAGGGTGACCCGGCCCCGGCTCCAGAACGGCAGCGGGTCGCGGTCCACCATCGGGTACTCGAGGATCTCTTCGGCGCCGCTGATCAGCTCGGGCACGTCGAGCCAGCCGACGTTCCAGTCCGCGAAGTGGGGGAGCACGTCTTCGAGCCGACCGGCCCGGTTCCAGTCGGGCATCTCGGTGAGCCGGCCGGTGGCCGACTGGACCTCGGCCAGCCAGTTCAGCGAGGCCCGGCCTCGGTCGTCCGGCCGGGAGATCGGATATACGACGAACTTCGCCAGGAATCTGGTGCCGAGGATGGCCATCGTGTGGCCGTCGAGGAACGCGTCGGCCTCAGTGATGCCGCGCCACAGCCGGACACCGTTCCACAGAGGAAGGCCCTCGCCGGGATGCGACTGGGCGCGCACCGCGGAGTACAACCCGTCCGCGCCGATGAGGGCGTCGGCCGTCTCGACGAACTGCTCGCCGGTCGCCTGGTCCCGCAGCGTGGCGGAGACGTGGTCGGGCCCGTCGACGAACCGGACGAACGTGGTGCCGGTCCGCACCGTGTCCGCGCCCAGCCGCTCCCGCACCGCCGCCAGCAGAAGCATCTGGAGCTCGCCGCGGTGGATGCTGTACTGCGGCCACCGGTAGCCGAGGGCGATCCCGCGCGGCTCGCCCCAGACCCGGTTCCCGTGCCGGTCGAAGTGCGCGAACGACTCCACGGGCAGGCCTGTCGCGCTGAGCGCGTCGCCCAGGCCGAGCTCGATGAGCTCCCGGGTGGCGTGCGGGAGCAGGTTGATGCCCACGCCGAGCGGGCGCAACTCCCGGACGGAGTCCACCACTTCGACGTCGACACCTGCGGCGTGCAGGCTGAGGGCGGTGGTGAGCCCTCCGATCCCGGCGCCCACTATCAGAACTCGCATGGTGGCGGACCTTTCGTCGATCGGGCGGCCGCGGCCGGCCAGGACGGCCGGGAGCGGCCGGAGGACGGGCATACGGCGGGAAAGTGTCAGGACTTCGGCTCGTCGGCCGCCTCGCGGCCGCGTACCAGCCGGCCGACCTCGGCGCGCAGGTGGACGAACTCGGGCAGCTCACGGGTGGTGATCTGGTCGCGTGCCGTGGGCAGCCCGACCCACAGGTCCGCGCGGACGCGCGCGGGCCCCTTGCTCAGTACGACGACCCGGTCGCCGACATAGACGCTCTCGTCGATGTCGTGGGTGACCAGCAGGATCGTCATGCCGCTGTTCCCGCGCACCCGCAGTAGCAGGTCCTCGAGGTCCTCGCGGGTCTGCGCGTCCACAGAACCGAACGGCTCGTCCATGATCATGAACTCCGGCCCGTAGGCCAGGGCGCGGGCGATCGCCACGCGTTGCTGCATTCCGCCGGACAGCTGCCAGGGATACTTGGCCGCGGCGTCGGGAAGGCCGACCGACTCGAGCGCCTTCATGGCGTTCTCCTGGCGCTGCGCCCGGTTCTTGCGGCGGCGGCGGAGCGGCAGCGCGACGTTGTCGCGCACCGACATCCATGGGAACAGTGAACGGCTGTAGTCCTGGAAGACCACGGCAAGGTTGTCCGGGACCCGGTCGACGGGCTTCCCGTCGAGCCGGACCTGGCCCGCAGTGGGCGCTTGCAGTCCAGCGATGCAACGCAGAAGGGTCGACTTCCCGCAGCCGGAGGGGCCCACGATGCTGACCAACTCGCCTGGCCTGACCTCCAGGTCGATGCTGGAGAGGACGGGGGGAGCATCGCCGTAGGCATGGGACAGGTTCGCTACCTCGAGCACTCAAACCACCATCATGAGTCGAGTCCGCGTGCACGGCTGTGCCAGGAGAGGAAGCGGCGCTCCACCAGTGCGAACACCGCGTTGAACAGGCACCCGAGGATGCCGAGTAGCACGATGCCGGCCCACATCTCCGGCAGTTCCATGCCCTGTTGCGAGCTGATCAGATGCGCGCCGATCCCAGTCGTGCTGCCGATGAGTTCGGAGATGACCATCAGGATCAGGGCGAACCCCAGGCTGACCCGCAGGCCCGCGAAGATCTTCGGGGCGGCGGCGGGCAGGGTGATCCGGAAAAGGCGGGCGGCACCGGTGATGCCGAATACCTCGGCTGTCTCGAGCTGCAGCTTTTCCACGGTGCGGACTCCGTCGGCGGTGTTGAGCAGTACCGGCCAGATCACGCCGAAGGCGATCGTCGAGATCTGCATCTGGGCGCCGAAGTCGAACACGACGATGAAGAACGGAATCAGGGTGGGCGGCGGGACGGCCCGGCCGAACTGGAGCACCGGGTCCAGGATCTCGCGCGCCACGCTTGAGCGGCCGAGCAGGATGCCGAGCGCGAGGCCGACGACTGCGGCGAGCGCCCAACCGCAGAACAGGTTGACGAAGCTCGGCTGGAAGTCGTCGAGCGCCTTGTCGGTGAGGAACAGGTGCGTGGCCGGCCCGGAGAACCACAGCTCGTGGAATACCCGCACGATCGTGGACGGCGGGGGGAAGTAGGCGTCCTGCTTGGTCCGGGCGATGATTTCCCAGCAGCCGACCAGCAGAGCGACCAGCCACAGCCGGGCCGCGCCGCCGGTGAGGATCCGCAGGCCAGGCACGCCGGTGGGGCGGCGTCGCCGGCCGTTCGTCCCGGTGGGCCGTTCGGCCGGGTGGTCGCCGGTGATGGCGGTCATGTCGCGTTCTCCCGCTCGGTCATGCCGACGCCTCGGTCCGGACCGCGTGCCATCGGAACGCCCGTCGTTCCAGCGCGACGAGTCCGACGTTGATGAGCGCGCCCAGCACGCCCGCCCAGATCGCGCCGGCCAGCATCAGGTCGGGGCGGCCGCCCCCGGACTGGGTCTGCAACAGATAGCCGCCGACCCCTTCGCCATTGCCCGCGACGAGTTCGAAGCTGACCACCACGACCAAGCCCACCGCGGCCGAGATCCGGACGCCGGTGGCCACGAACGGCGCGGCGCTCGGCAGGCTGACCCGCAGCAGAATGGCGGCCTTGCCGAAGCCGAAGCTGCGCAGCGTCTCCTTGGCCAGGGGGTCGACGTCGCGCAGCGCGTAGAGGGTGTTGATCAGGATCGGCCAGCAGGCCGAGTAGAACACCAACGAGACCTTCGACTCGGTGATCGAGCTGAAACTCACGATGGCCAGCGGGATCAACGCCACCGATGGGATCGGGCGCATGAGCTCGACCAGCACACGGGTGGCCCGGTTCAGCCAGGGTGTGGTGCTGAGTGCCATCCCGACCGCGACCGCCACCACGGTGGCGAGCAACAGTCCGAGAACCCATGCCTCAAGCGTGCTCCCCACGGCGCTGAGGAACTCGGTGTCGCCGAAGAATTCCGCGGCCCGCAGCAGCACGGTGGACGCGGGCGGCAGGGAGGTGTCGGAGAACCCGGCCCTGGAGACCAGCTCGGCGACCGCGAGCACTCCCGCGACCCCGATCGTGCCACGGACGATTCGCGTCCAGTTCGTCATCCGTTCTGCAAGACCATCGAATTCACGTCGACGTCGTTCTTCAGGTAGCCGAACTGCTTCATCACGTCCGCGACCCGCTGGATCCGGGAGGCGCTCGTCGACGTGGGGAAGTTGTTCAGCGCGACGACGCTGATGACGGTCGGCGGGAGCTTCGTGTACTTGGGCACGACCTCCTGGAGAACGGCGCGGTCGGCGGCGTCGGCCTGGGCCTTGACGATCGCGCGCTGGAAGGCCGCAACCGTCTTGGGGTTCTCCTTCACGAACTCATCGCTGGCCGCGTAGCCGGTGATCGGGATGTCCTCGGTGGCACCGGTCGAGAAGTCGGTCAGCAGCCGCGCGCCGATGTTCTGCTGGATCTGCGTGACGAAGGGCTCGGGCACGACGACGGCGTCGACCTTGTTCTCCTTGAGCGCCGCCTCCTGGTTGGGGAACGGGATGACCTGAAAGTCCTTGTCCTCGTCGATCTGAACCCCGTAGGGCGCGAGGGCGGCGCGGACGAGCAGGGCGATCTGGTCGTGCTTGGCGTTGGTGGCGATCTTCTTGCCGACCAGGTCCTTCGGGCTGCTGATCTTGGAGTCCTTGGCGACGAGGATCGCGTTGAGGTTCTTCGTCATCGAGGACGCCTCAGCGATGATCTTCGGCTTCAATGTGCCACTGTCCGCCGCCAGCAGCCAGCCCACGTGCCCGCCCTGGCTGATGTCCAGCTGCCCGCTCTTCAGCTGCGGAATGGCCGCGGCGCCACCGGCTATCTGCCTGAGGTTGACGGTCAGCCCCTCGGCTTTGAAGTATCCCTTGGTGATCGCGATCTGGACCGCGGCGCCCTCGATGATGGGCATGACGCCGACGTTGAGGTTGGTCTTCTCCAGCCCGTTGGCGGACTTCTCCGAGTCGCTGCCGCCACAAGCGGCACTCGAGAGGACGAGCGCGACGGCCAGTGCCCCTCCGAGTGAGGCGCGGCGTAGACGAGCGAACTTCATGAACGCTCCTTCGAGAGAATGCATGGGGGGAAGTGGGCCGCCAATGCGCGGCTTAACCGCCGGCGACTTCAGCGTAGGAAACGGTGCGTGAGACCGATCTTCACCAGGATATTTACGCACCGCGCTGTATATAAGTCAAGATGGAACAAGCAGACATAAGGGGCGATGCTTGACGTATTTGTGCTGCTACGCCACCTACCGTCGTCCCCTTCACCCCACGAAGTCGGCTCGTGCGGTAGCGACCGAAGTGTCTTTTCGGTCAGGTCGCCATCGCGAGAGCGGGTAGGTCGACAAGCTTGACCGGACGGGCCACCACCGGCATGACGAAGCTGTACGGATTTGTCGTCTCGCTGCGTGCGATGAGTTCGCCGAGTGGGTCGAACTTGTCATGTTCGGCTCGTCGCATCCGCTCCGTATGAGTTCACTCAGCTCAGCAGAACCAAAGTGATGAACTGACTGCGAATTGGCCGCGGGGGAGTCCTGGTAAGAGGTCGCCCGGCGCGGCGATTATTGGCGGCCGCTCATCGGCGCAGGGCTCGGCGGGCGAGCCAGTTGCCGAGGAACTGGCCGGCCTGGACGATGACGACGATGGTGGCGACGCTGATGTAGACGATCGGCCAGTTGTAGCGCTGCGAGCCGTACGTGATCGCGAAGTCGCCCAGACCGCCGCCCCCGAACAACCCGGCCTGGGCCGACATGTCGACGACGGCGACGAAGATGAAGGTGTATCCGAGAATGATCGGGCCGAGAGCCTCGGGAATCAGTACGGTCACGAGGATGCTGATCGGGCGGGCGCCGGCCGCGCGGGCGGCCTCGATCACGCCGGGGTCGACGGTGAGAAGATTCTGCTCGACGATCCGGCCGACCGCGAACGCCGCGGACAGTGACAGCGCGAAGGTGACCGCGTTCGTCCCGATGGTGGTGCCGATGGTGTGGAGCATGATCGGCTGTATCGCGGTCAGGAAGATGACGAACGGGATAGGCCGCACCACATTGACCAACACGTTCACGAGCACGAACACGGGCCGGTTCGCCAGCAGGCTGCCGGGGCGGGTCGCGTAGAGCACCAGGCCGAGGCCCAGTCCGAGCAGCCCGCCGACGGAGACGGAAATGAGGACGATATAGAAGGTCTGCCGGATCGCCTCGCGGTAGACGGGCAGGTTGGTGAGGAACTCGTGCATCTCACTCGCTCTTCTCGGTCACGACGCCGGCGTCCTGTTGGGAGTCGTCCATCACTCCGGCTCCTCGATCAGGTCGACCCCGTCGGCGCGCAGCGCCGCGAGTGCGGTGTCCACGGCACCGTCCGGTCCGGTCAGCTCGAAGGTCAGACCGCCGACCGGACGGTCCTGCAGCTCGCTGATGCCCCCGAAGACGATCTCCGCGGCGACCTGATGGTCCAGGAACGTGCGCGCCAGGCGGGTCTGGAACCCCGCCTGGTCGCGGACCCGGACGGTCACGAGACGACCGGAGTGGGTGGCACGCAGCCGTGCCAGGGTCGCCGGTGATGGGCGGTCGCGCAAAGTCGTTCCGATGAAGCGGGCGGCCGCCTCGGTCTGCGGGCGCGCGAAGACGTCGTACACGCTGCCGGTCTCGACGACCCGTCCGGCGTCGAGCACCGCGACCCGGTCGGCGACCGCCCGGATGACGTCCAGCTCATGGGTGATGAGCACGATCGTCACGCCGAGGTCGCGGTTGACCCGGCGCAGCAGGCCGAGCACCTCGCCGGTCGTCTCCGGATCCAGGGCGCTGGTCGCCTCGTCGGCGAGCAGGAGGGACGGCTCGGTCGCCAGCGCGCGGGCGATGCCGACCCTCTGCTTCTGCCCGCCGGAGAGCTGCTCGGGGTGGTCGTGGGCGCGGTCGAGCAGGCCGACGAAGTCCAGCAGTCGCGCGACCCGCCGCTCCCGCTCGTCGCGTCCCAACCCGGCGACCTTCAAGGGGTAGGCGACATTGCCCGCGACCGTGCGCGATCGGAACAGGTTGAACTGCTGGAAGACCATACCGATGTCACGCCGCACCTCGCGTCGGCCCCGCTCGCCCAGCGCCGTGAGCTCGTGACCGCCGACCAGCACCTGCCCGGAGCTGGGAACCTCCAGGCCGTTGATCAACCGCAGCAGTGTGCTCTTGCCGGCACCGGAGTAACCGATGATCCCGAACACCTCGCCCCGCCGGATCTCCAGGTCGACGTCCTTGAGCGCCGCCTGCGGCACGCCACGGCGCCCCCTGCCCGGAAAGATCTTGTCGACATGCTCCAAACGCACGTGCACGTCGCCGGACACCCGCACACCGTCAGGCATCTGCGCCGGCTCGATCGCCGGCCCGGTCTCGGTGGACATCGGCCTCCTCATCTTCTGTGGACCCCGGCAGGCGGTGAGTCACCTACTGCTGTGCGGCCCTGGCCTGGCTTTCGACCGTCGTCAACTCGGACTGCAACTGCTCCGGCGGCACCGTGCGGAAGACGGCCGTGCCACTGTTGGCCTTCTGCACGCCCGCCTCGACCGCAGGGTCGTGGTAGAGCGCGGCCAGTTTCAGGTACGTGGGGTCGTCCTTGTCGGCGGCCCGCGCGACGAAGGCGTTCACGTACGGCGCGGCGCTCGAACTGGCCGGGTCGTCCTGGAAGATCGTGTTCGTCGTCGCCAGCTTCGCCGCGGTGGCGAAGTTGTTGTTCACGATCGCCGCGGCGACCGATCCGTTCTGCAGCGCACCGGCGGTCTGCGACGCGTCCAGCGTGACCACGTCCACCTTGTGCGTCTGGATGTCGGTGGTGGCGGAGAACGCCGTGCCGCCGTCTTTCAAGGTCAGCAGACCCGCCGCCTGCAGGACCAGCAGGCCGCGAGCCTCGTTGATCGCATCGTTGGGGATCGCGACCTTGGCCCCGTCGGGCAGCGCCGACGGCGCACCGTACTTCAGCGAATACAACGGCAGCGGATACACCGCGGTCGACCCGATCGGTTCCAGGTCGTCATGCGCGGTGACGTTGTAGTTCGCCAGATACTGGATGTGCTGGAACTGGTTGAGGTCCAGCTGCTTCTCCTTCAACGCCGGGTTCGGCTGGCTGTAGTCGCTGAAGTTCACGAGTTCGACCGTCACCCCGAGCCGCTTCCTGGCCAGATCGGAGAAGGTCTTCCAATACGGCTGCGACGCGTCCGTCACGCCGATTCGCACCGTCTGCGGGCCGTCGTCGCCGCCCCCGAAGGACCGGACAAGCCCGACCACCAACCCGGCGACCACGACCACCGCGAGGGCGGCGATCCACACCAGACGCCGGCCCGCACCGCCCTTCGACGGCAGTCGTGGTTCGGCCGGCGGCGCTCCCTGCGCCGACGGTCCCGGCGCCTCAGCTGACTCGGACACGGCAACCTCCATGAA
Source organism: Planotetraspora kaengkrachanensis (assembly GCF_016862895.1). GTDB lineage: Bacteria > Actinomycetota > Actinomycetes > Streptosporangiales > Streptosporangiaceae > Planotetraspora > Planotetraspora kaengkrachanensis. Next base: position 61,186 of record NZ_BONV01000005.1, on the reverse strand, counting down.
GATCGAGACAAAGACGGAATAGACCGCACAACAAGGCGCCGTGGGCCGCGGAATGGACACCCCGTCTCGCCCCGGAGGGCGATGAGGAAGAGGCCTCACGGAGACAACGGTGCCCTTCAGGCATACCTATAATAACGGTAGGGTTTACCGGAATATGTCCATTGGGGCGGTGATCGGGATCACGTTCGCGACGCTGTCCCACCCGGCGGCAGTCGGCCACATCGGTGTCGGCGGATCCGCATCAAGGATCACCGGCGCGCGGCCAAGTAGCCCGCGAGGTGATCTATCACCTCGCGGGCGTCGTCCTCGACGCCGTAAATGAACGTGGACTTGCGTCGCCGCAGCACGGGTAGCCCCAACGCGTACAGGCCCGGGCTGTCGACCACGCCGCCCTCGTGGCGAAGCCGGCCCTTCGCGTCGACCACGGGCACGTCGAGCCACCTGTAGTCGGGCCGAAATCCCGTCGCCCACACGATCGCGCGGATCTCGCCGCTTCGCAGGTCGATCTGCCATCGCGCCGACTCGGGCACGTGTGTCGACGAGAAGCGCTCGGGAGGATCGACCTCGGCCTCGCACCCGTGAGCCCGGGCCCAGTCGTCGAACGTGTCCAGCAGGCGCCGCATCTTGAGATCCGCGAGCGAGAACACGTTACGCAGGCCACCGGAGAACAGCGCACGGCCGTCACGCACAGCCGCCCAGCGGCCCACCAGCTCGACACCCATAGCGGCGAGCGCGTTGAGATCGAGCGTGCTGCGCTCGGGGCTTCCGATCAGCTGCGGCGAGGGCAGGCGCCGCGCCCGCGTCAGATCATCGACCTCGTCGTGGCGCTGGTCCCACACGCCGGCGGCGTCCATCCACCACAACACATCACGCCCCCGGTACGTACGGGGCAACCGCACATGCTCGCCGACCGAGAGGGTCACCGGCCGGCCGGAGGCCTTCAGCTCGGCGGCCAACTGCACGCCGGTAGCCGACGCTCCCACGACGAGCACCGCACCGTCGGGCAGTTGGGCGGGGCCGTTGTAGTCGAACGGCGTCAGTTGCACGACGGACGCCGGCACCGCGTCTGTGAACTGCGGCACAGTCGGCTGGTTGCAGGCGCCGCTCGCGATGGCCACCGCCCGGCAGCCGATTTCGCCGTGGCTCGTCGTCACGCGGTACCCGTCGTCGGTGCGTCGCACCGATGTGACGTTCGTCCCGGTCCGGACGGGGGAGCGCGAGACGGCGGCGAAGTGCTCGATGAACTCGATCACTTCGCCCATCGTCATGTAGCCGTCGGGATCCGGGCCGTCGTAGCGATGGCCAGGCAGGCGGCTCTGCCAATTGGGAGTGAGCAGCCGCAGGGAGTCCCAGCGTTCGTGTCGCCAGGAGTTCGCCACCTCGCCGCGCTCGAGCACGACGTGGTCGATCGACCGGTCGCGGAAGAAGTGGCTCGCGGCGAGGCCCGCGTGCCCCGCACCGATGACGACCGTGGTGGTGCGTTCGATGGTTCGGCTCCCTCAGGCGACTTCGACGGTGACGTTCGTCGGGTTCGTGAGGGCGTCGAACACGGCGGAGCGCTTCTGGGACTGGGCCACGAGAGCTTCGATGTCCTCCTGCGAAGCGTCCGCGTCGATCGTGAACGTCACCTTGATGTCGTTGAAGCCGTTGCGCACGTCCGAGTCGGCGCCCAGGATCCCGCGAATGTCGTGGTCGCCTTCGACCGTCGACTCGACCGAGCGCAATTGAATGCCGCGATTTTGTGCCACGGACGCCACGCCCGCCGTCAGGCAGCTCGCCAGGCCGACGAGAAGGTACTCGATCGGCGTGATGCCGTTGTCCTCCGCCGCGAAGACCTCAGGGTGGTCGGCGGTGAACACCGTTTCCCTCTTGTGACTCTGCTCCTGACCGAGGCCGAAGAAGTTCTGGATCGTGGTCGTGCTGTGGACTCCGTTCTGCCACCTGGAGGACGCCCGCCAGGTGAACTGAGCCGCCTCGGGCGCGCCCTTCAGCACCTCGCGTGCGTCGAGCAGTGCCTGAACGTTGACTCCGTTGTCGATCGTCGTCATGTCCCGTGACGCCCCTTTCGCTGATCCCTGCATTTCCTGCCGGGATGCTCGACAATACTTTGGCCGGTACGGGTATGACTAGGTATGCTCTCGCCCATGATGCCGCCCTCGACGCTCCCTGCCGGTTCGGTCGGCAGTGTCGAAACGCAGTACCTCGACCTGCCGGAACCGGTGCAGCTGGACTGCGGACAGGCGCTGTACCCGATCCGCGTGGCGTACGAGACCTACGGCACCCTGTCTCCCGAGCGGGACAACGTCATCCTGGTGTGCCATGCGCTCAGCGGCGACGCCCATGCGGCGGGCTCGGCGAAGGAGTCCCCCGAGGAGAGCACACGCGACGGGTTCGGAGCCGAGGATCGCGACGGCTCGGCCGGCAAGGGGCTCGGCTGGTGGGACGGGATGATCGGCCCCGGCAAGGCGTTCGACACCGACCGCTACTTCGTCATCTCCACGAACCTGCTCGGCGGCTGTCGCGGGACGACGGGGCCGTCATCGATCAACCCCGCGACGGGCAAGCCGTACGGATCCGACTTCCCCGTCATCACGGTCGCGGACATGGTGCGCACCGAGCGAGCGTTCCTGGACGTCCTGGGTATCGAGCGACTCGCGGCGGTGGCAGGCGGCTCACTCGGCGGAATGCAGGCGTTGCAGTGGGCGATCCTGTTCCCTGATCAGGTCGATGCCGTCGTGGCGATCGCCAGCACGCACGCCCTGCACCCGCAGGGCGTGGCCTGGAACGCGATCGCGCGTAACGCCATCACGGGCGACCCCGCCTGGCAAGGCGGCCACTACTACGGCACCGGCCGCACGCCCGACGCCGGGATGGGCGTGGCCCGGATGGTCGGCCACGTCACGTACCTGTCCGCTCCGGCGCTGGACGACAAGTTCGGCCGGCGACTGCAGTTCGCCGACGACGTCCGCTACACGCTCGCCGAACCGGAGTTCGAGGTCGAAAGCTACCTCCGCCATCAGGCCGACTCGTTCGTCAAGCGCTTCGACGCCAACACCTATCTCTTCACGTCACGTGCGCTGACCTATTTCGATCTCGCGCGGCAGCACGGCGGCGGATCTCTCGCGCGGGCACTCGAACCTGTCTCCGCGCGGACGCTGCTGATCGCGTTCAGCTCCGACTGGCTGTACCCGCCGTCCGCGTCGGGGGAGATCGAAGACGCGCTGCGCGTTCTCGGCAAGCCTGTCGAGTTCCAGGTGATCGATGCGCCGTACGGCCATGACTGCTTCCTGCTTGAGGAAGCGCGTCAGACTCCGATCATCCAACGCTTCCTGGCCGAAGGTCAGGGCCGCGGGTGACGCCGAGGAAGAGGATTTGGTGACCGACAAGTTCCCCCGCGCCGAGAAAGCTCGCGCGTTCGGATTCGAGACACGACAGCTGCACGCCGGACAACGGCCCGACCCGAACACGGGCGCACGTGCGGTGCCGATCTTCCAGACGACCAGCTACGTGTTCGAAGATCCGGAATCGGCTGCGGCCTACTTCAACCTGCAGGAGTACGGGAACACCTACTCCCGCATCATGAACCCGACCGTCGCGGTGTTCGAGGAGCGAATGGCGAACCTGGAGGGCGGCTCCGGCGCGGTGGCGTTCGCCAGCGGGATCGCCGCGCAGGCAGCCGCACTCTTCACGCTGCTGGAGCCAGGCGACCACGTCGTCTCGTCCTCGGCGCTCTACGGCGGAACGGTGAACCAGTTCAAGCACCTGCTGCGCAAGATGAGCATCGAGGTGACATGGGTCGATCCCGATGACCCGGACGCGTGGCGGCAGGCGATCCGCCCGAACACCAAGGCCTTCTTCGGTGAGACGATCGGCAACCCGGCCGGGAACGTGCTGGACATCGAGACCGTGGCCTCCATCGCGCACGAGCACGAACTGCCCCTGATCGTGGACAACACGTTCGCGACGCCGTACCTGTGCCGCCCGATCGAGTGGGGCGCCGACATCGTGATCCATTCGGCGACCAAGTTCATCGGCGGCCACGGCACGAGCATCGGCGGCGTCGTCGTCGAGGCCGGCACGTTCAACTGGTCCAACGGGCGGTTCCCCGTGATCGCGGATCCGTCGCCCGCCTACCACGGCCTCCAGTTCCACGAGACGTTCGGGGCCTACGGCTATCTGATGAAGCTGCGCGCCGAGACCCTGCGCGATCTCGGCGCTGCGCTCGCGCCGTTCAACGCGTTCCTGTTCCTGCAAGGGCTCGAGACGCTGTCGCTGCGGATGGAACGCCATGTGGAGAACGCGCGGGCGGTCGCGGCGTTTCTCGAGTCGCACGAGCTGGCGGAGAACGTCACCTACCCCGGCCTGCCCTCGAGCAGGTACCGGCCACTCGTGGAGAAGTACCTGCCGCGTGGTGCCGGCGCGGTGTTCTCGTTCGACTGCGCCGGCGGCCGGGCCGGCGGGCAGGACCTCATCCGCGGCGTGGCGCTCTGGTCCCACCTGGCGAACGTCGGCGACGCGAAGAGCCTGATCATCCACCCGGCCAGCACGACGCACCGTCAGTTGGGCGACGACGAACTGCGGGCGGCCGGAGTCGGGCCGGGGACGGTGCGCCTGTCGGTCGGCACCGAATCCGTGTCGGATCTGATCTGGGATCTGGAGCAGGGCCTGGCCCGCGTCGCCGCGGAAACAGGAAAGAAGGGGGCGACGGCATGACCGATCTCGGGCGGTACCAGGACCCGTCGACGATCCAGCGCGTGCTGCACACCGCCAAGACGATCGCGATCGTGGGCCTGTCGAACAACGAGCTGCGGGCCAGCTACTTCGTCGGCTACTACCTCAAGCGGCACGGATATCGCGTGATTCCGGTGAACCCCCGCGAGAAGCAGATCCTCGGAGAGACGAGTTACCCGAGCCTGCTCGACGTACCCGTGCCGGTGGACGTCGTGGACGTCTTCCGCGCGCCGGACGCGCTGCCGGGAATCGCACGGGAGACCGTGGCGATCAACGCCGGTGCCCTCTGGTGCCAGTTCGGCGTCATCAACGAGGAGGGCGCGCGGATCGCGGAGGACGGCGGCGTGACGGTGATCATGGACCGCTGTCTCAAGATCGAGCACGCGCGGTACGTGGGCCGGATGCACTGGCTCGGCTTCAACACCCAGCGCATCACATCGGTTCGCGCCGGCCTCCAGTAGCCGGCGATCCGCAGCGTCTTTCGTGATGCTCAGGTCTCCACGGATCCACCGCGGACCCTGGCGAGGGACGCGCGGAACTCCTGGATTCCACCGTGGTCGCGGCGGAGTGTGCCGGTGACGACCACGACTTCCGTGGGCTCGCCGAGGGCGTCTCTCGCGAAAGCCTGGACGCCCTCAGTGAGGATCACGTGCGGACTGCTCTCGACGAACACACGGTGCCCGTCGGCGACAGCGGCCCTGACCGCGTCCCCGAGTTCCACCGTCTGACGCAGGTTGCGGTACCAGTAGCCGGCGGTGAGCCTGGCCGTGTCGAGCCGACGGCCTGTGACAGTGGAGTAGAAAACGATGTCCGACGCTCGGGGACGGATATCCGACAGCACATCGAGGAGACGAGGTTTCACCGGCTCGACCAGGGGCGAATGGGACGCGTAGTCGACCCGCACCTCCCGTACGTCGAGGTCCTCAGCGCGGCATGAGGCGACGAACTCGGTCAGCGCTGTGACCTCACCGGACACCACCGTCACCGCGGGCCCGTTCACGGCTCCGACGTTGAGCCGATCACCCCAGCCGGCGAGTCGTCTGCGCACCTCGTCGGCGCGGAGCGGCACGGAGGCCATCCGGCCCGTGGTCCCGATGGACGCGATCGCCTGGCTGCGGAGTGCGACGACCGTGGCGGCGTCGCCAAGGGACAGTGCGCCGGCGATGTGGGCGGCGGCGATCTCCCCTTGCGAGTGGCCGATGACAGCGTGAGGGTGGACGCCTGCCTGCTCCCACAGCCGCGCGAGCGAGACCATCATGGCGAAGAGAGCCGGTTGGACGACATCCACGCGATCGAGCGCCGGTGCACCTGGGCGCCGGGTCAGCACGTCGGTGAGGGACCAGTCCAGGTGGGGAGCCAGGGCGTTCTCGCATGCGCGGATGTGACGGGCGAAGACCGCCGACGTGCTGAGCAGGTCCTCAGCCATGGCCGCCCACTGTGAACCTTGCCCGGGGAAGACGAACACGGCGCCGCGGCCATCGGCCGCGACGCCTACGGGTGAAGCGGAGATGTTCTTCCGTTCGTTCGGCGTGGAGAACGCTGGGGTCATGCCGGACTCCTTTCGCTCGCTGGAGCCCTGCCGAGCGGTTGGGGGGAGCGTCCGTTTCCCGGGAACCGGCCTAGCCTTTCCGCGGTTCGAGCGTCTCGGCTGCGGTCTCCAGCGCGGACAGGTGCTCGTCGACCGAGCGCAGTCCCGCTTTCATGGTGTTGATGGCGATGTGAGTGGCGCCGGACTCCCGCCACCGGCGGGCCAGATCGTTCAGCTCATCCGCGTCGCCTGTCCAGTTGACCCGGCCTTCCATGCCGAGCATGGAGGGGTCGCGTCCCGCCTGGACAGCGGCCTCCTCGACCATGGTCTTGGCCTCATCCAGCTTCGGGCCTGGGGACATCTGCGGGAACCAGCCGTCGGCGAGTCGTCCAGCACGGCGGTACGCCGCAGGCGACTGCGCGCCGAACCAGATGGGGATCGGCCGCTGCACCGGCAGGGGCGCCAGCCCCGCTCCGGTCACCCGGTCATAGGTGCCGTCGAAGGTGACCGACCGCTCGGTCCACAACTGGCGCAGCAACTCGACCTGCTCCTCGATGCGCTTGCCCCGGGTGGTGAAGTCCTGGCCGAGGGCTTCGTACTCGACCTGGTTCCATCCGAGGCCCACGCCCAGCCGCAACCGGCCGGCACTGAGCAGGTCGACTTCCGCCGCCTGCTTGGCCACCAGGGCCGTCTGCCGCTGGGGCAGGATGATGATGGAGGTGACGAGTTCCAGCGAGGTCAGTGCGGCGAGGTAGCCGAAGAGGACCATCGGTTCGTGGAACGTGGTCCGCACGTCGTAGACACCTTGCCAGCCCTCGTGGACCGCCGGGTCGGCGCCCACGACGTGGTCATAGGCCATCACATGCCGGAAACCGAGCTCCTCGACCCCTTGCCCGTAGGCGCGCACCGCGCCTACGTCCGCGCCGATCTCGGTCTGGGGAAAGACGACACCGATCCGCATTCATGGCTCCCGTCAACTGTCAGGCGAACTCGCCGACCATCATGCCGTGCACGGCGCCGCTCAACCGCGTCGCGAGTGGTGTCTGAACAGAATGGGAACTCACAGGTTTGCTTTGGCATCGGCCCTACCCGGGACACGGGGCTCCTCCGATGCGGAGACGGGAGCCCGAGGGATCGCACCCTCAGGCTCCCGTACGGCCGGGCATCACAGCCAATGGGTGACGGAGCGTACCCGGACGCGGGCCGCCCCGGTGGTCATGCGATCGCTGGTTCACCCGATGGGCGCGGGGCGCTCACCGGAGCCTCGTCGAGCGACTGCGGGGGAGCGTTGAGCACCGCCTCGTCGAGACGGCCCTCGCTGCGGGCGACGAGGACCGGCACCACGATCTGTCCGGCGACGTTGGTCGCGGTGCGGATCATGTCGAGGATCGGGTCGATGGCCAGCAGCAGGCCGACGCCCTCGAGCGGCAGCCCAAGTGTGCTCAGCGTCAGCGTGAGCATCACGATCGCGCCGGTCAGACCGGCCGTCGCGGCCGAGCCGACCACGGATACGAACGCGATGAGCAGGTACTCGCCGAACCCCAGCGGGACGTCGAACACCTGAGCCACGAAGATCGCCGCCAGCGCGGGGTAGATCGAGGCGCAGCCGTCCATCTTGGTGGTCGCGCCGAACGGCACGGCGAAGGAGGCGTAGTCGCGGTCGACGCCCAGACGCTCGATTGTGACCTTCTGCGTCAGCGGCAACGTGCCGACCGAGGAACGGGAGACGAAGGCCAACTCGATCGCCGGCCACGCGTTGCGGAAGAACGTGATCGGGTTGACCTTGCCGACCAGCGCGAGCAGCGCCGGGTAGACGGCCAGCAGGACGATGAAGCAGCCGACGTAGACGCCGAGGCTGAACTTGGCCAGCGGTGCGAGCAGGTCCCATCCGTACGTGGCGACCGACTTGCCGATCAGGCCGGCGGTCCCGATGGGTGCCAGGCGGATGACCCACCACAGCGCCTTCTGGACCAGTTCGAGGATCGAGCGGCTGAAGCCGAGGAACGGCTCGGCCTTCTCGCCGATCGCCATGGCCGCGGCGCCGAGCACGATACCCAGGAAGACGATCTGGAGGACGTTGAGCTCGGTGAACGCCGTGACGATGTTCGTCGGGATGATGCCGGTGAGGAAGTCGACCCAGGTGCCGACGCTCTCGGGCGCCTTCGCGCCCGCCGTGTCCAGGGTGACGCCCTGGCCGGGGTTGATGATCAGGCCGAGGCCGATGCCGATGATGACGGCGATCAGCGCGGTGGTGAGGAACCAGAACAGCGTCTTGCCCGCCAGCCTGGCCGCGCCGTTGACGTTGCGGAGGTTGGCGACGCTGACCACCACGGCGGTGAACACCAGCGGCGGCACTGCCAGCTTGAGCAACTGGACGAAGATTCTTCCGACTTCGGTGAGGGTGGTGGCCAGCCAGGCGAGGTCCCAGACGCGGGCGGCGAAGCCGAGGGCCACGCCCACGACCAGGCCCAGCAGCAACTGCAGGGAGAAAGAGAATCTCTTCACGATGACGAAGGCTCCGAAAGAAGGCATGCCTGACAGGGCACGCGAAAGGGGGAGTGAGTGAGGGTGATGGCGATCGAGCGCTCGTCAGAGCGCGATCAGCGACAGAGAGAGCCGGCCAGACGACAGAGATCGATGTGCAGCCGCGCAACGAGCCACACGGACAGGACGGTAAGCCTCACGGGATTGTCCAGCGGTAGTGAAATGAACGTTACTTCGACTGTAAGAGTGATCCACTCGCCAAATCAAGTCCTTCCCGACCAGGAGTGCCGGAATCGCCCGGGCGATGCGACCGTTCACCGTGTCCCGCCATGTTGCCGCGAATCCTCCTGAACGCCACCCTGCACCACCGGTGTGGCCGTCGGCGTGCGACTGCTGACGCTGACCACAGCCGCCGCCACGCTGTGCGGCTTCATCGCGACACCACGGGCGAAGATCACGTGGCTGGGAAAGCATTGGACGGGGTGATGCTCGGGCTTGTAGCTTGCAGTGACCGTGACACCGCCCGAGGAGGTGAGACCCATGAACGCTGTATCGATGTGGGTGCTCCCCCTTCCCGTCACGGTCGGGCGATTGACGTAGGTGTCGCCGGGAGCGCCTCGACAACAAGGCACTCCCGAAAGGCAACACCTATGCACTCTCGCAGTTCACCGCCGGGCCGTCGTCGAACGATACGGTCGAGCGCGACTCCACCGTGGGCGACGTCCCCGGACTCCGATCGTCGGCCTCCGGCGCTGATCGCGCCCCCCTCATGTTCGACGTGATCATTGCCGGGTGCGGGCCGACCGGCGCGATGCTGGCCGCCGAACTGCGGCTGCACGATGTGCGGGTACTCGTTCTGGAGAAGGAAACCGAGCCCGTGTCGTTCGTACGCATAGTCGGTCTGCATATTCGCAGTCTCGAGCTGATGGCGATGCGCGGCCTGCTGGATCGCATTCTCGAACACGGAAGACAGCGTCCGGCCGGCGGTTTCTTCGCCGCCATCCCCAAACCCGCGCCCAAGGGCCTGGATTCCGCGTACGCCTATTTGCTGGGCATCCCGCAGCCGGTCATCGTTCACCTGCTCGAAGACCATGCGATCGAACTGGGTGCGCAGGTCCGGCGCGGTTGTGCGGTGGCCGGTTTCGAGCAGGACGACGAGGGTGTGACCGTCGAGCTGGCCGACGGGGAACAGCTGCGTTCGCGCTATCTCGTCGGCTGTGACGGCGGGCGCAGTACGGTGCGCAAACTGCTCGGCGTCGGCTTTCCCGGCGAGCCCTCGCGGACCGAGACGCTGATGGGCGAAATGGAAGTGGGCGTGCCGCAGGAGGAGATCGCCGCCAAGGTGACCGAAATCCGCGAGACCCATCAGCCATTCTGGCTCCGGCCGTTCGGCGAAGTGGTCTACAGCGTCGTAGTCCCCGCCGCGGGAGTCAGCGACCGCGCGGAACCGCCCACCCTCGAGGATTTCAAACAACAGCTGCGCACCATCGCCGGAACCGATTTCGGCGTGCACTCCCCGCGCTGGTTGTCCCGCTTCGGGGATGCCACCCGGCTGGCCGAACGTTATCGGGTCGGGTGGGTGCTGCTGGCCGGCGATGCGGCGCACATCCATCCACCCACCGGCGGGCAGGGCCTCAACCTGGGAGTTCAGGACGCATTCAACCTCGGCTGGAAACTGGCCGCACAGATCCGCGGCTGGGCCCCGGAAACACTGCTGGACACCTACGAGGCCGAACGTCATCCAGTCGCCGAGGACGTGCTGGACAACACCCGCGCCCAGATGGAACTGCTGTCCACCGAACCGGGCCCGCAGGCCGTGCGCAGGCTGCTCACCGAACTGATGGACTTCGACGAGGTGAACCGCCACCTGATCGAGAAGATCACCGCGATCGGCATCCGCTACGACTTCGGCGCAGGCCCCGACATGCTCGGCCGCCGCCTCCGCGACATCGACGTGAAACAGGGCCACCTCTACGGTCTGCTGCATCGCGGCCGCGGCCTGCTGCTGGACCGCACCGAACGCCTGACCGTCGGCGGCTGGTCAGATCGGGTCGATCACCTCGCGGATCCGACTGCGGCACTGGATGTTCCGTGCGTCCTGCTACGCCCCGACGGCCACGTCGCCTGGATCGGCGACGATCAGCAGGACCTGGACGATCACCTCTCCCGCTGGTTCGGCAAGCCCGCCAACTGATTGCGCCTGAGCAACCGAAAAGGGCTCGTGAGGATGATCGGAACGGTCAGTGGCGACTGACCATCGGAAGGCTGGAGGCAGCATCAGCCGTGGTGCTCTGGCGCCAGGGTCGGCCTGCGAGGAGGGTCGGCCTCCAAGTGACGACCGGAAGACGGCGGAAGAGCACCGCGGAGTGGATCAGCGCAGGCGACCGTCGTTCGTCTAACGGCGGTTTCCTGAAGCTCGCTCACCTGGTCCGTTCACCGGGGTCGGCGGCAGAGGCTCGACTACCCAGCTCTCGGGCCGGGTGAAGACCACGATGATTATGATCACGGCGAACGCGGCAAGCCCGGTCATGGTGCGCAGGTAGTGAAAGGTCTCCCACCTCTGCAGGATCTCGGCGTAGCCCTCTGTGACCGAAGTGGCGGCCCACCGCCGGATGTGCGCGTGCAGGGGGACGTTGCCGAACACCGTGACCAGTAACGAGGTCAGCGTCAACGCACCGGCGCCGATCGCCAGTCGCCGTGACAGACCGTGGCTGACGACCGCCAGACCGAACGATGACAGGATCGCCAGAGCCATCGCGGCCTGCATGACCGGCTCGTTGACCTTCATCATCGCGGTGTGGAAGGTCAGCCGCACCTCCAGGGGGACGGCTGCGAACGTGGGAACCACGTTGGCGGCGCCGTACCCGAACGCGCCCGCGAGCAGTCCCGTGGCCAGCAGGGCGGCCCCCTGAACGTACCTGACATGGGTTCTCATGACACGCAATGGTCGTCCGAGCGCCACGCCGCAGGCGTCCCACCAGAGGAGGCTTCGCCACTACTGCACAGGGAGCAGGATCCGGCGATCTGTCGCCCCGGGAGTATTCGCGCGGACGAAACTTGGTCACCCCAGGAGACGACTCCGGATGGGACGAAAGGTGAAGGGCGGCCTTTCAGACCGGTGGATCACCGGGGAGGCCCAGATGGCGGTGGAGCATCTGGTGCATGGTGCGTCGGAACCGGCGCAGGCTCCGCGGGTTCGAGGGCCCCCGGAGTTCCCCGTCAGCCTCCAGAACGCCCGCTTTGACAAAGCCGTGGACGGACCAGATCACGGTCCAGAGCGTGTACTCGATGTCGACGTCGGTATCGGGGAGCAGATTTCCCACCGACTTGCCGATCATCCCGGTGAGCGGCTCGACATATTGGTTCTCCAGCTCCGCGACGTCCGCCGCGTCCAGCAACCATCGATGCATCCAGAGCGCCACGATGTCCGGATGCTCGACGTAGAAATCAAGGTAGCGGTCGAATAACTGGTGAACCGAACCGTTCGCCTCGAACTCCACCGCCGCCGCCTCGAGCGCGGCGCGCTCCGATTGGAACGCCCGCTCCATGACGGCGAGGTAGATATCCCGTTTGGTGCCCACCTGCTCGGTGATCGTGGTGATGTCCAGCCCGATCGCCTCAGCGATCTGACGGATTGACGTACCGTCGTAGCCGAGAGCCGCGAAAAGCCGTGTCGCGACCTCCAGAATGACCTCGGACCGGCCCCCGTGTTCCTGTGGTGCCATGAAATGACGCTACCCCAGGTCGCATGCGCCTAATTGGCCAGATGGGGCATCTTGCGCAAGACCGTCGAAGGCCGTACGGGGCCGGCCCCTGTGCCGGCCCCGTACGGTCTGCGTCACTTGAAGGTGGTCAGGAACTCGCTCGTCCGCAACGCGCGGGACGAGATGCGAACGTCGCCGATCCATCCGTAGAAGCCCTGGCCGAACTGCAGGTCACTCTGCGTGGCACCGAGGACGAACGGCTTGCCGAGGGTGGCGATGCCCGTCGAAGGCTGAGTGGGGTTACGGACGATCTTCGATCCGTTCACGTAGATCACCGTTGCCCGGCCGTCGTTGACCACGGCGATGTGCATCCACTCTCCGGGCGGCAGGGCGTGGCTCCACGAGGTGGGGCTCGAGTTCTGCACGTCCGGATAGACGATGTACTGCAGGAACCGCTCGGGAGACAGGTTCAGGCTGCAGGTGGGTTCGTCCTGGGAGAAGCCGTTGGTCTTGCCGGCGTCGCCGCTGCGACCCTCCCAGCTGAGGATGCCCATCCAGGCGTGGTCACCCTGGAACGGATCGGGCAGCTTGATGAACGCCTCGATCGTGTATCCGGAGCGGAACTTCATGCTGTTGACGGGCGCACCGGCCACGGCCTCGAGAATCGCAGCCCTGTCGGGGCTCTTGCCTCCGTCGAAGCGCAGGCTGGCATGCGCCGGCTGCCCGGTGTGGTGATCGGGCGACCAGGTGAGCAGATGGTTCGAGCCGTCGCCGATGCTCCAGTCGGCGAGCTGGATGAGCGAGTCACCGGAGTTCGCGGTGACGTTGAGCCGGTAGTACGCGTAGGCGGTCTTGTTGGTGAAGCTGTAGGTGTTGGTGGCGAACCGCCCGCTGAAGCTCACCCCCGTCTGCGTGTCCAGGTCGGTCCACGAACTGCCGTCGTTCGAGCCCTGCACCGTGAAGTCCTTGGGGTCGCGGCCCGCCGAGTCGTTCGCGGAGGTCAGCGCGTACTGCACCACCACCGCGGGCTTGGCCAGCCGGTAGGTCACCCAGCCGGTCGAGCTGAACGCCAGCCACTTGGTCGACGAATTGCCGTCCTTGAGGTTCGCGGCGATTTCGTTCGGCGCGTTCTCGGCGCTCGCGGTCACCGCGCTGACCTGGCCGAGCAGGTTGCCTGGCACCGGAGTGCCGAGCAGCTGAACCGTCAGGTTGTTGCCGTTGCCGGTGAGGTCGGGAACCACCGTTCCGGCCGCGACGGGGCTTCCCGCCGTGCCGGCTCCGGTCAGCCCTGCCGCGTCGAAGCGCCAGTACGCCACGGTGCTCTTGGGCGTCACGGCACTGACGGGGCGCGGAGGGGGCGGCGTCACCGGGGCGAACCCCTGGAAGCGCGCGGTGAAGTCGATGTCGATGCTGAAACGGTCCGTCGGGCCGGTGAGCTCCAGCGTCTCGGCCTCGAGCGGAGACCGCCGCTCCGGGTCGTGGTCCAGGAACCACGGCGAGAAGGTTTCGACGTCGACGACGTTCCGGACGAGGTCGAAGTGATACAGGCGGATCATGCCGCCGCCACCGTAGTAGCGGTCCTGGTAGTTGGTGATATGCGCGTGAACGTCGTTCCCCGCGTCGTTCTTCAGAACCGTGCGCGCGGGCGGCCAGAAGTGACCGTTGAGCGTGAGGAAGATCTGGTCGTTACGGCGAATGACGCCGTCCCACAGCTGTTGCCCGTAGGCGGACAGGGACGCCGTGCCGTTGTCGCCCGGAGCGACCAGCTCGTGGGTGGTGAGAATGACGGGCAGCGTGCGGTGAGCGTCGATGACGCCTTGCGCCCACTGCACGCCCTTGTCCGACAGCCTCCAGTCGAGCGCGAGGATCAGCCATTCACGGCCGCCCGCCCGGACCACGTGGAAACTGTTGTAGCCGTCGGGTGAGGCGCCGCCGAAGGTCGGCGACTTGGCGAAGCGCTGCGGGCCGAAGACGCTCAAGTAGGGCGTCTTTCCGCGCTGGTCGTCCGACGTGACGTCGTGGTTTCCCGCGAGCACGCTGTACGGCACCTTGTCGTCGATGGCCCGGAAGGTCTTGCCCGCGAGCGTTTCCTCCTGCTCGGTGCCGTGCTCGGTGACATCGCCGAGGTGCGTCATGAACGCGATGTTCAGGTCTGCGCGTTCCTGAATGAGGTAGTCGAAGGTCTTGAGCAGTGGCTCGGGGTTGGCGCTGTCCGCGTCGAAAAGGTATTGGGTGTCCGGCAGCACGGCCAGGGCGAAACGGGGGCTTTCCTCGTCGAAGTGCCCGTTGCCACCGGAACGGTGTCCATCGTCCGCGCTCGCCGGAGAGGCGCCTACCAGCGTCGACAAAGCGCCGACGGCGGGAGCGGCCAGAGCGGCCTGAATCAGGGCACGGCGTCCGACACCGTGCTGTTCGCCTACGTTGTCCATCAGTCTCCAAACCGCTACTTCCTAGATAACGGCCGGACCGTATTCAGCACGCGCGGCTGTCCGGTGAAGCAGATCTGAATCGTGGGAGCCTCACGCAGGAAGATAAAGGGGCCAGTCCCGGACTTGTTCCGGGGAGCCTCGGGTGATCACCAGACCCGCTTTCGTGCGCGCGCCTCCGCTCGGGACGCCATGGCTGAGAGCGGCCGCCGCAGCCCGGCTTTCGGCACGCGGCGGCGATCGACCGGCATCGACCTGTTCGAGGCGGATCAGGCGCCCGCCGGTCCGCTGTAGTCGGTGGCGGCATAAACCTGCAGGAGCCTCTCGACTCCGCGCAGGAAGGTCTCGCAGATCAGCACCGGGTCGAACAGGCAACCGGCGGCCATGGCGCCGTCGCGCATCATCACGAAGTGGTGGGCGGCGGGCTCGGCGCCGGTCTCCTTGATGTTGGCCAGCAGTTCCGTGACGGTTTCCAGGAACCATTGGCGGTGGGCGAGCACGGCCTTGCGCACCGGGGACTCGGGGTCGGGATACTCAGCGGCGGCGTTGAGGAAGGCACATCCCCGGAAGCCGCGGGACTGGATGCCCTGGGCGATGGACTTGCTGAGGGCCCGGATGGTGTCGGTGGCCGGTAGTCCGGCGGCGACGGCCTCGTCCGCCTGACCCCGCATAGCTCGGTCGACCTCGCTCAGATAGGAGAGGACAAGGTCTTCCTTGCCGGGGAAGTGCCGGTAGAGGGTGGCCCGCGTCACCTGCGCTTCGGCGACGATGCGATCGATGCCGACGGCGTGGATGCCCTCCGCGTAGAAGAGCCGGGTGGCCGTGTTGAGCAGCCGGGACCGCGCTTCGGACGGCCGGTCTTCGGATTGGCTGGGCATACCCCCACCTTAGCGGATAGAACGTTCGGTCTTGACAGTCCGTGCCGCAGGTTGCCATGCTCAGCCAAGACAGAACGTTCGGTCTAGCTGGGGAGGGTCCAGCGGCGGCCTGGCAGACCATCCCGTCCTGGTACCTGGTCAGCAGGCAGGACCAGGCCATCGCTGGTCGCCCACCTGATCGAGAAAGCCGACCGCGGGACGCGCTGAACCGCTCTCCTCGTCACTCATCCACCGAAAGGATCACCATGAGCACCATCGCTGCTTCGCCCGGTATTTCCAGGACCGCGTCCGCATTGCGGCAGCTGTACTTCGTCCGGTTCGCGTTCGCCATCGTCTGGGCCCTCGTGATGTTCACGACCGCCTCGAAACTGGGTCCGGTCGCGGTCACTCTGCTCGTGCTCTACCCGCTGTTCGACGTGGCCGCCGCCATCGTCGACGCCCGCGCGTCGCGCACCACCGGAACACCTGCCCTGCTGTACGTGAACATCGCGGTCAGTCTGATCACCGCCGTCGGCGTGGGCATCGCCTGCGCGTCCGGCATCCCGGCGGTGCTGCGCGTGTGGGGCGCTTGGGCGGTCGTGGCCGGGCTGGTCCAGCTGATCGTGGGTGTCACTCGCCGCAAGATGGGCGGCCAGTGGCCGATGATCATCAGCGGCGGCATCTCCGTACTCGCCGGTGCGTCGTTCATCGTCGGTGCCTCCGCGGACAGCCCGACGCTGATCAACGCGGCCGGCTACGCCATCCCCGGCGGCATCTTCTTCCTCATCTCGGCCTTCCGTCTCGGCCGCGCCGCGAAGGGAAACTGACATGGACAGCATCACTTACGGCGTCGTCGTCATCTGCCGGCGACGCCTCGCCCGCTCCATGGAACCGGCCCTAAACCTGGGCGTTCCGTGAGGACTCCTGGGCCTCCGCGCGGCCTTCATCGCGGGCGCGGGCGAGCAGGTCCGCCAGATGCCGGCGGCGGCGCCAGGTGATGCCCCGGTAGGAGAAGAAGAGGATCACGAGGAGCGCGGCCAGGGCCAATTGGGGCCAGGGCACGGTCCAGATCGTCATGTCGGTGGTGGCGTCCTCGACCACGACGCCGACGGGGACGCCACCGTGGACGGACGGGGACACGGTGACGCTCGTGGAGAGCGGGCCCAGGGCCCAGACTCCCGCGATGCGGGTCTCCACCGTACGGCTGTCGCCGGGGAAGATCTCCTCCACATCGGTCTTGGCATCACGTTGACCGGACAGGTCGCTGACCGTCACCTCGCCGACTCCGCTCACCGTGACGTTCCCCTTGTTCGTCGCCGTGTACTTGACCCGGATGGCACCAGACGAGAAGGGATTCCACGACTGCTCGTACACGGCCGTGAGGTCGCTGACCGCCACCGCCGCCGTGATCGTGCCGGTGGTGCGCGTCATGACTCGGAACCCCACCCGGCTCTCCACGGAGACCGTGTCGCCGGCGCTGGTGACCGTCGCCGCGATGCCGGCCGGATGGTCCCCCGGCGCGGCGTCACGCGGCACGGTGATCGTGAACGGCACCACCTTCGTCTCGTCGGCCCCGACGGTGACCTTGTTCTGGACCTTGATCCAGGTGCCGCCGTCCTTGGACGTCTGGCCGGACTGGAGCATGTTGAAGCGGCCCTTGTCGGTGAGGTAGCCGTCGGCGGCCTTCAGGGCGAAGTCGGCGGCGGCGTCGCTGAAGTTCCGCACAGCCAGGTACTCGGTCACGGTCTGACCCGGGTCGAGGGTGAGCTCGACCCATCGGCGGCCGTCCGGGCCCTGCTCGTCGGCCGGCTGGACCGACCAGGTGAGGGTCGGAGCCGGGTCGGCCAGTGCGTCGACGGGCGCGAAAGGCACGGTGAGGAGCGCCGCCGTGAGCACGGCGAGGAGCCGCGGCAGCGTCTGCGACAGGGTTCGGATCACGGCGGGGCCTCCGGCGAAAGGGGGTGGTGGGGGCCGCGACGCTGCGGCCCCCATCCGTCGGCTATTCGGTTATTCGAAGAGGGACAGGGTCAGCGTCGAGGCGTACGAACCCGCCGCGACGTCCGCGGGGGTGCGCAGGAACAGGTCGGCGTTGACGGTGTACGCGCCGCCGGCCACGGCGCCGGAATCGAAGGTCGAGGCCAGGAGTTCCTGGTCGACCAGACCGACGTTGTTGCCGGGCTGGGTCGGCTCGTCGAGGACGGTCACGACCTCCTCGCCTTCGGCGACCAGGCCGGTCTCGCCGCCGTCGATCAGGTGCGGCTTCCAGCCGAGGTGGCCGGCGCTGATGGGCGCCTGACCGGCGTCGCCGACGAAGTCGGACGCGTTGCCGAGGACGGCCCATGCGGCGCCGTTGGGCACCTCCTCCAACGTGCGGGTGTCGGTGACCGTCACCGTCGGCAGGGTGCCGGTGAACTGGCGGGTCTCCAGGGTCGAGCCGTCCTCGCTCAGCGCGACGGAGTCCGCGGCGATCGACATGGCGAGCACGCCCGGCTCCTCGATCGGCGCGATTTCGACCGTCACCTCGACGTCGGTGCTGTCGCCGGGGTCGGCCACGGCGGGCCCCGGCAGCGCCACGGAAGCGGTCAGCGCGACGGCCGCCGCGAGCAGCCATTTGGGTTGGATTTTCATGTAGTGCTCCACTCTGGATTATGGGGAATTTCTGGAGATAGGGGTGGGCCCTCAGGAACAGGAGAGAGCGTGGAAATCCGCGGTGTACTCGGAGGTGGTCTCCTCGCCGTCCACCGCCCCGGTGGCGCTGACGGTGACCGAACCCGCCGCGATCGAGGCCGTACGGGTGGCGAACGACTGGTAGGCGCTCGCGCCCGGCGCGACATTCGGGAACGATCGCTCGCCGTACGCGCTCTCCAGGGTGATGCTCGCCGCCGCGTCATGGTCGTTGCGCGCCTGCACGGCCAC
The DNA here is from genome assembly GCF_016862895.1 of Planotetraspora kaengkrachanensis. GTDB lineage: Bacteria > Actinomycetota > Actinomycetes > Streptosporangiales > Streptosporangiaceae > Planotetraspora > Planotetraspora kaengkrachanensis. Next base: position 42,540 of record NZ_BONV01000005.1, on the reverse strand, counting down.
GTACGCCTTGCCTGCCAGGCACCGCGGCAGGACCGTGATCGTGACGGGGATCTCGGCGGGCTCCTCGGGAGCCGGTTCCTGGGCGAAGACCCGCCATTCCGTGATCGCCACCGCGGAGTAGGCGGTGCCGTTGCCGTCGGCCCGGACCGTGGCCCGTACCCGGGACGTGGTGATCGGGTCGAAGGTGACGTTGTTGAACGCGGTCGTGCTCGTGCCGTACGTGGACGCGCCGGGCACGTCACGCCAGGCCGAGGTCGCCTCGTCCCAGTACTGGAGCACCCAGCCGTCGGGCTGGGCGACGCCGTCGCCGGTGCCCTGGTTGGAGTCCCGCCAGAACTTCAGCTCGGTGCTGATGATCCGTACGGGGCGTGACCAGTCGTACTGGACCCACTGGGTCGCCGGGCGGGTGCCGGACCAGGTGCCCCAGATCTGCGCCTGGCTCGGGTTGGCCGGGTCGGCGTCGTCGTTGAGGGCGGTGACGTTGTTCCAGCCCGCCGTGTAGGAGGCGGTCGAGGTCGCGACTGGGGCGATGTTGCCGTTGAGCGGCGCGGACAGGTCCGCCGGGATGACGACCGTCTTGGCGGTCTCCAGGTTTCCCGCCTTGTCGATCGCCCGGTACGACACGGTGTGCCGGTTGGCGTCGGGCGCCGTGATGACGCCGCCGGCGGTGGGGCTCCACGGGCCGGTGCCGATGGCGTACTCGATGCCGGCGACGCCGGAGGTGGCGTCGGTCGCGAGGACACCGACCGACCGGGTGGTGGTGTTCAGGGTGCCGACGCTGACCGGTGCCGTGGCGTCGATGCGTACCGTGAGGTTCTCGGGTGTCGAGACGTTGCCCGCGCGGTCGGTCGCATTCGCGGTGACGGCGTGCTCGCCGTCCCCGGAGACGTTGGCGTCGGCCTGCCGGGTGTCGGTGGTGACGACCGGCTGGCCGTCGTCCACCTTCGTCTCAATGGTCATCCGGCCGCCGCGGTCGTCGACGCCGTTGACGCGCACCCGTACCGCCGAGCGGTACCAGCCGGCGTTGCCCGAGCTGCCGCTGGGGGTGAGGGTCAACGTCGGCGCGGTCTCGTCGCCTTCGGTGTCGTCCGGCGAGAGGACCGTGACCTGCGTGGAGATACGGCCGGCGGCGTAGCCGAGCACGGTTCCCCGGATGGTGACCGTGCCGGGCTGGGCGACCTGCTCGGGGGTCAGCGGGTCCCAGAAGACCGGGATCCGCAGCGTCTCGCCGCCGAAGGCGACGCCGACGGTGCCGGGCAGCTCCGTTTCGCCCACTTCGACGGTGATGGCCGGCGGATCGACGGTCTCCGGCTGCGTGGCCAGGATCTTCCACTCCTCGACCGCGACCGCCGAGTAGGTGCTGCCATTGGTGGAGGCGTCGAAGGTCGCGCGTACCTGCGTGGTGGTGACCGGGTCGAAGTCGGTGTTCTGGAGGCCCTGCGTGCCGGTTGGATAGCCGCTCGCGTTGGGCACGTCGGCCCACTGGCCGATGGCGAGGTTCCAGTACTGGATCTTCCAGCCGGCGGGGGCCGCGACGCCCACGCCGCTGCCCTGCGGGTTGTCGTTCCAGAAGTCGATCTGCGAACCGGAGATCCGCATCGGCTGGTCCCACGTGTACTGCACCCACTGCTGCGGCGGGTTGTTGCCGGTCCAGGTGCCCCACATGTCCGGCGGCAGCGGGTTGGACCGGACGAGTTCGTCGTTGAGCGCCTTCACCCAGTACTGGGTGGGCACGGGCTCGTTGGAGACGGTGACCTTGGCCTCCTGCGCGACGTTCGGGCGGGGCGTGAGGTCACGTCCCTTGACCGGCGTCGGCGTGACGGGCTTCATCCGCGGCGGGGTCTGCGTGTCGTCCCACTCCACCCGGTCGATCGCGACCGAACGGCGGAAGTGCCCGCCGCCGACCGCGTCGGCCGTGTGGTACGCGATGTACCACTTGCCGTTGAACTCCAGGATGCCCGGGTGGCTGGTGGTCGAGGAGACCGGCCGGAGCACGGTGCCCCGGTAGGTCCACGGCCCCGCGGGCGAGGAGGCCGTCGCGTACGCGATGCAGGCGTGGTAGTTCGCCGGGGTGCACTGCGAGGTCGGGCCGGCGTTGTTCCCGGCGTACGCCATGTAGTACGTGCCGTTCCGCTCGAAGACCCAGGGCGCCTCGAAGAAGCCGGTCAGGCCGGTGATGGAGCGCTGAGTGCCGATCGGCGTCTTCATGTCCTGCTGGTACTCGAGCATCCGCAGGTTCCCGAAGGTGCCCCAGTAGACGTAGACCCGCTGGTTGGGGGCCTCGCCGTCGATCAGGATCGTCGGGTCGATGTTCTGGATGTTGTTGGCCGAGGGCACCCGCTGGGAGATCAGCGGCCCCCCGACGTAGTCGGTCCACGGGCCGGTCGGCGACGTCGCGACGGCCAGGCCGATGGCGAACTTGTCGGACGCGGTGCTGTTCCGCTCGCTGACCGGGACGTACCAGTAGTAGCGCCCGTCCACGCCCTGGATCATCTGGCCCGCGTACGCGCGCCCCGGGGTCGCCCAGGCGAAGACCTGCTCGGGGCGCATCAGCGACGGATAGTGGGTCCACTGGCCGGCCTCGACGTCAGTGGTACGGAACGCGCCCCACTCGTTCATGATGAAGTCGTTGGTGGACGGCCCGGCCTGGTCATGGCCGGTGTAGATGTAGAGCTCGTCGTGACCGCTGGTGTTGCCGGGGGCGCCCGCCGGGATGACGACCGGGGCCGGGTCGGCCGAGTAGTAGGTCCCGTCGCCCAGGATGGGGTTGCGGGTGTTGGTGAAGGTGGTGGAGTCGGCGGCGTGGGCCGGAACGGGAACCCCGACCAGGCATACGGCCACGAGCTGGGCGACCGCCGCCGCGGCGGTCCTGCGGAACCGGCGCTTCGGCCGGGAGCGGGGGGGTGATGAGGCGTCGGAGCGCCTCACGGCGATCTTCAAGGTCCTGCTTCCTTACTGTCAGCGAGTTCTCAGCGGGGGGTGGTGGCGGCGCCGCCGGGGACGCCGCCACCAGTGAGTGCTAGCCGCAGTTGAGCGCGCCGTACGGCACCTGTGCCGGCACGGTGACCGGCACGCCGTCGACGGTTCCGGTGACCTTCACGGTCGCGGTTCCGGCCGGGATCGACTTGGCGCGGGAGTTGAACGCCTGGTAGGCGAACTTCCCGGGCGCCACGTTGGCCACGGTCCGCGAGCCGTACGGCGTGATCAGCTCGATCGTGAGCGGCACGTCGTCGTCGTTGCGGACGTTGACAGTGACGTAGGCGTTCGTGCCGGTGCACTGGCTGCGCGCCTGCGCGTCCGTCGCCCAGACCGGGCCGCCTTCACCCACTGTCAGCGTCAGTGTGGTCCGGATGGTGCCGGCCTCGCTGACGTACGGCGGCAGGACCAGGTCGCCGATGATGGTGTAGGTGCCGTCGCTGTTGACGATGTCGGGGTTGAACCGCCAGTTAACGCCGATGGCCTGGTTGTCCCTGGATCCGTCGTTGTAGGAGACCTCCACCTTGGTGGGCAGGTAGGGCAGCTCGCCGACCTCGACGTGCTGCTGGAAGGATTCGGCGCCCTGGATCGAGATGCCGTCGTCTGACATCTCGGGACGCACGTAGACCCGGGCTTCGGCGATCAGGCCGTAGGCGTCGTTGGTGCCGTAGATCACGAACGGGTCGACGTTGGCTTCCGCGACCATGTCCGGGGTGATCGGCTGCCACTTGAACGCCACGGTGCCGCGGGCGCCGCTGGTGTAGACCGCCTCCAGCGTCGCCGGCGGGGTGGGCACCATGCCCACGCCGGTCCGGATGAGCACCGGCGAGCGCACCGCGTCGACGGTCTCGCCGTTGGCGCGCCAGCGCAGCACGCCGGTGCCGGCGCCGCCGGACATGAGGCCCCAGATCCGGATACGGATCCGGCTCGTGGTCACCGGTTCGAAGTTGAAGCGGTTGTAGGCGTTGGTGGCCAGGCCGTTGGCGTACGAGGAACCCCCGGTGAGCGTGACCGGCGTCCAGGTGGTGCCGTCCGTCGAGGTCTCGACGGCGTAGGTCGTGGCCGTGGGGCGGCGGGTGCCGCCGTTGTCGTCGTACCAGTAGATGTCGGTCGAGGAGAGCCGCACCGGTGAGGTCCACTGGTACTGGATCCACGCCTCGTTGGCGGGGCTGGTGCCGTTGCGCGGCTGACCCCAGTTGCCCCAGCCGTTGCCGGCGCCGGGGTTGGAGCTGCTCGGCGTGGTGGCCTCGTTGACCCGCGAGTGGTTCTCCCAGGACGCGGTGCCACTGGTGGTGATCGACGCCGTGGAGCCGAACTCCGCGACGACGTCCTTCTTGGCGAGGGTCACCGACACGGTCGCCGTCGACCGCTTCTCGCCGTCGTCGGCGAAGAACCGGAAGACGTAGTCACCGGCGACGGTGCCGGTCACCCGGGTGGCCTGCGCCCTGGGGTCGGCGAAGATGACGCCCGCGCCCTGCGGCGCCGAGACGGTCTCCCAGCCGAAGGTCAGCTCGTCGTCGTACGGCACGCCGTCGTCGGAGGCCGTGCCGACCAGCCGGGTGGACAGGTTGCCGTCCGCCGAGCCGTCGCGCGTGGCGGTGACGGCCGGCGCCTGGTTGGTGACCTCCGGCACCTCGCGGCCCGAGTTGAACACCTGGATCTCGGAGATCGCGGTGAAGTAGGTCGGGCTGTTGGTGAAGACGACGCGCACCTTGTCCGAGGACACGGCGTCGAACAGCGCCTCGTTGAACTTGGCCGTCGGGACGGCCGGGCTCTTGAACTGGCCCGGCACCTCCTTCCAGCCGCCGCTGCCGTCGGGCACCTGGATCCACCAGCGCGCGGGCTCGTGGTAACCACCGGCCTGGCGGTCGCTGACGAAGTACACCTTGACGTTGTCGAAGGACTTGGCCGAGCCCAGGTTCAGCTCGACATAGCCGTTCTTGTCGGTCGTGCCGTAGTTACCCCAGTAGGGCTCGTTGGCGGTGACACCGTCGGTCACGGCCGCCAGCGCCACGGGCTGCTCGGTCTCCTTGATGGCACCGGGCGTGTAGTTCATCGACGTGGTGCTGTAGCCGGGCGTGTGGAACTGCCGCCACGGGGTCGGCCGGGTGCCCTGCTGGGTGTACGACGAGGCGAGGGCGGCGCCCTTCGCCAGGTTCGCCGAGTCCTCGGTCAGGTCGATGCCGGCCGTCTTGAGGTACGAGACGACGCGGTCGTCCTCGATGGGGGTGTTCACCGCGGCCGGGAAGTCGTCACCGTCCTCGGCGTGGAAGGTGACGGTGAGGCCGTTGTCGGCCTGGACCTGGTTGGTCTTCGGGTCGTAGGTGACCTTGCCGAGCTGGTCGGTGCTGACCTTGCGCTCGCCGTTCAGGAACAGGCTGTAGCCCGCGCCCAGGCCGTAGTTGGTGCCGTCCGGGTCCCAGACGATGGTGACGTCCTGGCCGTGGTACTTCAGGTTGTTGACCATGAAGTGCTCGTAGCCGAACTTGATCGGCCAGAGTTCGATCTTGTCGTCGGACCTCGGCTGGATGCCGGCCATGTCCTCGACATAGATGTAGTTCATGTTCCCGAGCATCACGTGGTTCGGGTTGTTGCGGTTGTAGGTCTTGGTGGCCGGGTTCCAGTTGGAGTAGTACTCCGACTGGTTCGGGACCCGCAGGTCGGCGTTCGGGTAGATGCTCCAGGCCATCCAGTCGAGCAGCCGCTTGGCGTAGGCCGGGGTGACGTACTTTCCTTCCGGGTCGTAGTGCCGCAGCGCCGACCGCACGGCGCGGTACTGCACGGTGAAGTTGATGTTGGAGAAGTTGTTCGATCCACCGATCCCGTAGGCCGTCCGGTCGTACTGGTTGGCCGTGTAGAAGGGGAAGATCGGGAAGTTGTCGCCGTACGTCAGGAAGCGGTAGCCGTCGACGTACTTCTGCCACTCGTCGAACGGGATGAGGTTCTCGGAGTAGACGTCGTAGAGGTTCGACTCCTTGGCCGGGATCGACCCGCGGGCCGCCACGGGCAGCGGGTTCGCGCGGCCGTTGGAGCTCGCCCCGCTGGTGGCGCCGTGCGACGTGGCGGCCAGGAACATCCGCGTGTCCGGGCTCCACAGCTTGTTCAGGATCGCGTCCCGGATGCCGTTGGCGTCGGCCGCCATCTCGTCGACCTTGGTCTGGTCCGCGCCGGCGATCTGGTAGAGCTGCCGGGCGGCATCGAAGGCGCCCCACACGTACGCCGACTCCGGACGCTCGATCGTTCGCGCGCCGGGCGCGCCGGCGTTGGCCTTCGGGAACCCGAAGGAGATGGCGTCCGCGTCGTTGCCAGGCATGTAGTTGGTGTCGTACGCGATGAGCTTGTCGTTGTTGCCGTCGTAGTGTTCGAGCTGGCCCTTGCCGTCGCCCTCGAAGAAGTGGGCGAACTTCTCGGCGATCTCCTTGCCGCCACCGTGCACTTCGTAGGCCTCAAGGCCGGCCGTGCCGATGTACTGCGAGTAGTGGTTGTTCCAGCTGGTGTGACCCGGGCTGTCCAGGAAGGCCGAGGAGCCGGACAGCTCGCCGATGTTGAGGATCTGGCCGTACGGCAGGTACGGCGTGCGCAGCCACTTGGTGTCCTGCAGGTGCATCGGCTGGGTCAGCGCCACGGCGTTCTGGTAGAGGTTCACTCCCTCGATCGTCGTGGGGTACTGGTAGACATAGCCGGTCGCGTTGGCGTCGAGGGAGTTGTAACGCTCTCCCCACCAGCGGTAGACGATGGCCTTCTCCACCGCGGGATCGGGGACGTCGATGTAGGGCACGTCCTGCGCCCAGCGGCGGTTGAACGCCGTGATGCCGGTGCGGACCGCCTCGGCGGGGGTCAGCTCGGCGTAGTCGTGGTAGGCCTCCACCGTCTGCGGCAGCGAGTCCGAGGAGACCGCGCCGACCACGGAGAGCGAGACCGTGCTACCGGCGGGAACGGTGATCTCGCGGTCCAGGTTGGCGCCGGCGCGTGTGAAGCCGTCGCCGGTGAGGTCGATCTTGACGGTGTTCCACGGGGTGTCGATGAGCCCGTTGTTGGAACCGCTGGTGATGACCCGGGTGCCGGTCAGCTCGGCCGCGGAGGCGCCCGCCTGGGTGGCCAGCGGTGAGGCCGCCCGGACTGTGAAGGTCGCCGCCGACCCGCCGGGGTTGGTGAAGGTGATGGCGGTGACCGCGACGTTGTCGTAGGTGATGAACTTCGTCTGATCGGCGGTGACGCCGGTGGTCCCGATCGTGTACTGGCTCTTGGCGTGGCTGGGCGCGTTGAACCGGTTCGTGTTCACCTCGGTCACGGTCTGCCCGGGCACGGTGACCGTGTACAGGTTGCCGAGGTTGTTGGGGCCTCCGACGAAGGTGCTGCCGGCGAAGCCCATGACGGTGAAGTTGTTGTTGCTCGCACCGCGCATGTACAGCGAGCGGCCCCGGGTCATCAGCACGGCCGACCCGATCGCGCCGCGAACACCGAGCACGCGGTCGAGGTAGTAGTCGGTGCCGCCGGCGGCCAGGTCCTTCTCGAAGATCGACTGGTGCATGCTCGACGCGGTGAACGGAACGCCGGGCTTCAGCTGGTCGGCGACGTCGCCGACGGCGCTGTAGACCGGGTCCCCGATGTCCATGACATGGCTCTCGCCGTTGGTGTAGACACCCACGTCGCCTTCGTTGCCGGGGAGAACCGGGCCGGCGGCGTGCGCTGTGGTGGGCGGCAGGCCGACCAGGCCCGCCATGGTGAGCGCGGCGAGAGCGGCCCAGGTGGGCGCTCTGCCTTTGCGTCTGACAATCATTAGACTTCCTCCTGGTACCGGGATCGCTTGCCGGCGTCGCGGCTTGTCAGAGCACGGACGCCGTCGTGAGGGGTGAATCTCGGCCGAGTCGCCGGGACGGCGTGGACGCGCCGCCCGGCGACATGAATGGGGTCAGGGAGAGTCGTGCACTCGATCCGGCACCGTTTCATCTCATGCGCGACCACCCCAGGCGCGTACTGACCGGACCGCGTTCCCCCGGAGAACGCGGGATCGGTCCCGACGGGCAGCCAGACCCGCATGGTGGCGGAGCCGCGGTATCCCAGCGGTGGTACGGCACCAGCCGCAGGGTGCCCGCCACCTCTGCCGGTGGGAGCTCGTCCGCCACCGACTCCGCGCAGCAGACCAGGGGCCTGCGCTCGACCGCCACGCTGCCGCGGATCGCGTCGATCCTGGAGTCGGGCACGGTCCACCTGGGGGTAATCGGCAGGTCGAGGGCGGGTGACGTCGCCCGGACGCCACCCGCCCTCGACCTCGGCTTCGGCGTAGCCGGGCGACACCGCGCGCCGGGTGTCGCCGTAGAAGACGGTGGCGCCGTCGGCCTACGACGGGACCGGCAGGGAGATCCGCCCGGGCCCGCCCTCGGCCACCCGGACGGTGATCGCGCCCGACCACGGATAGCCGGTCTCCACGCGTAACACGAGCCCGCTGTGCGGGATCTCGGACGGCGTGTGGTGGTGAATCCGCACCCCGGAGTCGTCCTCGCGGCCAGGTGGGCGGGCAGCGTGCCGGCCGTACGGGGTCCAGGCCGAGTGGGGACAGCACGTCGGAGGAGGGCGGCACAGGATTAGCCACGCAGAGCTCCTGACATGTATCCGCGCACGAAGCGGCGCTGGACGACAAGGAGGAGAATCAGGCACGGGACCGCCATGACCATGACGCCGGCCTGCAACATGCCGTAGACGATGGTGCCGGCCGTGTTCTGCGTCATGCTGACCACGGCGACCGTCAGCGCGAAGCTCGCGCCGTCATTCAGCAGGATCAGCGGCGCGAAGAAGTCGTTCCAGGCGGCCAGGAAGGCGAACAGGCCGACGGTGATCAGCGGCCAGTTGTAAGCCTCGGCCGGCCGCCCACTCTGCGCCCAGGTGGCCGCGCGAGTCCACATGGTGACCGTGACGGCTCCGGCCTCGGCGGCGGGCTGCTGTTGCTCCTCGCGACCCGAACCTCCGCACGCCGCTGTTAGCGATAACAACGTGACCAATGCGGCACTGACCAGCACACGTTGCTTCATGGCCTGCTCCTTCCGATACCCCCAACCCACGACCGAAAGCACCTAAAAGGTTTTCGTAACGTAGAAGAAATCTACGAAGCTGTCAACGGATTGGTCGGGTATGCCGGTGTCGGAACGGCGTGGGACAGTCGAAAAGGTTTTTATTCGTAAAGGTGCGCGACCAATGAGTGACGTGGCCGTCTTGGAGGGCGTCTCCGTCGCCACCGCCTCAAGGCGCTCAACGGCCGCGTCGATGTCCGGGAGACGACCAGGCAACTGGTTCTGGACGCCTCCGCCCAGCTCGGTTTCCAGCCGAACGCGTTGGCGCAGGGCTTGCTCTCCGGGCAGACCCGCACCGTCGGGCTACTCAACCAACGACGTGGTCGGCAGGTTCGGCATTCCCACGCTACTCGGCGCGGAAAGCGCTTTCGGGGCAGGTGAGATGGTGTTGAGCGCAGTGGGCGGTCAGGCCGCAGCCGTTGAGAGTGGTCGGCCGCCCGAGCGGATGCCTTTCTCGCTGCGGATGCGGATGCGGGCGCATTCGCGGCGTTGGGCCGCCAGGACGTCGGGGTGGCGGGCGTTGGCGTTGCGCCGGCGCAGGTAGGCGTGCGGGCCGATGCTCAGCTCAGGCGGGCTTTCAGGAGGCAGAATTCGTTGCCTTCGGGGTCGGCCAGGCAGTGCCAGGGCTCCTCGCCGGTCTGGCCGATGTCGGCCGGGCGTGCCCCGAGCTTCAGGAGGCGTTCGAGTTCGGCGTCCTGATCGCGGTCGGTGGCGTTGACGTCGATGTGCAGCGGCAGCTTGCCCGCCTTGGGCTCGGTAGTGGGGCTGAAGACCAGAGTCGGCTGCAATCCGCCGAACCCTTCCCGTGGTCCGATCTCCACCGCGCCGTCGTCGTCGGTGACGAGCACGATGAAGTCCAGTACCTCGCACCAGAACGCCGCCAGCCGTTGCGGATCCCGGCAATCGATCACCAGCTCGGAAATGCGACAAGCCATGATCGGCACCGTACAGGGCATCAACCGCACGCAGCCAATCCCTAAACGCCCAGGGCCGCGACGCAGTGGGCACCCGGGAGTGGCGGCCCGGCCCGGCCGGCCCGGCGGAGTCGTCGCATCCGCGCCAGGCAGATCACGCCAAGGCATTCACGAATTGCGAACTTTCGCAATTGGCGGCACTATGAAGTGCGTTGATGATGTCGGAGAGCCAGGGGGCACCGTGAGCGGGCCGTTCGCCGCCGCGATCAGAGAGCGGGCACTACTGGCGTGGGCCGCGCTGGAGGAGGCCCGCCGCGAGGAGGATGTCGAGGGGCTGATCGTCGCCGAAGGGGAATGGGAGGATGTCGTACGGTTGGCTCGCGCGCATGGGGTTCAGATCGGCGATGACGAGGCCGGACCAGGCGAGGGGACGGTTCGATGATGTCGGTGCCGCTGTATGAGGCGAAGGCCGAGCTGTTCCGCCTGCTGGGGCATCCTGTGCGAATCCGGGTGCTGGAGCTGCTGCAGGACGGGCCGCTGCCGGTGCGGGACCTCTTGTCCGCCATCGACGTGGAGCCGACGGGACTGTCGCAACATTTGGCCGTGCTGCGCCGGTCGGGGATGGTGACCGCCCATCGTGACGGTTCCACCGTCGTCTACGCCTTGGCCGGAGGCGATGTGGCTGACCTGCTGAGGGCGGCCCGCAAGCTCCTGACACAGAAGCTCTCCGGGCAGAGTCAGTTGCTGAGCGAGTTGCTCGACACGGAGACCAGCGTCCGGTGAACGCGGTTCTCAGCTCGGGGATATCCCGGGTGCGATCGGTGCTGCCCGAACGTGACGATCTCGCCGCCATCGGTCGCCGTCCTCGTCGCGACTTGCTGGCCGGGCTCACGGTCGCGATCGTCGCGTTGCCGTTGGCGCTCGGATTCGGCATCTCCTCCGGTATGGGTGCCGAGGCGGGACTCGCCACTGCGGTGATCGCCGGCGCTGTGGCGGCCCTGTGCGGTGGATCCGGCCTGCAGGTGTCCGGCCCTACTGGGGCGATGACGGTGGTGTTGGTGCCGATCGTGCACGAGCACGGCACCTCTGGTGTGCTGGCGGTCGGCCTTTTGGCCGGACTGCTGCTCATCGCCCTCGCCCTGGCGCGCGCAGGCAAGTACATGGCATTGGTCCCAGCTCCGGTGATCGAGGGCTTCACGATCGGCATCGCCTGCGTGATCGGCTTGCAGCAGGTCCCTGCGGCGTTCGGCGTGCCGGTGCCGGAGGGCGACAAGGTCGCCGTGGTCGCTTGGCATGCCGCACGAGGATTCTTCGACCATCCGCACTGGTGGGCGGTGGCCATCACTGCCGGCGTCGCCCTGTTGATGTTGGCGGGAGCACGTGTGCGACCCACGCTGCCCTTCTCCCTGGTCGCTGTCGCGGTCGCCACGGCCATCGCGGAAGCGGCAGACCTGCCGTTGCCGCGGATCGGAAACCTCCCGGCAGGGCTGCCCGCACCCTCGTTCTCCTTCTTGGACGTTGGGGCGTTGCCTGCGTTGCTCGCGCCCGCGGCCGCAGTTGCCGCGCTCGCCGCCTTGGAGTCGTTGTTGTCGGCCGCGGTGGCCGACGGCATGAGCGTCAACCATCGGCATGACCCTGACCGGGAGCTCTTCGGCCAAGGTCTGGCCAACCTGGCCGCTCCGCTGTTCGGCGGAGTCCCCGCCACCGGAGCCATCGCCCGTACGGCGGTCAATGTCCGCTCCGGCGCCGGCTCCCGGCTGGCGGCGCTGGCTCACGCGGGCATTCTGGCCATCATCGTGTACACCGCCTCCGATCTTGTGGCCCGGATTCCCCTGGCCGCGCTGGCAGGTGTCCTGCTGGCGACGTCCGTTCGAATGGTGGAAGCCGGTTCCGTCAAGGCCATGGTCCGCTCGACCCGGAGGGACGCGGTGGTCCTGGTTCTGACCGCGATCGCCACCGTGGCCCTGGACCTGGTCCAGGCGGTTGTTCTCGGCCTGGTAGTCGCCGGCGCGCTGTCCCTGCGAGCCGTCGCCCGCAACGTTCGCCTCGACGCGGTACCGATCCGGCCCGACGTGCCCGGCGATCACACGGACGAGGAATATGCGCTGCTCGCAGAGCACATCGTGGCTTACCGGTTGGACGGCCCCCTGTTCTTCGCAGCAGCTCACCGCTTCTTGCTCGAACTTTCCGATGTCGCCGCCGTATCCGCAGTGATTCTGCGGATGTCTCGCGTGACCACCATTGACGCGAGCGGTGCCCTGGTGCTCGGCGATGCGATCCGGCGGCTGGAGCACCGCGGGATCACCGTCTATGTCTCCGGGATCCGCGACGGCCACCACCAGCCGCTACGCGCTCTCGGCGTGATCGCACGGCTCGACGAGGCCGGGCGCGTCTTCGCGACCACCCCAGAGGCGATCTCCGCGGCGCGGGACGGGCTGCACCGTGCCGGCGTCCTCACGGCCGTCCCGCTCGGTGCCGGGCCACAGACCGTCGTGCCCGGATAACGGGCTGGGATTACCGTTCAGTCTTCTCCGGCCGTCCTGTCAAAGGAGAGGGCGGGATACCCTGCCTGCCATGCCTCGAACCACGTGACCGGAGGAGTCGATGCTGGGATGACGGCAGGGCGACCGATGCCCACACAGGACGACGTGCTCGGGTACTTCAACACGCTGTCGAACTGGGGACGGTGGGGCGACGACGACGAACTGGGCACTCTGAACCACATCACCGACGACGTCCGGCTGGCGGCGGCGCGGGCCGTGCGCCACGGCAGGAGCGTGTCGTGCGCATGGGAGGTCGCCGTACCGGAAGACATGGAGCGGTCGACGACGACGTGCCCATGCGCCGCCGACATGCCGGGCGCCGAGAACATGCCGGCGCCCGGATTCCGCAACGACCGGCGCTGGGGCTTTTCGTCCGAGCGGCTCGGCGTCACGTTCCACGGCAACACCCTCACCCACGTCGACTCGCCGTGCCACATCTTCTGGGACGGCACGATGTACAATGGGCGGTCGCACTCGCTGGTCGACGCCGCAACGGGGTCGGCGTGGGCGTCCGTCACGGCGGCGGCGAACGGGATCATCACGCGTGGTGTCCTGCTGGACATCGCGAGCGTGCGGGATGTGCCGTGGTTGGAACCGGGGCAGGGTGTGTTTCCCGACGATCTCGAGGAGGCCGAGCGTCGCCAGGGTGTGCGGGTGCGATCCGGCGATGCGGTACTCCTGCGGACCGGCTATGGCCGCGTCCGGCACGAGACCGGTGCGGTCAGCGGTTTCACGCAGGCCGGGTGGCACGCGTCCTGCCTGCCGTGGCTGCATGAGCGGGAGGTCGCGCTGATCGGCGCTGACACCCCCCAGGACGTTCAGCCATCGGGGTACGAAGGCGTGTTGATGCCGGTTCACGCCGTGAGCCTCGTCGCCATGGGTCTGTGGATGCTCGACAACTGCGACCTGGAGGCGTGCGCGACGACGGCTGCCGAGCTCGGCCAGTGGGACTTTCACCTCGCGGTCGCGCCGGTCCGCTTCGCCGGTACGTCCGGCAGCCCGGTCAACCCGATCGCCACATTCTGACCGCGCTTCACGAGTGCGACGCCATGAAGGACCCGGCCGCCCTGATCAGGACCATGACGACCACGGCCATAAGTGCACGCCAGGGCACGATCGCGACGAATGATGGAGCCCCAAAGGTGGCATTTGCAACATTTGCACCATGACAGTCGCTCTTACAGATCTCTAGAGTCGTGTCAGGTGTGATCTTCGGCCGCGCGGTTATCCAACTGCACTGCCGGCCCCTAAGGGAGGGTCTGGTGAAAGCAAAATCCCTCGTGGCGGGTGCTGTCGCTCTGGCAACGGCTGCGGCACTGCAGCTGTCCGGAGCCGGCTCAGCATTCGCAGACAAGCCGTCCGACCCGAGTCCGTCCAGCAACTCCGCTCATGGCGGTCCGGTCATCGACGACGTGCACAACGTTCCGACGACCGCCGTCGCAGGCAACGTCACGTTCATCGACAACGTCAAGGGCGTCAGCGGCTACTCGGGTCTGAACTTCATTCACTACAACAAGTACGGCTACGACTTCATGTTCGCCAACGGCACCGGCGGCCTGGCCGTCTGGTCGCTGAAGGACCCCAAGCACCCGGCCCTGATCTCCAAGATCACGGCGGCGGAGCTGCGCCGGCCGGGGGACACCCAGGACAGGTTCTGGGAAGGCGAGAACATGACCGTCGACCCGAAGCGCAAGCTGGTCTTCCTCAGCCGGGACCCGCGCGGCTTCGGCGGCACCGTCTCCACCGGTCAGTCCGGCGTCTACATCGTCGACGTCAAGAACCCGTGGAAGCCCGAGACCGTCATCTTCCAACCGGTCCCGGCCGGACACACGGCCACCTGCATCAACGACTGCACGTACCTGTGGTCGGTCGGTCCCGCCAACACCGGCACGCCGGGCCAGGATCCATCCTGGAAGGGCGTGCCGATCCGGGTTACCGACATCCGCGACATCAAACACCCGCGCACCTTCGACGGGGCGCTCGACCTCGGCCGGTTCGACGGGACCACGGACTACGTGCACAGCGTCGACGTCGACAAGAACGGTGTCGCCTGGGTCTCCGGTGAGGGCGGCGTACGCGGCTACTGGACCAAGGGCAGGCACTACGACCCGGTGCAGAAGCGCAAGCGGGTCGCGACGGCGTACGACCCGGTGCCGTACGCGGGCGGCACTGTCGTCCCCACCAACCCGGCGGGCACCGCCTTCTTCGACTTCTTCGACCACAACGCCTACCACAACACCGAGAAGCTCGGCTCCTTTGACAAGGGCGAGCTGCTCTACATCACCAACGAGAACATCACGGCCTGCTCCCAGGCGGGCGAGTTCAAGATCGCCTCGTTGAAGGGCAGCTACGACGGCGAGAGCTGGCGGTCCACGCCGGAGAAGCCGTTCCGGCTGAACCTGATCAGCCACTGGTCGCCGTGGGGCAAGGAGGGGTCGGCCACCACCGGTAGCTGCTCCGCGCACTGGTTCACGGTGAACGGCAACATCGTCGCGCAGGCGTGGTACGGCCAGGGCACCCGCTTCCTCGACGTGTCGGATCCCAAGAACCCGACCCAGGTCGGCTACTTCCGGGTGCCGGCGGGGGAGGGCGTGACCGGCGGCTCGGCGTCGGCCGCCTACTGGCACAACGGGTTGGTCTATGTCGCGGACTACAACCGGGGCGTCGACGTGCTCCGGTTCGACGGCAAGCTGGCCGGAAAGCCGGACAAGAAGATCTGCTGGAACTCGTGCGACAAGTGACCGTCTGAGTCGAAAGCCCCGGCCCGAGCGTGGCGACGTTGCGCTCGGGCCGTCTTTCGGTGGCGACGGCCATGGAGGTAGGACGGGCGTGGAGGTAGACGGTGGGACGCCGAGGTGCCATGCGCGCGGTCGCGCGGGACCGGTGGTGAGCGATCTGCTCGGTGCCTGCTCCGCCTCCGCTGAGGGCAGAGGCGCCCCGAGGCCGCGCGGTGAGATCACGTTTGGGGTGTCGGGCCCTCTCTCCGGCGACGGCACGCTGCCTACGGACCAGCTCGGATGACAGGCGGTGTGCACCTCGCGGGCCGTAGCCGGGCCCGGCTGATCACGCGGCTGGCGGTGGTCGCGATCCTCGTGGCGTGCGGCCTGGTCGCGGATCTCGTCTCCGACGCGGTCACGCGTCCGGCGTACGCGCACGCCTACCTGATACAGAGCTCGCCGGTGGACGGCCAGGTGCTCCACTCGCCTCCGGCCGACGTCAGGCTCACCTTCAATGAGGCGGTGAGCTTCAACCAGCGGTCGTTCCAGCTGCTCGACGTGACCGGGAAGAAGCTGGCGATCGGTGCTCCCGGTTACGTGGACGGGAAGGCCAACACGGCGCGGGTGAGCCTTCCGGCGAGTTTGGTGGAGGGAACCTACGTCCTTGCCTGGCGGATCACGTCCGCGGACTCGCACGTGGTGTCGGGGGCGTTCAGCTTCAGCATCGGCCGCCCGAGCACGCTGGCCGCCCCGGTGGAGGAGGATGTCAGCCCTGCCGTTCCCGTCGTCGACGCCGTCGGCCGCGCCCTTGCGTTTCTCGGTCTGGCCCTCGCCCTCGGTGGTGCACTGTTCGTCGCCGTGCTCTGGCCCGCCGGCCGCGACGACCGCCGCGGGCGGGGCATCGTGTGGTCCGGCTTCGCCGCCTTGACCGCGGGCACCGTGGTCGTACTGCTCGTACAGGGGCCGTACGCCGCGGGCACGTCGCTGTCCGGGGTGTTCGACCCTGAGCTGCTCAGCGCGACGCTGTCCACGCGGCTGGGTCACGCGCTGTCGGTGCGGCTGTTGATCGTGCTCGTTCTTGGTGTGGCCTTCTGGATGGCTGTACGCCCCTCCTCGTCCCTGGCTGACGTCCGGACGGACGGCGCCAGGACGCCTGGCGCTGGGACGGCCGGCGTCGGGGCCGCCTGCGCCGTCGCCCTGCCGTTCACCTGGACGCTGGCGGATCACGCACAGACTGGCGTGCAGACCTGGCTGGCCGTACCCGCGACCAGCCTGCACCTGCTCGCCATGGCTCTGTGGCTGGGCGGCCTGATCACGCTGGCGGCCTGCGTGCTTCTCCCAAGGAGGGGGCGGGAGCCCGCCGGCGCCATCTCCCTGGAACCCGCGCTCCCGAGGTTTTCCACGCTCGCGCAGATCTGCTTCGCGGTGATCGCGGTGACGGGCGTGTATCTGGCCTGGCGGCAGGTGGGAACGTTGGGTGCGCTCGGCGGGACCGGCTTCGGGCAGCTGCTTCTCGGCAAGCTCGCCGCCGTCCTCGCCGTGGTGGGTCTTGCCGCAGGAGCGCGGCGGTTCGTGCGGCGGCGCGGTCGCGACCCCCTCGGCCTCGACGCCGCCCCTTACACCGCGGTGCGCCGGCTGCGCCGCTCGGTCGCGGGTGAGGTCGTGCTCGGGGTCGCCGTCGTGTCGATCACGGCCGTCCTGGTCAACACCGCCCCGGCCCGCACCAGCTACGCGCCGCCGGTGCATGCCACAGTCCCCATTCCCACCGGCGTCGCGGACGCGGCCGGCCCAGCCGCCGGGCTGGGGGGCGGCTCGCTCGAGGTGAAGATCGAGCCCGCGAAGCTGGGAAGCAACGTGGTCGACATCTACATCACCGGGCGGAACGGCTCGTTGGTCGCGGTACCCGAGGTCTCGGGCGCGCTCGAGCCGCGCGACCGCAGCGTCCCGGCGCTGCCCGTCAAGGTCTCCGCGGCCGAACCCGGCCACTACGTGGCGAACTCGATGTCCATCCCCTACCCGGGGGAGTGGGTCCTGCGGCTGGACATCCGAGTCTCCGACTTCGACGAGACACCCGTGCGTGTCCCGTTCACGGCACGCTGAAAGGCTGGTAACACACATGCGAGGCGCTGACAGGAAGGCATCCCGGCTCCGGGCGACCATGACCGCTGCCGGCGTGATCGCCCTCTGCGTCCTGGCGGGCTGCTCCAACGGGGCTCCGCAGCCGCTGACCAAGCCGCCCTACACCGTGAAGTCAATCCGGTCCGGCCTCGTCAGCCCCGGTGACCTGGGAAAGGGCGCCACCGAGTTCGCGGACACCGACCACGCCTCGCACGTCATCTACACACCCCCGAACAGCATCCCGACCTGTCCGTACGTCCAGCGCTCGGAGGACGCCAAGGTCGACGTGCAGCCGGCGATCGAGCCGGTGGGTGGGAACCCGACCGGGCGGTTCATCGTCGGCCCGCAGCGCGTGGGGCCGTCGTCGCTTCCGGTCGTCACCCAGGGCGCAGTGGTCTTCCAGAGCCCCTCGCTCGCCGACGGCACGATGGACACCGTCGTGGCCGAGTCCGCCAAGTGTCCGGAGGCGTTCAGCGTGCTCGGCGGACCGCCGTCCGTCGTGGGCGCTTACAAGGTCGGCAGCCGGCCGATCGAGATGGATGGGTGGAAGGGGTTCGCCCAGCATCTCGTGCACACCTCGCCCCCAGAGATGAACACGGACACCTACGACGATCTGGTCACCGTCGTTGTCCACAAGGCCAACGCCATCATTTACGTCGGCTACGCGCAGATCAAGGCGGTAGGCCAGCGTGCCGACACCGACGAGAAGGTCAAGGCGTTGATGACGACGACGCTGGCCCGCCTCGGTTAGCGATCTTCCATGAAGATCACCTAGTGACGGTCGAAGAACAGTGAGAGTCTTACCTGCTGGAGGAGCGTTGAGCGCTAGAGCCCCCCTGACGGGCACTGCCGTACCCGTCACGGCGCCCGCGCTGCGGATGGGGAACCTGGGCCCGGCACACGCGGGCACGTCGCCCGGTCCGGTCAGCTCCGACACGGTCGGGGCCGCCGAGGCCGAGGCGGCCAGTGCCCGGCCGTCTGACATGCCCCGGAGAGTGCGTATGCTGCGCCGCGCCGTACGTGGCCTTGTAACCGTGGGGGTGGCGGCCTGCCTGGTCGGCGTCATGCAGGCGGTGGCGTTCGCGCACGTGACGGTGAGCCCGGAGACGGCCACCCGGGGCGGCTACGCCGCCTTGACGTTCCGCGTCCCCAACGAACGTGACGACGCGAGCACCACCGAGATCGAGGTTCAGCTTCCGACCGACTCCCCGCTGGCTTCGGTCTCGGTGAAGCCACATCCCGGCTGGTCGTACGAGATCACGAAGACCAAGCTGGCCACGCCGATCGAGGTGCACGGCGCCCAGATCAGCGAGGTCATCGGAAAGATCACCTGGACCGCGGCGGATTCGAAGTCAGCGATCAAGCCGGGTGAGTACGACGAGTTCTCCGTGAGCGCCGGACCGCTGCCCGAGACCGACCGTCTGGTGTTCAAGACGCTCCAGCACTACAGCGATGGCGAGGTGGTGCGCTGGATCCAGGAGCCGGCCTCCGGCGCCGACGAGCCGGAGCGGCCTGCGCCGATGCTCCGGCTCGTGCCCAAGGGGGACACGGCATCATCCCCGTCGACGGGCACCGCCCGGGCGGCTCTGGCCGCGGGTAGCACGTCTGAGACCGGGTCGGGCGCGGGAGTTCCGTGGGCGATCGGGCTGTCCGTGGCCTCGCTGGTGATCTCCCTCGCGTGCGCGGCGACGATGGCCGTGCGGTCGCGCCGGACGCGATAGCGCCTGCTCCTGCGGGAGTCACGCCGGCGGCAGAAGCGGCTCCAGCACGGCCCACTGATCATCTTATGGAGTGCAGTGGGCTGTCGGGCTTCTCCCCGGCGGGGGCTCACCGTCGTTCCGCGACCTGGCCGTCAACGGCCGCCGCCCCCGCCCGAAGAGCGAGCACCCGGATCTCGGTCACGCCGCGCCGCTGGTGGGTGCTCCGTCCTGGTAGGCGGCGATCGCGGTTCGGACGAACGAGCGGATCAGCGGATTCGTGTCGCCCTCGTTCCACGCCACCACCACACGGCTCGGCGGCATGTCGATCAGCGGCACCACGGCGAGCCCGTCCGCCTGCTCATGGTCCAGGAGAGTCATGCCGACCGTGCCGTTCCAGAGAACGGCTTGCCGGCACTCCTGGACGGCACGCACCACCGGCCCCTCCCGGGGCGCCCCGCCGTTCCAGTACGACTGCCAGACGGGGTCGGTGCCCTCCGGGAACAGGAACCAGCGGCGGTCGGCCAGATCGGCCAGCTTCACGCTGTCCCGCCCGGCCAGCGGATCGTCCGCGCGCACCAGCGCGCCCACCGGGTCGGCGCGCAACTCCCGCACGGTCAGGCCCGTCTCGTCGAACGGCCCGCGGGTCAGGGCGACGTCGACCAGTCCGGCGTGCAGCCCGCAGGTGGGATCGGTCAGGTCGGTCTCGCGGATGCGGACCTCGACCTGCGGGTGCAGACGGCGGTAGGCGTCGGCCAGCCGGGTCGCACCCGGGTCGGCGGTGTCCCCCAGGAAACCCACCGTGATGACCGCGGTGCCGGCCGCCGCGGCCACGCGTACGCGCAACCGGTCGGCCTGGTCGAGCAGGGCCCGCGCCTCGTCCAGCAGCACGGCCCCCACCGGAGTGAGCGCGACTCCGGCGGGCGAGCGGTCGAACAGCGCGGCACCGACCTCGGTCTCCAACTGCTTGATCGCCCGGCTCAGCGGCGGCTGACTCATGTGCAGCCGGGCGGCGGCCCGGCCGAAGTGAAGTTCATCGGCAACCGCCACGAAATAGCGCAGCGTGCGTAGCTCCATGGTGCGACGATACCCGTACGGTATCGGCGGCACAGAACAGATCTTGGACAGGCGCAGTGCACTGACAGTGAGATCGAGACATGACCGACCAACCGAAGACCAGTGAGCCGACCGCCGACCCCGTCGTATCGGTGGTCAGCCCGGGCGGCGGCGAAACGATCGTCCTGGGCACCACGCAACTGCGCGTCCTCGAAGACGGCAGCAACACCGGGCACCGCCTCGGAATCGCCGAATCCGTCCTCGCGCCGCACACGCCCGGACCGCCGCAGCACCGCCACGCCCAGCACGACGAGGGCTTCTACATCATCTCCGGCGCGGTGCGGTTCACGGTCGGCGACAAGGACTACGACGCGACGGCGGGCACGCTCGTGATGGTCCCGCCCGGAGCCCCGCACACCTTCGCCAACGTGACCGACGAACCGGCCGTCATGCTCAGCACGTTCACGCCCGATTTCTACGTGCAGTACTTCCGCGACCTGGAGGACATGATCGCCGGTGGCCGGGCGATGACCCCGCAGGCGAACATCCAGGCGATGCGCCGCTACGCCACCGAGCCCGCCACCGACTTCGCCCGGAAGCCGGAGGCATGATGCCGCCCGTCTTCTCCGGGCCGCCTGCGCACGGCACCCGTGGATGGGCACCGTGAACGTCGCGTATTGGATCGTCGCCGGACTGCTCGCCCTCTTCTACCTCTACGCGGGTGGGCTGAAGGTGGCCCGGAGCCGTGAACGGCTCCGGCCGATGATGGCCTGGGTGGACGACACGCCGATGCCGGCCGTCAGGGCCATCGGCGTGATCGAGGTACTCGGCGCGATCGGGCTGCTCCTCCCGCCGCTGACCCACATCGCCTCCTGGCTGGCCCTGGCCGCAGCCATCGGCTTCGTGGTCCTCCAGATCGGTGCGACCACCCTGCACCTGAGCCGCGGGGACCGCCAGATCGCCCTCAACATCACCCTCCTCCTCGCCGCGGCCCTCACTGTCTGGCCGGCGACGACATGGCTGTGAACAGGTGGAGGCAACGAAAACGACCGTATCGCCGAATGGACATGAACTCCCACCTCGAACTGGCCACCGTTCCCGGCCCCTGTAGTGCACCCGTGGCACCCACTGCCCAGCCGGTGGGCGCGACGGCAGGCTCGGTCTGAAAACCCCGGCGGAGCGTCAGAAGCTCACGAGGGTGCTGATCGGCTTGGGGCCGCCGCCCATCACCTACATGGGGCGGGCGTGGACGCCGGTGCCGCCGGAGACGATCAGATTGTCGCCCGTTATGTAGCTGGCGCCGTCGGATGCGAGGAAGGCGACGGCTTCGGCGATGTCGGCAGGGGCTCCGACGCGGCCGAGGGGAACGCTTTCCCCCCAGGAGGAGATCGTGTCCGGGGAGATACCCATCTTGCTGTACGCGGGGGTGCTGATCAGGCCGGGACTTACCGCGTTGACGCGGATGCGGCGGGGGGCGAGTTCGATGGCCAGGGAGCGCACGAGAGGCAGCAGAGCCCCCTTGGAAGCGGTCATGGCGGCGCCGAGTCCCTCGCCGGCGCCGACGGTGAACACCACGGACGCGCCTTCGTTCAGTAGGGGGAGCGCCTTTTGAAGTGTGAAGAAGTTGCCCTTGACGTTGATGTTGAACAGGGCGTCGAAGGCGGCCTCGTCGGTGGACTCGATCGAAAGGCCGGGACGAGGGAGGCCCGCGTTGAGGTAGAGCAGGTCGAGCGAGCCCAGGTGCTCGCGCGCCTGGTCCACGGCCCGGTCGATGTCGGTCAGGGAGCTGATGTCGGCCTCGACGGCGATGACGTCTGCGGGAAGGCCGGCGTCATCGAGGTCGTCGAGGCCGGTGACCATGACGCGATAGCCGCGCGAGTGGAGCAGTTCTGCGGTGGCCTTGCCGATCCCGCTGGTTCCGCCGGTGATGAGTGCTGTCTTTGTTGTCACGGTTGTTCTCCTTGCTGATTTGCGCGGGGGCGCCTCCAGCCCTGTCGCCATAGGCAGAGAGGAACTGAGAGGCACAGCGCCGATGCAGGCGCCCGGTCTCACGTCCTGACAGCGTACGCCGGGTTGGCAGTGACTGCCAAACTGTCTGTAAGCGTCAGATTGGCAGGCCGCGCTAAGCTGATGACGTGACGCAGGGAACACAAGGCAAAGGGGCGACCACGTCCACACTGTGGGATCGCACGCGACAGCTGGCCACCGAAGAGATCCTCCAAACCGCGTTGCGCCTGTTCACGCTGCAGGGCTACGACGAGACGACCATCGCGCAGATCGCCCGGGAGGCCGGCGTCTCCCAGCGCACCCTCTTCCGTTACTTCGGCACCAAGGAAGACCTCATCGGCGGCAGCGAGGAGCAGTTCGTCACCCTTCTGACGGAAACCGTCCGCAAGCAGCCGGCCGATGCCGGCGCCTGGGAGGCGTTGCGTGCCGCATTCAAGGCCGCGCTCTCCCTCCATACAAGTCCCGAGCAGGCGCTGGAGCGCTTCCGCTTGGTGCACCACACCGACTCGCTACGCGCCGCCTATCTTGGGAAGCGCGTGCGCTGCCAGGAGCAGCTACTGCCAGTGCTCGAAGCCAAACTGGCCCCCTCGGGGACGGACAGAGGGCAAGCCCGTGCCATCGTTGCGACAGCGTTCGCGTGCTTCGATGCCGCCACTGCGACGTGGCTCGAGGGCAACGGGCAGGGCGACATTCTTGACCTGTACGACCAGGGCCTGGCTGCGGTACGCGGCTAGCGTTCTCACCCCACGACGGCATCAGTGACTGCGGCGTCGGGTCGCGGTCATCGTTGCGAGCAGGGCCAGGGACTGCTCGTCCGGTGAGCCGGGCCGGGCGTGGAGGACGGTGAGCACCTGGCCGTCCTCTACCGGCATCGCGTGGAAGCGGAGGCTGATCACGCCCAGCTCCGGGTGTCGGAAGCTCTTCGCGCCCGCCGTGGTGGTGCGGACGTCGTGGCGGGCCCACAGTTCCCGGAACTCCTGGCTGTGCAGCGACTGGCTCGCCCTGAAGCCTTCGTCGAGGTCGAAGCGACAGCCGTGTCACTTAACCGATGGGAACGCCAACGGTGTCCTGGCCGCTGTCGGCAGGCCAGGCCACCTGGGTCTCCAGCGGCACCACCGAGACTCAGCCGGCGTAGGCGTCGGTCGATCGGCTTGTATATACATAGCTCGATAGATGTAGACGAAGTAGAACAAAGTGTCCTAGCCTTTTGGCTGATGTCAGCTCAACACGATCCGCCCGGGCCGCTGCGATGCCTGGTGACAGGGGCGACCGGCATCGGGGCGGCCGTCGCGCTCCGGCTTGCGGATCTCGGCCACCGGGTGTTCGTCGTCTCCCTGGACCCGGACGAGTGCCGGCCGCTGGTCGCCCTGCTCGGCGATCAGGCGGCGGGCTTCTCCGCCGCGGACCTGCGTGATGAGAGTGCGGCCGTCGCCGCCTTCACGGCTGCCGATGAAGCCCTAGGTGGAGTGGATCTTGTGGTGGCGGTGGCGGGCGGGAGTGGTCGCGGATTCGGTGACGGGCCGCTCCACGAGGTCACCCTTCAGGCCTGGGAGGAGACGCTGCGGCTGAATCTGACTACGGCGTTCCTGACCGCGCGTGAGTCGGTGAGGCGGCTTCGTCGTACCGGGGGTTCGCTGGTGCTTGTCGGCAGTGTGCTCGCCGCGCGCCCTTCGCCGGAACTGTTCGGGACCCAGGCCTACGCCACCGCGAAGGCGGGCATTGCCGGCCTGGTCACCACCCTGGCCGCGATGTACGTCAACGATGGCGTCCGCGTGAACGCGGTCGCGCCTGGCCTGGTCCGTACGCCGATGGCGCGGCGGGCCGCGAGCGACCCGATGATCCAGGAGTACGCCCGCCGCAAGCAGCCCCTTGCGGCCGGGATGATCGAGCCCGGCACGGTGGCTGAGGCCGTCTGCGCGATCGGGCTGGCCGAGTGCGTGACCGGCCAGGTGCTCGCTGTGGACGGCGGGTGGTCGGTGACTGAGGCCTGATGACGACCGAGGAGATCCTGTGACGGCGACGGTTCGCGGCTACACCTACGCGCAGGTGGCCAAGATGATCGATCACTCACTCCTGCGCCCTGAGTTGACGCTCGCCGAGGTGGGGGAGGGGTGCCGGGTCGCGGGGGCGTACGACGTGGCGTCGGTGTGCTGCCGCCCGGCCGACGTGCCCTTCGTGACCGGGCTGCTGTCGGGCGGTTCCGTGGCGGTCGGGACGGTGGTCGGCTTCCCACACGGCGCCAACACCACGGCGGTCAAGGCGTTCGAGGCGCGGCGGGCGCGCGAAGACGGCGCCACCGAGTTCGACATGGTGCTCAACATCGGCTGGCTTCGGTCGGGAGAACTCGCAAGGGTGCAGGAGGACGTCGCCGCCGTGGTCGAGGCCGCAGAAGGCGGGATCGTCAAGGTCATCCTGGAGAACGCCTATCTCACCGACGAGCAGAAGGTGGCCGCCTGCAAGACAGTGGAGGCGGCCGGCGCGCACTATGTCAAGACTTCCACCGGGTTCGCCCCATCGGGCGCGACCCTGCCGGATCTGCGGCTGATGGCCACATCGGTGTCGCCCAATGTGAAGGTGAAGGCCGCTCACGGGGTGCGGACGCTGGACGCGCTGCTCGACGTCATGGACACGGGCGCCACCCGCTGCGGGGCCACCGCCACGGCGGCCATCCTCGACGACTTCCGCGAGCGGGACCGGTCGTGACGGCCGTCCGCTACGCAGGTCTCGACCTGGGCGGCACGAACATCAAAGCCGTCGTGGTCGAGCGGGAGTCGGACGGCGAGATCCGGGTGCTGTCCCGCGGCTCGCACCTCACTCATGGCCGCGAGGGTGCGGACGCGGTGGTGAAGCGGGTGGCGGGCCTGGCTCGCGCAACGGCCGGCGAGTATGGCGTGGCGGGGGTGGGGGTGGGCATCCCCGGGCTGTTCGACCCGGCCTCGGGATGTGCGCGGCTGATCCCGAACATTCCCGGTGAGTGGGTCGGCAGGCCGCTGCGCGGGCCCGTGGAGACGGCGGCGGGGCGGCCGGTGGCGCTGATCAACGACGCCAGGGCCTTCGCGCTGGCGGAGTCGCGGCTCGGCGCCGCCCACGGCCTGGGCACGGTCGTGTGCGTGACGCTCGGCACGGGCATGGGTGGCGGCGTCGTCATCGGCGGGCGACTGCACATGGGCGCCGGCACTGCCGGCGAGATCGGACACCAGGTGCTCCAGGCTGACGGGCCACCCTGTGGCTGCGGAAACCGCGGCTGCGCCGAGGCGCTGGTGGGCTCGGCCGCCGTGCTCCGCATGTCAGGGCGGCCGAGCGTGGAGGAGGTGTACGAGGCGGCGCGCATGGGGGACGAGCGCGCGACGCGGACCGTCGACCACGTGATCCGCTGGCTCACCGTCGCGCTGGTCAACGCCCATGCCCTGCTCGCGCCCGACGCCTTCGTGGTCGGCGGGGGCATCGCGGCCGCCGGCCGAGCGCTCTTCGGCCCGTTGGAGCGTGAGGTGCGCGACCACGTCACACTCGGCAGGCCGGAGGACGTACGCGTGCTTCCCGCCGCTCTGGGCACCTACGCGGGCGCACTCGGCGCGGCCCTCGCGGTGATGGAGCAGGGCAAGGACCGCGCGCCCACGCGGTGACGGACACCCTGAGGGTCGCGGCCTCTCGCTCTCATTGAGCACGGCGAACCCCGCGCGGCACCTGGCCGCGCGGTCCCTGGCCGTGACGGGCCGGTCAGGTGGGCGTGGCGGCCGTCAGCGTTCCCGAACCGGTGGCGGCGAACGTCGCGTCGATCACGTAGCGCTCGGCGACGTAGGCGGTCTCGGTGTGCTCGAAGGGCCGGTGGTCCTGGTCGTAAATGATGCGCCGCTCGACGAGCAGCGCTCCGCGCGACGTCATGTCGAGCATCCGCACCTCGGCAGGGGTGGCCACGCGGGCGCCGATCCAGCTTCTGGCCAGCGCCGGGGTCCAGCCGCGCCGATGAAGGTACTCGTGCAGGGAACCGCTCTCCAGGTCCTCGGCGAGGACACCGGCGCATTCCGCCGGCAGCGCCACGTGCTCGACGGCGAGCGGCACGCCGTCGGCGAGTCGGATCCGGGAGATCGCGACGACCCGCGACGCCTCGGGCAGCCTGAGCGCCTCGATCTCGCCGGCCGTCGCCGACCGGAGTCTCGCGTCGAGTAGTTGCGAGGACGCCACCACGCCCCGGCGCCGCATGTCGTCGGTGAAGCTCATCAGCGTGCTCTCGCGGCGGTGCAGCGGGCGCTGCGCGATGTAGCTGCCGGCGCCGCGCCGCCGGCTGATCAAGCCTTCCTGTGCGAGGTTCTGCATCGCCTGACGCGCCGTCATGCGGCTCACCCCGAAGCGCTGGGCGAGGTCGGACTCGGACGGCAGTGCGTCCCCCGGGGCCCCACGCAGCACGAGGTCGCGTAGCCAGCGCTCGATCTCTTGGTAGCGGGCCTCGTGCGACTCGTCCTGGTTGTTCACGACTCTCTTGACCTCCCTGGTCTCCGAGCATAGAGTACCGGCCACATTAGATATCTAGACAACTTCACATATATGTATGGAGTTTTGGATGCCGGTAGGTAAGGTGGCCGGAGCCTGGGCCACCGAGGCGTGGGCACTGCTCGAACGGCTGATGCGGGATGAGGGGGAGCGCATCTCGCAGGCCTCGCAGTGGTGCGCGGACGCCATCGCCGCAGGCGGGTTGGTCCATCTCTTCGGCACGGGGCATTCACGGATCGCCGTGGAGGAGATGTTCCCGCGCTACGGCTCCTACCCCGGCTTCCACCCGATCGTCGAACTGTCGATGACGAACCACACGCAGATCGTCGGCGCCAACGGGCAACGCCAGGCCATGTTCATCGAGCGCGTCTCGGGTCTCGCCGAGGCGATACTTGCCAACTTCCACCTGGCCGCCGACGACCTGATGATCGTCTTCAGCAACAGTGGCGTGACCGCCGTGCCGATCGAGATGGCCATGGGCGCGCGCGCCCGCGGGGTGAAGGTGATCGCCGTGACCTCGGTGGAGCACTCCCGCGCCTCGGACTCCGGTCATCCGAGTGGCGACCGCCTGCTCGACCACGCCGACCTCGTCATCGACCTTCACGTCCCCGTCGGTGACGCTCTGGTGGACCTGGAGGGGATGGACACCCCGGTCGGGCCGGGCTCCACGCTCGCCGCCGTGACCGTGGTCAACGAGATGAAGGTGCAGACCGCGCAGTTCCTCCTGGAGCGAGGGATCACCATGCCGGTCATCACGTCGGCGGCCGTCGTCGGCCATGAGCGATCAAGGGAGTTGTTCGAGGCCGCCTACCAAGAGCACGGACGACGCGCCGCCCATGTATTAGCCGGACACCCGATGTGACAGACCGTCCGCCGGGTGGCGGGCGGGGGAGAGAAGGGAAGTGGGTCGGATGAAGCCGAGTATGACCCGCGTCGGCGCCCTCGCCGGCGGTATCACATTGCTGGCCTCGCTCGCCGCGTGCGGTGGCGGCGGTGACACCACCACACCCGGAGGCGCCGCCACCGGCCAGGGCCAGCAGCAGAGCTCATTCGTCATCGGCGTGAGCAACACGCTGGTCGGCAACGGCTGGCGGGAGGAGATGATCTGCTCCGTCAAGGCGGAGTCCCTGGCCAGCGGCAAGGTCAGCAAGGTCATCGTGGCCAACCGGAACGGCGGTCCCACCGAGCAGATCGCCGACCTGCGGCAGCTCATCTCGCAGGGGGTGAACGCGATCATCGTCAACCCCTCCGATCCCGACAAGCTCAACCCCGTGATCAAGCAGGCCAAGGACAGGGGAATCGTCGTGGTCGCGGTCGACCAGGCCGTCTCGGCGCCCGAGGCTCTGGTCGTCGCCAACGATCAGGTCGCGTACGGGCGCCTCGGCGGCGAATGGCTCGCCAAGACGCTCGAGGGCAAGGGCAACGTGGTCGAGATGCGCGGCATCGCCGGCGCCCCCGCCGACAACGACCGGCACAAGGGCTTCACCGAGGCGCTGTCGAAGTATCCCGACATCAAGATCGTCAAGGAGGTCTTCACCGGCTGGGACTACTCCAAGGGCGGCCAGCAGGCGCTCGACCTGCTGAACTCCTCGACGGCGGTCGACGGGATCTGGACGTCCGGCATCGACTACACCGTGGTCAACGCCTTCAAGACGCTCGGCAAGCCGTACGCCCCAGTGGTCGGCGCGGACAACAACGAGTTCATCAACCAGATCAAGAGCGTCGACGGCTTCACCGGCGCCGCGGTGACCAACCCGGCGGCAATCGGAGGCGTGGGCACCGCGGTGGCCCTCGACGCGCTGTCGGGCGAGCAGGTGCCGCGCGAGACCTTCCTCACCCCTGAGGTGTGGGACCTGGCGACCTCGAAGGACAAGCTGGACGCCAACTACTTCCCGGACAGGGAGGCGACCTTCAGCGCCCGGGTCACCGTCGAGCCCCACACCAGCTACACCCCCGAGCAGTTGTTCGCATGCAAGGGCCCCGGTGAGTGATGGGGGAGACGCGCGAGGCGCTGCGTACCCGGGCCGTCGCCAAGCGGTACGGCCCGGTCGTGGCGCTGCGTTCGGTGGATCTCTCCGTACGGCCGGGTGAAATCCACGCCCTGCTCGGCGCGAACGGTGCCGGGAAGAGCACGCTGGTGAAGATCCTCACCGGCGTGCTCGCTCCCGATTCGGGCGAGATCGAGGTGGGCGGCCGGCCGGTGGCCTTCAGGTCACCGGCCGACGCGCGGCGTCACGGGGTGACGCCGGTGTTCCAGGACCCGGCGCTGCTTCCGGACCTGACCGTCGCCGAGAACCTGCGCCTGACCGGGACCGGCGCCGCCGACGTGCTCGAGCGGCTGCGCGAGATGGACCTCACGCCGCCCGACTTCCGTACGCCGGCCGGAGAGCTGCCGTTGCCGTTGCTGCGCATGCTCGACCTGGCCCGCGCGCTCGCCCACCGGCCCGCGCTGCTGGTCCTCGACGAGATCACAGCCGCGCTGCCGAGCGACTACGCCGAGCGGGTGTTCGCCGTGATGCGCCGCACTCGTGAGGCCGGCGGCTCGGTCCTGTTCATCACGCACCGCCTGCTGGAGGTGCAGGAGGTCTGCGACCGGGCGACCGTACTGCGCGACGGGCGCGACGTCGACACGCACGTCGTGGCCGAGGGCGGCGAGGATCGCATCGTGGCCGCCATGCTCGGGGACAAGGCCGTCGGGGCCGTCCCGGCCGCAGGGTCCACGGCCGCCCGGCCAACCGGCGAGAAGCTGCTCGAGGTCACCGACCTCGGCGACGGCGGCCGGCTCAAAGACGTCTCCTTCGCCCTGCACGCCGGAGAGGTGCTCGGGGTCGTCGCTCTGGAGGGCCAGGGGCAGGACGAGCTGTTCGAGCTGCTCGCGGGCGACCGGCGGGCCGCTTCCGGCGAGGTGGCCGTCCGGGGGCGCCGGCTGGCCGGCCGCCATCCCCGCGAGGCCGTACGGCACGGCGTGGCGCTGGTGCCGTCGGATCGGCAGGAAGCCCTGTTGCCGATGCGCTCGGTCCGCGAGAACCTCGCCCTCCCGTTGTCCGGGCGGCGCTGGGGGCCGATCCGGCTGAACGAGGAACGTCGGAAGGTGGGGGCGGTCATCGAGCGGCTGGAGATCGACACGCGGGCGCAGGACGAGGTCAGGAGGCTGTCCGGCGGCAATCAGCAGAAGGTCGCCATTGGCCGCTGGCTGGTCGGCGGCTTCGACGTGCTGCTCTGCTTCGATCTCACCCGCGGTATCGACGTCGGCACCAAGCACCAGATCTATGCCCTGCTTCGCAGCATCGCCGAGGACGGGCGGGGGGTGCTGATGTTCACCAGCGAGCTGCGGGAGGTGCCGATGGTGTGCGATCGGGCGCTGGTGATGTACGGCGGGCGTGTGGCGGGCGAACTTCCCGCCGCCGAGGCCGACGAGGGGATGCTGCTCAACGCGGCACACGGGCTGACCCGGGCCGAGGAGGTGGGCTGAGATGCAGGCCACCACCATGGCGGCGACCGGATCGATGGCGCGCAGGCAGGCATGGACGGGGGCCACTCTGCTCGCCTTCCTGCTGCTGGTGGCGGTCAAGGCGCAGAGCGGCGGCTTCGACTCCTTCGAGATCCAGACCATGGTCACCTCGACGCTCGCCCTGGGCTACCTGACCCTCGCGCAGGGCGTCATCGTGATCGGTGGCGGCATCGACCTGTCGGTGGGCGCCCAGATGGTTCTGTTCAACTGCCTGTCCGCGCGCCTGATGGAGGGCCGGTCGTTCGGCACCTGCCTGTTGATCGCCGCCGGCGCCACGCTCGCCGGGGCCCTGCTCGGCGCGCTCACCGGCCTGGTCATCGCCAGATCAGGGGTGCCCGACATCATCGTCACGCTGGCCACCGGGTTCGTCTGGTCGGGGCTGGCCCTGTTCGTCCTGCCCACACCGGGTGGCGGCACCGCGCTGGAGTTCCAGACGCTGGTGCTCGGCAGCGGAACCGAGTTCTGGCCCCCGCTGGTCGGGCTGGCGGTCCCCGGACTGATCATCTGGTACGTGCTCCGCCGCACCTCGGCGGGGCTCGGCATCTACGCGCTCGGCAGCGACCGTCAGGCGGCGTTCCTGGCCGGGGTGCCCGCGCTGCGCGCGCAGGTCACGGCGTACGCGATCGGCGGACTGCTGTGCGCGCTCGGCGGGCTGGCCGCGACCGCGTTCACAGGTGGCGGCGACCCGCGGGCCACCGCGGGCATGACGGCCACGCTCACGTCCGTGGCGGCGGTGGTGCTCGGGGGAATCGCCCTCACCGGCGGCGTCGGCGGCCTGCTCGGCCCGGTCGTCGCCGTGTGGTCCCTCTACCTGATCCCCGCGATCATGCTGGCCCGCGGCGTCGATCCCGCGTACGGCGAGGCGGTCAAGGGCGTTGTCATCGTGCTCGTCGTGCTCATCGGCGGGCTGCTCAGGAGGAACGGGAGAAAGACATGACCGCCGTCAGGGCGCGCGACTGGCCCAAGGTGGACCGGTCGCTGCTGGTGCTGGTCGGCGTGCTGGCCGCGCTCGTGCTGGCCAACGGCGTGATCGACCAGGGCTTCCTGAGCGCCGCGCAACTGCGCAACACGCTGCTGGTGACGGTTCCGCTGGCGCTGATCGCGGGCGGTCAGACCCTGTGCATGCTCACCGGCGGCATCGACCTGTCCGTGGCCATGACGGCGACCGCCGCGGCGTACGTCACCGGGGTGCGGGCGGCCGACGGCACTGCCCTGGCCATCCTGGAGGGGCTCGCGGTAGGACTGGTGATCGGCCTGGTCAACGGGGTGGCCATCGCGGTGTTCCGGGTCAACGCGCTGATCATGACGCTGGGCATGTCGGCCATTCTCACCGGCCTGCTCACCGTGGGCAGCCAGACCTTCCTCAAGGGCGCCACCCGCATGCCCGAGTTCGTCCGGGAGTTGGGTGGCGGGACCATCGTCGGCCCCATCCCGTGGAATCTGCTGGTCTGGTTGCTCCTCGGCGGCCTGCTGATCTTCGGGCTGCGCCGCACCGGCCTGGGCCGGCTGATCTACGCGATCGGCGGCAACCGCAGGGCGGCCAGGCTGGCCGGCGTCCGGGTCGCCTCGGTCGAGGTCGCGGTCTACGTGGCGTGCGCACTGCTCGCCGCGGTCGCCGGCATCCTCATCGGCGGCCGCGGCGGATCGGTGGACCTGCAGCTCGCCGGCTCCTATCTGCTGCCCTCCGTCGCGGCGGCCGTCATCGGCGGCACCTCGATACTGGGCGGCTCCGGCGGGTACACCGGCACCATCCTCGGCGCGCTGATCCTCAGCGTGCTCGACACCATGCTCAACGTCCTCAACGTCGACGAGGCGGTGAAACAGGTGCTCTACGGAACGATCGTGCTGGTCCTCGCCTGGGTCTACATCCGCACCTCCCGCGCGCGGACGGGGGACAGGTGACGCGGCCGGGTGCGGCCGTGATCGGCGTCGGCTTCATCGGGGAGCTGCACGCCGACGCGTTGCGCCGGGCGGGCGTGCACGTCGCCGGCGTGCTCGGCTCCCGCCCCGAGCGGGCGCGCGAGAAGGCTGCCCGGATGGGGGCGGAACGGGTCTACAACGACCTGCCGGAGCTGCTGGCCGACCCCGACGTCCAGGTCGTCCACGTCACCAGTCCCAACCACGTCCACGCCGAGCAGGCTCTGGCGGCGATCGAGGCGGGTAGGCACGTGGTGTGCGAGAAGCCGCTCGCCCTCGACGCGGCCGACGGGCTGCGCATGCTGCGCGCCGCCGAGGCGGCGGGTGTCGTCCACGCGGTGTGCTTCAACATCCGGTTCTACCCCGTGCTGCACGAGGCGGCCGCCAGGGTGCGCGCGGGCGCGGTCGGCGCGCCACGCCTGATCAGCGGGCACTACCTGCAGGATTGGCTGCTGCGCGCCACCGACTGGAACTGGCGGCTCGACCCCGCCCAGGCCGGATCGCTGCGGGCGGTGGCCGACATCGGCTCCCACTGGCTCGACCTGGCCCGCTTCGTCACGGGGCTCCAGGTGACCGAGGTCCTCGCGGACCTGCACACCTTCGTACGGCGACGGCTGCGCCCCACGGCCCCTGTGGAGACCTTCGCCGCCACACACGAAGGCGAGCGCGAGGCGGTGGAGATGTCCACTGACGACGCGGCCGGGCTTTTGCTGCGGTACGGCGAGGCCGCCCGCGGCGTGCTCACCATCTCTCAGGTGTCGGCCGGCCGTAAGAACACCCTGGGCATCGAGGTCGACGGGGCGGACGCGGCGCTCGCCTGGTCGTCCGAGGCCGCCGAGCAACTCTGGCTCGGCCACCGCGACCGTCCCAACGAGCGGCTCTGGCGCGACCCTGCCCTGCTCGGACCCGACGCAAGACGCGTCGCACACTATCCCGGCGGGCACGCGGAAGGCTTCGCCGAGACCTTCCTCGGCCTGTTCGAGCGGGTCTACGCGGACGTGGCCGCGGGCGGCCCATCGGCCGATCCCGCCTATCCCACCTTCGCTGACGGGTTGGAGGGCCTGTTCGTGGAGGAGGCCATCAGGCGCAGCGACGCGGAAGGCCGATGGGTATCCGTCGAGAGGAGAAAAGAATGAGGCTTGGCCTGCTCACCGCGGCGTTCCCCGGGACTCCGCTCACCGACGTCGCCGACTGGGCCGCCGCGAACGGCTTCGGCATGCTGGAGGTGGCCTGCTGGCCGCGGCATGAGGGGACGGCGCGCCGCTACGCCGGCGTCTCGCACATCGACGTCGCCGGGCTCGGCGACGCCCAGGCCAAGGAGATCGTCGACGACCTGCGCGGCCGGGGCATCGAGATCTCCGGGCTCGGCTACTACCCCAACCCGCTTCACCCCGATCCCGAGCATCGCGCCCACGTCCACGACCACTTGCGGGCGGTCATCCGCGCCGCGTCGCTCATGGCCGTGCCGGTCGTCAACACCTTCATCGGCGCCGACCAGAACAAGAGCGTGCAGGAGAACTTCGCCGAGTTCCGCCGGGTCTGGCCAGAGTTGGTGGCCTTCGCGGACGACCACGGGGTGCGCGTCGCCATCGAGAACTGTCCGATGATCTTCAGCCGCGACGAGTGGCCAGGCGGCCACAACCTGGCCTACGCGCCACAGGTCTGGCGGGACATGTTCGACGCGATCCCCGGCGACACTCTGGGGCTCAACCTCGACCCCTCCCACCTCGTCTGGCAGATGATCGACATCGAGCGGGTGGTACGCGAATTCGGCTCGCGCATCTATCACGTGCACGGAAAGGACCTCGAGATCGACCGCGAGATGCTGTACCAACGGGGCATCCTCTCGGCCGGCATCGGCTGGCAGATCCCCCGGCTGCCCGGCCTCGGCGAGGTGCCGTGGGACCGCTTCGTGGCCGGTCTCTATCGAGCCGGTTACGACTACGTCATGTGCGTCGAGCACGAGGACAGGAACTTCGAGGGCAGCGACGAATTGGTCAAGCGCGGCTTCTTGATCGCCCGCAACACGCTGGCCCCCTTGGTCGGCTGAGATCAATCCCGGAAACCGGCCCGCGGTCGCGACGGCGAACGCGGGCCAGGCCTGCTCCGGCTGTCAAACGATTCGGTCTTCGAACCGGCCAGAGGTCTCGTCCTTGAGGATCAGCTTGCGCCGGCCGTCCGGGAGCACTTCGTCCTTGATGACGGTCAGGCCGTCGAACTCGCGCCGGTCCCGGTCGATGGGTGCCGTCTGGCCGCCTCGCCACTCCAGTTCGATCGGCTCCCACTGGCGGGACTCGGCCGAGCGGTAGCAGGCATCCATGATGGCGTTGACGACGTAGCCGTCGTAGAAGGTCTCGGCGGGTTGCCGGCCCGCGTCCAACGCGTCGAACATGTCGGCGAACATGTCGACATAGCCGAGTTCGGACACCTCGTCACCCACCGGGAACAGCCAGCCGCGCGAGCTTTCCGCCTTCTCCGCGACGTATCCCTCATTGCCTCCGGCGGTGAACATCTCGAAACCGGTGCGCAGGAAGTGGTTGAGCCAGATCGTGCCCTCGGTGCCGGCCACCTCGTCGCGAAGGTCCATGCCGCCGCGGAACGTCCACGACACCTCGAACTGGCCGACCGCCCCGCTCTCGAACTTGATCAGCGCGATCGCGTTGTCCTCGGCCTCGATCGGGTGGACCAGGGTGTCCTTCCAGCACATGACCTCGACGGGGCGGTTCTGCTTGCCGGCGAAGCTCCGGATGATCTCCACACAGTGGCAGCCGAGGTCGACGATCGCGCCGCCACCCGCCTTGGCGGCGTCCCAGAACCACGCGCTGTGCGGGCCGGGGTGTGTCTCCCGCGAGCGCACCCAGAGCACGTCGCCGACCGCTCCCGCCCGCACCGACTCCAGGGCCTTGAGCGTCTTGGGCGTGTAGCAGAGGTCCTCCAGATAACCGGCGAACACGCCCGCGTCCTCGACCGCACGCAGGATGCGCCGCGCCTCCTCGGCCGTCCTGGCCAGCGGCTTGGTGCACAACACGGCCTTGCCCGCCGCGGCGGCCAGCGTGATCGCCTCCTCGTGCATGTCGTTGGGCAGCCCGACCACGACGGTGTCCGTCGCGGGGTGCTCCACGGCCTCCTTCAGGCTGGTGGTCCAGTGCGGGATGTCCCAGCGCCCGGCGAAGGCCGCGCCTCGCTCCTCGGATCTGGAGTAGGCCACCTCGACCCGATCGAGGCCGCGGCGGCCCTGCAACGTCATCGTGTAGAAGTCGCCGATCAGTCCGGTGCCCAGCATGGAGATGCGATGAGGCTGCGCCATGGCCGTCCTTCCGATGCACGTTGTCTAAGTATTTTGAAAAGGTAGTCTAGACATCTCGAATTCGAAAGATGCGTTTTGTCGCGAGGAGGCCTGGTTTGTGGGGTTCTCTTGACGGGGGAGCGCCGTCCCTCGGCTCGTACGACGTGGTGGTCGTCGGCTCCGGGTCGGCGGGCTCCTGCGCGGCGATCGCCGCCGCCCGCCACGGCGCCCGCGTCCTGTTGCTGGAGAAGCTGCCGTTCCTCGGTGGCACCAGCACGGCCGTGCTCGACACCTTCTACGGCTTCTACACACCCGGTGAGCGCGCGCTGAAGGTCGTCGGCGGCATCGCTGACGACGTGGTCGGCGGGTTGCGCGGGCTCGGCGCCGTCGTGGAGCGCCCCAACACCTACGGCGCCGGGACGGGCGTCACCTATCTCGCGGAGCACCTGAAGGTCGTGTGGGAGCGGCTGGTGACGGAGGCGGGGGCCGACGTGCTGCTGCACGCGTTCGTCCAGGACGTACTCGTACGCGACGGCAGGGTCGAGGCGCTGCTCGTCGCCACCAAGGGCGGGCTGCGCCAGGTCGGTGCGACCGCCGTCGTGGACGCCTCGGGCGACGCCGACGTCTGCCACTTCGGCGGCTTCGGCTACGAGCGGGCCGGCGACGTCGCCCCCGCTCAGACGCTCACCACCACCTTCCGCATGGCGAACGTCGATCTCGGCGCCCGGCGCAGGATCCGGAAGGAGGACCTGCACCGGCTGATGGAGGAGGCCGCGGGCGACGGCTACGGGCTGCCCAGGCGGGAGGGCAGCGACCACATCACCCCGGTTCCCGGGGTTGTGGCCACCGTGATGACCCGCCTCGACTCGGTCAAGGACGGCGCCGACGTCACCGAACCCGCCTTCCTCACAGAGGCGGAGATCGCCGGGCGCCGGCAGGCCCTGGAGTACGCCAGGTTCCTCATCGACCGCGTTCCCGGGTACGGCGATGCCGCCCTGTGCGCACTCGGCACCCAGATCGGCGTCAGGGAGACCCGGCGGGTCCACGGCGACTACCGGGTCACCCGCGAGGACGTGCTCGAGGCCCGGCAGTTCGACGACCAGATCGCGCTGTGCGGGGCACCCATCGAGGACCACCACTCCGGCACCGGAACGAACTGGGCCTACCTTCCGGAGGGGACCGCGGTGGGCGTCCCGTTGCGCGCCCTCGTCGTCAGGGACGCGGCCAACATGCTCGTGGCCGGCCGCTGCTTCTCCGCCACCCACGACGCGCACGCGAGCATCCGCTCCATGGCCCAGTGCATGGCGATGGGCCAGGCCGCGGGCACGGTGGCCGCGCTCGCCGTACCAGGTGGGGGAGACGTGCGTGCCGTGCCGTACCGGCGAGTCCGTGACGTCCTGCACGCCGACGGGGCGATCCTCGAGGTGGGTGCGGAGGCGGTGAGGTGAGCGGTGGAACAGTTGGGCGCGGCAGCCCGCAAGAGCGCGTGGTGCGGTGTGTGCTCGGGGACGTTCCGGCAGACCGGCTCGGGGTGGTCTACGCGCACGAGCATCTCGTGCTGGACAGCCCCCTGATCGCCGCCGCCTTCCCGCACATCCTGCTCGACGACGTGGACGCGGCGGTGGCCGAGGTCGGCGCGTGCTCCGCGGCGGGGGTGGGCACGATGGTCGACGCGATGCCGTGCGCGGCCGGCCGGGACGCCGTACGGCTCGCGACCATCAGCGAGAAGACCGGGGTGCACGTGATGGCCGCCACCGGCCTGCACCACGTCCGCTACTACGGCGGGGCGCACTGGAGCGGCCGGGTGGACCCAGGCGAGCTGGCCGCGTTGTTCGCCGCCGACGTGCGCGACGGTATCGACGCCTTCGACTACACCGGCCCGTTCGTGCGCCGCACGCCGCACCGGGCCGGGATCGTCAAGGTCGCCACCGGTGAGCGGCCCACAGCCCGCGATCGCCTCGTGCTCGAGGCCGCGGCGCTCGCGCACCTCGACACCGGTGCCCCCGTGCTCACGCATTGCGAGCAGGGACGCGGCGGACTCGCCCAGGTCGAGACGCTGACCGCACGCGGCGTGCCGGCGGAGGCGATCCTGCTGTCGCACGTGGACAAGGTCGTCGACCGTGCTTACCACCGGGAGCTCGCGAGCACCGGCGCCTACCTGGAGTACGACCAGGGCCTTCGCCGGCCGGAGGACACCGCACGGTTGGTCGCGTGGATGCTGGAGGACGGCAACGGAGACAGGATCGTCCTGGGCACCGACGGAGCACGGCGCGATCTCTGGCACAGCCTCGGCGGCGGCCCGGGGTTGGCCTGGCTCGCCACCGGTTTCCGCGCCCTGCTGAGGGAGCGGGGCGTGGACGAGGCGGATCTGCGGCGGCTCCAGGTCGCCAACCCGGCCCGTGCTCTGGCCCTGCGTCGTTCGGCGTCGGTGTTGTAGCGTATGTCGTCTTTGTAATTTCGACCGGCTGAAGCGCGCTCATCAGTCCATGGACGCGGCGGCGTTGCGACGACATCGACTGGGCCTCCCTCGGTCACGCGTACGGTTCAGCGGCGGACGTGCCGCAGACGTTGCGGGACACCGTCGGCCAGGACGAGGAGCCGGCCGGGGAGGCCACCGAGCATCTGTTCGGCAACATCTACCACCAGGGGAAACCAGCGCCTCCGAATCGGGCGTCAGGCCCACACCGGAGGCGTGTCAGCATTATCACCGTGTGTGCAGCCGGTCCATTGCTGCTCGGCTGTCGTCGTCCGCGGCGCGGCAGATCATCAGTCGCTGGTCGGGGTCTTGAAGTGGCATGAGTACTTCGAAGTGGACTGCGATTTCTCCGGCGTCGGGATGCCGTATCACCTTGTGTCCGCGGCCGTTGATTTTGACGTCGCGCTGGGCCCACAAGCGTGCGAACTGCTCGTTGTGAGTGATGCACCGGGAGATGAGTTCGTTCAGAACCTGGTCCTCCGGATATGCGGCCCACGCGGCGCGCAGGTAGGCGATTCCCTCCCGCACGACGCGTTCGCGGTCGACGTAGTACTCGCGTGTTTCCGGATGGATCAGACACAGCCACATCGAGTTGCGCTGCTGGGGCGGCAGGGTGTCGAAATCGATGAGCAGCCTCCCCATTTCGGGATTCCAGGCCAGGATGTCGTAGCGGTGGTTCAGCACCATGGCCGGCAGCGGGGACAGGTCGGTGACCAGCCGGGCCAGCGGCGGTGCCGCCGTGGTGGGGGGCTTGGCGGTGGTGCGGGGGCGTTGCCGGGTGAGGTCGTAGAGGTAGGTGCGTTCGTCGGGGGCCAGGCGCAGGGCGCGGGCCAGCGCTTCGACCACGTCGGCTGAGGGCCGCAGCGGGCGGGCCTGTTCCAGCCGCACAAGGTAGTCGATGCTGATCCCGGCCAGTTCGGCGACCTCTTCGCGGCGCAGTCCGGGGGTCCGCCGGGCCTGCCGGCGCACGGGCAGGCCGACGTCACGCGGGTCGAGGCGCTCGCGTCGGGTGCGCAGGAACGCGGCCAGTTCCTGGGCGGGGTCCACGGTGCGAGTCGTCATGCCCTGTCCAACAGGCTGGGTAGGAGCGGTGTTCCCAGGAAGCGTCTTCCCTTACCTCCTGGCTGCTGGCGGTCGCAGGCTGGTGGCCGACGTTGGATCACGAGCACAGGAGAACACGATGTCGCTGACCCTCGACACCTACCGGCTGCTGGGCCGCTCGGGGCTGCGGGTCTCACCGCTGGCTCTGGGCGCGGCGACCTTCGGCACCGAGTGGGGCTGGGGAGCCGAGCGCGAGGAGGCGCGCAAGCTGTTCGACCGCTACACCGAGCTCGGCGGCAACTTCTTCGACACCGCCAGCACCTACACCAACGGCAGTTCCGAGCGGCTGCTGGGCGAGTTCACCCGCACCAACCGCGACGGACTGGTGCTGGCGACGAAGTACTCGACGCTGCGCCAGCCCGGTGACCCCAATTCCGGGGGTACGCACCGCAAGAGCATGCTGGCGTCGGTGGAATCCAGTCTGCGGCAGCTGAACACGGACTACATCGATCTGCTCTATCTGAACGTATGGGACTTCAGGACGCCGGTGGAGGAGATCCTGCGCGGCCTGGACGACCTGGTGAGGCAGGGCAAGGTTCTGTACGTGGCGATCTCCAGCGCTCCGGCCTGGCAGGTGTCGCGCATGCAGACGATCGCCGACCTGCGCGGCTGGTCGCCGCTGGTCGCACTGGAGATCGAGTACAGCCTGATCGAGCGTACCGGGGAGCGTGACCTGATCCCCATGGCACGCGAGATGGGACTGGGCGTAGTCTCCTTCTCCCCGCTGGGCGGCGGGGTACTCACCGGCAAGTACAGCCGGGAGGACCTGAACCCGACGGGCCCCGTTGCCGGCGAGACCGCCAGCACCCGCAAGAGCCTCAACGCCGCCCTGGGAATGGTCACCGAACGTACCCTTGCCATCGCTGATGTGGTGAAGGAGGTGGCCTCGGAGCTGGGCCACACACCCGCCCAGGTCGCACTGGCCTGGACCCTGAACGCCCCAGGCGTGACGGCACCCATCATCGGCGCCCGCACTATCGCGCAGCTGGAAGACAACCTGGGCGCCCTGCAGGTCGACCTCACTCCTTCTCAGCTGGCCCGCCTCGGCGAGGTCAGCGCCATCGACCTCGGCATTCCGCACGGCCTGCTCGCCAGCGACCACATCCGCACGGTCACAACAGGCGACATGAAGGTCGAAACCCGCAGCTGATTCACGTCATGAACGGCAACATCCAGACATATCACCACGTTTTTGACGATGGAACGGAGCAACCTCGGCATGGGTAAGTACAGCGACAAGAATGTGGTGATCACGGGTGGCAGCAGCGGCATGGGGCTCGCGGTAGCGGAGCTGCTGGCGCAAGGCGGAGCCCGCGTGGTGATTACCGGCCGTTCTCAGGCCACGCTCGACGCGGCGCGGAAGCGGCTCGGTGAGAATGCCGTGGCCGTCCGGGGCGATGTGGCCTCACTGTCCGACCTGGATACGCTCGCCGGCCGTGTGAAGAGCGAGCTCGGCTCGATCGAGGCTCTGTTCGTCAACGCCGGCATCGCACCCCTCACGCCCCTTGAGTCGACGACCGAGGAGGTGTACGACGAACTGTTCGCGATCAACGTCAAGGGCGCCTTCTTCACTGTGCAGAAGCTCGCCCCGCTGCTGAGCACGAACGCCGGTGTCGTCCTCACCACCTCGATCGCGAACGTCATCGGCATGGTGGACACCAGCGTCTATGCGGCCGGCAAAGCGGCGCTGCGCTCAATGGCCCGCACCTTCTCCGGCGAGCTGCTTCCGCGACGAATTCGTGTCAATGCGATCAGCCCGGGTCCCATCGACTCGGGGATTCTGGAAACGATGATGTCCAAAGAGGCCGCCGACCAGTTCAGGGCGGAGCGGATCGCGAGTAACCCCATGGAGCGTTACGGCACCGTCGAAGAGTTCGCCAAGGCGGCGGCATTCCTCGCCTTCGACGCCACGTACACCACCGGTATCGAGCTGGCCGTGGACGGCGGCGAAACCCAGCTCTGAGCTCGCCCTGCCGCTCCTGCCATGGGCTCAGGCCCGGCCACGACCGACCGAGAGACTTCCATCATGACTGTCCAGGGACCATACGCCGTCGTCCTGCGCGAGCATCGCAGGGATCTGGCTCAGCCGCCCAGCTCACTGCTCGAGGTGGTCACGCTCCCTCCGCAGGACCTGGCCGCCGGCCAGGTCCGGGTGCGGAACCTGTACCAGCAGGTGATCGCGGCGAGCGGCGACCTGATGTTCGAGACCACTCAGATCCCGGTGCCCGCCTTCCGGGTCGGCGAGCCGATCTACGGCACCGCGATCGGCACGGTCGTCGAGTCACACGCCGACGGCCTGCCGGTGGGAACCGTCGTGCTGCACATGTCGGGCTGGCGCGAGGAGAGCATCCTGGGGCCGGGCGAGGCGTTCCCCGTGCCCGACAGCGTCTTCCCCGGTCCCGAGTACCTGCTCAACCAGGGCGTGCCCGCCTACCACGGCATCGTCGACATCGCCGCCGTCGGCGACGGTGACGTCGTCCTCGTCAGCGGAGCCGCCGGCGGCGTCGGGTCGATGGCCGCGCAGATCGCCAAGGCACGTGGCGCCGCGTACGTCATCGGCATTGCCGGCGGGCCCGAGAAAACCCGCTACCTCGTCGAAGAGCTCGGCCTCGATGCCGCCATCGACTATCGCAACGACGACCTCGACGACCGGCTCACCGAGCTCGCCCCCGACGGGATCACCGCCTTCTTCGACACCATCGGCGGCTCCCAGTTCGAAGCAGCACTCCGGCACACGGCGTTCGGCGCCCGCTTCGCGCTGTGCGGCACCCTCGCCGGGCAGGTCAGCGGCGGCGACGGCGGGCACCCCCGCTTCGACATCATGACCGCGCTGGTCCACGAGGTGCAGATCCGCCCCTTCACCACCAGGCACACCCCCGACCAGGTCCAGGCCTGGAACACCCACTATGCCCAGTGGTACGACGAAGGCCGGATCAGGTTCGCGCACACCCTTCTCGAAGGCACCCTCCAGCGCGTCATCACCGCGCAGGACGAGCTCCTCGCCGGCGTACACCGCGGCAACGTCATCGTGAGGCTCACCGACGCATAGGCGAGATTCACGATGACGCGGCGGCGCTGGTCCCGCCGCAGTCTCAGCTCCCCCGCCCCGGCGGCAGTCCCGACGTGGGCGGGCCGGGTGCCAACGCTCAGGTCCCACGTGATCGCACCCCCCGCGCATCGGCCCCGGACTGAAGATGGGTGAAGACCCGGTGCCAGTGCCGTCCTGCTGCCATCGGCGGAACACGTCGTGGATCCGGCCCAACGGCCCGTACGCGACTGAGCTAGCGTCGGATCGGGAGCTGGTGGCCAAGCTGGTCGACCAGGCCCGCGCCGAAGGTGACCTGCACGAGGGCAACCTGCTCGCCGGGCCCAATGGGCTGCAGCTCATCGACTGGGGACTCGCCTGCCGTGGTGCGGCCTGGGTGGAGCCCGCCCTCCTGATCCCACGCCTGATCCTCGAAGGCCACACCCCCGCGCAGGCCGAAGCACTCGTGGCTCAGATACCGGCATGGAAGGCCGCGCCGCCGGAGGCCGTCACCGGGCCGGCCGCGGTATGGAGCCTGTTCCGCGAGTTCGTCGCCCGCTACGGCCCCGAGCCGATCAGGACCTCACGGGCGCGTGCGGCAGCTGCAGGCCGCGCTTGGGTCGAGCACCGTTTGAGCTAG
>NZ_BONV01000004.1 GCF_016862895.1 Planotetraspora kaengkrachanensis | reverse complement strand
GGGAACGCGCTCGGTGACAACCGATACCGGTGCGTAATCAGCAAGGACTTTCGACGTTGCTCGAATTCACCGATCTCAGAAAATGGAGATTTCAGCAGAAATGCAATCAACACCGACAAACCCGAGACTCGCACACGACCCGCAGAGACGCCCTAGTACTGCAGCCGCACTTATTGATCTTTGAGTTGTTGCCGCTGGTAGTGGGACTGTTGAGCGTGGGTCTGGTGGCGTCGCCGCCACAGGGACCAGCGGTGAACGTGGCCTTCGTTGATCGATGGTCGGGTCAGTAGGGCGAACAGGCGACGGATCTCATTGGCGGAGATCGCGATCAGGCGATCGCTGCGAGTGATCGGTGTTGGGCCCTTGGGTGAGGCGATC
Organism: Planotetraspora kaengkrachanensis; assembly: GCF_016862895.1. Taxonomy (GTDB): domain Bacteria; phylum Actinomycetota; class Actinomycetes; order Streptosporangiales; family Streptosporangiaceae; genus Planotetraspora; species Planotetraspora kaengkrachanensis. Next base: position 362,677 of record NZ_BONV01000004.1, on the reverse strand, counting down.
TCGTCTGGGTCAGGTTCACGGATGAGGGTGGCCCGTGTGACGGCGAGGAAGGCCAGGGCGAGCATGGCCAACGTCATGTACCGATACCACGCCGGGTAGAGCCGGACCTGATAGTGGTCGACGGCGGCCTCGTTCTTCCCGGCCTGGAAGCATTCCTCGATCGTCCAGCGGGCGCCGGCCACCGTGACAAGCCGGCTCAGCGGCACGGGGGCAGGGGTGTGGCATAAGTAGTAGGCCAGCTCAGTCGGCTTGCTGACCGATCGGCGGATCAGCAGGTGGTGGGTGGGCTTGGCGGTGGCGACCAGAGCCCAGTCATAGCGCCGCTCGCCCTTGGCGCCGTCCCCGCACGACAGGCGCTGCCACCCGCTCGCGGGAATCTGCCTGACGAGGGTGTCGGCGCGGATCTTCCCCGCACCGCTGGCGATCTGATGGGAGCAGGAGACCGCCAGCACATAGCTGACCTGCTCGTCTTCGAGGAATCGGCGCAGTGGCCCGTTGTCGCCGTATGCCTCATCGGCGGTCACCCAACCGAACGGAACTCCGGCGATGATCGCCCGCTCGATCATGGCTCGCAGCAGTTGCGGCTTGGTAGCGAAGCCGACGTGGTCGGGGATCCGTGCGGCCGCGCACCGCCCGGGATCGTCGATCCACGTCCCGTGTGGGACATACAGGTCCCGGTCCACCAGCGCCCGGCCGCGGCTGCTGGCGTAGCCGAGGAACACCCCGATCTGACAGTTGGTGATCTTTCCGGCGGTGCCCGTGTACTGCCGCTGCACGCCAGCCGAGCAGACGCCCTTCTTCTCAAACCCCGTGTCGTCACCGACCAGAACACCGTCGGCCTCGCCCAGATGGTCGATCACGTAGTCGCGGACATCGTCACGCATGGCTCTCCCCTCGTAGCGTGGAGACCTGACCTAAAGAGAAGGTTGGGTCGTGGGAGAGACCAGACGCAGGTTCGATCCGGAGTTCCGGGCGGGTGCGGTGCGCATCGTCCGGGAGACGGGAAAATCGATCGCCCAGGTCGCAAGGGACCTGGGAATCAACGCGGGCACGCTGGCCAACTGGGTGCAGATGGACCGGCTGGCCCGCGAGCAGGACAGCGGTTCCGGCGGGGAGTTGGCCGAGTCCGAGCGTGAGGAACTCGCGCGGTTGCGCAGGCAGAAGGCCGAGTGGGCCAAGGAACGCGCTGAGCTGGAGATGGAGCGTGATGTCCTCAAGCGCTCGGTGGTCCTCTGGGTCAAGGAAGCGACGGGCCGGTGAGCGTGGCGGCCTTCATCGCTTCCCAGAAGACCGAGCATGACGTCCCCCACGCGCTGACCTGCCGGGTCTTGGGTGTCTCGCAGGCCTGGTTCTACAAGTGGCGTGATCGGGCGCCGACCGCCCGCCGGCAGCGGCAAGACCGGTTGGATGAGGCGATCGCGGCACGGTTCACCGCCTCCACCGGAACTTACGGGTCCCCGCGGATCGCCCGGGACCTGCACCAGGACGGCTGGCGGGTCTCGGTCAACACCGTGGCGGCGCGGATGGCCGAACTTGGTCTGGTCGCCCGCGAACGCCGCAAACCCCGAGGGCTGACCAGGTCGGGGAAACGGGCCGCGTCGCCGGATCTGGTGCGGCGGCAGTTCACCGCGATAGCGCCGGACGTGCTGTGGTGCGGCGACGTCACCGAAATCCCCACCGGCGAAGGCAAGCTGTATCTGGCCACGGTGGAGGACCTGTTCTCCCGCCGGATGCTCGGCTACGCCATGTCCGCCCACCACGACGCGGCCCTGACCATCGCTGCGTTGCAGATGGCGGCCGTCACCCGCGGCGGCACCGTCGACGGAGTGATCTTTCATAGCGACCGCGGCAGCGAATACACCGCTGCTCGCTTCCAGGGTGCCTGCCGGCACTAGGGCGTGGTGCAGTCCATGGGCCGTGTCGGTTGCGCGCTGGACAACGCCGCGGCCGAGTCGTTCAACTCCACCCTCAAAGTCGAGTTCGTGCATCGGCACCGCTTCGCCACCCGCGACCAGGCACGCGTGAAAATCGCCACCTGGATCGCCGACTTCTACAACGCGCGCCGGCGCCATAGCGCCGCCGACGGGCTATCCCCGATCGAGTACGAGCAACGGATCAAGGCCGCCCGAGCAGCCGCCCGGGCGAGAGCTCACGAGGCCATCGCCGCATAGAAACGTCTCCACGGTTTCAGGGGATTGCCACGCACGCCGTCGACGTCCCATTTGGCGGCGTTGAACAGCCGCTGCATCCCATCAGGGGTGTGCTCCCCGGCGTATTCGGCCAGCGACCAGCCGTTCTTTCGCTCCAGCCCGGACAGCAAGCCCTCGATGCAGGCTCGGGCGCGCAGCCGGACCTCACGCCTTCTGAATCGGCCCGCGACCAGGGCGAACGCATCATCCAACCCGGCTTTGAAGCGGGTGGCGCCGAGGTGCTCTAATCTGGCCATCGCGGCCACCGCATGATCTTCAGTTCCATCACACCTGAATGATCACAGCGGTGGCCGTCTGCTTCTCACGCGGGGACGTCCATGAACGAGCATGGACAAGCACGGTCATGCATACAGCAGCATGCTGCAGCACTCGAAGTGATCCCCGAGCTCAGCGCACATTCCGATGTGCGACTGGAGTACTAGAGCACACCACGACACCGAAGGCCGCGAAATCGCCAATGCGGGAAAAACGGAAAATTGAATGCCAATCGCACCGACTAAAATCAACGGAGCACGCGGCTGATGATCGAGCTGAGCGCCTGCTCGATAAAGGCGCCCTTTGCCTCGCTGTAGCCGCGACGATCATCACGAAACCGGACGGCGAGATCCGCCTTGAGATCGGCGTAGGCCCTCGCAGTCATCGGCTCCGCGCGTAGTAAGTCACGAAATGCGAGGTGCCGAGCCAATTCGCGGTTGCCGGCCGCGCAGACGTAGAGGTGGTGGGGAGGCGCATCAGCAGGGGTCGTGAACATCTCTCGCCCTTGAATTCCGCCATCCCCTTCGTGGGCGTAGCCGAGGCGGCGAAGAGCTGTGATCGCCTCGGTGAGATCAGCACCACCACGGATCACCACATCGAGGTCGATGATCGACTTGGCGGACAGACCGGGTACCGCGGTACTGCCGACATGTTCGATCCGCAGGGCGAGATCTCCGAGGTGTGCTTTCAGACGTCGGTGCAGTCGTTCGAAGATCTGGGGCCACTCCGGGTCATAAGGCACAACGTCAATGGGTGTGCTCAACCCGGGTGCTCCTCGTCGTGGGTGCCGACAGCAGCGGTTCGATCAGCGCACAGGTTCGATCGGCGCACAGGTTCGATCAGCGCACACTGGGCGTCTGTCAGATCAGAGGCGTAACGACGTTTGCCGGTCTTCTCGAACACGCTCTAAGCGCGCTTGGACCGCATCGCCTTGAGGACATTCACGCCCGGCACCTCACCGGCGATGATCTCCTCATATTCGTCCGAACCCATCGGGCACAGCGTGACCCGGCCGGCGGCGTCGAAGCGCAGGCCCCAGCCGTACTTCTTGGGCAGCGGCGAGGCCCGCAGGCAGGCCTGCGACCTGGAGAAGAACTGCGCACGCAACTCCGCGCGCTCGGACTCCGAGAGCCCATCCGATTCCCGCCGCCGCAGCCACGTCTCGAACAGGACGTCCTCCTGCGTGAGGCCGCCGGGGTCAGCGGAGATCATGTCGAACTGGACCACGGCGACCGTCTTCTTGCCGCCCCTCAAGGCGGGCACCACGGCGCCGTTGACGGGGCAGTCATCGGCGACCGCGATGAGCGTGTCGTAGTAATTCAGATCCACGGACCCATGATGCACAGCGATCACGGACGCGGAAAGCCCCCGCTGAAGGCTCAGGAGGCTTCGAACGCCCGGGCGACGGCGAGACGGGCCTCGTCCATGGACGTCTCCCCGACCTCCCGGGCGACGGACGTCATGTCCACGTCGGGCATCCCGCAGGGGATCGCAAGCTGCCATGGGCTCAGATCGCCGTCGACGTTGAGGGCGAAGCCGTGGCTGGTGACCGAACGGCTCGCCCGCATCCCCACCGAAACGATCTTCCGTACGGTGTCCTTCGTCCAGACACCGGTGAGCAGTTCCGATCCGGGCGGGGTGTCTCGGCGCTCCGCCGGGACGCCGAGGGTTCCGAGCGCCTCGACCAGCCGCAGTTCCACCTCGCGGATGTAGTCGACGACGCCCTCGCCCGCACGCAGCTTGACGATCAGGTACCCGACGAGCTGGCCGGGACCGTGATAGGTGAGCTGGCCGCCCCTGCCCGTCTGGACGACGGGGATGCCGAACGACGGATCGGGGAGATGCGTCTGGAGGGTTCGTTTGGTGACTGTGAAGACCGCGGGGTGGCTGAGCAGCCAGATCGTGTCCGGCCGCTCGTCGTTCTGCCGCTCCTCGACCAGGGCGTCCATGCGTTCCATGGCCTTCTCGTAGTCGACGAGATCGTCCTTGATCAGCACCAGAGGTCGTTCGCGCATCGTCACGTCACCTTTCCACCTGCGAGCATAAGCGGCGGTACGCCATGCCGCGGCGTGGCCCCGTGCCTCTGGGGAACCGGCGCTACGCTCAGTACTGATAGTGCTTTTCTGGCGCCTTGGGAACGGCCACCCACATGATGAGGTAGATGACGAACTGCGGACCGGGCAGCACGCAGGACAGCAGGAAGAGCAGCCTCACCAGGGTGGGCGGCATCCCGAAGCGCTCCGCGATGCCACCACAGACGCCCGCGATGATCTTGTGTTCTCTGGACCGGTACATCGGTGTCCCCTTTCGTCGCCCGTTCAACGAACCGGCGAAGGACACCTGTTCCACCGAGAACCCTGATAAAACCCTGACCCGCGCTCATCCGCGTCGCCCGGCCCGCGGGCTCAACGCGGGAGATCCCGATAGGGGTACGGCGTGCACGGGCTCAGCGCCACCGCCCAGCGGACGAAGGCGTCCCAGAACCAGTGCCCCCCGGCCCTGAGCCGGGGACGAAGACCGTCGAGGAGCAGCAGCCACGCGGCCCAGCCGGCCACGAGGACACCCCAGTAGGAGATCAGCCGGTACAGCAGCACGACGGCCGCCGCCGTGCCGCCCGCGACACCTCCGCCGATCAGCGTGGCCGCCAGCCCGATCTCAGCGATTCCCAGGCCCCCGGGGATCAGCAGGAGCACCGCGGCCGCCTTGGCGGCGACGTACCCGAGCAACACCGTGTGCGGACCGATGTGCACGCCGGCGGCCTCGCACACGGCGGCCAGACACGCCACGTCGAGCAGCCAGTTGGCCAGCGCGAGCCACGCCAGCATCAGCCGGTCGCGCCTGGCCATCGTGACCGCGCGCCGTGCGGCGCGCATCTGGTCCATCGCCCGGGGGAAACGCCGTCCGAGCCATTCGCCGAACGCGCGGGGCCGCACCAGCGAGAGCGCACCGACGAGTACGAGCACGAGTGCGAGCACGGTCACGCCCGCCGGCCGGATGGACGGCTCACCCAGCACGGCCACCGCCCCGAGCATGACGAACGTCGCAGTCGAGTAGACGCCGCTGAGCACCAGCGTGGCGGCGATCAGCGGCTTGGCCGCGCCCAGCCGGGCGAACTGACGGGTGGTGTACGCGATGCCGACGACCTGGCCGGCCGGGAACGAGTTGGTCACGGCGTTGCGCGCGTAGGTCAGCGCGACGGCCCGCGGAACCGTCAGATGAGCTCCGCCGAGTATGAGCAGGCGGCGGATCAGCCGGGCGAACGTGCCCATCGACAGGATCTGCGCCAGCACGGCCACGCTCAGCCAGCCGACGTTCAGTCCCCCCATCGCATGCCAGACCTCATCGGGGTCGGGTAGCCCGCTCCTGACGACGGACACCACCAGGCCGGCTGCGACGCCGCCCAGTGCCCATCTCACCCAACGAGGCATGTTCACCACTTCTTCTTTCCTGTACGGCCCGCGTGGGCGGCGGCCGCATCGTGTGCTCACCGATGCATCGTCGCTCTCACACGACGGCGGGGCGATGCCGGATCAGCGGCAGTTGCCCCGCCCGAGATTTCCGAGTTCCGGCAAGCCGGAATGGACCCCTCACCAGCGATGAGCCATCCGGGTCCCTGCTGTATTCCTGGTGAAGCCACAAGGTGACGCAGCTCTCCCAAATGCCCTGGTCCCGATGATCGTCAACCCACCAGGACCGGCTGCGCGGCGATCCGCGCACGCCGCCGCGGCACGACCAGCAGCACGAGGCCGAGCAGGGCCCAGCCCCCGAGCACGAGCAGCGGTGTCGCGAGCGCCGCGCCGTCGAAGTGCACGACGTTCTTGACGGCTTCCGCGGCCTGGCCGACCGGCAGTACCTGGCCCACGGCGGCGTACCACTCCGGGATGAAGCGGGCACCGAGCGGGCCGCCGCTCGCGGGCAGGCCGATCGGGATGAACAGCAGCGCCGCGAGCCCGACTCCGAGGGCGCCGGCGACCCGCATGAGCCCCGACGACACCAGGCCGATGGCCAGCGTGACCCCTGCCGACACCACCACCAGGCCCCAGAACCGGCCTGGGAGCGCCCCGAACACCACATCGGACAACCATGCGTTCGCCGTACCGACGACGAGCGAGGCCGCGGCGAGCAGACCGAGGCGGCCGGCGAGGCCGAGCCCGGGGGCGGCCCGGGCCGTCAGCACGGCGACGGCGATGCCGGGGAGCACCAGGGCGAGTACGTAGAACATCCCCGAGATGCCGCCCGCGTCGCCGGGAGGGAGGGGAATGGCATCCTCCACGGCGAGCGGCCTGCCCTGGGCCTGCGCGGCGGCCTGGAAGACCTGCGTGATGACGGTGGAACCGGTACGGCCGCCGGCGCTTGCGACCACGAGCCTGCCCGCCTCCGGGATCAGTACGGCGTCGACCTCCCGGTTCCCGAGGGCGTTCCTCGCGGACCCCTCGTCGGCGTACGGCGTGAGAGAGAAGGCTCCGGGTGCCTTGGCGTCGAGGGCGGCGCCGAGCTGGGCCGTCGTCTGGGACGGCCCGACGACCGCGACGGGCACGTCATGGGGTTCGGGCCGGTGGAGCGCGCCCAGGAACGAGGCTGCGAAGACCATCCCCAGGACCGTGACCGCTCCGATGATCGCGATCAGCTTGCGCATCTTAATTCTCCATGTGTTGACTTCAACAGCGTTGAGTTCAACATAGATGAATTCAACGTGGTTGAATAGCCCCCATGGACAGCAAGAGCGGACGGCGTCCCGGATCGCCCCAGACGCGGGAGGCGATCCTCGAGGCGGCGGTCGAGGCCTTCACCGAAGGCGGCTACGCCGGGACGACGATCCGTGCGGTCGCACGCACGGCCGGCGTCGACCCGGCGCTGGTCATGCACTTCTTCGGCAACAAGGACGGCCTCTTCGACGCCGCCATCCGGGCGAGCGGCCTGCCTCTGCGCGAACTGGGCGAGGTCATGGAGGGCGACATCGAGGGAGTCGGCGAGCGACTGGTGCGCCGCTATCTCTCACTCTGGGAGAGCCCGGAGCACGGCCCCAAGCTGCGAGCCGTCGTGAGCTCGGCGGCGTCCTCTCCGGCCGCGGCCGCGATGCTCAAGGAGTTCATCACCAACGAGGTGCTTCAGCCGCTCGCCGGACAACTCGGAGTGGACCAGGCGGAGACGCGCGGCATCATCGCCGGATCCCATCTGATCGGAATCGCTTTCACCCGTTATGTACTGAACATCGGACCGGTCGCCTCGCTCGAAAAGGAGCAACTCGTCGCCTGCGTGGCCCCGGCCGTCCAGCGCTATCTCACGGGCGATCTCCCTTTGGCATAGCGCGTATAGGGTGTGCTCACACCGTCTTTGGAGATCACATGGATATTTCACACCTCCAGGCGCAGAGTCGGCTCATCCTGCGTCAGAAGATCACCATGATGGTGAACAGGTACGTCGTCCACATCGCCGAGCCCGACGGTTCAGAAGGACCGATCGTGGCGTTCGCCGAGCAGAAGCGGATGACGCTCAAGGAGCAGGTCACCCTGTTCACTGACGAGTCGCGGCAGCGGATGCTCGCCGGATTCAAGGCCCGCAAGGTCATGGACCTCGCCGGCGAGTACGACGTCACCGACGAGACCGGAGCCGAGATCGGCTCGTTCCGCAAGGACTTCGCCAAGTCGCTGCTGCGCTCGACGTGGCACGTCCAGCAGCACGGGCTGCCGACGATGACCGGCCAGGAGCGTCGCCTCGTCGTGGCCCTGCTGCGCCGGTTCGCCGACTCCCTGTCGTGGCTGCCGTACCACTTCGACTTCAGCGTGGGCGCCTCGATCGTCTTCTCCGTGAACCGCCAGTGGGGCCTGCGCGACCGGTACCTCATCGAGATCCACGACCCGCGCATCGACCGGCGTCTGGTCATCGCGATGGCCGTCGCCCTCGACGCCCTCCAGGCGCGCTGACCCGAAATCGCCGGCGCGGCTCGGGAATCTCCGGGCCGCGTGCCGTGTTATGGTGACGACAGGTCCGCATGGTTCTGGCCTGATATCAGGCACATGCACCTGCTTCTTTCTCCACCGCCCACTCGGGCGCGATCATGCACCACCCACCCCGCCCCCGCCCATGGGGCGTGATCATGCACAGGTTCGCGATCATGCGGGTCTACCTGCGCTTTCCCGCGTCGTGATCATGCGCACGTTCTTCCGTTCCCAGCGTGACCTGCCGTTTCTCCTTGCGTGATCATGCGAGAGGCGGACGCGGCATGCCCGCCGGCGCTCTCCGCCGTACGGCGATGCCGATCACAACCCAAAGCCGCGGATGCAGTCGCCCGCACAGGCGAGCGTCGACCGCCGGACGGATCCGGACCGATCCGAGCACCGGACCGACCCGAGCACCGCCATCCGCACGAACCCCCCGAGACAAGGAATCCACCATGACGACCACAGACACCATCCCGCGGACCGGGCCGAGGACCAGATCCAGGAACAGCTCCAGGACCGCGGCCAAGACATCCAGCGCGACCAGTGTGAACGGCGCGACCAGGGCGGGCCGTTCGCCGAGACCCACCGCCGAAACCACGACCGTCAGCGGCCTGCTCGACGGCGTGGGCAATAACACGGCCAATAACGCGGCCAGGAACGCCTTCATCCGCGGCGGCGGCTACCTCCCCGGGCCGAAGGACGTCTCCGTACCGCCCGCGCTGGTCCGCGACCACGGACTCCGCACCGGCGACGTCGTCCACGGCACCGCCCAGAACGGCAGGCTGATCAGCGTCGACACGGTGAACGGCCTGCCGCCCGGCGCACCACGGCCGGATTTCGCCGACCTGGTCCCCATCCACCCCACCGAGCGGCTCCGCCTCGAAACCGGGCCCGCCGTCCTCACCACCCGCGTCATCGACCTGCTGGCACCGATCGGCAAGGGCCAGCGCGGCCTGATCGTGGCCCCGCCGAAGGCCGGCAAGACCATGCTGCTCCAGGCGGTCGCGAACGCGATCACCACCAACCACCCCGAGTGCCACCTCATGATCGTCCTCGTCGACGAGCGGCCCGAGGAGGTCACGGACATGCGGGAGTCCGTCCAGGCGGAGGTCATCGCCTCCACCTTCGACCGTCCCGCGACGGACCACATCGCCGTCACCGAGCTGGCGGTCGAGCGGGCCAAGCGGCTCGTCGAGCTGGGGCACGACGTGGTCATGCTCATCGACTCGATCACCCGGCTCGGCCGGGCGTACAACATGACGGCGCCGAGCGGCGGTCGAATCCTGACCGGAGGCATCGACGTCCGGGCCGTCCATCCGCCCAAGCGCGTGCTGGGCGCCGCCCGCAATCTTCAGGGCGCCGGCTCACTCACCATCCTGGCGGCCGCCCTGGTCGAGACCGGGTCGAAGATGGACGACAACCTCTTCGAGGAGTTCAAGAGCACCGGCAACATGGAGCTGCGGCTCAACCGGAGCCTGTCCGAGAAGCGGATCTTCCCCGCCGTCGACGTCACCGGGTCGGGCACCCGGCGCGAGGAGCTCCTGGTCGACCCGGCCGAGCTGCCTCTCCTGTGGAAGCTGCGCAAGGCGCTGCACGACCAGGGCGCGCTCGAGCCGTTCCTCGCGACACTGAAGGGAACCGGATCGAACGCGGAGTTGCTGCTGTCCCTCCGGAACGCGTGACGCCCAGGGCGTCCGCGTGTGAGAACCGTACGAACCAGGCATGATCACACGCATGAGTCAGTGGCGTGTCCTCATCGAGGAGAACATCGGCGGCGCCGACCACAAGGAGTGGCGGATCTCCGACATCTACGAGGTCGACGGCGAGCGCGAAGAGGCCCGGGCGATCGCCCACGAGCTCGCGATGGCGCACTCGCCCAAACACCCGGCGCTTCCGCAGGAGCGGGCCGTCTACCGGATCAACGAGGACACATGGCTGACGCTGGTCATGGGCGTCAGAACCAGGTACCACTACCGCGTCACCGTAGCCGAGCTGATCTTCCGCGGCTGACCCCCGCGCCCCCCTGGCCGTGATCATGCACAGGTTCGAGAGAGTACGCGCCGACCTGGCCGTTCCCCATCCGTGATCATGCACGATTTCGAGATCATGCCGTCCGACCTGGGCACACCCCGATCGTGATCATGCACAGATTCGTGTACAGCTACGCCTACCTGCGCAAACCTGGTTCGTGATCATGCAATCAGCGCGCATTGCATGATCACGAACTCCGTCACGCCAGGTCAGACCACACTTCTCCGAAACCGTGCATGATCACGGATCGCGTTTCCGCAGGTCACCACTCATCCCCACGAACCCGTGCATGATCACACCCAGGGTTGGGGCTGGTCACCAGCCATTCCCACGAACCCGTGCATGATCACGCCCAACAAAGAAACGTCAGGTGCCGATCGGATGCCAGACGGTCTTCGTCTCCAGGAAGGCCGTCATGCGCTCGGTGCCGGGGTCGGCCAGCCAGTCGGCCTTGACGGACGGCGGACGCAGGACGCGCTTGAGGTTCTCCGCCGCCGCCTCCTCACACGTGACCGCGAGCTCCGCGTCGGCGCCGGTCAGGTCGACGGCGTTGACGTCCATGTGGCCCGCCAGCCAGGGCGCGACCTCGGCGGCCGACCCCGTGAGGATGTTGACCACCCCTCCGGGCAGGTCCGACGTGGCCAGCACCTCGGCCAGCGTGATCGACGGCAGCGGCGCCCGCTCCGACGCGACCACCACACAGGTGTTGCCCGTGACGATCACCGGGGCGATCACGCTGACCAGACCCAGCAGCGGCGCCTCCTGCGGGGCCACGACCGCGACCACACCGGTCGGCTCGGTGCTGGACAGGTTGAAATACGGCCCGGCGACCGGATTGGCCGATCCGCGGATCGCGCCGATCTTGTCCGACCAGCCCGCGTACCACACGAGCCGGTCCACGGCCGCGTCCACCAGCTCGCCCGCCTTGCGTACGCCCACGCCGTCGGCGTCGACGAGCTCGGACACGAACTGGCCGCGACGTCCCTCCAGCATCTCCGCGACGCGGTAGAGGATCTGGCCGCGGTTGTAGGCGGTCGCGGCCGACCAGCCGGGGAAGGCCTTGCGCGCGGCGGCCACCGCCTCCCTGGCGTCCTTGCGAGATGCCTTGGACGCGTTCGCCAGGAACTCGCCCTTCGAGGAGCTCACGACATACGACCTTCCGCTTTCCGACCGGGGGAAAGCGCCACCGATGAACAACTTGTACGTCTTGCGCACGGCCAGGCGCTCACTCATCGAAGGATCCAATCTGGAGTGGACGGGCCGGCTGGTAGGTCTGGCCGCACCGGCAGACGCCGCCCCGGTGGGCGAACCAGCCGTGCCGTACGGCGAAGCGGGACGAACGGAGCGCACGAGAATAGCCTTCACCCGCGCCCGCGTTCATGCGGCGCACGAGACGGCGCCGCCTGCGGTCGTCACACAGGTCGTCACACCGCAAGGTAGGCCTCCAGACCGTGACGTCCGCCCTCGCGGCCGTAGCCGGACTCCTTGTAGCCGCCGAACGGCGATGTGGGGTCGAACTTGTTGAACGTGTTGGACCAGACGACGCCGGCCCGGAGCCGGGACGCCATCCACAACATCAGCGACCCCTTCTCGGTCCAGACGCCGGCCGACAGCCCGTACGGCGTGTTGTTGGCCTTCTCGACCGCCTCAGCCGGCGTACGGAACGTCAGCACGGACAACACCGGGCCGAAGATCTCCTCCCGGGCGATGCGGTGCGACTGGGCGACCCCGGTGAAGACGGTCGGCGGGAACCAGAAGCCCTTGTCGGGGATCGGGCACGTGGGCGACCACCGCTCGGCTCCCTCGGCCTCTCCCGCCTCCGACAGCTCCCGGATCTTGGCGAGTTGGGCGGCGGAGTTGATCGCACCGATGTCGGTGTTCTTGTCCAGCGGGTCGCCGAGCCTGAGCGTGGACAGCCGCCGCTTGAGCGCGTCGAGCAGTTCCTCGGCTACCGACTCCTGAACGAGCAGGCGCGAGCCCGCGCAGCACACGTGACCCTGGTTGAAAAAGATCCCGTTGACGATGCCCTCGACCGCCTGGTCCAGGGCCGCGTCCTCGAAGACGATGTTGGCGGCCTTGCCGCCGAGCTCCAGCGTGACCTTCTTGCGCGACCCGGCGACCGAGCGCGCGATCATACGGCCGACCTCGGTCGAGCCGGTGAAGGCCACCTTGTCGACGTCGGGGTGCCGGACGAGGGCGGCGCCCGTCTCCCCGGCTCCCGTCACGATGTTCACCACGCCGGGAGGCAGGTCGGCCTGCCGGCAGATCTCCGCGAAGGCCAGCGCCGTCAGGGGCGTTGTCTCTGCGGGCTTGAGGACGACCGTGTTGCCGCACGCGAGCGCGGGCGCGATCTTCCACGCCAGCATGAGCAGCGGGAAGTTCCACGGGATGACCTGCCCCGCCACGCCGAGCGGCTGAGGCGAGGGGCCGAACCCGGCGTGGGAGAGCTTGTCCGCCCATCCGGCGTAGTAGAAGAAGTGGGCAGCGACCAGCGGCAGGTCCACGTCGCGTGCCTCGCGGATCGGCTTGCCGTTGTCGAGGGACTCCAGGACGGCGAGCTCACGGGCCCGCTCCTGGATGATCCTGGCGATGCGGAAGATGTACTTGGCCCGCTCGGAGCCCGGCATGGCCGACCACACGGTGAACGCCTTGCGTGCGGCCTGGACAGCGCGGTCGACGTCGGCCTCCCCCGCCACGGCGACCTCCGCGAGCACCTCCTCGCTGGCCGGGTTGATCGTCTTGTCCCGTCCCTCGCCGAGGGGCTCGACCCACTCGCCGTTGATGAACAGGCCGTACGACGGCTTGATGTCGACGATGTCCCGCGACTCGGGCGCGGGGGCGTACTCGAACATGGGATGGCCGCCTTAGTCCAGGGTGAAGTAGTCGGGCCCGGCGTACCGGCCGGTGGCCATCTTCTGACGCTGCATGAGCAGGTCGTTGAGGAGCGACGAGGCGCCGAGCCTGAACCAGTCGGGGTCGAGCCAGTCCGGACCGGCGGTCTCGTTGACCAGCACCAGATACTTGATCGCGTCCTTGGTGGTCCGGATGCCGCCCGCGGGCTTCACACCCACCTTCCTGCCCGCCGTACGGAGGTAGTCGCGGACGGCCTCCAGCATGACGAGCGTGACGGGCAGGGTCGCGGCCGGCGACACCTTGCCCGTCGAGGTCTTGATGAAGTCGGCGCCCGCGATCATCGCGAGCCAGGACGCCCTGCGCACGTTGTCGTACGTCGACAGCTCGCCCGTCTCCAGGATGACCTTCAGGTGCGCGCTGCCGCAGGCGGCCTTGACCGCCGCGATCTGCTCGAACACCGTGAGGTAGTCCCCCGCGAGGAACGCGCCGCGGTCGATCACCATGTCGATCTCGGCCGCGCCGGCGGCGACCGCGAGCACGGTGTCGGCGACCTTGACCTCCAGCGACGACCGGCCGGAGGGGAACGCCGTGGCGACCGAGGCGACCTTCACCCCCGAACTCCCCAGAGCCTGTACGGCTGTCGCGACCAGGTCGGGGTACACGCAGACCGCCGCCACCGAGGGGACGGAGGAGTCGGTCGGGTCGGGGTGAACCGCCTTGGCGCACATCGCCTTCACCTTGCCCGGGGTGTCCGCGCCCTCGAGCGTCGTGAGGTCCACCATTCTGATGGCGAGGTCGATGGCCTGCTTCTTGGCCGTGGTCTTGATGGATCGCGTACCCAGCATCGCGGCCCGGGCGTCCGCGCCTACCCGGTCCACACCGGGTAGGCCGTGCAGGAACGCCCGCAGCGTCGAGTTGGAAGCGGCGACCTCCGCGAGCGGAGCAGTCGTAGTTGACACTGCACCAGCATCGCCGACCAGTCCGAATGATTCCAAACTGACCACAGCCGAGGCTCCCCTGGGTTTTTTGGCAAATCTGGCCTGAAGCGATCTCTCCTGCCCGTCTAAGGCGGCCGTACGCCCCGCCTTAGACGTCCTACGCCTCAGGTACTGCCCGAGATAGGGCATCCGCCCGATGTGGGGGTGGGGGCCTTAGGACGAACCTTGAGTTGTCAGGGAAAGACGGCAACACAAGGAGACACCCAAATGGGTCCCGAGCTTCACTACCAGCTCATCATCAACCGAGTGGCCGACCTCCAGGAGGAGGCCGCCGACCACCGCCGCGCCCGTCAGGCGAAGGCCGCCAAGAAGGCGCACGAGAGCGGCGGCACCCGCCGGCGCGGCGTGTTCGGCAAGACCACCTCATGAGAACCGTCAAGAAGCCCGGCCGAAACCTCCCTCTCGGCCGGGCTTTCCTACCCCCGTGAGCAGCGATCCGCCCCCCGGATAAATCAGGGGAAGCAACCCAGAGGGCATGAAATGCTGAATGACATGACGCGCCGTGCGGTAAGCCCTGTCTTCGTCGGGCGGGGTGCGGAACTGGGGACCCTGAACGAGGCATTCGAGCAGGCACGTAAGCAGGCGACGTCAGCCGTGCTGGTCGGCGGCGAGGCCGGTGTGGGGAAGACCCGGCTGACCGTCCGATTCGCCGAACAGGCCGCTCAGGACGGCGCCCACGTGCTCGTCGGGGGCTGCGTGGAGCTGTCCACTGAGGGTCTGGCCTACGCCCCCTTCACCGCGGTCCTGCGGCAGCTCGTCCGCGAGTCCAGCGCGGGCGAGGTGGCCGCCCTCCTTCCTGAGGGGGCGGCCCGCGAGCTGGCCAGGCTGCTTCCCGAGTTCGGCGAGCCGAGCGGCGACGAGGAGAGCGACTCGGCGAGGGCCCGGCTCTTCGAGCTGATCCTGACCCTGCTGGAACGGCTGGCGGAACGCCGGCCGCTGGTCCTCCTCATCGAGGACATCCACTGGGCCGACCGGTCGAGCCGTGACCTCATCGCGTTCCTGAGCCGCAACCTCAGAACCTCTCCCGTCCTCATGGTCATGACGTACCGGTCCGACGAGCTGCACCGGACCCATCCGCTGCGTCCCGTGCTGGCCGAGCTCGCCCGCGTCGACGGCGTCATCCGCGTCGACCTGCCCCGCTTCACCCAGGACGAGGTCGCCGCCCAGATGGCCGGCATCCTCGGCGACGCGCCCGAGTTCGCGCGGGTGGACACGGTCTTCGAGCGCAGCGGCGGCATCCCGCTTTTCGTCGAGGCGCTTCTCGAGCACGCCGACGACTGCTCGTTCCCCGACTCCCTCCACGACCTGATCATCGTGTCGGTCGAGCGGCTCCCCGAGGAGACGCAACGAGTCCTGCGTACGGCGGCCGCCGGCGGAATCCGCGTGGGCCATCCGCTGCTCGCCCTCGTCAGCGGCCTGTCGGACGTCGATCTCGAGAACGCGCTGCGGCCCGCCATCGCGGCCAACGTGCTCCAGGTGGCGGACGGCGGCGCCTACGCGTTCCGGCACGCACTGATCCGCGAGGCCGTCCACGACGAACTCCTGCCCGGTGAGCACGTACGGATGCACGCACGCTACGCCGAGGAGATCGACAAGGACCGCGGGCTCGTCCCGCACGGCCGGGCGGCCATCGAGATCGCCCACCACTGGTACTCCGCGGGCGACGACCTGTGGGCTCTGATCTCCGCGTGGGAGGCGGCCAAGAAGGCGGCCAAGTCGTTCGCCTACACCGAGCAGATCCAGCTGCTCGAACGGGTGCTGACCCTGTGGAACAAGGTCCCCGACGCCGCGGAGCGGATCTCCGCCGACCACGTGACCGTGCTGGAACGTGCCTCCGGGGCGGCGTACGTCTCGGGGGACATGGAACGCAGCATGAAGTTCGTCAGGGGCGCCCTGGGCGAGCTCGACGAGCAGGAGTCGCCCGAGCGGGTCGCCGAACTCCTGGTCCGGATGGCCAACATCAAGCAGCAGAAGGGCCGGCCGGGCGCCCTCGAGGACCTGCGGCACGCCGAGCGCCTCGTCCCCCGTCCCGGCGACATGCGCACCTTCGTGCTCGCCCGGCTGGGTGCGGAGCTGATGCTGATCAACGAGGTCGCCGAGGGGACCGCGCTCACCGAGGAGGCACTGACGGTCGCGCGCGAGAGGGGGCACGAGGTCCAGGAGGCCGACCTGCTGATGAACCTGGCCCTCGGCCACTCGCTCTCGGGAGACCTCGAGACGACGTTCGCGACCAACGAGCGCGCGCTGACCATCGGCACCCGGTTGAAGTCGGTCCGGGTCATACTCCGCGCGCTCGGCAACAACGTGGACGCGCTCGACAACCTGGGCCGTTCGGAGGACGCCGTCGCGCTGGCGATCGAGGGCGAGAAGCTCGCCCGGGAATGCGGCAGGTATCGCCAGCAGGGCGTGTTCATCGCCAACAACCGCGCGGAGGCGCTGGAGTCCCTCGGCCGTTGGGACGAGGCGATCGAGCTCGTCGACCTCGCCATGAAGATGGGCCCGTCGCTGCGCAACCGCTGGCATCTGCTGCGGATCAGGGCGGACATCGCGGTCTCCCGGGGCGAGGAGGACGTCGCCCAGAGCATCCTCGCCGAAGTCGGCGCGCTGGCGCCCCTGCCCGCCCAGTGGACGCAGGAGTGGGTCTACAACACCCGCCTGCGTCTTGCCTGGCACCTGCTCCAGGGCGACCCGCTGAAGGCCCTCGAGACGGCCGAGATGGCGCTGACGAACCCGCCTCTGTCGCAGAAGGCCGCGCTGGGCTGGCGGCTGCTCGCCTCCATCCGGCTCGTCTGTGACGCCGCCGCGCCCGTCGACCGCGGCCGGGCGTCCGCTGTACGTGCCGGGGGCGACGTGCTGGCGAGCCGCATGAGGAGCAGCGGTCCCGTCGTCGACGCCTTCCGCATGATCTACGAGGGCGACTTCGACGGCGCCGCAGGGGTGTGGAAGCGGCTCGGGCGGCCCTACGCCCTGAGCAAGGCGCTCTTCCTCGCCGCGGGCGAGGCCGCCGCCGGCGGCGACCGTGACGGCGCCTGTGAGCGGCTGCGCGCGGCCCTTCCGCTCGCCGTCTCCCTCCGTGCCGCTCCCCTGGTGACCCAGATCGAGTCCCTGGGACGCCGCGTCGGGGGCCTGCTCACCGAGCCCGTACGGCAGGCCGCCGACGAGCAGATCCTCCTGACGCCACGTGAGCTGGAGGTCCTGCGGCTCGTGGCCGCGGGTCGGAGCAACCGGGAGATCGCGGCCGAGCTGTTCATCTCGGCCAAGACCGCCAGCGTGCACGTGTCGAACATCCTGCCCAAGCTCGGCGTCTCCAGGCGGGGCGAGGCGGCGGCTGCCGCGCACCGCCTCTCCCTGCTGGGCTGAGCCCCAGGCTCAGGCGAACAGCGGCTCAGACGAACAGCGGCTCGGCCAGCAGGATCACGCCGAAGACGGCGAACGCCGCGGCCGCGCCGTACCGGATCCACTTCTCCGGCAGATGCTTGCCGAGCACGCGGCCCACGCCGATCGCGAGGGCGTCGGCGGCGACCATGCCGACCGTGGAGCCGATCCAGGTGCCGAACCAGCCGTGCTGCGTCGCCAGCGTGATGGTCGCCAGCATGGTCTTGTCGCCGAGTTCGCTGAGGAAGAACGCGATCCCGACGGCGATGATCGCGGTCCGCCGCGCCCTGGCGGCCTTGTTCCGCTCTTCCTCGGTCAGTTCGTCGCCGCGCAGCGTCCACACGGCGAAGCCCAGGAACGCGATTCCCGCCGCGATGGAGATCGCGGTAGTGGGGATGTTGTCGCCGATCAACCCGCCGAGACCCACACTCACGAGGTGGACCAGCGCCGTGGCGATCGTGATGCCCGTCAGCACCGGTAAGAGCTTGAACCGGGTCGCGAAGGTCATGGCCATGAGCTGGCTCTTGTCGCCGAGCTCCGCCACGAAGATCACAAGAAGAGAGATCCAGAACGCCTGCACAGGTCGCCTTTCTTCACGCGCGACCGGGCCGGCGATCCTCACCCGGGGGAGTCCGGGCATGGCTTCGGCCCGGCAGCATGGCTGTCGGGCCGAAAGTCTCGTCCGCCGCATGGGCTCCACGACCGGGCCGTTCGAGCCAGGGCGGCTCGGGCCATTGTGTCGATCAGTGGATTGTGGACTACTCCCCTTCGGATGGTTCTGTCAGAGTCTAGCGGCAGGAGTCAAATGCCCTGCTCCGGGTGCCGGTCAGATGGCGATCCCGACCAGGACGGGCTCGTTCACGAGCGTCACGCCGAACTTCTCCACGACGCCTTCGCGGACCTCGCGTGCCAGAGCCAGCAGGTCCTGGGCGCTCGCCTGGCCGGACGGATTGGTCAGCGCCAGCGTGTGCTTGGTCGAGATCCGCACGGCGCCCCGCTCGTAGCCCTTGGGGAAGCCGGCGTGCTCGATCAGCCAGGCCGCGGGCACCTTGACGGATCCGTCGGGCATGTCCCACCGGGGGTGTCCCGGAGCCCGCAACTCGAGCTCGGCCGCCTGTGCGGCGCTCAGGACCGGGTTGGTGAAGAACGACCCGGCGCTGCGGGTGTCGGGGTCGGCCGGGTCGAGGACCATGCCCTTGCCGCGGCGCAGGCCGAGGACGGCCTCCCGCACGTCGGCCAGCGGCATCCGGGCCCCGGCCTCCACCCCCAGCCGGTCGGCGAGCTCCTTGTACGCGACGGGGCCCGACAGGTCCGACCGCTCCAGCGCGTACGTCACCGCGAGCACGACGTGGCGGCCGGGATCGTCCTTGAACGCGCTGTTCCGGTAGGCGAACCCGCACTCCGCGGCGGTGAGATCGTTGATCTCGCCGGTCATCCGGTCGTAGACCCGCACCCCGGTGATCGTCTGCGAGACGTCCTGCCCGTAGGCTCCGACGTTCTGGATCGGCGTCGAACCCACCAGCCCGGGCACGCCGGACAGGCACTCGAGCCCCGACCAGCCCTCGGCGACGCACCGGGCGACGAGATCGTCCCAGTCCTCGCCGGCCTGGACGGTGATCACGACCCGGCCACCGTGGTCCGCGACGTCCACTCCCCTGCTGGACACGTGAACCACCAGGCCGTCGAACCCCTCGTCGGACACGACCAGATTGCTGCCGCCGCCGAGGATCAGGACCGGCTCGCCCTCCCTGTCGGCCTCGGACACGACGGCGACCAGCTCGTCCTGCGTGCGGGCCTCGATGAAGGCACGCGCGGGGCCGCCCACCCGCAATGTGGTGTACGGCCCGAGCCGTACCTCTGTCAGCCGGTCAGCCATGGGTTCCCTCAGGAATATCGGAAACCGCCCGGCCGTGATGACCGGGCGGAGGCGCCGAGGCGATCCACGGCTCTGCCAGCTTACGATCTCGCGGGGCCGCCTCGTCCCGGGAACGCCCGTGGCGGACGAAAGATCGACTTCAGGACAGCTGGACGACCGCCCGCGCCTTGGACAGGACCCTGGCGTCGCCCGATCGCGCGTTGAGCGCGACCACGACGCGCTTGTCCTCGAGCTTGTCCTCGATGACCCCGGTGATCGTGATCGTGGCCCCCTGGTCGTCGTCGGGCACGACCACCATCGAGGAGAAGCGCACGCCGTACTCGACGACCGCCCCGGGGTCGCCCGCCCAGTCGGTGACGAAGCGGCCGCCCTCGGCCATGGTGAACATGCCGTGCGCGATGACGTCGGGCAGCCCGACCGACTTCGCGTGCCGCTCGTTCCAGTGGATGGGGTTGAAGTCGCCGGAGGCGCCCGCGTACATGACGAGGTTGACCCGCCGGACCTGGTAGTCGGCGGCCGGAATCTCCTGGCCCACCTGGACCTCGTCGTACTTGATCGTCGCAGCCATGGTTACGCCGCCCCTCCCCGCTCCACGATGGTGTTGTAGGCCTGGCACACGAGCTCGCCCGAGGTGCTGGTGACGTCGCTGCGGATGGTCAGGAACTCGTTGCGGCCGACGCTGCGGATCTCCGTGATGGTCGAGGTGCAGACCAACTCGTCGCCGGCGTAGATCGGGCGGCGATACTCGAAGCGCTGCTCGCCGTGGACGACCATCGCGTAGTTGAGCCCGAGACCGGGGTCGGAGATCCCCTCGCCGGCGCCGGAGAGGCTGAACACGATGGGGAAGGTCGGCGGAGCGATCACGTCGGGGTGACCGGCCGCGGCCGCGGCGTCCTTGTCCCGGTAGATCGGGTTGTCGTCGCCGATGGCGGCGGCGAACTCCCTGATCTTCGTGCGACTGACCTCGTAGGGAGCGGACGCCTCGAATGTCCGCCCGACGAAATCGCGGTTCAAAGCCATGAGGTGGGGCTCCTTCGCGGCTGAAGAGCTGTCGTGGCCGACGCTAACAGAACAAGGTTCGGCTGTCGCGGGAGCGGCCGGCCACCCCCGTCGGCCGAGTCAACCCTAGCGAGGGGACACGGCAGGGGGCCCGGCGGCCGACGCAGGCCTCGGCGTACGCCTGCGAGTGGACACGACGAACCGGCGATCCCGCGAGGGACCGCCGGTCGTGTGTATGGAGATGTCCTGAAGTGTCGCTGAAGGTCCCCGTCGACTCGATCGGCTGTACGCCTCAGCGAGTCTCGGTGCGGCCGGTGGCGTCCACCCTGACCCCGAGGGCACGGTGACGCCTCAACCCCGGTCCGGCCGACCGTCGCGAATGCCCGGCGGACGTCGCGCGCCGACAAGTCTCGCGGTGCTCCTGGTGGCACTTGCCCAGTCCTAGGGACACAGTGGGGCAGTACTTCCCCCGGGTGACCGCAGAGTGACTAGCGGGTCTCGCGGTGCGCCTGGTGGCACTTGCAGTTGGGGCAGTACTTCTTCAGCTCAAGCCGATCCGGGTCGTTACGCCGGTTCTTCCGCGTGATGTAGTTGCGGTGCTTGCACTCCTGGCAGGCCAGCGTGATCTTAGGCCTAACGTCGGTGGCAGCCACGTGGGAGTGCCTTTCTGCGTTCGGGACTAATGGACGAACCCCTGCCTGATCACCTTTGCGGGGGATCTGGCTGAGGTAGTAGCGGAGGCCGGACTTGAACCGGCGACACAGCGATTATGAGCCGCTTGCTCTGCCTGACTGAGCTACTCCGCCTTGACCGGAAAAACAGGGACCGGCCACGCAAGGATACCCGACCTGTAGGGCACCCGCGTACGCGCGGGCGACCATGATCGGGTACCGAAGATGAGGTTACCCCCACCATGCCGAAAGCCCCACCCGAGATCGGATAGGACTTCTGCGCCGGAGCCCCCGAACGGACCGCCGCAGCGGGCCACAGCACGTCGGTCATCGTACACGCCTGCTTCGCATCGCCGCGCCCTGCTGTTCCTGGGGCAGCCGATCACCGGACAGGCCCCCGGACCGGCTGGTGACGGCTTCGGCGACTCGCCGCCGCCGGTTCGAACGGATCGAATCGGGCCCTGGCGGGTTACGTTCGTCCTGCTCGATATCTCCACAGCTGGTGAGGACCCGTCGTGCTAGCCGTCACCGTCCGAGACCGTGCCGCCGGGATGGCCGGGGTCTCCCTGACGGAACAGCCATATCCCCACGCCGCAGAGAACGACGTCATCGTGCGGGTGCATGCCGCGGGGTTCACCCGTGGTGAGCTGGACTGGCCGGGAACGTGGTCCGACCGCGCGGGTCGCGACCGCACGCCGAGTGTGCTCGGGCATGAGTTGTCGGGTGTGGTCGCCGAGCTGGGCTACGGGACCACCGGCCTGACCGTCGGCCAGCGAGTGTTCGGACTCGCCGACTGGACCCGCAACGGCTCTCTGGCGGAGTACGTGGCGGTGGAGGCCCGCAACCTGGCGCCGCTGCCGGCCGGTGTCGACCACACCATGGCCGCCGCACTGCCGGTCCCGGGGCTGACCGCGTGGCAGGGACTGTTCGACCACGGTCGCCTCACCGCCGGTCAGACCGTCCTTGTCCACGGCGTGGCCGGCAGTGTCGGGGCCGTCGCGGCGCAGCTCTCGCGCGCGGCAGGAGCCCGGGTGATCGGCACAGGCAGGGCGCGCGACAGGGACACGGCGCTCGGGCTCGGCGTGGACGCCTTCCTGGATCTGCAGGCCGACTCCCTGGAGGATGCCGGCCAGGTCGACCTCGTGCTGGACGTGATCGGCGGCGACGTCCTGGACCGCTCGGCCGCGTTGGTGCGCCCCGGAGGCACACTCGTGAGCATCGTCTCGCCACCCGCCGTCCGGCCTCGAGACGGGCAGGCGATCTTCTTCGTGGTCGAACCCGATCGCGCCCGGCTCACCGATCTGGCCTGGCGGCTCCGGGACGGACGCCTCCGCCCGATCGTCGGGGCCGTGCGGACCCTCGCCGAGGCTCCCGCCGCGTTCGCCGAGCGCGTTCCCGGCAGGACGATCGTCCGGGTCGTGGCCGACGAATAGCCGGGCCGGTCGGCTCAGTCGCCTCCGACGGGGTACCGGCTCGTGATCGCCACGCGGTTGAAGGCGTTCATCACCGTCGTCAGCCAGGCGACCGCCGAGATCTGATCCTCGGAGAGCACCGCGGCGGCCGCCGCGTAGTCCGCGTCGCTCACATGGCCCTTGGACACCCGCGTGATCGCCTCGGCCAGGCGCAGGGCCGCGCGCTCGGTCTCGGAGAAGTAGCCGGCCTCCGCCCACGCGTCGAGTACCGCGAGGCGGTCGGTGCTCTCGCCTTTCTTGAGCGCGTCGCGGGTGTGCATGCGCAGGCAGAACGCGCAGCCGTTGATCTGGGACGTGCGGATCTTCACCAGTTCGACCAGGAGCGGGTCGAGACCCGCCGCCGCGGCGCCCTCCTCCGCCACCGCCGACAAGGCGAGGAGTGCCTTGTAGCCCTCCGGATGCTGCTTGCCGATGTTGACACGTCGCTGATCAGCCACGCTGCCAGTCTACGGAGGGGACCTGCCGCCCCGGCCGCGCGGACCGTCACGCACGTCATCGCGGTTCGCACTTGAGCGAGGTCGACCTGGACCTGAGCGCACCATCACCAAGGCTTGGATTCGCGCACGGCAGGTATTCGAAATGCCTGGGCATGGTACTCAAACGAACTTCACCTCACCCGAAAGGGACAACCGCATCGGCGTGAGCCGCATGCGGCCGTGTCCCAGGATGGGAGAGTCGTCATGATCCGAATACGGTTCGCCCGCGGCCTTCTGGCCGCCGGCATGGTGGCCGCGACCGCGGCATGCGGTGTCGCGGCAGACCACGCGAGCGGCAAGGTGCCGGTCGCGGCGGTGATCACGCAGCCGCCGTCCGAGACGCTGTCGCCCAAGTTGGAACAGGCGCTGCCGAACGTCAAGGGCAAGACGTTCACCTCGGCGATCGTGGACTTCCCGCCCGCCGCGCGCGCCGTACCGCATCGGCACGGCGACGCCTTCGTGTACGCCTACGTGCTCGAGGGCACCATGCGCAGCCAGATCAGCGGCGAGCCGGTGCGCACCTATCACCAGGGCGAGAACTGGGTCGAGCCGCCGGGCGCCCACCACGTGCTCACGGAGAACACCAGCCGGACGAAACCGGCGAAACTGCTGGTCGTCTTCATCTCCGACACGGGAGATGAAATCAAGGTCGATGATCCGCCGAGCTAGGACGGAAATCGCGGCGGAAACGCGAACGCCTCATCCAGACGATTTCTGGATGAGGCGCTTCAACTGGTCGAGCCTTGAGCCCCCAAACGGAATCGAACCGTTGACCTTCTCCTTACCATGGAGACGCTCTGCCGACTGAGCTATAGGGGCACGCCCGCATGGGCTTTCGCGCTGCGGACAGGTGCAACCTTACACGTCCGCGACGACCGATGCGAAATCAAGCTCCGAGTCCTTTCCGGGCGGGTCCGGGAGGCCTCAGGGGGTGGGCAGGGCACCGGTCAGGTCGGCCTTGTCCCGCTGGTCCTCCGGCACCAGCGCCACGATCTCGTACTTCGTGAAGTAGCCCTTGCCCTTGACCGGAGACACGTTGCTGAGCGTCACCGTCGCCTCGTACGGCCTGTCCATGCACCCGGGCAGGCACCAGGTCCCGCTCAGCTTCCCCGCACCGGTGGCCCGGGTGGGCCCCCAGCTCTGCCAGACCACCTGGCTGAGCGTGCTGAACTCCGACAACGTCAGGTCGCCGGGCCGCTGGTCGCTCCGGCCCTCCTCCGCGCCGTGGAAGTTCAGGACGTACACGGGGATCTCCGTGCCGTCCTGCGCGCCCGTCGCCGAGCCCGGTGAACCGCAGGACGTCGCAGCCGGCACGACCAGAGCGGCGGTCAGCAGGCACAGCGCCGCGAGACGGCGCGTCTTGGAGATCGGCCTCGTCGTGGGTGCGGCAGTCAGGCGCATTGGTTCCCCCTCGCGTCTCTGTTTCCCTGACGCTAGAGGGTTACGCCTAGCGCACCGGCGACTAGCGGACAGCGGTCCGCAGGTCGCCTCCCGCACGCGGATGAGGGATCACTTCGCAGAGGTCGGCCAGATCGACGAATCGGGCCACCTCCTCGACGGACAGACAGTCGGCGACGACCCAGCCCTTGCGCCTGATGCGGAGGACCTGGCGCCCGCAGCGCTTCGCGGGCACGATCTCGTAACCGTCAGGTCCCACCCATCGCCTGCCCATAGGTGCACAAGCTAGCCGCTTTTCCCACCCATTTCTCGAAATGACACGCGCATCCGGAGACCACGTGAGTTCATCGCGGGATCTTCTGCGACCCGGTTCGGCACCCCTGTTCGGGCCCCGCTGTTCCGCGGGCGGAAGGCGGCCGCTCACCGCTCCGCCGTGAGCGGCCGCGTGAACGTCCACCCTTCGTCCAGCAGCGCGTCGACCGCCTGTACGGCTCTCGCGAGCCGCTCGCCGGGAGAGCCTGTGACGGTCACGTGCGGCAGGCGCCTTTCCCTCAGCTCGTGCCGGATGCGCTGATCCATGTGATCCCGGATGAGCTCGCCGTCCCGCCAGCCGTCCTGCTCGAACGGCACGCCGTCGACGGACGTGTGAATCCACAGATCGTGTCGCGCACGTTCGTGGATCCGCACGACCTCGGGCGATCGCGAGCCGAGATAACGCTCGTGCCAGATGGATGTGGCCAGGGCGTCGGTGTCGCAGACGAGCAGCGGGGAGCCCACCCGGGCCGCGGCGTCCTCCCAGGCGAGCTGCCGCTCCGCGATCAGGGTGAACTCGGCCGACTCCCAGGTGAGATCGTCCAGCCACGGCTCGGGTTCGCCGTCGTCCTTCGCCGTACGGCGTGCAGTCGCGAGCTTCTCCTCGCAGTAGGTCCTGCCGTACTCGGGAACCCAGCGCGTGGACGCCCAGGCTCCGCCGCGGGCGGCGTAACTCGCCGCCAGAGCCCTGGCGAGGGTCGTGGTGCCGCTCGACTCGGCGCCCACGACCACGACACGGCGCGCGAAGGAGGCGCGCACGGCGGGGTGGAGAAGGTGCCAGGCCGAGACCGGGTCGGCCCGGACAGCCGTGCCGCTGATCGGATGCCGCTCACGAGCCGGATCGACGCCGACGTGGACGGCGTCGAATCTGCGCGCCAACTCGGCGCCGTAGGGCTCGGAGGAGAAGACCGCGTCGATCTCCGGAACCGTGCCGTGGGCCGCCGCCAGCGCCTGCCTGAAGACGGCGACGTGGGCCGTCCAGATCTCGGGGTCGTCGTAGTCGATGTCGACGTCGTCGACGACGGGGGCGATCACAACGTTCGGTTGCGGGTGCGCCTCTCTGAGCCATGCCGTACGGGCGGCCAGCGGAATGCTCTCCACGCTCGACGCCGCCACGACGACGGTGACCGTGCCGCAGCGTCCGGCGGCGGTGTCGATCAGATGGTGGTGGCCGGCGTGGGGCGGATAGAACTTGCCGATCACGAGGCCGTGGTCGAAGCGCAGGCTCATGCGGTCACCGGCTCCGGCCGCACGGCCATGGCCCTGCGCCAGGACAGCAGCCCCGAAACGCAGAGGACGAGGAAGATCACGTAGAGGGCGCCCGTCAGGTAGAGGTCCTTGTAGGCGTAGAGCGGGATGTAGATCACGTCGACGGCGATCCACAACCACCACGACTCCACCAGCTTCCTGCACTGGCCGTAGGTCGCCATGAGTGACAGCGCGGTGGTCAGTGCGTCCCAGAACGGCACCGCGGAGTCCGTCCACGCGGCCAGGACGGCCGTGAGCACGGCGGTGGCCGCGGCACCCGCCAGTACGAGCCCGATCCACTCGGTCGGGCCGGTCCGGGTGACGGAGAGCCTGCCCCGTCCGGCTCCGCCGTACAACCACTGCCACCAGCCGTACAGCCCGAGCAGGATGTAGACGATCTGCAGGGCCGCGTCGGCGTACAGGCCGGCGGACAGGAACACCAGGCCCAGCAGAACGACGTTGGCGATGCCGATCGGCCAGTTCGAGATGTGCTGGCGGACCACGAGCCAGACGGTGAGCACGCCCGACGCGAAGCCGAGCACCTCCGCCCAACTCGTGGACACGCCCCGGAAGGTGAACGCGGGCTCCAGTAAGGGCCCCAGCAGATCGGCGAGCGTCACGAACATCTCCTTAATCGTCAAACTGACGATAACAGAGATCTTCTACCACGAAATATCGTGATTCGCCCCGCGAGGGATCCTCCCCCCGGCAGGAGAGGCGGCACGGCACGCCTGCGGTGTCCAGGGACCCGAACTCGGAATTCCTGTCGTCCTTTTCGAAGCGAGAACTCGAGAAATAGTCCGAAACTGTCCGCCTGTGTGGCCAATGTCTTTGATGAGTTACAAAGAGATCTCGCGATCTACCTTGGCTTGATACGTCCCGCTAGCATCTCCATCGTCGGATGTGCGCCAACACGCGATCCTCAGGCGTGTGAGGCCCCTCTGACGTCAGGCGTCAGGCGCACTCGGGGAGTGCGCCTTCTTTCTCACAGGGGACCCCTTGAATCCTGCTCAGCCCGGCGGGAGAAGGACTGGCATCAGCCGTGCCCTCTCCGCTGCCATCCTCGCGCTGGGGCTGGTCGGCACTGGCGTGGCCACCACCGTCACTGCTACCTCCGCGAACGCGTCGGCACCCGTGACCGACACCCCCAAGGAAGCCAAAGCCCGTACCCAGCAAGTCCGCGCCGAAGCCGAGAAGCGCGGCATCACCAGGAAGTCGGTCAGGCAAGGGACGGCGACGAGTTCCACCCAGGAGTCGTCCGCACTCGGGACGCCCGCGCCCAGGCCGCAGATCGTCGGCGGCTCCGCCACCACCATCAGCGCGGCGCCCTACGTCGTCCAGCTGTGGTACCAGGACGCGAACCGCCCTGACTACGTGCTCTTCTACTGCGCCGGAACGCTGATCGCGCCGAACAAGGTGCTGACGGCCGCTCACTGCGTCTCCGGTCTCGACTGGGTGCACAAGGGCGAGGTCGACGGCGGCGTCAGCACCCTGAGCGCCACCAACTA
Source organism: Planotetraspora kaengkrachanensis (assembly GCF_016862895.1). GTDB lineage: Bacteria > Actinomycetota > Actinomycetes > Streptosporangiales > Streptosporangiaceae > Planotetraspora > Planotetraspora kaengkrachanensis. The sequence continues at coordinate 335,053 of NZ_BONV01000004.1, read as the reverse complement.
CAAGTGGGCGCTCGTCAAGCGCCAGTGGGTCAACCCGTCCTACAACAAGAACACGCTCGACAACGACATCGCCATCCTCACGCTCGACCGGCCGATGCCGCTGAGCGTCGCCCCGATCGCGATGGGCTCGGACGCCGCGCTGTACAAGGCGGGCACCAAGGCGACCGTCTTCGGCTGGGGCACCACCACCTCCGCCCCGGCGGGTCCGTCGAACGTGCTGAAGAAGGCCACGCTGCCGATCCAGGCGGACTCCACCTGCGACGCGGCGCTCCGCGACCCGGAGGCGGGCGACCAGTTCGTCAACGGTCACATGATCTGCGCCGGCCCGCCCGGAACCGGCACCGACTCCACGACCACCTCCACCTGCCCCGGCGACTCCGGTGGCCCGCTGCTGGTCAGCGGCAAGGTCGTGGGCATCGTCTCCTGGGGCGTCGGCATCAAGGACCCCGCCACAGGGGAGTGGATCAAGAACTGCGGCGTGAAGGGCACCTACCCCGTCTTCACCAGGGTGAACACGTACGCCGGCATCGCCAGGGCGCGGACCTACGACACCGACTACACGGGTGACGGCAACGCGGACGTGTTCGCCCGCGCCACCAAGGGCGGCACCGCGCGGGTCTACAAGGGCAAGACGCTCGCCACGTACTCGTCGGTCGGCAGCGGCTACGGCAGCTGGAACAAGATGCTGCAGACGGACCTCAACCGGGACGGCCTCAACGACTACATCGTGCGGACGACCGCGGGCAACCTCTACTGGCGGCACAAGTCCGGGTCGAAGACGGTCAACACCAAGATCTCGTCGAGCTACAAGACGGTCAAGCAGATCATCACGCCGGGCGACGTGACCGGCGACCTCAAGCCCGACCTGATGTCGGTGACCTCCAAGGGCTACCTGTACGTCTACGGCGGCAAGGGGAACGGCACCTTCGTCGGCGCCAAGAGGCTCAGCACCGGCTGGCTCGCGTACGCCCAGGTGATCGGGCACGGCGACTACACCGGCGACGGACGGCCCGACCTCATCGGCCGCACCAGCAAGGGTGCCGTCTACGTGCACCCGGGCAACTCCAAGGGGACCTTCTTCATGGGCACCCGCAAGCTGGTGAGCAGCACCAAGTTCAAGACCGCGAAGTACTTCCTCAGCCCAGGCGACGTGGACGGCGACGGCAAGTCCGACATCGTGACCGTCCTCGGCAACGGTTACATGTACCTGTACAAGGGCGACGGCAAGGGCAACTTCGCCGGCGCCTTGCGGGTCAGGACCGGCCTCAAGCCCTACAACCTCTTCGGCTGATACTCAGCCAGGCGGCGCGCCCGTCGCGGGATCCCTCCCGCGGCGGGCGCGTTCTCGTTCCAGGGGTCGAATCGCGGGCCCGACGGGACCGGTCGCCGGCTTCGGTTCAGGCCCACCCGTCCAGGGCGGCCATGAACTCCGTGTGCATGCCGTACCAAACGCTGTGACCCGCGCCGGCGACGGAACGCACCTCGAATCCGCGGGCGCGCATGGTCTCACCGGCCTCCTGCGAGATGTACCGGCTGGGATCCGCGCGGATCACGAGTGAGGGCGCCACGAGCGGCGGCGTGTTGTCCGGGCCGCCCACCCGACCGGCGTGCAGGCTCACGGTCGTGGCGACGTCGAACAGCTTCGCCGCCTCCGCCTCGACCGCGACGTCCTGCTCGCTCCACCACGACCGGTCTCGCCGCAGGTTCTCCACCGTACGGGCCGCCCTGGCCTCCTCGAGCTCCGCGGCGAACGCGGCGGCGTCGAGATGGACACGGCCGGGGCCGAAGGGCGTCTCCACGTAGACCGCACGCTCGGGGCGCAGCCGCGACACCGCTGCGGCGAGAACCGATCCCCCGAGCGAGTGGCCCATCGCGAGCGCCGGGCCCGCCGTCACCGACTGCAGCACCGCCGCGGCGAACGACTCCAGATCACCGTCCGGGTGGCGCGGCGAACGCCCGTGGCCGGGAAGATCGACGGCGATCACGCGATAACCCCGCTCCGCCAGGACGGGACCGATCTCCCACCAGGAGCGCGAGTCGCCCATCATCCCGTGGATCAGCACCGCCGTACGGTCGCCTGCACCCCACTCGAGTGTGTTGAGAATCATGGCGGACAGCGTACGCACGCCTTACGCGCCGCCTCGATCGAGCGGATCGACTGCCGGTGCACAGGCTCGGGACGGCGGATCGCACCGGCCACGAGATCTCTGACTACCCTGATCACGCTTGACCGCGTCTCAGAAGTCGCGGCCGCGCAGACCGTACGAGCCTCGCACCCGACCCGGGGTTGCTGGACAGGGAGATCCGATGACGTTGCCCTTCGCCGCGGTGTTATGCGACTTCGACGGTGTGATCCGGTTCTACGACACGGCCGAGACGGCTCGCCTGGAGCGGGCGGCGGGGTTGCCGGAAGGCATCACGAGTGAGATCGCCTTCGCTCGTGAGCGCGACCTGCCGGCGTTGCTGGGAAAGATCACGACCGAGCAGTGGGTGGAGTCGATCGTGACCGGGCTGTCCGAGCTGGTCCCGGAGGAGCAGGCTCGACGACTGGGCGAGGAGTTCGCCTCCGCCGAGTTCCGGGTCGACGAAGACGTGCTCGGGCTGCTCCGACGCGTACAGGCTCACGTGCCCGTCGTGCTCGTCACCAACGCGACGCTGTCCCTGGAGGCCGACCTCGCCTCGCTCGGGCTGACCCATTTCGCGGACGACGTCGTCAGCAGCGCCCGCGTCGGCGTCGTCAAGCCGGACAGGCGGATCTACGAGATCGCCGCCGAACGCGCGGGCGTCGCACCGCGTCAGTGCCTGTTCGTCGACGACCGCAGGGAGAACGTCGAGGCCGCCGAGGCACTCGGGATGACCGGCGTCCTGTACGGCGGCATCGCCGATCTGGAGAAGGCACTGGACATGATCTCGTGACGTGATGCGCACGGCCGGCCGCCGGTCGACCGCGGTTGATCGTTTGATCGGCGGCACCGGCGTGTTCGTCCGCCCACGAAAGTGGGACCGATGGCACCATTGGCCGAATGTCTGCCGGTAGTGGACGACGCCCCCCAATCTGGCATAACCGCGAATTCATGCTGTTATGGGGTGGCCAGACGGTCAGCGAGATGGGTTCGCAGATCTCCGTTCTCGCCCTGCCGCTGGTCGCCGTCGTGGTGTTGGACGCCTCCGCGTTCCAGGTCGGGCTGTTGTCGGCGGCGCAGACGTGTGCGTATCTGCTGGTGGCCCTGCCCGCCGGGGCCATCGTGGACCGAGTCGCAAAGCGCCGGTTGATGATCGGGTGCGACCTCGCCCTCTGCCTGGTGATCGGCTCGGTGCCGCTGGCCTACGCCTTCGACGCGCTGACTCTCGCCCAGCTGTACACCGTGGCCCTGGTCTCCAGCGTGTTCTCCGTGTTCTTCTCGGTGGCGTACCAGAGTTATCTGCCGGTGCTGCTCGACCGCGACCAGCTCATGGACGGCAACGGCAGGCTCGCCGCCTCACAGTCGGTCGCGCAGATCGCCGGACCCAGTGTCGGCGCGGGACTGGTGACACTCATCGGCGCCGCGGGAGCGATGGTCGCCGACGCGCTCTCCTTCGCGTTGTCGGCGGGTTCGCTGACGACGATCCGCACCCGCGAGCCGCGCCGGCCCCGGGCCGAGGCCGGCCGGCGGCCGACGCTGCGGTCGCAGATCGGCGCGGGGCTCGCCTACGTCGCGCACGATCCCATCCTGCGGAACTCGGTGGCGTTCAACGGCACCGCCAACTTCTTCGTCATCATCGTGGAGACCCTCGGCCCGCTTTTCCTGATCCGTACGCTGCAACTGCGTCCGGGCCTGGTCGGGCTGCTGCTGGCGCTGGGAGCCGTCGGCGGAGTGGCCGGCGGCGTGGCGGCACGGTTCCTCGCCCGGAAGGTCGGCTCGGCGCGGATCGCCTGGATCGCGATGACGGTGCTGTCGCTGCCCGGCCTGCTGATCCCGCTGGCCGGGCACGGCTGGTGGGTGCTGCTGTTCGGCTTCGGCTGGATCTCGTGGACCTTCGCCTCGACCGTCGCGGGTATCTCGCTGACCAGTTATCGTCAGGCCGCCTGTCCTCCGGACATGCTGGGCCGGGTCAGCGCCGCCGCACGCTGGATCAACTGGGGCACGCTGCCGCTGGGCGGTCTGGCCGGCGGCGCGCTCGCCACCACCCTCGGCGTCCGGACCACCCTGTGGATCGCCGTCGTCGGCGGCTGCTGCGCGGGGCTGTGGTTGTTCTTCTCACCGCTGCGCGGAATGCGCGACATCCCTCTCGGAACGCCCCAACCCGTCGCCGGAACGCCGTAGCGTTTCGGCGTTTCGGCGTTTCGGTCAGGGACAGGGATTTCTTGGAGCCCGCGTGGTGGGGCGTCGCCAGGCGGCGCCCCACCACGCAAAGGGCCGGCAATGTTCTCCACCGAGCATCGTTCAGATAAGGACGGTCTCCGGATCGCGGGTACATATCCGACCGATCCGAAGTGACCAGCACTAGTCACCCTGAAGGTGCGCCGAAAATGAGTCGACAACGTACGGCGAATCCGCTTGCCCGAAGAGCGCTCACCCGGCGCCGGCTGGCACTTCTGCCGGCTGTCATCGTGCTGGGAACGGTCGTCATCGCGTCGCCGGCGGTCGCGACGTCGACAGGCGACGGCCCCGGAGGAAACGGTTCAAATAACAGCGGAGCCGGCTCGCAGAAAGACAAGAACATCCGCGGCGCACAGGGCAACGAAAACCAGAACAAGACTCACCACAACAAGAGAAGCATGGCGTACGTGCGGTTGAGGCGCAGCCCCGTCTTCCAGCGTGGAACACAGCAGCTGAACAGCAACAGCGGCGTCACCGCCGTTCAGGCCGCATCCTGTAAGTGGAAGAACAACTGCCACATCCACCAGAACTACTGGGTGGGCCACTGGTAATCGGCGCCGCCGGGTGCAGGCCTGGTCAGGGATGGGGCGCGGGGTTCCAACTGGCCAGGATCGGCAGGACGCGAGCGGTGGGTGAGTCGGGCTCGGTGGTGTAGACGACGAGCCGCTGGTCCGGCTCGTGCGGAGCGCAGACGATCTCGATGTCGAAGGACATCGGGCCGGCGGCGGGATGCTGGACGCGCTTGGTCACCGACGCGTAGTCGCGGACGGCGTGATCGTCCCACCACCGGGCGACGTCGCCGTCGGTCGCGCGCAACTCGTCCATGAGCGCCGCGAGACGCTTGTCGTACGGGCGTCGGGCGATCTCCCTGCGCATCGTCGCGACGGTGGCCGAGGCGAAGTCCGCCCAGTTCACGATCCGCTCACGGGCCACCGGGTCCTGGAACATGAAGCGGACGAACGACGCCCCCGGCTCCAGCGGACGGCCCAGCACCTCCGCCAGCAGGGCGTTGCGTGCCAGGACCACGCCGCGATGGCCGAGCAGCAGCACCGGGACGTGATCGAGTGTCCGCATCAGCCTGAGCAGCCCGGGATCGGGCCGTTGAACCGCGTGCGAGGTCGCGGTGCGGCGCCGCGCGGTGGGCGCGGCGAGGTCGCGGAGATGAGCGTGCTCGACCTCGTCCAGGCGCAGCGCCCGGGCCAACGCGTCGAGCACCTCGGCGGAGATGTTGGCCTGGCGTCCCTGTTCGAGCCGGCTGTAGTAGTCCGGGCTCAGGCCGGCCAGCACGGCCAGTTCCTCCCGCCGCAGCCCCGGCACCCGCCGGGCCCCGGGGAAGGCTTCGATGCCCGCCTGGGAGGGGGTGAGCCGGTCCCGGCGGGAGCGTAGGAACGCGCCGAGCGCGGCGCGGTCGCGTGGCATTCCTCCAGGTTAGGCGGCCTGCCGGCGCTCTGGGTGGTCCTGCCGTGCCCAGGCTCGACCTGTCCTGGCCCGGTGCCCGGGCCCGCCCCTACAAAGGGATCCATGACTTCCCTTCACACAACCGACATCACACCCGCCGCCTCCGGTTCCCGTCTGTCCGGCCGCACCGCCGTGGTCACCGGCTCGACCAGCGGGATCGGCGCGGCGATCGCCCGCGTACTGGCCGGCGAGGGCGCACACGTCGTCGTCAGCGGTCGCCAGGCGACACGCGGCGAGCGGGTCGTCGAGGAGATCAGGCGGTCCGGCGGGCGCGCCGACTTCGTCGCGGCGGACCTGGCAGGCGGCTACGAGCAGCTGCGCGCCTTCGCCGCGCGGGCCACGGACGCGCTCGGCGGACGCGTCGACATCCTGGTCAACAACGCGGGCATCTACCCGGCGACGCTGACCGAGGATCTGCCGGACGCGGACCTCGACGCCATGCTCGCGGTCAACGTCCGCGCCCCCCACGTCCTGGTGGCCGCGATGGCGCCGGCCATGGCCGAGCGGGGCAGCGGCGCCATCGTCACCATCGGCTCCTGGATGGCCCGGGTCGGCAGCCCCTTCGCGGCGATGTACACCGCGACCAAGGCGGCTGACGAGCAACTCACCCGCAGCTGGGCGGCGGAGTACGGGCCGCGCGGAGTACGGGTGAACACCGTCGCGCCGGGGGCGACCCTCACGCCGGGCAACGAGGCGGGCCGCGCGCAGCTCGACGCGATGACCGCCGCCACCCCTGCGGGCGTCGTCGTCCGGCCGGACGACATCGCCAAGGGCGTCCTGTACGTCGTCAGCGACGACGCGGCCATGGTGCACGGCATCACGCTCTACGTGGACGGCGGGATCTCCGCCACCCGTCTGGCCTGACCCCCCGGCAGGCCTGCTAGGAGGACGAGACCGGTCCCTGGCCGATACCCAGGCCGAATCGGTGGCGGTACTCCAACGGGGTCAGCCCGATCTTGCGGCGCATCAGCGCACGCAAATTGGCGGCGGTGCCCAGCCCGCTGTGCCGTGCGACCATCTCGAACCGCGGCTCGCCCCGCTCGATCAACCGGCACGCCAGGGCAAGCCGTTCCCCGGTGAGCCACGCCAGCGGCGTGGTGCCCAGCTGCGCCCGGAAGCGGCGATGCAGGGTGGCCGGGCTGACCGAGGCGCGCGCTGCGAGGTCGGACACCGTGATCGGGGCGTCCAGCCGCTCCTGGGCCCAGGCCAGGAGCGGGGCCAGGGACTCATCCGGCACGTCGGGCACGGGCCGCTCCACGAACTGACGCTGCCCGCCGTCGCGGTGCGCGGCGAAGACGAGCCGCCGGCTCACGGAGTTGGCGACCTCCGCGCCGTGGTCGCGCCCGACGATGTACAGGCCGAGGTCGAGCGCCGCGGCGCTCCCCGCGGCCGTGAGGATGTCACCGTCGTCCACGAACAGCACGTCTGTCTCGAGCCGGACGGAAGGGAAGCGGGCCCGGAATGACTCCGCCCACTGCCAGTGGGCGGTGGCCCGGCGCCCGTCGAGCACCCCGGCCTCGGCCAGGGTGAAAGCACCGCTGCAGAAGCCGACCAGGCGGGCGCCGCGCGCATGTGCCCGCCTGATGGCATCGAGTACGGCGGGGCGGCGGGGCACCTCGACGTCGGGACGGTTGGGGACGATCAACGTGTTCGCCGATTCGGCGGCCTCCAGGCCGGCGACGCCCGTGAGCGTGAAGAACCCGTCCCGCATCAGCGTGCGCGGCTCGGGGGAACACAGGCGGAAGTCGTAGAGATCGCGCCCGAGCTCGGGCCTGCGCAGGCCGAAGACCTCGGTCGCGCAGCCCAGCTCGAAGGGGTTGGAGTTCTGGTCCACGATCACGACGACCCGGTGCGGATCCACCGTGTGAGCGACGTGCGAGGATTCTTGCGCCATGTGCTATTCCTAGCACTCACGCCGCTCGTGCCCACTGGGTCAGGATGCCCTCGTGAGCAACGAACCCATCGCCCTCGGCAAGGCCCTGGCCTCCTTCGACGCCCTGTGGAGCCCTCGCATCGTCACGCGCGTCAACGACTACGACGTACGCGTCGCGAAGGTCGAGGGTGAGCACATCTGGCACGTCCACGACGACACCGACGAGTTCTTCCTGGTGCTCGACGGGGAGTTGCACATCTCCTTGCGCGAGCCCGGCGGGGAGCGCACGGTCCGGCTCCCGCAGGGCGCGGTGTTCACCGTCCCCCGCGGCACGGAGCACAAGCCGTCAGTTCCCGCCGGAGCCTCGATCCTCATGTTCGAGCCCACCGGGACACCGACGGTCGGCGACCGCCACGCCGAGATCCCCGACCACATCGACGCGACGACAGGGCACGCGCTCGACTCCTGAGGGCGAGCCCCCTATGCCGATGCCGGGGCTCAGGCACGCGTGGCGGTACTCAGGCACCCCGGATGCGGTCGGCGAAGTTGCGGGCGAAGTCGGCGAACGACCGGGCGGGGCGACCCATGACGTCGAGGTAGTCCGGCGTCGTGAAGTCCCCCCAACCGCCTGCGTAGGCGGTGCCGTACTCGGCGTTGACGGCGGCGATCCAGTCGGGCAACCCGGCCCCGAGCATGGCCTGGTAGGCCTCCGGCTCGCTCAGCGAGTGATAGCGGATCGGCGTGCCGAGCACTGTTCCGAACTGCTCGGCGGCCTCCTTCAAGGAGATGACGGCCGGGCCGGTCAGCGTGTAGATCCTGCCCTCGTGCATCTCGGGCTCGGTCAGCACGCGTGCGGCGAAGTCGGCGATGTCCCGCACGTCGATCATGCCGAGGCGGCCCTCCCCCAGATTTCCGAACAGCGTGTCGCCGTTCACCGAGCCGAGCAGGTTCTGCATGAAGAAGTGCGGCCTGATGATGGTCCAGCCCAGGCCGGAGGCCATGAGCTCGGCGTCCGACAGAGCGTGGAGACGCCCGTTGCGGGTGGGAGCCTCATGGCCCGCGCCGACGGCGGACATGCGCACGATGTGGCGCACCCCCGCCCGGCGAGCGGCCCAGACGGCGTTCATGGAGGCGTGCGGCGCCTGCGGGCCCATCGCCGTGAGCAGCCACAGGGTGTCGACCCCCTCGAAGGCAGGGCCGAGCGTGCGGGGCTGTTCGAGGTCGCCGACGACGACCTCGGCCCCGGCGACGTCGCCCGCCTTGGCGGCGTCACGCACGAGCACCCGGACGTCGTCGGTGGTGGGCAGGGAACGCAGGAGTGCACCGGAAACGTTGCCGGTCGCACCAGTGATCAAGATGGTCATCGTTCGTCCTCGTCTTCAATGGTGGTGCCTTCCTCGGCGGACACCACGTGGTCGATGGCCTCGAAGAAGGCTGTGATTCCGGGAAGGTTCGCGCCCTTCGCCCGTGAGTCCGCGAAGTCCTCGGGCGTCCGCCAGTACACGATGTCCAGCCATTCGTCGCCGGGCAGGCGGACCAGGCGGGCGCCCAGGAAGCCGGAACGGTCGGCCCGGAAGTCGGCGAGCATCGCCGGTCGGGCGGCGAGTAGTCGTTCCACGTGCTCGGGCACCACATGGAACCGGGTCAGTTCTACGGTGGTCATGCGTCTCCTCCATGTGTGAGCAGGCGATACGAGAATATAGTAAGAGTTAGTGACTATCAAGTTTAGTGACTAATCGAGCAGACAGGTGACCCCCGATGCGGCGCAGCGAACGCAAGCAGATCGACCCCGACCTCGGCATCATGGCCGGCCAGACGCTGTTCGCCCTCCAGAAGGAGCTGTTCACGACCCTCGGCCGGCAGGGGCATCCCCACCTCAGGCCCCGGCACGGAGCAGTGCTGGCCTACCTCGACGAGGAGGGCAGCCGTGCGACGGATCTTTCCCAGCAGTCAGGCCAGCACAAGCAGGTGATCGGCACGCTGGTCGACGAACTGGTCGAGCTGGGCTACGTGCGCCGCGAGCCCGATCCGCAGGACCGGCGGGCGAAGCTCATCGTGCCCACCCCGCTCGGGCTCGACGAGATGGCGCGGTCGGACGCCATCGTGGCGGACATCGAGCGCAGGCACGCGCAGGCCCTGGGCGAGGAGGTCTACGCCGCCTTCAAGCAGGCGTTCCGCCAGATCACCGACCTCCAGCGCACCGACCTCGCCCGGAAACTCTCCACGGACCAGCCGACGCGGTGACCACGCCGCACAGAAGAGGCCCCCGTAGGGACCTGTGAGCTTGGATGATCCCTGTCAGCCGAGAGCGTCGAGCAACTCGCGCTCGCGCTGGACACTGAGGCCGGCACGTCTTGCCCGGTCCAGACCCTGCTCGCGTTCCCAGAGCAGCGTGTCGGCCAGCATCTCCGCCCGGGGCCGATGACGGAGCCCCGCGGCGCGAGCCGCAGACCCGTTCCGGGCCGACCACCCCTCCCACCCCGGCTCGACCAGCCACATCGGCAGCGACTCGGCCCCCATGTACTCGGCCACGCCGTTCGCGAGCAGCCAGGCCGTGTCGGCGGTGACCACCGGACCGGCGTGCCCACCGATGGCGCGCGACAACTCGATCCACTCTCCGAACGGAACGACCGGACCAACGGCGTCGTATGTGCCCACCGTCCCCGCCTCCGCGGCGGCGAGCAGCCAGGCGGCGAGGTCCCGCACGTCGACCGCCTGTGTCGCCGCCGCCGGTGCGTCGGGAACCAGCATCGGCCCGTACGGATCGCGCGCGGCCCGAGCCACCCAGTAGCCGGAACGTCCGCTGTGATCACCCGGGCCGCCGATGAGACCGGCACGCGCGATGAGAAGGCGGTCGCCCACCACGGCCTCCGACGCCTGCTCGCAGGCGACCTTCGCCTCGCCGTACCGCTCGCGGTCGACCTCGCTTCGATCGGTCGGAGCAAGCAGGGCCGTGGATTCGTCAGCGTCCGGCACGGCATGGGAAGCGTAGGCACTGACGGATGAGACATAGACCCAGTGCCTGGCCCTGCCGCCCAGCATGCCGAGCGCCTCACGGACGAAGCCCGGCTGCCATGACACCTCGATGACCGCATCCCATTCGCGGTCGAGCAATGGTTCGTACGCCGAAGGATCGCGCCGGTCGGCGGCCACCAGCGTCGCCCCCTCCGCGACCGCCCCGCTTTCGCCGCGAGCGAGGCACGTCACCCGATGACCGAGCCCGATGGCCTGCCGCGACAACTCCCGGCCCACCCACGCTGTTCCGCCAAGTATCAAGAGCTCCATTCCGACACCCAAGCACCGCGAACGCTGAAGACCCAGGCTGATTCACTCACAGCGGACCCGATGCGCCGACAGCGGACAATATGGGCGAGTCTCAGGCGCTCGGAGGGCCGTCCGCGGAAGTGGGCACGCCTCTCGCACCGATGAGGTCGAGTGCGGCGGCGAGCAGATCGATGATCGTGGCCGAATCCGCGGCCTGCAGCGCCCGGTTGCGCAGGACATTGCGTTGCATCTGCACGCCGGTGCAGATGGCGATCAACAGCGCGGCTCGCGTCCCCGGATCGGGGCCGGCGAGCGCGTCGGAGAGGTCACGCTGATAGTGCTGCTCGAGGTGGTCGCGCATGATCTCGACGGCCCGCTCGTTCCCGGCCGAGCGGATGGTGAGCAGAAGCCCCTTGGCCTGCTCCAGCGGCGCGTCGCTGAGCAGCGCCTCGGCCACGTCACGGTTGCGCCCCGGGACCATCATGAGGGGGTGGCGGTAGGTCTCCTCCACCGCTCGCGCGAACAGCGCCTCCTTCGACCCGAAGTAGCGGGTGATCAACCGAGGGTCGATTCCGGCGTCACGGGCGATGTCGCGGGTGCTCGCGCCGTCATAGCCGCTGCGGGCGAACGCGTCGACCGCGGCACCGAGGATGGCGCGCTGTGTGGCCTCGGCGTCGCGTGTACGCCGAGGGGCGGGAGCAGACGCACCAGTGGACACACCCTCATCCTAGGCCCCCTTGACCGTTGTCCTCACTTGAGGACTATTGTTGTCCCCACGTGAGGACATGCCTGCTCGCAGGTGAATCCCCAGCGAGGTCATGTCCGCCTGCCTGGAAGGACCCAGTCATGAGCATCACCACCCGATTCCTCGGACCCGACCATCTCGAGGTCGGCGCGATCGGCTACGGCGCGATGAGCTTCGCCAACCCCTACGGACAGAACGGCGAGTACGACCCGGACATGATGGCCCGGGAGATCATCGACCGCGCCGCCAAGCTCGGCGTCACCATGATCGACACTGCCGACGGCTACGGGGCAAGCGAGGAGATCGTCGGCCGTGCGATCGCCGGACGCCGCGACGAGTTCGTCGTCGCGACGAAGTTCGGCATCGTCTCGGCCCCGTTCGGCGGAGCAGAAGCACGCATCGACGGCAGCCCCGCCTACGCGCGCCGGCAGCTGGAACGGTCACTGCGGCGCCTGGGCACCGACCACATCGATCTGTACTACCAGCACCGTGTCGACCCGACGGTCCCGATCGAGGACACCGTCGGCGCCATGGCCGAGTTCGTCACCGAGGGAAAGGTGCGCCACATCGGCCTGTCCGAGGCCGCGCCCGACACCATCCGCCGGGCCGCGGCCGTGCATCCGATCACTGCACTCCAGACCGAGTGGTCGCTGTGGGAGCGAGGCATCGAGGACGAGATCCTCCCGCTCACCCGCGAACTCGGCATCGGAATCGTGCCTTACAGCCCGCTTGGCCGCGGTGCCCTCACCGGCGCCATCACCTCCCGGGACGACCTGAAGAACGAGGACCACCGCAGCGGCATGCCCTGGTACTCCGAGGAGAACTTCGACCGCAACCTGTCGACCGTCGACATCGTCCGCGACATCGCCGCCGACCTCGGCGCCACCCCCGGCCAGGTCGCCCTCGCCTGGCTGCTCGCCAAGGCGCCCGACGTCGTCCCGATCCCCGGCACCCGCCGGCCGGCGTTCTTCGAGGAGAACAGCCTCGCCGCCGACATCACGCTCACCGAAGACCACATCGCCGCCCTCGAAGGCATCACCGTGACCGGGGACCGCGAACACGACACCGCCGTCGCCACGCAGAACTGGTTCAACGGGGTCACCCCGCCCCGCTGAAGACACCCTTGCCTGGTGGGTGCCGAGAATCAGATGTCGTCGCAAACTCGTGCGACGACGCTCCCCGCGTGTCCGCCGCGTGGTTGTTCCGTACGGTTCCGATCAGCGCCGTCGGCGGCGCAAGTCGATCAGGCATGCGTGTGCCATGGCCGCGAACTCCGGGTGTCGTGTCGCGATGACCCGCTCGAATGCGGCTTCGGCGTCTGCGACCCGACCCGTGGCGAACCAGAGGGCACCGAGCTGGGTCAGTGCTCCCGGCGACTCGTCGGGATGACCTGAATCCACCGCGCGCTGCAACGCACGCATCGCCTCTTCGGTATGGCCCTGCCTGGCGAGCAGGCCACCCAGATTGAAAGCCCCTTTCGGCGCGGCCTGCGGATGCCCCGACTCCATGGCGATGGTCAGGAGGACTCGGGCCTGCTCGGTGTCGCCTTCGTGGAACACGATGGTCCCCAGGTTCAACGCGGCCATCGCCGATGCGTCGGAATTGGGAGAATTCATGGCCATCCGGTACGCGTGCTGGGCACCGCGCGCATCACCGCGGGATTCCAACACCAAGCCCAGATCGAAGGCTGCCATCCCGGCGGCCGATGGCCTGCCCTCAACCGTGATCAGGCGCAGCATTTCCTCCGCCGCGGCGACGTCGCCTTTCTCGTAGGTGTTCCTCGCCACCGCGATGGCGAGGTCCTCGACGTCGGAACCGCTCACCCGCTCAGCGGGGATACCCCGTTCCCGCGCCGCCGCCAGCAAGGAGTCGGAGAAGGAATCAGATGCGGCCGCACGTCGTCGCCAGCGTTCCGGCCACAACCGCATCCCTTGTCCACCCCTTCCGTTAAGGGCTCTGTTCCATCCTTCAGTCACTCCCTCTGCGGGTCAACACCAACCGGTGCCCCACACCGACCCGGCTGAGACGAGGGAGCCGCGGGCCGGATAACCCAGTTGACCGTCATCAAGCTGCGCCTGCACGATTCCGTCGTGACGACGCGTATTCGCAATATCGCCTTCGACGCCGCCGACCCGGTAGCCCTGGCGCGCTGGTGGTCTCGTGTTCTCGGCCGGCCGCTGCCCGACGGACACCAGCCCGACGCTGACGAAGCAGCCCTCGACCTCCCCGACGGCCAAACCGTGTACTTCCAACGCGTGCCGGAACCGAAGGCGGTCAAAAATCGCATGCACATATGCCTGCAAGCGGATTCGCCACGCGACGTCGAGACGGAACGAATCACAAGTCTCGGTGCGACGCTCGTAGCGGATCATCGCAATGCGGACGGATCCGGGTGGGTGGTGCTGGCCGATCCCGAGGGCAACGAGTTCTGTGTGCTGCGTTCGGTCGCTGAACGCGGGTTCTAAGCATCCACTCCGGCTTGGTCCGTTTGGCAGGGCGTCGGGATCAGCCTGATCTAAAGGGACTGGTCCCAGGGGGCCGGGGAGGCGCCGGGTCGGAAGGTGTTCTTGAAGTCGGGGCACTCCACGAGCGGCTCGTGCGTGCAGGTCGAGGCGTGGCGGAGGCCGTCGCGCATGCGGATCAAGCGGGCGACGTCCTCCTCCAGTTCCTCGGCCTTGCGCATCATGCGGGTGCGCAGCTCCAGGTCGTCGGGGGTTGCTCGCAGGAATCTGGCGATCTCGGCGATGGTGAACCCGGCGCCGCGTGCGCAGGTGATGAACGCGAGGCGATCGAGGGCCTCGGGGTGGTAGGTCCGGCGCAACCCGTTGCGGCCCGCCGAGGCGACGAGGCCCCGCTTCTCATAGAACCGCAGCGCCGACGCCGCCAATCCGGAGCGCTCGGCTACCTCTGCGATGTCCAGCAGCTCGCCCACCGTGCCTCCTTGACTTGAACCGCGCTTCAACCAGCAGGCTAGCCGCCATGCAGATCCATCACCTCAACTGCGGGTCCGTACGGCAGATCGAAGCCACTTACCCGGGCCCGGCCCCCGCGCACGCCGTCAACCACTGCCTGCTGGTCGAGACCGACTCCGACGGACTGGTCCTCATCGAAACCGGCCTCGGCCTGGACGATGTACGCAACCCCAGCCAGGCCCTCGGCGCCGACTGGGTCGAGATGGCCCAGCCCGTGCTGGACGAGCAGGAGACCGCCATACGCCAGATCGCCCGGCTCGGGTACGACCCCGGCGATGTACGCCACATCATCGTGACGCACCTCGATGTGGACCACTGCGGTGGCCTGCCGGACTTCCCCGCCGCCCAGGTCCACGTCCTGGCCGCCGAACTCGAAGCCGCGACCAGTCAGGCGCCCAGCTTCCGCTACCGCCCGGCCCACTGGGCACACCACCCGAACTGGGTGACCTATCCCATCGGCTCCGGCGAGGACTGGTTCGGCTTCGCCTCCCTGCAGCTCCAGGGCCTGCCGCCGCAGATCCGCCTGGTCCCGCTCGGCGGCCACACCGCCGGCCACACCGGAGTGGCGGTCCACGACGGCGACCGCTGGCTCCTGCACTGCGGTGACGCCTACTACTACCATCGGGAACTCGGTGACGACCCCCACCCTCACCCCCTCCTGGACCTGGTGCAAACCAGCTCAGAAGTTCACCGCGATCTCAGACTCGGCACTCAGGCTCGGCTACGCGAACTCCTCCGCCGCCACGGCGACCAGGTATCGATCTTCAGCGCCCACGACCCCTGGGAACTCCGCCGCTACCGCCGTCCCGGGCAGGCCATGGCGCCGCAGTAGATTCACCGGCCACCCGCCGCCGGCCGGACGAACTGCCAGGTCAGAGGACATTGTCAGCGGCGTGTGCGAGGCTGGCGCCTTTCGTTGCCGTATGCGGGGGATGACGTGCTCAGATCGTTGCCGGCGACGGCCAGGGCGCTGGTGTGGGTGCGTGTTCTCAACGCCCTCGGCGCGTATGCGCTGTCGTTTCTGGCGGTTCTCGCTGGACCGGAACTCGCCCCGCTGGCGTTGGTGGTGTTCGGGGTCTCGGCACTGGCTTCGCGCTGGGCTGGGGCGTTCCTGCTGGATCGCTTCTCGCCTCGGGGCGTGCTCGTCGCCGGATTGGCCGGAACCGGCCTGGCTCTGGTCGCGCTGGCGCTGGCGGACGGGCCGGTGCCCGTGCTGGTCGCGATCGCCCTGGTCGGGCTGGCGTTTGAGGTGTATGAGCCTGCCTCGCAGGAACTGCTTGCGCGGGCGAGCATCGGTGAGCAGCGGCATACGACCTTTGCGGTAATGGGAGTGGCGATCTCGGCCGCCGGGGCGGTCGCGGGACTGCTGGCGGCGGTGCTGCTGCCGTTGGGGGTGCGATGGCTGGTGGTTGCAGACGCGCTGACCTGCCTGGTGGCGGCCGGTGTGGCGGTGGCGTTGCTGCCACGCGACGACCATGCACGCGGTGCGTACCGTGAGAGCAGTGATGAGCGCTGGCGGCCGCCGGCGGCGCTGCTGCGCCTGACCATGGCGGGCATCGCGTTCGCGGTCGGCTATCTGGCGGTGATGATGTATCTGCCGCTGGCCCTGCTGGAGCGGGGGGCACCGGCGTGGCTGCCCGGCCTGACTCTTGCGAGCGCAGCCATTGTGGCGCCGCTGGCGCTTAGGGCGGTCAGGCGTCCACTGGAGGGCCGTCAGCATGGGTTGATCCTTGGCCTGGGCACGCTACTACTGGCGGGGCTGGCGCTGGTCATGGCGCTGACCAGCAGCCTGTTGCTGACCATCGTCGCGTATCTGGCCTGCACTGCGGTCAACGGCGTGTTGCTGGGGCGCTGGCAGTCGAGTGTCGCCGACGCCGCCCCTGAGCTCGATCGGCCACGTTGGTTCGCTTTCCAGGGGTCGTCGTGGGGCCTGGCCCAGCCGACTGTCCCCCCGCTGGCTGTACTGGCAGGCACCTTCGTAGGCGCCGCAGGAGCCGGCGCGTTCCTGACGGCGGGTTTCGCGTTCCTGCTCGTGCCGCTCGTGCTGTACAAGCTGGACCAGGTTTCCTAGATCACCTGTCGCGCATGTCCTGGGACAGAAACGTCAAGCACCTCGTGGGAACCCTGCTGTGGTTCTGTCCTACCTCGGCTGACGCTTGACACTGCGGCTTCGGTCGGGTCCCGCCACAGGATCGTCGCCCCACACTGCATTCCACGGTGCCCATACATCGATCTGGCCAACCGCGACGAACGCCGCGGCGATGGAGACGTCGAAAAGCCAGGCCCGGCGCCGACCGAGCTCGGCGGGGGCGGCACCGTCGAGCATGGGCGCATGATACGGCCGGCGACAGTCGCCGGGCGTCCACCCTCGGGTGGACGCCGCACCACCGTTGCTCCAACCAGCCGCCGCATCCACCCACCCGGCGATGGACGATCGCAGGCCGTGGGCGGCCTAGCGTCGGCGCCATCGACCCATTTTTTCGGTGGCGCCGCCACCAAGTGCAGAAAGGAAGCCACAGCAATGTCCACCCCCATCGCCCGGGAAACCGCCGCACCGGTTCGCGCCGGGACGGCCGTGACCATGTCGGCGCTGACCGGTCTGGCGTCCCTCGCCCTAGGCGTGCTCCAGCTGGCGTCTCCGGAGCAGGCCGATCCGTTCCACGCCACAACCGACTACCTCATCGAGTACAGCTACGCTCTTGGCCTGTGGATCGGCGTGCTGGCCATCATCGGGCTACATGCGGTGCACCGAGTTCAAGCGCGCTGGGGCAAGATCGGCCTCGCCGCCACCATCACGTTCGCGGCCCAGTATGCCCTGCTCGGTACCGCGGCCCTCGCCACCGCCGTACGCGGCCGGAACTCGCTCGACATCCTCTTCCTGCTCGCTCTGCCGCTGTGGCTGGCCGGTGGCGTCCTGCTCGCGATCGCGGTCTTCCGCGCGGGCCTACTGCCCAAAACGATCGCCGTCGCTATCGGTGTGAACTTACCCCTGACCATGGTCGTCGGTGAGGCGGGCCCACTCATCGATGGGGCAGTGTGGATCGGCATCGCCGTCGCATTGATCAGGGTTACGGCGCGGCCCAGACACTAAGCCGAAGTTGTTTGATCTTTGACGGTGAGCCCCCTGCGCAGGGGGTTCACCGTTAGCGGGGTGGGTGTGGTGTCTACGTGAGGGTGAGTGCGACCGCCTGCGACCACACCCGCGTGGTCCGCCGCACCACCACCCAGCCCGTCCGCAGCATCAAAGCGGCCCGGCCCCGCAAGCCGATCATGTTTCCTAGGGTGCCCGTCAAGCATGTGGTGGGACAGAAACGTCAACACCAGGTGGACAGACAGCGGTGATGCCCACGAGCAACGCGGTCTCAAGCACCGGGGCCGCGATGACGTACGGCCGGTGCCGATCCCGCCCGCCCTGGTCAAGATTCTTCGGCCACACATCAAAGAGTTCGGCATCGGGTCGGATGGCCGAATCGTCCACAGTGAACGGGGCGGAGTGATCGCCTCGACGGCCTACACGGAGGTGTGGCAGGAAGCTCGAACACTCGCCTTCACCCCTGCCCAGGTCGCCTCTCCACTGGCGCGCAGGCCGTTCGACCTTCGGCATGCGGCGGTCTCGCTCTGGCTGAATGCGGGCGTCTCAGCCCCCGAGGTGGCCGAGCGTGCCGGACACAGCGTTGACGTACTGTTGCGGGTCTACGCGAAGTGCATCGATGGGCATCAGTCCATCTCCAATCGGAGGATCGATGAAGCTCTTACGGCGTAAACGCGCGGCATCGGTCTACAGCGGAAGAGACGCGACCGTCTATCAGCGGGGATCAGTCGTTCTCGTATCCGCCCTGGCCCGAACCGTGACAGGACTCCTCATCGAAACAGACCCGCGCAGCCGCTTCGATGAGCCGGTGATCACAAATGATCTAGGGCTATCGGTCACCGCTGCCCTGGCCGCCTTCAAGCTCGACATGCCACACCCCGACTGGAAAGCGGACGACCTGCCGAACAAGCCGTTGCAGAAACTCGCTGGAGTCAGGTCCTGGCGCGCGTTCGTCCAAGGCACACGCTGCATCGGCGTCCACCAGGATCCGGACGGGACCGTGATCATCCAGCCCTACAAGAACGAAGGCGCCAGACAGGGCTTCTCCCCGCTCGACGAGTTAGAGCCATTCATAGCTCCGACAACCGACGCGCTAGGTGCCCATGTGCTCCAAGGGCTGAACAACGCCGAGTGATTCGGCTGATACCCCGGATGAGATCCTCTTCTTCATCGATTCCTTCTGGGCAGGGACGGGTACCCATACGCGGGTCAGTCCGCAGGGGCCGGCTCGACGTGGTGATCGTTGTAAGGGAAGACGTCATCACCATGATCGACGATGGTGCTGCACCGATACCGGACGATCTCGATCACCGACGCGGGATCAAGGCTCTTCTCGTCTACCCACGGATCCAGGATCGCGTCCACGTTGTAGTGCAGTCGGCCGTCGACCAGGTAGTCGCGGCGGAAGTCGGTTCTCCACTGCGAGTTGCTCCCCCAACCGTCCGAGAGGTCACGGGTGGATCGTGACCGGCGCCAGAAGGTCCAATACAGGGTGGAGCGATCGGCGACCCCAGCGACCAGATGCCGTGCCCCGGCGGTGACGACCACTCCGGCCCGCATCAGCAGCATCGACCCCATCATGTAACCGGGCCAGCGCTCCTCGACTATCGAGGGCGGCTCGTCGGGATCGTCGACCGGCCGCACCTCGACGACCTCGTGAAAGAACGGGTGAAAGCCCCGCCTGCCGATCCGGTCCGCGCCCAGCGCCTCACAGAAGGCGGGATAGACACCGACCGGCGGGTAGGCCTCGTTCGGGCTCGCCGTCGGATCGTCCGGGGGATCCTGGTAGTTCAGGATGAGCACGTCGAGTATACGGTTCATGGCATACAAGCGCACCAGCGGGCTGAATCCCCTGTTGGGAGGGCTCCCCAGAGGGATCAGGTGACTTTCGGGCCGGCCCGCCTCCCGCACCTCCGCCACGTGCGCCGGATGCTCTTCCAGCCACCGCAGCAGCATGTCGCCCAGCCCATCGCTCTCGCGGTCAAAGAGGCGCTCGCACAGGGACCGCCAGTGGTGATCCGAGTAGAGATCGTCGTTCATGTGCCCCATGGTCCCGTACGACGGCACGCGTCTGGGATCTTGCTCGCGAAGACTCCCTGTCAGCAGAGGAACGAGTTTCGCCGCTGGCCCGGCGGCCCTACGACCTGCGGCACGCCCGCCTGTCCACCTGGCTCAACGCCAGAGTCCCGCCCAAACAGGTAGCCGTGGGCAGGCAACAGCGAACATAGCAAGGCCCTGGTCATCGGCTAGAGGACCAGGGCCTTGGCGCTGTGCGGCCGGAGGTACTCGAAACCCCAACCTTCTGATCCGTAGCAAGGTCAGGGCTGTCCACAGTCGTCCAGAGCTGTCATAAGCGCCTGCTCAGGGGGCGTCTCTGGGCGTCGATATTCCACGCTTGTCCATGGTTGTCCAGGGCTGCTGTTAGCAGCGTTAGCACGATCGCGTAGAAGGATGCTCCTCCGGGCGGGGTGCTCGAACGTGGCCACGATCTTTTTTACGGCTCGCGCCGAACTCCGTGAAGTTCCGCCATCCCTGCGTGAAGCTCAGCTCATAGTTGGGGCCACCGCGAACCTGGTCGGCATCGTGGTCGTCTTGCCCGTCGTCCTCCCAGAAACAAACCGGACAGATCTCGTAGCCTCCTCGCTCGCTCAGTGTGAGGAACCCACAGCACGGGCACGGATAGGGCTCGTCACTCATTGCCCGCCTTGCAGCCCGAACCGCCACAGATCACCCAACCGGTCAGTTACTCCCTCTCGTTCCCGCATCTCGGCCCGATCCGCCAGCGCGGAGGTGTCGCCGGCGTCGGCGGTGATGCGGTACAGGGCGAAGGCGTGGCGGTATCGGGCGCGGGCTAATGCCGCTTGGGCAAGAGCGCGGTGGTCGCCGTGTGACGGCGTGGCCGGTGGCGGCCTCCCAAAAGGTGGCTAGCGGGCAGGTGGTAGGGCGTCGAGCACGACCCCGACGCCATCCTCACCGTCCTCCCCGAGCGCTACCGCTGGGGAGGGACCGGTTCCTCACGCCGTCGCGGTGAGGAATTGCGTCTGGATCTGAGTGGGGCGATCGGCCACGGTCACTTCGAAGTGGTTGACCGCTGTCACCTCGTCCGGGTTGTCGATCCGCCAACCGGTCTTTTCGAAGAGTGCCAGCCAGGCGTCGCGGGACTGGATCGTGTGCAGCGGTCCGGCGCCGCCGAACATGACGTCGTCCACGGTGGAGACGACGAGGTCGGAGTCGAGGTCGGCGGGATGCACTTCGGCGGTGATGGCCAGGGTGCTCCCTGCCGTCGCGCGGCCGGAGAGCCTGGCCAGGAGTGATGCGACGTCGCCGGGTTCGAGGAACAGAGCGAGGTGTTCGGCGAGGAAGAGGGTCGGTCGGTGGGCGTCGTGCCCGGCGCGCGCCAGGACCTCGGCGACATCGTCGGTGTGGAAGTCCATGGCGGCCAGGGCGAGGTGCGCGGTGTCGGTGCCCATCACGTGGAGGCGGCGGGCCTTGTCCGCGACGATGTCGGGCAGATCGAGGTCGAAGAACGTCACGCCGGAGTGCCGGAATCGCAGGGCGCGGTCGTCGTAGCCGGCGCCGAGATTGACGACCTGGGGGACCCCCGCCGCGATGGCGTCCAGCACGAGCTGGTCGAAGTACGGAGCGCGGGGTGCCAGGAGTGCGAGGGACAAGGAGATGGCGCTGGGCTCGCCGCCCGGATCGATCGCCTGCAACCCTTGGACGAGCGCACGCCCGGCGTCGGGGTCGCCCTCGGCGGTGGATGGCCGCTCGAACTCGGCGCGCCCAAGGGCGCACACCTCACGGATCATTGTCAGCAGCGGATTTTCCTGCGTCATGATGGGTGCTCCTTCGCTGCTGGACGCGTGCGTCCGGGCAGGTTCGAGCGCGCGGCGGCGGATGCCGCCACGGCGAGGAATGAGGAATGCGCTCCGACGGGCCCGGGTCGGACGCGTTACGAGTCACCCGGGTTCGACAGACCGGCGGTGATCTTGTCGAGCAGCACCTGGAAGGTGGTCCGCTCCGACTCGGTCAGCGGCGCGAGGATCGACTCGTCCGCCGCGGCCATCGCCTCGTCGCGCCCGGCTACGAGCGCGATCCCGGCGTCGGTCGCGAAGACGCGCTTGCTGCGTTCGTCGCCGCCCTCGAAGCGGCGCTCAACGAGTTGTCGCGCTTCGAGCCCGCGCAGGACGCCGGAGACATTCGCCGCGGTCGTACGAGTCGCTCGCGCGATGTCGCGCTGGATGGCGCCGGGGTTGGCGGCGAGATGGCTCAGGACAAACGCCTGCTGCAAGCTGAGTCCTCGCACATGGATCCACTCCTGCGCTGCCTGCACCTGGGCCCAATTGATGACCCTGAGGCTTTCAAGGGGACTGGCGGGAAGGTCTTTCGACTGATCCATACCCCGACGGTAATTGTTAAGTCCTTAACAGTCAACTCCTTAAGTGTTCTCCATTCCGTCCTGGTGCTCGGGCAGGCCGGCCTGGGTCGCACGTAGGGATTTGACCATCGCGAATGAGCCGCTCCAGCGGCCGACCAACATCGAGCCACCTGTGAGAATGCGGCCAAGATCATTGCACGCATATTGGTGGACCAGCGACAGACGAGGGCTCCGGGTGGCCTACGGCTGCATGTCCGTGGAAAGCAAAAGAGGCCCCGTAGGGCCTCTGAGCTGGGAAAATCCCTGGTGGCAGGTGCAAGGTTCGAACTTGCGTAGGCTGAGCCGACGGTTTTACAGATTAACGATCAGACGGACACTGCTTGCCGATGAGTTCTAGCACTGCGGCATGCGTCTCCTGGTCGGCCGCCACGACGAGCCCACCCGCGCCGGTGTGCAGTGGCTGACCGTGTATGCCGGTCACCACGCATCCGGCGACCTGGCACAACGCGATGCCGCTGGCGAAGTGCACGCTATCCCGCAGGTGGCCGTCAGTGACGTATGCGGCTCGCCGACCGGCGGCGACCCAGGCCACTGCCAGAGTGGTGGAGACGACGCGCGGGCGAAACTGCGCGATGAACCCTGGGTCGGCAAGCAACCGGACCGCCCGGAAGCTCGGTTCGTTCGGGAACGGTGGATCGAGGTTGACATCCACCAGCCGGGTATCGGGCGACGGCGTGAGTCCCTCGTCCACACCGTCGCGACGAACGTACGCGTGATCGCCGTCCGTCCAGAACACCTCTTTGGCGAACGGGTCGGCTGAGGCCGCCACCGTGATGTCCGAGCCCACGCGCAGGGCGACGTTCACCGCGACCAGCATGCTGCGCGCGGCATAGTTCAGCGTGCCGCACAGTGGGTCGACCAGCCACATGCGCTCCGCGCCGCCCGGGCCCGTACATCCGCTCTCCTCGGCCGTCACGGCATCGTCTGGTCGGGCGGTGCGAATAACGTCAAGGATGGTGTTCTCCGCCTCAATGTCAGCAGCCGTAGCGAAGTCACCCACAGCCTTCTGGAAGCGCGTCAGCGATGCACCGTACATGGCGTGCACGACAGCAGCTCCTGCTTGCGCTGCCGTGAGAGCCAATTCCTCGTCTGTGATCAGCACGCACGAAGAATAGACACGATGGGTCCACCAGCAACACCACGCGGTCAGCCCAGACATCGAACCCGAGCTCCGAATGGTTTCGGCCCCAGTCGCCCTCGCCCGTCGGGCCATTAGCCAAGGTGACGAGGGGTCAACCACGGTCACTCACGACCGGCCCGAAGCCCAGCTCAGCGCCCGTATGAGGCGTGATCCATACGCTTCCCAAGCTGACAG
Source organism: Planotetraspora kaengkrachanensis (assembly GCF_016862895.1). Taxonomy (GTDB): domain Bacteria; phylum Actinomycetota; class Actinomycetes; order Streptosporangiales; family Streptosporangiaceae; genus Planotetraspora; species Planotetraspora kaengkrachanensis. The sequence continues at coordinate 311,536 of NZ_BONV01000004.1, read as the reverse complement.
CGCGGGTTCGATTCCCGTCACCCGCTCCACGCAAAAGCCCTGGTCAGGGAGCCTTGCTGTCTGGGTCGGGATTATGCCGCCCTCTACCTGCCGACGGCGCGAGCCGATTGCACAGCGAACACCAAACCTCACCCGGCTCCAGGAATCCGGTCATCCCGCTGAGCAGCAGTTCTTTCAACCGACCCAGGCCGGTAGCTTCCTTGCTCAAGCAACGTGCGATCCAGATGTCGTGATCATGTGTCCACCAGTTGTCGAGCTGAAGGTGGATAGCGGACACGTCGTCGAACCACCACAGGTCCGCCGGGCCTGAGGCCTCGTCGGCTGGTGACGGGAGGCTGGCATCTGCCAGGACCGGAACCATCCCTCGTGGGGTAGCCAGTTCCAGGATCAGATGCGGCCAGTGGCGCACGGCCACGGCCAACGCGTGTGCCTCCAGCCGCTGGTCAATGCTCCGATTGAGGACCCTGAGAGGCTTGTCCGCGAGAGTCATCCCGGCACGCCCATCCGACAGAATCTCGACTGCCCAGGTCCAATCCCCGTCCAAGATCCCAGGAAAGGCCCACCCCTCGGCTGTGCAGTAGACCGTTGCCTCGCCATCGAGTCCATACTCCATGCCGTTGGGGCCGAGCGCAGGGAACCAGAGCCCGCCGTACCTCTGCTCAAACGCGATCATCGCGTCGATGGCTTCATCGGAAGCGTCTGTCTCGACACCCGCCCGATCGACAGCACGAGCATTCCGCTTGATCCAATCCACGGGCATCGGATCCGACCAACGTGCGAGCTCGTCCAGGAAGCGACGGAGGTGAGGCGATACCAATCGATCCGTCCTTATGTGCACGAACGTCAACCTACGACCGCCCCTCACCAGAAGCACAGTCCCAAGGTAGCCACGGCAACAGTGCGCAGCGCACCCACGGGCTAGCGTGCTGAGCGATCATGGGACGGTGATGGCGCGAGTGATCAGTTTCCGGTGGCCCGATCTTGAATTCGGGCGGAGCATCGACGACCCGGCCCACGCATGTGAGCTGCTAGAGGTGTACGTCGGTCCGCAAGGAGAGCCAGGGGAGGAGCGGTTTCAGATCACCGTCTGCACCCCATCAGCCCTTGCGGAGCAGCTACAGCACCATCCGTTTCTCATTGGCCGGCACTGGCTTTTCGTTCCCGAGTTGCACCCCGCTGAGGTAACCCGATGGTTGAATATTCGAATTTCCGTGCTAGAGGCGCCGACGTGGCGTGAACTTGCCGAGAAGATCGGTCGCATCGGTGCGTGGGAATTCGAGGACTACGACGGCTGATCCTCCGCCGGCTAGCCATAAGGCTGTCAAACCATGCCTGGGAGCCACCGGAACGGACGACGCCAGATCGAGACGTACGGGTCTGAACGACCGCACCCCTAACGGCCGTGATCCATACGCTTCCCAAGCTAACAGCGCGGGTTCGGGTTTCCAGCACCTGCCGTCTTTCCCGATGGTCGATACGTAGAGAACAATCGACTAATCCATGTCTGGGGTACATCTGCGGAAAGGCGCATCGTGTTATGACCTACGAGATCGCTTATCGGTGGAAGGAACTCCTCGTGTACACGGAGGGCTCGCGCAAGTTCAACTTCGACTGCGGGTGGGGGGTACATCCTCCTGTCGTTTACGTCCCCACCCAAGAGATCTGGGATCAGGTGACCCCGTCGTGGATGCATGGCCGTCGATCGGAGATCCTTGATCGCATCGGACGTGATTCTCGCCATGTCATCGAGGAGACAGATGAGGGCTACCCCAACCCCTTGCTCAATCCAGGTCTTTCTTGAGTGCGTGCCCCTTGCGTACCCGTCCGGTCGGCGACCGCAGGGGAATCACAGGGACTCCGAGTTCGATGGAGCCTCCACTGATCTCGGGCGGTTCATCAGAGGGAGCCGCTTCTGGTGTGGGCGCTACTGCACGTCGTTTCCAGCTGAGTCGCCTACGGCCTGGGCCGAGCCCGGCACCGAGAAGGGGGTGTGGCCGGACGGCAGTTCGCTCATGTCCAAGCCGGAAAATACCAGCGTCAGGTCATGTGTGTTTGTCTCAATACGTACCTCATGGAACTCAATGCCGACGGCCGCGGCTCACGCGTCAGCCGACGTCGACTCGGCCACGACCGTCGCCCCGGGATAGAGGTTCTGCCACTTCACACCCCAGATGAACCCATCAAGGGCTACGCCGGTCTCGTAGTCGATGAGACGGTCATCCAACGACTCCTGCCAGACCTTCGAAGGAACCGTCGTCTGGCATCGGGCTTCAACGCAATACCGGAACAGGTATCGCATGTAGGCAGGTTGAACACCGCTTCTCTGATCGGCCGTCCGGTACACGACGACCTCGTAGTCGCGCATGTAGTCGACGAACCCGTGGAACACCAATGCCTGGTCAAAGACATCATCCAGCATCCGCTGGAGAGCCTCGTTATCCACGCAACCCCGGGCCTATAGATCGACTCACCGCTTCGATTCCGCTCTCAGCTCAGTAGCGTGGCTTCATGAGTGCAGAGCCTTCCGCGACACAGCGGGTTCAGTGGCCAGAGCGACGTGAAGATGTTCTGAACGCATTACAAGTCCTCGGCGACCGCGACTATCAAGAGCAACACTGGCGATCAGGACACGGGTGGCCAGACCTTACCAATGCCGTCCACTGGTTAATCGATGACACTTTCATCGACCAAACCGGCGCGCGCGCATTGATCCCTCAGCTATTCCGGGATGAGCGAGAAGCCGACCTCGTGCAGATCGTGGTTGACGCCCTCCTCCGCGTTCTCGATGACCTTGGACCCACCGCCCCAGACGATGCCTATCTCGACCATCCCGCATGGATCAGCGTCCTGCACTCAGCCCACACCGCTCTCCAGGTTCTGTCGCCGGACCAGGAAAACCGTGACGACACCCCCCAGCGCGCCGCAGACCAACGAGAGACATCGCCCAACCAAGCCCCCTGCCCATAAGGGCATCAGTCAGGGGGGACGGTGCGCGTCCGTGCGGGGGCATCTGGGCTTGATCGCGTGCCACAGGCGTGCCATATCCCACGGGAAACAGCAGGGAATCACGGTCACTCATGGATCATGAGCAAAGAGGCCCCTGACCGGCATCTCTGCTGATCAGGGGCCTCTTTAGGCTGGTGTGGCAGGTGCAAGGTTCGAACTTGCGTAGGCTGAGCCGACGGTTTTACAGACCGCTCCCTTTGGCCACTCGGGCAACCTGCCGTGTCAGCTGCTGACCGCAGCGACAGCAAGAAGGATAGCGGACTTCGAGGGTGCACGTGACGTCGGTTTTGCCGGGGAACGACTCGGGTGAAGAGGATATTTCGCCACCCAGCCGCCGGATCGCGCCATAGTAGAACCGTGATCAGATGGGCCGAGGCCGACGACCTCCCGACGCTGGTGGAGGTGGAACTCGCCGCCGACGGCATGTTCGCGCCCCTCGGCATCCACTTCCCTCCCGGGACCACGATGATCGAGGACTGTGACGACCCGGAGACCGTGATCGTCGCGGGCCGGCCACCCGTGGGGTTCGCCATGCTCGGGACCGTCGACGGGCTCGCGCATCTCGAACAGCTCGCCGTACACCCTGATCACGGGAGGCGCGGCATCGGCACGAGCCTGCTCGACGCCGCCTGTGACGCGGCAGTGGCGGCCGGCGCCGCGGCGATGACGTTGACGACGTTTCGCGACGTCCCGTGGAACGCCCCCTGGTACGCGGGCCGCGGCTTCGCCGTAGTTCCCGCGGAGAGGTGGGGACCGGAGCTGACCGCACTCGTACGGCATGAGCACACACTGGGCATCGACATGGAGCCCCGTGTTGTGATGCGCAAAGACCTCTGATCATGCCTGGGCCACTAATCTCAGAGGGCAACGAGGAGAGGACACGGACACCGATGGCCGACAGCAGTTTCGACGTGGTCAGCAAGATCGACCGGCAGGAGGTCGACAACGCCCTGAATCAGACGGCCAAGGAGGTCGGGCACCGATTCGACTTCAAGGGCACCGGGGCCGACATCTCCTGGTCGGGCGAGAGCATCGAGATCAAGGCGAACAGCGAGGAGCGCGCCAACGCGGTCCTCGACGTGTTCAAGGAGAAGATCGTCAAGCGAGGCCTTTCCCTCAAGGTCCTGGACGCGGACGAACCGAGGCTGTCCGGCAAGGAGTACCGGCTGGCGGTCGCCCTCAAGGAGGGCATCGACCAGGACAACGCGAAGAAGATCTCAAAGCTCATCCGCGACGAGGGGCCCAAGGGCATCAAGGCGCAGATCCAGGGCGACGAGCTCCGCGTCAGCAGCAAGAAGAAGGACGACCTCCAGGAGGTCATCGCCCTGCTGAAGGGCAAGGACCTCGACATCGCCCTGCAGTTCACGAACTACCGCTGAAGCAAGGGCGCTGATCAGGCGTTTCATCGACGAGTGGCCGTGTCAGGGCACATGCCGGGCACACGGCCCCGGAGCGTCGTCGACGATGCGCCGGGGCTGCTCGTGAGGCTCAGGCCACTCCCCCACGCAGGTATTCAGCGTGATCGTGGGAGTGGCATGGCCTGACGCCGTCCTCGCCACCCACACTTGCGCCATTGTGAATCACAAATGTGGCGGAAGGAGTGCAGGCCCGTTCCCTCGGGAATGCCGGCGTCAGAAAGATCTCGACCTCTCGCATCTCCATGCGTGCGGCTCGGATTCATTAGCTCAGAGTGAAAGACCGTTATCTGATCCGTCGTTGATGTGATGCCTGTGGGGCGGGAAGGCTGGGGCCCGCAAGACCTCCCAGATGAGGGGGTGCGCGCGGAGGCAGTGGAGAGACAGCTGCCGTCTTTGGAGGTTCCGTGCCCGTCGGCTATCTGATCACTGTGGCGCTCGTCGCGGTCGGCACGTTGTTCGCGCTACGGCCGGTGCCGTGGTCGCGCCCGCTCGGCCGCCCGAGCTACTACTTCGGCCTGGCCGCCAACGAACTGCCGTTCGCGGCCTTCTTCTGGATGCTGCTGCTCCCGACGGCGCTGGCGTTCGCCGAAGGTGACATCGACTCGGCGGGCGGTTGGGCGACCGTCGCCCTGGCCGCCGTGACCACGCCCGGGCTCGCGGTCATCGCCTATCGCGCGCTGGGCGAGCGGGACAGGATCAAGCGCGCCATGGACGAAGGGCTGGGCGCAGGATGGCGCGCTACCCTCGACGCCGACCTGGCCGGCGGGCTGCGGCGCCGGCCCCCGCTGGCCCGCATCCTGTTCCTGCCCATCCTCAAGCGCCGCCCGGATGTCCGGCGCGTGGCCAACCTCGCCTACGGCGACGCGGGCCGCCGCAACCTGCTCGACCTCTACCACCACCGCTCGCGCCCGCAAGGCGCGCCCGTCATGATCCACCTGCACGGCGGCCACTACTCCGGGGGCCACAAGAACAGCCAGTCGCTGCCGCTGCTCTACCGGCTCGCCAGTCAGGGCTGGGTGTGCATCAGCGCCAACTACCGGCTACGGCCCAAGTTCCAGCATCCGGACCACCTGATCGACCTCAAGAGGGTCATCGCCTGGGTACGGGAGCACGCCCACGAGTACGGCGCCGATCCGACGACGCTGTTCGTCGCGGGCAGTTCGGCGGGCGGGCACATGGCGGGGCTGGCCGCGCTCACCCAGAACGACCCCGCCTTCCAGCCGGGCTTCGAGAACGCCGACACCTCCGTGACCGGCGCCATCTACCTGAACGGCTGGTACGGCACCTATTTCGGCCAGGGGCCCGAGTCCTCGCCGCTCGCCCACATCACCGCGGACGCACCGCCCTTCTTCCTGGCACACGGCGACAAGGACACGCTGGTGCCCGCGGCGGATGCCCGACACTTCGCCGACCGGCTACGCCAGACCTCGGCCTCCCCCGTTGTCTACGCCGAGCTGAAGGGCGGGCACCACGCCTTCGACCTGTACCACTCCTTCCGCTTCGAGGCGGTCGTCGATGCGATCGAGGCCTTCACCGCCTGGGTGAGATCCCGGGAGAGGACCACCGTTCCCAAGCCGAAACGATCGGTCACACCGGCTGATGATCAGACCCGTTGAGGAGAGCCTGCCGGTTGCGGGTCGCCCAGTCCGCGAGGTGCAACGGTGGCCGGCCGAGAAGCTCCTCAACCGTCGAGGTGGTCACCGCGGCGTAGTCCATCCGGCCGTCGTACGTCTGCCGCAACCACTCCATGACGCTGGCCGCATACGTCACCTCCATGAAGGACGGCGCGGCGTCCGAGCCCCTGCGCAGCAGGTCGTCCGGAGTCATCACCTGGGCCGTGACGGGGTGATCGAGGGCCTGCCGGAGGATGTCCGCCGCCTGGACTCCGTTGAGGAGGTCGGTCGACATCCAGTACCCCTTGCCCGCGTGGATCTCCGGCCCCTCGGCGAGGACCTTCGCCGCGACGGCCGCCATGTCGTCGACGGCGATCCATCCTGTCGGCTTGTCGCCCATGGGCCAGGGCAGGCGTCCATCGCGGAGCCTCAGGCTTGTCAGCAGATTCTCCATGAACATGTGCGGGTGCAGGTGGGTCCAGGGGATCCCGCTTCCCTCGATGTACCGCTCGACCAGCTCGTGCCACGCGAAATGCGGATCGGTGGAGCGTCCGTTCCCGAAGATGCCCAGATGGACGATGAACCCGACGCCGGCGTCGACGGCGGCGTCCACGATCGTCTTGGCCTGGTGCGTCATCGCCACCGTGTAGCCGGCCATGAGGAACAGCCGGTCGATGCCCTCGAGTGCCGTGGGGAAGGTTCGAGCGTCGTCGAGGTCGAGGTGCACCGCCGCGCGTCCCTCCGCTCGCCAGCGTTCGACCGTCTCGTGGTCGCGTGAGGCGCGAACCACGGCGACCCCGGTCGGGAACGCCTCAAGCGCGGCCGCGATCATCCCTCCGGTCCTTCCGCTCGCGCCGAGCACCAGCACACGTGCACCCTCGTTGTCCTGCATCGTTGCCCCCCTTCGTCATTCGACAGCGATCACTGTCGAATCAAACGATAGTGTTCGCTGTCGTATGCTTCTGTCAAGACGAGGGGAGGGCATGTGCGGACGTGGGCTGCGGATGATCCGAAGGCGAGGCTGATGGAGCGCAAGCGCGACGCGCTCGTCGACGCCGCGTTGCGCGCCTTCCTCGACGAGGGGTACGCGGGAAGCTCGGTCAACCGGATCGCGGCGAGCGCGGGCGTCTCCATCAAGACCCTCTACCGGCATTTCGACGACAAGGACGACCTGTTCGTCGCGGTGATCCAGTCCGCGTGCACCCTGGACACGGACACGACGGATCCGTCCTGGTTCGATGCGCCGCCCCTGACCGGGCTGACCGAGGCCGGAGCGGAATACCTGCGACGCGTGCTGTCGGACGAACAGCTGGGGCTCTATCGCGTGGTCATCAGGGAGTCGCAACGGTTTCCGGAGCTGGGGCAGCGCTACCGGCAGAAGGTGGTCGGGCACGACATCGAACTGGTGGCGCGCTATGTCGCACGCTGGCCGGCCGATCTGCGTGGAAGGGTCAACGATCCCGTTCACGCCGCACGCCGGTTCGGGGCGCTGCTCCGTGAGGGTCTCTTCGAGAGGGCTCTGCTCGGCGGGGCGACCCCGGAAGCGGACGAGATCGACGCCCAGGCACTCCGCGCGGCGACCGACGTCCTCGCCCTCGCCGAGGCGGGCAGGCTCTAGCCGTCCCGCCGCGACGGCATGAAGGGCGATTACCGCCGGATCCACGACAACGGCGCCGGCTTCCGTGCCGCCCTCGCCGCGGGGAAGGCGGCACGTGACCGCGGCGCGGAGGGCGACGCCCGGTGAACGCCGTCTCCGGACTGATCATGGACACCAGCGCCCTGGAGGCATGGGCGCGCCAGGAACCGGCGGCCTTCATGCGACGCGGGGAGATCAAGGAGATGTCGGCCTCCCTGCTGATCCCCTCCGTCTGCGTGGCGGAGGCCTTCTCCCGGGCCGGAACCGACGAGGAACGCCGGCTGATCACACAGATACTCGGGGCGGACTTCACCCTGGGAGGGGAGGAGTCGGCGCTCACCTCCCAGCAGGCGCTCCTGGTCAGCTACCGGCTGCTGAAGGGCACCGCCGTCAGCGACCTGTCTCTGGCTCATGCGGCCGCCTTCTATGACCTGCGCGGCTGGCCCGTCCTGACGCGCGCCCCGAGGTCCTCCGGGCGCGCCATCCCGACATCCCCGTCGTCGACATCCTCAACTGAGCGATCTCACGCCACGGTGAACGCTCAAGAGCACGCGGTCAGTGATGCTCAGGGGGCACGCGTTCAGTTCGGCGCCGCGTCGCTCCACTCCGCCTTCGCGTACACCTCGTAGTCGGCCACTTCGCCAGGCTTGTGGAACCGGTCAGGCTGTGTGTCGACGGTCAGGCGGCGAGGCTTTCCGTCGTCTCCCGGGGGGAGCTCCCGTGAGCCGTGCGGCGGCGTCGCCACGAGATCCCGTACAGCCAGCAGCGTCCCCTTGCCCGGGTCGATGATCCACTGCCGCCGGTAGGTGCCGAGTTGCTTGGGCGCGGTGTAGAGGCCGAGAGGAACGGTCGTCTCGACCGGCAGAGAGATCACCGTTCCGCGGCGGCCCAGGGGGTCGGTCGTCTCACCCTCGGCCTTGACGCCTGGGAGGGTGGCGAGCATGCGGAACGCCGCCGCCCGCACCTCAGGAGGGGCGGGCGCGACGCCCAGCAGGGTGCCGGCCGCATCGCTCAGCGCCCGGACCCGCTTGTCCCCCTTCAGTGCCCGGATCGGCCGCTCTCCGGGCTTCGAGCTGACCGCCTCCCAGTTGCCCTTGATGTTCAGCAGGGCCTTCTCCAATTGCTCGGGCCGGGTGGGCAACGCGGCCAGTTGCTTCACCGTCATACCGAGGAATCGCCGCTCACCGACCACGCGGCAGGGTCCTCCCGTTCTCGTGGGTTTCAGGAACAGAACGCCGGTCCCTTCCGGGATGGGGAACTCCACCGTGGTGGGAGCTCCCGCCTTCTCCCACTTCTGTTCGTCGAGTGCGGTCCACGGGCGGGCGGGCAGGTCGTCGGGGTTGATGCACTGCTTGCCGCTCGAGTCGGTCCACTCGTCGTACTGCATCCTCGATTCGAGCTTGTAGTGGTCCGCCGCGGTCTTGCCGACCGCGTAGATCTCCCCGGTGATGCGGGTGGTGTGCCAGTACTTTCCCGTCGCCCCCTTCTCCACGTTCGTGGCGGCGACCAGCAGCGCGTTGCCCGGCTCGAGAGGGCCCCTGCTCTTCTCCGGACGGACCGGCCGGCTCCCGTCCGGCGCCGGAGAGGAGTTCACGGAGATGACGACGACGGCCCCGGCGACCAGAGCGGCCGCCGAGATCATGCTCACGACCGGAACCTTGAAGCCGCGGCGGGGGCGTGGCGCCACGCCGGACCGCCGCCAGTCGGTGCGCAGGGCGAGCCGGTCCGGGCTCTCCTCTCGGGCCAGCGCCGTCCGCATCCGCCGCAGCTCGTCGATCTCATCCATCGTTCTTCTCCTCGGGGAGGGCCTTACGGAGCTTGGTCCGAGCCCGGTGGATCTTGGCTTTGACGGTGCCGAGCGGCAGATTCAACGTCGCCGCTATCTCGGCGTAAGACAGCTCGCCCCAGGCGAGCAACAACACGGCGCTGCGGTCCTGAGCGCTCAGTGAGGCGAGTGCCTTCGCCAGCTGAGGACCGCATGCCTGGGCGTCGACGCGGTCGCCGGCGAGTTCGGCGACGCCCTCCTCGGCGGGGTCGACGCCCGTCCGGGCGAACGCCCGGTACATGCGGGTCTCCTGCCGATGGTGCCGGGCGATCACGTTGCTCGCGATGCCCCACAGCCACGCCGCGAACTCCGCTCGCCCGTCGAATCTGCCTCGTTGCCGGAACGCGGTGGCGAACGTCTCGGCCACGACGTCATCTGCGAGGGAAGGCCCGAGGCGCCGCTTGATGTAGGCGTGGAGTCGTGAGGCGTGGCGTCGGAACAACTCGCCGAACGCCTCGGGATCCGCCAGGGAGGCCGCGACGATTCCCGAATCGTCGAGCTTCTCCGCGGGCGGACTCACCACTCTCGCCGTAGCCATGGGCCGGTGTGTTCCTTCATGGGTGCGTCCTCCCTGTCCAAGGTGCTGACACCGTCCTCTATCCCGATGGCCGCTCCCCGGTTGCGGTCCGGCGAGAAGAGAGTCGGCGAGCCCGCATTTCCGGCGCACGACGACGCGGGCGCGTACGGAAAGGGCGAGAAGCGCCGGGATGCCCGGACCACAGGTCGGAGGCATGATCGACGCTAGGCTCGCTCATCGGCGGCGGCGGAACAGCGGTCGCCGCCATCACGGATCTCTCCGGCGCATGCTCGGTCTTGTAACGCGACGGTCTCTAAACAACTGTCGTTTTCTGTGGGTCTGTTGTTCTATATGGGGATTCGACCCTAAAGTTCAGCCCGAAGACGGGCCGGTGCAATGTGCCCCTAAACTGCGCATGCAGGAAGTTCGGTTTGTTCCACAATGAGGAGGCCTGCGTGGCTCTCTGGTCCACCATCCCCCGAGCGGCCGCGATCGGCACGACGGCACTGGCGATCACGCTGGCCGCTTCGGCCTGCGGCAGCAGTGACTCGGACGGCACGTCCACCGCCGCCCCGGCAGCGGGGGGAGTCAAGCTCGTCAACGCAGGCAAGATCACAACCTGCACCAACATCCCCTACGAGCCCTTCGAGTTCAACCAGGGCAGTGACGTCGTCGGCTTCGACGTGGACATCGTCAACCTGGCGGCCAAGAAGCTCGGCGTGACGCAGGACATCGTCGACATCGACTTCGCCGCCATCAAGAGCGGCGCGGCCATGAACTCCGGCAAGTGCGACGTCGCCGCCGCCGGCATGACGATCACCGACGAGCGCAAGCAGAACATCCTCTTCTCCGTGCCGTACTTCGACGCGACCCAGTCGCTGATGGCGAAGAAGGACAGCGGGATCACCTCGCTCGCCGACGTCAAGGCCAAGAACCTCAAGCTGGGCGCCCAGGCGTCCACGACGGGTCTCGACTACGTCAAGAAGCAGGGCTTCAACCCGGTCGAGTACGCCGACTCGCCCAAGGAACTCCTCGCCCTGCAGACCGGTCAGGCCGACGTGATCGTCCAGGACCTCCCCGTCGTGCAGACGTGGCTGAAGAAGCCGGAGATCGGCGCCAAGTTCGCGCAGGTGGCCAGCCTCGACACCGGTGAGCAGTACGGCATCGGCATGAAGAAGGGCAACACCGCCCTGGCCACGGTCATCAACGACGCCATCACGGCCGCCAAGGCCGACGGCACCTACAACGCCATCTACAAGAAGTGGTTCGGCACCGAGCCCGGCGCCACCCCGTCCGCGACCCCGACTTCGTGACGTGATGGCCGACCAACAGACGCCCGCCTCCTCCGGGAGGCGGCTCACCCTCCGGCAGCGACAGCGAGCCAGCCGGGGCATGCAGTACGCCGTGCTGATCGCGGTCGCCGTCCTGCTCGCTGCGCTGGCCGACTGGTCGGCCATCCGGCAGTCGTTCCTTAACCTCGATGTCGCTAAGGAGGGCCTGCCCGAGCTGTTCACGGTGGCTCTGCGGAACACCGTGATCTACACCCTGTCGGGCTTCGTCCTCGGCTTCGCCTTCGGCCTGGTCCTGGCCCTGATGCGGTTGTCCCGGGTGGCGCCGTACCGATGGCTTTCCGCCTTCTACATCGAGGTCTTCCGGGGCCTGCCGATCCTGGTCGTCTTCCTGATGATCATCAGTGTGCCGCTCGCCTTCCCCGGCTTCGAACTGCCCGGTGGCGTGTACGGTCAAGCGGCGCTGGGGCTCGGCATGGTCTCCGCGGCCTACATGGCGGAGAACTTCCGGGCCGGCATCCAGGCGGTGCCCAAGGGGCAGATGGAGGCGGCGCGCTCGCTGGGCATGCCGCACGGACGCGCGATGGTGTCGATCATCATCCCGCAGGCCATCCGGATCGTCGTGCCGCCGCTCACCAACCAGCTCGTCGCCCTCCTGAAGGACTCTTCGCTGGTACTGATCCTCGGTGTGACGGCGACACAGGTCGAGCTGGCCAAGTTCGGCAACGACCAGTCCTCGACCTTCGCCAATCCGACACCGCTGCTGGTCACCGGCCTGACCTACCTGTTGATCACCATTCCGCTGGGGTATGTGGCCCGCCGCCTGGAGGCCCGCCAGGGAGGGCACCGATGAGCACCGTAGAGATCAGGAAGCTGCACAAGTCCTTCGGCAGGCTCGAGGTGCTCAAGGGCATCGACTTCAGCGTCGAGAGCGGCCAGGTCGTCTGCGTCATCGGACCGTCGGGCTCGGGTAAGTCGACGCTGCTGCGCTGCGTCAACCTGCTGGAGCAGCCCACCTCCGGCCAGGTGTTCGTCGACGGGGTCGAGCTCACCCACCCGGATGTGAACATCGACGCCGCTCGTCGGCAACTCGGCATGGTGTTCCAGCAGTTCAACCTCTTCGCGCACCTCACCGTCCTGCGCAACGTCACGATCGCCCAGGAGCGGGTGCTCAAGCGCCCGCGGGCCGAGGCCGTACGAATCGCGCGGGAGAACCTGGAGAAGGTCGGGCTCAGCGAGAAGGCGGACTCCTACCCGGCTCAGCTGTCCGGCGGACAGCAGCAGCGGGTGGCCATCGCCCGGGCGCTGGCGATGAACCCGTCGCTGATGTTGTTCGACGAGCCGACCTCGGCGCTCGACCCGGAGCTCGTCGGCGACGTCCTCCAGGTCATGCGACGCCTCGCAGAGGACGGCATGACCATGCTGGTGGTCACCCACGAGATGGGCTTCGCCCGCGAGGTGGCCGACCGGGTGGTCTTCATGGACCAGGGCGTCATCGTCGAGGACGGACCGCCCGAGCAGGTCATCTCCGCGCCTCGGCACAACAGGACACGCGAGTTCCTCCACCGCGTCCTCCATCCGGGGGTCTAGCCGAACGCCGTTCCGGCGCTGGGTGTGGCCGAACCCGGCCGGCTCGGTGCCGGGACGCACGCCGCTGAGACGGTCGAGTGGACCTGCCGAAGCGTCCGGTCGAGCGTCGCGAGGGGCGACCCCGGGTGGAGCACGGCCACCGGTACCAGTTCGGGCACGGGCCTGCGGGCGAGAGCCAGCCGGGTGGCTCCGATGTTGCGCCGCAGCGCGCCTCGGGCCGCCCGCCCGGCCGGTCCGCCGTCGGCGCCCGGATCCACGACCAGGGCTCCGCAGGACGCGAGCGGCTCGACGCAGTCCGCCAGGCCGGGGCGCCGGACGACGCGGCGCCAGGCCAGGCCGGGCTCTGCGGCCACGCGGAGCGCCGCCACGCTCCTGTCGAACTCGCGCCGGCCGTCCTCGCCCGGCTCCTCGAGCAGCTTCCCCAGCGCGGCCAGCGTCCGCGCCAGGTTCTTCCGCATGACCGCCTCGGTCCTGACCGGCACCAGGACCCAGGCCGGCAGGACCGCGCACAGGCAGCCGACGACGACCGCGGCCAGCCGTTCCCCCAGGACCTCCACGCCGGAGACCCCGGCCGGAGCGGCGAGGCCGTACAGCAGGGCGAGAATGCTGGTGACGCAGAAGGACCAGTACGCGTAGTTCCGGTCGCGCAGGATCAGCCCGGCCAGGAGGTAGGCGAAGATCATCACGGCCACGAGCCACCCGTGACCGAGGACGAGGACGCCGACGAGGGTGGAGGTGGCCGTGCCGAGAAGGGCTCCACCGGTGCGCTGGATGCTCCGGTGCAGGACGTGACCCCGGGAGCGCGCCCCCACCGACACGGTGAACGCGCTGATCACCACCCAGGGCCAGTGGCCGGGGAAGATCAGATGGCCGAGGCCGAACGCCAGGGCGAGCGCGGTGGCCGACTGCGCGGCGAACCTCGTGTGAACCGATCCTGTGGTCCTCTCCGGGACCGGCTCACCGGCGGGTGCGCGGATCGAGGTGAGGGCGGTCCATCCGGCCGCGACGGCGCTCGCCACCGCCGCCCACACGAGCGCGCTCCACGGATCGTGGCCCACGGGCACCGGCGCGATGAAGAGCCCCACCAGCGGCAGCAACATCATCCGCCCGATCGCGGCGGCGCGGGGGCCGTACCGGCGCAGGTGGATCGACACGAAGACCGCGGCCACGAAGACGGCCTCTCCCGGCAACGGCGACCAGTGCATCAGGGCGCCGATCAGGCCGGTGACGACGGCGACGGGCACGACCAGCAGCGAACGGCGGCCCGTCCCCGCGCGCTCCAGTGAGATCGCCAGGACGACGCCGAGGATGACGACGCCCAGCGACTGCCGTTCGCCTGAGGCCAGCACGCCCAGGGTCACGGCGGTGCCCGCCGCGGCGACGAAAGAGCGGGGAATTTTCATACGCATATGCGTACGATTTTTGCCGTCTGAAGGCCGTATTAGCAAGAGAAAGCGTAGGATTTCACGAGTGGAAGAGCGTGAGGGAACGGCCGCCGTACGGCGGGGCGCGATGCGGCTCGCCAGACGGCTGCGCGCGGAGAGACCGGCGGAGAGCCTCAGCGGCGCCAAGCTGAGCGTGCTCGCCCATCTCTACCGGAACGGGGGGATGACGCCGAAGGAGATCGCCGCGGCGGACCACGTGCAGGCGCAGACGATGACCCGCGTGCTGGCCGACCTGGAAGGACACGGGCTCGTGCGGCGTGACCGCGACGCCTCCGACGGACGGCGGTCGCTGCTGACCCTCACGCCCTCCGGCGAGGCGGCGCTGGTCGAGGACATGTCGTACCGGGACGAGTGGCTCGCGGCGGCGATCGCCCGGCACCTGTCGCCCGCGGAACGCCACCTGCTCTACCTGGCCGGTGAGCTCATGGACCGTCTGGCGGCGGCGAAGGACGCCCGGCCGCCTGTGGCCGACGCCACCAGGATCGGGGATTAACGGCCCGCGATCGCCGGGTTATCGTCGCGGCATGGGGAAGATCTACGAGCGGCTCACCGACCGGTTGCGCGACTTCGTCTCCACCCAGCCGGTCTACTTCGTCGCGACGGCACCGCAGAGCGGCGGCCACGTGAACGTGTCCCCCAAGGGGTACGCGGACACCTTCGCGGTGATCGACGACACCACCGTCGCCTATCTGGATCTCGACGGAAGCGGCGTCGAGACGATCGCCCACCTCCGTGACAACGGCCGCGTGACCGTGATGTTCTGCGCCTTCACCGGTCCCCCGAAAATCGTCCGTCTGTACGGCACGGGCCGCGTCGTCACACCGCACGACGCGGCCTTCGACGACCTGCTCACGCTCTTCGGCCCGCACCCGGGGGTCAGGTCGATCATCGTGGTCGACTGCGACCGGATCTCCGACTCGTGCGGCTACTCCGTGCCCTTCATGACGTACGACCAGGACCGGACGCTGCTCGACGAGTGGGCCGAGCGCAAGGACGTGCAGCAGAAGCGGGACTACCGGGCCAGGAACAACCGGGAGAGCATCGACGGCCTGCCGGCGCTGCGGCCCGAGGAGACCGACCCGGCGACCCTGCGTTCCCGACCGCGTCAGCGCCGGTAGCCGGCCATCCGCTCCAGGCGGGAGATCCGCTCGGCGATCGGCGGGTGGGTGGAGAACAGCCTGCCGATCCCGGCCTGGCGGAACGGGTTCGCGATCATCATGTGGCTCGCCGACGCCAGCCGCGCGTTCTCGGGGAGCGGCAACTGGCGGATGCCCATCTCGATCTTCCGCAGGGCGGACGCCAGCGCGAGCGGGTCGCCCGTCAGGCGGGCCCCGGACTCGTCGGCCGCGAACTCGCGCGACCGGGAGATCGCCATCTGGATCATCGACGCGGCCACCGGGCCGAGGATCATGACGAGCAGCGCGCCCAGGACGCCCGGGCCCTCGTCGTCGTCGGAGCCGAAGAACAGGCCGATGTAACCGAAATAGGTGATCATCGTGGCCAGCGCGCCGGCGATCGAGCTGATGAGGATGTCGCGGTTGTAGACGTGCGACAGCTCATGCCCGATGACTCCCTTGAGCTCGCGCTCGTTGAGCATGCCGAGGATGCCGTGGGTCACGCAGACGGCCGCGTTGCGCGGATTGCGGCCCGTGGCGAACGCGTTGGGCTGCATGGTCGGGGACACGTAGAGCCGGGGCATCGGCTGGCGGGCGTCGTAGGACAGCTCCCGCACGATCCGGTACAGCACCGGCTGCTCGACCTCGGCGACCGGCCGGGCCCGCATGGCGGACAGCGCGATCTTGTCGGAGAAGAAGTACGCGAGACCGTTGGTGACGAGCACGAGCACCAGCGCGAGCCGCAGGCCCCCGCCGCCTCCGATCCAGGCCCCCACCACCAGGATCAACGCGGACAGCGCTCCAAGAAGGACCGCGGTCCGCAGGCCGTTGTGGTGCACGCCTCCTCCTCACGGTCAGGTGCGTTCAGCCTTACTAACGCCTACGGCCTGGCTGAACGTTCCCCGTTGGGCAGGCGCTGTGATCTCAGCCGACCGCCGACAGAACCACCTGCGGGGCGACGGAGAAGACCAGCGTGACGGCCACCGCCAGCCCCACCGCGACCGCGACGGGGCCGGACCTGGGGCGGCTCGCCCCCGTGGAGAGCGGGGTGAAGAGCCGGGCCGTCCAGGCGATGTAGTAGTACAGCCCGACGACCGTGTTGGCCGCCATCACGACGGCGAGCCAGCCGAGCCCTCCGTCGACGATCGCGCGGAAGACGACCACCTTGGCGAACAGGCCCGCGAGCCCGGGAGGAAGCCCCGCCAGGCAGACCAGCGAGAAGGCGAGGGACAGCGCCGCGACCGGGCTGTGGAAGGCCAGCCCCTGGTAGTCGTCCAGGTCGCCCCGTTCCCGCACCCGGGACACCAGCATGACGACGCCGAACGCCACCAGGTTCATCGCCGCGTAGAACACCAGGTAGGCCACCGAGGCGCCGGCCGCGTCCCGAGGGACCGCGGCGAAGGCGGCGAGCGGAGCGAGGATGTACCCCGACTGGGCGACCGACGACCAGGCCAGCAGTCGTACGGCCTGGCGTTGCCGCATCGCCAGCACGTTGCCGGCGGTCATGGTCAGCGCGGCGATGACGGCGACGACGGGTGCCCACACGGCGGCCTGGTTCGCCAGCGCGATCGTCAGGACCAGGACCAGCCCGGCGAATCCCGCGGCCTTGGAGATGACCGACAACAGCGCCGCCACCGGGATCGGCGCGCCCTGGTAGACGTCGGCCGCCCAGAAGTGGAACGGCACGGCGGCGACCTTGAACCCGAATCCGGCCAGCACGAGCAGGATCGCGACGGTCGTGACGCCCGGGGCGACTCCGATCGGCCCGCCCTGCCCGGACGCGTAGAAGGCGGCGATGCGATCCAGGTACACCGAGCCGGTCACGCCGTACAACAACGAGACGCCGAACAGCATGATCGCGGTGGAGACCACGGACACGAGGAACAGCTTGAGCGCCGCCTCGGACGCCCGGCCGTCGTAGCGGCGCAGCGCCGTCAGCGCGAAGACCGGCAGGGAGACCAGCTCCAGCGACACGACCAGCATGACCAGGTCGCGCGAGGCCGCCAGCAGCACCGCCCCGGTCAGCGTGGCGAGCAGCAGGAAGTACCACTCGCCGACCGGAATCCGCCCGCTCGCCGGCTCCGCCATGGACAGCAGGACGACGACGACCCCGGCAGCGAGCACGAGCGCCGTGAACACGAGCGTGAACCGGTCGAGGACGAACGAGCACGACCCGCCCCCGAGCGAGGGCGGCACGCAGAAGGTGCGCCGCTCCCCTCCCTGTACGGCCTGGGCCACCAGGACGGCGATCGCCGCGGCGACGCCGCCGAGCGCGACGACGCCCAGCAACCGCCCGCCGCCGGGACGTGCGGGGAGGAAGACGTCGAGCACCAGGACCAGGCCCGCCGTCAGCGCGAGGATCAGCGGAACGGCGATGGCGGTGTAGTCGATCGACTGGATCATCCGGCGCCGCCTCCGAGACCGAGGATCGCCTGCACGGCGGGACCCGTGAGGTCGAGCAGCGCCTTGGGCCATACGCCGAACAGGATGGTCAGCGCCACGAGAGGCACCCAGGCGACCAGTTCACGTGACGTCACGTCGGCCAGGCGGCCGGCAGGCGGATGGGAGCCCTCGACCTCGGCGACGGCCGTCCCGGTGGCGACGGGCTCGACCGGCTCGCCGGGTCCCAGCACGACGCGGACCTCCTCCGCCGAGGCCAGTGGCGGCCCGACGGGGACCGTCTCCCGCGACCGGCCGTGGGTCACCCGCGACAACATCACCAGGAAGTACGCCGCCGTGAGGACCGTGCCGACGCCGCCGACGGTCATGAACACGAGGAAGAGCGGCCGGGACAGACCTGCGGCGGGCCGGAACGCCCCGAAGAGGGCGAGCATCTCCCCCCAGAACCCGGCCAGCCCCGGCAGTCCGAGCGAGGCGACGCAGGCGAAGGTGAGCAGCGACCCGATGTACGGCAGCCGCCGCAGCATGCCGCCGCCGAGCCTGACCAGGTCCGCCGTGCCGTACCGCTCCTTGATCCCGCCGGCGAGGAAGAACAGCAGCCCGGTGATCAGGCCGTGGGCGATGTTGCCGAACAGCGCGGCGTTCACGCCCACGGGCGTGAGCGTCGCGAAGCCGAGCAGCACGAAGCCCATGTGGCCGACCGAGGAGTAGGCGATCATGCGCTTGAGGTCGCGCTGGGCGAGACAGGCCAGCGATCCGTAGATGATCCCGACCACGGCGAGCGCCCCGAGCCAGGGGGCCAGGGCGGCCGCGCCCTCGGGCAGGATCGGGATCGCGATCCTGGCGAAGCCGTACGAGCCCATCTTGAGCAGGACGCCCGCCAGCAGGACCGAACCGACCGTCGGCGCCTCGGTGTGCGCGTCGGGCAGCCAGGTGTGGAGCGGCCACATCGGCGTCTTGACCGCGAGGCCGATCCCGACGGCCAGGAACGCGACGATCTGCACGGACCTCGCGATGCCCGACCCGTGCCTGGCGGTCAGCTCGACCATGTCGAGGGTGCCCGCCTGGGCCCAGATCACCAGCAGGCCGAGCAGGAGGACGGCCGAGCCGAGCAGCGTGTAGAGGATGAACTTCACCGCCGCCGCACGCCGGTCGCGGCCGCCCCAGATGGCGATCACGAAGTACATCGGGACCAGCACGACCTCGAAGAACACGAAGAAGAGCAGCAGATCGAGGGCGAGGAAGGTGCCGATCATCCCGACTTCGAGCACGAGCAGCGTGAACACCAGCGCCCGGACGCGCCCGCCGTCCGGGGGACGCCCGGCGAGGTGGACGAAGCACAACAGGCTCAGCAGCGCGGTCAGCACGACCAGCGGCAGCGAGATGCCGTCCACCCCGAGGTGGAACCGCAGGTCGAGGCCGGGGATCCAGGACCAGTCCGTTTCGAGTTGCATGCGGCCCGCGTCGCCGTAGTCGAAGACCACGGCGACGACGACCGCGAGCAGGAAGGTCAGCGCCGACACGGCGATCCCGAACCGGCCGGCTGCCCGCCCGGCGAACGCGGGGGCGGTCAGGGCCGCGGCGCCGGCCAGAGGCACCGCGAGCAGCGCGAGCAGAAGCCAGTTCATCCCAGCACCACCGCCGCCACCGTGATCAGCAGGAGTCCTGCCAGCAGGCCCGTCACGTAGAGCTGGGCGTTGCCGTTCTGGGCCAGGCGCACGACCCCGGACAGGCCCATCGTCAGCCGGCCCGACCCTCGGACGGCGCCGTCGACCACCTGCCGGTCGGTCCTGACGACCCCGTGAGCCAGGCGGAGGATCGGCCGGGCGAACACCGCCCGGTAGGCCTCGTCCACGTAGAAGGCCCGCTCGCACGCCGTCCGGAACGGGCCGAGCATCCGGGCCGGGTCCTGGTGCGGCGCCCCGCGCCAGAAGGTGTAGACGACGCCCGCGCCCAGCAGGCCGACGATCAGGCTCACCAGCGCGGACCCCCAGTCGACCTCGGCGACGTCGGCGAATCCCAGCAGCAGGGCGGGCACGGCGAGCACGCCGATCGGCCAGAGCATCGACCTCGGCGCCTCGCGGCCGTCGAACACGTGGGCCGTGCCCGGCTCGGGCTCGGGCAGCGCCTCGACCCGCGACGGCCCGAAGAACGTCCGCAGCCAGGCGCGCATCGCGTACGCGCCGGTCACTCCGACGGTCAGCAACGCCGCGGCGTACAGGAAGGGCTGGGCCGGGGAGTGGGAGTGCTCGATGGCGGCGATCACCGCATCCTTGCTGAAGAAGCCGCTCGCCGGAGGCAGGCCCATCAGGGCGGCGAAGCCGATCGTCATCCCCGCGA
Organism: Planotetraspora kaengkrachanensis; assembly: GCF_016862895.1. Taxonomy (GTDB): domain Bacteria; phylum Actinomycetota; class Actinomycetes; order Streptosporangiales; family Streptosporangiaceae; genus Planotetraspora; species Planotetraspora kaengkrachanensis. Next base: position 291,342 of record NZ_BONV01000004.1, on the reverse strand, counting down.
ACGTGAACGGGATCGAGGTGCGCAGCCCGCCCATGTGGCTCATCAGGTTGGACCCGACGTGGTGGATCACCGCCCCGGCGCCGAGGAACAGCAGCGCCTTGAACGCGCCGTGCGTCAGCAGATGGAAGATCGCCGCCTTGTCCGACCCCGCCGCGAGACCCCCCGCCATGTACGCCAGCTGGCTGATCGTCGAGTAGGCGAGGACCCGTTTGAGGTCGTTCTGCGCGAGGGCGGCCAGCGCGGCGCCCAGCATGCCGACGGCGGCGACGACGCCCAGGACGTCGAGGGTCGGCTGGGCGCCGAGGAAGGCGGGATAAAGGCGCGCGACGATGAAGATTCCGGCCGCGACCATCGTGGCGGCGTGGATGAGCGCGCTGATCGGAGTGGGACCGGCCATGGCGTCCGGCAGCCAGGTCTGCAGCGGCACCTGGGCGCTCTTGCCCGCGACGCCGGCGAGCAGCAGCATCGTCGCGGTGATCAGGGTTCCTGTCGGGATGTCGGCGCTCAGCACGGCGTCGATCCTGAAGCTGCCCGCGGCCATCCCCAGCGTGAAGATCCCGAACAGGAAGCCGACGTCGCCGAGACGGGTGACGAGGAACGCCTTGACCGCCGCCCTGGAGTTCGCGCGATCCTCCCACCAGTGCCCGATCAGGAGGTACGAGCACAGGCCCATGATCTCCCAGCCGGCGTAGAGGACGATCAGGTCCCCCGCGTAGACCACCAGGAGCATCGCGCTGGTGAACAGGCTGATGAAGGCGCTGTAGGAGGCGTAACGCGGATCGTCGCGCATGTACCCGACGGAGTACACCTGGACGGCGAGCGCCACGACGACCACGAGGACGCCGATCAGGATCGACAGCCCGTCGGCCCGCAACGTGACCGAGATGGGCACCGACCCCGTGTCGACCACCGTGAGCGTGCCCTCGGTGCTCCCCGGGAGAAGCCCGGCCCAGAACGCCGTGCCGCCGGATCCGGAGGCCCGGGCCGACCACACCGCCAGCCAGAGCGTCAGGAGTAACGACGCCGTGCCGGGCGCGATCGCGAACCATGCCGCCCGGCGTGCGGCGGCGCGGTCGTTCGCCTCCGTACGGCTCCCGCCGCGCGGCCAGCGCGAGCCCAGCAGCCCCGCCGCGGCGGCCGCGAACGGTAACAGGACGATCAGGGCCACCACGGGGATCACGATCCGGCCTCCCTGTCGGCGTCCTCGCCCACGGCCACCCGGCCGGGGGAGACCTCGGACTGCGGGGAGACCTCGGGCGCGTCGCCCTCCGCGAGATCACGGAGGCGGTCGACGTCGATGCTCCGCCTGTTGCGGTAGACGGCCAGCACGATGGCCAGCCCCAGGCCGATCTCGGCGGCCGCGATCACGATGACGAACAGCGTGAGCACCTGGCCGCCGTGCAGCCGGTCCCTCAGCCACACGTCGAAGGCCACGAGGTTGAGGTTGACGGCGTTCAGCATGAGCTCGACCGACATCAGCACGAGGATCGCGTTGCGCCGGGCCAGCACGCCGTACACGCCGATCGAGAAGAGCAGGGCGGAGACGACGACGGGGTAGACGATGTGCACCTCAGCCCACCGTCCCGTCGCACGCGGCAGAAGTCATTCCCGCCCCCTGATGTCGGTGCGGGAGATGACGATGGCCCCGATCAGCGCGGCCAGCAGCAGCACCGACAGGGCCTCGAACGGCAGCACCCAGGTCCTGAAGATGCTCGACCCGAGCGGCTTGGCCGCCCCCTGGCCGGGATCAAGCGGGGCGTAGGCCGCGCCGAACCCCGCGACGACGACGCTCAAGAGCACCCCGGCCGTGGCGAGGGCGACGAGCACCGCCGCCCACCGGTTGCCGGAGTCGAGATCGGCCGAGCGTCCGATGGGCGCCCGCGTCAGCATGATCCCGAACAGCAGCAGCACGACGACAGCGCCCACGTAGATGAGCACCTGGACCCAGGCGACGAACTCCGCAGTCAGCACGAGGTAACACCCGGCCAGCGCGCCGAAGCAGAGGACGAGCCACAGCGCCGCGTGGACGAGTTGCCTCGTCGTGACCACCAGCAGCGCGGATCCGAGCGCGACGACGCCGAGCAGCAGGAACACCACCTCCGGGCCGCTGGGCGGCCAGAACCCCGGCGTCTCGGATGTCACGCGTCCTCCCCCGGCCCGTCCTTCGCGGGGTCGCCCGGGCTCTCGGGGGCGTCCGGGGTGCTCGGCTTCTTCGGCAGCGCGCCCGGCGGCCTGATGGAGCGGATGTCCCGCATGGGCCTCGGCGGCTCCCGGCGCGGCGCGCTCTCAGCGGGCGGTGTCCTGCCCTCCGCGGGCGCGCTCTCCTCTGACGGTCCGTTCCCGCCGGGCGGCGTGGTCTGCTCGGCCGGCGTTCCCGTCGGCCGGGCTCCGGTTCCGGAATCGTCCGGTGCGGCGGTCGCGGGCCGGGCGGGCCTGTCGCCCGCCGGCCGTACGGGCCTGTCGCCCGCGGGCCGTCGCGCCGTCTCGGCCGACCGTGCCGGGCGCGAGCCGGCGGCGATCTCCTTGGGCGGCTCGGCGCCGATCTCGTGGGCCGGCGGCGGAGGCACGGTCGCCGCCCACTCGCCCAGCCGGTCCTTCTCGTGGAGAAGATCGCGGATGTCGTGCTCCGAGTACTCGAACTCGGGCGACCAGAACAGCGCGTCGAAGGGGCAGACCTCGATGCAGATGCCGCAGTACATGCACAGGGAGAAGTCGATGGCGAACCGGTCGAGCATGTTCCGTGCCCGGGGCCTGCCACCCTCGGGAGCGGGGAGCGTCTCCTTGTGCGAGTCGATGTAGATGCACCAGTCGGGGCACTCGCGAGCGCACAGCATGCAGACCGTGCAGTTCTCCTCGACCAGTGCGATCACACCCCGGCTGCGAGGTGGCAGGTCGGGCTTGACCTCGGGGTACTGCTGCGTATCGGATTTGCGCAGCATGTGCCTGAGAGTCACCGCCAGCCCCTTGGCCAGCCCTTCTCCTGGTATGCGCGCCATATTCAACATCATGACGCACAAGCGCCGACAGGTGAATCCGGTGGCGCGACCCTATCGGTTATCCACAATTTCCACAGCCATCGGGCTGAGTTATCCACAGAATGTGCAGGAGGATCGAACCCGCCGGCCGGATGGAGCGATCCAGGTGCTCAGGGGTAGGCGTCCTGGGCGGCCGTGGCGAGCGCGGCGTACTCGCTACGGGGCAGTTCGCGGATCTCGCAGGTGACGCCGTGCCGTGCGGCGAAGCGGTTCACGTCCTCCGGGTGCCACCTGCCGGGGAAGTGGTAGACCGGCCGCCCCGTCCCGTCGAGCACGAACAGGCCGTTCAGCCCCTCACAGCGATAGATCAGCATCCGGAGCCCGTCCAGCGGGTGCTTCTTGACCCCCTTGGACCGCGGCCCCGGCCCCATGCCGCTGATCGCGAGCTTCGTCCCCCGCACTCCCAGTCGCGCCGCCGAGGGCCGGTCCGCCGCGGCGAGGCCGCGGCCACGCGAGACCCTCCGGCGGAGCAGAACCCGGTCGAGCCGCCGGAAGAGCGGTGCGATCAGCACGCCGAGCGGGCTGGCCGCCAGGGCCAGCCACTTGAGTTCCAGCACGTCGGCGAAGTTCGTCACCGCGAGGCGGAAGAAGCGCCACATGTGCGGCGGCAGGAAGTAGAGCGTGCAAACCATGGCCACGAGCCCGGACAGCGCCGCGGTCCACCAGGCGAAGCGCCGCCCGCGCGATGCGGGCGCCGGTTCGGGAAGTCCCCGCAGGACTCCCCAGCCGGGGGCGCGGCACGACAGGAACGTCCGCGCCCGGGCCGGGGTGAGACCCAATGCCTGAAACTCCAGGCCGTGCGCGGGGGCGAAGGCGGACACGGCGTCCGTCCCCCACCGACCGGGCAGATCGAGCAGGACCAGCCTGTCGGCGTCGAGAACGGCGAGCCCGAAGACCATCAGGTCCTGGTCCTTCTTCTTCTTCTCGTTCTCCCCCCGTTCCCGGGTGAACGAGTAGCAGGCCAGCGTCCGGGGCGCGCCGGGCGGCAGCCGTACCGACCTGCCGGAGGCCTCGTCGGCCGCGACCAGCCGGTCCTCGTCCCACGACAGGACGGTCGCGGGCAGGCGCCGATCTCCCGGGTTCGCGGGGCCCAGGGGCCGCAGGTCGCCTGTCATGCCATGAGGACCTTGACGACCCCCGTGAGCGCGAGTTGGAGCAGCGCGAGCGGCACGAGGCCGATCCAGGCGAGCTTCTGGAGCTGGTCCTCACGGAGCCGGGGGAAGCTCACACGGACCCAGATCACCACGAACGCCAGGACGAAGACCTTGATGAGCGTCCACACGGGGCCGGGCAGGAGCGGGCCCTGCCAGCCGCCGAGGAACAACACGGCCGTCAGCGCCGAGAGCACCACGATGCCGGCGTACTCCGCCAGCATGAACAGCGCGAACCGGATCCCCGTGTACTCCGTCATCGTGCCCATGATGATCTCGGAGTCGGCGATCGGCATGTCGAACGGCGGCCTGCGCAACTCCGCGAGCCCCGCGACGAAGAAGACCACGGCCCCGATCGCCTGCCACGGGAGCCACCACCACCGCCACTGCTCGGCGATGCCCTCGAGCGACAGGGTGCCCGCGGCCATCGCCACGCTCGAGGCGGCCAGGACCAGCGGCAGCTCGTAGGACATGAGCTGGGCCGCCGCCCGCATGCCGCCGAGCACGCTGTACTTGTTGGCCGACGCCCAGCCGGCCATGATCGCGCCGAGCACACCGACGCCCATCACGGCGAGCACGAAGAACAGGCCCGCGTCGACGTCCGCCCCCACCAGGCCGGGCCCGACGGGGATCACGACCAGCACCACGAGGTATGGCACGAGCGCGACGGCCGGGGCGATGGCGAAGACGCGACGGTCGGCGGCCGCCGGGATCACGTCCTCCTTCTGGGCGAACTTGACGCCGTCGGCGATGAGCTGCGCCCACCCGTGGAACCCGCCCGCGTACATCGGTCCCAGGCGCGACTGCATGTGCGCCATGGCCTTGTGCTCCATCTGCCCGACGATCAGGGGCAGCAGGAGGAAGGCCACCACGATCACGATCAGCCGGACCGCGACGTCGAGCACCTCAGCCATCGCCCTCCTCTCCCTCCGGTACGGCCGGCGCTCCCGGGGATCTGGCCCAGTCGGCGGGGACGCCGGGAGGAAGAACCTTGCGGCGGCTCGGCGACCCGTGGTCGGACTCGCCCGGCTCCTTGGCGCCGGGCCACGCCTTGGCCACCCGGGCGGCCAGCACGAAGTCCTTGCGCAGGGGGTGGCCCTCGAAACCCTCGGGCAGCAGCAACGGCCGCAGGGCCGGGTGCCCCTCGAAGATCACACCGAACATCTCGAAGGTCTCGCGCTCGTGCCAGTCGGCTCCGCGGAACACACCCGTCGCACTGGGCAGCCTGGGGTCGGCGCGCGGCACCCGGGTCCTGATCAGCAGGTGCGCGACGGCGACGGTGTCGACGACGTGGGCGACGATCGCGAACTCGTCCGGCGGCTCGTCGACCCCGGTGAGCCAGTCGAAGAACTCGAAGCCCTCCGACCGGGCGAAGTCCAGCGCGTCGAGCCAGTCGTCCGGCTCCACGTCGGCCACGACCTCACCGAACGAGTCGGAGATCCGGACGCGCGAGCCGTACCGCGCCTCGATCGCGGCGCCGATGCTCATGCGCCGCCGCCCGGCAGGTAACGGTCGCTGAGCGTCTCGCCTGCGATCTTCTCCTGAAGCTTCATGATGCCGTGGAGCAGCGCCTCGGGCCGCGGCGGGCAGCCGGGGACGTAGACGTCGACGGGGATGATCTGGTCGACCCCCTTGGTCACGCAGTAGGAGTCCCAGTAGGGGCCGCCGGAGTTGGAGCAGGCCCCGAACGAGATGACGTACTTCGGGTCGGGCATCTGCTCGTACAGCCGCTTCACCGCGGGGGCCATCTTGTCGGTCACCGTGCCGCTGACGATCATCAGATCGGCCTGCCGCGGCCCGTTCGCGAACGGGATCACCCCGAACCGGATGAAGTCATGCCTGCTCATCGACGTCGCGATGAACTCGATCGCGCAGCACGCCAGCCCGAAGTTGAAGACCCAGAGCGAGTAGCGCCTGCCCCAGTTCAGGACGAACTTCATCGGCTTGGGCGCCAGCCTGGACGCCGGCCCAACCGTGGGCATCGGAAGATCGCTCACCGCCATGGGGCCATTCTCCTCTCCCTGCCGGTCACGTCCAGGCGAGCACCCGCTTGCGCCAGGCATAGAGGATGCCGAGGGCGATGAAGGCGAGGAAGACGAACATCTCGACGAGCGTGGTCATCCCGAAGCCCGGCGCCGCGAAGACGGTCGCCCACGGGAAGAGGAAGACCGCGTCCACGGCGAAGACCACATAGAGATACGTGAAGACGTAGTAGCGGACCTGCGACTGCGCCCAGCCCTCGCCGACGGGGTCGACGCCGCACTCATAGGTCGTGAGCTTGTCGGGCGTGGGGCGGTCGGGCCGCAACATCCGGTTGGCGAACAGGCCGCCCGCGAAAATCCCCACACCTATGAGTAAAAGGACGACAACGACGACATATGAGCCGAAATATCCGTCCATGATTGCCATGGTAGTCCGGTGCTCCGATTAGTGAAGGCGTCGCGTCAATGAAGTCGTCGCGGCTCCGCGTATCGCCGGAGAGCGGGTGCGACCGGGCGCCCGTGGAGCAATCCCTCCACGCCGCCGGCCTCCAGCGCCTTGCGATAGATCAGCATCGCCTCACGCGCCGCGGAAACGGTCTGCTCGACGTCCTCGGGGGTGTGCGCCGCCGACACGACGAAGTTCTGAGCGAGCACGCCTCGCCTCAGCAACTCCTGCATGAAGAGCGTGCGGAAGGGCTGGGACGGCGCGCCCGATCCGTCCTTGGTGGTGAACAGCAGGCAGGACGGTCTCCCGATGGCCGCCACGTGGGCGTGGACGCCGAGGTCCTTCGCTGCCGCGTTGACCCCGTCGGCGAGCTCCCGGCCGCGCTGCTCCATGGTCCCGATCGGGTCGCCTTCTGCGTAGGCCCGCAGGACCGCGCGCAGCGCCGCCAGCGACACGCTCTCCGGACCGTGCGTGGTGGACATCAGGAAGACCCTCGGCTCATCGGTGCGCAGACCGCCGAGCTCCATGATCTCCCTGCGCCCGGCCAGGGCGGAGATCGGGAAGCCGTTGCCGATCGCCTTGCCCCAGCACGACAGGTCCGGCCGGACCCCGTACACCGCCTGGGCCCCGCCGGCCGCCCAGCGCAACCCGGTGATCATCTCGTCGAAGATGAGTACCGCTCCCTGCCGGTCGCACAGCTCGCGGACGCCCTCCAGGAAGCCCGGATCCGGTTCGACCGCGGCCGTGGCCGCCTCCATGATCACGCAGGCGATCCGGCCCTCGTTCCGCTCGAACAGCTCCCGCAGCGAGTCGAGGTCGTTGTAGCGGAAGCGGACGCTGAGCTCTCGTACCGCCTCGGGGATCCCGGCGTTCATCTCCAGGCCGCCGATGAACCAGTCGTGAACCGAGAAGAAGGGCTGCTCACACATGGCGACGAGATCACGGCCGGTCACCGCCCTCGCCAGCCGGATGGCGGCCGAGGTGGCGTCCGAGCCGCCCTTGCCGAACTTCACCATGTCCGCGCCCGGCACCTGGGCCAGGAACTCCTCCGCCGCCAGGAGCTCCAGCTCGGTCGGGCGGGTGAAGCTGAGCCCGTCGGCCAGGACGGCGCGCACCGCGTCGAGGACCGGCGGATAGGCGTGGCCGAGGGTGACGGAGCGCAGCCCCATGTTGTATTCGACGAAGCAGTTGCCGTCGGCGTCCCAGACCCGGGCTCCCTCGCCGCGCACCAGCACGGGGGCCATGTTCTCTGGGTACTGATCAGAGCCGCGGGCGTACGTGTGCGCCCCACCGGGCACCAGGTCGTGCAGCCGACGCTGCAGCTGTTCGGATCGCGCGAAACCGGGCCAACTAGTCTGATCAACCACCTAACCCAGAATAGATATTGACCCCGCGAAGCGCCACACAAGATATGTCACAAAACCACTGCAGTACATTACCGCTTAAGAAAAGTAAATCGCCATTATCGCGGCATTCATCATAAAATGCGCGACGGCGGAGCGGCATTCGCTAGCGTGACTGGGAGAGGGTCGGGCCGGTCGCCTGCGCCGCGGAGCCGGACCGGCATGCGGAGACCTGACCCGCACACCCTGTCGGTCCGTCACACCCGAGTCAAGTCGGATGCGGCCATGTGACGGACGCCACCGCCCGCGCCGTCCCCGGTCCGCGCACGGCCGCCCACGGGGATCCGACGTCAGGCCGGGGCGTCGACGAGGCCCTTCTACCGTGCGGCGAGCGCGCTCGCCGTGACACCCGCGCCGAGGCCCGGGTGCCCGCGCCCTGCCGGGGGTGCACGTATAGTTGGGCATCGTGAGCCTTACCTTCCTCTTCGCCCGCCTACACGTGGACCTGTGTCGGCTCGCCGGGGGACTGTGTCATTCGGAACGTTCACCTCAGTGACTACTCCCTAGCCTCCCGCAGCCATCGATCCCTCGGTGGGACCCCGCCCCTCCTTGGTTCATGCGACGAGGACCGGTAGTCCGCATGTGTCAATTATTCGCACCGCGAACACAACGCGGTCTCGATGGATCTAGCATGGATATAAGAACGCGTTTCGGGCAGATACCCGGGGCCGTCAAGGAGGACTGAGCAGCTGTGACCAAGCAGGTGCAGCAACTCGATCGCGTGATCATCCGCTTCGCCGGCGACTCCGGCGACGGTATGCAGCTCACCGGCGACCGGTTCACGGCGGAGACGGCGCAGTTCGGCAACGACCTGTCGACGCTCCCCAACTTCCCGGCGGAGATCCGCGCCCCCGCGGGAACGCTCCCCGGAGTGTCCAGTTTCCAACTGCACTTCGCCGATCATGACATTCTCACGCCAGGCGACGCGCCCAACGTACTGGTCGCGATGAACCCGGCCGCGCTGAAGGCGAACCTGGGCGACCTGCCTCGTGGCGCCGACATCATCGCGAACACCGACGAGTTCACCAAGCGGAACCTGCAGAAGGTCGGCTACGCGGTGAGCCCGCTCGAGGACGAGTCCCTCAGCGAGTGGCGGGTCCACTCGGTGCCGCTGACCTCGCTGACCCTGAAGGCCCTCGAGGAGCTCGAGATCTCCAAGAAGGACGCCGAGCGGGCCAAGAACATGTTCGCGCTCGGTCTCCTGTCCTGGCTGTACCACCGCCCCACCGAGGCGACCGTCAAGTTCCTCGAGACGAAGTTCGCCAAGAAGCCCGAGATCGCCAAGGCGAACGTCGCTGCGTTCCGCGCGGGCTGGAACTACGGCGAGACCACCGAGTCGTTCTCCGTCTCCTACGAGATCCGGCCGGCCAAGCTCGCATCGGGCGTCTACCGGAACATCTCGGGCAATCAGGCGCTGGCCTACGGCCTGATCGCGGCCTCCGTCCAGTCGAAGCTGCCTCTGTTCCTCGGGTCCTATCCGATCACCCCGGCCTCGGACATCCTGCACGAGCTGTCCAAGCACAAGCGGTTCGGGATCCGGACGTTCCAGGCCGAGGACGAGATCGCGGGAGTCGCCGCCGCGCTGGGAGCCGCGTTCGGCGGTGCCCTCGGCGTGACGACCACCTCGGGCCCCGGCGTGACGCTCAAGGCGGAGACCGTCGGTCTCGCCGTGACGACCGAGCTTCCGCTGATCGTCGTGGACGTGCAGCGGGCCGGGCCGTCCACCGGCATGCCGACCAAGACGGAGCAGACCGACCTGCTCATGGCGCTGTACGGCCGCAACGGCGAGTCGCCGGTCCCGGTCATCGCGGCCTCCACGCCGTCGGACTGCTTCGACGCCGCCATCGAGGCCGCGCGGATCGCGCTGCGCTACCGCACGCCGGTCATCCTGCTGTCGGACGGCTACCTGGCCAACGGCTCCGAGCCGTGGCGGGTCCCCGAGACCGCCGACCTGCCGGACCTCTCGGTCGAGTTCGCGACCGAGCCCAACGGGGAGGACGGCTCCTACCTGCCGTTCAAGCGGGACACGGAGACGCTCGCCCGCCCCTGGGCCGTCCCCGGCACGCCCGGCCTCGAACACCGCATCGGCGGCATCGAGAAGGCCGACGGCACGGGCAACATCTCCTACGATCCCGACAACCACGACAAGATGGTCCGGCTGCGTCAGGCCAAGATCGAGGGGATCGACGTCCCCGACCTGACCGTGGACGACCCCGACGGCGACGCCCGGGTCCTCGTGCTCGGCTGGGGCTCCACCTTCGGCCCCATCGCGGCGGCCGTACGACGGGTCCGCAAGACCGGGGGCAAGGTCGCCCAGGTGCACCTGCGCCACCTCAACCCGCTGCCCGCCAACACCGGCGACGTGTTGCGGTCCTACGACAAGGTGCTGCTCCCCGAGATCAACCTCGGTCAGCTGGCGCTGCTGCTCCGGGCCCGCTTCCTGATCGACGTGATCAGCTACAACCGCGTACGAGGGCTTCCGTTCAAGGCCGAGGAACTGGCCGCCGTGATTCAGGACGTGATCGACAGTGAGTAGCACCGAGTCACTCAACGGCAAGGGGCTCGCCCTGGTCCCGAAGACGGAGGCCGTGCAGACCCTGAAGGACTTCAAGTCCGACCAGGAGGTCCGCTGGTGCCCGGGCTGCGGCGACTACGCCATCCTGGCCGCCGTCCAGAGCTTCCTGCCCGAGCTCGGCCTGCGCCGGGAGAACATCGTGTTCGTCTCAGGCATCGGCTGCTCGTCGCGGTTCCCGTACTACCTGAACACCTACGGCTTCCACTCGATCCACGGCCGCGCCCCGGCCATCGCGACCGGGCTGGCCGCCTCGCGGCCCGACCTGTCCGTGTGGGTGATCACGGGTGACGGCGACGGGCTGTCGATCGGCGGAAACCACCTGATCCACGCGCTGCGCCGCAACGTGAACCTGAACATCCTGTTGTTCAACAACAGGATCTACGGCCTCACCAAGGGCCAGTACTCCCCCACGTCGGAGCTCGGCAAGATCACCAAGTCGACTCCGATGGGATCGCTGGACCGCCCGTTCAACCCGATCTCGCTCGCGCTCGGCGCGGAGGCCGGCTTCGTCGCCCGGACCATCGACTCCGACCGCAAGCACCTGCAGGGCGTGCTGCGGGAGGCCGCCGCGCACCGGGGCACGTCGCTGATCGAGATCTACCAGAACTGCAACATCTTCAACGACGGCGCCTTCGACGCACTGAAGGACCCGAGCACGCGTGACGAGATCACGGTCAAGCTGGAGCACGGCCGGCCGATCGTCTTCGGCACCGGCGAGAACGAGCGGGCCGTCCGTCTCTCACCGGACGGCGGTGTGGAGGTCGTGCGCCGCTCGGAGGTCGCCGAGAGCGAGATCCTCGTCCACGACATGCACAGGCCCGACCCCTCGGTCGCCTTCGCGCTGTCGCGGCTGGACGACCCGTCCTTCGAGCACGTGCCGATCGGGATCTTCCGCTCGGTCGACCGGCCGTCCTACGACCAGTTGATGGCCGAGCAGTTGGAGGCCGCCTCCGCGGGCGGCACGGGATCGCTGGACGCGCTGCTCCACGGTGGAGACACCTGGCGCATCGGCTGAGCCGTCACCGGGCAGGGGGCCGTTTCTCGACGAGGCGGCCCCCTTCTCATGCCCCGATGAGCTGGGCGCGCACCTGGTCGATCAGTCGCTGCAGGTAGAGGCCCCGGTGGACGGCGATGGGGTGGGATCTTCCACTCCGGACCGCGGCCGCGAACTCCGATCGCACGTTGGACCGCGTCTGCGCCGAGTCCTCGGCCAGTTCGCGCACGTCCAGCGTCAGGCTGCCCTTCGGGCCGTAGAGGTCCAGCGTCTTCCTGTGCCCCTGCGGGGTGGGGATCGAGCCGGACAGGGCCAACTGGCTCACGGCTCCGCCCTCGTGCAGGCACGTCAGCGCCATGTAGCCGTGCAGGTCGCCGACCGCGCCGATGTCCTTGATCCAGCCGGCCGTCGCGTCGAGCAGGTCCAGCGCGTGCGGGGCGAAATCCGGGAGCGCTCCATCGCGCCGGCGCCAGGCGGCCGGGCGGGCTCCGGCGAGCAGTTCCCCCGTCAGATGGCTGGCCTGCGCGCCGGACACGGGGAAACGTTCGGCGCGGCGCAGGAACTCCCGCACCTGCGGCCGGAAGCGCCGGGTGAGCAACAACTGGCTGGGAACGCCGGCGGCGTCGATGGTGCCGGCCAGCGCCTCGGCGTCGGCAAGCGTGCGGGCCAGCGGCTTGTCCAGCAGTACGGCACGGCCCGCCCTCGCGGCCTCCGCGGCGAGGGCCGGCTGGGCGCCGGGGGCGAGGGCGAAGGCCACGGCCTCGCACGCCTTCAGGAACTCGGCGTAGTCGGTGAAGGCGGGCACGGAGAACCGCTCGGCCAGTGTCCGCGCGGCCTCCGGCCGACGGGCCCAGACGCCCGCCAGACGCGTCTCAGGCCCGGCGGCGAGCATGGGGGCGTGGAAGTCGGTGGCCCACGCCCCCGACCCGGCCAGGCCGACCGCCACCGGTCTCATACGCCCTTGCGCCGCCGGCCGAAGCGTCGCGCCGCACTGCTGGAACGGTCCTTGGGGTTGTCGGAGACGGACGGCGAGAGCGAATCGAAGGCAGGAGAAATCTCGTGCATAGCGGTACTCATGTCCCGATCCATGTGACGGGTGGTCACCCGCGCCCCTCTTCCCAGTCGATCTTCACTTACGTGGGGGGCTCAGGCCGAGATTGATCCCGAGTGCCGGATGACGTTCACGTGCACTCTCGGGAAACCACTTCACGTCGGAGTGGAACGATACCGGCGTTACTCGTATACGACGCTAACATGCGCATGGACGGAACGTTTCCATCCCCTTGGAGCGGCTGATGTCCGGCACCCCCCGGATCGCGATCGTGATCGTGACGTACAACAGCGCGCGGGTCCTGGAGGGCTGCCTGAGCTCTCTCCTGCCGGGTGCGCGGGGAGTCGATCTCGCCGAGGTCGTCGTGGCGGACAACGCGTCGAAGGACGACTCCGTCCTCATGGCGGACAAGGCCGGCGCCACCGTCGTGCAACTCGGCAGGAACGCGGGCTACGCCGCGGCGATCAACGCCGGGATCGCGTCGCTGGACCTCGACGGCCTCGACGCGGTCCTCGTCCTCAACCCCGACTGCCGGCTCGGCGAGGGAAGCCTCGCGCGCCTCGCGGAACCTCTGCGCCGGCCCCGGACGGGGATCACGGCGCCCCGGCTGACGAGCCCGGACGGACACGTCCACCCCTCACTGCGCCGGGCGCCGACCGTGCGCGGCGCGTGGGCGGAGGCGGTGATCGGCGGCACGCTCGCCGGGAGGCTCGGCTCGCTCGGCGAGGTGATCACCGACCCTGAGCGCTACGACCAGCCGGGACCCGCGGCTTGGGCGACCGGCGCGGCCATGCTGATCTCCGTGCCGGCCTTGCGCGAGATCGGCCCGTGGGACGAGTCGTTCCTGCTCTACAGCGAGGAGACGGAGTTCGCGCTGCGCGCCGCCGACCTCGGCTGGACCCTCTGGTACGAACCCGCGGCCGTGGTCGAGCACATCGGGGGCGACGCGAAGGTCAACCCGATGCTGGCCGCACTGCTCACGGTCAACAAGGTGCGGCTGTTCCGCCGCCGCCGGGGACCGCTGGCGGGGTTCGCGTACTACCTGGCCGTGCTCCTCGGCGAAGGCGTGCGGGCCGTGGCGGGCCGGAGCACGGCCCGGGCCGCGGTCCTGTGGCTGGTCATGCCGTCACGCCGCATCCGCGCGCTTCCCGGCGGCTGACAGCCTCCGGGCCATGGGCCGTTCGACGAACCGGTAGAGGGCCCAGGCCACCGCGATCGCCAGCGCGAGGGAGACGAGTATCGCGACGGCCGCCCTTGCCGGCGGCGCCTCGTGCCCGGAGACGCGTTCGACCAGGCCGATGACGGGCTGGTGGACGAGATAGAAGGCGAACGACACCTCGCCCAGCCAGACGAGGACGGGCGTCCTCAGGACGGACCTGGTGCCGCGCAGATCCGAGGTGGCCGCGGCGCCCACCAGAAGCGCGAAGGGGCCCGCCATCCAGGCGACCCAGCCCCAGCGCTCCCAGACGAGGGGCACCGTCGCGTACGCCGCGAGGACGAGCACGGAGGACACGAGCACGCCGGGCCCGCGCCACCGGCCGTCCCTGATCAGGAGGGCCAGCGTCATGCCGAGCGCGAACTCCAGGGCGCGGGTGACCGGGAACACCCAGACGAACCAGTAGGCGAGTCCGGGCGACAACGCCTGGGACGCGAGCGGAACCAGCCAGATTCCGCCGAGCAGGCCCAGAGCCACCAGCCAGAGCCTGTTCGACGGGATGCGGCGCCCCAGCCTCAGCAGCAGGGGGAAGGCCGCGTAGAAGGCCATCTCGCAGGAGAGCGACCATGCGGGGGTGTTGCCGCCGAAGTAGTACGCCTCGTTGGGAATCCATGCCTGGACGAGGAACAGCCCGGTGACCGAGGGGCCGGGCGCCGCCGCCCGCCCGACCGCCGCGAGCATGGCGAGCACCACGAGCCACGTGACGACGTGGTTGGGGGCGACTCTGGCCACCCGCCTGCGGAAGAACGCGCCGGGGCGGTCGCCGGGACGGGACGACCAGGTGAGGACCATCCCCGACAGGATGAAGAAGAAGGGCACCCCCACCGAGCCGGAAGCGAAGAGCACCTCGAGCACGCGGCGCGCTCCCGGATCGGCGACCATGTCGCCCGTATGGACATGAAAGCCAAATACCACAAATGCGGCAAACCACCTTAAACCGGTCAGAGATGGAAGTCGCAGCGGGGAAGTCGGCACTCCCGACGACGTCGGAAGAGTCCGGGATTCGGTCATGGATTCCCTGTCGTAGGCGATTCCGGGAGTCACGCAGACGCCATCCAACCAAATGCGGAAGGAACGATCCACGTCAACTCTCAATACGCCCATACTCGTAACGATCGACGCGTATCCTCCGACTACTGATGAAATTCATGCAGCGACAGAGGGGGGCACGTCCCAGTGAGAATCAGCGTGTTCGGGCTCGGCTACGTAGGTTGCGTCTCCGCAGCCTGTCTGGCGGCCCGCGGACACGAGGTCGTCGGTGTGGATGTGAATCCCGTGAAGGTCGATCTCATCACACGCGGGCTGGCTCCCGTCGTCGAGGAACGCATCGGTGAGCTGACCGCGGACGTCGTCCGCAGCGGCGCCCTGCGCGCGACGACCGACGTGGCCGAGGCGATCCACACGAGCGACGTCTCGCTCGTCTGCGTCGGCACCCCGTCGGCGCCGAACGGCAGCCTCTCCACCGAATACCTGGAGCGGGTGGCCGAGGAGATCGGCGCCGCGCTCGCCGAGCGGGACGGCTGGCACACCGTCGTCTTCCGCAGCACCATGCTCCCCGGTACGTGCTCCTCGCTGCTCATCCCGATCCTGGAGAAGTCCTCGGGCAAGACGGCGGGAGTCGACTTCGGCGTCGCCGTGAACCCGGAGTTCCTCCGCGAGGGCACGAGCGTGCGCGACTTCTTCGAGCCGCCGAAGACCGTCATCGGCCAGTTCGACGAGACCAGCGGCGACATGGTGGCCAAGCTGTACGACGGCCTGCCCGGCGAGGTGTTCCGCGTGCCCATCGCGGTGGCCGAGATGACGAAGTACGCCGACAACTCCTTCCACGGACTGAAGATCGCCTTCGCGAACGAACTCGGCGCCGTCTGCGCCGCGCTCGGCCTGGATTCGCACGCGGTCATGGACGTCTTCCTCGCCGACACGAAGCTCAACGTCAGCCCGGCGTATCTGCGGCCCGGCTTCGCCTTCGGCGGCTCGTGCCTGCCCAAGGACCTTCGCGGGCTCGTGTACGCCGCCAGAAGGGCCGACGTCTCCGTCCCGCTCCTCTCGCACGTCCTGCCCTCCAACGAGGAGCACCTGCGCCGCGCGTTCGACCTGGTCGCCGCCACGGGCAAGCGCCGCGTCGGACTGTTCGGGCTGTCCTTCAAGCCCGGTACGGACGACCTGCGCGAGAGCCCGCTGGTCGAGCTCGCGGAGCGCCTTCTCGGCAAGGGATACGACCTGCGGATCTACGACGCGAACGTGTCGTTGTCTCGCCTCATCGGCGCCAACCGGGACTACATCGAGGGCAGGCTGCCCCACCTGGGCGAGTTGCTGACCAACTCGGTGGACGATGTGATGGCCCATGCCGACGTCTGCATCATCGGCTGCAAGGACCCGGCCGTCCTGACCGCCCTCGAGAACGCAGAAGACCGCACGATCATCGACCTCGTCCGCCTGCCCGACGCCGAGTCGCGTCGTCTGAACCCTGGATACGTTGGCCTTGCCTGGTAAAGCACTGATCCTCGTCGAGAACCTCTCCGTACCGTTCGACCGGCGTGTCTGGCAGGAGAGCACAACACTGCGCGATGCCGGATGGGAGGTGCACGTCATCTGCCCGCAGGGCACCAAGCGGGACACCGAGCGGGAAGTCGAGATCGACGGGGTGAAGATCCACCGGTACCCGCTGCGCGCCGCGACCGGAGGCCCGCTCGGCTACCTGTCGGAGTACGGCTCGGCCCTGTGGCACACCTACCGCCTGGCGAGGCGGATCGGGCCGGTCGACGTCGTACACGCCTGCAACCCGCCCGACCTGTTCTACCTCATCGGCAAGGCGCTCAAGCGGCGCGGAGCGAGCTTCGTCTTCGACCAGCACGACCTCGTGCCCGAGCTCTACCTGTCCCGGTTCGACCGCGGCAAGGACTTCCTCTACCGGCTCGTGTGCCGACTGGAGCGTAAGACCTACCAGACCGCCGACGTGGTCATCGCGACCAACGAGAGCTACCGCGAGGTGGCGCAGTCGCGCGGCGGCAAGAAGCCGGACGAGGTGTTCGTCGTGCGCAGCGCGCCGGCGATCGAGCGGTTCCACGAGGTGCCGCCGGACGAGTCGCTCAAGCGCGGCAAGCCCCACATGTTGTGCTACCTCGGCGTGATGGGCCCGCAGGACGGCGTCGACTACGCGTTACGCTCGCTGGCCCGCCTCCGCGACGAGCAGGGCCGTACGGACTGGCACGCCGCGTTCGTGGGCGGCGGCGACACCTTCGACGCCATGGTCGCCCTCTCGAAGGAACTCGGCCTGGCCGACTTCGTCGACTTCACCGGACGCATCCCGGACGAGGACCTGCTGCGGTACCTGTCCACCGCGGACGTGTGCCTGTCGCCGGACCCGCTCAACCCGCTCAACGACGTCTCCACGATGAACAAGGTCATGGAGTACATGGCGATGGCCCGCCCGATCGTCTCGTTCGACCTGCGGGAGGCCAAGGTCTCCGCGGGCGAGGCAGCGGTGTACGCGCCGCCCAACGACGAGTCCGAGTTCGCGAAGCTGATCGCGCTCCTGCTCGACGACCCGCAGGAGCGCCGCCGCATGGGCGAGTTGGGCCAGGCCCGCGTCCACGGACCGCTGTCCTGGGAGAACTCCAGGAAGGCGCTGCTCGCCGCCTACGACGCCGCCCGCCCATGACCCCCGTCGCCAGTGTCGTGATCCCGGCGCACAACGAGGAGGCCGTGCTGTCCCGCTGCCTCGGTCTGTTGCTCGCCGGGACCGAGCCGGGGGAACTGGACGTCGTCGTCGTCGCGAACGGCTGCACGGACGGCACCGCGCGCGTGGCCCGCGAGTCGGGCGCGCGCGTGGTCGAGACCGCCACGCCAGGCAAGGCCAACGCGCTGCGCCTCGGCGACGCCGAGTGCCTCACCTTCCCCCGCGTCTACCTGGACGCCGACGTCGAGTTGACCGCCGCGTCGGTCCGGGCTCTGGTTGCTGCCCTGGCCCGGCCCGGCGTCCTCGCGGGCTCCCCCGTCCCGGAGTGGGACGTCGACGGCGCGAGCCGTACGGCACGGCGGGTGCATCGCGTGCACGAGCGGCTCATCGGCCCGCGCAGGGCCCTGGCGGGCGTGGGCGTGTACGCCCTCACCGAGGCGGGTCACGCACGGGTGTTCCCCATCCCCGACGTGGTGGCCGACGACGAGTTGGTGAACCGCAGTTTCGCCCCGGACGAGCGCGTGGTGGTGCCGGAGGCCCGCTCGGTGGTGCGACCCGCCCGGACGATACGGGCGCACCTGCGCCGGCGTGTGCGCGTCCGGCTCGGAAACCGGCAACTCGAGGCGATGGGCTTGCCGGCCCACGGCGGGCGGCTGGGGCTAGGCTCGATCGTGGGACTGGTGACCACACGATCGGTGAGTCCCCTGGACGCGGCCACGTACCTCGCCGTCCTTCTCGCCGATCGTTCGATGTCCCGCAATGCGACGACAGGCGCACCGCAGATCGTGTGGACGACGGACTCAAGCAGCAGGTGAAGGGATTCTCAGATGCGAGTTGAGCACACGGCGCTGGACGGGGTGCTCCTTTTCGTTCCGACGCCCCACCGCGACGACCGAGGCCTGTTCACCAGGACCTTCGACTCCGCCATCGCGGCGGAGCACGGTCTGGACCCGAACGCGTTCATCCAGGACAGCCAGTCACGATCCCGGCAGGGGACGCTTCGCGGCATGCACGGCAGGTCGGGGCGGGGCGAGGCGAAGCTGGTGCGGTGCGCGCGAGGTGCCGTCCACGACGTGCTGGTCGACGCGCGACCGGACTCCCCCACGTTCGGCGAGCACATCTCCGTGGTCCTCGACGACGAGTCCTTCCTGACCCTGTACGTCCCTCCGGGCCTCCTGCACGGCTTCCAGGCCCTCACTGAGCAGACGGACGTCTGCTACCGCATCGACCGGGAGCACGACCCGGCCGAGGACGTCTCCGTGCGCTTCGACGATCCAGACTTGAAGATCGTGTGGCCGCTGCCGGTGTCCACGATCAGCGATCGTGACCGCTTCGCGCCTAGTTGGGCGGAACTCCGGGAACGCCTGTCGAGGTGAGACGACTCATCCTGCCCCTCGCCGGGGCGATGGCCAGCCTTGCCCTGTGTACGCCCGCGTCCCCGGGCACGGCCTCGCCCAGCGCGGCGTCGCCGAGCGCCCAGTCCCCGAGCGCGCAGTCCCCGAGCGCCGGTTCGCCAGGCCCGACCAGGACACCCGGCGGACGCAAGTGCGAAGGACATCCGACGCCCGAATGCACGGGCGTCCCCGAAGGCACGGCGCTGAAGACGTTGCAGCCGAACTTCTACGACGCCTACCGCGTCACCAAGGACGGCACCGTACTCGACGGCGTCCACGTCCCCGGGGACCTGCTGATCACGGCCGAGAACGTGACGATCCGCAACAGCATGATCGACGGCCAGGTGCAGGACCATTACGAGCGGCGGACGTACTCCTTCACCATCAGCGACTCGACGGTCGGCCCGGCCACGGGCTGCGACCCCAACCCCGGCGTGCAGGACGCGCGCTTCACGGCCGACCGCCTGCACGTGCGCAACCACGTCGACGGCTTCAGCGTCTCCGGCGACAACGTCAAGATCACGAACTCGTTCGTGACGCTCTGCTCCCGTCCCGGCGACCACTCCGACGGGATCCAGACCGTCGGATCCGGGCACGGGCTCATCTTCCACCACAACACCGTCGACCAGCGCATGGCGCCGGACCACACCGCACCGCTCTTCCTCGTCGATCCGAACACGGGCGTGTCCGTCACCGACAACCTGCTCATGGGCGGCACGTACACGATCAGGCTGCGGGCGGCCCCCGGCACGATCGCGAAGAACAACGCGGTCGTCGACGGAACGTGGGACTACGGCCCGACCGACGTGGACTGCGCGTCCACCCAGTGGTCGGGCAACACACTCGTCCGGATCAACGCGAAGTACAAGATCACCTCGACGATCGGACCACTGCCATGCGTCGGTTGATGTTCGCGGCGACCGCCTTCTTACTCGCCGGCTGCCAGACCTCCGACCCCGTCCAGGGGCAGGCGGCAGCCGCCGGGGCGGCCGAGGTGGCCGTCGCGCCCGCCTCCCCTACGGCGGCGAGTCCCACGCCCAAGGCCGTCCGCAAGGTGAAGCCCAAGCTCAAGCCGGAACCGAAGCCCACACCGACCGCCTCCGTCACCCGCATGGCCTCGCGATCGGGTTTCCCGACCGAGGCCACCACGGGAGTGCCCAGCGGGACCCGCCTGACCGTCGTCACCGGCGACCAGGTGTTCTCCGCCAGCGGGCAGATCATCGAAGGCAAGGACTTCCGCGGGTTCGTGAAGGTGCGCGGGAAGAACATCACGTTCCGGAACTGCATCTTCAGAGGACGCGCGACCAGCGACAACGCCGCGCTGCTCAACACCGAGGCCGGCGTCGGCACCGTCGTCGAGGACTCCGAGTTCGTCCCCTCGAATCCGTCGGCGACCATCGACGGCATCTGGGCCGAGGACACCCGCATCTACCGGGTAGACGTGCACGGCAGCGTGGACGGCATCAAGGCCGACAGCGACACCCTGGTCCAGGACTCCTACATCCACGACATGAAGTGGTTCGCCCACGACCCCAACCAGGGCGGCGGCCCGACGCACAACGACGGCGTCCAGTCGTTCGGCGGCGAGGCCAGGGTGACCCTGCGGCACAACAGGATCGACATGTCGGGGCTCAAGGACGCCAACGCGGCCTGGCAGAGTTCCGCACGCGACTCCCTCGCCGAGGGCAACCTGTTCGACGGCGGAGGGTGCACGCTGAACTTCAGCCATCAGGTACTGAACGGATCGCTCACGGGGATCCGCCTGGTGGGCAACCGGTTCGGCCGCAACTCGTTCTTCGACTGCCCGATCCTGCTGAGCACGAAGTCCTTCCTGGCGGAGAACCGCGGCAACGTGTTCGACGACACCGGCAAGCCGATCCCGGCGCCGCAGCGCCACGACTAGAGCGCCGCAGCGCCACGACTGGACACGAAAAGAAGGCGCCCGCCCCACCCGGGGCGGGCGCCTTTCTCACGTTCAGGGAGTGGGCGAGAGCGCTTCCTGTCGCGGAGCGGGCGAATCCTCGGCCGCCTTCTGCTTTCGCTCGGCCTCCGCTATGCGCAACAACGCGCCCGCGGCTCCGAGTAGCAGGAAGAACAAGCCGGTGACCTGCGGGAAGGCCATCATGTCGAACGTCAGCGACCCGACCAGGGGCACGAGCAGACAGGCGGTGAGGACCAGCCCGAGGTCGCGGATGGCCGGATCGGTGCTCAGGTAGCGCGCCCGCAGCGCCGCTCCGACGCCGAAGAAGATGACCAGCACGAACGCCGCCAGTCCGACGACCCCCGCCTCCACCATCGTCAGGAGGTACTGGTTGTCGAAGATCTGGTGCTTCGGCGCGTACCAGGTGCCGACGCCGCGCCCGAACCACGGGCTGCTCAGGAACTCCTTCAACGCGTTCGGGTAGTCGTGCACGCGGAACTGGATGCTCTCGTCGTTTCCGACCCCGGCGAACAGCTGGTAGAAGGTGTAGATCATCCCCGGGATGAAGATCTGGACGCCCACCGCGAAGACGCCCACGGCGGCGAGCGACTGCAGCCGTCGTTTCCCCGGCCAGCCCAGGAACATGACCAGCCCCACGACGGTGGCCGCGAGGATGCCGGAGCGCGAGAGGGAGAAGATCAGGCCCGTCGCCACCAGCGCCGTGCACACCCACCACCGTTTGGCCGGCAGGCCGCGGTCGCGCGAGTGGAAGCCGTAGTGCGCCGCGATGGGCAAAATCATCGCGGTGATGACGGCGAACTCGATGGGATGTCCCGTGGTCGAGGCGACCCTCAGGAACGACGACCGGTCGATGACCGTTTCCACGCCCTCGACCGAGTTGGCGCGCAGGATGGGGATTTCCAGGTACCGGGTCAGGTCGAACTCGAACAGGAACTGCAGGCCGCCGATGAACGAGATGATCGCCCCGGCGACGCAGACCGTCTTCAGGACGAAGTCCAGCCGATCCCTGCCCTTGACGCCGTCGCACACGGCGAGCGCCAGGCCCAGGTTTCCGACGATCAGCACCAGTGCGTGGTCGGCGATGTTGAGCTCGTCGGACGGCAGGTACGAGTAGGTCCCGTGGCCGTACACCGCCAACATGGCGATGGCGTAACCGAAGATCGCCGTACGGACGAGGTTGTGGCCCTTGGCCGCCCCCAGCTTCCTGGTGAAGTGGCTGAAGAACCAGACGATGCCGATGCCCAGGCTCAGCACGTCGGACAGCGTGAGGGACATCGGGAGCCCGCGCAGGACCATGCGCGCGGGGATGACGAGCAGAGCCAGCGCGAAGAGGCTGACCAGGGTCGCGCCGTCGGCACGCTGACGCAACACGGTGGGACTCGGTGACATCGCGCTCAGCCGTGCAGCACGGGGCTGACACCCGGCCTGCCGGAATCCTGCGCGGGCTTGACCGCACCCCAGTCGGCGACGGCCGCGGCCTCCTTGGCCCGCCTGGCCCGGCGAGCGTCCAGGAAACTCTCCACCGCGAAGGCGGCGAAGAAGCTGAGGATGAGACCGGCAGCTCCCGCCGCGGCGGCGGCGCGGCTCTTGCTGCCAGATTCCGCGATCGGCGTGGTGGGCGGCACGACCACCGTGACGTTCAGGAAGGTCTGCTGCGGAGCGCCCACGGCGGTCTGCCTCTTGGCCATCTCCTCCTTGGCCCGCGCGACCAGCTTGGTGACGATGCCCTCCGCGCCTTCCGCGGTGTCACTCTCCGCCTCGATGAAGACGAAGGGACCGCTCATCATCCACTCGGGGTTGGTGGCTCCGTTGCTGACCGTGAAGCCGGTCTTGCCGCCGGGGACGACCCCGAGCTCCGTACCGACCTCCGGTGCGCTGAGCGCCTGAATGAGGATCGAGGCGGACATGCTCAGGCCGTCGTCGAAGTTCAGCAGCGGGTTGGTGACCGGATCCGGCTGTTTGGAGTTGACCGGCAGGCTGCTTCCCGTCTTCGGGATGGTCAGCACGATCCCGGCGGAGGAGGTGTAAGTAACGGGGACCGCCGCGTACATGCCCACCGCCGCGCCGATGCACAGCAGGAAGGTCGGCACCACCACATACCACCTGCGGAGCACGACCAGGACCGCCCCCCAGAAGTCCATGCGCATTCCCTCCCAAGTAGACGGAGGCGACCGAACCGCACGTCACCTACTGGAGCATCGGGACAACCAATGCACCGCGTTACGTTCCCTTTAGGGTCATGTTAGAGGAATTGGCATGACCGTGTCCCCGATCATCCGGAACCGCTAGCCTGTACCGGCATCGACGTCCCGGAAATGGAGACCTTCGCCCATGCCCGAGCTGGCTGTCATCACTCCGACCTGGCGGCCCGATGCCGAATTCTTCGCCGACCTGCACGCGTCGGTTCTGAAATACACGTCTGAAGACACGGTTCACCACGTGATCGTGCCGGCCGCGCATCGATCCCACTTCGCCCGTTTCGAAGGGCCGCGCTGCCGTCTGTGGACGCATCCCGAACTGCTGCCCCGCAGATACTGGCGGCTCCCCGGCGGCGTGTGGGGCAACGCCGCGGCCCCCTGGCCCCCGGTACGGGGATGGGTCATGCAGCAGGCGGCGAAGATAGCCGCCGCGGCGACCATCGAGGCCGACGCGGTTCTCATGGCCGACTCCGACGTCATCCTCGTGCGCCCCACCACCGCCGCCAAGTACGTCGTGGACGGCAGGCTGAGCCTCTTCAGGGAGAAGGACGCGATCAGCCCGGAGATGGAGCGGCACGTGCTGTGGCACCAGGTCGCCAGGAACCTCCTGGGCCTGCCGCCCGGCCCGCCGCCCCCCTTGACGGACTACGTGGGCGCCATGATCTTCTGGGATCCCGCCGTCGTGCGCGCCATGCAGGAGCGCATCAGCCAGGTGACCGGCCGGCACTGGGTGGACGCCTTCACCTCGCAGTTGCACATCTCGGAGTTCATCGTCTACGGCGTGTTCGCCGACGAGGCCCTCGGGGAGAAGAGGCGCCCGCCGGAGAGCCCGCCTGCGTGTCTCAACTACTACGACAGGACGCCGCTGACCCGCGAGACGATGGCCGGCTTCGCCGACACCCTGCGGCCTGACCAGACGGGCATCATGATCTCGTCGCATTCGGGGACCCCCAGCGACGTCCGTCTGGCCACCGTCGAGATGTGCGAGCAGGTCGGCCGATAGTGGAACGAGCGGGCGGGGCTCAGTCGCGAGCCTCGCCCCGCCGGTCACGTGCCTTTCCGTTGATGGACGGACGTGCGCCGATGCCCGAGTCCCCCCCGGCCATGTCGGACAGCACGATCACCACCTGAGTGTCGTCGTCGTTGAGCTCGGCCGACCCACGAGCCGGCTCGTAATCCCCCTGCTTCTGCTCGACGGTTCCGGGTCCGGACTGGATGATCGGCCGGTAGGAAGGCGTCCGGCTCTCCCCCCGCGGCAGGCTCAGGCGCTGCGTGTCGTCCGCCGCCCAGTAGATCCCCGGGTCGGACTTCGTCGAGGTCGCGACCGGGCCCTTGGACAGCTTGGAGCGCGCTCGGGCGTAGGCGACGCCGAAGCCCGCGATGGCGAAGAGCAGGAACGCCGCGAGCGCGGCCTGGATCTTGCCGCTGAGCACCTGTTCCGGCACGGTCGCCGGAGACACGTCCGCGGCAGTGATGAACGTGCCCTTGGGCGCGCCGAGTTCCTTCTGCCGCGCGTCGAGTTCGGCGCGGACACGCTGCTGTGCCTTCCCGACGATCCCGGACGCCTCGGAGCCCGTCCTGGCGTCCACCGCGATGTAGACGAACGGACCGGTGGTGTCCAACAGGTTCGGGTTGGTCCTGCCGTCGTCGACGGTGATCTGCGTCGGGCCGTTCTCCGGCGCGCCGAGTTCCGCCTTGACGTCCGGGTCGTTCATCGCCTGGATCAGGATCGCCGAGGTGGTCTTCAGTCCGTCGCCGAAGGTGAGCAACGGATTGCTCAGCCCGTCAGGACGGGCGGGGTCGAGCGACAGCGTCGGCCCCTTGGTCGACGTGGTCAGCACCATCAACACGCCGGAGGTGTAGTGGACCGGCATCAGGAAGAACGCCACCGAGGCCGCTGCGACGGCCAGCAGGATGATCGGCGGCCCCACGAATTTCCGTCGAATCAGGCTGAAAACGATCTTCCAGAAATCCACTGCTACCCCCGCCTTTCCCAAGTGCACGGAGTGCCTCGGGCGGCCCCGACCATACACGGAAGCATCGTACGAGCCATACTGATCGTTACTCCCTCGTTTGGACATGTCCATTACACCTCAGAAGAGATCGCCTGGTACAGCACGGATCCTTTGCCCAGCGCATCGAAATGAACTCGATCCGTTCCGCGAGCCGGCCGTACGGCGGCCGAGCAGTGCGGAACCGCCGGGTCGACACCACTAACGTCGGCCACCACCTGTTGCTAGGCGGACGACCTTGCGGCTCCGGCGACTCAGCGTCTGCTTCTGCCGGCGAAGGTAGGTCTTCGCCACCTCCGCCCGTGCCCGGCGGATCTGTTCCGGCGTGAGGTCGAGGGTGTTCAGATGCTGGAGAACGGCACGGAACTGAAGCGTGTTCGCGAAGTGCGCCGTCCATCCGGGGACTCCAAGGGTATGGGCCACGTCCGGAAGCCGGCGGCGGCGCAGGTTCCGACTCGACAACACCTCGGGGACATGACCCCAGGGAGCGGCGAGCGCGAGGATCATCGCGAAGACCTCGTCCTCGCGGATCATCACGGGACGGGGAAGAGCTGCGACCTGTTCCCGGCGCACCAGCGCGTACAGCGGGTCGAGCAGCAGGTGCTCCGCGGTGAGCACGCGCAGTATCTCGGCGAGGCGGTCGACGGGGTCGTCGGACAGCAGGCCCGTCTCGCGGTAGGCCGGGGGCGTCATCACGGTGCCGTCGGGCTCGTTGTAGCTCATTCCCGCGGTCACGAGGATGAGGCGCGGGTCCTCCGCGAACACCTCCAGGGACTTGGAGACGCAACCGGGCTCGAGCGCGTCGTCGTCGCCCATCCAGCGCAGGAAGGTTCCCTTGGCGAGGGTCTGGACGTACCTGAAGTTCTTGATGATCCCCACGTCGTGCGGGTGACGGTGGTAGACGACCCGGTTGTCCGAGCGCGCGAGCTCCCGGCAGAACTCCTCGGTGTCGTCCGTGGAGGCGTTGTCGGAGATCACGAGCTCCAGCCGCTCGTGGTCCTGCTCCAGCACCGACTTGACGGCATCCCTCATCGTGTCCGCGCCGTTGCGGACAGGAAGGCCGATGGACACCAGCATGTCGGTCGTCCGCATCACGTTCTCCCCTAGTGGCGACTTGAATCAGACGAAGCGGGCTACCCGCGAGCGGACGTGTCTGAGCGACTCGAGCGGGACGACGATCAGGCCGTAGACCACCAGGCCTGCGCCGCCGGCGACGACGAGCTCCAGCATGTAGTGGCCGTCGAGCATCGCCGCCAGCAGCGCCGTGACCGCGCAGGACACCAGCCCGCCCAGCGCCGGGCGGACGAGCGTGCGCGGGATCGGCGCGAGCTTCACACCGGCCCGGTGCACGCCCAGGATCGCGAGCGGAAGGGCGACCAGCAGTGCCGCGGCGGCCTGCCCCATGGCGGCGCCCCGGATGCCGTCCAGGTGGGTCCCGACGACCACCGCGGGAATCATCGCGAGGCCGTAGCCGACGTTCATCCAGACGGTGGCCTTGGTCGCGCCCTGCCCGTTGAGGATGTCCAGAGCCAGCGAGGTCAGCATCCGCACGACCATCAGGACGGCGAGGAAGCGCAGAACGCCGGCCGCCTGGTCCCACTTGCCGCCGTACAGGAACATGATGAGCGGGTGCGCGAGCACGCCCATGACGATGGCGAGCGGGAGCACCCCGGCGAACAGCAGCGGGACCGACCGCTGGACGCCCTTCGACAGCGACTCCGGCTTGTCCTCGGCGAGGCGCGAGAACCCGGCGATCGAGACCGTGCGGATGGCGGTGCCGATCAGACCGGGAACCCAGCTCGACACGTTGAACGCCAGCAGGTAGAACCCGAGCCAGGCCGGGCCGAGGATGTAGCCGACGATGATGTAGCCGACGTTCAGCAACACCGCCTCGAGGCCGATGCCGACCGCCGACGGGATGCCGAAGCGCAGCAGCTTCCTTGCGATCTCGCGGTCCAGCCCGAACCGGAAGGGAAGCTTGGCCAGCCGGAGCACGATCACGCCGGTGACCACCGCAGCCGCGACCTGACCCCACGCGAAGCTGTACGGCCCCGCGCCGTTGGCGGCGAGCGTGATGGCGAGCGCCGCGTTCACCACGAACCCGGCGAGGATGGCGATGCTGCTCTTGTCCTGCTGGAACCTGCGCAGCAGCGCGGCGCTGCGCACCGCCGTCACGGCCTCGACCAGGATGACCGCGGTGAGCAGCCGCACGACCGGTGCGGCCTCCGCGCTGCCGGCCGCGGCCGCGAAGTAGGGCGCCCCCACCCAGAAGATGCCGTAGAGAGTGGTGGCGGACACGAGGTTGAGCACGGTGGCGGTGGGAGCCATCTCCTCGAGCGAGCCGCGCCACTGGATGGTCGCCGCCATGATGCCGAGGTCCTTGACCACCATCACGAACGACGTCGCGGCGAGCGCGACGGCGTAGATGCCGAAGTCAGAGGGCGAGAGCAGGCGCGCCAGGATCAAACCCATGACGAAGGAGCCCGCCTTCATCACGAGGTTGCCGAGCAGACTCCATCCGAAGCCGCGCCCGGCCTGCTTGCCGATCGCCCGGGCCTCGTTCTTGGGGCGCTGCCCGTTCCCGGCGGCCTCGGAAGGCCGTACGAGATTGCCGGCGCCCTGCTCCTGTTCCATTCGTGCCCTTCCCGACTACTTCGGCTCGGTGACCCGTTCGAGCCAGATTTCTCGCCAGAAGGGGACGAACTGGCGGGGGCAGTTCGATTTGTACACACCTGAGCAGACGATGTCATCCAGAACGATACAAGGGTTCTTCATCTGCAACATCCGCCCCGTCTTCTCGTCCAGGAGGCGGTCTACCCGCGCACGGACCCGGGCGGTACGGCCGCAGTAGCGGGCCATCTCCTCCTCGAAACCCATGCCGCGGTTCAGCCGGTCGGCGTCGAGCGTGGCGACGATTTCTTCCTTGGACTTGATGCGGACCAGCTCTCCCGGCTGCAGGTCGAGAGTTCCAGTCGGGGTCTTCGTGTTCGGGCCCGGGGGGACGAATCCCCACGTCATCCCGTTCTTGATCCACAGCGCCTTGGGAAGCTTGCTCTTGCTGAGCTTCTGGAAGCGGGCGAACAGCCCGAAGAAGAGGGTGCGGAAGGTCAGGGACGGGCCCGCGTTGCCCACGCGGATGTCCGTGACGTACTGCCCGAGGTCCCGGAACGGCAGGCGCTCCGGAGCGGCGCGCAGCAGTTCCGTCGCCTGGCAGGAGTAGCGCTCCTCGCCGTCCTCAGCGGGCTCCTTGCGGGTGTTCACCTCGAGGAGGGGCAGCAGCCGGCCCGAAGGCACGGCAGGGGCCGGAGCGGGGGCCGGAGCGGGGGCCGCGTCGTCGACGCGCTTGATCCACTCCTCTTTCCAGTACATCAGGCAGGAGGTCTGGCATCCGCCGTGCGCGGCGCCGTCGCAGCGGGCGGTCAGGTGGACCGCGTTGTCCATCCGCCGCATGCCGGTTCCGGAGATCGTGTCGCAGAGCTTGAACGCGACCTTGTGCACCGTCAGCCGCTGCCCGCAGAACCTGGCCATCTCCGGCATGAACGGCAGGCCGTCCAGCTCGCCCTTCTCGTCGAGCGTGGCGAGGATCTCGTCCTCGCTGAGCACCTCGACCGTGTCGCCGACGCGTAAGCCTAACCGGGGCTTCACGTCTGTGTCGGACTGCGTCATCTCACCTATTCCTTCACCAAGCCGGCACCGTGTAGAGCCTTAGCCGCGTCCGCCACCACAGTGAAGGGGAGTGTGGATCGTTCTGCGATGTCCAACAGGCTGTGTGAGCCGTCGGAGAGGTTCAACACCCAGAGCATGGCCATTTGGATTTGTTGTGTGTCACTACGCCCGCCCAGAGATCCGTAGAGGCCGCGCCTGCCCAGCTGGGGCTCTCCGTAGGGGCTGGTGTTGTGGTACTTGCGGTTGCGCTCGAGGATTCCGACCGCGTCCCACAAGGTCTCGAGGGTGTCGGCCATCGCCTCAGGGGAGACGAAGTCCGGGTTGTCGGCCGAGGTGTGGTACTCGGGGTAGCCCGCGTACGGAGTCCTCGTCAACGAGCCCACGCCGAGGTTGAACCCGGGTGAGCAGTACTGCCGCTCGTCGTAGCCGTACGGCGTGAAGTCCACGATGGTGTGGTCACGCCCGGCGAGCACATGCCGGAAGACGCGGTCGATCTCGGCGTCTCCCCGCCTGCTGCGCTTGTAGGTGAGCGAGCCGCGGTCGCCCGCGCAGGCCAGCACGATGCCGTGCTTGACCCGGTCGACCCGCTCCCGGTTGAGCGCGAGCCAGGTGATCGCGCCGATGGTGCCGGGCGCGATCAGGAACCGGTAGGTGTAGTAGGGGTTCTCGATGCGCTGGGCCAGCGCGGTCGCCACCGCGATGCCGGCGAGGTTGTCGTTGGCCAGCGAGGGGTGGCACACATGGCAGGAGATGAGCACCTCGTCCGCGACCTGCCCGGGGATCACGTGCTCGCCGTACGTGAGGTGGCCGGGGGCCAGGGTCGAGTCGATCCGCACCTCGTACTGCCCCTCGGGCAGCTCCTTCAGCGTGTTCTCCGCCAGGCAGAAGCCCCACGTCTCGGAGTAGTAGCTGGTCCGGTACGGGATGAGGTCGGGCTGGTCCGGCAGCGTGTGCAGGTGCGGCCGCAGCTCCGCCAGCGACATCGTGGCCGAGACCGGGACGCTGTAGCCGACCACGTGGAGGTTGGACTCCGCGAAGTCGACCACCCGCCTGCCCGTGGCGTCCTTTATATAGGCGTCACGGATGTTCCACTCCCGGGGGATCGTCCAGTCGAGCACGTCGGTTCCGGTGGGAACCTCCGTCACCTCGAGCGGGATCGACTCGCCCACGATGTCGAGCGTGCTCCGCACGCCGTCGCCGGTGATGCTCCGGCACAGCGGGTAGAGACGCTCGACCAGAGCGTGCATCTCCTGTGGAGTCATGGGCGCAGGGTGGCGTCGATGGAGCCGGCCTCCCGGCGGTGGGACAGCCACGCGAGACGGGTGAACCTGTCGGTGAACGCGTCCGCCGTCAGCTCGAACCTGCGGTAGGCGTCGATCAGCTCGACCGCGCCGGCCTTGACCGTCCAGCGGGCCTCGTAGCCCGGCATCGCCGCCCTGATCCTGCTGAAGTCCACCCGGTACGACCGGGGGTCGGCCCCCGCCTCGCCGGTGATCGCCAGCGTGGAGCCGGGGACCGCCTCGATCACCTCGGCCGCGATCTCGGCGACCGTGAGGTTGTTCTGCTCGGTCCCGACGTTGAACGCCTGGGTGTGGACGGCCTCACGCGGCGCGGCCAGCGCCTCGACGAAGGCGGTCGCGATGTCCTCGGCGTGCACCAGAGGCCGCCACGGGGTGCCGTCGGACAGCACCCGCACCTCACCGGTCAGGAGCGCGTGACCCACGAGGTTGTTCAGCACGATGTCGGCGCGAAGCCGCGGCGAGAACCCGAACGCGGTCGCGTTGCGCAGGAAGACCGGCGTGAAGTCGTCGTCGGCCAGTTCGACCAGGTCGTCCTCGACCCGCACCTTCGACTCGGCGTACGGCGTGACCGGCCGCAGCGGCGCGTCCTCAGTGAGGAGGTCGTCCCCGCCGGAGGCGCCGTACACCGAGCAGGTCGACGCGTACAGGAACCGCTTGACCCCGGCGTCCTTGGCCAGCCGCGCGAGACGCGTCGAGGCGTGGTAGTTGATGTCGTAGGTCAGCTCCGGAGCCAGGGCGCCGAGCGGGTCGTTGGACAGCGCGGCGAGGTGCACGACGGCGTCGAACCCGGCGAGATGCTCGGGACCCACGTCGCGCAGGTCCACGGCGATGGTCTCAGGATCGGCCGGGGCGGGCCCCAGCAGGCAGGTGGCGAACAGTCCCGAGTCCAGGCCGACCACGTCGTGGCCCGCCGCGGTGAGCACCGGGGCCATGACGCTGCCCAGGTAGCCCTGATGCCCGGTCAGCAATACCCGCATTCAGTTCTCCAGATCCAAAGTGAGCTTGTTCACGTGGAACGCCTCGGCGTAGCGCGCATGACATTCGATTCCCCGGATGCGCGCGAGCCCGAGAAACGCTTCACGGTCGTACCAGGGGCGATGCCGCTGCGACGCGTAGTGCTGCTGCAGCAGCTCCACCTTGGCCTCGGCGATCTCGGGGGTGAGCGGCTGGTAGACCGAAGGCGCCGCGAGGTCACCGTCCCACTTGACGATCTCGTACCCGAGGGCGAGATGGTCGCGGAACGCCGTCGGCACCAGCTTCGCGAGCCCGCGGTGATCCTGGTGGGCGTCGCCCCGGAAGGGGGCGAACAGCAGGTCGGGCTCCGTCCGCGCGCGCAACTCCTCGACCGCGGCCTTGGCCTCTTCCCAGTGCGCGGGCAGCCGTCCGTCGCGCAGCTTGAGCACGGTGACGCGCAGGTCGGCGCCGGGGCAGAAGGCCGCGAGCGCCGCCCGCTCCTCGTCCTCGCGCTCGGTGCCGCCCCCGGACAACACCAGGGCGTCCACCTGGACGCCCGGCCGCGCGGAGCAGACGGTCAACAGGCTGCCGCCCGCTCCGATCGCCAGATCGTCGCAGTGCGCGGCGAGCGCCGCGATCCGCGTGACGCCGGCCGCGGGGCGCAGACCTATCACTCGTGCTCCCACAACGCCCAGGGGCGCTCGCCGCGCGAGTAGGCCTCGTCCAGTGCCACGCGCTCCTTGACCGTGTCGGTCGGCCGCCAGTAGCCGCGGTACGGGTAGGCCAGCATCCGGCCGCGCTTGGCCAGCTCGCCGCAGCCGTCGACGACGAGGTCGCCGTTCTCCGGGATGTGGTCGAAGACTTCCTGCCTGAGCACGAAGTAGCCGCCGTTGACCCACAGCGGCATGTCGCTGACGGGCGTGATCCCGTCGACCATGCCGGACTCGCCGAGCTCGACGCAGTGGAAGCTCTCCGCGGGCGGCACGACCATCATGGAGGCGCCGGCGTCGCTCTTCTCGAAGCGCTCGATGATCTCCGGCAGCGGCGCGTCCGTGAGCACGTCGGCGTAGTTGGCCAGGAACATCTCGTCACCGTCGAGGTAGTCGCGCACACGGCGCAGCCGCTCTCCGATGGGCGAGTTGATCCCGGTGTTCACGAACGAGATCGACCAGTCGGAGATGTCCGTCGACAGCAGCTCGACCTCGCCGTTGCGCAGGATGAAGTCGTTGGACGTCGTCTCCTCGTAGTTGAGGAAGAAGTCCTTGATGTGGTGCGCGCCGTACCCGAGGCAGAGGATGAAGTCGGTGTGCCCGAAGTGGGCGTAGTACCTCATCACATGCCAGATCAGCGGCCGGGGTCCGACCAGGGCCATGGGCTTGGGGACGTCACCTGGAGTGCCCTCCCGCATCCGCATGCCATAGCCCCCGCAGAAGAGGACAACTTTCACGAGACAATCTCCAGAGTGGGGATCGGGAAGACCAACCGGCCTCCCCATTCACGGATGTAGGAGAGCTGGTCCACGAGTTCGTCGCGCAGGTTCCACGGGAGGACCAGAACGTAGTCGGGCCGGTCCGCGGCGATCTGTTCCGGCGGCAGGATCGGGATGCGCATCCCGGGGGTGTACCTGCCGTGCTTGTAGGGGTTGCGATCCACGGTGTAGGCGAGCAGGTCGGGCCGGATGCCGCAGTGGTTGAGCAGCGTGTTGCCCTTACCCGGAGCGCCGTAGCCGGCCACGGTCTTGCCTTCGGCGGCCGCGTCGATCAGGAACCTGAGCAGGTCCCGGCGGACGCGCGCCACCCGCTGGGCGAACTCGGTGTATCCCGACAGTTCGTGGAGGCCCGCGGCCTTCTCGCGGTCGAGCACGTCGAGCACGCGCCGGCTGGGTTCCCCCGCGACCTCGGCGGGCCGGGCCCAGAGCCGGATCGAGCCGCCGTGGGTGGGCACCAGTTCGACGTCCACGAGGGTGAGCCCGCCGCTCTCGAGCGCGCGCTGCGCGGAGGCGACCGTGTAGTACTGGAAGTGCTCATGGTAGATGGTGTCGTACTGGTTCAGCTCGATGAGCGTGAGCAGGTGCTGCACCTCGATCGAGACCCAGCCGTCGTCGGCGACCAGGTTGCGCAGACCCTGGGTGAACCCGATGACGTCGGGGATGTGCGCGTAGACGTTGTTGGCCACCACCAGGTCCGCCGGGCCGTGCTCGGCCCGTACGGAGGCGCCCGTCTCAGGGGAGAGGAAGTCGGTGCGGGTCGGCACGCCCTTCTCCACGGCGGCCCGGCCGACGTTCGCGGAGGGCTCGATCCCCAGGCAGCGGATGCCCCGCTCGACCACGTGCTGGAGGAGGTACCCGTCGTTGCTCGCCACCTCGACGACGAACGAGGGCTCCAGCCGCTCGACGGCGTCGGACACGAACGTCCTGGCGTGCTCCACCCACGACGTCGAGAACGACGAGAAGTAGGCGTACTCCGTGAACGTGTCCTCGGGGGTGATCAGCGGGGGGATCTGCGCAAGCCAGCAACTGGTGCAGACCTGTAAGTGCAGCGGGTAGGTGACCTCTGGCTCTTCTAGCTGGTCAGCGGTGAGGAAGCGCTCACAAGGCGGCGTGGCTCCGAGATCGACGACACCGGCGAGGTCCGTCGAACCGCACAGTCGGCACTGCGTCATCAAGCTCCCCGATTCGGAGGTCCAAGTTACTTGCCGCATTCCAAGACGCGGCTGGGGCTGGATTGGTTGACGCTGACGATGCGACATTCCCCCCGCCCAGAATTGAACACCACCGACGGCATTTCCGGAGCATCTCCGCAAGCGTAACAAGTTGCTGATCACGTGGCATGCTTCCCGCATGGACCCACTGAGCATCGATGGACTGTGGACGTACACGCCGCGTATCCACGGCGACACCCGCGGCGCCTTCCTCGAGTCGTTCCGCGCGGCGGACCTCCACGAGGCGGTGGGGCACCGCCTGGACCTCGCCCAGGTCAACTGCTCGGTGTCGAAGCGGGGCGTCCTTCGCGGCATCCACTTCGCCGACGTTCCGCCTGGTCAGGCCAAGTACGTGACGTGCGTCTCCGGCGCCATCCTCGACGTGGCGGTGGACCTGCGGGTCGGCTCGCCCACGTTCCTGCGGTGGGAGGCGGTGCGCCTGGACGACGAGTCACGGCGCGGGCTCTACCTGGCCGAGGGCCTCGGTCATGCCTTCCTCGCGCTCAGCGAGGAGGCGACCGTCGTCTATCTGTGCTCGACGCCGTACGCGCCGGGCCGGGAGCACGGCGTGCATC
Organism: Planotetraspora kaengkrachanensis; assembly: GCF_016862895.1. Taxonomy (GTDB): domain Bacteria; phylum Actinomycetota; class Actinomycetes; order Streptosporangiales; family Streptosporangiaceae; genus Planotetraspora; species Planotetraspora kaengkrachanensis. The sequence goes on along the minus strand of NZ_BONV01000004.1, from coordinate 257,069 downwards.
CGCTCGACCCGACGATCGGCGTCGAGTGGCCGCTCGACACCGAGCCGCTGCTGTCGGACAAGGACGCCGCCGCGCCGTCGGTCAAGGAGGTCCAGGACGCCGGGTTACTCCCCGACTACGCCGCCTGCCAGGCGTACTACGAATCGCTCCGATAGGCCTCCGGGCGAGGCTCGGGCGCGGGCCTCGCCCGGGGGTCAGCCGGCGCTCAGATGAGGCCACGCGGCCCGCAGAGCCTCTCTCCAGTCCCGGAGGGGGGCCACCCCTGCGGAGGCCCACCGGCCGTGGCCCAGGACGCTGTTGGCGGGCCGTGCGGCCGGACGCGGGAACTGCGCCGCGGGAATGGGCAGCACCCTTTCGGGCTCGGCGCCGAGCAGGGTGAAGACCTCGCGGGCGAAGCCGTGCCAGCTCGTCCGGCCCGCGCTGGTGCCGTGGTAGACGCCGGGCGCGGCGTCCGAACGGGCGAGCCGCACGATCTGGGCCGCCAGGTCGGCGGTCCACGTCGGCTGCCCGATCTGGTCGTCCACGACGGAGACGGTGTCCCGTTCCGCCGCCAGCCGCTTCATCGTCGCGACGAAGTTGGGGCCGTGCGCGCCGTACAGCCAGGCCGTGCGGACCACCTGGCCGCCGTGCGCCAGCGCGGCCTGCTCCCCTGCCAGCTTGGTCCGCCCGTACGCGTTGATCGGGCTCGTCGGAGCATCCTCCGCGTACGGCTCCGGCGAGGAGCCGTCGAACACGTAATCCGTCGAGATCTGGATGAGCCGTTCCCCGCATGCCTCCGCGAGCGTCCGCACGGCGTGGCCGTTGAGGGCCAGCGCCTCGTCCTCCCGCTCCTCGGCGGCGTCCACCGCCGTCCACGCCGCGCAGTTGACCACGACGTCGGGTTTGACGTCCCGCACCGTCGTCACGACCGCGTCCGCGTCGAGCAGGTCGAGGTCGCCATGGGACAACGCGACCGCCTCCTCGCCCTCGCGCGCGAGAAGGGCGACGAGGTCGGTGCCGAGCATCCCGCCCGCTCCCGTCACCAGCCATCTGGTCATTGACGCCTCCGTGGTCAGTGGGTGTCGATCAGTCGCGTCGGTCAGGGCACGCCGGTCAGACGGCGTCCGACCGCAGCGGCTTCCACCACGACGGGTTGTCGACGTACCACTGGACGGTCTCCGAGATGCCCTCGTCGAAGCCGACCCGGGGGGCGTACCCGAGGGCGCGCAGCTTGGCGTCGTCCAGCGAGTAACGCCGGTCGTGCCCCTTCCGGTCGGCGACGCGCTCGACCCGGTCGAAGGAGGCGTCGAGCTCGGCGAGCAGGCGCTTGGTGAGCTCCAGGTTGGTCAGCTCGGCCGTGCCCGCGATGTGGTAGATCTCGCCGGGCTCGCCCACTTCGGCCACGAGCTGGATGCCCCGGCAGTGGTCGTCCACGTGCACCCAGTCCCGGATGTTGCCGCCGTCGCCGTAGAGCGGGACGGAGCCTCCGGTGAGCAGGTTGGTGATGAACAGCGGGATGACCTTCTCGGGGAACTGGTACGGCCCGTAGTTGTTGCCGCACCGGGTGATCGAGACCGGCAGGCCGTGGGTCACCGCGTACGCGCGGGCGATGAGGTCGGCGCCCGCCTTGGAGGCCGAGTACGGCGAGCGCGGGGCCAGCGGCGCGCTCTCGTCCCAGGACCCGGTCTCGATCGAGCCGTAGACCTCGTCGGTCGAGACCTGGACCACCCGGCTCACCTTGGCCGCCAGGCAGGCCTCCATGAGCGCCTGCGTCCCGAGGACGTTCGTACGGACGAAGTCCGCCCCACCGTCGATCGAGCGGTCCACGTGCGATTCCGCGGCGAAGTGCACGACCACGTCGTGCCCGGGGACGACCTCGGCGAGCAGGTCGGCGTCGCAGACGTCGCCCTGGACGAAGTCGTAGCCGCCCTCGACGGGAGCGAGGTTGCTCAGGTTGCCTGCGTAGGTCAGACGGTCGAGGACCGTGACCGACGCCCCGGCGAACGCGGGGTAGCCGCCGGTGAGAACCGTACGGACGTAGTGGGAACCGATGAATCCGGCACCACCGGTGACGAGAAGCTTCACTGGGGATCCAACCTGTCGACTGAGACCTCGGACGTGATTCTGCCGCATGTCGGCTCCGGACATGCCCAACGGATATAGCGACTCCTTATCCGCGGAATCGGTTGGCTCCCCTTTCGGTCTTAAGTGGACAGGACGGGAAATGTCGGCAAGATTGATGCGCGACTGTTATCACTACCGTCACAATGGCCAATGGCCCTGCGGTCGGTTGGAAAACGGTCCGGCAGAGCGACATCGAACCGGGCGCACAGGCGCGGAGGTCTCCAGACATGGCCCACTCGCACTCTTCCCGTCACGATTTCGGGGAGGACCGCTCACCGCGGCGCCGCGCCAGAGTGATCACGGCGTCCGTGCTCGCCGTCGTCCTCGCAGGCGCGGCGTCGTACGCGGTGTGGCAGACGGCGACGGGCGGCACGGAGCCCACGAAGGCGAACGGGCCCGCTGTCGCGGACGGATCCGTCGTCGCGGCGCCGGTGGTGACGCCCAAGATGAAAGAGGTCAGCTTCTGGAAGCCGGCCGCCAAGATGAACGTGCCGCGGCACGCGGACGACGTGCCCCTCGAACTCGGCACGCGTTTCACCGTCTCGCGCAACGGCTGGGTGGCGGGCATCCGCTTCTACAAGGCGTCCGGCGAGGAGGGCCGGCACACCGGCAGCCTCTGGGACGCGGACGGCAACCGTCTGGCCAAGGTCACCTTCACCGACGAGACGGCCACGGGGTGGCAGGAGGCCACGTTCGACGAACCCGCCATGGTGGCCAAGGGCAACGTGTACACCGTCTCGTACCACACGGAGAACGGCGTCTACGTGGGCCGGCCGCGTGCCACCTCGCTGCGGTCCGGCCCGCTGTCGTCCGAGGCCGACAAGACCGGCGTCTACCGCTACGGCAAGGGCGGCGGCTTCCCGACGCAGTGGAACCCGAAGAACTACAACTACTACGTCGACGTCATCTACCGGTGGCTCGACGGCGGCCCCGAGCCCACTCCGACGCCGGTCAAGCCGAAGCCCACTCCGCGCAAGTCGCCCTCCAAGTCGCCGTCTCCCTCGCCGAAGCCGCCTCTCGAGGCACAGGGCTCGACCGGGAACTGCCCGGCCTTCCCGACGCCGACCTGCACGGGTGTGCCGGCAGGCAAGAAGCTGAAGACGCTCGCCTCGAACATGACCGGCGACACCTACCGGGTCACCAGGCGCGGGACCGTCCTCGACGGCGTCCACGTCACCGGCACCCTGCTCATCACCGCGGCCGACGTCGTCGTCAGGAACAGCCTGATCGACGGCGACGTGAAGAACGAGTACGACCGGAAGATCTATCCGTTCACCATCTCGGACTCCACGATCGGCCCGGAGAGCGGCTGTGACAGCACACCGGGCCTCTGGAACGCCCAGTTCACGGCCACCGGCCTGCACATCCGCAACCACGTGGACGGCGTCAGCGTCGCCGGCGACAACGTCAAGATCAGCGACTCCTTCCTCAAGCTGTGCTCGCATTCCGGCGACCACTCCGACGGCATCCAGACGGTCGGACGCGGTGACGGCCTGATCTTCGACCACAACACCGTCGACCAGAGCGACGCCCCCGACCACACGGCGCCGGTCTTCCTGGTGGACTCGAGCACGGGCGTCTCCGTCACGAACAACCTGCTGATCGGCGGCACCTACACGATCCGGTTGCGCGCCTCGGACGGGACCGTCGCGAAGAACAACCTGGTGGTCAACAAGTCATGGGACTACGGGCCGAGCGACTCCGACTGCGGAAACACCACGTGGTCCGGTAACAAGCTGGTCACCATCGACAGCCGGTACCGGGTCACGTCCACAATCGGTTCGCTGCCCTGCGAAGGCTGACCCGGGCGCGTAATCCGGTGATCCCGCGGGCGCGTCCTATCGACTGTCGGTGACTAGCATGCGACGCGGCATGCGAGACGAGGGAGAACTTTCACCATGACCACAGTGCACTCGAACAGTGGCGTCGACGAGGAGACGCGGCGGTCGCTCCTCTACAAGGGCGACGTGTTCGTCTACCCGGCTTCGGCGTCCTCGACGGAGCTGATCGGTTTCGCGCGCGAACTGATCGAGGAGGCGTTCGGCGGCCGCGACCCGGAGACGGCACAGTTCGAAATGCCCGTGGAGGAGTTCGCGGCCCTGCTCTCGCAGCTCAAGCCCCGGTTCATCCACCATCCCCAGTGCAAGAAGCTGCTGCCCCTGGTCATGGAGGAGCTCGGCTGCGAGCTGGACCGCACCTATTTCGACGTGCCCCGCCTGCGCACCTCGACCTCCAACGACTACCTCACCTCGGGCATCTCCTACGCCTTCCACCCGCACCGCGACTGCTGGTACTCCGCCCCGTTCAACCAGGTCAACTGGTGGATCCCGATCTACCCGGTCGTCGCGGACAACGTGATGGCCTTCCACCCGAAGTACTTCGACCGTCCTGTCGCCAACGGCAGCGCGCGGTACGACTACGCCGAGTGGAACCGCTCGTCCCGGGTCACGGCCTCGCAGCACATCCACTCGGACACCCGCGAGCAGCCCAAGCCGGAAGAGGAGATCGAGCTCGACCCGCAGGTTCGCGTGGTGCCCGACGCCGGCGGCATGATGCTGTTCTCCGGTGCGCAGCTCCACTCGACGGTCCCGAACACCTCGGGCCGCACCCGCTTCAGCATCGACTTCCGCACGGTCAACGTCGACGACGTGCGGGCGCGTCGTGCGGCGCCCAACGTGGACGCCCGGTGCACGGGCACGACCCTGCGTGACTTCAAGCGCTCGACCGACCTCGCGGAGATGCCGGAGGACCTGGCGCTCGAGTACGAGGCCGAGGCCGAGGAGCACGCCCGCACGAACTGAGGCGCGTCGGCCCTCAGGAGCTGATCTGCACCTTGCTGTGGTCCCCCAGCACCAGACGATGCGCCTTGGGCGTTCTGGGCGCTGGGGTGACCTCCACGTCGTGGCCGATCAGTGAGGCCTCGATCCTGTGGACGCCGTCGATCGACGAACGGGCGAGCAGGATCGAGTACTCGATCTCGCTGTGGCTGATGCGGCAGTCCTTGGCCACCGATGTGAACGGCCCGACGTAGGAGTCCGTGATGACGGTTCCGGCGCCGATGACGACCGGGCCGACGATCCGGGAGCCGCGCACGGAGGCGCCCGCCTCGACGACCACCCGGCCGATGAGTTCGGAGTCCTCGACGTCTCCGTCCAGGCGCGGCTCGAGCGACTCCAGCACGAGCCGGTTGACCTCCAGCATGTCGGCGACGTTGCCCGTGTCCTTCCAGTAACCGGAGATCAGCGCCGGCTGCACGTCGTGCCCGGCGTCGATCAGCGACTGGATGGCGTCGGTGATCTCCAGTTCCCCCCGCCCGGACGGCTTCAGCGTGGCGACGGCCTCGTGGACCGCGGGGGTGAACAGGTAGACGCCCACCAGGGCCAGGTCGCTCCTGGGCTCACGGGGCTTCTCCTCGAGGCCCACGACCCTGCCGGTTGCGTCGAGTTCGGCGACTCCGAACTGCCGCGGGTCCGGGACCTTGGTCAGCATGATCTGGGCGCTCGGGCGCTCGGCGCGGAAGCGCTCGACCAGGCCGTCGATCCCTCCGACGATGAAGTTGTCCCCGAGGTACATCACGAAGTCGTCGTCGGCCAGGTAGTCACGTGCGATGAGGACGGCGTGCGCCAGCCCCAGCGGCGCCGCCTGCCGGAGGTAGGTCACCTGGAGACCGAAGGCCGAGCCGTCCCCGACCGCGGCCTCGATCTCGGCCTGCGTGTCCCCCACCACGATGCCGACGTCCTTGATGCCGGCCGAGGCGATGGCCTCGAGGCCGTAGAACAGGACAGGCTTGTTGGCGACCGGCACCAACTGCTTCGCCTGGGTGTGAGTGATGGGCCTGAGCCGGGTACCTGATCCGCCGGCCAGGACGAGCGCCTTCAACTCAGTAAGCCCCTTCTCCACGGGTGACCGCCGACCAGGTCTTCCATAAGACCTGGAGATCCAACATAAGGGACCAATTCTCCACATAACGCAGGTCGAGGCGGACCGATTCTTCCCATGACAGGTCGGACCTGCCGCTCACCTGCCACAATCCCGTCATCCCCGGCTTGACCACGAGGCGGCGGCGGACGTCGGTGCCGTACTGGGCGACCTCGGCGGGGAGCGGCGGCCGGGGGCCGACGAGCGACATCTCCCCGCGCAGGACGTTGAGAAGCTGGGGCAGCTCGTCCAGGGAGTAGCGTCGGAGCAGACCGCCGACCCCGGTGATCCGTGGATCGTTCCTCATTTTGAAGAGCACGCCGTCCGACTCGTTCTCTTGAAGAAGAACATGCTTGAGACGCTCGGCGTCGGCGACCATCGTCCGGAACTTCAGGACCTGGAACTCACGACCGTGGCGTCCCACTCTGGTCTGCCGGAACAGCGCCTTGCCGGGGGACGTCGCCCGGATCATGACGGCGATGACCAGCATGGGCACGGCCAGGATGAACAGCGCCAGCGAGGCGACGACCTTGTCGAACGCGCTCTTGACGGCCTGGCGGATGCCGTTGATGTCGGGATGCTCCACGTGCAGCAGCGGCATGCCCGCGACGGGCCGCACGCTGATGCGGGGGCCGGCGACGTCCATGAGGGCGGGCGCGACGAACAGGTCGGCGCCCCTGGACTCGATTCCCCAGGCGAGACGGCGCAGGGCGGTGCCGTCCAGTTCCGGGCACGCGAGCACGGCGACCGTGTCGGCCGCGACCATGTCGACGATCGCGGGCACGTCGCCGAAGTCGCCGAGCACCGGCACGCCGTCGACGTCGAGCATCTGCTCTCCGTCCGCTCCGTACGGCAGGCACGCGGCCACCACCCGCATGCCGTGGTACGGCTGACGCCTGAACTGCATCACGAGGTCGATGACGGAGGCCCGGTGGCCGACGGCCACCACCCGCCGCATGTACTCACCGTTGGTGCGGGCGCGGTGCAGGCGCTTGCGCATCTGGTGCCGGAACAACAGCGTCAGAAAGATGGCGAGCGGCAACATCGCCATGACGTAGCTTCTGGCGATCATCGTCTGCGTGGCGTACGCGCCGATGGCGACGACGGCGATCAGGCCCACGCCGCCCTCGGTGACGGCGCGGAACTCGGCGGTGCCCTCTCCGTGGGCGCGCTTGCGATATCCGCCGGCCATCCCCATGGTCAAGGGCCAGATGGCCGTGAGGGCGAGCCCGAAGTAGATGTCGTAGAGCGGGATGAACGCCCCTACCCACAACCGGGTGAGCTCGACGACGGAGAAGGCGATAACCGCGGAGAGCAGGTCGCCCGCTACCAGAACCTTGCGGTAGGAGGCGGTCCACATGCTGGGCGACGACCGCACAACGACGTCAAGGGGAACCACCGGAGGTTCGGGCAGCCCCGCACGAGCTTCCATCTCACCACGCCCTTAGTCGCTGGAGTGTGCAGGAGATTGACGCATAAAGCATCCCAACGGTTCACAGGGAACTCAGGCGTTCCAGGGCCGGGCACCCAGATCGATACTAAAGAGCGACCGGACGGGATGGAACGGTGATCACTGTCCACAATCGGCCGCGGTGAAGCGGCCGATATGGCTTGACGGAACGGTCCAACAGTGCCCCATTAGCATGAAATACCGCCGCGGTTCACCCGTCCGGAAATGGCGTGGAAGATGGTTCGATGCGGCCCCGTCGGCCGAAACCTGTGCTCAGGCCGGTTCGACGTGGCCGTCTCCCTCGCCGACGCACAAGCGTAGGGAGACTTGGGACCGAAGGCGCGCGGAACTACATTTTCGATATGTCCGTACGCATCGACCGGCGCGGCCCGGTGACGACCGTAGTCCTGAGTAGGCCCGACGTCCGCAACGCGGTCGACCTGGCCACCGCGACGGCGCTCGCGGACGCGTTCCACGCGTTCGAGGACGACGAGAGCGCGTCCGTCGCCGTGTTGTGGGGCGAGGGGGGCACGTTCTGTTCGGGCGCCGACCTCCATGCGGTGGGCACCGACCGCGGCAACCGGGTCGAACCGGACGGCGACGGGCCCATGGGTCCCACCAGGATGCGCCTGTCCAAGCCGGTCGTCGCCGCGGTCGAGGGTTACGCCGTCGCGGGAGGTCTGGAGCTGGCCCTGTGGTGCGACCTGCGCGTCGCCGCCGAGGACGCGACGTTCGGCGTCTTCTGCCGCAGGTGGGGCGTGCCGCTCATCGACGGCGGCACCGTGCGGCTGCCGCGCCTCATCGGCACGGGACGTGCGCTGGATCTGATCCTCACGGGCCGGGCCGTGCCCGCGCGGGAGGCGCTGGACATCGGCCTGGTCAACCGGCTGGTCCCGGCCGGCACGGCACGCGAGGCCGCCGAGGCGCTCGCCGCGCAACTCGCGGAGCTTCCCCAGGTGTGCCTGCGTCAGGACCGCCTGGCCGCGCTCGAGCAGGAGGGGTTGCCGGAGGACGAGGCCATGGCCGGCGAGTTCCGGCACGGCCTCGCGTCGCTGGACGCCATGCGGGCCGAAGGCCTGGCCGGGGTGGAGAGGTTCCGTGCCGGTGGCGGGCGGCACGGCGCCTGAGAGCGGGAGGGCTCAGTCGTATTCGAGGTCGGGTAACGGGGAAGGCGGATCGGGACTGCGCCAGACGACCACGTAAGCGTCGCCGGCCGAATCCAGTGCCGTGCGCAGCCGTTCGAGGTCGAAGTCGGGCAGGTATCTCAGCCGGGCGAGGAAGCCGGCGTCGGTCGCCGACCGGGGGACGACGCAGCCCTCCCCGTCGCGGTCGAGAAGGACGATGAGCACGTCGGGCCGGTCCTCTGCCGGTGCCAGCCCGCCGACCCGGACCTCCGCGACGTCCTCCCACGCGAGGGCCTCGACGCTGCCGTCGGAGTAGTGACGGGCGACGCCCTCTTCGGTGACATAGACATAGGAATCCGGCACTGCGTTGCCGTGCATGGGCGCGATTGTGACGACTTGTGGGCGCTCCGTGCAAGAGAGGTCACGATTCGCGCCACCGCAGATGGTCCCGCACCGCCCGGCGTGCCTCGTCCTCGGGGCCCCGGGCGATCGTCCGAAGCAGTTCCCTGTGCTCGGCCACCAGCTCGTGACGGTCTCCGTAGAGGTCGCGCAGGCGCACCAGGCCGAGCCGCGTCTCCGCCGCGAGCGTGCCGTAGAGACGGTCCAGGCGCGGGCTGCCGACGGCGGCGATCAACGCCTCGTGCAGTGCCATGTGCTCGGCCACCACCGCGGCCCACGGAGCGTCGGCGGACAGGCCGCCCATCCGGTCCAGCGCCGCCTCCGCCTCGGACACGCGACGGCCTGCCAGCGCCCCCGCCATCAACTCCTCGAGCGGCAGCCGGACGTACATCAGGTCCGCGAGGTCGTCCGGCGTGACCTCCGGGACGTACGCGCTGCGGTTGCGCTCGCGTCGCAGCAGCCCTTCGTGGACGAGGACGGCGAGAGCCTCACGCACGGTCGGACGGGCGACGCCGTACCGGGCGGACGACTCCTGCTCGGTCACCGCCTCCCCCGGCCCGATGTCTCCGGACAGCACGCGCTCGCGCAGTGCCGCGGCGAGCGCCTCGACGGTGGAGACGGGCCTGAGCGTGGTCACGGCACCGAGCCTAGACGCGCGGGCGCCCTGTCCACCGGGCCGGAGACGGTTCCGCCGGGAAGTGCGACGACGGCGAGGCTCAGGCCGAGCAGCGCGAGACCTCCCCATGAGACCGGGGACAGCTGCTCTCCCAGCACGACCAGGCCGAGCAACGCCGCGACCGCGGGCTCGGCGAGCGCCAGCGTCGCCGCGGTCGCGACCGGGGTGGTCCGCAGGCCCCTTCCGTAGAGGAGATAGGCCAGGGCCGTCGTCGCACAACCGAGATACAGCGTCGCGAGCAGGCCACGCGGGTGCGCGAGCCAGCCCGCGCCGGTCACGAGCAGGACGGGCAGCATGATGACGGCCGCTCCGCCGAACATGACGCCCATGACGACGCCCGAGTCCGTGCCGCGCCCGATCGCCCGTGCAGCGACGACCGCGTAGGAGGCGTAGAGCAGGCCTCCGAGCAGCGCGAGGGCGATGCCCCACGGATCCGCCCCGCCCGTCACGCCGCCTCCGCCGACCAGGACCGCGCAGCCGGCGACGGCCGCGGCGGTGGCGAACGCCCAGCGGCGGGCCGGGGGTTCACGGCCGACGAGCCAGGACAGAAGCCCGGTGAACACCGGTCCGCTGCCGATCGCCACCACGGTGCCGATGGCCACGCCGGTGCGCTGGACGGCGGCGAAGAAGCACAGTTGGTAGCCCGCGACGGCGCCGGCCGCCAGCACGGGCCCCCATCCCATCCGGCGTCCGTCGCCGGTGTGCCGGGGCGCCACGTCTCGCGAGCGAACGGGGGCGACCCGGGACTTCGCGCCCCGCGGCCGGGACAGGACGGCCACGGCGGCGAGCACCGCTCCGCCGAGCACCAGACGTGCGGCGGCGAGCGGCACGGGGTCCGCCGCGGCCACGACGCCCGCCGTGCCCGCCGTGCCCCACAGGGCCGCGGCGGCCATGACGACGAGTGGACCGGATCGCAGAGCCATGCGCAGATTGTCTGACAATCAGACAAAATGAGCAAGCCTAGGGAGCGGTCCAAAACCCCGCCAGGAAATAGGGGAAATACCCCGGAAAGGGATGATCTGCGCCGCCATAAAAGCCGGTAAACGGATTTCGCCGGGCCGTACACAAGGGTCGGCCACATCGCCCTTACCCCACGCACCTTCTGACCATGATCACAGAGGCAGACACGCCATCGTGAAATGTCAGAACTTGCCAGTACAAATCCTTGGTATCCCTCCTCACCCATTGCTAGGGTTTCGCCACTATTGACACATGTGTCTTCGGAACGGGCGGGGCTCATGGCTGGACGGAAACGTTCCATTCGTTTCAAGATTTTCGCGATCCTGCTGGTTCCGCTGACCGCCCTCGCGGTGATCTGGGGATTCGCCGCCACTCTCACCGTCCAGAGCGGACTCGAACTGCTCAAGATCCAGACGGTGTACGACAACGTCGTGGTGCCCACGCGCTCGCTGCTCGGCGAAATCCAGCAGGAACGGCTCCTGTCCGCCGCCTACCTCGGCAGGAAGTCCTCCGTCCGCGACGATCTCGACGCCCAGCGCAAGCGCACGGACGCCTCTCTCGAGGAACTGGCCCGCGTCGCACAGAACGCGCAGGACGAGACGCCGGCGGCCATGTGGCAGCGCATCCAGGAGCTCATCGGCCAGGTCCGCAGGTTCGACGCCCTGCGCGCCCGCGTCGACGGCCACAGCCTGTCCCGCCTGGAGGCGATCGAGGACTACAGCGCCGTCGCCGAGGTCGGCTTCCAGGCGTACGACCGCCTGATGATCTCCCCCGACATGGACCTCATCGAGCAGACCAAGGCCATCATCCTGATCGGCCGCAGCCGCGAGGTGATGAGCCAGGAGTCCGCGCTGATCACGGGCGTGCTCGCGATCGGCAGGATCTCCCCAGACGAACGCGACGCCTTCGGCAAGATGGTCGGCCAGCGCCGCCTCCTCTACCAGCTCGGCACCAGCCAGCTCGACTCCGAGCTGATCAAGGGGTTCGCGGCGGTGAACGCCTCGCCCGCCTACGCCACGTTCGTGTCCATGGAGAACGAGATCATGGTCGGCGTGCAGCCCAACACGAGGCTGCCCCGCGACGCGGACGCCTGGCACACCACCACCGAGGGACTGGTCGGCACCTTCTCGCAGATCAGCGGAGACGGCAGCAAGGCGATCGCCGACCGCGCCCTTCCCCTGGCCAAGCGCGTGCTCTACCGCATCGGCGTCGCCGGCGCCCTCGGCCTGATCGCGGTGATCGCCACCCTGTTCATCTCCGTCAGGTTCGCCCGCGGACTCACCACCGAGCTCGTCGGGCTCCGGCGGGCCGCGCACGAACTCGCCGACCGGCGCCTTCCCGGCATCGTCCAGCGCCTGCGCCGGGGTGAGGACGTCGACGTCGTCGCCGAGACGCCGCCGATCGTCACCCGGGGGGACACGGCCGAGGTCGTCGAGGTCGGCAACGCCTTCACCTCGGTGCAGCACACCGCAGTGGAGGCCGCCGTCGGCCAGGCGGAGCTCCGCAAGGGCGTCGGGAAGGCGTTCCTCAACCTCGCCCGTCGCAGCCAGTCGCTCCTGCAGCGCCAGCTCGCCCTGCTCGACGAGCTCGAACAGCAGGTCGCCGATCCCGACACGATGGACAAGCTCTTCGCGGTCGACCACCTGACCACCCGCATGCGCCGCCACGCCGAGGGCCTGATCATCTTGTCCGGCGCGCACCCCGGCCGCGGATGGCGCAACCCCGTCAGCCTCTACGACGTGGCCCGCGCGGCCGTCGAGGAGGTCGAGGACTACCTCCGCGTGAGCGTGGTCGTGCCGCACGGCCCGGCGGTCATCGGCGGAAGCGTCACCGACCTCGTCCACCTCCTCGCCGAACTGGTGGAGAACGCCACGATCTTCTCGCCGCCGCACACCCAGGTCATCGTGCGCGGTGAAGTGGTGGCGCGCGGGTTCGCGGTGGAGATCGAGGACCGCGGTCTCGGCATCAGCCCGGAGGAGCTGGCGCAGCTCAACGACCGGCTGGCCGATCCGCCCGAGTTCGACCTGGCCGACAGCGACCGCCTGGGCCTGTTCGTCGTTGGACTGCTCGCCAGGCGCCACGGCGTGCGCGTGTCCCTCCGGGCCTCGCCGTACGGCGGGACCAGCGCGGTCGTGCTCCTGCCCAAGGAGATCGTGGTGGAGAACGCCGGCGACGAACACTCCGTCGAGCGGCTGATCCCGCCGCGGCCGCCGGCTCCGCCGGTTCTCGCGCTCACCCCGCCCGCCGCCGACGTCTCCGTGTCCGTATCCACCGCCGTGGACGGCGACGGGGATTCGCTGCCCAGGCGCGTACGGCAGGCCAATCTGGCGCCGCAGCTGCGCGAGGAACCCCGTGACGTCTTCGGCTCCTTCCAGGCAGGGTGGCAGCGCGCCCAGGAGGAGTCGTCATGACAGAGCAGGAGTTCGGCCCGCTCCTTCGCCCCTACACGCTCACGCGGGGCCGCACCCGGCCGAGCGGGCCGGACCTCGACCTGATGACCATGATCAGAACGGTGCCGTCCGCCCACACGCGGGCGGCGGGGCTGCCTCCGGAGCACCTGCGGATCCTCCAGTTGTGCCTCGCCCCCGCCTCGGTCGCCGACATCGCATCCGACATGGGGGTGTCGCTCAACGTCATCCGCATCCTGCTCAGCGACCTGCGCGACCAGGGCCTCGTCACGGCGCGGCCGCAGGCGACGGTCGCCCAGCTCCCGGAGGAGCGCATCCTCCGCGAGGTCATCCAGGGCCTCCGGGCGCTCTAGGCGTCCGGGCGGTCGTCACACCTCCTGGGCGAACGACTCGATCAGTGCGCCGACGTGCGCCCGGGCCGGCTCCGTCAGCTCCTCGGCATACCGGTCGAGCACGGCGACGAACCGCTCCACGTCGGCGGTCGCAGCGGGGGGAAGCGCCAGCTGGACCACCTCGCCGTCCAGCACCATGTCTCCCTCGATCGTGAACCGGTCCTCCTCCAGCCCGGCGCGGATCTCGAAGACGAGTTCGTGGCCGAGCACCGCCAGTTCCAGGCCGAGCCGTACGGCATGGCCGCCCAGATCCGAGACGGGCATCCAGCGGACGTGGGGGAAGTGGTCCTGGTAGACGGATCGGCCCGTCTCCGTGAATAACGCCGCCGTACGCAGCAGAGCTCGCAGAAGTCGGACGGCGCCCTGACTGTTGGCGTCCACCCCGGCAGGTTAGATCACTTTGTGGTGGCGGTCGGACGAATCATGGACGCCGCGGGCGGTCTCCTCCCGTCGTGCGTCACCCGAAGGCGAAACATTCCACCTCGGCCCGGCGGAAGGTCAGCCCCGCCCCGACGGACTCGCTCACGCAGGCCTGCTCTCGCGGGCTGAGGGTCAGTTCGCCGCAGACCGAAACGCTGGAGTAGGTGCGGCAGTCGAGATTGGGGTTCAGTGCGCCGATGCGGTAGTTCAGCCTGACGTCCTTCCGGCACTGCGTCCGGGCGCCGGACGTGTCCCCGAAGCGGCACTGTCCGAGCAGGATGGCGTACTGCCCCCTGCTGACCTCTTCCTGTTGTCTGCCGTCCGCTCGATGCCGGCCGTCCGCGTACGCGGTGGTGACCGCACCGAGCATGGTCATCGCAGCGAGCACGGCCACAGCGACGATCTTCTTCATGGCGTCCCCCCCACGAGGAGACGTACCCTCCACTGGGAAATCCCGACCCTTTGTCACTTTCCGGATATATCCGGCTTTAGTCCATGCGAATGGGCAAGGGTTCGCGAGCGGTACGACACAGCGGGGAGATCGTCCACGCTCCGCGGCCGCCGCTTGACTTCAACTTAGGTTGAAGTTGCACACTCCCATCGCGGTATCCGATCGGCCGGAGGGGGATCACGTGCGTGCGGTGTGGTTGAAGGAGTTCGGGGGTCCCGAGGTGCTCGTCGCCTCCGACACCCCCGACCCGGTGGCGGGCCCGGGCCAGGCGCTCGTCGAGGTGGCGTTCGCGAACATCACCTTCGTCGAGACCCAGTTCCGCGCGGGCGGCTTCGGGCCGTTCAAGGCGGAGCTCCCGATGATCCCCGGCAACGGCGTCGGCGGCGTGGTGGTCGCCGTGGGTGAGGGTGCGGACGACCGCCTGGTCGGCACGAGGGTGGTCTGCGGCACCGGCGGCTCGGGCGGCTACGCCGAACTCGCCGCTGTGGACGCCGCCGGGCTGATCGAGGTGCCCGACGGCCTGGCGCTCGACAGCGCGGTGGCCCTGCTGGCCGACGGTCGCACGGCGATGTGGCTCCTCCAGACGGCGGCGCCACGCCCCGGAGAACGCGTCCTGGTCGAGGCGGCGGCCGGAGGCGTCGGCGGCCTGCTGGTGCAGCTGGCCCGTGCGGCCGGGGCGACCGTCATCGCGGCCGCCGGCGGCGCCGACAAGGGCCGGGTGGCCCGTGACCTGGGCGCCGACGTGGCGGTCGACTACCTGCAGGCGGACTGGACGGACCGGGTCCGCGAAAACGGAGGCGGCGTCGACGTCGCCTTCGACGGAGTCGGCGGCGAGATCGGCCGGTCGGCGTTCGACCTGCTCGAACGCCGCGGCCGGATGCTGAGTTTCGGCATGGCGAGCGGCCGGTGGACCGGCGTCTCGGAGGAGGAGGCGGCTGATCGCGACGTTCTCCTCCTCCGCGGCGCCCAACTGACGCCCGAGGCGTCGCGGGCGTTCACCGCGGACGCGCTGGCGGAGGCGGCCGCGGGCCGGCTGCGGCCGTCGATCGGGCAGCGCTTCCCGCTTGAGCGGGCGGCCGACGCCCACGCCGCCATCCAGTCCCGGGCGACTGTGGGCAAGACCCTGCTGGTGACGGGCAGGTCCCCGGGCACGGGAAATCCCTTGGACGGCGCATGAGGGCCACTGTCAGCCTGGGGACGTGACGAATACATGGACATTTGACGAACTCGTGGCCGACGCCGAGTCCGTCCCGGTCGAAGGCTGGGACTTCTCCTGGCTGCACGGCCGTGCGACGGAGGAGCGCCCGTCGTGGCGTTACTCGCGGCTGATCGCGGAGCGGATGCCCCATGCCTCGGCCGCACTCGACATCCAGACAGGGGGCGGTGAGGTGCTCGCGGGTGTGCCGTGGCTGCCCGCCCTGACGGTGGCGACCGAATCGTGGCCGCCGAACATCGTGCGCGCCAGCCAGCGGCTGCGCCCGCGCGGCGTCGCCGTCATCGCCGACGACGACGAGCCCCGCCTCCCGTTCGCCGACGGCGTCTTCGACCTGGTGATCAGCCGGCATCCGGTGGTCACCTGGTGGAACGAGATCTCCCGTGTGCTCCGGCCCGGAGGGGCCTACCTGTCACAGCAGGTGGGTCCCCGCAGCGTCGTGGAGCTCACGGAGGTCTTCCTCGGGCCCCAGGCGCCGAACTCCCATCGTGACCCCGAGGCGGCCAGACAGGAGGCCGAGGCGGCAGGCCTCGAGGTCGTCGATCTGCGGATGGAGCGCCTGCGCACCGAGTTCCACGACATCGGGGCGGTGATCTACTTCCTGCGGAAGGTCGTCTGGATCGTCCCCGGCTTCACCGTCGGCCGTTACCGCGCGGAGCTGAAGGCCCTCCACGAACGGATCCAGGCGGACGGGCCGTTCGTCGCCCACGCGACGCGGTTCCTCATCGAAGCACGCAAACCGGCCTGACGCGGCCCGGGAGACGAGGGGCGGCCGGGCGACGCGCGCCGCCCCTCGGTCCCACGGCTCCTGTCGTAGCCGGTCGGTAGCCTGCCCGGCATGAACCACGAGACCATGATCGAGATTTGGCGCAGGCTGCTGGATCCCGCCAAGTCGTGGGTCCTGTTCACACACGGAACCTGCGTGATCCTCATGGAGCCCACCGAAAACCTGGCCCAGCAAGCGACCCATCCTCCGGGAGTACGGCCCCGTCCACGTGGGCAGTCCGGCCGGCGACTTCAACGTCATCGCGCTCGACGACGTCCCCGGCTGGGCGGTGACCGGCCATCATCCTGACGTCCTCACCTACGTCTCGCCCGACGAACTGGAGGAGCACGAGCACTTGCACGTCGGCCTGTTCGGCCGGCGCAAGCGTGATCGCGACGGGCGTGAGCCCGCCGTCGTCCACGTGGAGGACATGCGCCCGAGCTGACCGTCCCCCTGCGGGACGGCTCAGCCGAGCGGCGCCGCCACCGGGTCCTCCCAGGAGATCCGGTAGTCGTGGATCCACGCCATCAGGTCCCTCTTCGCAATCTGGCGCATGGCCGGCGGCATGCCCAGGTCCCGGACGAAGGCCCCGAAGGCGCCCGGGGCCTTGCCGCTCCCGTTGCGCCGGCCCTGCTTGACGACCCGCTCCACTCTCCTTCGCCGCAGCCGTTCGTAGGCGGCGAAGGCGTCTCGGGTGCCGGGGACGTCGCGCAGGCACATGGCGAGCACGACCGCGTCCTCGATCGCCATGGACGCGCCCTGTCCCGCCGACGGCGAGGTCGCGTGCGCGGCGTCGCCCACGATCACCATCCGCTCGTTGAACCACTTCGGGACGCTCGGGAAGTCGTAGGTGTTCCAACCGGCGATGATGTCGTCGGTCGCCCCGATGATGTCGAGCATCGGCCCGATGTCGTCTCGGAAGAGCTCCACCAGTTTCGCCCTCCACACGGCCGGCGTGATCGCCGCGAGTTCCTCCCGGGTCGGCTCCTCGGGGCTCGGCGGGTTGGCGAACCACCAGACCTCGCCGTCCGGGTGGATCAGGTATCCGAAGAAGCACCTCTTCCCGAAGATGAAGTAGCTCGTGCCGGGGTCGCCGGGCACCGTGACGCCGCGGGCGAACCCACCCGTGTTGAGCAGGCCGACGTGACGGGCGCGCGGCGCGCCGGGGTCGATGATCGTGCGCGTGCGGGAGCGCAGCCCGTCGGCTCCGATCAGCAGATCCCCTTCCGCGTGCGTGCCGTCCGCGAAGTCGGCCCGCACCCGTCCGTCCGCGATCGAGGCGTCGACGAGGCGTCTGCCGTGGTGGACGCGCACGCCTCGCCGTACGGCCTCGTCGCGCAGCACCTGGTAGAGGTCGGCGCGCTTCAGCGTCCGGGACGGCTGCGCGAGCTCCCCCAGGTGCTTTCCCCGCCCGTTGCTCATGCGCATCAGCGACGAGTCCATGCCCAGGTCGCATACGAGATCGTGCAGGTCGAGGACGCGCAGGGCCTCCAGGCCGTTGACCGCGAGTGTGAGGAAGGCGCCCACGCCCTCCGAACCGCGCTCGTAGGCCTCGAAGACCTCGCTGTCGATTCCGGCGCGCTGCAGCGCCATTGCGGTGACCGGCCCGGCGATGCCTCCGCCGATGACAAGAGCTCGTTTAGTCATAAACTTACTATACATAATATGACTAGAATCTGACAGCCCCCTATGCTGGGGGCCATGTCGACCCGGCGATCTCCCCTGGCCATGGCCCTGCTCTCCCTGGTCGGCGAGGCGCCGATGCACGCGTACCGGATGCAGCAGCTGATCAAGGAGCGGCACAAGGACGACGTGGTCAACGTCGCGCAGCGCAACAGCGTGTACCAGACGATCGAACGGCTGCTGCGTGACGGGCTCATCGCGGTGCTGGAGACCTCGCGCGAGGAGAACCGGCCGGAGAGGACCGTCTACGAGCTCACCGACGAGGGCCGCGAGACGTTGCGGCAGTGGATGCGGACGATGCTCTCCACTCCGTCCCGCGAGTTCCCGGAGTTCCCCGCCGCGCTGGCGTTCCTCCCCGTGCTGGAGCCGGAGGACGCCCGGGCGGCGCTGGAGGCGCGGGTGATCGCGCTCGAGACTCGGATCGTCGCCCTGCGGACCGAGCTGGCCGACGGGGAGAGGTTCCTGCCCCGCATCTTCCTCGTCGAGTCCGAATACCAGCTCGCCGTGCTCGGGACCGAGCTCGAGTACGTCAGGGAGCTCGTGGAGGATCTCCGTACGGAGGAGATCACGTGGGACTACCGCATGTAGGTCGCCGGCGCGCCCGGGCCCTCGAGCAACACGTCATGCCGCCTGTCCGCGTAACCGTCCCGTGCGGTGGGGGGTGGGTCCTCCGTGCAGGGAAGGCGGTCCGCCCGCCCTGTACGGAGGCATCCCGTCGCCGCCTCAGTCGTTCTGCAGCCTCTTCAGCAGCTCCGCCAGCCTCTCGTCGCTGTCGCGGACGCCGTGCTCCATGCCGGAGGCGACCATGCCGTCCCGGTCCTCGACCGACTGGAAGCTCGACAACGTGCGCACCAGCGTCCTGCCGTTCCGCTCCTCGAGGGTGATCCTCTCCAGGGCGACGTGGCCGGGGACACCCTCGAACTCGAAGGTCTGCACGGTGAGGTCCGGCGTCGGGGTTCCGTGGAAGACCCCGTGGAAGCCGTACTCGTTGCCCTCGGCGTCCGTGCTGATGTAGCGCCACTTCCCGCCGTCGCGCACGTCGTACTCCTCGATCTTCATGGCCAGGTCGCGCGGACCCAGCCACTGGACGATCAGCTCCGGCTCGGTGTAGGCGCGGAAGACCAGGTCGCGGGGTGCGTCGAACTCCCGCTCGATGACGATCTGCGACGTACCCGGCTCGGCGGTGATCTTCGTGTCAACCATGTCCGTTTCCCTTCTCTGCGACCGCGTCGGTGCGGTCGGGGTCGTCCTGCCGCTTGCTTTGCAGCGCCGCCAGCAGCTCGTCGAGCCGCTCGTGACTCTCGTCCCAGAACTGCTGGTATCGAGCCAGCCAGGTGGTCACCTCGCGGAGCGGCTCGGCCTCCAGATGGCTGAGCCGGGCCGTCGCGCGACGGGTCCGTGAGATGAGCCCCGCGGTCTCCAGCACCTTGAGGTGCCGCGAGATCGCGGGCTGTGTGACGTCGAACGGCTCGGCGAGCTCGGCGACGGTCGCGTCGCCGGTCGTCAGTCGCGTCAGGATCGCGCGGCGGATGGGGTCCGCGAGCGCCTGGAACACCAGACTGAGCGGGTCGGTCGCCATTCATAACCACCTTGTTTCAAAACGAGTAGGTTAAATATGCGATGACACCACTCCCATGTCAAGGCCCCCCGGGAAAACACCCCGACGCGGGTTCGCACGGCCGGAGCCCGTGGGAATGCGGTGCGAAATCACCATGCTTGGTCCGATGGACCTTTACGACGACACGACGCCGATCGGCATCGGCGGCCTTCGGTGGTGCATGCGGCACCGATCGCGCGCCAACAGGAATGCGCGACGACTGTCAGGCCAGATCAGCGCCGAACCGAGGAGATGCCACGTTCACGGTCAGCCGGCGTTCGGCGCTTCGCACTGCCAGCACGCCGAGACCGGATGGGATGAGCACCCGCCCTCAGGCCGTCAGACCCTGACGAGGCGGACCGCTTTCCCGCAGAGTTTCCTCATATCGTCCTCGTCGGACGTCAGCACGATCACCGGCCGGACGGAGTGGAGAGCCGTGGCCGCCACGATCGCGTCGATGGCGTACTTATGGCCATGAAGGCCACTGGCGCGGAGCAGTTCGAGCGCACGGAGAGAGACCTCTTCCGTCACCGGCTCTACCCGGAGTCTGGACAGGTGCCAGCGCAGCCGATCGCTCTTCACCCGAGTGTCGAATGCCTCGATGGGTGTCACGGCGCTGACGACGACCCGGAAATCATTACTCTGAGCCTCACGCACGACCGCCGTAACACGCTGGTCAGCCGCACACCAACGGGAAAGGCCTTCGCAATCGAGGACGACGGTGCCCGCACTCAGCTTGCTTCGTGTGCGTGCCATCCGTCGTCTCCCTGCAGCTCGGGTGCGGACTTCACCTGGCGGAACAACTCCGCCGCCTCGTCACGGAAGACCTGGGCAATCGGACCGCTCTGGGCCTCGTTGGCCTGAAGAGCCTCTTCCAGCAGATCCCGCTCAATCTGACGCTCTACGGCGGCATCCACGTAGGCGGAGAATCCGCGAGCTCCGACGCGTTCCTTGATGGCACGGATGTTGCCGGCCCGCAGAGAGACGCTGACCTTGGCAGCCGGGCCCTCCCCCGGAGCGAACTCTTCCTCAGGCTCACCCATGCGACGAGTTTACTACTTGAAGTAGCAATCTGACCACTGCCGCCTCCCGAAGCCGGGCGGCCTGGACCGCCCGGCCGGCCAGTCGTCCGCCGCCGATCAGGCGACCGTCGCCGGCGCTGCCGCGTCCTGCCCCGCGGCCTCCGGAGTCTCGGTGGCCGGCTTCCTCAGCACCAGGACGGTGAGCACGACCGCGACGGCCAGCAGCACGCCCCCGACGACGAACGCCAGGTGGTAGCCGCCGGTCAGCGCCGACGCCGTCCGCACCCCCTCGGCCGCCAGGTCCTGCGTGCGGGACGCGGCCAGGGTGGACAGGGCGGCGACGCCGAGCGCGGCGCCGATCTGCTGGGTGGCGTTGAACAGACCGGAGGTCACTCCCGCGTCCTCGGGCCTGGCGCCCGACATGCCGAGCCCGGTCAGCGCGGGCAGCACGAGACCGGCGCCACCGGTGAGCAGCATCACCGGCAACAGGTCCGCGGCGTACGCGCCGTCGACCGGCAGACGCAGGAGCAGCAGGCGGGCCGCCAGCAACAACAACAGACCGGCCAGCAGGACCGCCCGATCACCGAAACGCGCGATCAGACGGGCGGACGAGCCGAGCGACACCGCCCCGATGGTCAGAGCCGCGGGAAGCATCGCGAGGCCGGTCGCGGTCGCGCCGTACTCGAGCACGCTCTGCATGTAGAGGGCGACGTGGATCTGGAAACTGAACATGGCGGCCAGCACCAGCATCTGGATCACATTCGCCCCCCAGACGTTCCGGGAACGGAACACGCGCAGCGGAAGCAGCGGACGGGCCGCGACGGCCTGACGGACGACGAATCCCGCGATCAGGGCGAGCGCGACGGCGGCCAGGCCGAGGGTGCGCCCCGACGCCCAGCCGTACTGCTCGGCCTGGACGATGGCGTAGACGCCGAGCATCGAGCCCCCGGTGACCAGGACGGCGCCGAGAGCGTCCGCCCCGTCACGGAGCCCGAGCCCGCGCTCGTTCTCGAGAAGAGGTACGGCGAGCAGAGCGGCGACGACGCCGATCGGCAGGTTGATGAGGAACACCCAGTGCCAGCCGAGTGCGTCGGTGAGGACGCCGCCGAGGACCTGGCCGATCGAGGCGCCGACGGCGCCGGTGAAGGCGAAGGCGCCGATCGCCGAAGCCCGCTCGCGCGGGTCGGTGAACAGCGTGACGATCATGCCGAGGCTGACCGCGGAGAACATCGCGCCCCCGACTCCCTGCAGGAACCGGGTGGCGATCAGCATCTCGGCGCTGCCCGCCAGCCCGCACAGCAGCGAGGCGACGGTGAAGACGGCGAGGCCGGCCAGGAGCACGCGCTTGCGGCCGATCAGGTCGCCGAGCCGTCCGGACAGAAGCAGCAGGCCGCCGAAGGGGATCAGGTACGCGTTGACGGTCCAGGTCAGGCCGGACGGTGAGAAGCGCAGGTCCTGCTGGATGGCCGGCAGCGCCACGGTGACGATGCTGCCGTCCAGGACGACCATGAGCATCCCGGCACAGAGCGCGACGAGGGCGAGCCTGCGTGACCAGGCGGACCGGGGAGATCCGGGCGCGGAGGCGAATGTGGGGGACATGTCTGCTGCTCCTGTTTCGATAGGCGACAAGAAGGACCGTAGCAGATAGATCCGTAATAGACGATCCTCTATGGATCCATCTGCCACGCCCTTCGGGTCGCGGATCTTCAGGGAAGGAGCAGGCCCCAGTAGACGGCCCAGGGGATGAACGCCAGCCCGCCGGCGAGCAGGAGGCCGAGCCGTACCCGTTCCCCTCGCGAGGTGGATCCGCGCGCACGCCGCCACGCCACCGCGGTGCGGACCGTGGCCGCCGCCGACACCACCGCCAGCGCCTGCAGTACGAGCCAGATGACCGGCCGCCCCGCCAGGACGGGCCCGGTGACGGCCAGCTTGCCGCCGGTCATCACCAGGAAGAGGAGGTAGGCGAACGATCCGAGCACCACCGCGATCCCGGTGGCGCTGACGAGCCTGGCGGCCCTCGTCACCGGCTCCCGCGACCCGCCGCGAATCCGCCGCACCAGGGCGACCAGCGGGTAGGCGGTGAACGCGACCACGAAAAGGAGCAGTGCCCCGAGCTGGACCGGCGCCGACTCCCACCAGGCCGGAGGGCTCACCGGAACGGTGAGGGAGTCCTGCACGGGCGCGGGCCCCGCCGTGCCCGTCGCGGGAGGCCTGCCGCTGGTGACGGCGTCCACCCAGGTGCCGACCTGGTCGGCGTAACCGGGGGCGAGTTCGGGCAGGCGGGTGACTCCGCCGTCGGGGGTCCAATGGGCGGCGTGATCGGCGTCGGGGAAGAAGCGGAACGTGTAGTTCTCGTTGCCTCCTCCTTCGAGCGCTCTGGCGAATATCGGCGGGCTCTCCACAGGCGGAGTCAGCAGGTCGTGCGTACCCCAGATGGCGAGCACCGGCTGTTTCACCGCGGCGATCGTCGGCTCGGGGTCGTAGTAGGGCTCGGGGAACATGCCGCCGTCGGCGATCGCCCGGTAGAGGTTGAGCTCCGTCCGGTCGACGAGCGAGCCTGACACCCCGGCCTTGCGCAGCCCCGCGGCCACGGCCCAGGTCTGCTGCCGGAGCGGCGGCAGGCCGTTGGCCCCGACGAGGACGACGAAGGCGACGTCCGCCGACCGCGCCGCCGCGATCGGCGCCACCCAGCCGCCCTCGCTGAGCCCCCAGATGCCGACCTTCGCCGGGTCGACGCCCGGCTGGGAACGCAGCGCGGCCACCGCTCCGAGCGCGTCGTCGGCGAGCAGCGAGTACGACCGCCGGAAGAGCGAATAGTCCACGGATCGCTTGTCATAGATCAGCACGGACATGCCCCGGCGGGCGAACTCGACGGCCTCGACCATCAGCTTCGTCCGGGGCGTGCCCGTTCCGGCTCCGTGGATCAGAACGACGCCGGGCCGCCCGGGCTTCGCGTCGCCGGGCGACAGGACCGAGCCGTGAAAGGTAAGGCCTCCCCCTCCGGAGAAGGTCACCTCCACCGACCGCAGGTCGGGTGGCACGGAGGGGGTGGGGTCCGCCGCATCGACGACCGCGGCGGCCGCGGCGGCACTCGGGGCTACGGCGGCGCTCGTGACCGTGGCGGCGCTCGTGGCTACGGCGGCGCTCGTGACCGTGGCGGCCGCGACGGGACTCGCGGCGGCGGGGACGGCGGTCAGGCCCAGCGCGAGGGCGGCCGCGATCAGGACGTGTCGAATCGGTCTCATATGCCGAATCTATTCTGCAGAGAAACCTCGGCATAGATTTATCTGCAGATATCGTTCTGCAGGACTAGGGTGTTCGTCATGAAGGATGACGAGCCGTTCATGCTCGACGACCCGGCGCGGCTCAAGGCGCTGGCGCACCCCATGCGGCGGCTCATGTTGCGCCACCTCAGCGTGCACGGCCCCGCGACGTCGACGACGCTCGGCGACCTGCTCGGCGCCAAGACGGGCACGACGAGCTATCACCTGCGGCAACTCGAGAAGTCCGGCTTCATCGAGGAGATCCCGGAGCGCTCCCGCGGACGCGAACGCTGGTGGCGCAGGACCGATGCGCCGCGAGACATGCGGCTTCCCACCCCGGACCAACTGGCCCCGGAAGACCGTCCCGTGCTCACCGAGTTCCACCGGATCGGCATGGACGAGGATCTCCGGCTGTTCGACCGCCTGCCCGAGATCTGGGAACGCGACCCCCGCTGGGTCAAGGCGTCCCGCGGTCTCGGCCGGATGACCCTGGCGGAGTTCGAGGAGTTCTTCGAGGCCTACATGGCCCTGCTCATGAAGTACAGCCGGCGGGCCGAGGACGCGGCTCCGGACGCCCGCCCCCTGTACGTCCGGCTCTTCGCCTTCCCCGCAGACGAGGACTGAGCCTCCATCGTGAAAAGCAGGCCGATCTTCACGACGGAAAGAGCGCTAACGTAGGCATTTCTCACTCCCCGGCACACCATCCGCATCTGGACTTCGCGGCCGGGGAAACGGCGCGTACGCGGGGAGCGGTGCAATGCGGATAGAGCGGCATCGGGTGAGCGAGGCCGCGGTCACGGTGGCCCGCGAGGACTTCCCCAACAGGATCGGTTCGCAGGTCCACTCGATGTCGAAGGCCGGCCCGATGACCGCCTACGAGTGGTGGCAAATCTCGGAGGAGTTCCTGGCCTATCTGGGCGCGCTCTCCGTCGAGACACCCGACCTCGGCACCCCCGAGGCCAAGGCGGTCCTCGAGGACGCCGCCGAGGCCGCAGCGGGTGCCGTGCAGTACGCCGTGTACTACCCGTACAACCAGTTCTCGGTCTTCCTCAACTACGTGAACTTCGGGGTCACCTACGAGCGCGGGTCCGAGGGTGAGAGGGACTCCGTCAGCGCGTACCAGTGGATCGACGCCTTCTGCCTGGCCGTCCTGGCCGGCAAGGCCGAATGGCACGGGGAGGCGTTCCACTTCGCCCGCGCCGAGCCCCAGCAGGCCGGGGCCGGGCGTCCCGCCGTCGAGCTCATCAACGGCCTGATGGCGTACGTCGTCGGGGACACGGGAGACGACGCGGACTACCCGCCGTCCCGGGAGCAGAAGCTCGCGGCGCTCGACGCCGCGCTCGCCCGGATCCGCACCCTGGGTGACGAGATCGGCGAAGGCCTTCTCGACCACCCACAGGGCGTCGCGCTCCACGCCCTGCGCGCGCTGACGGCCGGCGACCAGGAGGCCTTCCGCACCGATCTGGCCGCGCTGCTACGGCACACCGCCCTCCACGGCTCGCCTTCCGCACCCGCGTCCCTGCTTCCCCTCCTCCCGCTCACCCTGGCCGCGCTCGCCTACCGCCGTAAGGGCTGGCGGCCGCCGATCGACACCGGTTATCTCCCGCTCGCGTTGGTGACCGGGTTCGAGGCCTCGGGGCCGCGGGTCCAGGAGTACGGCCGCGCCAGGCGGCAGGACGCGGTCGCCGCACTGGCCGCCGGACCCGTGGTGTTCGAGCGGCCGGGCGCCCCCCTCTTCCTGCACCCGGAGAGCGCGGCCCAGTTGGAGGAGCGGACCAAAGAGGCCCTCACGCCGGTGGCCGGGGAGCCGCTGGACGCCAGGGACCTGCCGTGGGTCATGGGCAAGCAGGAGATGCTCTTCAAAATCGGGGCATCGAAGTCCGACGACGTCACGGACCCACAGATGCGGAACCTGCACTTGTGGTCCCAGATGGGCGCCGCGTTGTTCCGCACCACCCTGGCCGAGCCCGGCACCGACGTCGAGGTGACGATCGACGGCCGCTCACTCACCTTCCCCGCCTATCGGGGAGATTACGCCGGGCCCGGCCACTGGCACACGGCCACGAACCTCGCCCTGATCACGGGTGTCCGCGAGGACCTCGCCCCGCTTGTGCTCGCCGGCTCCGCCGCTCTGCAGAAGGACGGCTCCGCCTTCGCCTCCTACCGCCGGGCCCTCCACGACTACCTGCGTGGGGTCGACCCCGAACCCGCAACGGACCGGGCGCTGGCCGACTGCGAAAAGGCGAAGAACTGGGGGTTCTTCCCCCCGCCCGCCGTCCTGTTCTCCCAACTGGTCGAGGGCGACGAGGAGAGCTTCAACCTGGCCCTCCTCGACGCGCTCACGGCTCACCGCGACCACTACGCCGTCGCCGACCGTGCGGACGACTCCGACGCCGCGATCAACCTCGACATCCTGGCCCTGGCCTGCCATGCCCGGCGCCGGGGCTGGAACGTCCAGGTCGTCTCGCCGTACCTGCCCGTCCGGCTCCTGCAGGCGGCCGTACCTCGCTGACCGCGGCGTTCACGCGGCAGGCCGGTGCGGCGCCCTCTCACGGGATCAGCCGAGCAACCCGCCGAGGACGTCCTGCGCGAGTCCGAGAGCGGTGGTCATGCCGACGCCGGAGGTGACGGAGACGACCCGGATACCGGAACCGGGCGCCTCGATGAGGAAGTCGCGATCAGGCGACGAGGCGTACACCCCCTGCCACCGCTCGCGGACGGTCAGCCGCCCGCTCCCGAGCAGGGACGCGATCTGCCCGAGGATGGCCTCGTCGAGGGACTCCATGGAGAAGGGCTCGACCGTGCGGCCGTAGGTGTGCGTGTCCCCGATGGTCAGGTCGCCATCGGGGCGCTGGGTGAACATGAGGTTCAGCCCGGCGGCCACCAGATCGGGGTGGTCGGCGGCGAGCCGCGTCCGTACGGCCGGCAGCGACGTGCACTCCGCGAACCCTCCGTATCGCAGCAGGGAGAAACCGGTGAGGACGGCCGGGTCGATGACCCGGTCGCCGGGAGCCGCCACGCGCAACATCTGCAGGGCGCACCTGACGACACCGGCCTGCTCGGCGAGGCCGGGGAAGTGGCGGTCCACGTCGTGTCCGACGGCCACGACGATGTGATCCGCGGCGACGTCGCCGCGGCTGGTGCGGACGAGACCCGGCTCGATCGCCAGGGCGGTCGTGGCCCACCGGAACCGGACCCCCTGGGTGCGCAGCCAGGCGGCAATCATGTGGACGGCCTCGCGGGGATCGACCCGGATGTCCAACGGGAGCCAGGCGCCGCCGATGACGTCCGCGCCGACGGGCAGGCGGGCCTCGACGTCGGCCCGGTCGAGCATCTCCACCTGGTCGCCGCGGGACTCGCGGAGCTCCTCCAGCACGGCCCGCTCGTCCTCGGCGCGGGCCACCACGACGGTTCCGCTCTCGCGCAGCCAGAAGCCCGCTTCCTTCGCCAGCCTGATCCAGGCCGTGCGGGCGGCCGTGGCGTACTCGAGCGCCCGGCCTCCCTGCGCGGTGAAGCACCCGTGCCCGAAGTTCCGCACCGACGCTCCGACGGCCCGGTCGTCACGCTCGACCACCACCACGGAGCAACCTCTGCGGACCGCCTCGACGGCATGTGCGAGACCGACGATCCCGGCTCCGACGATGACCACGTCGGCCCTGTCGGTGGAGCCGGCGAGCAAGGGAGCACTTGTCATGACAAGTAGCCTCGCTCAGGATTGAACGGGAGTCAACCGGATGCCCTCGATCGTCGAGATATGTTCTCCCTGGATTCATTTGGCCTTATCAGAGAGGCAGAGCTGCCTCTCCCGCCCCTTGTGTCGACATGGATCATCTGTATAGTCAAGTTCGTGGACGAGCCTCTCTACCAGCGCATCGCCGACGATCTGCGTCGCCGCATCGCCCGTGGCGACCTTCCCGTCGGAGCCGCGCTGCCGTCCGAGTCGCAGCTGTGCCGGCAGTGGTCGGCCTCGCGCGGTCCGGTGCGCCAGGCGCTCATCGCACTGCGCGCCGAGGGGCTCATCGGCGGCGGCCGCGGCCGTCCGCCGGTCGTGCGGACGAGCCGGGTCCCGCAGCCGTTCGAGACCCTGCTGTCCTTCTCCCACTGGGCCCACAGCCTGGGCCGCACACCCGGTCAGCGAACTCTGGAGATCGCGCGCAGGCCCGCACGCCAGGAGGTGGCCGACGCACTGGCGATCGACGAGGGCGACCCCGTCGTCGACCTGGTACGGCTACGCCTACTGGACGGGCGGCCCACCATGATCGAGCGGACGACCTTCGTGGAATCCGTGGGCCGCCTCCTCTTGGACGTCGCCTTCGATCCGGACTCCAGCTCGATCTACGCGTACCTGGCGGAGCGGGGAGTCGATCTCAGCGTCGCCCGGCACGTGTTCGACGCGGTCGCCGCCGACCCGGCGGACGCCTCCCTTCTGGAGGTCCCCGAGGGCGCACCCCTGCTGCGGGAACGGCGGCGCGCCGGCAGTGCGTCCGGCGAGCCGTACGAATACTCCGACGACCGCTACCGACCGGACATCGTCACTTTCACCATCGAGAACGCCGAACAGGCGCATCCCTCGGTGGCACGAGCCTGGCGGCCTATCCCCGCCGACGACAACCAGACACACCCCAAGTGAGGAACTCATGCCCATCGAACTGATGGTCCTGGACATGGCCGGTACGACGATCGAGGAATACGGCGCCGTCTACGACGCGCTGGCCGAAGCCGTGACCGCGGCGGGCGGGAAGCCCTCGGAGGCGGACATCCAGCGCTGGATGGGCGCGGGCAAGCGCGAGGCGATCCAGCACCTGCTCGAGGAGCACTTCGGCCACGAAGTCGCGCCGGAGACGGTCGACGCCGCGTTCGCCGACTTCCGCTCCCGGCTCGACAAGGCCTACCGCGACCGGCCGCCCGTTCCGCTGCCCGGTGTGCCCGAGGCGCTCGGCCGCATCCGCGCGGCCGGGACCAAGGTGGCGCTGACGACCGGGTTCGACCGCGAGGTCACCGAGTCCATCCTGCACACCCTCGGCTGGGAACACGACGTGGTCGACGCCGTGGTGTGCGTGGACGACGTCCCGGCCGGCCGTCCCGCCCCTTACATGATCTTCCGCGCGATGGAGGCCACCGGGGTTCACGACGTCGCGCGGGTGCTCGTCGCCGGCGACACCATCCGCGACCTGCAGGCGGGGACCAACGCGGGCGCCGGCTTCGTCGTCGGCGTTCTCACCGGGAAGCTGGACGCCACCGGCCTGGGCGCCGAGCGGCACACCCATCTGCTCCCCGGCGTGGCAGACCTCCCCACCCTGCTCACCCCCTGAGTGATCACAAGGGAGGCGTGACCGCAAAGAGCATGATCACAAGGAGGGCGTGATCATGCACACGCTCGGGGGCATGCCGCGCGACCTGCGCACCCCCTCGCCGTGATCATGCACGCCTTCGCTCTCGGGCCGCGCGACCTGCGCGTTTCCTCACCGTGATCATGCGCAGATTCGGCGATCAAGCCCCTGACGAGCGGAAACACCGTTTGTGATCATGCGCGCCCATGGAAGTTCGGGACCACGCGCATGATCACGAGCGGCAAAGGAGCAGCTCAGGCCGCAGGTCTCCGAATCCGTACATGATCACGAACAGGAAAGACGCAGGTCGTACGGCATGCCCGCGAGTATGTGCATGATCACGACATGGGGTGGGGGGCTCGCTTCCCTGAACCTGTGCATGATCACCCCATGTCGGGGACCAGCGCGTCGATCAGTGCGGCGGCCGTGGCCCTGAGACGCTCGGCGTCCTGGTAGACGCGCTCCATGACGACGATCCCCCGAGTCATGGTGATCAGGACCCGGGCCGCCTCCGCCGGCGGGACGGCGAGGCGTGGGCGGGCGTCGTCGGCGGACAGACGCCGTTCGAGCAACCGCTCCATGTCGTCGAGCAGACCACGGACCGCGGCGCGGATCCGCTCCCCGTCGGCCTTCGTGTCGATCGCCGTCTTCGTGGTCAGGCATCCGCGGGTGGGGACCCCCGTCGTCATGGACGTGATCGTGAAGTCGAAGAAGTCGCGGAGCGCCTGGTCGACCCTCGGATGGGTGAGCGCCGCCGCGGCATCGGCGAGGAACTGGTCGGCGTAGTCCGCGTAGACCCGCAGGAACAGCGCCTCCTTGTCGCCGTAGGCGTTGTAGAGAGACCCGCGCAGAACTCCTGAAGCCGCCGCGAGGTCCTGCATCGAGGTCGCGCCGTAGCCCTTGTGCCAGAACACGTCCCGGACGCTCTCCAGAGCCTGCTTCTCATCGAACTGACGTTGTCCGACCATGTGGCGACCTTAATCATCTTTGACAGCACTGTCAATGTATGCAAGCCTGTCAAATATGACAGGGGTGTCAAAGATGACTGGTTCCGGCGCCCTTCGGCCCAACGGCCATCGGGCGATTCCGCACCCGCCGGCGGTCTTCGCGCTCCGCATCGATCTCGAAAGGTCACTTCCATGAGCGGCTCTCACCTTGATCTGCAAGCTCGCCGTACCCTCATCACCGGTGCGGGCAGCGGAATCGGCCGTGCCCTGGCCCTGGAACTGGCCTCCCGCCGGGGTGTGCTCGCCTTGGCGGGCAGGCGGCCCGGCCCGCTGGCCGAGACCGCGGAGCTGGTCGCCCGGTGTGGTGGCACCGCACACACGATCATCGCCGACCTCGCCGACGACGGGGAGCCCGAACGCGTCATCGCGGAGACCGTCGCCGCGCTCGGCGGCCTCGACGTCCTCGTCAACAACGCGGGCAACGTGCGGGCCGGTGCGCTCGAGGACATCGACGCGGCCGACATCAACGCCATGATCAGGCTCAACCTCGTCGCGCCGATACTCGCGGCCAAGGCGGCGCTGCCGCACCTGCGCGCCGCGGGAGCCCGGCACGGACACGCCGCCCTGGTCGGCATCGCCTCGGCCTCCGCCCTGGTCGGCCTGCCCTACTACGCCGCCTACGCGGCCACCAAGGCCGGGCTCACCCGATTCGACGAAGCGCTGCGCCGCGAACTCATCGGAACAGGCGTCCATGTGGCCACGGTCTACCCCGGCCCCGTGGACACGCCGATGATGGCCTCCTCCCAGGCCGGGCCGGACCTGGGGTACGGGCTCCGCCCCGTCGGCGAGGTGGCCGCGGAGATCATGGCCGGCCTGGAGGCCCGCCACGTCGACATCGACACGCAATCGCCTGACCGGCGCGCACTGCGGGAACTCAATAACCAGGACCCGCTCGCCGTCGACGCCGCCATCGCACCGACGCTCGCCGAACGCAGGGCCGCCGTCAGCACCCACCGCAGCATCTGACAACGGGGAGCCGCGAATGAGGAAGCGCTCGAGTGTCGACCTGGTCCACGAGTTCTGGGCGCAGGTCTGGCAGCCTCCCCAGAACTACGACGCCATCGACGATCTCGCCGTCGAGGATTTCGTCCTCATCACCGGCGGTACACGAATCGAGTCCCGCGAGGCCTTCAAGCAGTGGGCGCGCGAGTTCGGCTCCAAGATCGACGACATGGACTTCGAGGTGGTCGAATCCTTCGAGAACCACGACGGCTCGCGCGTGGCCTCGATGTGGCGGATCACCGGCAGGAACAACGGCGTCTTCGGTACCGAACCCTCCGGCGAACCCATCGAGATGACCGGCACTGCGGTCTGGGCCGTCGGCGAGGACGGCAGGCTCCTGTCCAACCGGGTCGAGCGCAACGCGTACGAGGTCTTCAGAAAACTCACAGAAGGCAAGTGAACGCGCCCCACCTCGCTCCGCACGAAGCCGCCCGGGGAGCGGTCAGCCCGCGGGGACGATGCGTTCGACCGCGCCGTCGACCAGCTCACGCAGCCGTGCCTCGGTGAACACGCCGGGCAACGTGAGCCGCTCCACGATCAGCCAGTTCATGGCCAGGTAGAGCAGCTCGACCGTCGTGGCGTCTCCGGGCAGCCCCGTCCCGAGGTGGTACTCGACGTTCGCGTCGACGTTCGCCTTGACCTGCTCCGTGAGGACGGCCCGAAGGGCAGGCCTGCGCGTCGCCTCCAGACGCAACTCCAGCAGGGCGAGATAACCGACGCTGTAGGCGCCGATCCGCTCGACCAGATCGTGCATGAGCCCGGTCACCCGTTCGCGGTCGCGCGGGCCCTCCAGGCTTTTGGCCATGGTCGCGACGTCCGGCTGCATGTGCTCGTAGATGCGCGTGCCCGCCTGGGTGAGCAGATCGTCCCTGTTGGCGAAGTAATTGGACGTGGTGCCGCCGGGCACCCCCGCCTGGGCGTCGACGGCACGGAAGGTCAGGCCGCGCGCCCCCTCACGCGCCAGCACGTCGATGGCCGCATCGAGCAACGCCATCCGCCTCGCCTGGTTCTGCCGCATTGACACCACTCCATTTGTAGTACTACGTTCAAACCACTACAGACAGAGTACTACGAATGGACCGCATCAATGCGAAAGCTCGTTTATTACGTCGGCGTGAGCATCGACGGCTACATCGCCGGACCCGGCGGGGAGTTCGACTTCTATCCACTGTCGGACGACATGACCGCGTGGATGACCGCTGAGTATCCGGAGATCGTTCCCAGCCACATCCGATCCCAGATCGGTCTCGACGCGCCCAACGGGCATTTCGACACCGTGGTGATGGGAAGGGGCACGTACCAGCCGGGGCTCGACGTCGGTGTCACCAGCCCCTACGCGCACCTGAGGCAGTACGTCGTCTCCACGACGACACCGGAGATCGCGGATCCCGAGGTCGAACTGGTCGGCGGCGACCCCGTCTCGCTCGTCCGACGGCTGAAGAAGGAGGACGGCCTGGACATCTGGCTGTGCGGAGGCGGGAAGCTGGCCGGCTCACTGCTCCCGGAGATCGACGAGTTGATCGTCAAGAGCTACCCCGTCGTCGCGGGGGGCGGCGTCTCCGCCTTCTCCGGAGCCTTCCGGCCCACGCTCTTCACCCCGTCACGCACACGGTCCTTCTCCAACGGAGCCGCCGTGACCTGGTACGGCAGAGCCTGACGGCCCGGCCCCCGGGAAACGACGGAAACGCGAATCGCCGGATTCTCCCGGCGCCCGTCGAAGCCATGGCACTCCCGGTTCGGCCGCCCCCCGTAATTCGCCGGTCACGGAAAAAACAGAATGCGCGCCGAATATCGCGCCGGATATCGTCTGATCTTGTACCTCCCGGTGCGAAGGCAACGGTTACTTCCTCTGCAAAAGGAGAAACGCGGGTTCGAATCCCGCCGCCGGTTCACGCCGGCGTCGTCCAGCGGCCCAGGACACTTGGTCGCCGTCGCCGCTCCGACCTCGGGTGGGACACAACTTGGCAGGCACCTCCCCGGTGCGAAGGTCCCGGCTACTTCTCCCCAAAAGAAATCCAGCCGGTACCACCTCCGATCTCGGGGAGGCACAACTTCATACGCATCTCCCGGTGCGATGGCGGCAGTTACTTCTTGGTTGAACACCTTCGGGTGGCGGGTTTCGACACCCGCACACTGCCGCCGCCTTTGATCTCGGGAGGAAAACGAATTCAGAATGTGCCCGGTGCGCAGGCGACGGTTACTTCGATTCGGGATCGAGTGGTCGCAGGTTCGAGTCCTGCCGGGGTTTCGGCCCTGTAGCTCAGGCGGCCAGAGCACTTGGCATCCGTCGCCGATCTCGATCTCGGGCACGATTCTGAGCGCGGGCTCCTCCCATATGCAGGAAGGAGCCCCTCCATGTCGAAGTTCAACACGACCGCCGCCCGCCCGGCCGTCACCAGCCCGGTCACGACCGGGCGCACGCCGACCACCACCACGCACGAGGGCGCCCCCGGCTACGTCCGCGACGCGAAGGGTGAGCTCTTCCTCCTCGCCGTCTCCAACATGGTCGGCGAGAGCACCTTCTATGAGAACGCCGCCGACCGCGACGCACGGTTCCGCGCACTCGTGCACCAGGTCGCCGTCGAGGACCTCGACTGGATGAGCCGCTTCCTGCCGTGGCTGCGCGGCGAGGCCAACCTGCGGTCCGCGCCCGTCGTCGCCGCGCTCGAGGCGGTCAGGGCCCGGCTCGCGGCCGGCCTACACGGAGGAAACCGCGAGCTGGTCGCGTCCGTGCTCCAGCGTGCCGACGAGCCCGGCGAGGCCCTCGCCTACTGGACCTCCCGGTACGGCCGGGCGATCCCGAAGCCCGTCAAGCGGGGCGTCGCCGACGCCGTACAGCGGCTGTACACCGAGCGGTCGCTGGCGAAGTACGACGGCGACGCGCGAGGCTTCCGCTTCGGCGATGTGATCGATCTCGTCCACCCTGCGCCGGCCGACGACAAGCACACGCAGGGCGACCTGTTCGTGCACGCGCTCGACCGCCGGCACAAGCGGGACAAGCCGATCCCGGAGTCGCTCGGGATGTTGCGCCGGCGCGCGGAGCTTCTCTCGCTGCCGGTGGACGAGCGTCGCACGGTCATGGCCGCGGACCCCGGACGGCTTCGGTCCGCGGGCATGACGTGGGAGGCGCTGGCGGGCTGGCTGCAGGGTCCGATGGACGCTGCGGCGTGGGAGGCGATCATCCCGTCCATGGGGTACATGGCCCTCATTCGCAACCTCAGGAACTTCGACGAGACGGGCATCGACGACGACCTGGCCGGGCAGATCGCGGCCAAGCTGTCCGCCCCGGAGGAGGTCGCCAGGTCACGGCAGCTGCCGTTCCGGTTCTACTCGGCGTACCGCAACGCGCCGTCGCTGCGGTGGGGCCACGCGCTGGACAGGGCGCTGACGCTCGCCACCCGGAACGTTCCGTCCTTCACGGGCCGGACTCTGGTCCTGGTGGACACCTCGGCGTCGATGACGTCCGGGGCGATCTCGGCACGGTCGACGGTCACGCCGGTCCAGGCCGCCGCGCTGTTCGGCGTGACGCTCGCGGCCCGCGGCGACCAGGTCGACCTCGTCGGGTTCGCCGACGGGACGTTCCGGCACGAGGTCCGGCGCGGCGCTTCCGTGTTGCGTGAGGTCGAGCGGTTCTGCGGACGGATAGGCGAGGTGGGTCACGGCACCCAGATCGCCGACTCGCTGCGGCGCTCGTGGAAGGGTCACGATCGGGCGGTGATCCTGTCGGACATGCAGACCATGACCGGCCACTACGCGAGCGGGGTCACCACGGCGGTGCCGGCGGACATCCCGCTGTACGGCTTCAACCTGCAGGGGTACCGAGCGGCGGCGATGCCGACCGGCCAGGCGAACCGGCACGAGTTCGGCGGGTTCTCCGACGCGTCGTTCCGGCTGATCCCGCTGCTCGAGGCGGGCAGGTCGGCCGGCTGGCCGTTCTGACCGCATTGTGCGCGTGACGCCTCGCGCCACCTCCATGGGGGCGGTGGCGTGAGGCGTCCGCGCGTGCAGCGGAGCGTGCAGGCGTCAGGCCTTGAACGACCGCGCCTGCTCCAGGGTCCAGGGCTCGCTGTGGCTGTCGACGTACCAGTCGTACTCGTCGCGGACGAGGCCCGCCACCATCGTCAGGTCGGGTGCGTCGTCGGGGGAACGCAGATGCGCGGGCGGCGGGTAGTAGCAGTCGCCGAGCAGCGCGACGGACGAGTCGGGGACGAGCACGATCGTCGAGTCGGGTGCGTGCGCGCCGCCGACATGGCGCAGCCGTACGCCGGTGGGAAGGGTCAGTTCGTCGGTGAAGACGCGTCGCGGCGGCAGGACGGTGAAGCCGTCCCAGGTGTCCATCGCGAGCGCGCGTGCGCGGAAGCTCGGGCCCAGGAGCGGATTCGCGCGGACCTCGTCACGCAGGTAGCGGTGGCTCCACGCCCGGGCCGCCTCACGCCGGAGGATCTCCTGTCCGGCGACGTGCCCGATGATCTCCACGTCGGGCCAGGCGCACGCGCCCCAGACGTGATCCCAATGATGATGCGTGTAGACCAGCCATCTGGCCGGTGGCAACCCCGCCGCGTCCATGGCGTGCCGGATCTCCCGGGCGTGCGTGGGGCTCTGCCCTGCGTCGACGACCACGCTCCCCGCGTCGTCGGCGACGACGGCGACGCTGCCCCGGATGTTGTCCGGATCCGGGTCGCCGGGAACGAGCCAGACGCGTCCCGCGAGCGGCCGTATGTCGATGATGTCGATGCTCATCAAACCCTCTCGAACGGTGCCGATCGATCGGCTCTCTCTTACTGTGCCGAAACTTCCCAGGCTCGCGAAAGACGCGCGTACGGGCTCTCGCGAAAGCGTAACCAAGGGGTTACGCTTTCTGCATGGACGAGGTGGCGGCGGCGATCATGGATCCCGTACGGCGCGAAATCCTGCTGATGCTCAGGAACGGGCCGCTGTCCGCGGGGCAGATCGCCGGGCGTTTCTCCGTCAGCAGGCCCGCCGTGAGCCGGCACCTTCGCGTGCTCAGGGAGAGCGGGCTGGTCCACGACGAACTGGTCGGCAGGCAGCGGTTCTACACGCTCGACGCCGGACCTCTCACCGAACTCGCCGAGTGGATCAGCCGGTTCACCCGGCCGTCCGGGTGGGAGCACCGCCTCGACGCACTCGAGACGGAGGTCCACCGGACCCGGCGCGAGCGCCGCACGGCGTCCCAGGAAAGTGACCGAGTAAGGAAGGACACCGCATGACTCTCACGCCAACCGGCCGGCTGCTTCGCACCGCCACCGGCAGCGATCTGGTCGTCAGCCGCAGGTTCCGCGCGTCCGCCGAGGACGTGTGGGCCAGTGTCACCGAATCCGACCGGACCGCCCGCTGGTTCGGGCCGTGGGAGGGCGAGGCCGCTCCAGGCCGGGTCATCAAGGTGCAGATGGCGTACGAGGAGCAGGCACCGTGGTGCGAGATGCGGATCGACGCGTGCGAGCCGCCGAGACGGCTGGCGTTGTCGACGACCGACGAGTTCGGTGCCTGGCGGCTGGAACTGTCGCTGGCCGAGACGGACGGCTCGACGGAACTGCGGCTCGTGCACCACCTGACCGGCGAGGACGGCGTCGGTGAGGTGGGCCCGGGCTGGGAGTACTACCTGGACATGCTGGTGGCCGCCCGCGAAGACTCACCCCTGCCCGACTTCGCCGACTACTACCCCTCGATGAAGGACTACTTCGAGGCGCTGGCCATGGCCTGAAGGCGCGGACGCGCCGGCGTCCCCCTGTAAGACGCTCGCCGGCCTCACCCGTCGGCGACCAAGCCGGCCTCGCGCGCCTTCACCGCGGCCTGGACCCGATCCGCGACGTGGATCTTCGCGAACACGTTGGACACGTGATTGCGCACGGTCTTCTCACTGAGCACCAGCCGCCGGGCGATGTCGGCGTTGGAAAGCCCCCGGCCCACGAGGGCGAGCACCTCCACCTCCCGCTCGGTGAGCTGCGGGAACGGGCCCTCCACCCGCCGGCGGGTCCCCGCTCCTGTCAGGAAGGCCAGCGCCTGGTCCGCGACCGCCCTGCCGAAGACCACCTCTCCGGCGGCGACGGCGTGGATCGCCGCGACGATCCGTTCCTGATCCGCGCCCTTGACCAGGTAGCCGCGGGCGCCGGCGCGCATGGCGGCGAACAGCCGCTCCTCGTCCTCGTGCATGGTCAGCACCAGCACGGCGACGCCGGGGTGGTCCGCGAGCAGTGCCCGGGTGGCGTCGATGCCGCTGCCGTCCGGAAGATGCAGGTCCATCAGGACGACGTCGGGCGCGCATTCGCGGGCCGCCGCGAGGGCCTGCGCGGCGTCCGCGGCCTCGCCGGCCATCTCGAGGGAGTCCTCTCCGCCCAGTACGGCCCGCAGCCCCGCGCGGAAGACCGGATGGTCGTCGACGATGAGGACGCGGATCATGCGGCACCTCCCGCCGTCGACGGCTCCGCCGTCTCTTCTCGAGGTGTGGGTCCTTCCTGAGCCGACACGTGCAGGACCGCGGTGATCACCGTACCGCCCTCCGGGGCCGTCGCCGCGTCGAAGGCGCCCCCGAGCTCCGCCGCCCTCTCGGCCATCGAGGCGAGACCTACTCCGCCTCCCTGGCCGGCCTTCCGCGTGAGGCCCACCCCGTCGTCCGCGACCCGGATCGTCAGCCGATCCTCCAGGTCGATGCTGATCCTGCAGTTGCCGGCGTGGGCATGCCGGACGGTGTTGGTCACGGCCTCCATCACGATCCGGTAGGCGGCGACCTCGACCGCCGCCGGCAGCGTGTCCAGCTCCGCCGGTCCGGTCACCGTGACCTTCAGCCCTCCGTCACGCACCGTCACCGTCTCGGCGTGTTGCCGCAGCGCCGCCATGAGTCCCAACTCGTCCAGCGCCGCGGGGCGCAGGTCGTGCACGATACGGCGCACCTCGTTGAGCCCCGACCGGGCCTCTCCCTCCAGTCCGCCGAGAAGGTCCGTCAGCGACGATCCCTCCCGTTGCGCGGTCCGGGCGGCCGCCCCGATGCCCAGCGCCATTCCGGCCAGCGCGGGCCCGAGCCCGTCATGGAGATCACGGCGCAGGCGCCGGCGCTCCTCCTCGCGGGCCAGCACGATCCGCTCCCGGGAGCGCCGCAGGTCATGGGTGAGCTGTACGGCGGCGACCGCCGGGCCGACCTGGGCCGAGAAGGCGGACAGCAGCGTCGCGTCGGCCACGTCGAGCGCGCGCTGCCCCGGCCGCAGGCCGACGACCAGGGTCGCGACCAGCGAGCCCGCAGAGTGCAGCGGCACCTCGTGGCAGATCTCGGGCCGCTCACCCGCGTCCGCGGCGGGCGCGGAGTCCCCGGGAAAGGACACCGCCGCGTACGGCACGCGCAGGCTCCTCCGGACGGTCTCGACGACCGTCGCGGGCACCTCGTCGGGATGGGGTGCGGTGGCGAGTCGCTCGCCGAGGCGGGTCATGGCCGTGTACGGATCACGCCGTTCTCCGTACACCGCCCGGTCGGTGATCCGCTGCACCGCCTCCCGTACCGGGGCGAGGAAGACGGCGACGGCGACGGCCGCCACGACGGCACCGACCCCGGCGCCGCCCAGGGTCCGCCCCAGGACGCCGACTCCGAACGCGAAAACGCCGACGATGAGCAGCGACACCAGGGCGTACCCGACGGTGCGCGACAGCAGGAGGTCGCCGTCGAACCAGCCGTGCCTCAGGACGGCGGCGGCCAGGCACAACGGGAACGCCACCGTCATCGCGAGCGACAACAGCCAGCCGACGCTGAACAGGCCGGTGACGAACAGGCCGAACAGCGCGACCAGGAACCAGCCGAGCTGGCCCCGCTGCGGTGGCTCCGCCCGCCACCAGCGCACGACAAGGCCGACCACCGAAGCCACGCCGGCGCCGACGATGGCGATCAGGCCGACGAAAGCGACCGGCGCGGTCTCCCACCCCGGGGCGTACGGGTGTGCCAGCCCGGGGAAGACGTCGACCAGGAACTCGCGGCTGAACAGGCCACCGAGCGACAACGCCGCCAGCCCGAGCGCGGCCAGCCACAACACGGGTCGCCACCGCCGCGACGGCAGCTTCCCGGTCGGGTAGAGCAGGGCGATCCATCCCAACCCGAAGCCGACCGCGGGCAACCAGATCGAGGCGGCCACCGGCGCGAGCACCTCGCCAATGGTGCCGACGAGTCCAGGGAAGGGCAGCAGCTCGTCGACCACGCCGACGAGTGACACGGTGACGGCGTTCAGCACGGCCTCCGTGAGCAGCAGCCAGCCGAACCGGTTGGCCGGCTGGCCGCGCAACACCAGGATCGCCGCCACGCCGAAGGCCGGCGCCAGCACGCTCTGCCGTAGCTCGGATCCGGTGGCGAGCTCCGCGAACGGGTGTCCCGCCCGTACGGCGAGGAGGAGGCCCAGCACGACGGCGAGTGTGCAGGCGGCGGTTACCACGGTGGCGATGCGTGCGGCCCGGGAAACGGTCGGCACGGGCCCTCCTCTCTCTAACGGCGACTCAGTGTCCCGTGACCGTCGATCGTGCGGAAATCACGCCATAAGCGACGCCCACGGTGCCGACCAGCAGGATCGCGTGCGACATCGGCACGAGGCCGAGGAAGTCCACGACGAGGAAGACCACGATGAGCGCCGGCGCCCAGCGGGGGACGGCCTTCGACATCCACAGGGCGACCATGAGCAGCACCAGCCCGAGGAACATGCCGATCAGCATGCACAGGAACACCATGGTGGCGAACCCGCTCTCGTCCAGCGCCGTGAACAGCGCCTCCACCTGCGCCACGTCGCCGCCGGAGGCCGCGACGCCGCCGAAGACGGCGTACTCCGTGCCTTGGATGGCCGCCACCGCGGTCACCGCGAGCACGCCCACGGCCGCACCGATCATGCTCAGTCGCGGAGCGCGGCCGCGGGCCAGAACCGCGAAGACCACCAGCATCCCGATCAGCGCGGGCACGGCGAGAAAGCCGACGATCTTGGTGAGGGTGAAGGCGTCGAGGTTGGCGGAGATCCAGGTGAAGCGTTCGGCGTCGTCGGCGCTGGCAGGTTCCAGAAGCTCCTCGGCGACCTGAAGAGCCGGGCCGAGCACGAGCGCGGCGGCGGCGCCGATCCGCAGCGGCATGCTCCAGCGCTGCTGCGGCCGGAAAGTCGAGGACTGGGATTCCTCTAGACGTGCGGAATCGCTGACGGACATGGCTTCCTCCTCGGTGCGGGCCGCCCGGTGCGGCGGCCTTCGCGGAGGAGCATGCGCCCGGAGGAGTCCCGGGCGCCTGAGTCCGCCGTCCC
The DNA here is from genome assembly GCF_016862895.1 of Planotetraspora kaengkrachanensis. Lineage (GTDB taxonomy): Bacteria > Actinomycetota > Actinomycetes > Streptosporangiales > Streptosporangiaceae > Planotetraspora > Planotetraspora kaengkrachanensis. The sequence continues at coordinate 216,616 of NZ_BONV01000004.1, read as the reverse complement.
GACCTCAGTGCGGGACAACACGTCCCGCACGAGGACCGGGGCCTACAGCGCGGAGATCGAGGCGGGCGCGCGCTCGGCGCGGCTGAGCGCACGCAGCACACTGGTCGCGCCATGGCGGCGCAGGGCGATGCGGGTCAGGATGTCGACCACCGTCTCCACGACCTCGGCGGGCAGTTCGGGCGTCGGCACTCCCACGCTGTGAGCCAGGTCGTCGCTGTGGACGACCACCTCCAGCATCCGGCTGGCCACGAAGTCGTCCAGGCTGATCGACCACGCCCCCCACGAGGGGCGCCGTACCGGCCGCGACGGTGCGGCGGGCAGCACCGTGCGCAACTCCTGGACGGTCGCCTCCACCTGGGCCGCCAGCGCGGCGGGGCCGTCCTTCGCGGCCTGTTCCCCGCTGGTGCGGATGAGCACGTTGAACGGATCGTCGAGATCCGATCCGATCCAGCTCACCCGCGCGTAGTACTCGTGGAGCGGGATGACCTCCTCGGTGGGCACCGGCTCGGCGAGCATCTTGGGGATGAAGAAGATCTGCCCGGCCAGATGGCCGGCGAGGCCCTGGACGCTGAGCTTGGGCAATGAGCTCGGCTCGTGCCATGCGCTCGCCACCTGGGGAGAGGCGAGCAGGTCGGCCGCCGACGCGGCCGCCGTGAGGTAGAGGTCCCTGATCTGAGCCATTCCACGCCTCCAAGGGGGATGCGATCTCCGCCGCCGGCCGAAACCCTATGCTGCCGGCGAGCAGGATGTGGAGCCCCCGGTCAGGCGCTCTCGAGCCCGGACAGGTCGAGCCGTCCCAGTCGGTCGAGGTCGGCCAGCACGTCGATCGCGACGATCACGCCGTCCCTGACGGTGAATCCCATGACCGACACGGGGCGTCCGCTCACGACGACGACCGCGCCCGCGGCGCCGTTGACCAGGGCCGGGCGCACCGTCGCGTCCGGGTGGGCGAACATCAGCGCCCGGCCCGCGATCGCCGCCGCCCCCCGGGTCACCCCGGTGACCTGCGGACGCGTGGCGCCGCCGTCCGAGTGCATCTCGGCTTCCGGGTCCAGCAGCGCGACGAGGGCGTCGAAGTCACCGCGGTGAGCCGCCTCGTAGAACGCACGGACCGCTTCCTGCTGCCGTGTCAGATCGGCGTCGGGCTGCGGCCCGCCCGCCCGGACCCGGCCTCGGGCGCGGCTCGCCAGCTGCTTGGTCGCGTCCGTCGACCGGCCGAGCATCGCCGCGATGTCGTTGAACGGCACGGCGAACATGTCGTGCAGCACGAAGGCCAGCCGCTCGGCGGGGTTGAGGGTCTCCAGGACCACATACAGGGCGAGCCCGACCGACTCGGCGAGCAACGCCTCCTGCTCCGGGTCGACGCCGCCCGCCGGGCTCACGATCGGATCCGGCACGTGGACGTCCAGCGGCTGCTCACGCCGCGAGCCACGCGCCCGCAGCATGTCCAGGCAGATCCGGCCGGTCACCGTGGTCAGCCAGGCGCGCAGGTTCGCCACGTCGCCGGTGTCGGAGCGGCTGAGCCGAAGCCAGGACTCCTGCACCGCGTCGTCCGCCTCGTGGAGCGAGCCGAGCATCCGATACGCGACCGAGCGCAGATGCGCCCGGTGCTCGTCGAACCGCTCGGCCAGCCAGTCCTGCTCCGCCATGATCCACCCTCACCCGTCACGTGCGTTCATGACTATGACGTAGCGAACAGGGCCGAGGTGACACGAGGCCGCCGAAGTTCCCGGCGGCCTCGCCGGCGGGGGACCTCGGTCACCCGGTGAGGATCCTGGCGAAGGCGGCCGGATGAGCCAGGTGCGGGAAGTGACCGCTGCCCGGGAGGACGGTGACGGCGACGCCGGGCAGGGCCGACTCCAGCCAATGACGGTAGGCGGGATCCGGTTCGCCGCCCGTCACGTAGTCGTACGCGATGCCGCGTGAGCGGATGACCTCCAGGTCGCGCACCCGCCGTGCACCGAGGTCGGCGGCGGGCACGGTCATGACCTCGTCCCAGTACCCGAGGAGGAGGTCCTGCCGCGGGGTCGTGGCCGTACGGACGAGTTCCCGCGCCTGCGGCGGCAGCAGGTCGATGTGCATGCCGGCGAGCATGGACTCCCAGACCTCTCCGTACGCCGGGCTGCGCAGGACCGGCTCGGCCCTGCGCAACACGTCTCCGAAGCCGCCCACCAGCAGAGGTTGATCCACGTTGACGACGCCCCTCGCCGGATACGTCGCGGCGTAGATCGTCGCCAGCACGCCGCCGAGCGAGTGCCCGACGACGATCGGCGCGTCGAGCCCGGCCTCGGTCACCGCCTGGTGCAGGACCGCGACGACCTCGTCGAGCCGGTAGGAATCACGTCGCGGCGAGCCTCCGTGCCCGGGCAGGTCGAGGGCCAGTGCCCGCCGGTCCCCGTCGACGGCGGCCAGTTCGTCCAGTACCGGGCCCCACTGCCGCCGGTCATACGAGAGACCGTGCAGGAAGACCAGCGGCGGCCGATCGTCGGCCGTGCCGCGGCTGTCGGCGGAAAGACCACCGAATCGCATGTTCCACTCCCATCCCCGATGGTTTGCACAGGGGAGGCGTGACTCCGGCGTGCACAACCTGTACGTGGCGGGGGTCACACGTCCCAGCGGGCCGGGCCGCCCGGCGCGGGTTGGTACCGGAAGAACCGGCCGGTGTGCAGCGATGCGCGCAGATGGGCCCCCGCCAGTGGCGCGGCCGACTCCACTCGTTTGACGGTCGCCCACAACGCACGGGTGGCGTTGACCCGGGCACGTTCGGCCTCTGCGTCCTGTGCCCTCGACCGGCCGCCAAGCCCGGTGGCCCGCCGCAACTCGGCCAGCAGCGCGGTCCGCTCCGCCTGGGCGGCCGACGCCCGTTCGACGTCACCGGCCCGGTCGGCCGCGTCGAACTGCTCGTCGAGCACTCGCAACCGACGCCGATAGGCGGTGCGGGCGGCCTCATCGAGCATCGGGTCGCCTTCGGGGACCCGCAGGCCCGCGCCTCCCGCCACGAGGTCCAGCGCCGCGATCTCCTGGCCGGGCGCGGCCAGCAGCGCACGCAGGTACCGCATGCCGCGGTGGTCCCGCAGTCGCACGCTCTCGGTTCCGGCGTCGAGACGCCAGTCGTCGCCGTCGCGGGCCAGCCGCCACTCGCCGGGTGCGGGGGCGAGCCTGGCGAGGAGTCCCGTCATGCCGAGACGCTCCGCCATCGACCGGGCCCGATCGAGGTCCGAACCGGCGCGCGACCCGTCTCCCTCTCCGTCGCGCATGGACAGTGCCCGGGCCCGGGCCGCCAGGGTCCACGCGAGCCAGGGCAGCGCTCCGATCCGCTGCGCCAGCGCCGCCGCGCCGTCCAGATGGGAGACGGCCTGGTCGAGCCTGCCCAGTCGCAGGGCCAGCCGTCCCAGGTAGTCGTCCACCGGCCCGGTGATCGTGTTGGCCCCGCCCCAGACGACCAGACGTCCCTGGTACGGCAGCAGCGCGTCGTACAGGGCCTGCGCGGCCGCCGCATCCCCGGTCCGTGACGCCACGATCGCCAGGTCGGCCACGACCCCCAGCCAGCGTGGTCCGGACCCGGCGAGCACGGAGGGCAGCAACCTCTCCAGTTCGAGTCCCGCCTCGACTTCACGCCCCGACTCGGCCAGTGACCTGGCCGCTGTCGCCTCGAAGAAATGGCCGGGCAGCCGCCGGGCGAGCTCCTGCCAGGGATCGACGAGCGTCTCGAACTCGCCCCGGACCGCGGCGAGGGCGGCGCGCAACGACCCAGCAAGGCGCTCGGTGTCGCTCAGCCCCGCCCGCCGTCCACGCACGGCGACCTCGGCTGCGAGCCCCGCGGCCAGGTCGAACCTGCCGCGGACCGTCGCCAGCATCGCCTGGCGCGCCAGGACCACCACCGCCGCCTCGGCGTCCCCGGCCAGTTCGGCCGCCCGGGCGTACGCGGTGAGCGCCGCCTCGGCCGGTCCCAGCTCACCCAGCTCGGCCAGGGCGACGAAGCGCCAGAAAAGGCCCCGCCGTTCGGCCAGGGCGTCGCAGGCCTGCCGCGCCTGCTCGACGATCTCCGTCGCGGTGGTCAGGCGTTCATGCGCGGCCGCCGGATCCCACAACGCGTGCAGCCGGGAGTCGAGGACCTCGGCGATCGTGCCGGGATCGCCGGCCGTCCGGGCCAAGGCGACCGCTTCGTCGACCAACTCGCGTCTGCGTGCCCCGCCCGACGGGTCGCCCAGTGACTCACGGGCGAGCCTGGCCAGCACCCGGGCCCGGGTGGCCGGCGGCGACGGACGCTCGGCAGCCGCCTCCAACAGGCGGATCAGGCCGGCGTCGAGGTCGAGGAACTCCGCCCGCGACGGTGCCGTCAGCGCCAGGTGGGTCACCGCATCGGCCGTGGCGTCGAGGCCGGCCAGCTCACGGGCGAGTCCGATGGCGGCTCCTGGCAGCCCGCCCGATGCCAGCCAGATCGCATGGGTCGCGTCGGCGGGCAGGTCCGATGTCAGCAGGGCGAGTTCCGGCTCGGTCAGGCCGCGCAGCCGGATCTCCGGCGTCAGTCCGAGGGGATCCTCGGCCGTCGCGAGCAGCACGGTCGCGCCTGAGGAGAGACGGGCGGCGAGCTGGGAGACGAAGTCGACGGCCTCCGTGCCTGCGCGGTCGACGTCGTCGATCAGGAGCAGCCGCAGCTCGACACGCGGGGGCTCGTCGCGCGGCCGACCTTCGATTTCGCCCGGCGACGGCACCGAGATCGGCGAACCTGAGTTGAGGCCCGTCACGCGGACGACCGTGATCCCCCGCGCCTGCGCCAGATCCGCCGCGACGCCGATCAGCGCCGTCTTACCGGCTCCCGGCGGTCCCGTGACGATGAGATGTCCGCCGAGCCCGGCCGCGGCCCGGTCGAGCAGCTGTTCCACCGCAGCCAGAACGCCGCGACGGCCGATCAGGGTCACTTCCGCAGGGTATCGATGGCGGCCGGCGCCGACATGAGCGGCGGGGACGGTTCGCCCGTGCCCATGCGGGCTTGCGCGGTGGGCGGCTGTTGGTCTGAACTTGGTGCGACAGCCGTACGACAAAGGAAGGCCAATGGCCACCGGCCGTGTCGACATCGTCGAGCAGAACCCGCGCGGGCCCCGCTGGGTTGGAACGTTGGTGCTGGTCGCTCTCCTGGCATTGCCGCTCATCGGGATCCTCGCCGACCGGGAAACGAGCCGCCCCGTCCCGATCGTCACTCCCGTCCCCCTGCGCAACGCGATCAGCGTGACACCCAACGCCGTCTACCCGACGGCGAGCGATCAAGGCGACATGAGGACGATGCGGGTCGCCTTCCCCGACGGGTCGAAGGCGGCGATCACCTACCCCGCCGATCTGAACCTGTCCTCCCTGGGCGTGCGGCCGTACGTGAGCGGGACTCTCGCCGGGGACGCGGACGGGGACGCGAGCGAGTTCCGCTCCCTGACCGCCCCGCTGTACGGCGAGGCCGAGACCGCCGCCGGGCGCCCGATGATCCGGCGCCTCACCGGCAATGTCACGGTGTGGCCCGGGCCGCTGGGAGTGGACTCCGCCGGTTCCGTCCTGCTCTTCGCCTTCGGCGACTGGCGGATCGCCCTGCAGGACACCTCCGCCGGAATGACCTTCGAACAACGGCTGGCCTGGGCGGAGCACCTGCACGGCAGCCTCACCCCGGACGGTTTCCTCACCCTCTCGGCCGACGGCCCCGTACGGCTCTCGCGACCGGGTCAGACCCGTGAGGGCGTGCTCGTCGGGCCGCAGTTGTGGCTCGGCGGGCTGAGCCGCCGGATGCTGGTGCTGGCTCCGATCCCCGACTGCGAAAGGGCGAGCAAGGCACGCGTCGTCCTCGACTCACGCCACCCCATCTCGGGGAGCGTCTGCCGTGGCGGCTTCTACCTGGCGGCCTCGGGCGACGAGGAGTTCGTACGAAGCGCGCTCAAGGATGTGCGCGTACGTCCCCAGTAGCCCGAAGCCACCGCCGAACGATCGCGCCCATGCGACCCCTCGAACCCGCCAGGCGGCACGACGAGGGGTCGGTCACCGGTCCCGACGAACACCACGGCCCGTCATGGTCGAAAGGCCGCGCCTCGCCGGTTGGGACCGGGCAGGCGACGCCCGTTCCATCAAGGCCGAAATGCCCGAGAACAACAACGAAAGATGAGCGCAGACCCGTCTTTATCGGTCAACCGTGCCAGAGGACCTGCAGGACGACCACGCGCAACTGATCTTCGAGAATGAGGTAGATGGCCAGCCCTTGCCGATGATCCCCGAAGGCATGAGTGCGCATGTTCGCGTATGGACGCTTCCTGTTATAGGAGTCGCCACTCCACGGGTGGATCTCAAGCAAGTCGACAAGCGATGCGAATGAAAGCAGTCCCTCCTTGGGGAGAACGGCGATCTGCTCCGACGCGTCGTCACCCGTCTCCACCGAGTACATTCACAACCCCAGTCGAGCCTTGGTCTCAGCCCACGATCGGGTGGGAACTTCCTCCCCGCGGGTCAATCGATCCGCTTGATCCAGCATCGCCCGGTGAACCGCAGCGTCGGCTGACGACCATGCGACTCGCCACCACCGTTCGATGAACGAAGTCACGACGGTCAGATCGAGCGTCTCCGTCGCCTCGGCCATGACCGCCCGGAACTCCCGGTCGAAGTCGCCGACCTCTTCGGGAAGCAGAGCAGCCCGGATCGCACGTGGCGTCTTGTCCGGCACGGCCAGGAACGGCGCCACGGTGCTGGGCCCATGTGGTTCTGCGGTCATCGTCTCGGTCACCTCCCTTTGCCAGGCTAGAGGATCCCTCCGACACTTGCCGGGGGCAACTGAGATCCACGGCGGCCGCGGCAAGCCTGGCTTCCAAAATTCCATCTCGCCGAACCTTGAATGCCCTGCCTGGATCATCACTCGAAGATCCGTACCTCCGGTGAGTGAGGTCCATCGTCCAGCTTCCTCGGGCGAGCTCATCACCTCTCGGGCACCGTGCCGAAGGGTCACATAGCTTGACGCCGGTGCCGCCGAGACCTCAACGATCAATCGATACAGGCGGCGATCATGCTAGGAGCCGACAAGGTCTCCTGGTTCGGAAACCATGGCGACGTACACTGTGAGCATGACCGCGGCGCATGATTACGAGGATCTGCACGCCTTGGTGGACAGGCTGAGCCCTGACCAGGCGCGCGATCTACGTGCCGTCGCTCTCCGGCTGGTGGAGGCCAATGAGAGCCTGGATCAGCCAGACACCGAGCGAAGCAGCCGGCGGCGGTTGTCATTCATCGGCACCATGAGCTCCGGAGTCGGCGATCTGGCCGAACGCCATGAAGAGATCCTCCGCGAGGGGTTGAATCGTCCGGTGTGACGATCCTTCTCGATACGGGCCCGCTGGTCGCGGCTCTGGATGCCGACGACAAGGACTATGTGCGTTGCTCTGAGCTCCTGCAAACCGCTTCAGGACCGCTGCTGGTTCCCGTGACCGTAATGGTGGAAGTGTGCTGGCTCATCGAGAAGTACCGAGGCGCGCTCGCGGAGGCCGCCTTCCTCAGCTCTATCGACAGCGGCGAGCTGGAGTTGATCGCTGTGGAGCCGAAGGACATTACGCGCATCGCGGAGCTCGTGCGACTGTATAAGGATCTTCCCCTGGGCGCAGTCGACGCATCCGTGATCGCGATCGCTGAGCGGCTCGGGTTCCCAGCGGTTGCGACTCTGGATCATCGCCACTTCAGTATCGTGCGCCCCCTACACGTCGCCGTTCTCCAACTGCTTCCGTAGCAGCATTCGCCGCCTCTGACGGGTCACATAGCTTGACGCTGGTGCCAACGATGCCGCAGTGGCCCGGCGTCGAACAGCACGTGTTTCAGCGTGAACGCCGACGAGGGCTAGCGGGACTTGGAGCGGAACTCTGCCCAAAGGTCGACGGCTTCTTCCAGGTCGATGAATACGACGTCGGACACTGCTACTCGTCGTCATCCGGAAGCGCAGCCAGCGACTCACGGGTATGCCCGAAGGCGGATAGGACCTCGTCCATCGACTTCCGCCGCCCCGTGTCCGTGGCGGCCCTGACGAGAACCAAGGCCAGATCCCGCAGATCTGCTGCGGCTTCTTCCAACTCGTTGAGACGTCGCATGCTCACAACTGCCGCGATCGGCTGGTGCCGGCGGGTTACCACCAGATCCGCACCCTGCTCCGCGTCAGCCACCAGGCGTGCCACCCCACGCTGCGCGGCCTCGGTGACCGTGAGCTCGGTCGCGTCATGGAGAACAGCCATACGAGAACTGTATAGATAGATGTACAGACGACCATGTGACTGCTCGCACGCAGCGGCCTGAAGGGCCACTTAGCTTGACGCTGGTGCCCGTCGGTACGCAATGCCCCCATCGAACGACTCGATCTTTCAGAGCTGTCCAGGAAGCAGGGTGAGCGCGTCGACGTGGCGGGGGCGAACGACGGTGAAATGACGGCGATCAAGGGTCGCCAAGCAGGGGCAGCAAGACAGAAGGCGGCTGTTTCATAAACTGAAACGTAGCTTGCAGCTTACGCAAGTTGCACGGTCTACTGCGGAAACTCGCGTTCTTGGGTCGAGCCGCCCGTACGCGTCCCCAGACGAGCCCGTCGCCCCTGTCGGGCACTATGCCGAAGGGTCACTTAGCTTGACGCTGGCGCCAGCGGGACCGCAATATCCGTAGGGTCATGGAAGAGATGCCGCTGGCAGCAGGCCTGCCGCTAGGACATCTTTCCTCCGCGGCAGCGGCGTCACGACCGGCGGTGCCTCGACTTGATGTAGTCGTTCACCCACTTCTTGCTGCTCCGCCACATACCGTCATCCCCCTTGACCGCACGGAGTCGTCCCCGTGCGGCAGCGACCCGGAGCGCGTTTTCGGTCAGGTCGCGCCTCGCGAGAGCGGGTAGAGGAACAAGCTTTACCGGGCCGGCCACCGCTGGCATGACGAAGCGGTACAGATTTGTCGTCACGCTGCGTGCGATGAGTTCACCCAATGGGCCGAACTCGTCGTTGTCGGCTCGACGCATCGCCTGAAGGTACTTGTCGCGGTCGCGCTTATAGATGATCGCTGGTGGATATCCGATTCGGCAAAGGATCAAGTTGAGCACCAAACGGCCCGTCCGTCCGTTTCCATCGAGGAACGGGTGTATCTGTTCGAATCGGTTATGAACGCCGGCCAAGCGTTCGGGTAGGGCTTCGTCGGATGCGCCGCGAAGGTCGTCGACCGCCTTTACCCAGTCCCGCATCTGGGGGTCGACTTCCGGCCATGGCGGCGGCTTCATACCTCCCGGGAACTTAGCGATCTCGTGCTGCCGATAGTTCCCCGGGCCCTCGGCGGGGGTGGCATGCGGATGGGGGTCTACAGCCCACACGAGCGACATGGCGGCATGGTGTATCTGACGGACCTCCTGGAGCGTGATGAGATCTCCGTTTTGCCAGTCTCCCGGGTTCAGTGCCTGCCCGTACACCCACTTCGCGGCGTCGCCGTAGCCCCGTACCTCCATGTAGTCCCTCAGTGGCTTCGCGCCGACCGCCCGGCCCTCCTCAAGAAGCTTCTCCACCTCTTGCAGCACGAGCGTGTTGCCCTCGATCGCAGTGCTGTTGTGGGCCTCCTGGTGCCAGATGTCAGACCAGATGTCCTCCGCCTCAGCGGGCGATGGCAATCCGCCCAAGCGATCACGGAGCTCTCGAACGGCCTCGTCGAGGCGCTGATACACACTCGCTCTGGACGGCCTGCCCGGTCCTGACACCGACACTCCAATGATTTTGTTCGGCTGGGTCGAATTAACCGTACCGAACAAAATCGATTTGGGTTGTTCGTCTCAGCCAAAAGAAAGGAACCGAACAACTCGCCTGGCGATCCACACACGTACATCCACTCATACTGGGGTCCCTCGTCCGGCGTCCTCAGACGAGCTCATCACTCCCGTCGGGCACCATGCCGAAGGGCCACCTGGCTTGACGCTGGTGCCGCCGAGGCCGCAGCATCCCCAGAATTGGCTCAGCTCAAGCGGCAGGAGCCCGTGGTGTCAGACGGACCTCGACGTCCGCGTCCAAGGCGCGGGCGAGGCGTTCCAGGACAGGCAACGTGGGGATCGTCCCGCCGGCCTCGAACCGTGCCACCGCCGACTGCGTCATGCCGGCCTCGCGTGCCAGGTCGTTCTGACTCCAACCTCGCCCTTCACGCATCGCCCGAACCGTCTTGCCCAGTTCGTAGGCGAGACGCGTCGCCTCATAAGCCTCAGCCGCGCCCGGCTCGGCCAAGCGGCGATCCCTGAGCTCTCGCCAGCTCTCCTGCTCGCTCACATCGCTTCTTCTTCCCCATCGGAGGCCTGCCCGCCGTTCTCCTCGTGCGAGGCCTTGTGTTGTGAGGCTGGGACCACGATCTGTTCGGCGTCCTTGTTACGCGTCACCCAGAGATAGACCAGCGCGCCGACGAACAGCACGATCGAGGTCCACTGGTTGATCCGCAGCCCCAGGAGCGTCACCGCGTGGTCCACTCCGCCCACCGGGTCGATCCGCAGCCCCTCGATCCAGAACCGCCCGAGCGTGTAGCCGGCGACGTAGAGGGCGAACAGGCGGCCGTGGCGCAGCGTGAACCGCCTGCCGGCCAGGATCAGTCCGAAACCGAGCGCCGCATCCCACAGCGACTCGTACAGGAACGTCGGGTGGTAGAGCACGCCTGGCTCGCCGCCGTGCGCCTGGTCGATCTCCAGGCCCCACGGCAACGTGGTCGGACTGCCGTAAAGCTCCTGGTTGAACCAGTTGCCCCAGCGGGCGATCGCTTGCCCGAACGCGATGCTGGGCGCGATCGTGTCGGCCACGGCGCCCAGAGACAGCCCCCGGCGGCGGCAGGCCAGCCACACGCCCACGCCTCCCAGGGCGACCGCGCCCCAGATGCTGAGCCCGCCTTCCCAGATGAACAGCGCCCGGTAGGGCTCCTTGATCGCGCGCGGGCCGAAGTAGGTCTGCCAGTCGGTGATGACGTGGTAGAGGCGCGCGCCGATCAGGCCGAAGATCACTGCGGGGAACGCGATGTCACTGATCATGCCCTTCTCGCCGCCGCGGGCGCGCCAGCGGCGCTCGCTGAGCCAGATGCCGAAGGCGATCGCGAGGACGAAGCACAATGCGTAGGCCCGGATCGGGATGAATCCGAGATACCAGACCCCTTCGGAAGGGCTCGGAATCGAGGCAAGGGGCATGCCGGTGAGGCTAGTCAACGTGAGGCCACTTGACCGCCTACGTGACCTGATCGCAAACCTTCGGTCCTAGGTATGCCACCGCCAGTGCGGCAGATCTGCCGCAGACCGTGCGGCAGATCTGCCACAGGTCAGCGGTTGCTGGGCACAAGCCGTCCGCTGGACGCGTGTACGGCACCGTCGCCGGCGAACGACACAGACGAGCCGCGCCAGTTCACGTCCGGCACCGTCGCGCAACCGTCATAGCCGGTGGTCAGGTCGATCGACTTCTTGCCCTTGCCCTTGGCCAGGTGCACCGTCTTGCCGGGGAAGCCCAGACCGTTCTCGGCGTTGACCAGGCACACGGAGTCGCCGTGGGCCTCCTTGTGGTCGTCGTGTCCCTTCTGCTGACGGTGGACGACGAGCTTGGAGTCCACAGCCTCCCCGGCCGCCGCCACGATGAGATCGGGCTGGTTGGTCTGGACCCCGTCGGCGCCCATCGAACGGGCGAGCTGGAACTGGGCCACCTCCTGGTCGGCGCCGGCGTCGTACGCGTGAGGCATGACGACCGCGCACGCGTCATGGGCCGCGGCGATGGACTCAGGCGTGTACTCGGCCAGCGTGGAACCGAAGACCTTCGCGACCTGGCCGATCTCGTAGATCAAGAAGCCCGGCTCCCACGAGTCACGGTTGTAGATGATCCGGGCGCCGGGCTCGGCGACCAGGATCCGCGGGTCGCCCGAGTTCCAGATCGACTCTTCGATGAGCCCGTACTCGCCCACCAGTTCGGCGAGCTTGCCCTCCTCGGTCACCGACCCCTTGACGTCGAGTTCGACGCCGCGGCCGACCCGCTTGGCGAGGGCCAGGATCTCGTCCAGCGAAGCGATCTGCGCCGGCTCGTACTCGCCGCCCTTCCAGGGCTCGTAGTCGGCGGCGTTGAGGGCGCGCACCTCGCCGTAGGTCAGGTCCGCGATGTTGCCGGTGCCGTTGGTCGTACGGTCGACCGTGGAGTCGTGCAGTGCGACGAAACGCCCGTCCTTGGTCTGCTGGACGTCGACCTCGACCATGTCGACCCCGTACGCGAAGGCGTACTCGTACGACTTCAGGGTGTTCTCGGGAGCGAGGGTGTTGGCTCCCCGGTGTGCGGAGATCAACACGTTGGCGGAGCCCTTGTCCGGGGTCCCGGCGTCGACCCAGCGACCCGGCTCCGGCACCTCGTCGCACACCGGCTGCTTCACCAGCGGCTTCAGCACGGCGATCGCCTGCCTGACTTGCTCGACCCGTGGGTCGTCCTCGGCATGGGCGGTGGCGTTGCCCGCGACCAGGGCCGCCGTTATCGCAGCGACGGCGGCCAGCGACCGCACGGTCCGGCGTGCAGTGGGGGACGTCATGTCCGATCCTCTCGACGATCACAATGACTCGTCGAGCATTCCGATGTTGCCGAACCCATCGGTGAATCGTCCCCGACGATCAAAAGTCATATTTCGGACTTTTGGTAGTGATCGAGCCTGAGATCGTGCCCGAGGACGCACTCGAGCCGGTCAGGCGGCGGCCCCGGTCACAGCAGATCACCACCCGCTTTGTGGATCTTGCCCAGCGCGGTCATCAGGAGGCGGCGCTCGTCCTCGGTCAGGTCGGCGGTGATCTTCTCCTCCAGGTTTCGACGCTCCGCCTCGACCGGCTCCCGAAGCGCCCGGCCCGCGTCGGTCAGCCATAGTCGGACCAGCCTGCTGTCATGTTCGTCGCGGCGACGGGTCAGCAGGCCGACGGCGCTCATGCGGGTGGCCATCTTGACGACGGTGGGCGTGGTGACATGCAACGCGGCGGCGATCTCGCCGGGCGTGCCGCCATCACGCTTCCACAAGGCCGCCAGCAGGTGATCCTGCCCCTGGTGCAGGCCATGGCGGCGCATCGCGGTCTCGACCAGCGCACGCAGAACCTTCGTCGTTCGGCTGTGCAAGTCAAGGAACTCGGGCACTGCGACCTCCGGACAGCAGATCGATTGACGGCTAATCATTAACCGGCTAATCTCCCCCAGCATCAATCGTTAGACGGCAAATGACTAGGGGTTCCGATGATACTTGTGACCGGAGCAACCGGCAGAATCGGCCGCGAGCTGGTCCGGGAGCTCGACGCGAGGAACGCGAATCTCCGCATCCTCGTCCGCGACCCGGCCCGGGCGGCCGACCTTCCCGCAAGCGCCGAACGCGTGGTCGGCGACCTGGACGAACCCTCGACGCTGGTTCCCGCCTTCCGCGGCGCCGACCGGCTGTTCCTGCTCACCCCGGGCATCGGCACCGACCAGGCCGCCAACGCCGTCGCCGCCGCCCGCACCACTGGAGTGCGCCACATCGTGCTGCTGTCGTCCATCTGGGTCTCGGGCGATCCGGTGCCCGCCATGGGTCGCTGGCATCACGAACGTGAGCAGCTCCTACGCATGTCCGGAATACCGGCCACGATCCTGCGTCCCGGCGGCTTCACGACCAACGCCCTGGAATGGGTGCCGTCCATCGAAACGAAGGGCTTCGTTCTGGACGCGATCGGACCGGGCCGGGCCGCACCGATCGATCCTGCCGACATCGCCGCCGTCGCCGGCCTCGTACTGACCGAGGACGGCCATGCCGGACAGACCTACGTCCTCACCGGCGACGAGTCACTCACCACCGCCGAGCAGGTCGAGATCATCGCCGCCACCATCGGCCGCGACATCGAAGTGCGCCCGGCGGTCTCCCCAGAGGAGATCGTCCGGTCTCGCTACCCTGACGGAGCCCCGAAGCCCCTGGCCGACGCGATCCTCGAAGCCGCCGCGATCATGCGCGCGGACACGACGGGAGTCCGCACCGACACCGTGCGACGCCTGCTCGGCCGACGGCCCCGCACCTTCGCCGAGTGGTGCGCCGGACACGCCGATGCCCTGCAGCCCCGCACCGCGGGGTGAGCACTGCTCAGGCGTATCAGTCTCCGCGGGCTGCGGCGGCGATGCCCGTAAAGAGCGCGTCCACGACCCCGTCGACCGTGCCGAGGGGGATGGCGATGTGGGCCAGGGCTCGATGGAGGACGGCCTCGTACCAGCCTCGAAAACGTGACCTGGTGCGCTACGAGATCGCGCGGAGGCGGCCCGGGAGCCCACGACGGAGCCGATCGATGCTCTGGGCCGTCTCCTCGTCTGCGGGGAGCAGAACCACCAGTTGTTGCGCGTCCGAGGAGAGGTCGAGCGTCTCGCGGAGCAGCCGGAGTTCGTGCCCGGATGAGTGGTTGAGCCGGAGCACTCCACGTCGCGGAACCACGGACGGTTCAGGCGCCGCGTGAATTCGGGCCCGGCGACGGGCGCGAGCTCCGCGGTGAGCCACTCGGAGTTCTCGACGGATGGCGCGAGCCACAGGTCGAAGGCCTGCTCGTCCGCGACGTCGTCCCAGTCGGCGAAGACCTTCCGGGCGCCGGGGTCGGTGAAGACGTACCGGGTGAGGTTCGGCGCGTCTGCGTCGAGCAACCCGGTCTCGCCCATCACCAACTCGTAGCCGCTGGTGTGGGCGAGGACGTCGCCCAGCCGGTTCGTCACCACCGCGATCCCCGGTTCAAGAAGGCGGAGCGTCTCCAGGATGGACGGCCGGACGTCGCGCTGCGGCGGTGCGGGCCGGGTACGGCCGGAACATTCACCGCCGGCGATCTTGGCCAGGTAGCGCAGGTGGTTTCGCTCAGAAGGGTCGAGGCTGAGCGCATCGGCGAGCGCGTTCACCACCGCCACCGAGGGGTTGCGGTCACGACCCTGCTCGATACGGGTCAGGTACTCGACGCTGACGCCGGCTCGAGCAGCCAGATCCGAGCGTCGCAGACCAGGCGACCGGCGGCGGCCTCGCTCCGGCAGTCCGAACGACTCCGGCTGGACGCTGTCGCGCTTGGCCCGGATGAAATCCCCCAGCGGCGTACCCATGCCGGAAGCATATGGCGGCGCACTTCGACCGCGGCGTGCTCAGCGTGGCCCTCCGGGGGCCAGCCTGAGTGCGGTCTGGTTGTCACCGTCACGACGGCCTGATCGTGGTGGGCATGGATGACAAG
Organism: Planotetraspora kaengkrachanensis; assembly: GCF_016862895.1. Classification (GTDB taxonomy): domain Bacteria; phylum Actinomycetota; class Actinomycetes; order Streptosporangiales; family Streptosporangiaceae; genus Planotetraspora; species Planotetraspora kaengkrachanensis. Next base: position 201,408 of record NZ_BONV01000004.1, on the reverse strand, counting down.
CACAACTTGGTGATCATCGTCGGAAGCGTCCGGGAAGGACGGTTCGGTCCAGCGGTGGCCTCCTGGGTCGCCGATCAGGCCCGCACTCACGGCGGATTCGAGGTGAACGTCGTCGACCTGGCCCAGGTCGAGATCCCGCTGGCCCTGCCCGCGGCGCCGCCGAAGTTCGCGGGCGACGGCTACCCTCGCCCGGCCGGGATGGCGGCGCTGACCTCGGCGCTGGAAGCCGCTGACGCGTTCATCGTGGTCACTCCCGAGTACAACCACAGCTATCCCGCGTCGCTGAAGGCGGCCATCGACTGGCACTTCACCCAGTGGACGGCCAAGCCCGTCGCCTTCGTCAGCTACGGCGGGGCGGCAGGCGGCAGGCGGCAGGCATGCCGTACTTCACCTGGAGAACGTCCTGACCGAACTGCACGCGGTGACGATCCGCGACGGTCTGGCCTTCCCGAACTACTTCACGGCCTGGCAGGACGGTCGTCCGCTCGACCCCGAGGCCTCCGGGTACGCCAAGGCGTTGCTCGACCAACTGGCCTGGTGGGCGGGCGCGCTCCGATCGGCACGCGAGACCTCTCCGTACCCGGCGTGAGCTCAGGAGCTCAGCCTGACGAAAGTCAGGGGCGGGCCGTGTCCTTCGGGTCCTGTACCGAGAGGGCGCGATCCCTAGCGTGACCGTCGTCAACGAGACGACGGGAGCGCGCTGTGCGAAACAGCAGGAAACGGTGGTCCGGTGTGGTGGCGGCGGTCGCCGCCGGGCTGATGGTGTCGTCCGCCGCGGACACGGGGTTCGCGGCGACGGCGCCGGACGCGGCGGCCGTGGAACAGGTCGTGTCCGGCTTCGCCGGCAAGGCCGGCTATCCAGGCATCGCGGTCGCCATCACCAAGGGCGACCAGGTGCTGTACACGGGCGGGTACGGCCATGACTCGGCGGGTGCCGCCGTGACCGCGACGACGCCGATGCCGGTGGCGTCGGTCAGCAAGTCGTTCACGGCGCTCGCCGTCATGCGGCTGGCCGAGGCGGGAAAGGTGACACTGGACGCGCCGGTGCGCGACTACCTGCCGGATTTCCGGATCGCCGACCCGCGCGGGGCGCGAATCACGGTACGCGAGCTGCTGAACCAGACCTCCGGGATCACCGACGGCACCTTCCCGGAGAAGAGCCTGCCGCAGCCGGCCTCGCCGGCGGCCGCGGTGACGCGTGCGCGCGATGCGACGCTGGCCGCCGAGCCCGGCACGAAGCATTACTACACGAACACGAACTACCACCTCGCCGCCCGCCTGGTGGAAGTCGTCACCGGTGAGCCGTTCGCGGACTACATGCGGCGTGACGTGTTCGAGCCGATCGGCATGCGCGCGACCACCACGATCAACCAGACTCCGCGTGATCTCCCCGATAACCTGCGTAAGGGATACATCTACGCATATGGCATGTCGATTCCCGCCACCGAACCGATCCGGTTCGTCAACGGCTCGGACGGCGTGATCACGACCGCCGATGACATGGCGCAATGGCTGATCCTGCAGAACAGCGGGGGCCTGGCCGCGAACGGGACCCGCCTGGTCTCGGCCGCGAGCGTCGCGGCCATGCACACCTCTTCCGACCCACGGTGGACGTACGGCATGGGCTGGGACACCGACCTGAAGGGGCGGGTCCACCACAACGGCATCTGGTTCACCTACACCTCCGACGAGCTCCTGCTCCCCGGCGGCTACGGCATCGCGGTCATCGGCAACAGCGGCATCGGCCTCGGCAACGAGGGAGTCGCCGCGTTGACGGACGAGCTGGCCACTCTCGTGGCCGGCGGCGAGCCGCAAACGGGCGCCCCGGTGCGACTCATCGTCGACCTGTTGCTCGCCGCCCTCACACTGCTGAGTGCGTTCCTCGGCGTCCGCAATCTGCGGCACACGCGGGACTGGGCGGCCCGGCTCGCCCCCCGGCCGTCGTGGCGACTCGCCCTGCGGCTGACGCCCCGGGTCGTCCCCCTCGCCCTGCTGATCACCCTGCCGGACCTGCTCGGTCGAATCGTGGGAGGCGGACGGGACATGACCTTCCTCCAGTTGTGTTACTACTCGGTGCCGCTGGTCGCCTGGTCCGCGGTCGCGACCGTGATGAACATCGGCGTGTTGACCGTCCGCGTCGTCGCTCTGATCCGTGCGCGCCGCTCAGTCGAAGCTCCGCCTGTACCGGACGGATCCGCCCGACTTGCCACGGGATAGCGTCGGCGGCGTGATGAACGACGGCCGCGGATGGCCGGCCAGGTGGCCCGTATCACCGTGGGCGCTGAGCGTGCTCGCGGCACTGCTGGTCGTCGTCGTCCTGTCCTCCGCAGAAATGCCCGTGTGGGCGTGGGCGGGCGCCCTGCCGGCTCTCGTCGTGGCCGCCGCGCTCGTCACGTCGTACCCGGTCATCTCACTGGGAGTGTGCGCCGTGACGAGCGTCGCGACGGCGGTGGGCATGGCCGGCGCCGTCCCGGTGTGGAGCAGCGCCTTCGCAGGGGCGATCTTCGTGTTCAGTCTGCTCGCCGGTCGGCGGACGCCCCAGCCGGTCCGCGCGCTGGGCGTGGTCGCGGCGGGGGGCACGCTGAGCCTCCTGCTCCTCCTGGCCGCGGATGACGCGTGGGCCACGGGCCTGCTGCTGCTGGGCCTGACGGTGGTACTGCCCTGGGCTCTGGGCCGTTCCCTCCATCAGCAGGCCGAACTGGTCGCCGCCACCGCCGAACGGGCCCGGATGCATGAGCGCCACCGCATCGCCCGCGACATGCACGACACGCTCGGACATGAGCTGAGCCTGCTGGCGTTGCGCGCCGGAGCACTGGAGATCGCACCCGAACTCGACGAACGGCACCGGGCGACGGCGGCGGACCTGCGGACCGGAGCCGGGGAGGCGATCGAGCGACTCGCCGAGATCCTCACCGTGTTACGGGCCGACGAGCCCGCGCCCCTGCTGCCGGGCACCGACCGCGTCGAGGACATCGTCGAACGCGCCGTCCAGGCCGGTCTGCCCGTGACCCTGGAGTGGCCGGGCGAACGGCACCTGCCGCCGTCGGTGGACATCGCCGCACGCCGCGTCGTCCAGGAGGCGCTGACCAACGCCGCGAAGCACGCGGCCGGAGCGGCCGTACAGGTACGGCTGGCGACCGCGGCCGGCACCACCACGGTGACCGTCACCAACGCCGTGCCACCGAACGCGCGGCGTGGCCGCGGCACACGGACCGGACTGTCAGGGCTGCGGGAACACATCCGGCTCCTCGGCGGTACCCTCCACGCCGGACCATGTGATCACGAGTTCCAGCTCGTGGCCACGCTGCCCCAACGGGAAGAAGCATGATCAGGATCCTGCTGGCCGACGACGACGAACTGATCCGAGCCGGCGTCCGCGCCATCCTCGCCACCGACCCCGACATCGAAGTGATCGCCGAAGCCGGCGACGGGCGGGAGGCGATCGAGCTCGCCCTCGCGCTTCGCCCGGACGTCGCCCTGCTCGACATCCGCATGCCCCGGTTGGACGGTCTGGCCGCCGGCGCCGAGATCTCCCGCGCGGCCCCGGCGGTCGCCGTCGCCATCCTCACCACCTTCGGCGACGACGCCTACGTGGCCCGGGCGCTCGACGAAGGCGCCCGCGGCTTCCTCCTCAAGTCAGGCAACCCCCGCGAGCTGATCGCCGGCGTCCACGCGGTCGCCGCGGGCGGCGCGTACCTGTCACCGAGGGTGGCCGCACGGATCATCGGCGAACTACGCTCCACCGGACTCAGCCGCGCGACGACCGCACGCACCAGGACGGCAGCGCTCACCGAACGGGAACGCGACGTGCTGGCCCTGCTGGGCGCCGGGTTGTCCAACGCCCAGATCGCCCGCAGGCTCAACCTCGTCGAGGGGACCGTCAAGGGTCACGTCAGCGCCATCTTCACCCGGCTCGACCTGCGCAACCGGGTCCAGGCGGCCGTCCTTGCCCACGAAGCGGGCCTCACCTCGCAATGACGCGCGCAGCTCGACCCATGCCCGACCAGGTCACGAACGGTGGCTACGGGCCGACAACCACTGAGTGAACTGCTCTGGCGTACGGACTCCGTCGTCCAGCACTGATCGGTAGACGTCGACGCCGCGTACGGCCACTCCGTACTCGGGCCGATCCGCCCAGGCGTCCTTGATCCGCAATATCGCGACGCGGGCTTCGCCGGTGAGGCGCGGCGGCATCGTTCGCAGATCGGCGAGGTCGGGCTGTCGCTCGGGTTCGTCCACGAACCACAGGTCGAGAGTCCAGTCGTGCCCCTGAGGGGAGCGATACCGGACGCCGAGGTAGAGCCCGTCCGGATAGGCCGGGTCGGTGTTCCAATGCCCGGTGTCGTCGCGAAACTGCACCTGCCGTACGCGAGGGTGGACGGCCAGGCGGGCGCCGAGCTGCGCGACGGCCTCGGTGACCGGCATGCCGAGAGCGGGACATGTGGTCGTCATGTCCAGGTCGCGGCGGACCATCAGGCCGAGCGCGGCGCTGCCCACCCGGACCGGATCGCCCAGAGTGGACAAACGCTCCTGCAGTTCCAGATCGAGGCTCACCGCCTCCGCCTCGCCTTGGAGGGCGTCCTGGCGTCGAACCACGTCATCCGCTGGTGTCACGGGCCCAGTATCGCGGGCGATCGCGGCGGTCTCCTTCTCCGATGGCCGCCGCGAGATCACCGAACCCCTAGCTCGGCGCCGGGATCTAAATGCGTTTCGGCTCGGCTCGATCAACCGTACGGTGGCCGGATGATGGCGAAGAAGAAGGGCCTGAATTCCAATCGGCGTCTGAACGATCGCCTATGGGACGACACCGGGCAGGAGTGGGCACGTGTGCCAGGCGACACCTACCGGGTTGATCCGGCGCGTGCGGCTGATCTCTTCGCCGACCGTGAGGTCCGAATCGGGTACTGGCGATTCGGAGGTCCGGTCAACTGGGCGGATTCACCGACTGATCGTGGACGTCAGCACCAGCGATGGCTCGAGTCGTTGAAGGACGCCAATTCGCTCATCAGCGTGACGGAGTGGTCCAAGCAGGGAGGCGGTTGTCTCCTGGTGATCGAAGAGAGTTGCTAGCGGCGGCCTCAGCGGCTTGGCATCGCCAACCATCACGAACGCAATGATCAGATGCCTGGCTGGCCCAGCGCGGCAGGTCGATCAGCGGCGTTCCAGGCATCGCGGCCACCATCACCTTGGGGGACCAGGTGCTGTAGCCCCTTGGCCACTCCAGTCACTCAGGATCGTCAAGCCGGCGCAGCAACGTCATCAGATCCGCTTCGCTCTCCACCATCCGCCCATCCTGACGTGCTGCACACGCCGCGGTCCATGCGGGACGACGGCCACCTCGACCTGGCCACGCGCCTCGTTCACCGAACGCGGTATCAACCGAACAGGCGGCCTGGACACTGACGGCTGCTGGCAGTGGCCTGACTCGAGCCATTGAAGAGCCGTGTCTGCCGACGCGCCGGCAGGCGACGCCCGTTCCGCCGATCCCGCAGGAGCCGTCAGGAACCTTGCCCTCCGAACATGTGTGACGAGCATCACATTGGCAGCCAATAGGTGCTCTGATCTGCGGTTTCTTGCGTTTTGATCCTTTTTGTGTGCTCTTTACCGTTTCATGCCCTTTACGGCAATATGCGCGTATTGGTACGTTCCTTGCCTTACAGCGGCACCCAGCGTGGCGCCGCCGTCGCGGACACGGACGGCCGGCCGTGTTCGAAGCGAACATCCACCGTCACCGCCGCCATGTCCTCTCCGCCCCCCAGGGCGCCGGTGATCTGCCGAATCCGTGCAACAAGGAGGTACGGAGCCGGGGAACCAGTCGACCTTCGATGAAGGTCTGGGGTGAATCGGCGCGCCAAGCGCCGTAGGGCGACTTCCCTGCCCGAATCCGTCAGCTAACCCGGTAGGCGCAAGCGGAAGACCCTAGGAGCCCCCCTTGCCTGCCAACCCCACCACTCTGTTCCGCATTGCCTGCGTCACGCTCAGCAGCGCCGCGCTCACTGCCTCAATAGGGGCCTTCAGCGCAGTCCCTGCGTCCGCCGATTCGGGGACAGTGACAGTCACGCCCCCGGCATCGACGGTCTTCCCACCTGAGCCCGCCGCACGACCCGTTGCGGGGGCCACCCAGTACACCCATGAGATTCTCGTGGCGTTAATGGCGGAAGCCTCCGCGAGCATGAAGGCCACCAAGTCCGCTCTCCAGCAGGCGAAGGCCAAACGCGCCATCGAGGTGGCGACAGATCACCTCGGCGACCCCTACGTGTGGGGTGCCACGGGCCCAGCGGCGTTCGACTGCTCGGGACTGGTCCAGTTCGCCTGGCGCAAGGCCGGAATCACGCTCCCGCGCACGACGTGGTCAATGATCAGCGCCGTCAGGAAGAAGGTCTCCCTGGCACATCTCAAGCCTGGCGACCTCATCTTCACCGACGGCGGCGGCCACGTGGGCATGTACATAGGACACGACAAGGTGATCGCCGCCCCCCATACCGGCGCGGTGGTCAGGATCGACAGTCTCAGTGGTTACTGGAGCAGCGGCTTCTTCGCCGCCGTGCGCCCCGAGGTCTGACCCTGAGGCACCCACGGGTCATCCTCTCGGCGGAGATGTCCTGACGCGTGCCGTCGGGACGTCTCCGCCCAGGGATGACCACGTCCGGTGTGGACGGTCGTGGGCTGACGGGCTGGGGCTGGAAGTCCTGATTGCTCGCCATCACCCAGGCGGGCCCGTCGGCGTGTCCACTCTCCGCCCAGGAGACGCTCCGAAGCAGCGGTGACGAACGCGGACACGGCGGACGATCAGCGTCAGCGAGCAGTCGCTTGTGTGCGGCCGCATCCGAGTGGCTCAGCCATACGGCGACAGTTCGGTCAACGCTGCAGCGAATTCGCTGTAGGCGGCCACAAGGCAATAGATCACGGCCGCCGAGCTGCTAACCAGCCCGAAGCGCAGCAACCGACTCTACGAGGCCTGCTTTCTCCAAAGCGTCGAGCACATCGTCTACGGTCTCCGGCGGGCTGATGCGTGAGTCCGCGATCTGCTGCACACAAGCCCAGACGACTCGTCCGTCAAGGTCGATCTGGTCCAGCACGAAGTCATCAGGAGACTTCGCCTCAATGTCCCAGGGCACCAGGTGCTCTGGAGGAAAGTCCTGAGGTTCGACGCGACGATGATCTGTGCCCTCGCCTTTATCGCTGCAGCTAGAACGTGCCGGTCTGCGACATGCGGTTGGCAGCATCTTCCTGCGGCCAGGTCGACCGGCCGTCGTTACTGGGGCGCGTCCTGTGGATCTTTGATGGTGATTTGGTGTAGATCAGTCCGATTGATCATCGCCTGGAATCATCAGGACTTGTCCGAGGATGAGCGGCAACGGCTGCTGCCGCTGTTGCCGGTCAATCCCGCCCTGGGAGGTGGGTGGGTCGATCACATGCCGATTGGACGGGACCGTGGAATCCACCGTGGTACGGACCCATCGGGACGCGGCCCGAGCCCGCCATGTACCGGCCCGTCACATCCCGGTTGGGTGTAGCTCGTTCCGATGGAGTGGCTGAGCTGGGGATTCATAGTTCGGGGCCGTGCCAAATGGGCAGCACTGCCCGGGACGGCCATGTGCCACGCCAGTTCCCCTCAGCCGACCGCGCCTGCCGCCGAGTAGGTGACCAGGGTCTGGTCCGGGTTGTCCGCGAGTTGCAGCACGACGTGGCTGTAGTTGAGCGCACCGAGCCTCGGATGGCGAAGCTTCTTCGATCCGCTGCCCACCGACATGACGTCATGCCGCGGCCACCACTGCCGGACCTCCGCGCTGTCCCCCTTCAACTCTTCGATCAGGGCCTCGAAGCCGGGATCGTCCGGGTGCCCAGCCGCGGCGAGCCGGAACCGGCCGAGCATGGCCCGGGCCTCCGGTTCCCATTCGAGATACACCGTTCGCGCGAGCGGCGCGGTGAACATCCAGCGCACGAGGTTGCACTCGCCGTCTGGCAGCGCGTCCCAGTCGGCGAACAGCTCACGCGCGGAGGGGTTGGAGGCCAGTACGTCCCAGCGGCGTCCCTTGACGATCGTCGGGAACGGCTCGAGCCGCTGCACTAGGGCGACCGCCTCGGGATCGATCCACTCCGCCGCTGCCGCAGCGGTACCAGCGCCGGGGCCGTCCTGGCCGCCACGGGCGAGCACCCGCAGGTACTGCCGTTCTGCGCCGGACATCCGCAGCGCGTCGGCCAGGGCGTCCAGCACCTGGCCCGAGGGCCGCACGGGTCGGCCCTGCTCGAGGAACGTGTAGTACGTAACGGACATGTTGGCCAGCAGCGCGACCTCCTCGCGGCGCAGTCCCGCCGTGCGCCGGCGGCTTCCGGCGGGCAGGCCGACATCGCTGGGACGCAGGCGCTCGCGCCGGGACCGGAGCAACTGCCCCAGGGCCTGCAGATCACCGCTTGCCGCCATACAGCGCAGCCTAGTCATGCCAATACCAGTAACAAGCTGCTCTGGTTACCAGTTTCAGTCTCGCCCAAGCTGAGCCCATGACGATCACCCCGGAAACCATCACCATCCCCGTGGCCGACGGCACCACCTTGCCCGCCTACCTGGCCCGCCCGGCTGGCCGCGCCGCCCCAGTCGCGGTGATCGTGGCGCACGAGCTATTCGCGGTGAACCCCGACATCCGGGGCGTGGCCGATGCCTTGGCGCTGGCCGGGTATCTGGCCCTCGTGCCGGAGTTCTACCACCGGCACGCCGAACCCGGCCGCTGGCTCGAACGCACCGACGCCGGGCGCCGAGAGGGATTCGCCCTCCTGCACCAGTTGCGCCGCAACGAGGCCTTGGCCGATGTGGACACCTGCCTGAGTTGGCTGGGCGCGCAGCCAGACATTCAGCAGACCGCGATGATCGGCTTCAGCGCCGGCGGCCACCTGGCCTACCTCGCAGCCTGCCAGCTGCCGATCAGCCACACCGCCGTGCTGTACGGCGGCTGGCTGACCACCACCGATATCCCGATGAGTCAACCCACGCCCACGCTGGACCTGACCCCTGGGATCAGCGGGCGATTGCTCTACCTGGTCGGCCAGGACGACACACTGATCGACAGGGGCCAGCGCGGCCAGATCCGCGCCGCACTGGAGCAGGCCGACGTCGAGCACGAAATGGTCACCTACCCCGACGTCGCTCACGCATTCTTCTGGCCCGGCACGCCGGCCTTCAACCAGAAGGCCCGAGACGACGCCCGGACCCGGATCCTGGGCCTGCTCGCCGACGCTTGAGACTCCCTCAGAACGAGCTACGCCCATTCCGGTCAAGGGAGCCCGTAGATCACAAACCGGAGTCGAAGGGCCGGGAGGCGCTGGGCCGCTCACACGGCAGGCTGACCACCAAGGTGCACCTGGTCGTCGACCCGCGTTGTCGTCCCGTCGCCCGGATAATCAGTCCTGGTCAGCATGGCGACAGCCCGTACTTCCCCGGGGGGCTGGTTCGTCTACCATGATCGCCGTTTCCGCAGACAGGAGAGGATCCGCCGTGTGGAGAGAGATGATCGGCCGGCTGTACGACGATGCGGAGTTCGCCGAGCCTGCTTCCGATGAGGCGATCAATCAGATTGAGCGGCTGCTAGGCCAGGCCGTGCCGGACGAACTGCGAGAACTGCTGCGGCAAACAAACGGCGTTCGGGCCGAGTATGGATCCGGGCTGGTGTGGTCGGCGCAGGAGATCATCAAGGGGAACACGGAATTCCGGCAGAGCGCCGACTTCGCCGAGCTCTATATGTCGTTCGACCAGCTCATGTTCATGGGAGACAACGGCGGCGGGGACCAGTTCGCGTATGTCCGGGTGCCCGCGAGGCCGGGCGATGTGTTCGTGTGGGATCACGAAACGGATGAACGCAAGTGGGTTGCCAGGTCACTGGAGGACTATCTGGAGCGTCGGGCGGGCTCGGACGGCGATGACTGGTACAAGTGAGAAACTAGGGAGCGGTCACAGCCGTTCGTCGATGCCGGCGATGTGCAGGGGTCGCCTCGGTAGCTCACTGCACGCAGTGATTAGCCGCATTCCCCGGTGAGCCGGGGTGAGGAACGAGCCCTGGATCTTCGGTCGCCCCCGACCATGGCAGACCTTGGCCACCCCATGGCGATCGTAGGGCTGCATTGGGGCGGCGGCGCGGAGCGCCGACGCCCTGACCTTGTAGAGAAAGTCGTCGCCGAAAACGGCTCTGGCCCTCGACCGAGGCCGGGCGAGCCGGGCGATCAAGGGCCAGCGATTATTCGGGGAGAGTCACGCCTCGCCGGTGGTCAGGCCGACTGGGCAGGAGACGCCCGTTCCACCGATCCCGCAGTAGCCGTTGGGGACCTTGAACAGGTACTGCTGGTGATAGTCCTCGGCGAAGTAATACTCGCCGGCTGGGGCGATCTCGGTGGTGATCTGGCCGTACCCGGCCTTGGTCAGCACGTCCTGGTACGCGTCCTTGGACGCCTGAGCCGCCTTCGCCTGCTCGGGACCGTGGGTGTAGATGACCGACCGGTACTGCGTGCCGACGTCGTTCCCCTGCCGCATCCCCTGGGTCGGGTCGTGCTCCTCCCAGAAGACCTTGAGGAGCTCCTCGTAGGACACCGTGGCCGGGTCGAACACCACCCTGACGACCTCGGCGTGCCCGGTCATCCCGGTACACACCTCCTCGTAGGTGGGATTGGCGGTGTATCCGCCCTCGTATCCGACCGACGTGGAGACGACGCCCGGCGTCTGCCAGAACTTCCGCTCCGCTCCCCAGAAGCAGCCCAGTCCGAACTCCGCGATCTCCGTGCCGTCCGGGTACGGCGCCGCCAGCGGCGCGTCCAACACCACGTGGCGTCCGGCCACCGGCATCGCCGCGGAACGGCCCGGCAGCGCCTCCGAGGGGTCCACCATCGATGTCTTGTTCCGGCCGAAGAGCCAGCCCATGTCGAACCTCCATCCGTTCTGACTGTCCCAACCAGACAGGGGGTCGCGTTGTTCCTGTCGTAAGCAGCCCTTAATAACCGGACATAGCAATACTTATTTGTATTAAATCCTAGTATCGGCAAAAATTGCGACATGCATGAAGAGCGTCGGGGGATCCTGTACGGCGTCGCCGCCTACGTCATGTGGGGCCTTTTCCCGCTCTACTGGCCGCTGCTGAAGCCGTCCGGCGCCGTGGAGATCCTGGCTCACCGGATGGTCTGGTCCCTCGTCGCGGTGGTCGCGGTGCTGGCCGTGCGGCGGCACTGGTCCTGGTTTCGCGCGCTGACCCGCCGCCAGCTCATCCTGCTCACCCTCGCCGCCATCACCATCTCCGTCAACTGGGGCACGTACATCTACGCCGTCAACAGCGGGCACGTGGTCGAAGGCGCCCTCGGCTATTTCATCAACCCCCTCGTCAGCGTGCTCTTCGGCGTCGTCATCTTCCGCGAGCGTCTGCGCCCGTGGCAGTGGGTCGCCGTGGGGCTCGGCGGGGCGTCCGTGCTCATCCTCGCCTTCGACTACGGCCGTCTCCCCTGGATCGCCATCGTCCTCGCGGTGAGCTTCGGCACGTACGGCCTGATCAAGAAGGCGGCACAGGTCGGCAGCGCGGAAAGCCTGGCCGTCGAGACGCTCGTGCTCCTCGTCCCCGCGCTCGTCTACCTCACCGTCCTCGAGGTGAACGGCGGCGCCACGTTCGGGCACCACGGTCTCGGGCACGTGGCGCTCCTGGTGGGCGCGGGCATCGTCACCGCCGTCCCGCTGCTGGCCTTCACCGCCTCGGCGATCCGGGTCCCGCTCACCGTCATCGGAGTTCTCCAGTACATCGCGCCCGTCCTGCAGTTCCTCTGCGGCGTGCTGATCGTGCACGAGACCATGCCCGCGAGCCGGTGGATCGGCTTCACCGTCGTGTGGCTCGCACTCGCCGTCTTCACCTGGGACGGCTTCCGCGCCGCCCGGGCCGTCCGCCGCCGGGCCCGCACGGCCCCCGCACTCGAGACCGTCTGACGCGTACGCCCTGGGGAGTAGGGATCGCGTCTCCCCGGGACCGACGACGCCACGGCCGCGTCCCGCGAGGATCGGCCCATGACCAAGCATTTCCGTTTCGGCGTCGTGGCGGGCTTCGCGCCGGACGCCGAGAGCTGGACGGGCCTCGCGCGTCAGGCCGAGAACCTGGGGTACTCGACCCTCCTCGTGCCCGACACGCTCGGCACCCTGCCCCCGCTCCTCGCCCTCGCCGCTGCGGCCGGCGCGACCACGACCCTGCGGCTGAGCACGTTCGTGCTGAGCGTGCCCTACCGCCGCCCCCGGCAACTGGCGTGGGAACTGGCCGGGCTCGACTTCCTCTCGGGAGGAAGGCTCGATCTCGGGATAGGAACCGGACGCGCCGACGCCCGTGCGGACGCCGAGTTCCTCGGCATGCCGTACGGCTCCGCGGGGGAACGCCTCTCACAGGTGGAGGAACTGATCACTGAGGTCCGCGCGGCGTTCGGCGGATCAGGGCGGTTCACCGGGGCGGTGCAGAAGGAGGGGCCCCCCGTATTGCTGGCGGCCGCCGGGGAACGCATGCTCACCCTCGCCGCGAAGGAGGCCGACATCGTGACGTTCGCCGTCCATCCGGCGAGCGCTCCGCACGCCCTTCACCGGCCCCTCGCCGTCCTCGAGGAGAAGGCGGGTGCCCGATTCGGCGAGATCGAGCTCAGCAGCAACGTCCACCTGGTCGGTTCGGATCCGCCGCCGTGGCTGCGGCCGCTGCTCCACGGGGCCGGACCGGGGTCGCTCGCCGTGCTGGACGGGACGCCCCGCCAGATGGCCGACACGCTCCTGCGCCGCCGCGACGAACTGGGGATCTCCTACGTCACCGTCAACGGCGTCTTCGCCCAGGCTTTCGCCCCGGTCGTCGAGCTCCTCGCCGGCCGCTGACCGTTACGCGATGGTCAGCCGGACCGCTCGACCACGTAGTCGCACAGCGCCAGGAGAGCCGCCCGCGCCGGGATGTCGGGCAGCCCGGCCAGGGCGGCCTTGGCGCGGTCGGTCCACCGGATGAGCTCCTTGCGGGCCTGCTCCATGGCCGGATTGCTCCGCAGGAGTGCGAGCGTCTCCTCGACGTCCTCCTCCCGCACGGGGCCGGCGAGCAGCGTGCGGAGCCGGGCGTCCGCCGGGTCCTCGGAGGCCAGTGCGTACAGGACGGGAAGCGTGTGGACGCCCTCGCGCAGATCGGTTCCCGGGGTCTTCCCCGAGTCCGTGGTCGTCGCCGCCACGTCGATGAGGTCGTCTCCGAGCTGCCAGGCCACACCGATGGCCTCACAGGCGTCGGTCAGCCTCTCGACCACCTCCGCCGGGGCGCCGGACAGCAGGGCGCCGAACTGACCCGAGGTGGCGATCAGCGACCCCGTCTTGTCGGTCAGCACGTCGATGTAGTGCGCGACGGCGTCCGCGCCCTCCGCGGGGCCCAGGGTCTCCCTGATCTGCCCCCGCACCAGGCGGGAGAAGGTGCGCGCCTGGATCCGGATGAGCTCGGTGCCCAGGTCGGCGAGGATCTCCGACGCCTGCGCGAAGAGGTAGTCGCCGGTCAGGATCGCGATGGTGTTGTCCCACCGGGCGTTGGCCGAGGGAGTGCCGCGCCGTACGGGCGCCTCGTCCATGACGTCGTCGTGGTACAGGGTGGCCAGGTGGGTCAGTTCGATCACGACGGCCCCGGGCACCACGCCCGGGGCGTCGGGATTGCCGAACTGCGCGGCCAGGAGCATCAGCGTGGCGCGGAAACGCTTGCCGCCCGCCTCGATGAGATGCTTGGACGCCTCCGTGACGAAGGCGTCCTCGCTCTCCACGGACGACCGGAGCATCTTCTCCACTGCCGCCAGGCCGTTAGCGAGGTCCACGGCCAGCTGCTCGTCGATCTGAGGGATGTCCACAACGGGCGGCGCGGCCATAGAACTGGGCTCCTAACGGATGAACAGCGACTGAGCAGCGTTCTGCGCCAGGTGGAGCACAGGCTGCGGGTAGACCCCCAGGAATACGGTAGCCAATACGGCCACGCCGACCACAGCCGCGGTACCCCGCGACGGCAGCACGACCGACGGGCCGTCGGCGGAGGGGTCACTGAAGAACATCAGCACGATGACGCGGACGTAGAAGAACGCCGCCACCGCGGACGCCACCACGCCGACGATCACCAGCGGCAGCGCGCCCCCTGACACGGCCGCCTGGAAGACGGCGTACTTCCCGAAGAAACCACTGGTCAGCGGAATTCCGGCGAAGGCGAGCAGGAAGAAGGCGAAGATGCCGGCCAGCAGCGGCGACCGCTTGCCGAGCCCCGCCCACCGGGACAGGTGCCAGGCCTCGCCACCCGCGTCACGGACCATGGTGACCACCGCGAAGGCGCCCACCGTGGTGAATCCGTAGGCCACGAGGTAAAAGAGGATCGCCGACAGGGCCTTGGAGTTCTGCCCGGCGGCCGCACCCGTCGCGACCACGCCGACCAGCAGGAAGCCGCCGTGCGCGATCGACGAGTAGGCCAGCATCCGCTTGATGTCGGTCTGCGTGATCGCGAGGATCGCGCCCACGATCATCGTGAGAATCGCCACTGCCCACAGGACCGGGCTCCAGTCCCAGTCGAGACCGCCGAGGGCGACCCAGAACACCCGCAGCAGCGCGCCGAAGGCGGCCACCAGGGTGCCCGAGGCCATCAGGGCCGTGACCGGGGTCGGCGCGCCCTGGTAGACGTCCGGCTTCCAGGCCTGGAACGGCGCGGCGCCGATCTTGAACAGCAGGCCGACGCCGAGCATGGCGACGCCGATGTAGAGCAGGGTCTCCTGACCGCCGATGACGCTCAGCGACGTGCTGATCTTGGCGAGGTCGATCGAACCGGCGTAGCCGTACAGCAGGGCCGTGCCGTACAGGAAGAAGGCGGACGAGAACGCGCCCAGCAGGAAGTACTTGACCGCGGCCTCCTGCGAGAGCAGCCGGCGGCGGCGCGCCAGGCCACAGAGCAGGTACAGCGGCAGGGACATGACCTCCAGGGCCACGAACATGACCAGCAGGTCGTTGGCCGCGGGGAAGAGCAGCATTCCGCCGACCGCGAAGAGCGCCAGCGGGTAGACCTCGGTGTGGCCGGCCCCCTCGTGCAGGGCCTGCTCCTCCTCCGCCGATCCCGGGACGGCCGCGGCCGCTGCGACGAAGTGGCCCTCGTCGTTGATCAGCATGACGCTCACGAAGGCGAGCACCAAGATGGTGCCCCAGATGAACAACGACGGGCCGTCGACGGCGACCGCGCCCATGGCGGCGGGCTTGGTCGGAACCCCCTTGACCACCTGCCAGATGGTCAGCGCGAAAGCGCCGGCCAGCGACAGCAGGGTGATCGGCACGTGGATCGCCGAGCGCAGGTAGCGCGGAGCGAACGCCTCCACGAGAACGCCCACGATCGCCGCGCCGAAGACGACCAGCATCGGAGCGAGCTGGGCGTACTCGATGGTCGGCGCCGGGATGGTGCCGTTCACTTGGCCTCCTCGGCAACTTGTACGGCAGGGGCCGGGTCGGTCGCCGGAACACTGGACAGCGTGTTCTTGACCGCGGGATGGATCACGTCGAGCAGGGGCTTGGGATAGAACCCGAACACCAGCAGCAACGCGACCAGAGGCGCGACGACCCACTTCTCGCGCGCGTTGAGGTCAGGCAGGTGCTTGACGGACTCGGCCGTCGGGCCGTTCATCGTCCGCTGGTACATCCACAGGATGTAGATCGCGGCCAGGATGACGCCGGTCGTGGCGATCACGGCGGGCACGAGGTACTTCTGGTACGTGCCGACCAGCACCATGAACTCGCTCACGAAGGTGCTCAGGCCGGGCAGCGACAGGCTGGACAGTCCGGCCACGAGGAACGTCCCCGCGAGCACGGGCGCGACCTTCTGCACGCCTCCGTAGTCGGCGATGAACTGGGAACCCCGGCGCTGGATCAGGAAGCCGGCGATCAGGAAGAGCGCACCGGTCGAGAAGCCGTGGTTGACCATGTAGAGGGTCGCCCCCGCGCCGGCGTTCGTCGTCATGGCGAACACGCCGAGCGCGATGAAGCCGAAGTGCGAGACCGACGTGTAGGCGATGAGCCGCTTCATGTCGGTCTGCCCGATCGCCACGATCGCGCCGTAGACGATGCCGATCACCGACAGCGTGATCACCAGCGGCGTGAAGTACTTCGACGCGTCGGGGAACAGCTCCAGGCAGAAGCGGAGCATGCCGTACGTGCCGACCTTGTCCAGGACGCCGACCAGCAGAACCGCGGCGCCGGCCGGGGCCTGGGCCGCCGCGTCGGGCAGCCAGGTGTGGAACGGCCAGAGCGGAGCCTTGATCGCGAAGGCGATGAAGAAGCCGAGGAACAGCCACTTCTGCGTGGTCACGTCCTGAATGGTCCCGACGAGGTCGGGGAACATGAAGGTGTTCTTCCCGGCGATCGAGTAGAGCGCGATCACCGCGACCAGCATCAGGAGCCCGCCGAACAGCGAGTACAGCAGGAACTTCACGGCCGCGTAGGACCGCTGGGCACCGCCGTACGACCCGATCATGAAGTACATCGGGATCAGCATGGCTTCGAAGAAGACGTAGAAGAGGAAGACGTCGGTCGCCGCGAAGACGCCGATCATCATCGCCTCGAGCACGAGCATCAACGAGAAGTACGTCCGGACCGACCGCTTGCCGGCCTCCGCGTCATGCCAGGAGGCGAGCACCACGATCGGCACCAGGACGACCGAGAGCAGGATCAGCACCAGGGCGATGCCGTCGACGCCCACCGCGTAGTGGACCCCGAAGTCGGGGATCCAGTCGTACTTCTCGGTGAACTGGAACTTGTCGCCGTTCGGGCTGAACTGGACGGCCATCGCGACGGCCAGGGCCAGCACGATGAGCGACACCCCGAGCGTGAACTGCTTGGCGAGCTTGTCGTTTCGGACAAGGGTCACGCCCAGCGCGCCCAGGACGGACACGCCCATCAGAATTGAGAGCCAGGGCATCACAGGTTCCCTACGACGAACCAGGCGCCGACCAGGACGGCGGCACCGACGAATATCGACAGCGCGTACGAGCGCACGAATCCGGTCTGGATCCTGCGCAGGCGGCCCGACGACCCTCCGATGAGGGCGGCGAGGCTGTTGACCAGCCCGTCGACCCCACGGTTGTCGAAGAAGACCGCCAGGCGGGTGAGCCACTGGCCCGGACGCATGAGCAGCGCCTCGTTGAGCGCGTCGCCGTACAGGTCACGACGGGCGAACGTGGTGAGGAACGAACCGCGGGGCGCCACCACGGGCACCTCGGCGGAGCCGTACCTCATCCAGGCGAACACCGCGCCGACGGCGACCAGCGCCAGCGTGGCGAGTCCGGTCACGCTGAACGGGTGGAAGGAGGGCAGCTCCTCCGGCTGTCCGACGGCGGGCGACAGGAAGATCATGAACCGGTTGCCCAGGACCAGGAAGGCACCCAGGACGACCGCGCCGATCGACAGGATGATCAGCGGCCAGGTCATGACGGCCGGCGACTCGTGCGGGTGGGCGTCGGCCTCCCAGCGCTTCTTGCCGAAGAAGGTCATGAAGACCAGCCGCGACATGTAGAAGCCGGTGATGCCCGCGCCCAGGACGGCGAGCCAGCCCAGGATCGCGTTGTGCTCCATCGCGGTCTCGATGATGCCGTCCTTGGTGAAGTAACCGGACAGCAGCGGGAACCCGATGATCGCCAGGTAGCCGATGAGGAAGGTCACGAAGGTGATCGGCATGACCTTCCGCAGGCCGCCGTACTTCCTCATGTTCACCTCGTCGTTCATGGCGTGCATGACCGATCCGGCGCCGAGGAACATGTCGGCCTTGAAGAAGCCGTGCGTGATCAGGTGGGCGATCGCGAAGGCGTAGCCCGCCGGGCCGATGCCCGCGGCCAGCATCATGTAGCCGATCTGCGACATCGTCGAACCGGCCAGGGCCTTCTTGATGTCGTCCTTCGCGGTACCGATGATCGCACCGGCGAGGAGCGTGGCAACGCCGACGATCGTGACGACGAGCTGCGCGGTGTCGGTGGCCTGGAAGATCGGGCCGGACCGCACCACCAGGTACACGCCCGCGGTCACCATCGTGGCCGCGTGGATGAGGGCCGAGACCGGGGTCGGGCCCTCCATGGCGTCCAGAAGCCAGGACTGCAGCGGAAGCTGTGCCGACTTGCCGCAGGCGCCGAGCAGGAGCAGCAGCCCGATGGCCGTGAACGGGATCGACCCGCCCTTCGCGATGCCTTCCGCCACGCCCTGGTACGACAGGGAGTGGAAGGTCGCGAAGATCGTGAAGATGCCGATCGCCAGGCCGAAGTCGCCGACGCGGTTGACGATGAAGGCCTTCTTGGCCGCAGCCGCCGCGGTGGGCTTGTGCTGCCAGAACCCGATGAGCAGGTACGACGCGAGGCCCACGCCCTCCCACCCGACGTACAGGCCGAGGTAGTTGTCGGCCAGCACGAGCACGAGCATCGCCGCGACGAACAGGTTCAGGTAGGCGAAGAACCTACGCCGGGCCGGGTCGTGCGCCATGTAGCCGATCGAGTAGATGTGGATCAGCGATCCGACGAAGGTGATCAGCAGGCAGAACGAGATCGACAGCGGGTCGATCAGCAGTCCCACCTTGGCGATGCCGGGGATGAGGTCGTAGAGCTCGACTCCCCTGCGGCGCTCGCCGGGCGCGAAGCCCAGCAGCTGGATGAAGGCCAGTGCCGCCACGACGAAAGACGCGACGGACATGGCGACGCCGAGCAGATGACCGAACTTGTCGGTCCTCCGCCCGCCCAGCAGGAGAACGGCCGCTCCCAACAGGGGCAGAGCGATCATCAGCCAGGAGGCCCCGATCACTCCGCCGGAGTGCTGGATGATCTCAGCGGGTTCCACGGCCACCTCTTAGTACTTCAGCAGGCTGGCGTCGTCGACGGACGCGGACCTGCGGGTTCGGAAGATCGTCACAATGATGGCCAGGCCGATCACGACCTCCGCGGCGGCGACGATCATCACGAAGAACGCGATGATCTGGCCGTCCAGGTTGCCGTTCTGCCGGGCGAAGGTGACGAACGCCAGGTTGCAGGCGTTGAGCATGAGCTCGACGCACATGAACACGACGATGGCGTTGCGCCGTACGAGCACGCCGACGCCGCCGATCGAGAACAGCAGCGCGGAGAGCACCAGGTAATGGGTTGTCACTTGCCGTCCTCCTCGCCGAGCGGCCGGGCTGTCTGCCCGTTGGTCCGCTCGCTCACGGCCTCCTCCTGGAGGATCCGCTCGACCTCCGGAGGCAACGTGCCCTCGGCTGCCTCGTACCGGGCGACGACGCGGTTGACCGACAGCGGCGACACCGAGCCGTCAGGCAGCAGCGCCGGCATGTCGATGGCGTTGTGCCGGGCGTAGGTGCCGGGTCCGGGCAGCGGCCCGGGGTTGCGGCCCAGCTGGCCGAACCGGACGAAGCGGGCCCGCGAGAGGTCCTTCTGCGTCGGCTTGGGCTCGCTGCGCTCCCGGTGGGCCAGCACCATCGCGCCGAGCGCGGCGGTGATCAGCAGGGCCGAGGTCACCTCGAAGGCGAACACGTGCCGCGTGAAGATCAGCTCGGCCAGCGACGGCACGTTGCCCGCCTGGTTGGCGGTGGCCAGGCCCTTGGGAGCCGACAACACCGCGTTCCCGATTCCGAGCCCGAGCAGGGCCGCGAAGGCGAGCCCGGCCACGATGGCCCAGAACCGCTGGCCCCTGATCGTCTCGACCAGCGAGTCGGACGAGTCCACGCCGACGAGCATGAGCACGAACAGGAACAGCATCATGACCGCGCCGGTGTAGACGATGATCTGCACCGCGGCCAGGAACGGCGCGTCCTGCACCGCGTAAAGCACCGCGAGCGAGAACATGACGACGCCGAGCATCAGGGCCGAATAGACGGCCCTGCGACTGAAGACGAGCCCGAGCGCGGCGGTCACCGAGACGACCGCCAGCACCCAGAACGTGATGGATTCACCCATTGCTACGACCCAACCGGTAGTAGTCCTCCTCGGTCTCGCCGAGGCGCATGGGGTGGGGCGGCTGCTCCATACCCGGCCCGAGCGGAGCGAGGAGCATCTCCTTGGTGAAGATCAGCGATTCGCGGCTCGAGTCGGCCAACTCGTACTCGTTGGTCATCGTGAGCGCCCGGGTCGGGCACGCCTCGATGCACAGGCCGCACAGGATGCACCGCAGATAGTTGATCTGGTAAGTGCGGCCGTACCTCTCGCCGGGCGAGAACCGCTCCTCGTCGGTGTTGTCCGCGCCCTCGACGAAGATGGCGTCCGCGGGGCAGGCCCACGCGCACAGCTCACAGCCGACGCACTTCTCCAGGCCGTCCGGCCACCGGTTCAACTGGTGCCGCCCGTGGAAACGCGGCGCGGTGGGCCGCTTCTCCTCCGGATAGTTGACGGTCACCGGCTTCTTGAACATGTGGTGGAAGGTGACGCCGAATCCCTTGATCGGGTTCAGCCAATCAGTTGCTCCCACTGGTCACCTCCTTGGCCTCTTGGTGAAGGCGCGCCGCCGGCACGACTCCGTGGTAGTGCGGCAGGTCGAGCGGCGGAACGGGGAACCCTCCGGCCGTCGGCTCCTCGCGGAGTTCCTCGAACTCCTCCTCGATCTCGGCGGCCCGGCTCTCTCTACGCCGCTGGTTCGCCGTGTCGAAGCGTAGCCATATGGCGAACGCCCCGATGACGACCACAGCGCCGATGGCCAGGATGGTCGCCCGGTCGGCCTCGGGCAGCCGCAGCGCCCTGAAGGTGGCGGCGAGCAGGATCCACGCGAGGTTGAGGGGGATGAGCACTTTCCAGCCGAAGGCCATGAGCTGGTCGTACCGGACGCGGGGCAGTGACGCGCGCACCCAGACGAAGAAGCAGAAGGCGAGCACCAGTTTGCCGAAGAACCAGAGCATCGGCCACCAGCCGGTGTTGGCCCCGTCCCAGATCGAGATGGGCCACGGCGCGTGCCAGCCGCCGAGGAACAGCGTGATCGCCACGGCGGAGACCGTGAAGACGTTCACGTACTCGGCGAGCATGAACATGGCGAACTTCAGCGACGAGGAGTACTCGGTGTGGAAGCCGCCGACCAGTTCGCCCTCACCCTCGGGGAGGTCGAACGGCACGCGGTTGGTCTCGCCCAGCATCGTGATCGCGTAGATCAGGAACGACGGGAGCAGCGAGAAGACGTACCAGGACGGCGTCGGGATGTGCAGCCCGAAGATGTCCCAGGTCCCGCCGCCCGCCTGCTTCGCGACGATCTCCGAGGTGGACAGCGTGCCCGCCTGCAGGAAGACCGCCACGAACGACAGGCCCATCGCGATCTCGTAGGAGACCACCTGGGCGCTGGAGCGCAGACCGCCCAGGATGGCGTACGGCGAGCGCGATCCCCAACCGGCGAGCACGATGCCGTACACGCCGATCGAGGCCATGGCCAGCACCAGCAGCACCGCGACCGGCAGGTCGGTCAGCTGCAGCGGAGTCCGCACGCCGAAGATCGAGACCATCGGGCCGAACGGCACGACGGAGAAGGCCAGGAACGCCGGCACGGCGATGATGACCGGGGCCAGGAAGTAGATGACCTTGTCCACGGTGCGTGGCATGAGGTCTTCCTTCAGGCCCATCTTCAGGCCGTCGGCCACCGTCTGGAGCAGGCCGAACTTGCCCGCCCTGTTGGGGCCGTAGCGGTGCTGCATGCGCGAGATGAGCTTGCGCTCGGTCCACACGCTGAGCAGCACGCCCACCATCAGGAACACGAAGATGAAGAGAGCCTTGATGATCGACAGCCACAGTGGGTCGTGGCCGAAGTCACTCAGATTGGGCGCGGGGTTGTTCACGAGACGCTCCCGATGGTTACGACGTCGCCCGCCACGGCACGCAGGTCGCGTGTCACGGACAGGCCGGCCGAGTTCGACGGCACCCACACGACGCGATCGGGCAGGTCCGCGATGCGCACCGGCAGGATCGCGTCGTCACCGACGACGATCTTCCCGCCGTCGACCGCCCCGATCTCGGCGGCGGTGGTCTCGGAGATCAGCGCCTCAGCGCGGCGCGCGGTCCCGGCCAGGTACGGCTCGCCGTCCTGGAGCCGTCCCTCGTCGAGCAGCAGGTGCCAGGTGGCCAGCAGCGCCTGGCCGGCCTCGGGCTCGCCGGCCGGGTCGCCGGTGACGCTCGGGGCGGCCGGGCGGGAGCCCCGCCAGGCGCCGAGCGCGGCGAGCTCGCGGCGGGCGGCCTCCGCGTCCGGCAGGCCCAGGTGGACGTCCATCTGGTCGGCGATGGAGACGACGGCCCGCAGGTCGCTCATGACTCCGGTGACGGGCGTGGCAACACCGAACGAGCGGCCCCTGCCCTCCCAGTCGACGAACGTCCCGGCCTTCTCGGCCACGGCGGCGACGGGCAGGACCACGTCGGCCCTGTCGGTGACCGCGCTGGCCCGGATCTCCAGGCTGACGATGAAGGGCGTGTTCTCCAGGGCGGCCAGCGCCTTGGCGGGGTCGGGCAGGTCGTACGGGTCGACGCCCGCGACCACCAGCGCCTCGATCTGGTCGTTCAGCGCCGCGTCGAGGATCTCGGCCGTGTCACGGCCGGGAGTGCCGGGCAGGGACGCGACGTCCCAGGCCCTGGCGACCTCGGTGCGGGCGGTCTCGTCGTCGACCGGGCGGCCGATCGGCAGCAGGCCCGGCAGGGCCCCCGCCTCGAGGGCGCCGCGCTCGCCGGCCCGCCTCGGCACCCACGCGATCCGCGCGCCGGCCGCCTGCGACAGCCGTACGAGCGCGGAGAAGGCGCCGCGGGAGGTGGCGAGCCGCTCACCGGCGAGGATGATCGATCCGGCGGGCAGGAGGTCGCCGGCGGTGGCGACCAGGTCACCGAGCACCTCGGCCTCGGCGCCGGGGGCCGTGCGGATGAGCGACCCCTTCATCTTGGCCAGCCCGGGCGACGCGAACGGCGCGAGGGCGTGGACCTTGAGGCCCTTCTTCCGCGCGGCCTTGCGCAGGCGCAGGAAGACGATGGGCGACTCCTCCTCGGGCTCGAACCCCGCCAGGAGCACGGCCGGGGCCTTCTCCAGGTCGGCGTAGGAGACCTCGATGCCCTTGCCCGCGATGGCGTGCGCCAGGAAGCGGGCCTCCTCCTCGGAGTGCGGGCGGGAGCGGAAGTCGATGTCGTTGGTGCCGAGGGCGACCCTGGCGAACTTGCTGTAGGCGTAGGCGTCCTCGACCGTCAGCCGCCCGCCGACCAGCACGCCGGCCTTGCCGCGTGCCCTGGCCAGACCTTCGGCCGCGACGCTCAGCGCCTCGGGCCAGGAGGCCGGGACCAGCATGCCGGACTCGTCGCGGATCAGCGGTGTCCTGAGCCGGTCGGACTGCGTGGCGTACTGGAAGGCCCAGCGGCCCTTGTCGCAGTTCCACTCCTCGTTGACCTGCGGGTCGTCGCCGGCCAGGCGGCGGGTGACCTTGCCGCGCCGGTGGTCGGTGCGCTGGGCGCAACCGGAGGCGCAGTGCTCGCAGGCGCTCGGCGTCGACACCAGGTCGAACGGCCGGGACCGGAACCGGTACGCCGCGCCGGTCAGCGCGCCGACCGGGCAGATCTGCACGGTGTTGCCGGAGAAGTAGGACTCGAACGGCTCGCCGTCGGCGACGCCCACCTGCTCCTTGGCCCCGCGGTCGAAGAAGTCGATCAGCGGGTCGCCGGCGATCTGGTCGGAGAACCGGATGCAGCGGGCGCACTGGATGCAGCGCTCGCGGTCGAGCAGCACCTCGGTCGACAGCGCGATCGGCTTTTCGAAGGTGCGCTTCTCCTCGACGAAGCGGCTCTCACCCTGGCCGTTCGACATGGCCTGGTTCTGCAGGGGGCACTCGCCGCCCTTGTCGCAGACCGGGCAGTCGAGCGGGTGGTTGAGCAGCAGCATCTCCATCACGCCCCGCTGCGCCTTCTCCGCGACCGGAGAGGTGAGCTGGGTCTGGATGACCATGCCCTGGGCGACCTCGATGGCGCAGGACGGCTGAGGCTTCGGGAAGCCGCGGCCGTTGCCCGCGTCGGTGATGTCCACCAGGCACTGGCGGCAGTTGGCCGCCGGCTCGAGCAGCGGGTGGTCGCAGAACCGCGGGATCTGGATGCCCAGCAGTTCGGCCGCCCGGATGATCAGGGTCCCCTTCGGGACGCTGATCTGGAAACCGTCGATGGTGAGCGTCACCAGGTCGACCGGCTGCTCGACCGCCCCCGCCGAGGTTGTCTGTACTGTCATGCCTTACCCCACACAGTTGACGCGGCGGGATCGAACGGGCAACCGCCGATCTCGAAGTGCTTGAGGTACTCCTCGCGGAAGTACTTCACCGACGAGTGGATCGGGCTCGTCGCGCCGTCGCCCAGGGCGCAGAACGAGCGGCCCAGGATGTTGTCGGCGATGTCGGTGATCGTGGTCAGGTCGTCCTCGGTGCCCTGACCCTTCTCCAGCCGCTTGAGCACCTGCTTGAGCCAGAAGGTGCCCTCACGGCACGGAGTGCACTTACCGCACGACTCGTGAGCGTAGAACTCGGTCCAGCGCAGGACGGCGCGGACCACGCACGTGGTGTCGTCGAAGATCTGCAGCGCCCGGGTGCCGAGCATGGAGCCCTTCGCCCCGACCGACTCGAAGTCGAGGGGCACGTCGAGGTGCTCCGCGGTGAAGATCGGGGTGGACGACCCGCCCGGCGTCCAGAACTTCAGCTCGTGACCCTCGCGGATGCCGCCGGCCATGTCGAGCAGTTCGCGCAGCGTGATGCCGAGGGGCGCCTCGTACTGGCCGGGCCTGGTCACGTGGCCGGACAGCGAGAAGATGCCGAAGCCCTTGGACTTCTCCGTGCCCATCCCGGCGAACCAGTCGGCGCCGTTGGCCACGATGCTGGGCACGCTGGCGATCGACTCGACGTTGTTGACCACGGTCGGGGAGGCGTACAGGCCGGCGACCGCGGGGAACGGCGGCTTGAGCCTCGGCTGGCCGCGGTATCCCTCCAGCGAGTCGAGCAGTGCCGTCTCCTCGCCGCAGATGTACGCCCCTGCGCCGCTGTGGACCACGACCTCGAGGTCGTATCCCGAGCCGAAGATGTCGCTGCCGAGATAGCCCTTCTCGTACGCCTCGCGGACCGCGGCCTGGACCCGGCGGATCACGTGCAGGACCTCGCCGCGGACGTAGATGAACGCGTAGTTGGCCCTGATGGCGTAGGCGGTGATGATGACGCCCTCGACCAGCGAGTGCGGGTTGGCCATCATCAGCGGGATGTCCTTGCAGGTCCCGGGCTCGGACTCGTCCGCGTTGACCACGAGGTAGTGCGGCTTGCCGTCGTTCTGCGGGATGAATCCCCACTTCATTCCGGTCGGGAAGCCCGCTCCCCCTCGGCCGCGCAGACCCGAGTCCTTGACCATCTGGATGATGGCGTCCGGGTCGGTGCTCAGCGCCTTCTTGGCGGCCGCGTACTCGCCGTAGCCGTCCACCGTGAAGGCGTTGGGCAGGTCCCAGTTCCGCGTCAGAACCGGCGTCAGCTGTGTCATCGGTCGTTCACCGGTCCTCCGTCGGCGGCGGGCGCCTCCCAGCCGTTGGCCTTGGCGATCTTCAGGCCCTCGAGCGAGGGGCCGGACGCCGCCGGGCCGTCGCCGGCCTGGCCGTCGGGGAACCCCGCGAGGACCCGCGACGCCTCCTTGAACGAGCAGAGCCGTCCGGGCCCGCGGGTGGGGACGACCTCCTTGCCCGCGCGCAGGTCGTCGACGAGCTGCTTGGCCGACTCAGGCGTCTGGTTGTCGAAGAACTCCCAGTTGACCATCATCACGGGCGCGAAGTCGCAGGCGGCGTTGCACTCCAGCCGCTCCAGCGTGATCTTGCCGTCCTCGGTCGTCTCGTCGTGGCCGACGCCCGCGTGCTCGCTGAGCTCCGACCAGATCTGGTCGCCGCCCATGACGGCGCACAGCGCGTTGATGCAGACGCCGACGTTGTACTCACCGGACGGCTTGCGCTTGTACATCGTGTAGAAGGTCGCCACGCCGACGACCTCGGCCTTGGACAGGCCGAGCATCTCCGCGCAGAACTCCTGACCGTCGTCGGAGACGTAACCGTCCTCGCTCTGCACCAGGTGCAGCAGCGGCAGCAGCGCCGACCGCGGCTTGGGGTAGCGGCCGATGATCTCCTTGGCGTCCGTCTCCAGACGCTCGCGGACCTCAGGTGCGTAGCTCACCGGTCCACACCTCCCATGACTGGGTCGATCGAGGCGACAGCCGAGATGACGTCGGCGATCATGCCGCCCTCGCAGGTCGCGGGCACAGCCTGCAGGTTCGTGAAGGACGGGTCGCGGAAGTGCACCCGGTAGGGGCGCGTCCCGCCGTCGCTCACCACGTGAGCGCCGAGTTCGCCGCGGGGCGACTCGACCGCCGCGTACGCCTGGCCGGCCGGGACCCGGAAACCTTCGGTCACCAGCTTGAAGTGGTGGATCAGGGCCTCCATCGAGCTGCCCATGATGTGCGCGATGTGGTCGGGCGAGTTGCCGAAGCCGTCCGGGCCGAGCGCGAGCTGCGCGGGCCAGCCGATCTTCTTGTCCTCGATCATCACGGGGCCGTTCTTCAGCGGGCCCTGGAGCCGGTCGAGCGCCTGCTCGATGATCTTGAGGGACTCCTCCATCTCGGCCACGCGGACGAGATAGCGGCCGTACACGTCGCAGGTGTTCTCCGTCGGGACGTCGAACTCGTAGGTCTCGTAGCCCAGGTACGGCTGGGACTTGCGCAGGTCCCAGGGCAGGCCCGCCGCCCGCAGCATCGGCCCGGTGATCCCGAGCGCCATGCAGCCGGTCAGGTCGAGGTAGGCCACGTCCTTGGTCCTGCGGGTGTAGACCGGGTTGGCGTCGAGGAGCTTGCGCATCTCCTTGATCCTCGAAGGCATCACCTTGAGGAACTCGCCGATCTTGTCCACCGCCCCCGCGGGGAGGTCGACGCTCACGCCGCCGGGCCGTACGTAGGCCATGTTCATCCGGAGACCGGTGATGTACTCGAACAGGTCGAGCACCATCTCACGCTCGCGGAAGCCGAAGAGCATCGGCGTCGTCGCGCCCAGCTCCAGGCCGAACGTCGCGATGGCGACGAGGTGCGAGGAGATCCGGTTGAGCTCCATCATCATGACCCGGATGGCCTGCGCCCGCTCCGGGATCCTGTCGGTGATCCCGAGGAGCTTCTCGACGCCCATGCAGTACGCCGTCTCGTTGAAGATCGGCGACAGGTAGTCCATGCGAGTGACGAACGTGACCCCCTGGGTCCACGTGCGGAACTCCATGTTCTTCTCGATGCCGGTGTGCAGGTAACCGATCACCGTGCGGGCCTCGGTCACCGTCTCGCCGTCGAGCGTCAGCACGAGGCGGAGCACGCCGTGGGTCGAGGGGTGCTGCGGCCCCATGTTGATGACCAGGCGCTCCTCGGCCGAGTCCGTGACGGTCTCGACCAGCTCGTCCCAGTCCTGACCGGCGACGTCGTAGACCCGGCCTTCGGTCTCAGTGGTGCTCGTCACGACGCTCTCCTCGCTGCGCTCGCCGACTCCTGACAGGCGGCACTGATGTGCTCCCTCACGAGTACGACCTCCTCTGGTCCGGCGCGGGGATCTCTGCGCCGCGGTACTCGACCGGGATGCCGCCCAGCGGGTAGTCCTTGCGCTGGGGGTGGCCCTCCCAGTCGTCCGGCATCTCGATCCTGGTCAGCGCCGGGTGGCCGTCGAAGACGATTCCGAAGAAGTCGTAGGTCTCGCGCTCGTGCCAGTCGTGCGTCGGGTAGACCGGAACGGTGGAGGGAATGTGCCGGTCGTCGTCGGGGCAGGACGACTCGACCCTGATCCGCCGGTTGTGCGTGATGGAGCAGAGGTGGTAGACCGCGTGAAGCTCGCTGCCGGTCTCGTCCGGGTAGTGGACGCCGGAGACGCCGAGCGACAGCTCGAACCGCAGCGCCGGGTCGTCGCGGAGGTGCCGCAGCACGTCCACCAGACGCTCACGGGCCACGTGGAAGGTGACCTCGTCCCGCTCCACGACCACGCGCTCGATCGCGTCGCCGAAGTCGGGCTCCAGGGCGTCGGCCATCTCGTCGAAGTACGACCCGTACGGCCGCTGGGAGAAGGCCTTCGCGGGGCGCCGGACGACCAGGCGGCCGTATCCGGAGGTGTCGCCGCTGCCCTCGGCGCCGAACATGCCCGTGCGGGCGATGGGCGTCTCCTCCGCCGTCGCCCCGGGAACCTCAGGGAGGTTGTCGGTGCTCATCTGTCGGCTCCCTGGTCGATCAGCGGCAGCGTCCGCAGCGCCTGGAGCTCGAGCTCGTCGATCTGCTTGGCCCGGTGCGCGCCGAACTTCATGTTCTGGATCTTGTCGTGCAGCTTCACGATGGCGTCGATCAGCATCTCGGGCCGCGGCGGGCAGCCGGGCAGGTAGATGTCGACGGGCACGACGTGGTCCACGCCCTGCACGATGGCGTAGTTGTTGAACATGCCGCCACTGGACGCGCAGACGCCCATCGCGATGACCCACTTGGGCTCGGCCATCTGGTCGTAGATCTGGCGGAGCACGGGCGCCATCTTCTGCGACAGGCGGCCGGCCACGATCATCAGGTCGGCCTGGCGGGGCGACGCCGAGGCGCGCTCCATGCCGAACCGCGCCAGGTCGTGCGTGGGCCCACCCGTCGCCATCAGCTCGATCGCGCAGCACGCGAGGCCGAAGGTCGCCGGCCAGACGGAGTTCTTCCGGGCCCAGCCCGCCACCTGTTCGACGGTGGTCAGGACGAACCCGCTCGGAAGTTTCTCTTCAAGACCCATGGCTAATCCCAATCGAGGCCGCGACGGCGCCACACGTAGGCGTACGCCACGAGGACGGTGACGATGAACAGCACCATCTCGACCAGCCCGAACACGCCGAGCCTGTCGAAGGCCACCGCCCACGGATAGAGGAAGATGATCTCGATGTCGAACACGATGAACAGCATCGCCGTGATCATGTACTTCAGGGGGAAACGCCCACCGCCGACCGGCTGCGGAGTGGGCTCGATGCCGCACTCATAGGCGTCCAGCTTGGCGCGGTTCCAGCGTTTCGGCCCGGTGAAGGGCGCGATACCCACGGAGAACACGGCGAATCCCGCCGCGAGGACCGCGAGCACCAGAATCGGCACATACAGCTCCATGGCTACATGTCCTCGCTTGGTCGGTGGAATGGGACAGTCACGGCGAGCCCCGGCACAGGCGATCCCCGGTCCGGCGTACGGACGCCGGATGTGGCAGCGGTCTCACGAGTCGGCACGAGATCGCCGGAGATTGCTGCTGTGACGGAGTTCATGCGGGCGGAGCCACCTTGGAAAGGGCGTTGATGATGCGGTCGGAGGCGTCGCCCCGACGGTCTGTGAGATTAGCGAGGAGTTTCAGAGCGAATCTCATCAGGGTCGGGTGTGGAAGCCCGTGCCGCGTGGCGAACTTCATCACCCCGGGCTTGCCGATCGCCTCGACGAACAGCCGCCCAAGAGTGAAGTATCCGCCATAGACGTCTTTGAGGATACGCGGGTACTCGCGCAGTACACGCTCACGCTGCGCCGGAGTCGTCCGAGACAGGGCCTGGACGATGATGTCGGCCGCCGTCCTGCCGGTCTCCATGGCGTACGCGATGCCCTCGCCGTTGAAGGGGTTGATCGAGCCGCCGGCGTCGCCGACGAGCATGAGACCCCGGGTGTAGTGGGGCTGCCGGTTGAAGGCCATCGGCAGTGCCGCGCCCCTGATCTGCCCGACCATGTTCTCTTCGGTGTAGCCCCACTCGGCGGGCATGTTCTTGACCCAGCGCCTGAGCAGGTCGCGGTAGTCGATGTTCTTGAAGGCCGCGCTGGTGTTCAGCAGGCCCAGCCCCACGTTGGACGTGCCGTCGCCGACGGGGAAGATCCAGCCGTAGCCCGGCAGGAGACGGTCGCCGTCCCAGAGTTCCAGCCACGTCTCGAGATAGTCGTCGTCGTGCCGGGGGCTCGTGTAGTAGGTCCGCACCGCGACGCCCATCGGGCGGTCCTCGCGCTTGTGCAGGCCCATGGCCAGGGACAGCCGCGACGAGTTGCCGTCGGCGGCGACCACCAGGCGGGCTCCGTAGGTGACGTCCTCGCCGTCCTTGCGGGCCGTCACGCCGACGACGTGGCCGCTGCGCTCGTCGAGGACCGGCCCGGTGACGGTGATCCCCTGGATGAGCGTGACGCCGTTGCGCTCCGCGTGTTCCGCGAGGATCTGGTCGAAGTCCATCCGCGTGCGCACGAGCCCGAAGTCGGGGTAGCTGTGCAGGTCGGGCCAGTCGAGCTCGAGGCGCAGGCCGCCGCCGACGACCCGCAGGCCCTTGTTCCTGATCCAGCCGGGGCCGTCGATGTCGACGCCCATCCCGATGAGTTCCTTGACGGCCCGAGGCGTGAGCCCGTCCCCGCACACCTTCTCGCGGGGGAACCGGGTCTTCTCCAGCAGCAGGACGTTCAACCCGGCTCTGGCGAGGAAGAAGGCGGCCGTCGCCCCCGAGGGGCCGGCACCGACGACGATGACGTCGGCTTCCGCTGCTCTCCGCTGTGCGCGGACCTGCTCGCTCACGGGGACCTGTCCTGTCCGAGGAAGGAAGGTCCGAGGGTTTTGGACCTTCGTGCCTTTGTGAACCTCTTCACAAACTTGTCGCGCCGAAGTCTAACCCTTATCCGCCGGACAATGTCAGAGGGGGTGAGGCTAAGGATTGACGGCGCCCGGCTTGACCGCACGATGGAGCGCGACGATGCCGAAGGAAAGGTTGCGCCAGGCGACTCTCTCCCACCCCGCCTTCTGGATGATGGCCGCCAGCGCCGCCTGATCGGGCCACGCCCGGATCGACTCCGCGAGGTACTCGTAGGAGTCGGGATTCGAGCTGACGGCCCTCGCCACCGGCGGCAGCAGCTTCATCAGATACTGCGAGTAGACGAGATCGAACGCCTTCATCGGCGGCCGGGAGAACTCGCAGATGACGAGGCGCCCGCCCGGCTTGACGACCCTGAGCATCTCACGCAGCGCCTGCGTCGTGTCGGCGACGTTCCGCAGCCCGAAGGAAATGGTCGCGGCGTCGAACGCGCCGGCCGCGAAGGGCAGGTGCAGGGCGTCTCCGGCGACGAAGCTGACCCCCCTGACCCCTCCGCCGTACAGGCCGGAACCGCCTCTCCTGGCCACCCCGGTCCTCAGCATGCCGAGCGAGAAGTCGCAGGCGATCGCCCGTGCGCCCAGCAAGGTGAAGGCGTCCGTCGACGTGCCTGTGCCCGCCGCGAGGTCGAGCACCAACTCGCCGGGACCGGCGTCGATCGCGTCCGCCGTCGCCTTGCGCCACAGGCGGTCCTGGCCCAGCGAGAGAACGTCGTTTACCAGGTCGTACCGCCGGGCCGTGCGATCGAACATCGCGGCGACCTCGTGCGGCTGCTTGTCCAGCGATGCGCGCGTCATGCACGCAAGCCTAGGCGGCCCGTCGGGAGGCCTCTCACCACCGTTGCGCGATGAGCGGAACGTAGTTCATTGATTACGCTGCGTCTGCTAGAACTTTGGGAATGTTCGCCAGAACCACACTGCTCGCGGCGGCGGCCCTCGTCCTCCTGTCCGCCGTCCCCGCCCAGGCCGGCATGAGACAGCCCCGCGTGGTGTCGGCGAACCCCGTCGACTCGACCCCGCACGTGCTCGACGGCATCGTCAACGCCTTCGCCCTCGTCGGGAACACCGTGGTCGTCGGCGGCAGCTTCAGCGCCGTCCAGGAGGCCAGGGGCACGGCGGAGATCCCCCGGGCCAACATCTTCGCCTTCGACCTCGGTTCCGGACGGGTCTCGCGCACCTTCGCCCCCGACCTCGACGGGCCCGTGACCTCGCTGGCCACCGGCCCCGACGGCAGCGTCTTCGTCGGCGGCTCCTTCAACGGCCCCCAGCGGGCGCTGGTCCGGCTGCGGGTGGACGACGGCTCGCCGGTGCCGACCTTCTACGCGCCCGCCTACGGAGGCGACGTCGCCAGCCTCGTACGTCAGGGCTCGAAGCTCTACGTCGGCGGCGACTTCGTCAGGATCGGCCTGAGCATGCGGACGGCGCTGGCCCGCGTCGACGTGGAGACCGGAGCCGTCGACCCGGCCTTCACCGTCACCCCGTCGGGCGGCCCCGGCGCCGGCCCAAGGGTCTACGCCATGGCGGCCGGCCACGACCGGCTCGTGGTCGACGGGTCGTTCGCGGCCCTCGACGGCCTGCGCCGGCCCCAGCTCGGGGTGATAGATCTCACGACAGGTCGCGTCGCCGACTGGCACACCGAGGTGTACGCCGCGGCGTGCAAGCCGAACTTCCCCTCTTACGTCCGCGGGCTGGACATCTCACCCGACGGGCAGTATTTCGTGGTCGTCACGACCGGCGGCCCCTTCCCCGGCACCACGAAACTGTGCGACTCCGCCGCCCGGTTCGAGACGTACGCCAAGGGTGATCAGGTGCGCCCGACCTGGGTGAACCTCACCGGAGGCGACTCCCTCTACGCCGTGGCGATCAGCGGATCCGCCGTGTACGTCGGCGGCCACCAGCGCTGGCTCGACAACCCGCGGGGGGCCGACAGCGCCGGGCCGGGTTCGGTCAGCCGCGAGGGCATCGGGGCGATCAACCCGGTGACCGGCAAGGCGCAAAGTTGGAACCCCACGCGAGAAAGGGGAATCGGGGTAAAGGCGTTCCTGACTGTAAAGAAGGGCCTTTTGGTGGGAAGCGACACGACCACCCTTGGACATGAGTACCATGCCCGGATCGGCATGTTCCCGACGACCTAGTTCTCCTCGGATCCTCCGCGTTTCCTGGTGATCCGCTCGCTGAGGGCGTCACGCTGTTTCGACAGCAGCACGTAGCTGATGACGCCGCTGACCAGAAAAGCCGCGGCGAGCAGGGCGTACGTGCGCAACCCGACGAGGTACAGGACGGCGAGGGCAGCGGCGAACAAGCCGATGCGCGAAAGGGTGTAAACGACTACCGGATGCACAGCGTCGAGGTTACGTCACCTTCCCGAGATGTAGGTCTCTCTTCGCATCGGGCGCGAGCACTGCTAGTGTTCACAACAAGGCGCTTTTGTAAAGAAACACCCATGAGCGTCCCAAAGAGGCTCTATCATATAACAATCGGGCACTGAGCCGGTAACAACCCGTGATCTTCTACGAAAACCACGGATAAATCAGGCTTCGCTCGGCACACTGGTTACCTGTCCGCCCCGCTGCAGGACGCGGGATGCGAGGGGGAGAGATTGTGGAGAGTAGCAGCGAGCGACTGCTGACCCCTGGAGAGGTTGCCGCCCTCTTCCGGGTCGACCCGAAGACCGTGACACGCTGGGCCGCGGCGGGACGAATCAGCAGCATCCGTACGCCCGGTGGGCACAGGCGATTCCGCGAGTCGGAAGTGCACGCCCTCCTTCGCGGGGAGGACGTCCTCACGGCCGACCGGCCGAATGGCGAATCACCGCGGATCTGACGCAAGTACCAGCACCGGGTGATCCTGCGCGCTACCCGGATAGCGCAGGATCACCGAGTCAGCCCGGCCTGTCCTGCCCGGGCGCGCATCGGACTCAGTCCTGTTCGGCCTTGAAGGCCAGGAACTCCCGCTCCAACTGGTCGTTCTCCTCCTGCCAGCGGCGACGCCGTTCGGCGTCCTCCGCCTCAGTGATCGACTCGGCCGCCCATCGGTCGTAGTCGGGCTCCCCCGGAGCGATCTCGACGTACGCGTTGCCGATCAGGCGCCCGTCATCGCTGGTCAGTGATCGAGGCACGCGGAGTGTCCCGTCACCGAGCCGGATCACGTACATCCCGTTTCACCTAGATTCCATAGCGCCTGTTGAAGAACAGCATGACGTTGAGCGCGGTCCGGGTGTCGCCGCCGAGCATGTCCACCAGAGCCGGCCGCTGACGCGACGCGATCGCCGCGAACGCGTCGGCGAAGAACTCCTTGCGTCCGAGACCGCCGGGTTGCCGGTGGAACGCCGAGGCGAACATCGGCATGCAGTCCTCGTACAGCGCGGCGAACTCCGGAGAGTCCGAAACCCACTCTCCCGGACTCGCGTCCACGTCGTCCAGTGCATGCCCGACTTCGTGCATCATCACGTCGGGCGTCGGCGAGGGCCGGTCACCGACGACGATCTTGCGATCGCCGTACGCGCCCGCGCAGATGTCCCAGGTGGCCCGCCCGGACGGAAGCGGCGCCCCGCGCAGGTAGCCCATGTCGTCGAGATCGGGCACGCCTCCGCGGCCGATGTAGATGCCGTCGAGCCCGATGGCCAGCTTCGCCTTGAGTCCTTCAGGAAGGCGTGCGAGGCCGTCCACGGCCCGTACGGCGTCCGCGGAGGGCGGTCCGTCCATGGCGTCCCACTGACGGAACAGCACGCGCTCCAGGGGACCGCAGTGGCGCCGGCCGTCCCTCAGGTCGGGCGCGTCCGGGCGATGCGGCTCGGCGCGCACAGGCTGGTCGTCCAGCTCGAAGTCGCGCCAGGTGTACTGCGGCCGGTCGTCCACGACGGGAGCGGTCACCGCGTGGACCTTCTCGACCGGATGCTCGATGAACCGCCCGGGGGCGTCGAGGTCCTGGAAGTCCCACATCTCGCGGACGTCTCGAGGCTTTCTGGCCTCTTTGGTCTCCCGCGACTCTCTGGCCTCGCGCGTCTCCCGAGCCTCTCGGGTGTCCCGGTGCGACGACGCGTACGGCCCGCGTTGCCACCACCGCGGTCCCCGCCGGTGGCGTCCCCGGTCGCCCGGCTCCGACATCGCACCTCTCATGTGTCGCGCGCTCGCGTTCTACCGGTCCACCGTACGTTGCCGTTCTGGCCGCGTCACCCGGAAATGATGTACGGCTATCGCCGCGAAAACACGATCACATGGCCATATGGCTTAACGTGTGGGCATGCCTAGCGTGGTTATCGGTCTAGCGCTGCTGGCCTTCTGGCTCTACTGCCTGTTCGACGTGATCACGAGCCCCGAGCAGGAGGTCCGGAGACTGCCGAAGATCCTCTGGGTCATCATCGTGGTGTTGCTCGCGGCGCTGGGCGGCCTGTTGTGGCTGCTGCTCGGACGGCCCAGGATCGGCGACACGGTCCCTGGTGCGCGTCACATCTACGGAACGCCGTCCTCAGGCATGCCTCCGGCACCGCCCCGGGCCGAGGCTCCGAAGGGCCCCGACGACGACCCCGAGTTCCTCCGTCACCTGGAACGCCGCCTCCGCGACGAAGACTGACCCCCTCCGCGTGATCATGCACAGATTCGGCGACACCCCCGCCGACCTGCCCCTCCCCGTAGGCGTGATCATGCTCAGGTTCGTCGGCACCCTTGCCGACCTGCCCATCTCCTGTTCATGATCATGCACACTTTCGCCCGGTGCACCGCCGACCTGCGGAGACATCTTTCGTGATCATGCACGACCGACCGCGCGCCCTGGCCGTACGACATGGCAGCGTGCATGCGACAGGCGTGCTCACGACGACTGATGCATGATCATGAATACCATCGACGCACGTCGGAGGGGCCATCTGCGAACCCTTGCATGATCACGAATGCCGTCGGCGCACGCCAGAGGCCACATCCACGAATCCGTGCATGATCACGACATCAACCTCTGCATGATCACACCCAAGGGGAGGGTCAGTTGGGGACGTCGGCGTAGGAGTGGAGGCCGCTGAAGAAGATGTTCACGCCGATCAGGTTGAACAGCAGGCAGGCGAACGCCACCAGCGACACGATGATCGCGGCCTTGCCCCGCCATCCGGCCGTCGCGCGGGCGTGCAGGTAGGCGGCGTACGCCACCCAGGTGATGAACGCCCAGACCTCCTTGGGGTCCCAGCCCCAGTAACGACCCCAGGCCCGGTCGGCCCACATCGCGCCGGCGATGACGGCGAACGTCCAGATGGGGAAGGAGATCACGATCGCGCGGTGCGTGATGCGCTCGAGGTCCTTGCGGCTCGGCAGGACCGACGCCCGGCCGTCGTTGCGGATCAGGTAGAGGATGGCGCAGACGCCGGCGAGGATGAACAGTCCGCTGGCGACGATGGCCGCCGTGACATGGATGGCGATCCAGTAGGAGTGCAGCGCCGGCATCACCGGCCCCGCCTGCACGTGCAGGAAGAGCACCGCGAACCCGAGCCCGAGCGCGGCCGTCAGCGCGACGAAGGCGCCGAGGAACCGGATCGGCTGGCGGGTCATGAGCACCAGGAAGGCAGTCACCGCGGCGAAGCAGATGGCCACCACGAACTCGTACATGTTGGCCCAGGGCCAGCGGTCCACCGCGATGCCCCGGGTGAGGATGCCGGCGAGGTTGGCCGCCCATGCGATCCACGTGAGGACGACGGCGAGGCCACCCGCCTTTATCGCCCAGGGCTCGGGCTCCGGCTCACGCGGGCTCTCGGCCTCCGGCAGAACCCCGCCCGAGCCGGAGGACACGGACGCGCCCACCGCGACCGGTTCGCGTTTCGCGGCGGAGACCGTGCGCACCCGGCCGAAGGCGAGCTCCAGGGCGTAGCCGATCATGGCGACGAGATAGAGGAGGACGGTCGCCAGAATGAGCTGATCGCTCAGGGTGGCGAGTCCCGTATTGACCTCGGACGGCATCTCTACTCCTGGTCGGGGCCGGTGCTCGGCTCAACTGGTGCTGGCCCGGCCTGAGGTGCCGGAGAATCCTGGGAGCCACGGAGGAGGGAGACGAGCTCGGCGAACTCCTCGGAGAAGCCGCCGACATCGCCTTCCGTGCGGGTCAATCCTCCCACCGTGACCTTCCGGTCCGTCACCCGGACCCAGACCCTGCGCCTGCGGATCATCAGGGAGAACACGAGACCGAGGACCGCGGCCGCGGCGGCGGCCAGCGCGGGGAGCCGGCCGGGGTCGTGCGTGGTCTGCAGAGTGATCCATTCCTTGACGCCGGTGAACTGGATCTTCCCGGCGCCGTCGGGCAGGTCACGCGTCTCACCGAGGGCGAGCGGCTTCGGCGGCGTCGCGGACATCTTGCCGAGCGGCTTCAGCTTGTCGGTGTCGAGGACGTAGACCGACTGCGGCTGTCCCGAGTCGAGCCCGAGGTCGCCCTGGAAGGACCCGATGAGCTGCACCGTCGGGTTGACCGCGGCGGGGAAGACCGACACCCAGGCGCTCCCGTTCGGCACGGTGCTCGGCAGGAACCGCGCGACGAACCCGAGCTGCGTCGGGTGGGCGTCGGGCACCTTGATGGTGCATTCGGAGGTGTAGGTCGCCTGGTCGTCGACGAGGCACGGCACGGGCCCGTCGAAGGCCACCTGGCCCTTCCCGTCGGTCACCTTGAACGTGGGAGCGTACCCGTGCCCGATGAGGTAGGTCAGCGTGCCGTTGACGTCGAGCGGGTCGTTGACCTTG
Source organism: Planotetraspora kaengkrachanensis (assembly GCF_016862895.1). Taxonomy (GTDB): domain Bacteria; phylum Actinomycetota; class Actinomycetes; order Streptosporangiales; family Streptosporangiaceae; genus Planotetraspora; species Planotetraspora kaengkrachanensis. The sequence continues at coordinate 164,082 of NZ_BONV01000004.1, read as the reverse complement.
AGGTCGACGTCGCGGGGCGGCGACGACGGGGTGTCCTGCACGGACAGCTTCGCGCTGTAGTCCAGCGGCTGCCCCATCTTCTCCCCCGCGCCGACGTACGACGCCTGGAAGTCCTTGAGCGTGAACGAGAACGGCGTCAGCGACTCCGCCGACACGCGCTGCCCCGGCATGAACCGGTCGTAGGCCGCGACGGTGTTGGCGAAGCCGTCGCCCTCGACCACCAGCACGTTGCCGCGGTAGCCGTACAGGCCGCCGGCGCCGACGGCGAACAGCAGGGCGAGCAGCGCGACGTGGAACAGGAGGTTCCCGGTCTCACGCAGGTAGCCCTTCTCCGCCGCGACCCAGTCCGGGCCCGTGACGACGCGAAACCGCCTGCTCCGCAGCTTCGCCGCCGCCTGCTCGACTGTCAGCTCCCCCTCGAAGGCCTCGCCGTACGGCAGGCGCAGCAGGTTGCGCGGGGCGGCGGGGGGCTTGCGGCGGATCTCCTTGAAGTGCACCAGGGCGCGCGGAAGCACGCATCCGGCCAGGGAGACGAACAGCAGCAGGTAGACGGCGGCGTACCACGGCGCCGTGAACACGTCGAAGAGCTGGAACCGGTCCAGCCACTCGGCCTCGGTGGGCGAGTTCTGGAAGTACTGCGCCACCTTGTCCGGGTCGACCCCCCTCTGGGGGAAGATCGAGCCGGGCACGGAGCCGAGCGCGAACAGGAACAGCAGGATCAGCGCCGTGCGCATCGAGGTGAGCGTGCGCCAGCCCCAGCGCAGCCAGCCGACCACGCCGAGGCCGACGGGGCGCGGCGGTTCCTTGGGGGCCGACTCGATCGCGACGGACGCCTCGGGCGTTCCCGCCGTCTCGGTGTCGGGTGGCAGAGTCATCAGATCACCGGCTCGAATCCGCCGACCCAGCCCTGCAGGCCGGCGATGAGGTCGCCCCAGATCCCGGTCACGAGGAGCAGGCCCACGCAGACCAGCATGGCACCGCCCACACGCGTGATGACCACGGTGTGGCGGCGCACCGCCTTGAACGCGTGCAGCGCCTTGCGATAGGCGAGCCCGGCCAGCACGAACGGCAGCCCGAGGCCCAGGGCGTAGACGAAGGCGAGGACGGCGCCCCTGAGGGCGCTGCCCTGGTCGACGGAGAGGGTGAGCACCACGGCCAGCGTGGGCCCGATGCACGGCGTCCAGCCGAGCCCGAACACCACCCCGAGCAGCGGGGCGCCGGCGAGGCCCGCCGCCGGGAAGCGGCGGATCCGCACTTCGCGCTCGAGCCCGGGGATGAGCCCCATGAAGACGAGGCCCAGGACGATCGTCAGCACGCCCAGCACGCGGGTGATCACTTGGGAGTTCCCCAGCAGGACGCCGCCGACGCCGCCGAAAAGCGCGCCGCCGAGCACGAACACGGCGGCGAAGCCGAGCACGAACAGGGCGCTCCCGAGCACCATGCGGCTGCGCTTCGGGTCGCCGCTCATGCCCGTCACGTACGACAGGTAGCCGGGGACCAGGGGGAGCACGCACGGGGAGACGAACGACACCAGGCCGGCCAGCAACGCGATCGGGAGGGCCAGCACCAGCGAACCGGTCGCGACGGTTCCGCCGAGATCACTCATCGCTCACCTTGGTGACGGCGCTGAGCAGTTCGTTGTACTTGACGCCGCCCAGCGCGCGGCCGGCGATGCGTCCCTGCTTGTCGATGATCAGCGTGGACGGGATGGCCGCCGGCGGGACGGTGCCCTGGAACGACAGCAGCACCTTGCCCGTCTTGTCGAAGATGCTGGGATAGCCGGGCTGTACGGTGCGGTCGTAGGCCTGGGCGGACGCCTGCAGGTCCTTGAAGTTGATCCCGACGAACTGCACGCCCGAGGCCTTCGTCTTGGCGGCGATGTCCTTGAGGACCGGCGCCTCGGCCCGGCAGGGGGCGCACCAGGACGCCCAGAAGTTCAGGACGTAGACCTTGCCCGCGGCGACCTTCTCGGTCGCGCCGTCGATCGTGGCGCCCTCGATGGCGGGGGCCTGGTGCCGGTCGGCGACGGGGAACACCTGGACTTTGCCGTCGCCCGCCACGAACCGCGTGTCGCCGGGCGACTGGGACGACTGACCGCCCGCGCAGCCCGCGAGGGCTGTCACGGCCAGAGCGGCGATCACGGGCAGGCTCTTGGCGGTCACGGGAGGAGATCTCCTTGCACTACAGCCGGTAGAGCTGTCACTCTACCGACCACACAGGTCGCTCGGGCCGCCGGGTCAGGCTCCAGGAACGGGATTGCCCCTGAGCAGGGAACCCGCGGGTTCGCTGTAACCGACGCTGATGAGGCGGCCGTTCTCGAACGTGAAACTCGTGAGGCTGGCCAGCGCGCACTGACGGCGGCGCGGGTCGTGCCACAGCCGCCTGCCCTCGGCCGCCAGACGGGTGACCCAGATGGGCAGCTGGTGGCTGACGAGCAGCGCCTCGTGACCGTGCACCCGCTCGCGCACGTCGTCGACGACCGACGTCATGCGGGCGACCACCTGGCCGTACGGCTCTCCCCACGAGGGCTTGAACGGGTTCCTGAAGTGCTGGTAGTGGCGCGGGTTGCGGAAGACGCCGTCGCCGCCCGCCACGCGCATGCCCTCGAAGACGTTGGCGGCCTCGATCAGCCGCTCATCGATCTTGACCTCGAGGCCCAGTGCCTCGGCCGACGGGGCGGCGGTCTCCTGGGCCCGCTCCATCGGCGAGCTCCAGATCTCCACGATGTCCCGTCCGCCGACCGCCTTGGCGACCAGTTCGGCCATCTGTCTGCCGTTGGCCGACAGCGGGTAGCCGGGCAGCCTGCCGTACAGGATGCCGTCGGGATTGTGCACTTCACCGTGGCGCAGGAGATGAACGATCGTGCTCTCAGTCATGGCGAAGACAGACTACCCGGCATCCAGATCGGCGCACGAGGCACGCAGGGCCTCAACCGCCGCACGGATCGCGGGGCGGCGTGCCGCGTCCGTGCGCCACACGGCGTAGAGCCGCCGGACCGGCCGGGGCTGGACCGCCACCACGCCGACGCTCTCGGGCAGCGGACCTCGCCCCAGGCGCGGGATCAGCGCGCATCCGTGCCCCTCGGCCACCAGGGCGATCTGGGTCGGGTACTCGTCCGCCATGCAGACGATCTCCGGCTCCCTCTCGACAGAACGGAGCAGGAAACTCAGGAAGTCGTGGCACACGGTGCCCGGGGACGAGCTGATCCAGCTGTCGCCGGGGAGGTCGGCGAGCTGCGCCTCGCGCCTGCCCGCCAGCGGATGGTCGGCGGGGACGACGACGTCGGCGATGTCGTCCATGAGCGCAGCGCGGGACAGGCCGTCGGGCATCGCCATCGGCCGGTTGAGCCAGTCCTGGACCACGGCGAGATCGATCTCACCGCGCGAGACGTCCCTGAGCTGCCGCTCGGGCTCACGCTCGTAGACCAGCAGGGCGAGGTCGGGATGGTCCTTCTTCAACCGGGTGAGGGCGCGGGGGAGGATGCCGCGGGCCGCGGTCGGGAAGGCCGCCATCGTGAGTCTCCCCACCACGGAGCCGCGCAGGGCCTCGAAGTCGGCCTCCGCGGTCTCCACCAGGGCGAGGATCCTCTCGGCGTGGTCGGCCAGCAGGCCGGCCGCGTCCGTCAGCTTCACGCCTCGCCCGTTGCGCTCCACGAGCACCGTGCCGGTCTCTCGTTCCAGCTTGGCGAGCTGCTGGGAGATCGCCGAGGGGGTGACCATCAGGGCCTCGGCGGCGGCTCCCACGGAACCGTAGACGGCCACCGCGTGCAGGGCCTTCAGCCGGTTGAGATCCAACATGTAAGCCAGTCTAAAGCATCGGCCTTAGAAAATCTTTCTTGTACTCAACTATTAAGCGATGCGAAGATATGGACATGCGAATCTTCAACAAGCTCTTCACGAAGCCGTCCCGTCCGTCCCTCTCCGAGATGTCGTACCTGGAGACGCTGGCGAACAACGCGCGGCACAGCAGGACCGGTCGCCCCGCCGCCTCCCGCTGACGCCCCGCATCCCCCACCAGCGCATGCGCGCTCGTCACGTGGCCCTGGCGGTCGGCCTCGCGGCCGTCTGGGGCTTCAACTTCGTCGTCATGGACGCGGGGCTCAGGCACTATCCGCCGCTCATGTACGCGGCGCTCCGCTTCCTCCTGGCCGCGTTCCCCGCGGTGCTGTTCGCCGGGGGCCCGCGGACGCCCTGGCGCTGGGTGCTCGCGACCGGTGCCACCCTCGGGGTCGCCCAGTACGGCCTGCTCCTCCTGGGCATGCACGCCGGCATGCCCCCGGGGCTTGCGTCCCTGGTGATCCAGGTTCAGGCGATCTTCACCGCGGCCTTCGCGGTGCCACTGCTCGGTGAGCGCCTCGGAACCCGCCGCGTGTACGGCACGGCACTCGCCTTCGGCGGCCTCGCCCTGCTCACGGTGGAACTGACCGGCGGCGTCCCCCTCGGCGCGTTCCTGCTCTGCCTGGGCGCCGCGGCGGCGTGGGGCCTCGGCAACGTCGTCATGCGGAAGGCCGCGCCTCCCGACTCGCTCCGTTTCATGATCTGGGTGAGCGCCGTGTCCTCGGTGCCCCTGCTCGTGCTGGCCGTACTGGTCGAGGGACCCTCCTCGCTGGGCGTCTTCAGCGTCGAGGGCGTGGCCGCCGTGCTGTACACCGCGATCATCTCCACCCTGGGCGGGTTCGGCGTGTGGGGCCTGCTCCTCGCGCGGTACGACGCCTCGGTGGTCGCGCCGTACGCGCTGCTCGTCCCGATCTTCGGTCTGTCGTCGGCCGCGTTGTTCACCGGCGAGCCGATCTCCCCCGTCACCGTCGCGGCGGGCGTCCTGATCGTGGCCGGGCTGCTCTACGCCGGCAGGCGGCCGGCGCGACCCTCACGGGCGGCAGGGTCTCCGGCCGGCGCCGGTTACCTGCGCACACTCGTCGTCCGCGCCAGAGCCCGCCGCGCAGCCTCACGGCCCGACTCTGTCCTGGTACCGCCCTCTGCCGAGCCGAGCGACCGTCCCATTCCGTGATCCACCCGCCCCCGTGTCGCTCAACCAGGAGAGAATGCGCGAAGAACACGGAGGCGAGCGGAATGGCTACGTCAAGTAACGACAGCGATGCCGCGGTCGGTGGCAGCATTGCACTCGAGTACTGGCCCGCGCCGTCTGCCCGGGGCTGGACGGCCGACGACCTCGATCACCTGCCGCCGGAAGGCCCGAACGGTGAACCCGACTTCTTCAAGCACGTCGAGCTGATCGATGGAGCCCTAGTCTTCATGTCCCCCCGGCGGCGCTTCCACCAGCGTGTGGCCCGTGGGCTGACGGAGCGACTCGACGCCCAGGCGCCCGGGCAGCTCGTCGCCGTCGACCAGATGGACGTGAAGGTGGGGCCTCGAATGCGCCCGTGCCCCGACGTCCTCGTGGTCACCGCGGAGGCGGCGGCCGACGATGAACGGACCTTCTACGTCCCCTCCGAAGTCCGTCTGGTCATCGAGGTCGTCTCTCCGGATTCCGTCGACCGCGACCGGAAGACCAAGCCCCAGCGGTACGGCGAGGCGGGCATCCCGCACTTCTGGCGGGTCGAGGAGGACGACGGACGGCCGGTCGTGTACGTCTACGAGATCGATCCGGCCACCGGCTCCTACGGCCTGACCGGCATCCATCACGAACGGCTGGCCGTGCCCGTGCCCTTCCCCATCGACATCGATCTCGGCGCGCTGGTCAAATGACGCTCAGGCGGCCTGCGCGGCCGCCTTGGCTGCGACCGGAAGGGCCTCGGCGACGCGCGTGAGCGCCTCGTCGTCGTGGGCCGCCGACAGGAACCACGCCTCATAGGCCGACGGCGGCAGGTAGACGCCCTGGTCGAGCATGCTGTGGAAGAAGGCCCGGTAGGCGTCGGTGTTCTGCTGCCGGGCCGACGCGAAGTCGGTGACCGGCTGGTCGGTGAAGAAGATCGAGAAGAGGTTGCCCGCCCGCTGGAGCCGGTGCGGGACCCCCGCGGCGGCCAGCGCGTCGGACGCGGCCCGGCCGATCACCAGGGCGGAGGCGTCCAACCGGTCGTACACGTCCTCGTCACAGGCCCGCAGCGTGGCCAGTCCGGCGGCGCAGGCGAGCGGGTTGCCCGACAACGTCCCTGCCTGGTAGACGGGCCCCTCGGGCGCGAGAGCGGCCATCACGTCGGCACGTCCGCCGAACGCCGCCGCGGGCAGCCCGCCGCCCATCACCTTGCCGAAGGTCATCAGATCCGCCTCGACGGGGTCGATGCCGTACCAGCCCTCGGCGGAGACCCGGAATCCCGTCAGGACCTCGTCCATGATGAGCAGGGCGCCGTTCTCGGTGCACAGTTCCCGAAGGCGCCGGTTGAAGCCCTCCGCCGGCGGCACCACGCCCATGTTCGCCGGGCAGGCCTCGGTGATCACGCAGGCGATCTCGGACGCCTGGAACGCCTCCTCCACGGCCTCGATCGAGTTGTACGGCAGGACGATCGTGTCGGCGGCCGAGGCTCCCGTCACCCCGGGAGTGTCGGGCAGGCCGAACGTGACCACCCCGGAGCCCGCCGAGGCGAGCAGGGCGTCTACGTGGCCGTGGTAGCAGCCGGCGAACTTGATGATCTTCGATCGCCCGGTGAATCCGCGCGCGAGCCGTACGGCCGACATCGTGGCCTCGGTGCCCGAGCTGACCAGGCGGACCTTCTCGACCGGCTCGATCCTGGAGACGATCTCCTCGGCCAGCAGGACCTCGCCCTCGGTGGCGGTCCCGTAGGAGAACCCCCGCGACAAGGCCTCCTCCACTGCCTCCACCACGGCGGGATGCCGGTGCCCGAGGATCATCGGGCCCCAGGAGCACACGAGATCCACGTAGCGGTTGCCGTCCACGTCGGTGATGTAAGGCCCCTGACCTGCGGCCATGAACCGGGGAGTGCCGCCGACGGCGCCGAAGGCGCGCACCGGCGAGTTCACGCCGCCGGGGACGACCTCGCGCGCGCGGGCGAACAGGGCCTCGGAGGATTGCGTTCGAGTCACGCTCCCCAGATTAGGGGCCGGTGCGACCGGGGACCGTACCGGATCACTCGAAGGCGTCGGCCAGCCAGTCGAGGACGCGCAGCGGGTCGGGCAGCGGGCGCCCGTCCGCGGGCCTGATCCAGGTCACCGCTCCGCCGTTGGGCAACGTCGACGACGGCGCCAGGACGTAGCTGTCCCGGCAGTGCCAGCGCAGGCCGGGGGTGCTGTCGATGGTCTCCGGGTCCGCGTCGAGGTGGCAGGACCACCATTCGTCCTCGTCGTCGGGGGCGCCACGGGTCGCGACGAAAAAAAGAACCCGGTCGCCGTTGGCGGCGACCGGGCCGGTCTCGAAACTCGCGGCGTCCATCGCGGCGAGGGCGGGCAGGCCCACCGTCGAGGGCACGTCGAATACGTCGAAAACCCTGCCGGTGGGAAGGATCGCGTTGGCCTGCGGCTCCATCTCCCACCATCGGGTCAGCAACGCCGTGTCCGTCGTGGCCTGCATCTGCCAGGCGGGCGACAGCGGGTGCATCCCCGGCTCGGGACATCCGACGCGGTCGCAGGAACAGGCCCGGCCGCCTTCGTCGAGCGGATGGGCGCCCACGCACACGGGCCAGCCGAGTTGGGCGTATTCGAGCACCGATGTGATCTTCCGCGGCGCTCGGTGCGCACGCCGTTTCGTGCGACGAGCCAGCGGTACCCCCACCATGGTGCCCCTCCCCACAAGGAACGTGCTCCCGATAATGCCCTGTCGCCCCACACCGGCGCAGGGCGACCCCCCGTAATGGACGGTCAGGATAGTGTCCGGGCGACTTCCGTGGCCCAGTAGGTCAAGATCAGGTCGGCTCCGGCCCGCCGGATGGCGATGAGCGACTCCATGATGATCCGCTCCCGGTCGATCCAGCCGTTGGCCGCCGCCGCCTCGACCATCGCGTACTCGCCGCTGACCTGGTAGGCCGCGACCGGCACCTCCACGAGGGCGCGCACCTGGCTCAGGACGTCCAGGTAGGCCAGCGCCGGCTTGACCATCACGGCGTCCGCGCCCTCGGCGAGGTCGAGTCGCACCTCGCGCAGCGCCTCGCCGATCGGCCCTGCCGGATCCTGCTGGTAGGCGTTGCGGTCGCCGAACTGCGGCGCGCACTCGGCGGCGTCGCGGAAGGGCCCGTAGAAGGCGGAGGCGTACTTCGCGGAGTAGGCCATGATCGGGATCTCCGCGAAGCCCTCGGCGTCGAGCGCCGCGCGGATCGCGCCGACCTGCCCGTCCATCATGCCGCTCGGCGCGATCACCTGAGATCCGGCGGCCGCCTGTGCGACCGCGGCCGAGGCGTACCGCTCCAGGGTGGCGTCGTTGTCCACCTCGCCGGTCTCGGTCAGCAGGCCGCAGTGGCCGTGGTCGGTGTACTCGTCCAGGCACGTGTCGGTCATCAGGACCAGCTGGTCGCCCATGTCGGCCGCCAGATCGCGCAGGGCGACCTGGACGATGCCCTCGGGGTCGTCGGCCGCCGAGCCTCTGGCGTCCTTGTGGACCGGCACGCCGAACAGGATGACGCCGCCCACTCCCGCCTCCGCCGCCTCGTGGACGGCCTTGCGGAGCGAGTCGCGCGTGTGCTGGACGACGCCGGGCATCGACGCCACCGGCTGCGGCTCGTCGATGCCCTCCTTGACGAACAAGGGGAGGATCAGCTCGGCCGGATGCAGCCGCGTCCCCGCGACCATGCGGCGGAGCGGTGCCGTACGGCGCAGGCGGCGTGGCCGGGCGACCGGGAACTGAGCCATGTCAGTCGCCGGCGGGAGGTTGCGGGAACGCGCGTTCACTGTGGACTCTCCGCTCGGGTTCGGAAGGCCTCACGATGACGTCGAGGCCCGTCATGCGGTGCAACGCATCCGGTCCGGGCGCGTCATCCCGCTCACTCACTTCACGCGGCGCCGGGCGCCCCTGCGGGTCTGGGAGGGCCGGCGAGGCACCTCTCCCGCGGAGATGGCGGCGTGCCGCTGCTTGGCACCATAGTCCGCGAGCGCGGCGGCGAGAGCGGAAGCCGACGGCTTGTCCGCCATCACGTCGACACGCAGGCCGAACTCCTCGGCGGTCTTGGCGGTCTGCGGGCCGATCACCGCGATGACCGTGACGTTGTGCGGCTTGCCCGCGATGCCGACCAGGTTCCGCACGGTCGAGGACGACGTGAACAGCACCGCGTCGAAGCCGCCGCCCTTGATCGCCTCGCGGATGGGCGCGGGCGGGGGCGCGGCACGGACCGTCCGGTACGCCGTGACGTCGTCGCACTCCCAGCCGAGCTCGGTGAGCCCGGCGACCAGCGTCTCGGTCGCGATGTCGGCCCTGGGCAGCAGGACGCGGTTGATCGGGTCCAGCATCGAATCGTACGGAGGCCACTCCGCGAGCAGTCCCTCGGACGACTGTTCGCCGGTGGGCATGAGATCGGGCTTCACGCCGAAGTCCACGAGGGACTGGGCGGTGGCCTCTCCCACGGCGGCGACCTTGAGCCCGGCGAAGGCCCGGGCGTCCAGGCCGTACTCCTCGAACTTCTCCCGGACCGCCTTCACCGCGTTCGCGCTGGTGAAGGCCACCCACTCGTAGCGCCCCGTGACCAGGCCCTTGATCGCCCTGTCCATCTGCTGCGGGGTGCGCGGCGGCTCCACCGAGATGGTCGGGACCTCCTCGGGCACCGCTCCGTACGACCGGAGCTGGTCGGAAAGGCCCTCCGCCTGCTCCTTGGTGCGCGGGACGAGCACCCGCCAGCCGAACAGCGACTTGGTCTCGAACCACGACAGCTTCTCGCGCGCGGTGACGGCGTCGCCCACGACGATCAGCGCCGGCTCCGTCATGCCCGCGTGCTTGAGATCAGGGCCGAGCCGGCCGAGCGACGACACGACCGTGTACTGCTCGGTCGTGGTTCCGTCGCTGGTGACCGCGACCGGGGTCGAGTCCGGCTTTCCGGCCGCGATCAGGGCCTTGCCGATCGGCACGGCCTCCGTGACGCCGTTGTAGATCACCAGGGTGCCCGTGCACGCGGCGTGCGGCGCCCAGTCGTCGACCTGCGTCGCGTCCACGACTCGGAACTCGGGCACGCCCGGCGCCGACGGGATGCCCGCGTAGGTCAGCACCGCCGTGGCGGGCGGCACACCGGGAACGATCTCGAACTCGACGTCCGCCTTGGCGCACGCCGCGACCTCGTCGGCGACCGAGGAGAAGAACGACGGGTCTCCCTGGCACAGCCGGACCACAGTCCGTCCCGCCTTCGCGTGCTGGATCGTCCTCAGTGAGACCGAGTTCTCCGCGGCGTCCGGGGAGATGTCCATGACCTCCACGTCCGCACGGCAGTGGCGCAGCAGCGAGCCGTACGCCGCCTGATCGAGGACGACGACGTCGGCCCTGCCCAGCAGGTCGGCGCCACGCAAGGTGAGCAGGTTCTCGTCACCCGGCCCGGCGCCTACGAAGGCGACGAACCCGGAACGGGCCTGCGGACTGCGGTTCGCGGAGCTCAATGGGACTGCTCCCCCATCAACGTGTCGGCCCCCTCGGCGATCATGGCGGCCGCGAGATCACGGCCCAGGTCCATGGCCGCCGAAGGAGGTCCGGAGGCGGACTTGCGCACTGACCGGACGCCGTCAGCGGCGACGACGACTGCGGTCAGATTGAGAATGTGCCCGTCACCGGACGCGAAAGCACCTACTGGTGCCGCGCAACCGGCCTCGAGGGCTGCGAGGACCGAACGCTCGGCCGTCACGGCGGCCCGCGTACGCGGGTCGTCGAGGACGCCGAGCAACTCGATCAGGTCTGTACGGGAGGCCAGGCACTCGACGGCGAGGGCGCCCTGCCCGGGGGCCGGGAGCATGGCGTCAACATCGAAGATCTCGGAGATCTCGCTGTCCCGCCCGATCCGCTCCAGGCCTGCGGCGGCCAGCACGACACCGTCGAACTCGCCCGAGGCGATCTTGCCGATGCGCGTGTCCGCGTTGCCTCTGATGGGGAGGTAATCGAGATCGGGCCGCAAGGCGCGCAGTTGTGCGACTCTTCGCGGCGAACCCGTGCCGATCTTCGATCCGGAGGGCAGGTCGGCGAGCTTGGCGTTGCTGACGAGCGCGTCACGCGGGTCGTCACGGGGCAGGATGGCCGCGATCACGATCCGCTCGTCGACCGCGGTGGGCAGATCCTTCAGCGAGTGCACCGCGAAGTCGATGCCGCCGTCGACCAGCTTGCCGCGCAGCTCGCTGACGAAGACGCCGGTGCCGCCGAGCTGGGTCAGGTGGGCCTTGGTGACGTCGCCGAACGTGGTGATGCCGACGAGCTCGACGTCCCTGCCGGTCAGGCCGGTCAGCCGGTCCGCGACGAACTGCGACTGCGTGGTCGCCATCAGGCTCTTGCGCGTCCCGAGACGCAGGGCGGCGCTCACTGTCCCGCCCCCTTGCCGTCGGCGACCGGGCGGTCGGCGTCGAGGGTGCCGAGCTCCATGCCGGCGACGGCGTCAGGCGCCTTCGGATCGAGGTCGAACAGCTCTCGGAGCGCCTCGGCGTAGTGATCGCCGCCAGGAGAGGTGGCCAGCTGCTTCACCCGCACGGTCGGCTCGTGGAGCAGCTTGTCGACGACCCTTCGCACGGTCTGGGTGATCTCGTCGCGCATGTGCGCGTCCAGGGTCGGCAGCCGCGACATCAGCCGGCCGATCTCCGCCTCGACAACCTGGGCGGCCTTGCTCCTCAGCGCCACCACCGTCGGGGTCACCTTGGCGGCCCGCTCGGAGTCGAGATAGGCGGTGACCTCCTCGGCGATGATCCGCTTGACCGCGGCGATCGCCTCGGAGTGACCGCCGTCGCCGGTGCCCGCGCCCAGGCCGGCCTGCTGCATGGACTCCAGGTCGACGAGCGTCACGCCGGGAATGGCCCGCACACCGGGGTCGACGTCGTGCGGGAGCGCGAGGTCGAGGAGGAACAGCCCGCCGGACTCGCGCGCGGCCATCGCGGTCGCGACCATTTCGGCCGTGACCGCGCGGGATCCTGCGCCCACGCAGGAGATCACCAGATCCGCCTGGGCGAGCTCCGCGGGCAGATCCGCCAGGTGGACGGCCCTGCCGCCGACCGTCTCCGCCAGCCGTACGGCCCGGGCGTGGGTGCGGTTGGCGATGACGATGTCCGTGACGCCGGAACGGGAGAGGGTGGCGGCGGACAGGGCGCTCATCGAGCCGGCGCCGACGACCAGGGCCCGCTTGCCGGCGATGGGGCCGATCACCCGCTCGGCCAGCGTCAGGCCCACGCCGACGAGCGAGGCCCCGGCGTGGTCGATGTCGGTGTCGGTGTGCGCGCGCTTGCCGACGCGCAGCGCGTGCTGCGCGAGCTCGTTGAGCGTGGAACCCGCCGTGCCCTGGGTCTGGGCGAGCCGCAGGGCGGAGCGGAACTGCCCCAGGATCTGGCCCTCGCCGACCACCATCGAGTCGAGGCCGCAGGTGACGTTGAACAGGTGCTGGACCGCGCGGTCCTCGTAGTGCACGTAGAGGTGCCTGCCGAGCTGTTCCTGGGGTACGCCGGAGTGCGCGCTCAGCAGGTCGCTGATCGCGGTCACGCCGCCGTGGAACCGATCGACGTCGGTGTAGATCTCGACCCGGTTGCACGTGGAGACCACCAGGGCCTCGGACACGTGCTCGCTCTGGCCGACGTCGTGCAGGAGCTTGTCGAGCGCGTCGCCGCTGACCGTGACGCGCTCAAGGAGCGCCACGGGAGCGGAGCGATGGCTCAGCCCGACGACGAGGAGGCTCATGAGCTCGCTCCGATCGATCGCTCATTCACTTGTTCAACCCCGTCCGGCCACTCCTCGGCCATGATGGGCCCTCCATTGGCCTTGCGCTGCTCGTGGAACGCAAGAATCTGCAGCTCGATAGATAAATCGACTTTACGGACATCCACGCCCTCAGGCACATTCAGCACTACAGGCGCAAAGTTCAAAATACTCGTGACGCCCGCCTCCGTGACCCGATCGCAGACATGTTGCGCCGCGGTCGCCGGCGTGGCGATCACCACGATCGAGACCGCGCGTCCGGCGATCACGGACTCCAGTTCGTCGGTGTGCTCCACGACGAGACCGGCGATCCGGTCACCCACCACCGCGGGATCGGCGTCCAGGAGGCCCGCTATGCGAAATCCCCTGGAGGCGAACCCGCCGTAGTTGGCGAGCGCTCGACCGAGGTTACCGACTCCTACGATCGCGACCGCCCAATCCTGGGTGAGACCAAGCTCACGTGAGATCTGGTAGATCAGGTACTGGACGTCGTAGCCGACGCCCCGCGTGCCGTACGAGCCGAGGTGGGACAGGTCCTTGCGAAGTTTCGCGGAGTTCACGCCCGCGGCCACCGCCAGGTCCTCGGAACTCACCGTCGGCGTTCCGCGCTCGGCCAGCCCGTTGAGGGCACGCAGATAGAGCGGCAGTCTCGCGACGGTCGCGTCGGGAATGCCACGATCGCGTGCTTGCGGAATACGGCGTGTCACGTGCCGGTGCTCCAGGGGGACGGACGGCCGGTGCGTCCCCGGCCGCACGAGCGGATGCGACGGATGAACATCACATTAGTGCCTTTGTGAAGCTACGCACAAAGTGAGCGTCCGTTAACTGTCCCAGGCCAACGGCCCGGTAGCGAATCCGACCCGCGCGCACAGGCATATCCTGGGGCCATGTCCCCGAAGGATCACCGGATCACTCTGCTCGGCAAACCCGGCTGCCATCTGTGCGACGACGCCCGCGCGGTGGTCGAGCGAGTGGCGCAGGATGTCGGTGTGGCGTGGGAGGAGAGGGACATCACCGCCTCCCCCGACGACCTGGCCGAATACGGGGAGATGATCCCCGTCGTCCTCGTCGACGGCGTCCAGCATGATTACTGGCGGGTGAACGAGACGCGCCTCCGCGCGGCGCTGGCCGTGTGATTTTGTGATTTTCACCTCGTCGGCAGGACGGCGAGAGCGACGCTCCGGAGCCGGGGACCGCCGCGCGTGATCAGACCCGGTAGGCGCTCCCGGGGAGGGGCACCACCTTGGCGGCGTTCAGGGTGAGCTCGATCACGTTGGTGGCCAGCACCAGCGACTGACGTTCGGTGGCGAACCGCTCCATGTGCGGCTGGCGCTGGTGCTCGGAGAAGCCCACCTCGTCGCGGTAGAGCTCGTAGACGATGCGCTGAAGCGGGGCCGACTTGACGGCGTGGCAGATGAAGACCAGCGTGTCGGGCTCGTTGCGCAGGACGGCCTCGACCGTCTCCTCGGCCAGCTTGTCGAACGCCTCGCCCGAACCGTCCATCAGGGTGAAGACGGTGAGGATGCCGTAGATGCCGGCCGCGGGCTTGACCGAGGAGTCCGCGCGCGAGGCCGAGACGCCCCCGCCTGCCGCCGCGCCGAAGGCCGAGCCGAACGCCGCCGCGGCGGCCGGAGGGAAGGCCGGGTTGTCCACCACGGGGAACATGACGCCGGTGGCGGGCATGTCATGCGGGGCCTCCGCAGGCGGCGTTACGGGAGCACCGAAGTCGGCCTGGCGAGGCTGGGCGTACGCGTCCGGCATGATCAGCTGGCCGGTCTCCGGGCCCGCGAACTCGTCGGGGCGCGGGCGGAGTCCGAAGTCGTCCGCCGGCTGCATGCGGTTGGCGAACTCGTCGGGGCGGGGACGGCCGAAGTCGTCCATCGGCTGCATGCGGTTCGCGAAGTCGAGCTCGGCCTCCTCCTTCGCCTGGTATTCGGCGACGAGGTCGCCCAGGCCCGAGCGGTGGGGCGCCGGCGGGATCGGCGGGGCCGCCTGCGGCTCGTGCCGGTCGGCGGAGCGCCGGGAGCGTCCCGACCACTCCTCGGACTCGTGGTCCTCCTCGTCGTCCTCCTCGTACGGCGCGAGCGGCCGGGACACGGCGTACCAGACGCCTCCGGCGGAGGCCGCCATGAGGATCACGACCAGGATCGAGGGAAGGCCGAGCGCCAGCGCGCCGGACAGCAGCATGCCCGCGGGAGCCAGCACGACCGTGGCCTGCATGTTGTCTATGTCGTAGTCGTCGCCGTCACGCCAGCTCAGCAGGGCGACGGCCAGCGAGATCAGCAACATGACGATCACGAGGCCGTGGACGCCGTGCAGCAGGTACTCGGGCCAGATGTCCCAGTGCGCGGCGGCGTCGGGGAAGTCCTTGGAGAAGGTCCCCGCCACCGGGTCGAGCAGCATGATGACCGCGCCGACGACCGTCAGGGCCGAGCCGATCAGCCACCCGCCGAAGCGGGAGGACCCCTTGTCCGCCAGGAGCTGAAGGAGGCCGATCGCCAGCCAGAGCGGGGCGAGCAGGGATCCCGTGATCTGGGAGATCCGGAAGATCGCGGCCCCGAAGCCCGCGAGCTGACCGAGCCCGATCGTCGCCAGTGACAGGGTCAGCGCACCTGTGGCGACGCTCCAGGCGATCAACCAGCCCGTCGGTTCCTCACGGAGGCGCCCGATGAGGACGGCGGTGGTCATCCCGGCGGTCAGCGCGCCGGCGAGGGCTAAGAAAGCGACAAGGACTCCCATGGTGGAACCCATGCTGCCGGACATTGCCGCCTGACGGGTAGCCGGACCCCCAAAAGCCCCGGACCACCGCGATCAGGAACAAGTTCCGTCACGTATGGTGACTGCGACGATCAGACGGATTGTGTAATCCGCCGATGATTTCTAGAGTGTTCGAGCACGCCGACTCCCCTTCCCCCAAGGGACACCGGATGCCGAACACGTGGCCGTTGGCCGGGCTGGCCCCTCCAGCCGCCCTCGGAGCATCGTCTCCAGCTCGCTTCATCGACCCCGCCGCAGGCGAGGACGAGGAGATGCGGGAGCTGGTCCTGCGCGCCAAAACCGGAGACACCGAGGCCTTCGGCGTTCTCTACGACCGTTACCTGGAGTTGGTGTACCGCTACATCTACTTCCGGGTCGGCACCCACGCGCAGACGGAGGACCTCACCAGCGAGACCTTCCTGCGCGCCCTGCGGGGCATCTCGGACTTCACCTGGCAGGGGCGCGACTTCGGCGCCTGGCTGGTCACCATCGCCCGCAACCTCGTGACCGACCACTTCAAGTCGGGCCGCAACCGGCTCGAGGTCACCACCGCCGAGGTCTTCGACCGGCCCCTTGACGGGCCGCACATCCCCGAGAACGCCGTCGTCACGAACATGGTGAACGAGCGCGTGATGCAGGCGATCAAGCAGCTCGGGCCCGAGCAGCAGGCCTGCGTGATCTTTCGCTTCCTCCACGGGATGTCCCTCGCCGAGACGGCCGTTGCGATGGGCAAGAAGAGCGGCGCGATCAAGGCCTTACAGTTCCGGGCGATCAAGGCGCTGGCCAGGTCGTTACCGAAGGATCTCGGTTAGCGCCACTCCCGTAACCCCCGCCCCGTCTTGTCGTTGGGCATGGGGCAGGGGTGGATCAGACGGGGGATGGCGGGAGCATTACTCATGAGCTGCTGGCGAGCCTCGCGCCGGCTGCGCGGACGGACGGCACGCGACGGCCAGGTGACCACGCGCCTCGCGGAGCTCAGCGCCTTCCTCAGCGGCCCGAGTCCCGAGTTCCGCGCCGGCCTCCGTGCGGAACTCCTGCGGACCCACGTCGAGGAACGGGTGCCCGCGTCGGCGCCGCCGGCCGAGCGGCCTCGGGTGCGCCGCCGGTCGCTGTTCGTGCGGGTCCGTCCCGCGCTCGTGTTCGGAGTGCTGCTGATCGGCATGTTCTGCACGGGCGTCGGGACCTACCACTCCGTCCCCGGCGAGCCGCTCTACCCGCTCAAGCGGGCCGCGGAGTCGACGCTGCTTTCCATGACCTCCGGCGAGGAGCGCACGCACCGCGAGCTGGGCGCCGCCCGCCTCCGGGCGGCCGAGACCGCGTCCCTGGCGGGCTACTCGACACCGGATCCCGGACGGGACGAGCTCATCGAACGGACCCTCGAGGACATGGAGTCCACGACCAGGGCGGCTCTGGGCCGGGTCGAGCGGCACGGGAAGGCCGTGAGCACCGAGGCGCGGCGCTTCGCCAGGGAGCAGCGCGACGCCGTCGAGTCGCTGCTGCCGAAGCTCGATGCGGCCAATCGCAAGAAGGCGAGCAAATACCTGCGATACATCGATATGTTCGCGTTTTCCGGGCGTTGACACGAGCCGGACCGTGCGCGCTTGCTCCCATTAGGGGCAACCCGGGACGGTTAAGCTGATGTGCCATGAGGCGGCTATTGCGACGACGGGACGCGGCGGAGATCGCGGGTGAAGTGGCGGCGGCCGCGGCCGTCTCGGCTCCAGAGGTGATCCCCGACCCCACCGCGGCGGCCTTCTTCGACGTCGACAACACGATGATGCGCGGCGCCTCGATCTATCACTTCGCACGGGGACTCGCCGCACGCGGCCTGTTCACCACGAGCGACCTCATGAAGTTCGCCGCCGGCCAGGCCTGGTTCCGTGTCTGGGGCAACGAGAACCCCGAGCACATCGCACGTGCCAAGGAGATGGCCCTGGCCTTCGTCGCCGGCCTCAAGGTCGACGACGTCGTACGGCTCGGCGAGGAGATCTACGACGAGGTTATGGCCGACCGCGTGTGGGCGGGCACCCGCGCCCTGGCTCAGTCCCATCTGGACTCGGGCCAGCGGGTGTGGCTGGTCACCGCGACGCCCGTCGAACTGGCCCGGGTGATCGCCCAGCGGCTGGGACTAACTGGAGCCCTCGGGACGGTCGCGGAGACCGCGGAGGGCGCCTACACCGGCAGGCTCGTCGGCGACCTCCTCCACGGACCGGCCAAGGCCGAGGCCGTCCGGGCGCTGGCCCGGCGCGAAGGGCTCGACCTGTCACGCTGCTCGGCCTACAGCGACTCGGCCAACGACCTGCCCATGTTGTCGCTCGTCGGCCACCCCTACGCGATCAATCCCGACAGCGAGCTTCGGGAGTACGCCAGGGACCAGAACTGGCAGGTCCGTGATTTCCGTACCGGGCGGAAGGCCACGATGATCGGCCTGCCGATCGCGGCGACGGCGGGAGCCATCGCCGGCGGCGTCGCGGCGGGCATCGCGCTTCGCCGGCACTACCGCTCGAGCTAGGCCCTGTCTCCCTGGCGGGCTCTGATCCCGCCAGAAGATCTGATCCCGTCAGAAGAACGGCGGGAAGGCGGGGCCACGTCGCAGCAGCAACGCGTCGAGCTGCTGCTGGATGGCCTCGCGGACCTGGTCGGTCAGGTTGAACACCAGCATGGGGTCGTCGGCGTCCTCGGGATCGTACTGGTCCGTGCGGATGGGCTCACCGAACTCGATCAGCCACTTGGAGGGCAGCGGGATCAGCCCGAGCGGGCCCAGCCAGGGGAAGAACGGCGTGATCGGCAGGTACGGCAGGCCGAGCACCCTGGCCAGGGTGGAGAAGTCACCGATCTTGGGGTAGATCTCCTCGGCTCCGACGATGGCGCAGGGCACGATCGGCGTGCCCGCGCGGACGGCCGAGGTCACGAAGCCTCCGCGGCCGAACCGCTGGAGCTTGTAACGCTGCGAGAAGGGCTTGCCCACGCCCTTGAAGCCCTCGGGGAAGACCCCGACGAGCTCGCCCTTGCGCAACAGCCTGTCGGCGTCCTCGCGGGAGGCCAGGGTGTGTCCCGTCTTGCGTGACAGGTGCCCGAGGACCGGCAGCTGGTAGACCAGGTCGGCGCCGAGCAGGCGGACCGCCCGGTGCGCCTCGTCGTGCAGCGCGACCTGCATCATGAGCGCGTCCACGGGAAGCGTGCCCGAATGGTTGGCCACGACCAGCGCGCCGGAGTCGGCGGGGACGTTCTCGACGCCGAGCGTCTCCACCCGGAACCAGTGCCGGTAGATCGGCCGGATCAGCTCGAGCAGGACCTTGTCGTTGAGCTCGGGATCGAAGCCGAACTCGTCGACCTCGTAGTCTCCGACGACCCTGCGTCTGAGGAGGGCGAGCAGTTCGGCGATCCGTTCGTCCACCGGACTCGTGGGGTCCGCCTCGTCGGAGGGGCCGGGCGGGGGCGTCCCCCGGGCCGCGGAAATCGGGATGATCCGTGCGCCTTCCTCGGAAGGCGTATCGGAAGCGAAAATTGCGTTCACCGCCTCGTCGCCAGGCCGGACAACCAGTCGACCAGGGCGGCCGGCCTGTCGGCGCTCATGCCGCGCGACTGTAAGAAGTCGTCGAAGGCGGCAGCCGTGCTGAATTTGGGCCTCCAGGCGAGCGCGCCGGCCAGCCGGGTGGTGTCGACGACCCGGCCGTGGCTCATCAGCGCGAGTTGCTCAGGAGAGAAGTCGACCAGGCCCGAGGTCCGCGCCAGCATCCCGAGCAGCCCGAAGGCGGGAGACGGGACCGGGACGGCGGTCCTGCCGGCCTTCCGGACGCACTGGGACAACAACAGGACCCCGTCGCCCGACACGTTGAAGACGCCGGGACGGTCCTCGACCGTCATCCGGCGCACCACCTCGACCACATCGTCCTCGTGCACGAACTGCAGCCGGGGATCGAAGCCGAAGACCGTCGGCGACACCGGCTGCGAGAAGTACCGGGTGAGGGGCGAGTCGACGTGCGGCCCCATGAGGTTGGCGAGCCTCAGGGTCGACGTCACCACGTCCGGGCGCCGCCGGGCGAAGCCGCGGACGTAGCCCTCGACCTCGATGGCGTCCTTGGCGTAGCCGCTGTGCGGCACGTCGACGGGCTCGGTGTCCTCGGTGAACACGGCCGGGGCATGGGGCGAGGAGCCGTACACCGCCGTGGTCGAACGGACCACCACCCTGCGCACCGTCGCCGATCGCTGGCAGGCTGCCAGCAACTGCATGGTGCCGATGACGTTGTGCTCCATCATGGTCGAGCGGCTTTTGGCAGGCTCGCTGACCAGGCTCATGTGCACGACGGTGTCGACGTCCTCGGCCGAGATGACCTGGGCGATATCGGGGGTCCGCAGGTCGATCCGGACGAACTCGGTGCGGCCGAGCAGTGCTCCGCCGCCACGCGTGAGGCCGGGCGGCGGCACCGTGTCCACGCCGATCACCCGTCCGATCCCCGGATCCGCTGCGAGAGCTCCGGCCACTCGGGCGCCGATATGGCGAGAGACCCCGGTGACGAGCACGGTGTGGGTCAACGTCGCCTCGCAGGATGGGGGACTTCCAACGGTGGCCCGGTCCCTCGGGACCGGTGCGCGCGCCGTATCTACTACTTCTTGTTACGTCGCTGAATGCGAGTCTTCTTGAGCAGCTTGCGGTGCTTCTTCTTGGCCATGCGCTTACGGCGCTTCTTGATCACAGAGCCCACGGGACCCCCAGGTGAAGGTGGTGTCAGAACCGGCGCGCGAACGCACACCGGCTCAACAGCCTACCGGCGATCCATGGTAGATCGCCCCTTCAGGGGTCCCGCGTGGCCTGCGACACACCATGGGCTCCGCGGAGCCACGGTGTCGGCCGGCGGGCGCGTTCATCCAGCCTCGATGAACGCGTCCCTCAAGTAGTCGTGGACGGCCTGCTCAGGCACTCGGAAAGATCGGCCGACCCTGATGGCCGGCAACTCGCCCGAGTGCACGAGCCGGTACACCGTCATCTTGGACACCCGCATGACGGTGGCAACTTCTGCGACCGTCAGAAACTTCACCTCGCTGAGAGGTCTTTCGCCTGCACCCATCGGACGCCTCTTCCGCACGTGTTTCCGGGTTATCCCCACTGGTGCCATCGCTCACGCACGTGTACTGCTGTCAGCGTAAGTCCGGACTCCATGTCGGCAAACCCCCCATTCCATCCGCGACTAGAGCCTTATGCCGTCAAAACCGAGGAAATCGCTGGCAGCAGCCGGGTCGTGCCCTTCGCCTCACTCTTGGAACGGACCAACTTCCCTCACATTAGAGTCGCCCAGGATCACAAAAAAGTTGGCAAACGGTCGACAGTCTGGTGGAAAAGCGGGCGCGAAATGCCCGAATTGGATGGTCCGGATTGGGGTCACAACCCCTGAGTGATCCGTTCCAGCAGATAGCTCGTGAGCGGACCGTAATGGCGCGGTAACACGTTGTCGTCCAGCGGCACGGCCACCGCGATCTTGCCCTCGGCCTCCCCGACGAAGAGCGCGGGATCGTTGCAATCGGCGAATCCGACCGTCTCGACGCCCGCCTCGCCGGCCGCTCCCGCCCATCCGTGATCGGCGATCACGAAGTCCGGGCGTTCCTGCGCCAGCATCGCGCGCATGGGATGCGGGTCGTGCGTGTGGACCAGGTTCCCCCGGTCGTCGAGCATGGCCACGCCGTCGAGATACCGGATCCACCTGCGCCGCCCGAGCCCGCCGTACGTGTAGCTCCATCCCTCGGCGGGAGTCAGCAGCGTCGCACCGTGATCGACGACGAACCGGGCCAGGGCCAGATGGACGATCAGCAGGCCGGTCGGGTGCCCCGTGGCGACGATGATGCGGGCTCCGCCGCGGCGGAGCACCCCGGCGATGCGGTCGCCCATCTCCTCCAGGGCGTCGATTGTCCGTTCCGGGTCGATGGTGTCCTGGCCCTCGCGGTGACGGGGATCGGCGACCACGCCCGTCTTCTTGGCCATGAGCTCGAGGATGTCGGCGAACGCCCATCGGGCGGACAGGCTCAGGCCGAACATGTAGTGCGGGTCGCGCAGCGCCAGCGACCGGTAGTGGTCGAGGTTGTTCTCACGGCTGGTCGCGACCTCGCCCGCGATCCGCGTCCGGACCAGATGATCGCTGA
The DNA here is from genome assembly GCF_016862895.1 of Planotetraspora kaengkrachanensis. Lineage (GTDB taxonomy): Bacteria > Actinomycetota > Actinomycetes > Streptosporangiales > Streptosporangiaceae > Planotetraspora > Planotetraspora kaengkrachanensis. The sequence continues at coordinate 142,431 of NZ_BONV01000004.1, read as the reverse complement.
GCTCGGCGCGGGTGGGAGGAGGGGAGGCGGGCTGACGGGTCACAATCGCTACAGCTCTCCTGGTCTCGTCATGATTCCTGCGGTCTCGGCTCCAGTCGGCGGGGCTACGGCATCGGATCGAGTCCGTGGAAGGGGAACACCGCGTTCCTGCATGCGAGGATCGCCCTGTCGATGGCGTCAGCTGGATCGTATCCCCGCGCGATGTCCTGGTATGCGGGGTGTCGGCCGTCCGTCATGGTCAGCGGCGCCGTCTCCCCGGTCCGTTGCTTCACCAGGTCGCGCCAGTCCTGCGGCGTGTGGGTCGCGGGGTCGACGGGCGAGCCCGCCGCCTCGGCGATGAGGTGCGTCCAGGCCCTGGGCACGACCTGCACCAGCTCGTAGCCTCCGCCCCCGGTCGCGATCCACCGCCCCCCGGCGGTCTCGTGCGCGAGCCGGTGCAGCTCCGCGTAGGCCGCGCGCTGCCCGTCGAGGCTCAGCATGAGGTGGGCGAGCGGGTCCAGGGCGTGGCTGTCGCAGCCCTGCTGGGTCACCAGGACATCCGGGGCGAACTCGCGCAGGAGCGGGGGGACGACGGCGTGGAAGGCGCGCAGCCAGCCGCCGTCGCCGCACCCCGCCGGCAGGGCGACGTTGACGGCGGTGCCCTCGGCCCCCGTCTCCCGGGGGAAGCCCGTCCCGGGAAAGAGCGTGGTGGGACTCTCGTGCAGGCTGATCGTCAGCACGCGCGGATCGTCGTAGAAGGCCGCCTGGACGCCGTCGCCGTGATGGACGTCCACGTCCACGTAGGCGACCTTGGTCGCCCCCTGGGCGAGCAGCCACGCGATGGCGATCGCCGGGTCGTTGTAGACGCAGAAGCCGCTCGCGCTGAAGGGCATCGCGTGGTGGAGCCCTCCGGCCACGTTGAGCGCGTGCTCGGTCTCGCCGGTCCATACGGCTCTCGCCGCCTCCAGGGTGGCCCCCGCGACCAGGGCAGAGGCCTCGTGAACCCCCGCGAACGCGGGATTGTCCGGGGTCCCGAGACCCCAGCGGAGATTGGGGCGGCCGGTGGCGGACACCCCCTTGACCCCGTCGATGTAGTCGCGGTTGTGAACGAGGGCGAGCTCCTCGTCGGTGGCGGGGGCGCAGCCGGTGATCTCGACGGCGTCCAGTACTCCGAGGCCGCGGGCGAGCGCCATGGTCAGCTCCACCCGTATGGGGGCGAGGGGGTGACCCGGCCCGAAGTCGTAGGAAATCAGAGCGTCGTCCCAGACGACCCGCACCGCCTGACTCATGCCCGCGACGCTACCGCACGACGGGCCGCAGGGACCCACACGGATCACTCGGAGCGGAGGGCGACCACGGGATCCAGCCGGCCCGCCCGTCTGGCGGGGGCGACGCCGAAGAACACCCCGACCCCGACGGAGACGCCGAAGGCCAGGGCGATCGACCACCACGTGATCGCGGCGGGAACCGGTGAGAGCGCCTGGATCAGCAGGGCTCCGCCGACCCCGAGCAGGATGCCGATCAGCCCGCCGATCGTCGTGAGCAGCACGGCCTCGATCAGGAACTGCCACAGGACGTCGCGCTGACGGGCGCCGAGAGCCTTGCGCAGGCCGATCTCCTTGGTACGCTCCCGCACGCTGACGAGCATGATGTTGGACACCCCCACGCCCCCGACCAGCAGCGAGATCCCGGCGATGGCGGCCAGGACGCCCGTCAGCATGCTGAGGACCGTGCCGATGGTGCCCAGGAGCTGCGTCTGGGTCACGGCGGAGAACTTCTCGTCCGGATAGCGGGCGTCCAGCGCCGCGACCACCCTGCTCTGGAGCGACTCGATCTCGTCCGGGCCCGACGCGCCGACCGCGATGCCGTTGATCCGCGGCAGCCCGATGAGCCGCTGGGCGGTGGTGACGGGGACGTGCACCTCCTGGTCCCTGGCGACGCCGAACGTCGAGCCGACGGTCTCGTAGATCCCGATCACCCGGAACCTGACGCCCGCGATCGTCACCTGCCGTCCGATGGGGTCGACGTCGCCGAAGAGCTTCGCCGCCACCTCAGCGCCGAGAACGGTCACCCGGCGGCGGGTCTCGACGTCGGTCGCGCTCATGTAGCGGCCACGGCGCAACGGCCGATCGAAGATGTTCGGCATGTTCTCGTCGGTGCCGGTGAGCGTGGCGAACACCTCGTTGCGGCCGACCCGTACCGGCTCGCCCGAGTTGACGGCCACCGTGACCTTCGAAGGGTCCCCGACGACGCGCCGGACGAAGGCAACGTCCGTCAGGTCGAGACGGCTCTGCGTGGGAGCGGCACCCAGGCCGACCTGTCCGGGGACGACGAGAATGATGTTGCTGCCGAGCCCGGCGATCTCCTTCTCCACCGCGTTCTTCGCGCCCGTGCCGATGGCGACGAGGATCACCACCGCCAGGACGCCGATGATCACGCCGAGCATGGTCAGCGTGCTGCGCAGCCGGTTGACCCGCAGCGCCTCCAGCGCCATCCGCAGCGCCTCCGCCGTCCTCATCCCGCGTCCCCCTCGGTCGTGGCGGCAGGCGCCGTACGGGATCGCGAGTCGAGCTCGATGAGGCCGTCGCGGACGTGGATCTGCCTGTGGGCCCGGCCCGCGACGTCCGCCTCGTGCGTGACGAGGACGACGGCCACCCCACTGTCGGCGTTGAGGTGTTCGAGGAGGTTCATCACCTCTTCGCCGTTGCGCGTGTCGAGGTTGCCGGTCGGCTCGTCGGCCAGCACGACCTGGGGATCGCCCACGAGCGCGCGGGCGATGGCGACCCGTTGCTGCTCGCCGCCGGACATCTGGGAGGGACGGTGACCCAGCCGGTGCCCGAGCCCGACGGCCGTCAGCGCCGCTTCTGCCCGTGCCCGCCGCTCCGATCTCCCGACTCCCCGGTAGACGAGGGGCAGCGCCACGTTGTCGAGCGCGGGTGTCCGGGCGAGCAGGTGGAAGGACTGGAAGACGAAGCCGATGGTCTGGTTGCGCAACTCGGCCAGGTGGGTGTCGTCGAGGGTCGAGACGTCGACTCCGCCCACCCGCAGGACGCCCGACGTCGGCCGGTCGAGACAGCCCAGCAGGTGCATGAGCGTGGACTTGCCCGAGCCCGAAGGCCCGACGATGGCCACGAACTCGCCCTGCTCGATCCGCAGGTCCACCCCGCGCAGGGCGTCGACGGACACGCCTTCGAGGTCGTACGACCTGGTCAGCCCGATCGCTTCGAACGCCGCAGGCGGCGTGGCGGAGGGTTCGGTCGTCATGGCAGGGTCTGCGCCTGGCGGACGGTGTCCGCGCCCTTGACGACCACCCGCTCACCGGGCGACACCCCGCTGACGATCTGCACGGTGGCGTCGCCCTGGGCGCCGAGCTTGACGACGCGCCGCTCGGCCTTGCCGTCGCGCACCGCCCAGACGATCGACTCCCTGCCGCTCGTCACGATCGCCGAGGCCGGTACGGCCGTCGCGTCGGCCGCCTGCCGTACGGTGAGCCGCACCACGGCGCTCATGCCGGGCTTGGGCGCCGGGGCGGGGCTCTGGTCGTCGTAGACGCCGTCGCCGAGCCGCAGGCGCACGGGATAGCTGACCCCGCCGGTCGTCCCCTCCTTGGGCGTGACCCCGACGCCCGTCACCGTGGCCGTGTAGGTGGCGCCGGTGACCGCGTCGAACTCGGCCTCCGCGGGCGTCCCGTTCTCGACCAGCAGTACGTCGGTCTCGTCCACGTCGGCGGACAGGACGAGTTCCGACACGTCGGTGACCGTCACGATGGTGTCTCCCGCCGCCACCGGGACCCCGGTCGCCACGACTCCGCCGGAGCGCCCGCTCGGGGCCGGGGCGGCCGCGCCCGCCCCGCCGGCCAGCCCGGCGGGAAGCTGCCCGAGCAGGCCGCTCAGGTCCGCCGTGCCGCCTCCCGATGAGGCGCCGCCCAACGTGACCACCCCGGCGAACGGGGCCTTGATGGCCAGGCCGTCGACGGTCCGCTCGGCCGCCTTCACCGCCGCCCTGGTCTGCGACCGCGAGGCCGCCTGGAGCGACGACATCGACGCCGTCAGGCCGCTGAGCCCGGCGCCGAGCTGGCCGCTCACCTGCGCGACCACCTGGCCGACCGATCGATTGAGGCCGGTGACCACCTGGTCGAGCGCGCGCCGCTGGGCCTTGTGCTGGGTCTGCGCCGCGTCGATGGCGGCCAGGAGTTGCGCCTTGATCGCCGGGTCCTCGACCTTCGCCGCCGCCTTCCTGGCTCTGGCGAAATCACGGGCGACGCGGGCGTCGAGGCTCGCGGGCACCTTCAGCGGCGGGAGCCGGACCGACGTGGACACGCCCCCTGCCGAGATCGGCCGCGAGGCCTGCTTGTCGGCCTTGCGTGCCTGCTCGAGCTGGTCCTTGGCCTGGGGAGAGCTGATCCTCGCGAGGATCTGTCCCTTCTTGACGGTGTCGCCGTCCGCCACGTAGAGCTTGGAGATCGTGCCGGACGCGGGAGTGGTCAGCGCCGCGGTGGCACGCGCGCCGACCGTCGCGGGGGCCTCGATCACCTCACTGACCGACGCGCGGGTGACCTGTGCGATCTGGACGGCCGGGGGCTCCGTTGAGGTGCACCCCGCAGCCAGGAGAACGGCGAGAAGCGGAAGGATTCCGCGACGTGGCGTCACTCGATCAATCGTAAACGGATGGTCAACAACCCCCTTCCCCTCCGCGTGATCATGCACCCCTTCGTGATCTCGGCCGCCCACCAGGGAAAACGCCAATCGTGATCATGCGTGAATTCGGCCGCATCCACCGCCACCTGCCAGAACGCCTCGCGTGATCATGCGAATCAAGGTGTCACCCCCCGGCCCTTAAAGGCCGCATCCAGGGAAAACCCCTTTGATTAAGAAACTTTCCAATCTGGCATGATGTCCGGCGGCGAACGGACATCGGGGGGCGAATTGGCACAGGCCGTACAGACCGCGGCGAAAGAGCAGCGGCCGGCCCTGTGGACGCGGGACTTCGCGCTCTACTTCGTCGGCCGGGCCGTCTCCATCCTCGGGGACGCGATGTTGCCCGTCGCCGTCTCCCTGGGCGTGCTGGGCGCCGGATACGGGCCCACCGGCGTCGGCTTCGTCCTCGCCGCATGGATGGCGCCCCTCGGCACCCTCATCCTGTTCGGTGGCGTCTTCGCCGACCGGTTCACCGCCCGGCGCATGATGATCGGCGCCGACCTGGTGCGCATCGTCACCCAGTCCGGCATCGCGATCAGCTTCCTGACCGGAACGCCCTCTCTCCTGCTGCTCATCGGGCTCTCGGCGCTGAGCGGCGCGGCCGCCGCGATGTTCCAGCCCGGCGTCGGCAGCATGGTGCCCCAGATCTCCGCCGACGTGCAGCGGGCGAACGCCACTCTGCGGGTCGCCGACGCCATCGCTCAGCTCTTCGGGCCCGCCCTCTCCGGCGTGCTCGTGGTCTTCGGCGGCGCCGGCGTGGTCTACGCGGTCAACGCCGGGACGTTCGCGGTGAGCGCCGTCTGCATCCTGTCTCTGCGCGTACGGCCGGCCGCGTCGATCGCCGCGGGCTCCTCGATGCTCAGGAACCTGCGCGAGGGCTGGGACGAGTTCCGTTCCCGGACGTGGATGTGGGCGGTCATCCTCGTCTGGGCCGTCTACGGCGTGGTGGTCTTCGGCCCGCTCGTGCCCCTCGGCGCCTCGCTCGTCACCGAGGACCTGGGCAGGTCGGCCTACGGCTGGATGATGTCGGCCGTCGGCGCGGGCACCATCCTCGGCGGCATGATCGCGATGTACGTCAGACCGGCCCGGCCGCTCGCCACCGGAGCCGTCGTGATGACCGCGTTCTTCCTGGAGCCGCTGGTCGTCGCCACCCGGATGCCCGCCGGCGTGATGGCGGCCGGGTTCGCCCTGGCAGGCTCCGCGTGGGCCTTCTGGTCGGTCATGTGGGCCACCAGCATCCAGACCAAGGTCGCCCCGGACGTCCTCAACCGCGTGACGGCCTACGAGGTGGGCGGCTCGGTCCTCAGCATGCCGATCGGGCAGGCGCTCTCCGGTCCGGTCTCCGAGCGGGTGGGAGCCGATCACGTGCTCCTGTTCGGCTTCGGCGTGGGTCTCGCCGGCATCGCGGTACTGCTGAGCGTGCCCGCGATCCGCAACCTCCGCAGAGCCTGACCGTCGGTAGGCTGCCAACCTGGTTCTAGCGGTGAGGACGATGCCATGATCGCGATTCTCGGAACCGGCAAGATGGGCGAGGCCCTCCTGTCCGGGCTGGTCAGGGCCGGGCTCCGGCCACACGAGATCACGGCGACCGCCAGGCGCCCGGAGCGTGCCGACGCCCTGCGCGAGCGGTACGGCGTGCGGGTGACGGACAACGCCGAGGCGGCCAAGAGCGCCCGGACCCTCATCCTCGCCGTCAAGCCGCAGGACATGGCGGGCCTGCTCACCGAGATCGCCCCGCACGTGTCCCCCGACAGCCTGGTCATCTCGGTCGCGGCGGGCATCACGACCGGTTTCGTCGAGGCCAGGCTCGGCGGCGACGTGCCCGTCGTCAGGGTCATGTCGAACACGCCTGTGCTGGTCGACGAGGCCATGAGCGTCATCTCCGCGGGCGAGCACGCGTCCGAGGCCCACCTCAAAAAAGCCGAGGACCTCCTGTCACCCGTCGGAAAGGTCCTGCGGATCCCCGAGTCGCAGCAGGACGCCGCCACCGCGCTGTCCGGCAGCGGCCCCGCCTACTTCTTCTATCTGGTGGAGGCCATGGTCGACGCGGGCATCCTGCTGGGGATGCCCCGCGCCGCCGCCCTCGACATGGTCACCCAGTCGATCGTCGGGGCGGCGATCATGCTCCGCGACTCCGGCGAGCACCCGGTGATCCTCCGTGAGGCCGTGACCTCTCCCGGCGGCACGACGATCGCCGCCATCGCCGAACTCGAGCGCCACAAGGTCCGCGCCGCGTTCCTCGACGCCATCGAGGCGGCTCGCGACCGCAGCCGCCAGCTCGCCTCGGGCTGACCCTCCGTACGGCTGTCGCGGACGTCAGGGGGTGCGGCGGCGGAGGGTGGCCGCGCCGAGGACGAGGGCGAGCAGTGCGGAGCCCGCGACGATCGCGACGTCCCGCCAGAACTCGCCGCCGAGTTCGCCGTTCATGACGACGACCTTCATCCCCTCGATGGCGTACGACATCGGCAGCACGTTGGAGACCCATTCCAGGACGGTCGCCATCTGGTCGCGGGGGACCAGGATCCCGCCGAGCAGGAGCTGGGGGATCATGACGACCGGCATGAACTGCACGGCCTGGAACTCGCTGCGCGCGAAGGCGCTGCACAGCAGTCCGAGCGCCGTGCCGAGCAGGGCGTTGAGCAGGGCGATCAGGACCAGCGACCACAAGGGTCCGGCCAGGTCGAACCCGAGCCACGTCAGCGAGACGGCCAGCGCGATGGCCACCTGGACGCAGGCCATCAGGCCGAACGCGATGCCGTACCCGAGGAGGAGGTCGAGCTTGCCCAGTGGCGTGGCCATCAGCCGCTCCAGCGTGCCCGACGTCCGTTCCCGCAGGGTGGCGATCGAGGTGACGAGGAACATCACGAGGAAGGGGAAGACGCACAGCAGGATCGGCGCCCACGCGCCGAACGAGCGCTGATCGTCGATCACGTAGTAGAGCAGGATGATCACGAGGGTGGGCACGAAGGCCATCAGCGCCACAGTGCGGTGGTCATGGCGCAGCTGGGTGAGGATCCGCCGCGCCGTCGCGAGCGTGATCGCCGGGTTCATGCCGCCGTCCTCTCCTCGATGAGACGCAGGAACGCCTCTTCCAGATCCGTCGTGCGGGTGTGCTCGCGCAGGTCGTGGGGGGTGTCGTCGGCGAGGATCTCCCCCTCGCGCATCACGATGAGCCGCTGGCACCTGGCGGCCTCGTCCATGACGTGGCTGGAGACGATGAGCGTCACCCCGCGGTCGGCCATGCCCTGGAACAGCAGCCACAGCTCCTGGCGCAGGACCGGGTCGAGCCCGACCGTGGGCTCGTCGAGGACGACGAGTTCGGGGCTGCCGAGCAGCGCAACCGCGAGGCTGGCCCGGTTGAGCTGACCGCCCGAGAGTGTTCCGCCGAGCTGGCCGGCCACGTCGGTGAGACCGACCTCCTCGATCACCCGGTCCACGTCCGACCTCGGGGCGTTCAGCACGGCCGCGAAGTAGCGGAGGTTCTCCACCACCGTCAGGTCCCGGTAGACCGCCGGGCTCTGCGTCGAATAGCCCACGGAGCGCCTGAGGGAGGGGTCGCCGGCGGGACGGCCGAGCACCGTCACCTCGCCCCCGGTCACGATCTGCACGCCGACGATCGCGCGCATCAACGTGGTCTTACCGCAACCGCTGGGGCCGAGCAGCCCCGTCACCTGACCGCGCGGCACCTCGAAGTCGATCCCGTGCAGGACCTCGACGCCGCCGCGCGAGACCCGCAGATCCCGTACGGCTATCGCGGGCCCGGGTAAATTCATCATGCGTTGAAATTAAGCCCTGGCGGGTCGCCCGTCAACAGCCGGCCGGACCCGAAAAGCCGGGGGGTGAACCTTGGAACAGCCGGGTGAACCCCGGGGGCCCCTCGACCGTTGACGAGGTATGGGAAAGCTCTGGATCGCGGCACTCGTGTTCATGGTGGTCGCCTGCGGCGAGACGCCGTCGTCGTCAGCCTCTCCGGGCCAGCCGACCGGCTTTCCGGCGAACACCGGCGGCCCGGTCAGCTCCAGCGCCCCCGCGAGTGGCGGCGCGACGCCGTCTCTGTCCGCCGTCACACCGGTGGGCGACACGATCAACCCCCGCAAGGTCCCCTGGATCAGCGCGACGCCCACGGACGACGGCACGGCCCTGGACGTCGTCTGGTGGTCGGGGGTCGAGCCGTGCAACATGCTCGACCGGGTCGACGTGACCGAGACCGCCAAGACGGTCACGGTCACACTCTGGGAAGGCCATGACCGGCGTCAGCCCGACGCGGTCTGCATCGAGATCGCGATCCAGAAGCAGACGCGGGTGCGCCTCCCCACCCCGCTCGGGGACCGCGAAGTGGTCGACGGCGCCCGCTGACGCCGTTCCCGGCGAACCCCTGCCGACCTGCCGATATCCGCTGGTACGGCCAGGCCGGGCAGACTGTGACCCCGTCGGCGAATCCTTGCCGTGATCGGGAAGAATTCCGCGTGTAGCGGGGTTGAGCCTCATAGACTCAAGACGTTTGACAAAGCCTCGGCGGCTGACTCAGTATTGAGTCCAACCAACTCAACTTTGACTACAAGGACGTACTCATGGCACGTGCGGTAGGTATCGACCTGGGGACGACCAACTCTGTCGTCTCGATCCTCGAGGGCGGTGAGCCCACCGTCATCGCCAACGCGCAGGGCTCGCGGACCACGCCGTCCGTGGTCGCCTTCGCCAAGAACGGTGAGGTTCTCGTCGGCGAGGTCGCCAAGCGGCAGGCCGTCACCAACGTCGACCGGACCATCCGCTCGGTCAAGCGCGAGATGGGCACGAACTGGTCCGTCGAGATCGACGGCAAGAAGTTCACCCCGCAGCAGATCAGCGCGTTCGTCCTGCAGAAGCTCAAGCAGGACGCCGAGGCCTACCTGGGCGAGAAGATCGCCGACGCGGTGATCACCGTCCCGGCGTACTTCAACGACGCCCAGCGGCAGGCCACCAAGGAGGCCGGCCAGATCGCGGGCCTCAACGTGCTCCGCATCATCAACGAGCCGACCTCCGCGGCCCTGGCCTACGGCCTCGACAAGGAGAAGGACCAGACGATCCTGGTCTTCGACCTCGGCGGCGGCACCTTCGACGTGTCCCTGCTCGACGTCGGCCAGGAGGACGGGCACGGCTTCGTCGAGGTCAAGGCGACGAGCGGCGACAACCACCTGGGCGGCGACGACTGGGACCAGCGGATCGTCGACGAGCTGGCCACCCGGTTCAAGAACGCGCACGGCGTCGACCTCGCCAAGGACAAGATGGCCCTGCAGCGCCTTCGTGAGGCCGCGGAGAAGGCCAAGATCGAGCTGTCCAGCCAGACCGAGACCTCGATCAACCTCCCCTACATCACCGCCTCGGCCGAGGGCCCGCTCCACCTCGAGGAGAAGCTGACCCGGTCCGAGTTCCAGCGGATCACCGCCGACCTGCTCGAGCGGTGCAAGGGCCCGTTCCACCAGGTCATCAAGGACGCCGGGATCAAGGTCGCCGACATCGCCCACGTGGTGCTCGTCGGCGGTTCGACCCGCATGCCGGCCGTGTCCGACCTGGTCAAGGAGCTGACCGGCGGCAAGGAGCCCAACAAGGGCGTCAACCCGGACGAGGTCGTGGCGATCGGCGCCGCGCTCCAGGCCGGTGTCCTGAAGGGCGAGGTCAAGGACGTCCTGCTGCTTGACGTCACCCCCCTGAGCCTCGGCATCGAGACCAAGGGCGGCATCTTCACCAAGATCATCGAGCGCAACACCACGATCCCGACCAAGCGGTCGGAGGTCTTCACCACGGCCGAGGACAACCAGCCGTCGGTGCAGATCCAGGTCTACCAGGGTGAGCGCGAGATCGCGGCCTACAACAAGAAGCTGGCGACCTTCGAGCTGACCGGCATCGCCCCGGCGCCCCGCGGCGTCCCGCAGATCGAGGTCACCTTCGACATCGACGCGAACGGCATCGTCAACGTCGGCGCCAAGGACCTCGGCACCGGCAAGGAGCAGTCGATGACGATCACCGGCGGCTCGGCCCTGGCCAAGGACGACATCGAGCGCATGATGCGCGAGGCGGACTCCTACGCCGAGGAGGACAAGCAGCGGCGCGAGGAGGCCGAGGTCCGCAACAACGCCGACTCCCTCGCCTACCAGACCGAGAAGTTCCTCAGGGAGAACGAGGACAAGGTCCCCGCCGACGTCAAGACCGAGGTGGAGACCGCGCTCGCCGACCTGAAGAAGGCCCTCGAGGGCACCGACACGGCGACGATCCGCGACTCCGCGGAGAAGCTGGCGACGGTCAGCCAGAAGATGGGCTCGGCGATCTACGCCCAGTCGCAGGGCGGCGACGCCGCCGGCACGGCGACTCCGGGAGCCGAGCAGCAGACCAAGGCGGACGACGACGTCGTCGAGGCGGAGATCGTCGACGACGAGCCGAAGCAGGAGGGCGGCAACAAGTGACCCCGCGCGAGAACGGTTCCGAAGAGGAGCCGGTGATCCGCGACAAACGCAAGATCGACCCAGAGACCGGGACGGTCCGTCACAACGCCGGCGAGCCGGCTGACGGAACCGCTCCCGGCGGCCAGGGGGCGCCGCAGGCGCCGTCCGACGGTGCCGCGGCCGGTCTGCTCGCGGAGCGGACGGCCGACCTGCAGCGGCTCCAGGCCGAATACAGCAATTACCGCAAGCGGGTCGATCGTGACCGGATCGCCGTAAAGGAGCACGCGGTCGCCAGCGTGCTGTCGGAGTTCCTGCCCGTCCTTGACGACATCGGCAGGGCGCGCGACCACGGCGAGCTCACCGGCGGTTTCGCCAAGGTGAGCGAGTCGCTGGAGGCCGCCGTCGGCAAGCTGGGCCTGACCACCTACGGCACGAAGGGCGACCCGTTCGACCCCACCGTGCACGAGGCTCTCCTGCACAGCTATTCAGCCGATGTCACCGAGCCCACCTGCATCGAGATCCTGCAGCCGGGCTACCGCATCGGCGAGCGTGTGCTGCGTCCCGCCCGGGTCGCGGTCGCCGAGCCGTCGGGGGACGAGGAGCGGGTGGTGGTCGTCGATGCGGACGACTCCGAGACCGAGGACGCCGGCGAGGCCGGCGAAAACGGCCAGAACTGAACAACCGGAAGCCTCTCCCGATCAGGCAAGATCGGGAGAGGCGGCCAACGACTCCCTTTTCGTGTGAAGGAAGCGATAGATGAGCACCAAGGACTACTTGGAGAAGGACTACTACGCCGTCCTTGGTGTGCCCAAGAGCGCGAGTGGCGAGGACATCAAGAAGGCCTATCGGAAGCTCGCCCGCAAGTACCACCCCGACGCCAACCAGGGCGACACCCAGACCGAGGAGAAGTTCAAGGAGGTCTCCGAGGCCTACGACGTCCTGTCCGACGCCAAGCGCCGCAAGGAGTACGACGAGGCCAGGACGCTGTTCGGCTCGGGCCTCGGGGGCTACGCCGGCGCGGGCGGCCAGCGGGGCGGCGGCTTCAACTTCGACTTCGGCGACCTGTTCTCGGGCAGCGGCACCGGTCACGGTCCGCAGTCCGGTACTGGCGAGCGCCTGGGCGACCTGTTCGGCGGCCTGTTCAACCGCGGCGGCGGCGCGACGCGCACGACCACGCAGCGGCCCCGTCGCGGCCAGGACATCGAGTCGGAGGTCACCCTCTCCTTCAGCGAGGCGGTCGACGGCACCACGGTGTCCCTCAGACTGACCAGTTCGTCGGCCTGCACGGCGTGCGGCGGCACGGGCGCGAAGGCGGGCACCACGCCCAGGGTGTGCCCCACGTGTGAGGGCACCGGGGCGGCCAGCCGCAACCTCGGCAACTTCGCCTTCTCCGAGCCCTGCCGCGAGTGCCGCGGCCGGGGCCTCCTGGTCGACGACCCCTGCCCGGTCTGCGAGGGAAGCGGGCGCGGCAAGAGCACCCGGACCATCCAGGCCAGGATCCCCGCCGGCGTCGGAGACGCCCAGCGGATCCGGCTCAAGGGAAAGGGCGCGCCTGGTGAGAACGGCGGCCCCGCGGGCGACCTCTACGTGCAGGTCCACGTGAAGCCGCACGCGGTCTTCGGGCGCAGCGGAGAGAACCTCACGATCAACGTTCCCGTCACCTTCCCGGAGGCCGCGCTCGGAGCCGAGATCAAGGTTCCGACCCTTCGCGGGATGCCGGTGACGCTTCGAATTCCGGAGGGCACGCCCAACGGGCGCACGTTCCGCGTCCGCGGCCGCGGCGCCGCCCGCAAGGACGGCACCAAGGGCGACCTGCTCGTCACCGTCCAGGTGGCGGTTCCGCAGGACCTCGACGACAAGGCCCGTGCGGCGCTCGAGGAGTTCAGGAACGCGACGGAGGGCGCCGACCTCCGTGACGAGCTGATCAAGCAGGCCAGAAGCGAGTGAGCCGATGGATGCCAACTTCTTCAACCTGTCCGACGACACCCCGGTCTATGTGATCTCGGTGGCCGCCCAGCTGTCGGGACTGCATCCGCAGACCCTGCGCCAGTACGACCGGCTCGGGCTCGTGAGCCCGGGCCGGTCGGCGGGGCGCGGCCGGCTCTACTCAACCCGGGACATCGTGCTGCTGCGCGAGGTCCAGCGGCTCTCCCAGGAAGACGGCATCAACCTGGCCGGCATCAAGCGCATCCTCGAACTCGAAACCGAGACCATGCGCCTGCGCGACGAGGTGGCCCGGCTCAGGGGAGAGCTGGCCATGATGCGGGCGCTGATCCGCTACGAACTGCCTCCTGCCTGATCTTCCGAAGCGAGGGCATCGAACACATATGGACTACAAGCTGACTCAGAAGAGCCAGGAAGCCCTGTCCGGGGCGGTCCGGCGGGCGGCCGCCGAGGGGAACCCCGAGGTCGCGCCCGCCCACCTCTTCACCACGTTGCTGGCCCAGTCGGGCGGCACCGCCGTACCGCTCCTGGAGGCGGTCGGCGCGGACTGGAAGCGGCTGCGGACGCAGGCCGAGGAGCAGCTCGCCCGCCTTCCCAAGGCGCAGGGCTCCACGGTGAGCGCGCCGTCGACCTCCCGGCAGCTGCTCACCGTGCTGAACACCGCCGCCCAGCGGGCCAAGCGGCTCGAGGACGACTACGTCTCGACCGAGCACCTGCTCGTCGGCCTCGCCGCGGACGGCGGCCAGGTGGCCGACCTGCTCAAGGCCGAGGGGGCCACGCCCAACGCCCTGCTCGACGTGTTCGAGAAGGTCCGCGGGCACGCCCGGGTGACGAGCGAGACGCCCGAGGACACCTACCAGGCGCTCGAGAAGTACGGCGTCGACCTCACCGAGCGGGCGCGGGGCGGCAAGCTCGACCCCGTGATCGGCCGGGACACCGAGATCCGGCGCGTGGTCCAGGTGTTGTCGCGCCGCACCAAGAACAACCCCGTGCTGATCGGCGAGCCCGGCGTCGGCAAGACCGCCGTCGTCGAGGGCCTCGCCCAGCGGATCATCGCGGGCGACGTGCCCGAGAGCCTCAAGAACAAGCGCCTGGTCGCCCTCGACCTCGGCGCGATGGTCGCGGGCGCTAAGTACCGCGGCGAGTTCGAGGAGCGCCTCAAGGCCGTGCTCAACGAGATCAAGGAGAGCGACGGCCAGATCGTCACGTTCATCGACGAACTGCACACCATGGTCGGCGCGGGCGCGGCCGAGGGCGCGATGGACGCGGGCAACATGCTCAAGCCCATGCTCGCCCGCGGCGAGCTGCGGATGATCGGCGCCACCACGCTCGACGAGTACCGCGAGCGCATCGAGAAGGACCCCGCGCTGGAGCGCCGCTTCCAGCAGGTCTACGTCGGCGAGCCGACGGTCGAGGACACGATCGCGATCCTGCGCGGGCTCAAGGGCCGATACGAGGCGCACCACAAGGTGCAGATCTCCGACGGCGCGCTCGTCGCCGCGGCGACCTTGTCCGACCGGTACATCACCGCCCGCTTCCTCCCCGACAAGGCCATCGACCTCGTCGACGAGTCGATGTCGCGCCTCCGCATGGAGATCGACTCCAGGCCCGTGGAGATCGACGAGCTTCAGCGCATCGTCGACCGCCTGAAGATGGAGGAGCTCGCACTCGCCAAGGAGACCGACGACGCGAGCCGGCAGCGCCTGGACAAGCTCCGCGAGGAGCTGGCCAACCGCCAGGAGGAGCTCAACGGCCTGGTCGGGCGTTGGGAGCGCGAGAAGGCCGGGCTGAACCGGGTCGGCGAGCTGAAGAAGCAGCTCGACGAGGCGCGCAGCGCCGCCGAGCGGGCCCAGCGTGACGGCGACTTCGAGGCCGCCTCCCGTCTGATGTACGGCGACGTGCCCCGGCTGGAGAAGGATCTCGCCGAGGCCACCCGGGTCGCGGAGGAGGCCGAGGCCGAGCCGATGGTCAAGGAGGAGGTCGGCCCCGACGACATCGCCGAGGTCATCTCGTCCTGGACCGGCATCCCCGCCGGGCGGCTCCTGGAAGGCGAGACGGCCAAGCTCCTCCGGATGGAGGACGAGCTGGGCAGGCGCCTCATCGGCCAGCGCCAGGCCGTACAGGCCGTCTCGGACGCGGTGCGGCGGGCCCGCGCCGGCATCTCCGACCCCGACCGGCCCACCGGTTCGTTCCTGTTCCTCGGCCCGACGGGTGTCGGCAAGACCGAGCTGGCCAAGGCCCTCGCGGAGTTCCTGTTCGACGACGAGCGCGCCATGACCCGCATCGACATGAGCGAGTACGGCGAGAAGCACAGCGTGGCCCGGCTGGTGGGAGCGCCTCCCGGTTATGTCGGCTACGAGGAGGGCGGCCAGCTGACCGAAGCCGTGCGCCGCCGGCCGTACACGGTCGTGCTGCTCGACGAGGTGGAAAAGGCCCACCCGGAGGTCTTCGACATCCTGCTCCAGGTGCTCGACGACGGCAGGCTCACCGACGGGCAGGGGCGGACGGTCGACTTCCGCAACACGATCCTGATCCTGACCTCCAACATCGGCTCGCACTTCCTGGTCGATCCCAACTTGGAGAACGGGGCGAAGCGGGAGGCCGTGCTGAACGCGGTGCGGGGTGCGTTCAAGCCGGAGTTCCTCAACCGGCTCGACGACGTCATCGTCTTCGACGCCCTCGGCACCGAGGAGCTGTCGCAGATCGTCGACCTCCAGGTGTCGCGGCTCGCCGGCAGGCTCGCCGACCGCCGCCTGACGCTGACGGTGACCCCGGCGGCACGCGACTGGCTCGCGCTCACCGGCTACGACCCGCTGTACGGCGCCCGCCCGCTGCGGCGGCTGGTGCAGTCGGCGATCGGTGACAAGCTCGCCAAGGAGCTGCTGTCCGGCGAGGTCCGCGATGGGGACGAGGTAATGGTCGACCTTGACGAAGCCGGTGACACGCTAAGCATCCAGCCCGCTCGGTAAGGTCTTCCCCACCATTGAGGCAAGCCGACCCCCGCGTTTTCCCTCGCTGCTACGTTCGGCGTTCGTCGGAATACCGTAAGCAACCAGGGGGACGTGGATGTCCAGGACATCACGAAGTATGCGGGGGCGGTGCGTCGTTCTGGCGGCGGTCACCGCGGGGGTGAGCTGGCTCGCGACCGGTCACGCGATGGCGGACGGCGCGACCGTGTCCGCTCCGTGCAAGCCGCAGAAGCAGAGCTCGCCGGCGGACCTGAGCACCCTCACGCCGCCGAACGGAGTGCTCAGCATCGCCGACACCGCCGGAGCCGCCGCCGGGCAGGGCCTCACGTCGCTGCCCGGGCGGCCGTCCACCCCGGTCAAGGGCGGCACGGCTCAGGGCGCCGCGGGCAAGTCCGCCCCGGGCCGTCCGAGGACGCTTCCGGCCGCGCCCGACGCGTCGACCCTGCTGCCCGCCGTCCCGGACGGCAGGAGGGCTCCCGCGGGAGCCCAGTCGGCCGCGGAGTCCGCGGCCGGGTCGGCGGCGCAGTCCGTGGCGAAGGGCGTCCCCGCCGAGATGCCGAACCCCGCTCCGGCGGTGGACGCGGCGCAGTCCGTGGCCAAGCAGGCCGCCATGGGGGCCTCCGCCGCGGCCGCGGCCGCACAGCCGGCGACGAAGACGCCCGCGGTACCGCTCATGGCCATCGCCCCGGCGCGGCCGAGCGTGACGCACCAGTCGTGCACGCCGGAGTCCGCGATGACCAGGACCGAGCACAACCCCAAGGGCCGCCACGCGGAGAGACAAGGCAAGGACGACAAGTCGTCATCCCGTTCGGGCGCCGAGTTCCTTCCCGCGCATCCGAACGGCCGCCCCCAGCACAAGGTGCCGCCGGCCGTCACCCAGCCGGGCGAGACGAAGCCGGCCGGTCCCGGCAAGGCCGCGCGTGACGCCGAGACCCAGAAGAACGCCGGAGCCAAGGGCAAGCACGCGGATCAGGGCCGCCGCCACGACGGGGGCGCGAAGGCCCGCTCCATCGAGGGAGCCGACAGCCGGACCGGCGTCGTGCACCCGAAGGCGCCGACGCATGGGAACGGCGCCGTCCCCAACGACCTCACCGCTCCCGCGCTCGCCAAGGCCGCGGACGCACGCTCGGTGACCAAGCTCGCCAACAACGCGACCGACAGCACGATCCTGCCCTGACCGCAGGCACAGAGGACATCCCGGCCGTGCGCCTTCGCAGCGGCCGGGACAGAAGGGGCCGTAAGCCGCGCGGCCCCTTTTTCATGCAAACAGCCATCCCGCGGGCGTCACGGTCTTTCGCGGCCGCCCCGGACGCGGGGTCCAGCGGCGGCCGGCCGGGGTTCAGCGGGTGACGTCGAGCAGGGCGTCGAGATCGTCTTCGGGCAGTCCGAGGTCGACCCGGATGCGGTAACGGGTGCGCAGCAGCACCTCCCGCATCGTGGTGCCCGACGCGCAGGCGCGGACCCCCTCGGTGGCCCACTCGTGGGCCTCCTGCAGATCTCCGTACGCCACCAGCGTCTCGGCCACGGTGAGTGCCGTGGCCGGGTTCCAGGGGCCGGCCTTGATGTCCGCGATGACGTCCCGGGCCTCCTCGGAACGTTCTAGCTCGAAGAGCGTGTCGGCGATGCCGGAACGGGGATCGATCAGCACATCACCCCCGTCGTCGACCGCGCTCCTGAACCGCTCGAGAGCGTTCACGGGCTGGCCCGCCTGACGCCACTCCTCCGCGGCCAGCACGAGAATCGCCGCCCTCGACACCTCGCCGGACTCGTAGCCCTGGGCCAGCGCGTCGAGTTGGGATGCGAGAGCACCGTGGTCATCGAGCAGGAGCGCCTGTTCGAGCAGTCGATCCAGCTGCTCATGAGTCACATGTGCCACAGACCCGAGGCTACCGACCTCGGAGTGCCTTTGCAGGGACAACGGCAGGCATTCACGAAGCAACGATTAGTACACGTTCGCCTACGAATCGTGTCTCAGTACAGCTGACCGGGCATATTGCCCGCGCTGTCGTAATCGGAGCTGGCGGGGGGCGGCAGGTCATGTCCAAGCGGGTGATGGTGACTCTCGCGTCCGCAGCCGTCCTGTCCGCAGTCGTCCCCGGCATCGCCGGCTATGTGACGGCTCAGTTCGAGGCTCTCGATCAGGCGCGCAAGGACCTCGCGCGGCTCCAGAACCAGTTGCGCATGGTCGAGTTGAACGTCGAGCCCGCCGCGGCCGTCCCCTGTGGTCCCGGTACCTCCTCCGACGACAACATGCGGGAACTTCAGGCTCCCCGGCACACGCACGTCCGGCCGTGGCACAACTCCGCCTACATGCAGGCGGTGCCGCCATCGATATGGAACTCCCTGGTGGTGCCGGACATCTCGCGCCCGGCGGTGACGCCCTGGCCTCGCGAGATCGCCCATCAGCCGCTGCGCTTCGAGCGGAGCGCCAGGGCCCCCCGCGACTGGCCCCATGATCATTCCAGTTGGGCCGACCGCAACTGGCGCGAGAGGTAACCGCGGACCAACTGTCTCGCCTCCGCGACGATCTCCGGAGCGCCTGAGGAGTCGTGCCGGAAGGCGAGCTTGAGCACGGCGTCCCCCGCTTCCGCGGCGACGAGGATGGCACGGTCCACCTCCTCGCTGTCGAGCAGGCCGAACTCCTCCAGCAACAGCGCGCGCAGCCGCCCGGAGATCACGGTGTTGCTGTCCGCGACCGAGTCGGGCACGTCGAGCCCCACGACGTCACCGAAATGGAGCGAGCGGAACCCGGGGACCGTTCTGTGCAGGTCGACGTACTCGTCGATGATCGCGTCGACCGCCTCCCACCACCCGCTGTAGTCGTCGGTGATGAAGCGGCGGCCGACCCGGGTCACGAACAGCTCGAGATTCCTCCGGGTCAGCGCCTGGCTCAGGGCCCGCTTGTCGGGGAAGAACTGGTAGACCGACCCGATGGCGACACCGGCCCGCTCGGCGACCCGGGTGGTCGAGAGCGCCTCGTAGCCGCCCTCGTCCAGCAACTCCGCGCAGGCGTCGAGCATCCGCTCGACCCTGCGGGCGCTCCTGCGTTGCGACGGACGCCTGCGCAGGGGCGTGGCCGGGGCCGCCGACTCCCGCCCGCCACCAGAAGAACGTTCCACATCCTGTACGCGCTGGCTGGACACACACCCATCTTGCACGCGGATGCCGCCGAGGTCAGGTCTTACTCATGAGTCGCATGGAAATGCCGGGGCGCCGGCTCACGGGGTGGCGTCGAGGCCGGTGCAGCCGCGCAGCTTCCGATAGTCGGTGACGCTCTGCTGCTTGGCCGCTCCGGTCTGCGGGACGGGGATCCCGCCGCTGATCCGCGCAGGGGTCCACTGATCCTTGAGGACCTTCCTGCCGTTGATCGTCAACGTCAGCACGCCCGTCTTGCCGGTCTCGGGACCGGAGTTGTAGAACGCGAAATTGCCCAGGCCGTACTGGACGTAGGCGCCTTCGTGATACCCGCCGCCGAGCAGCACGTGGGCGTGGCTGCCCACGATGACGTCTGCGCCCGCCTTCTCGAGCGCCTCCGCCAGGGAGCGCTGGACCGACGTGGGACAGGTGGCGAGTTCGGTGCCCCAGTGCAGGAAGACGATCACGGTGTCGGAGTTCTTCCTGGCGTCACGTACGGCCTTGATCAGACGCGGCTCGTTCTTCGCTGAGGCGAGGCCGCCCTGGTCCGCGGTGGCCGTCCACGCCTGGATGAACTCGTCGTCGAGGACCTGCGTCGCGCCGATCAACGACACGCGGTTGCCTTTGACGGTGACCCGGTAAGGACGGTAGGCCGCCGCCTCGTCCTTGCCGATGCCGACCACGGGGAACTTGCTCCGCCTGATCGCGCCGAGGGTGTCCTGCAGGCCGCTCTCCATGTAGTCCATGCCGTGGTTGTTGGCCATCGTGACCACGTCGACCCCGGCCGCCTTCAGCGCCGTGAAGGCCGTGGCCGGAGCCCGGAAGGTGTACTGCTTGCCCGGAGCGGGCGAACCGCCGGTGGTGATGGCCGTCTCCAGGTTGAGGGCCGTCAGGTCGGCCTTGCGCAGCACGTTCGCGATCGGGCCGAGGGCCGTACGCGGATCGGCGTCGAGGCGGCCGCGCAGGACGCCCTCGAAGTGCACGTCACCGGCGAAGGAGATCGTGTACGGCCGTCGCGCCGGCTTGGCCGGTGCCGACGTGGCGGGGCGGGCGGTCGCCTCCTGCTCCACCGGGCTGGGCGCCGGGTCGCCCTGCGCGGCCGAGCACGCGACGGAGGCGGCGAGAAGGAGGAGGGCGGGGAGGAGACGTCTCACGCCAACAGAGCATGCCATCTCCAGCCGACACCAGGGGGTATGGGGCAAAGGTTTCGTCAGAAGAGACTGGGAGAGTTCCTTTACTTGAATGATTCAGCTTTAGTGAGCTAGCGTGGTGAGTGTGGGAGACGCCATCCGACTTCGCCAGGCAGGGCTGCGGGTAACCGCCGCCCGGCTGGCCATCATGCAGACCGTGCGGGGCGGCGACCATCTCGATGTGGAGGCCATTCACCGCGGCGTCTGCGATCGGGTCGGTCAGGTCTCCCTGCAAGCCGTCTACGACTCGCTGAACGCGCTTCAGCGCGGCGGGCTGCTCCGTCGCATCGAGCCGGCGGGGAGCCCCACTCGCTACGAGGCCAGGGTGGGCGACAACCACCACCACCTCGTCTGCCGCGAGTGCGGAAGGGTCACCGACGTCGACTGTGCCATCGGGCACGCCCCCTGCCTGGAACCCGTGTCCAACGCCGGATTCGTGGTCGACGAGGCGGACGTCATCTATTGGGGGATCTGTCCCGACTGTCACACCGTCACCGCTGAAGTCGCGGGCCTCGACTGATCCACGCGCTCGTGCCCGGATCCGCGGCTTCCGAATAGCAATCCCGGAGGAACCGATGACCGACAGGCCGATAACCACCACCGACGCAGGGATTCCCGCTCCCAGCGACGAGTTCTCGCTGTCCGTCGGGCCCAACGGGCCCCTGCTGATGCAGGACCACTACGTCATTCAGAAGATGGCCCAGTTCAACCGGGAACGGGTGCCCGAGCGCGTCGTGCACGCCAAGGGCGGCGGCGCCTACGGCCTGCTGCAGATCACCGAGGACGTCAGCCAGTTCACCAGGGCCGACCTGTTCCAGAAGGGCAGGGAGACCGACATGTTCCTGCGCTTCTCCACGGTGGCGGGCGAGCTCGGCAGCGCGGACACGGCACGCGACCCGCGCGGATTCGCGATCAAGTTCTACACCGAAGAGGGCAACTACGACCTGGTCGGCAACAACACGCCGGTCTTCTTCATCCGCGACCCCTCGAAGTTCTCCGACTTCATCCACAGCCAGAAGCGCCGTGCGGACAACCATCTGCGCGACAACAACATGCAGTGGGACTTCTGGACGTTGTCACCGGAGTCCGCGCATCAGGTGACGTTCCTGATGACCGACCGGGGCACGCCGAGGAGCTGGCGCAACATGCACGGCTTCGGCTCCCACACGTTCCTCTGGTACAACGCGAACGGCGAGAAGTTCTGGATCAAGTACCACTTCAAGACCGCCCAGGGCATCGAGAACTACACCGCCGCCGAGGCCGCGGAACTCGTGGCGGATCCCGACCACCACATCCGTGACCTGTACATCGCGATCAAGAACGGCGACCATCCGTCCTGGACGGTGAACGTCCAGATCATGCCGTTCGAGGCCGCCGCGGACTACCGCTTCAACCCGTTCGACCTGACCAAGGTGTGGCCGCACGGCGACTACCCCGAGATCACGATCGGCAGGTTCACCCTCAACCGCAACCCGGAGAACTACTTCGCCGAGGTCGAGCAGGCCGCCTTCGAGCCGGCCAACCTCGTGCCCGGCATCGGACCGTCCCCGGACAAGATGCTCCAGGGCCGGCTGTTCTCCTATCCCGACACGCACCGCTACCGCATCGGACCCAATTACCTGCAGCTTCCGGTCAATCAGCCGAAGTCGCCCGTCCACAGCTACAACAAGGACGGCGCGATGCGGTTCAGCAACTCAAGCGACCCGGTGTACGCGCCGAACAGCATGGGGGGCCCGGCAGCGGATCCGTCGATCTTCGCGGGCGAGAACTACCACGTCTCGGGTGAGATCATCCGCAGCGCGTACGCCAAGCACGCGGAGGACGACGACTTCGTCCAGCCGCGCGCCCTGTGGGAGAACGTCCTGTCGGACACCGACCGGGCGCACCTGGTGGGCAACATCGTCGGCCACGCCTCGGCTCCCGAGGTCACGGGCGACATGAAGAAGCGCGTGGTCGACTACTGGACCAACGTGCACAAGGACCTCGGCCAGGGCGTCGCCCAGGGCCTGGGTCTCGCCTGACCCCCGTCCCCTCACAGCGTGCGGCTTGCTCCCTTCTCCTTGGGCGCAAGCCGCACGCGCGTGTCGGCCGCGTGCGTTTCCGCACACGGCGCGGGTCGCCGCATTCGTCCTGACGGCATGCGGCGGCCTACTTATATGTCGAACTCGCCGTCCTTGACTCCACCGATGAAGGCGTCCCATTCGACCGGTGTGAATACGAGGACGGGACCCTCCTGGTTCTTGCTGTCCCGAACGCCGACCTGGCCGTCGGACAAAACGGCTATTTCAACACAGGCGCAGTTGTTGGCACTGCGCGTGCTCTTCCACCAGACGGCGCCGGGCAGATCCGTAGCGTTCATTTATTGGTCTCTCCCCCCGGGGTGATCCCTCGTCGGGGCTTCCGAGGCGGCTCAGGATGGCTCATCGCCAGCGACTAAGACGTTTTTCCACGCATTTCCGGGAGGCCTCGACGCCGAGTGCCTTGCTTTCCAGGTAATCGAAGGCGACCTCATAGCGGTACACGATGGTCTCGTCCTCGACCAGGCGGCCGCCGAGAAGCGCCTCCAGATACACCACGTCATGGAATTCGGGCACCTTGAGATGACTGAAGGCTCCCGTGTTGATCGGGTGCTCGGCATCCAGGGGGAGGATCCTCAACTGGACGTTGGGGAGTTCCGAGACTTCGATCAGCCGTCCGAGCTGTTCTCTCATCACGTCGTCGTCCCCGAAACGGCGAAGCAGCACCGACTCCTCGAGGACGACCGAGATGTTCAGCGGGCTCCGGGTGCCGAGGACGGACTCCTGGCGGGCCATCCGGACCTCGATCCGGCTCCGGACCCCGCCTGGTGCCTCGAGCGTGCTCCGCTGTCCGCTTTCCATCATGGCTCGGACGTATGTCTCCGTCTGGAACAGACCCGGCACCACCTGGGGTTCCCAGTCTCGTGCCGCCGTGGCTTCGGCCTCCAGCCCAAGGAAAGTGGTGTATTCCTTCGGCAGAGAGTCCCGATACTCCTCCCACCAGCCCTTTCGGGTTGCATCCCGGTGCAGGGCAAGCAGCTCATGGCGCTGGCGCGAATCTACCACGTAGATCACCAGGAGGGCGTCGATGTCGGCCTCGCGCGGCGAGGTTCGCGCCGTCTCGATCCGGCTGACCTTCGCCGCCGACCATCCCAGCTGCGCGGCGACCTGGTCGCCGGTCAACTCGGCGCGCTCTCTCAGCCGGCGGAGCTCCTGACCGAGCCTTCGCCGGCGAACAGTGGGACTGCCATGATCCGGCACCCCGGCCGTCCTCCTTGGTCACGCCGAGCGGGCGCGCGCCTTCGTCGGGCCGCTTGTCTGAACGGTGCAAATTGCACCGACACATGCACCGTACGCCTAAAAGATCCTTGCAAGTTTCCTTTCTCCAAGTATTGCAGCCATATCTCTCCTGGGTCACGATCGAGCGGGAGGGGTTCCCGGAATTTCGGGGAGGCGCCGATGAAAATGCGGCGAACGGCTCGGCGAACCGCTTCTTTCACATGGGCGACATCCGTATCCGGCGACGGCATGACCCCTCGCGGATATCGAGACGACGGGGAGGCGTCCGGCCACCGGGAATCATCACGTGCCTAGGGACGGCGACCAGGTCGCTCGCATCACGACGCGCCCGTTCGCGGGCCACGTTAAAGCCGGGCCGAAAGGCTGCCACCTGCCGACCCGGCGAGCACAAACGAGAACTCCACCTCGAAGCCACCCGAAAAGGAGTCTCCATGCATCCCCACGGTACCAATTGGTTATTACTAATCAAGACCCACATGAACATGGCGGATCAAGCTCTCTGCGCGGACCAGGACGGCTGGGCGCGAGAACTCCGCTGGACGGTCAACCGGACCGGTTTCGGCGCCCGCCAGTATCGCGACCCGCGGTTCGATCTCGTGCGCGAGCTCGAGGAGGTCGGCCGCGCCTTCACCGCGTGACGACGCCCGCCCGCCGTCCGCGCGTCCCACAGGCGCGCCCAGACGCACCGCGGGGGCGTCAGGGCGCTGGGAAGCCCTAGAACTAAATTCGGTTCTGGGGCTTCCCTCAGTGGCGACACCGGTGAAGGATGAGTTCGACTCCCGGACCCAGGAGGCCTGGCATGGAGACCGTCCACCGGACCTGTCCGCTGTGCGAGGCCGTCTGCGGTCTGAAGATCACCCTCGACGACGCGGGCCGGGTGGCCGAGGTCCGCGGCGACAGGGAAGACCCCTTCAGCAAGGGGTTCATCTGCCCCAAGGGCGCCTCGCTCGGCCACCTCGACGAGGACCCCGACCGCCTCGAGGCGCCCCTGGTCCGGGACGGCGGCGGATGGCGTGAGGTCTCCTGGGAGGAGGCGTTCGCGGCCGTCGAGCGGGGACTCTCCCCGATCCCCGGCCCGAGCCGGGCGATCTACCTCGGCAATCCCAACGCCCACACGATGGCGGGCTCCCTGTACGGCGCACCCCTGGTCCGGGCGCTCGGAACCAGGAACGTCTTCTCGGCGAGCACCGCCGACCAGATGCCCAAGCACGTGTCGTGCGGCCTGATGTTCGGCCACCCGCTGTCGATCCCCGTACCCGACCTCGACCGCACCGACTACCTGCTCATGCTGGGCGCCAATCCGCTGGAGTCGAACGGCTCGCTGTGCACGGCGCCCGACTTCCCCGGCCGGTTGAAGGCCCTGCGGGGGCGCGGAGGCAGGTTCGTCGTGGTCGATCCCCGGCGGACGCGGACGGCCTCCCTGGCCGACGAGCACGTCTTCATCCGCCCGGGCACCGACGCCTACCTGCTCGCGGGCATCGCCCACACGCTCTTCGCCGAGGACCTCGTCACGGTCACGGTTCCCGCGGCCGGTCTCGCCGAGGTGGCGGGCGCCCTCGCCGATTTCCCGCCCGCCGCCTGCGCGCAGGCCTGCGGCGTCGACGCCGAAGTGATCGTACGGCTCGCGCGGGAACTCGCCTCCGCTCCCACCGCGGCCGTCTACGGCCGCATCGGCACGTGCACGGCGGAGTTCGGGACGCTGGCCCAGTGGCTGGTCGACGTGATCAACGTCCTGACCGGCAATCTCGACCGTCCCGGTGGCGTGATGTTCCCCCGGCCCGCCACGGAGAGGCCCGGACGGCGCCGGCCGTACCGGACCGGGCGGTGGCACAGCCGGGTGCGCGGACTGCCGGAGGCGAACGGCGAGCTGCCGGTGGCGACTCTCGCCGACGAGATCGAGGGCTCCGGAGAAGGCCAGGTCAGAGCTTTGATCACGGTGGCGGGCAACCCCGTGCTCTCCGCGCCGAACGGGACGCGGCTGGACCGGGTGCTGCCGGGCCTGGAGTTCATGGTCAGCGTGGACCCCTATCTCAACGAGACCACCCGCCACGCCGACGTGATCCTGCCTCCGCCGCGGATCCTGCAGTCGGGACATTTCGACTTCGCGCTCCTCGGCTTCGCCGTCCGCAACTACGCGCGGTACTCGCCTGCCGCGCTACCCCTGGACGGGCGGCCGTCGGAGGCCGAGATCCTCGCCCGCCTGGCGATGATCGCGTCGGGACAGGGTGCGGACGCCGAGCCCGCGCTGCTCGACGAGCTGATCCTCGACCAGATGTTGCGGGCGGCGGCCGACTCCGGCGCCGGCACGCTCCCCTCTCACGACCCTGCAGAGCTCCGCGGCCTGCTCGACGGGGCGAACGGCCCTGAGCTGCGGCTGGACGCCATGTTGCGGCTCGGCCCCTACGGCGAGTGGAACGGCGGGAATCTGTCGCTGCCTGAGCTGCTCAGGCATCCGCACGGGCTCGACCTGGGTCCGCTCGAACCACGCCTTCCCGGCCTTCTCAGCACCGCCTCCGGCCTCGTCGAGCTCGCGCCTGCCGCCGTACTCGACGATCTCGTACGGCTGCGCGCCGGGCTCGGCCGCCGGGCGCCCGAGTTCGTCCTGATCGGACGGCGCCACCTGAGATCGAACAACAGCTGGCTGCACAACGTCGGGCCGCTGGTCGGCGGCAGCAACCGCTGCACGCTGCAGATCAACCCCGCCGACGTCACCCGGCTCGGGCTCGGCGACAAGGCGGTGGTCCGTTCGGCGGCCGGTGAACTCGCCGTGCCCCTTGAACCGACCGACTCGATCATGCCGGGCGTGGTGAGCCTGCCACACGGCTGGGGTCACGACGGGAGCGCCCAGGCCGTCGCGGCCAGGAACGCCGGCTTCAGCGTCAACGCCCTCACCGACGAGACGGTCGTCGACCCCCTGTCCGGGAACGCCGTCTTCAACGGGGTGCCCGTCGTGATCGTGTGCCCCTGAGGCGCCGGCGGCCCCGCAATCGCGGGACTCGCGGGCGAGCGGTGATCACCGGGCGTTAGGCTTTCGCGGGTGACGATCGCTCTCCAGGAACGGCTGGACGCCCAGATCACCTTCGCCATGGAGATCGACAAGCTCAAGCGCGTCATCCGGCGGAACACGTTGATCGACGGTTCACGGCGGGAGAACGACGCCGAGCATTCCTGGCATCTCGGCATGATGGCCATGGTCATGGCTGAGCACGCCCCGCCGGGAACCGATCTCGACAGGGTCGTCGCCATGTTGCTGATCCACGACATCGTGGAGATCGACGCCGGCGACACCTTCATCTACGACACCGTGGCGGTCGAACACCAGGCCGCGCGCGAGCAGGCGGCGGCCGACCGGATCTTCGGAATGCTCCCCGAGGACCAGTGCACGCGGCTTCGGGCCCTCTGGGACGAGTTCGAGGAGCGCCGCACGCGTGAGGCGCGCTTCGCCAAGGCGCTCGACCGGCTCGCGCCCATCCTGGCCAACCACCACAACGAGGGCGGATCCTGGGTGCTGAACAAGGTGACCGCCCGGCAGGTGCTGGAGAAGGTGGAGATCATCGCAGAGGGTTCGCCGGCGCTCGGCGAGTTCGCGACCCGGCTGATCGAGGAGTCCGTCGCCAGCGGTCATCTCGCCCCCTGAGACTCCGTCGCCCTCGCAGAAGCCCTGCTGAGGCGTGCCGCCCCATGTTCGTGGCCGTGGCGGGCGGGTACGTGGACCCTGTTAAGGGGGCGAATGATGGAGAAGACGACAAGGCCGCGACGGACGGGCCGCCTGCCACGAATTGTCCCATCCGCTAACCTCCTCGACGGGCTCGAACGGACGACCGCCATGGATCGGCCGGTCAACGCGCTCTCCAAGGCCGTACGCCGCAGACTGGGCCCGAGCAGGTTCCGGGACGTGCTGCACGGCGTCCCCCTGGGACACCCGCTGCATCCCGCGATGGCGATGGTGAGCGCGGGGTGCTGGATCGCGTCGGCGGTGCTCGACGTGACGAGATCCGACACCCGGGCGACGCGGACCCTGATCGCGACCGGCGTCGGCATGGCCCTGCCCACCGCGACCGCCGGTCTGGCCGACTGGTCGGCGTTGCACCGGGAGCAGCAACGGGTGGGGTTCGTACACGCGATCATGAACCTGACCGCCACCGGCCTCTACACAGGCTCGCTGCTGATGCGGATGGCCGGTCGCGAGCGGACCGGCCGGGCTCTGGCGTTCACCGGGCTCGGGGCGGCCTCGGTCGGCGCCTACCTCGGCGGGCACATGGCCTACCGCCAGGCCGCCGGGGCCAACCACGCCGAGTCGGTGAGTCACCTGGTGCCCCTCGGCTGGCACGATCTCTGCTCGCTCAAGGATCTGCCCAACGGGCGTCCGGTCAGAAGGCGCCTCGGCTACATCGAGCTGTTCGTGCTCCGCCTGGGCGACGGCGTGAGCGTACTGGCGGACGGCTGCTCGCATCTGGCCGGGCCGCTCCACCAGGGCCGCGTCACTCTCGAGGGCGGCGAGCCCTGCATCGTCTGCCCCTGGCACAGCAGCGTCTTCCGCATCTCGGACGGCTCGGTCGTGCACGGCCCCGCGACCGCCAGGCAGCCCGCGTTCAGGACCCGGTTACGGCAGGACGGCGTCGTCCAGGTCCGTCCCGCCGACTGAACGCACGCCGAACCCGCCCCGGCCGCCGGGGCGCCGTCAGACCTCGTCCGGTTTCGGGCCGTCCGCGGGATGCTCGACCAGGGCGAGGATCCGGGAGGACATGAATCGCGCCGTGCGCACCTGCGTGCCCGTCCTCGTCACCTCGCTGACCTCGACGATGCCCCGGCCCGTGCTGATCTCCACGCGACGTCCCGCCCTGGTCGCGATCACCTCGTAGGTGCGCGGGGTTCCCCCCGCATCAATGACGATCTCCACCCAGTCGCCCTTCATAAGGGCGTACATACCCTTTTACGACAACAGCTTCACTATCGCCACGACTCCGACGCACACGATGAACCCGCGGAGCAGGGCCGGGGGGAGCCTGCGCCCAACGCGGGCGCCGAAGAAACCGCCCAGGGCCGAGCCGACGGCCACCAGCACCACCACGAGCCAGTTCACGTCGGCCACCAGGATGAACAACGCCGCGGCCGTCGCGTTGACCAGCAGGGACAACAGGTTCTTCGCGGCGTTGATCCGCTGCAGGTGCTCGTCGAGGAACACGCCGAGCAGGCCGATGAGCACGATCCCCTGCGCGGCGCCGAAATAGCCTCCGTAGACGCTCGTGAGCAGGACGCCGAGCCACAACCACGGCCCTCCGTGGGGATGCGGCATGCGCCGTCCGGTCAGCCACCGGCTCAGCCTCGGCTGAAGCAGCACCAGGACGCACGCCACCGCGATGAGGACGGTCACGATCACAGGGAACGCGGCCTCAGGCAGGGTGAGGAGCAGCAGCCCGCCCGTCAGCGATCCCAGTACGGCGGCGGCCGCCAGCCGGAACAGCCGGCTACGCTGCCCCGTCAGTTCGGCGCGGTAGCCCAGCACACCGGTGACGCCTCCTGGCACCAGCCCGATGTTGTTGGACACGTTGGCCACGATGGGCGGGATCCCCACGGCCAGCAACGTCGGAAATGTGATCAGTGATCCCGACCCCACCACTGCGTTGATCGCACCGGCTCCCATGCCGGCCGCGAACACGGCGGCGGCGTCGAACGGCGTCAAGAGCACTTCTCCCTCGTACGGCTAACGCCTGATCGTAGGCGGCAGGCCGTACGGGGATCGCGAGCACCCCCGGATCGCCGCGTCAGCCGGCGGAGGTCGCGCCGTTCTGGTCGGTGGTCGTCGGGTCCTTCGGCGCGGAGAACAGGCCGCCCAGGTTCTCGAGGACCTTGTTCATCTCCGAGGGGACGATCCAGACCTTGTTGGCGTCACCCTTGGCGATCTCGGGAAGCATCTGGAGGTACTGGTAGGCCAGCAGCCGCTGGTCGGGCTTGCCCTCGTGGATGGCGCGGAAGACCATCGCGATGGCGTCCGCCTGACCCTTGGCCCGCATGGCCTGGGCCTCCGCGTCGGCCTGCGCGCGGAGCACGACGGCCTCCGCCTCTCCCTTGGCCTTGAGCACGGCCGATTCGCGCTGCCCCTGCGCGGTGAGGATGGCGGACTGCTTCTGCCCCTCGGCGGAGAGGATCGCGGCCCGCTTGTCGCGGTCGGCCCGCATCTGCTTCTCCATGGAGTCCTGGATCGAGGCCGGCGGGTCGATGGCCTTGAGCTCCACACGGTTGACCCGGATGCCCCACCTCCCCGTGGCGTCGTCGAGCACGCCGCGCAGCTCGGTGTTGATCTCCTCGCGGGAGGTCAGCGTCCGCTCCAGGTCCATCCCGCCGACGACGTTGCGCAGGGTCGTCACGGTCAGCTGCTCGACGGCGACGATGAAGCTGGCGATCTCGTAGGTCGCCGCCTTCGGATCGGTGACCTGGAAGTAGATGACCGTGTCGATCGAGACGACCAGGTTGTCCGAGGTGATCACCGGTTGGGGAGGGAACGTGACCACCTGTTCACGCAGGTCGACCTCGACCTTGATCCGGTCGATGAAGGGGATCACCAAGGTGAGACCCGCCTGGAGGGTCCGGTGATACCTGCCGAAACGTTCCACGATGCAGGCGGTCGCCTGGGGAACGATCCGGACCGTCCTGACCAGGGCGAGTCCAATGACGGCCACCGCGACCACGCCGACGATGAGCAGACCCATCCGACACTCCAGTCTGTGAACCCTGACTGGAGGATATGTCGTTTTGGCTTTACGCGCCGATTAAGTGCTGATGTCGGAGAGTTGGGGATCTCAGTACGGCCGGGCGTACCAGCGGCCCGTCATGCTCCGCTCCAGCGCCAGGGGCACGCCGAACGTGTGCGAGAGGTTGTCGGACGTCATCACGGACTCGATCGGGCCCTGGGCGACCGCGGAGCCGTGGCGGAGCAGCATCGCGTGGGTGAAGCCGGCGGGGATCTCCTCGACATGGTGGGTGACCAGGACCATCGTCGGGGCCTTGGAGTCCTGGGCCAGCGTGCCGAGGCGGCGTACGAGGTCCTCCCGACCGGCCACGTCGAGCCCGGCCGCGGGCTCGTCCAGCAGCAGTAACTCGGGGTCGGGCATGAGGGCCCTGGCGATCTGGACACGCTTGCGTTCCCCCTCGGAGAGGGTCGCGAAGCGACGGCGGATCAGGTGGGCGCAGCCGAACTGGTCGATCAGCTCGACCGCCCGGGTCACGTCGTGGGAGTCGTACTCCTCCGTCCACCGGCCGAGGATCGCGTAGGAGGCGGTGAGCACGAGGTCGATGACCTTCTCGTCCGGCGGCACCCGCTCGGCGAGCGCCGAACTGGCCAGCCCGATCCTCGTCCGCAGTTCGAAGACGTCCACCTGGCCGAGCCGTTCGCCGAGAACGTCCACAGAGCCCTCGGTGGGGTACATGAGCGCGCCCGCCACCTGGAGCAGAGTCGTCTTGCCCGCGCCGTTGGGGCCGATGATCACCCAGCGCTCGTCCTCGCGCACGGTCCAGTCGATTCCGCGCAGCAGCGCCGCCCCGTCTCGTCGGACGGCCACGTCCTGAAACCGAAGCACCTGACCGCCCATGTGGACCCCCTCCCGTGAATGCTCCACCAACTATGACAGGCCGCAACACTTATCGTGGATCGGGTGCGCATCGATTCACCGATCTCCGCCATCCTCGTTTCGTGGGGCAACGCCTGGCTGGCCGGCCACGTCGGTCTGGACGAGGCCGTCGACCGCGTCGAGCGGGCGGCGGGCCCCCAAGTGGTGGCAGTCGACTCGAGCGAGACGACGCTCCGCTCGTTCCTCGTGGACCAGCGGGTCGAAGGGCTCGTCTCGTTCCGCCTGGCCCTCCCGATCCCCGGAGACCCCCTCGGACTGACCGGACCCCCCGCCTTCAACGGCTCCGCCATCGACGCCGGCCAGGCCGTGGTCGCCGTCCTCGCGGGGCGCTGCCTCGGCCTCGTGCCCGCCGACGACAGAAGAGGATCGTCCTACTCGGGCGTCCGCTGGACCGCGTGCGCGGCCTCGGCCGTGGAGCCGAGCCTTCCTTCGCTCGCCGAGGCCGAGCAGGCGCTGTCGGCGGCCATGCGGTCGGCCACCGAGGCGCTGCTCGGCGTCGACGGGCCGGCACAGGGCTTCCCGGCGCTCGACACGGTCGACGACGCCCTCGCCCCCGGTTATCCGGGCCGGGCGCACCGGGTCGGCGCCCTCGCCGCCCGGCTCGCTCTCGCCCTGCGCCTGGCCGACGAGCGCGGCCTCACGTCCGGGCAGCTCGCGACGCGCGGTGAGGCCTTCCGCGAGCTCGACAGGGCCGTACGGCGGGCCCGGGTGGCCGCCCATCACGCCATCGTCGAGTCGGGCCAGCCGCAGACCTAGGTCACGCGAGGCCGTGCCTGACGGCGTAGAGGGCCGCCTGGGTCCTGTCCTGCACACCGAGCTTCATCAGGACGTTGGACACGTGGGTCTTCACGGTCTTCTCGGCCACGACGAGGTGGCGGGCGATCTCCCGGTTGGAACAGCCCGCGGCGATCAACCTGAGCACCTCGAGCTCCCGCTCCGTCAGGACGGCCACGGCGTCCGTCGCCGACGCCTGGCCGGTCAGCATGGCCACCGCGGCCTCCGGCGCGAGCAGGACCTGGCCGCCGTGGACGGCCCTGATGGCCTGAACCAGCGCGGCCGGGTCGACGTCCTTGTAGAGGAAGCCCGACGCACCGGCCCGCATCGCGGGGGCCACGTCGACCGGGTCGCTCACCGAGGTCAGGACGATCACCCGGACGCCGCGGCCCTCCAGCCGCCCGAGCGCCCCGAGCCCGTCGAGGACGGGCATCCTGAGGTCGAGCAGCAGCACGTCGGGCGAGAGCGACTCGGCCATCGCCACCGCCTCCTCGCCGTCGGCGGCCTCCCCGATCACGGTGAGGTCGTCCTGCACGTCGAGGAACGTGCGCAGGCCCTGCCGTACGACGGGGTGGTCGTCGGCGATCAGCACCCGGATCACGCGGGCACCTCCAAGCGGATCATCGTGCCGTGGCCGGGCCGCGAGACCACGGTGAGCGACCCGCCGGCGGCCTCGGCGCGCTCGTTCATCGAGGCGAGGCCCAGCCCGCGCCCGCCGGCGTCGTCGAACCCCTTCCCGTCGTCGCTCACCTCGAGCACCAGCCTCGGCGGTTCGTGCGAGAGCCGTACGGCGACGCTCGCGGCGGCGGCGTGCCGCAGCGAGTTGTGCAGGGCCTCCTGCGCGACCCTGAAGACGGCGATCTCGGTCAGCGGCGGCAGTTCGCCGGGCTCGGCGCCCTCGAACGTGAAGGAGACCGAGACGGGATGCAGGCGGTCGAGCAGGTCGGCGTGCTTACGGAGGGTCTCGACGAGCCCGTGCCTGTCGAGCTCGGCCGGGCGGAGCTCGACGATCACCGCGCGCAACTCGGCGATCGCCTCCCCGGCCATCCGCTCCACCTGCTCGATCTCCCGCGCCGCGCGCTCAGGATCGGACCGCATCAGCGAAACGGCCGCCCTCGCCGTGAGCCGGAGCGAGAACAGCTTCTGGCTGACGGAGTCATGGAGATCGCGGGCCACCCGCGTCCGCTCCTCGACGACCGTCAGCTCCCTGCCGCGTTCGTACAGGCGGGCGTTGATGAGCGCGATGGCCGCGTGGGCGGCGAACATCGTGAGCAGTTCCTCGTCGGCCTGGGTGAACCCTCCCGGCACCTTCTTGTTGGACAGGAAGATGATCCCCAGCACCTGCTCGCCGTCCAGGATCGGCACGCCGAGGAAGTCCTTGAGCACGGGATGGGCCCGGGGCCAGTACTCGAACCTGGAGTCCCTGCGGATGTCGGCGAGCCGCACGGGCGCGCCTTCGCGGAGCATCGCCCCGAGCATGCCGTGTTGCCGCGGCGTCGGGCCGATCGCGTCCCACTGCTCGTCCGTGATCCCCTCGGCGACGAACTCGGCGAACGCGCCCTGGTCGTCCGGCACGCCCAGCGCCGCGTAGCGGGCGTCGAGAAGCCTCGCCGCCGACCGCACGATGACCTGGAGCACCTCACGGACGGACAGGTGCCGGGTGACGGCCAGTACGGCCGAGCTGACGGCGTGCAGCACGGCGTCCCGGCCGGGCGCGGCGATCTCGCTGGTTTCCTCCGGCACGCGACCACCCTAAGCGGTCGGCACGCGGGAGGCCTCGGCCATCGGCCCTAGGCCCATCTGCCGACCCGGGGCCCGGTCCACGGCCCGATGTGCGGGCCGCGTCGCCTTTTTAGCGTGAGGCCATGAAGACAGCACTCATCACCGGGGCCTCCCGAGGACTGGGACTGGCCCTCGCCAAGGCCCTCGCGGACGACGGCTGGTCCCTGGTCCTCACCGCACGAGGCGAGGAGGACCTGTTCTCCGCGGCCTTCGACCTCGACGCCACGGCCATCGCCGGCGACGTCACCGATCCCGCGCACGTCGCCAGGCTGGCGGCCGCCGCACCGGAGCTGGACCTGCTGGTCAACAACGCCGGCGACCTCGGGCCCGTCCCCCTGCCTCCCCTGTCCTGCCTCCCGCTCGACGCGCTGCGCCGGCTCTTCGAGACCAACGTGATCGCGCCTCTCGCGCTCGTCCAGGCGACGCTGCCCACCCTGCGCAGAAGGAAGGGCGCGGTGCTCGGCATCACCTCGGACGCCGCCGTCGAGGCCTACGAGGGCTGGGGCGGCTACGGCACCACGAAGGCCGCCCTCGACCAGATGTCCCACGTTCTCGCCGCCGAGGAGCGGGATCTCGCGGTCTGGTGGGTCGATCCGGGCGAGATGAGCACCCGCATGCTCGCCGACGCGGTCGGCCCCGAGGAGGCCGCCTCGGCCGCGTCCCCGGCCTCCGTCGCGGCCGAACTGGCCCGGCTGGTCACGATCCGCCCGGAGAGCGGGCGCCTCACCAAGGAGGCGCTCGCCGCCGTCACGACAGGAGCACGCGAATGAACACCGGGAGCGTCGACTTCGCCCTTCCGCCCGTCCGCGAGGCTCACGAACCCCCGGAGGCACGCGGCCTCCGCAGAGACGGAGTGCGCCTGCTCGTCTCCCGCCGCGACACCGGGGAGATCACCCATCACACCTTCGCGGATCTGCCGGAAATCCTCGGCCCCGGCGACCTGCTCGTCGTCAACAACTCCGCGACCCTGGCCGCGGCCGTCCGGCTCGACCGGCTCGCTGTCCACTTCTCGGGTACCACGCCGTCCGGCGACTGGCTGGTCGAACTCCGGCGCCTTACGTCCACCTCCACCGCGCCCTACCTCGGCGGCGCTCCGGGAGAGTGGCTGCCCCTTCCCGGCGGCGCGACCCTGCGACTGATCGCACAGCAGACGCCCCGGCTGTGGCGGGCCCGTCTCGACCGAGACGTCCCCGCGTACCTGCGGGAGCACGGGGTGCCCATCCGCTACTCCTATGTCAGGCGGGACTGGCCGATCTCCGACTACCAGACGGTGTTCGCCGTGGAACCGGGCAGCGCGGAGATGCCGAGCGCCGGCCGCCCGTTCACGGCCGAACTCGTGGCGGGCCTCGTCTCCCGGGGCGTCGCCGTCGCCCCGATCACCCTCCACACGGGCGTGGCCTCCCCCGAGAAGGACGAACCGCCCTACGCGGAGTGGTTCTCCGTCTCCCGGCGGACGGCCGACCTGGTGCGCCTGACGAGGGAGACCGGTGGTCGGGTCATCGCCGTCGGGACCACCGTCGTACGCGCACTGGAGTCGGCCGCACTGGACGGCCCGGTCCAGGCGGCCGAGGGATGGACGTCACACGTCGTCACGCCGGCCGGAGGCGTCCGGGCGGTCGACGGCCTGATCACCGGGCTGCACGAGCCCCGGTCGAGCCACCTGATGATGTTGTCGGCGATCGCGGGCGAACCGCTGCTGTCCCGCTCCTACAGGGCCGCTCTGGACGAGGGCTACCTGTGGCACGAGTTCGGCGACGCGCACCTGATCGTCTGATCCCCCGGCGGAGCTACGCGGCCACCGCCTGCGGATGCGTCTCCACGACCCCGGCGCGGACCTGGGCCTCGGCGATCCTCGCGAGAGTCCGCCTCGCGCGGCGCGGATCGCCGCCGCGGGGCACCTGGACGCCGGGGAAGAACGTGACCTCCACGACCAGGCCCTTGATGGCGACGACCCGCATGATGGACGCGATCAGCGAGTCGTCGCCCACGTACGACGGCCCCGTCGACAGCTCCTCGCCCTGCCGGAACCGCAGCGCCATCGGGCGGACGGGCACGCCCGCGTCGATTGCCGCCTGGAACACGGCGGGCCTGAACGTGCCCATCTCGCGCCCGCACCACGTGGTGCCCTCGGGGAAGGCGACCACCGTGTCGCCCTCACGCAGGGCGACGGCGACGGCGTCGATCGCCTGAGGAAGGGCGGACAGGCGGTTCCTGTCGATGAACAGCGCACCGCCGCCCGTGGCCAGGGCCCCGATCACCGGCCATCCGGCGATCTCGCTCTTCGCCAGCAGCCTGCAGGGGGTGATGGCGGCGATCACGATCGGGTCGAGCCAGGAAATGTGGTTGCCGACGAGCAGCGTCCCGCCCTCCCCCTCGGGCACGGCGCGGGCCTCCAGGGAGCCCCCGACGAACGCGAACCCCCGCAGGGCCTCGATCTTGATGCCCAGCGCCCTGATCAGCATCCGCGACCACATCATGGTGAACCGCTTGCGCGTGGCCGTACTGCACATGCGGGCGACGAAGGCCAGCGGGATGCCGGAGACGACGATGACGAGGGCGCCCAGCACCCGTGCGGCCCGCCGCAGCGGCCCCGCCACCGCGCTGGGCTGGTCCATGCACTCGCTCGGCATGCAGGGGGAGACCGGGAACCACGGCGAGGTGGTCACCGGCAGATGGACGATGGTGCTCACAGCATGTCTCCCAGGAAGTGCCGCAGGTAGCGCATGTCGACGTCGGCCATCGACAGCAGGACGAGGAAGTCCGCGCTGCGGAAGTCCGGGTCGTGTGCGGGGGCCCCGCAGACCCAGGATCCGAGCCGCAGGTAGCCGCGCAGCAGGGCCGGCAGCACGAACCGGTCGGGCAGCGGCGCGCCGGTCTTCTTCCACGGGTTGCGAGGGGTGACGCGGTACTCCTCCGGGCCGAGCGGCACCTGGTCGAGCACCCCTCCGGCCACGGCTCCCCCGTCGTCGAGGGGGACCGAGCAGCAACCGGTCAGGTAGCCGTACCCGCCCTCCATCATGTAGCGGGCGATCCCGGCCCACATGAGGCCGACGACCGCGCCGGCGCGGTGGTCCGGGTGCACGCAGGTGCGGCCCACCTCGACGAGGTTGCCCCGGATGCCCGCCAGATTGGCCAGATCGAACTCGGCGTCCGAGTACAGCCGGTCCGACCGGCCCGGCGGCAGGAGACGGTAGGTTCCCACGACGGCGTCACCCTCGCGTACCAGCAGGTGGTCGCAGTACGCGTCGAATCCGTCGACGTCGAGCCCGCTCACCGGGGAATCGAGGACGGCGCCCATCTCCTGGGCGAACACCTCATACCGAAGTCGTTGGGCGGCTCTGACATCGGCGGCGCTCTCCGCGAGCCCGACAGTGTAACGACCGGTATCAATGGAGATCGTCATGGGCGCGTCCTTCCTCAAGGTCTCCGTGACCATGACGTCATGCCGAAATGACTGTGATCTCTCACACGTGCGGCAGTGAGGCGTCCGCATGGTGAACCTCGTGCACAGCCGGGAGGCATCGCCCAGTAACCTCAAACAACGTGAACCAGCGCACGCTCCTGATCACGCTGACCGGTCCGGATCGCCCCGGCGTCACCTCTCGGCTGTTCACCGTGCTGGCCGGGTTTCCCGTGACGGTCGCCGACGTGGAACAGGTCGTCATCCGCGGACGTCTGACGCTCGGCGTCCTGGTCGCCTACGCCGGGGGACCGAGCACGGGCACCGGCGGCACCATCGGCGGGCTGTGGACCGCCGTCGAGCAGGTCGCCGCCGACCTCGACATGGACCTGGAGATCGCGACCGGCACGGCCTCGCAGGAGAAGCGGCGGCGTGGCCGGCTGCACGTCACCGTGCTCGGCGCGCCCCTGCTGCCCGCCGCCATGGCCGGAATAGCCGGGCGGGTGGCGGCGAGCGGCGCCAACATCGACCGGATCGAGCGCCTGTCGAGCTACCCGGTCACCTGCATCGAGATGGCCGTCTCCGGCGCCGATCCGCAGGCCCTGCGCGCGGAGCTGTCCGCCGAGGCGGCGCTGCAGAAGGTCGACGTGGCCGTCCAGCGCAGCGGCCTCAACCGCCGCGCCAAAAGGCTCATCGTCATGGACGTCGACTCCACCCTGATCCAGGGCGAGGTCATCGAACTGCTCGCCCGGCACGCCGGGTGCCTGGACGAGGTCGCCCGGGTCACCGAGGAGGCCATGCGGGGAGAGCTCGACTTCGCCGAGTCGCTGGTCCGGCGCGTGGCCCTGCTCGAAGGGCTGTCCGAGCAGATCTTCGAGAAGGTCGTCAAGGAAGTGGTCCTCACGCCGGGCGCGCGCACGCTGGTCCGGACGCTCAAGCGCCTCGACTACCGCTTCGCCATCGTCAGCGGCGGCTTCACCCAGATCACCGACGCCCTGGTCGCCGACCTGGGCATCGACTACTCGGCAGCGAACACGCTCGAGGTCGTGGACGGCAGGCTCACCGGCCGGGTGATCGGCGAGATCGTCGACCGGCCCGGC
Source organism: Planotetraspora kaengkrachanensis (assembly GCF_016862895.1). Lineage (GTDB taxonomy): Bacteria > Actinomycetota > Actinomycetes > Streptosporangiales > Streptosporangiaceae > Planotetraspora > Planotetraspora kaengkrachanensis. The sequence continues at coordinate 104,097 of NZ_BONV01000004.1, read as the reverse complement.
AAGGCGCGAGCGCTGGAGCGCTTCGCCGCGCAGGCGGGCGTCCCCCTCAGCCAGACCGTGGCGATCGGCGACGGCGCCAACGATCTCGACATGCTCGCCGCCGCAGGCCTCGGCATCGCCTTCAACGCCAAGCCGGTCGTACGGCAGGCGGCCGACACCGCGCTCAACGTGCCCTATCTCGACTCGATCCTGTACCTTCTCGGGATCTCCCGTGACGAGGTGGAGGCCGCCGACGCCGAGGACGGCGTGGCCTCCCGCTGGGACTGAGCACCGGGACTGAGCGGCGCGCCACGCCCGTGACGGGTTCTCAGGCGGCCACGGCCGCCTCTGGTGTCACACGGGCGAACGCGGACGTGGCGGCGTCGCACAGGCGGACGGTGTCCGCCCCCAGCGACCGCAGGGCCTGGTCGGCCGCGGCCGTCCGGACGAGGGCTCGCCGCACTTCGGTACGCGTGTCACTCGGGTCGGCGTCCAGCTCCGTGAGGCGCCGCTCCGCGAGCCGCCCCACCGAAGCGGCCATCACCGCCAGCTCACAGTCCACGTCGCCCGTGAACTCGAACGGCTCGCCGGTCTGGACGGCCTGCGCCGCCGCATCAAGCCGCACCGCCACCGTCTCGAGCACATCGGGAACGTGGCCTGGATCCCCCGGCTCGTCTCGCAGCACCGAGGTGACGGACATCAGGTCGTCCCTGACCCGCTGGGCGACGTCGACGGCCTCCTCGACGGCGTGCGGCGCCGTCCCGCCGGGCTCGTGCGCGATGTAGTCCAGGGACCGGGCCACCGCGTCCGCGTCCAGCTCGGCCTGCCTGATCCTGGTCTCGGCCTTCTCCGAGGACGACTTGCCCCGGCTCACCGCAGCAAGCGTACGGGCGGCCGCGGCATGCCCCCTGAGCATCCTGACGACCCGGTGGGCCAGCCGTACGGTCTCCCCCCGCGGCCACAACAGGCGCGTACAGCCGACGGCGATCAGCCCGCCGAGGATGGTCAGCACGATGCGCGACTCCACGACCGCGGTGCCCCCCCGCAACTGGAAGTCGATGAGCAGCAACACGCACATGGTCATGAACGTCGACCAGTAGGCCTGGTGGACCGACGCCATCCCGAAGGCGAGCGCCGCGCACGCTCCGATCAGCGCGGACAGCCACCAGAGGCTCGGATGGAAGTGGAGGATCCCCACCGTGACGAGCCCGCCCGCCGTGCTGCCCCCGATGCGCGCCCACACCCGGGCACGCGTCTCGCCGTACGTCGGCTGGAGGGTCACGAGGACGGCGATGACCAGCCAGTGCGGGTGGGGCGGCTTGAACAGCACGATGATCGCGGAGGCGAACGCCGTGCCGAGCAGGGCGCGCAAGGCGTGCCTGACCCGGGGGTCGTCGAAGTCGAGCGACAGGCGGATCTCCGGAGGCGGTTTGGGCCGTGCCGTGAGGGCGGGAAGCACGTTGCGGGTGGCATGGAGCTCCCTGGCGGCCTCCTCCGCGGCCGTAAGGGACTTCCTGACGCGGTCGGCGCAGTGCCCGATCTGCCGCAGCAGGACCAGGACCAGCAGCTCCCGCTCCCCGTGCGGGCGATCCGCGCGCAGCTCGTTCACCCGGGCCTCATAGCCCGGAAGCGGGTCCTCGACGGCGAGCCCCTCCCCGATGAAGGAGCGCAGGCTCCGGGCGAGGGAACGCGTCAGATCCGCCGCCCCGACCGTCTCCACCGCCGCTGGGGCCCGGTCATGCACCGAGACGAACATGGCGTGTGCGGCCACCGTCTCGTAGAACACCCGCCGAAGCGCCGTGGTCACCTTCTCGGCCGGCTGTGACCGGCGTTGCCACCGATGCCGGGCATAGATGACCCGGGCCTCGGCGAGCGAGTCGCCGGCCTTGCGACGGCGATCGTCCCAATCACGGGGATCGAGCCCCGGATCCGCCGCGGCCTCCATCAGGTCGGCCAGCGCCTCGGCGGTCTGGGACAACGACACCGACAGCGGCCGCGCCCGCCGCCACGGCCAGGGAAGGGTGAGCAGCATCGCGGACAGCAGACCGCCGAGCACCTGAAGGCCCGTGTGCGGGAGAGGGTCGAGAGGCAGCGGGTTGGCCGCCGTGAGCAGCAGGGTGAGCGCGGCCGTGATGCCGATGCGCCGCACCAGCACGCCGAGGCCGGCGAGCGCCGAGGCGGTCGGCACGATCAGCCAGCCCTCGCCCGAGATGACGATTCCGAGGACGGTGCCCGCCCCGAGCGACGCCACCACGCCGAGCATGAACGTCCTGCTCACCCGGGCCGGGTCGAGAATGGCCCTGCTCGCCACCAGCCAAGCGCCCAGACCGACGGTGGCCCCGCCGATCGGATGCCCGGTGACGACGCCGACGACCAGGGGGATCACCAGGGAGACGGCCCCGGTCAACCCGAATCCGAGCGCGAGCCGGGTATCCGCGGGCCGCAGCGCTCGGACGGTGTTGACGAGCAGTAGGCGCAGATCGTCCTCCTGCCGGGATCAGGGATGGTGCGTGCGGACCAGACGGCCGGCCCCGGGCACGGCCTCCTCCCAGGGCGCCGGAAGCTCGATCACGGCGAAGGCTCCTGTCGGGAAGCGGTCGATATCGGTCCCGGTCAGGCTCAGCACGAGCTCGTGGACTCCGGGGTTGTGACCCACGAGCACCAGGGTGTCCACCTCGGGATCCGTACGGCGGAGCACCTCGAGCAGGTCGTCGGGGTAGGCCTCGTAGATGCTCCCCTCGAAGTCGATGGGGGCGTCCAGGCCGAGCAGTTCGGCCGTCCGGCGCGTGCGGACGGCCGGAGAGGAGACGACGAGACCCGGTTCGAGGGGCCTGATCAGATCGCCCGCCTCCCGGGCGTTGCGCTCCCCCCGCGCCGTGAGCCCGCGCTCCCGGTCGGCCAGACCGGCGACATGCACGGCCTTGGCGTGTCTCACCACGATGAGCGTCTTCACCGGACCGCCTTCTGCGACGCGTTCGTCAAGATCGTTCGTAACTGATCAGGCTTGGGCGGGTGGCGCCGGCGTGGCGGCGGCACCCGCGGGCGTCATCCCGCCGCCCATACGGCGAGGCCGACGATCACCGCGAACATCGCCAGCATGCCCAGCAGGATCATCGCCAGACCCCGGCCTCCGGAGGGTTCGTCCATAACAGCCCAGTGTATGGAGAGAGGGTCCCCCATGGTCATGGGGGACCCTCTCGGCACGGTTCCGGATATCGGACGACTCAGCTTCCGACGGGCTGCGGAGCCTGCTTCTCGTGGTCGTTGTCGTCCGCGGCGGGGGCGGCGACGGCCCTCCGCTTCGAAACGACGACCGCGCCCACGACGACCGCGACGGCGACCACGGTCGCGCCGATGCGGACCGCTGCGTTGTCGGCGTAGGTGACGACGGCCGGAGCGATCAGCAGCGCGACCAGGTTCATCACCTTGATCAGCGGGTTGATCGCCGGGCCGGCGGTGTCCTTGAACGGGTCGCCGACCGTGTCACCGATGATCGTCGCCTCGTGGGAGGGCGAACCCTTGCCTCCGTGGTGACCATCCTCGACCAGCTTCTTGGCGTTGTCCCAGGCGCCGCCGGAGTTGGCCAGGAACACCGCCATCAGCGTGCCGGCCGCGATCGCGCCCGCGAGATAGGCGCCGAGCGGCGCGTACCCGAGGGCGAAGCCGACGGCGATCGGGGTGAGGACGGCGAGCAGACCGGGCGTGGCCAGCTCACGCAGCGAGTCACGGGTGCAGATGTCGACCACGCGGCCGTATTCGGGCAGCTCCGTACCGTCCATGATCCCCGGCTTGGTGCGGAACTGCTCGCGGACCTCGTAGACGACCCGCCCGGCCGCCCGTCCGACGGCGCTGATGGCCAGGCCGGAGAACAGGAAGACCACCGCCGCGCCGACGATCAGGCCGACGAGGACGTTGGGCGAGTCCACCGACAGGTTGAAGTTCGCGAACGGGCCCAGCGCCTCCTTGACGCCCTGGGTCGCCCGGGCCAGTTCCCCTTCGACCGCCGTACGGAACGAGCCGAACAACGCGGTCGCGGCGAGCACGGCCGTCGCGATCGCGATGCCCTTGGTGATGGCCTTGGTGGTGTTGCCGACCGCGTCGAGGGAGGTGAGCACCCGGGCGCCCTCGCCCTCCACGTCGCCGGACATCTCGGCGATGCCCTGCGCGTTGTCGGAGACCGGCCCGAAGGTGTCCATGGACACGATGACGCCGACTGTGGTCAGCAGGCCGGTGCCCGCGAGGGCGACGGCGAACAGGGCCACGGTCACGTTGCCGAAGCCGAGCAGGAACGCCCCGTAGACGGCGGCGCCGATCAGCAGCGCCGAGTAGACCGCGGACTCCAGGCCGACGGAGATGCCGGACAGGATCACGGTGGCCGGGCCGGTGCGGGAGCTCTCGCCGATCTCCCGCACGGGACGGCGGTTGGTCTCGGTGAAGTAGCCCGTGAGGATCTGGATCGCGCTGGCCAGCACGAGACCGATCAGCACCGCGCCGATGGCGATCAGGCGCGGGTCGGAACTGAGCCCGGCGATGGCGGGGCTGACCCCGCTCAGCTCGGAGAAGCTCGAGGGCAGGTACACGAAGGCCGCGACCGCCACGAGGACGGCCGAGATCCCCGCCGAGATGAAGAAGCCGCGGTTGATCGCCGCCATGCCGGACCGGTCGCCGCTGCGGGGCGCGGTCGTGAAGATTCCGATGATGGCGGTGATGACACCGATCATCGGAACGATCAGCGGGAAGACCAGGCCTTCTGTGCCGAAGGCCGCCTTGCCGAGGATCAGGCTCGCCACGAGCATGACGGCGTACGACTCGAACAGGTCGGCCGCCATGCCGGCGCAGTCGCCGACGTTGTCGCCCACGTTGTCGGCGATCGTGGCCGCGTTGCGCGGGTCGTCCTCGGGGATGCCCTGCTCCACCTTGCCGACGAGGTCGGCGCCGACGTCGGCCGCCTTGGTGAAGATGCCGCCGCCGACACGCATGAACATCGCGAGTAGCGCGGCGCCGAAGCCGAAGCCCTCGAGCACGCTCGGAGCGTCGCTCTTGTAGACGATCACGACGATCGCCGCGCCGAGCAGGCCGAGGCCGACGGTGAACATGCCGGCCACGCCACCGGTGCGGAACGCGATCCGCATCGCGAGCTTCTCGCCCGACTCGCGGGCGGCGGCCGCCACGCGCACGTTTCCGCGCACGGCGAGCCACATGCCGATGAATCCGGTCAGCGCGGAGAAGACCGCGCCGATCACGAAGAAGACCGACCGGCCGATGGCCACGCTGGTCGAATCCGCGGGCAACAGGAACAGCAGGAACGGAATGATGATGACGAATACGGCGAGCGTCCGGAACTGCCGGGTGAGATATGCGGCGGCACCCTGCTGTACGGCATGCGCGATGTTCTGCATGCGTTCGGTGCCCTGACCAGCGGCGAGTACCTCTCGCACCAGTCCGCCGGCGACGGCGAGGGCCAGCAGGGCCACAGCCGCCACTACGACGACGAGCGTGAGATGGGAACCGCTAAGTGCCACCGCTGTGCTTTCGCCAGCGGCTAGATAGGCAGACATCCGTCCTCCTCGGCCAGACGGGTTTGGATTCTGCCCGGAGGGCGCTGCTGACGGTGTACCTGCCGGTGCGACGCACTTCCGGGTTATTGGCAAGTGCCGCTTCCGGTTGCATCCGCAATACCTTGGCCGGTGCCGGGAGTCTACGCAGCGACGCCACGGATATGAAGGCCTCTCGCCTCGGTAATTAGGACCACGTCCAGTAATGGAGCAAGCTTTGCCCCGGCCGGTGGTCCTTTTGACCAGGTAAGTCAGGATGTCGGCCTCGCGCGTCACTCCTGTTACGGCAGGCCTTAAATGCGAGATTTCAGCTATCCATAATGGGCTCAAACATCGATGTCCGCCACACCGTCACCAGTAGTGACCGATTCTCCAATTACGGACAGACTCTTTTCGGCCGGGTCCGTAGCCCTTGTTGCGGGCGCTCGAAAGGATCAGGCGCTCCGCGCTGGATCAGGGGCTGCTCGCAGCAGGCAGAGGCGCTCCTCGGCGCCGCCGACAGGGACCTGCGGGGACGACCGGGAGTGCCTGGCGGCCGCTCTCGCCGTGGCGCCCCTGGGCGGCCTGCCCTCGCCGTGCGGGAGTGCCTGGCGGCCGCCCACGCCCTGTGCGGGGTCCCACCGGGCGCACTCGGCCGAGGCATCACGGCGGCAATCGGCCGGTGCCGGTGTGGTCACGCAGCGTGGTGCCCTCAGGGGAAGGACATCTCGACAGGGGTCGATCGGGGAAGGCGCCAGAGGTCCAGCCGGCGAAGGCGTGGGGAAGACCGTCCCCGCATCCGGGGGCGGAGCACCTGCCGACCGGTCAGATCGCCGCGAGTCCGTTGGCCGAGGCGGGCCAGCTCATCCTGATCTGCATGCCCTTGGGGCCGGGCAGCACTTCGACGTCGTCCGCCAGGCCTGCGATGACCGCGACACCCAGGTCCGCCATGTCGTCGGGCTCGGAACCGCCGTCGGCATCCAGGACGTACGGCTTCGGCTCCTCGCTCGGAGCGGCGTCGCTGACGGTCACCTCGAACCTGCCCGCGTCGTCGCGTAACTCGATGCGGACAGGCTCACCCGGGCAGTGGAGGCGATGGGCCTCCACCGCCCGCGAGCACGCCTCTCCGACGGCGAGACGGACCTCGTCCAAGATCGCCTCAGCCACCCCGGTGCGCCGTGCGATGGCCGTCGCGACCAGCCGCGCCGTACGCACGTGCGCCGGCAGGGCGCTGAACGTCAATTCGACGGTGGCCATGTTGGCTCCTCGGCCGTCACTTGTCCCGGCCGTGGGCTTCCTTGGCCTCTTCCACCGAGGCGTAGATGCCGAAGACCTTCGTGAGACCGGTGATCCGGAAGATCTTCAGAATGCGCTCCTGCGTGCAGACGAGTTCGAGTGACCCGTCGTGCGCCCGGACCCGCTTGAGCCCGCCGACCAGCACACCAAGGCCGGTCGAGTCGAGGAAGTCCACCTTCTCCATGTTGACGAGCAGGTGGAAGTTGCCCTTGTTGACCAGGTCGATCAGCAGCTCACGCAGTCTGGGCGCGGTGTAGACATCGATCTCACCCTCGACGTCGACGATGGTGAGACTGTCTTCGGAATGGTGGTCCAACTTCAGATCCACAGATCCTCCAGCGCCGTACTTGCGTAGGTCTTCGATGCGAGTCGTGCATCCTGGTAGCCCCAGGACCACTGACCCTGACGCGCGGCATTCAACCACGCTCCGACTCCGTGTCTATACGAAATCACGACTCCGGGCGACTCTCCCCGCAGATGGCAAACTGGAAACCAGTGACTCCGATTACTTCTCCCTCGGAACGATCAGGCGGTCTTCTCGACCGCCTGCTCGCCGTTCCCGCACGCCAGCGGCGTGTCACCCATGTGGAGCATGTTCCAGCACGTCAGGCAGGTCAAGCCCGTTGGCCGGATTGGGCTCCTGAACTGCTGATTACGCGCTTGGAGAACCAGGGCCTCTCCGGCCTCTGGGAGCATCAGCTCGAGGCCGCCGAACATGTTCACCGTGGCCGAAACGTGATCATCGCCACAGGGACCGCCTCGGGAAAATCCCTGGCCTACCTGGTTCCGGCGGTCACGGAGATCTTCTCCGGCGGCACGGTGCTCTACCTGACCCCGACCAAGGCCCTGGCGGCCGACCAGCTCAGGACCGTCAGAGGGTTGCGGCTGGCCCAGGTCCGCCCGGCCACCTTCGACGGCGACACCCCCGCCGAGGAGCGGCAGTGGGTTCGCCAGCATGCCAACTATGTCCTGACAAATCCCGATATGTTGCACCGGTCGATCCTGCCCCGGCACGCGTCGTGGTCGTCTTTCTGGCGACGCCTGCGGCTGGTCGTGGTGGACGAGTGCCACGGCTACCGGGGCGTCTTCGGCTCACATGTCGCCCAGATCCTGCGCCGGCTGCGCCGCGTGTCCGCCAAATACGGCTCTCGGCCCGTTTTCCTGCTGGCCTCGGCGACCGCGAGCGAGCCCGCCCTCGCGGGAATGCGCCTGACGGGCCTTGAAATGGCCGAGGTGACGACGGACGCCTCCCCTCGGGGTTCGACCACCTTCGCGTTGTGGGAGCCCCCTCTGACCGATCTGCGGGGCGAGGGCGGCGCACCCGTCCGGCGTACGGCGACCGCCGAGGCGGCCGACCTCCTGTCGGATCTCGTGATCGAGGACGTGCGGACTCTGGCGTTCGTACGGTCGAGACGCGCCGCCGAGACGGTCGCTCTCACCGCGAGGCGCAACCTGGAGGAGATGGAGGCCGCCGACGGGCTCGCCCTGCCGTGGGCGGCCGAGCTGTCGGAATCGGCCCCGCCCCACGATCCGCGCGCGGACGCCGCGCCCCTCCCGGATCTGGCAGGACGACGGACGGAGGCGTTCGAGGAGCCCGCCCTCGCGCTCGGCACGGAACTCGAGGAGCCCGCCCTGGCTCCCGGCGGTGAACTCAAGGAGCACGCGCCGGGCGGCGGCCCCCTCGGCGGGGAGCCGCTCACGGGCCGAGGCGGGCGTGAGCAGGACGCCGGCCCGCTCGGTGAAGCGCCGGCGGGCCGGTTGGCCGATCGGGTCGCGGCCTACCGCGCGGGCTACCTGGCCGACGACCGGCGCGTGCTGGAGAAGGCACTGCGTTCGGGAGCCCTCGTCGGTCTGGCGACGACCAACGCGCTCGAACTCGGTGTGGACGTCTCCGGCCTCGACGCCGTCCTCATCGCCGGATGGCCGGGCACCCGCGCCTCCCTCTGGCAACAGGCGGGCCGGGCCGGGCGCGCCGGCCAGGACGCCCTCGCCGTGCTGATCGCGCGCGACGACCCGCTGGACACCTATCTGGTCCACCATCCGGAGGCGCTGTTCGGCCGTCCGGTGGAGGCCATCGTGCTCGATCCGGACAATCCATACGTGCTCGCGCCTCATCTCTGCGCCGCCGCGGCCGAGATCCCGATCACCGACGACGACCTCGAGGTCTTCGGCCCTGCCGCCCGGGACGCGCTCGATGATCTCGTGGCCCGCGGGCTGCTGCGCCGCCGCACGACCGGATGGTTCTGGACGAGCCGGAGCCGGGCCGCCGATCTCGCCGACATCAGAGGATCCGGCGGTAGCCCGATCCAGGTGGTCGAGTCCGGGACCGGGCGGCTGCTCGGCACGGTCGACGAGTCGTCGGCGCACACCACGGTGCATACCGGGGCGGTCTACCTGCACCAGGGCGAGACCTTCGTGGTCGAGGAACTGGAACTCGACGCGGGCGTCGCCCTGGTGTCCGCGGCCGAGCCCGACTATTCGACCTTCGCCAGGGACGTGACGGACATCCGCGTGATGGAGTCGCTGCGTTCGCAGTCATTCGGCCCCGGGGAGCTGCATTTCGGGTCCGTCGAGGTCACCCGCCAGGTGGTCTCCTATCTCAAGCGGCGACACCAGACCGGCGAGATGCTCGGCGAGGAGCCCCTCGACCTGCCGCCCCGGACACTGCGCACGCGCGCGGTCTGGTGGACTCTGCCTTCCTCCGTCCTCACGCCTCTCGTGTCGGACCCGGACGGCAAGCCGATCGATCTGGGCGGGGCGGCCCACGCGGCCGAGCACGCCTCGATCGGCCTGCTCCCGTTGTTCGCCACCTGCGATCGGTGGGACATCGGCGGGGTCTCGACCGAACTCCACCCCGACACGGGGCTGCTCACCGTCTTCGTCTACGACGGGCATGAGGGCGGCGCGGGGTTCGCCGAGCGCGGATACGCCAAGGCGGCCGACTGGCTCTCGGCGACCCGTGAGGCGATCTCCTCCTGCGAGTGCGAGAGAGGCTGCCCGTCCTGCATTCAGTCGCCCAAGTGCGGAAACGGCAACGAGCCTCTCGACAAGGCCGGCGCCCTCCGCCTCCTCGGCGTGCTACTGGGCTCCTGATCGGCGCGTCTCACTCCCGCGCTCAGAAGTCTGTGCCCGCTCGCGCACAGGCTCGAGTTCCAGGCTCGAGTTCCAGGCTCGGGGTCCGGGCCAGGCTCACGGTCGCCTGCTCACGGTTCCCGGCGGCGCCGCCCGGTGTAGGGATCGTCGTCGTCACCGATCCATTCGCCCTCTGCCGGCCGGTCGAACCTGCCCTGTTCGCCCTCGCGTGCCGGAACCCGCTCGAGAGGGCCGGTCCGGTCGGCGTCCACAGATTCGGCGGAGGCCATGAGCACGGTCGGCGGCCTGCGGTCCCCGCTAGCGGCGAGCACGATGGAGGGACGCCTCGCGATCGTGGCGGCGGTGCCCCTGACCAGTCCCCATGTGGCCGTCGCGGAGTTCCCTGACGCCGTCGGCGCGAGACCCGGGAGCCTGCGGACCGCGGTCGGCGCCAGGGCCGGCACACCGGTTCCACCCCCGGCGGCACCCGCGGTGACTGCGCGCAGCCCGCCCTTCCAGACTCGCCCGCCCGCCCCCTCGGTCCGAGGGACGCTCCCACCGGCGCCGACCGGTAGCGCCGCCAGAGCACCGGCGCCGGCGAATGCCCCCTTGTGGCGCTTCAACCGGCCGCGCACGTGAGCGCCCACGAGCAGCAGCACACCGACAAGCGCGAGCAGGATGCCGATGCCGGGACCGCTGAGCAGTGAGCTGGACGGCTCCAGCATCGGTTCGCTCGCCGTGGAAGCGGGAGGCGCGACCTCGGGTGGGCTCGCGTCGTCTGCATCGGGCAGCGTGAGACCCGTCTTCGAGGTGCTCCCGGTGAGTCGCTGGAGGGACTGCGACCCGGTCGCGTTCGTCGAACCCTGCGCAGAGCCGGGAGACGCCGTGGAAGGCGAGGTCCCCGGCAAGGTCCCCGGGGATGTCGCCGGGGATGTCGCCGGGGATGTCGCCGGGGATGTCGCCGGGGATGTCGCGGTCGGCGCCGACGGCGGCGCGGCCGGCATGGTCACGTAGGAGACCGCGGATCCGCCCGAGCCGACGGTGCCACCCTGGCCGTCGGCACGCACCGCCTGGACGGAGAACCCGACTCGACTGCCGGCCGTCCCCGCAGGAACCGCGAGGGTGGCGTGGCACGGCGAACTCGAGCATGCCGTCCCCACCGGGATGGTCTGCGACCTCCCCGTCGCCGTGTCGGAGACCACGTAGGAGCGCAGGTCGGGTTCGGAACCCTCGGCCCACGTGACGGCCACGTTCGACGGGCCCGTGAGCTCGGCGTCGACGGCCGAGGGCGCGGCCGGGGGCCGGCTGAGGGTGAAGGTGGCCGTCTTGTAGGTCTTCTTCGTGATCTCTCCGCGGAGGGACACCGTGAAGACGCCGTTGGGGGCGGACCCGGGATCGAACGAGCCCTTGATCGTCTGGTTGAGACCGCCTTGGGCGACCCTCTTGCGGGATACGGACGGCCCTTCGACATAGAGGCCCATGCTCAGCTGCAGGAGGCCGGTCTGAGCCGAGATCGTCACCGGATCCGTGGTCTTGATGACCGCTCCCGGCGATGGCGAGGTGATGCCGCTGGGAGCCGCACTCGCCGAAGCGGCGCCGGCCAGCACCACGGACATCGTCGCGAGCGGCACGACCCCCGCCGCCACGGCCAGGCTGCGAAGCGCGATCACGGCCCATCCCTCCGTCAAGAACGGCCAGGATCCCGATCCCGAGGAATCTTCAGAATGACCGGGAGTAGTGGAAACCATAGCCAGTCGTCCACTTCTTGGACTCCGCGTCCAAGAAGTCGTGATTCTATTGCGACGAATACTCACGGTCACGTGGCGTTGTAAACCACTACGAAGCCGGACATAGGACAGAGCCATCGGCCACTCACAGTCTCGGACCGACCGGCCCGGCCTTCGCCACCGCGACAGCCGTACGAGTACCGAAAAGGGGAAGCGCGAAACGCACGGAGACCGAGACCGTGGCGATTCCCCCCGAGATCGAGCACCGATGCGCCCGCGCCCCGTTGGCGGTCGCCACGGTCCGCGCCCGCGCACAGGCCTCCCCCTGCGCGAATGTCGCCTGGGCCGCCGCCGCCAGCGCGCTGAGGTCGGCCGCGCTCTGAGCACGTAGCCCGGCCACCCGGGCGACACCGACGTCCACGACGGCCATGGTCGTGAGCCAGACCACGGCCACAACCGCGACCATCCACACCGTCGCCGACCCCTGGTCCCGCCGTCCACGGCGCCTCATGGCTCCACGCCCGGCTCGAGTGCGGACACGGCCGACGCGCTCACGTCGACGCCGGGCGACACCGGGCCCCATCCGGGCTCGACCCGGACGGTTACCTGGACACGGGCCACCTCCGCGTCGGAGGAGACGTCGACCCTCGCGTTCGCGGGAGCCGAGCGCGCGACGGCCTCACGGACCGCATCGGCAGGCTCGCCCCGTGCGGCGGCCCGGGCACCCGCCCGGGCCGCGTCCACGCATTGGAACTGCGCACCGACGACGGCGATTGCCCAGAGGGCTGCGGCAAGCACGACCACCAGCGCAGGAAGCGCGACGGCCGTCTCCGCCGTCACCGAGCCCCGCTCCCGCATCGAACGGCCCACGCCCGCCGTACGCCCATGGCCCGCAACAGTCGTCGCGGCCTGTGCGCCGGGCGGAGCACCCGTTGCTCTCGCACCCGTCCCGGCGAGAACACCGCCCGGCGCTCGCGTAACTGCCGCACCCGTATAGGCGAAGGCGCTCGCGGGACTTCCCGAGCCTGCCGAGACCTGTTCGGCGAAGGTGCCCCTCCCGGGAACGCCCACCATCCGGGACGCCACGATGTTCGGCACTCTCAACTCCTCCTCCGGACTTCCTGCGACTCGTCAGGCCCCCGCTCAGCCGGCCAGTTTGAGTGCCTTCTGAATCAGAGCGGAGAGCATCGACCTGACCTCCGCACTGGTCACGATCTTGAACAGCAGCGCGGCGAACCCGCAGGCGGCGATCGTCCCCACGGCGTACTCCGCCGTCGACATGCCGGCTTCGGCTCTCGCACGGGCACTCATGAGTGGCCCTCCCGCGAACCGCGAACGGGCGACCGGACCGGCGGCGGGCCGGACGGCGACGTCGGCGTCGGCGTCGGCGTCAGCGCTGGGATGGCACTCGGCACGTGCGTCGGCACGGGCCTCGGAATGGGCCTCGGAATGGGCCTCGGAATGGGCCTCCGGATGAGCCTCGGCACGGGCGTCGGCCGGCGCGCCCGCCTGTGCCCTCGCCCGGTCTGTGGCCCTACCCCCGGCGCAGGCGGTGAGCGTCCACTGGACTCCCACCCACCTAATCGCCGCCTGGACGGCGCCGACCGTTCTCGGGGCTCCGGATGTCCGTGCCCTGACGACCGGACGGCCGACCGCACGTCCGAACGGTTCGGCCATGGCGGCGAGCCTCCACCGCACCCGTGAGAGGGACGGGAAGGCCCTCCCCTCGCCTTCCTCAAGGTGCGTCGGCTCCACGCGGGGGGATGTGGGCTCCGCTCTCCGGCTGACCATCGGACCTCCTGACACCGTGGGGCGGACCGCCCGCCCGCGACCGGAGCCACGTTGCTGGATTTCGCGTCGCCTGCTTCTCGTCGAATCGGCATCTGTGGATGAGCGACTTTCCGGGCGGCACCTGTGGATTGCAGAAGGCCAAGGTGAATGGGCATTTCCCGCTCTCGGCCACATTCGTTGTCCACAGGTGTGGACAGCGGTGTCCACAGAGGCCGTTCTCGGGAGTCAGCGGTACCGAAGGCCGCGGCTCTGCCGCCCCCGGGCCACGGCCTGCCCTCAGCCGGATCACGGCAGGAGGATCTGCGTCGCCAGGCCGGCGACCACGGGCACGATCCCCAGGAGCACGAACGCGGGGAGGAAGCACAGACCCAACGGAGCGACCGCCTGGACTCCGGCCTTGCGAGCGACCGCCGCCGAGGCCGCCCGAGCGGCGTCGCGCGCATCGTCGGCCAGCCTCGTGAGCGCGTCCGCGACGGGAGCCCCGTTCTGCGCGGCCCTGATCATCGTCCGGGCCAGCGCGCCCAGCGGCGGTTCGCCCGCGACGACCGCCCACACGTCCTCCGGATCGGCCCCGAGCCGCACCTGCGCCGCCACCCAGGCGAGCCGCTCGCCGAGAGGGCCGCCGAGGGCTCCGGCCGTGGTGTCGATCGCGCCGCTCAACGGCTGGCCAGCCCGCAGGCAGGCCGCCACGAGGTCAGCGGCGAAGGGCAGATCCGCGGCCATCCGCTCACGGCGCCGGCGGACGTCGGCCGGCTCGCGTCTGCCGACGATCACGAGCGCGCCCACGGCGACCAGCACGCCGGCGACCGCTCCTGGAACCCCGCCCACGAGCAGGAACACGACGAACCCCGCCGGCACGGAGACGACGAGTCCCGGCCTGCCGACGTCTCCTCCGGAGCCGTCGCCCCGGCTGGTGGCGCTCGGCGTACTCCGGATCGCGCGGAGCCGTTCTTCGGGGGACACGGGAGCCGGCCAGGCCAGCACCGCGAGTGCCGTGAGGACCATCGCGGCGAGCACGATCATGTCGCGCGACCGCCCGGCACCAGCTGCCGCTCTCGCGCTCGCACTCGCGAGGACCGTCCCTGCGCGCCCGCGACGAGGCGACCGGTCCACCAGACGCCTGTCGCATCGAGCGCGATGCCAAGAACCAGGCAGCCGAGCCCGGCCGGGCTGCCGAGGAGAAAGGACACGGGACTCATTCCGAGCCCGGCCGCCATGAGCAGGCCCAGCACGGGAAGGCCCGCCAGCATGCGGGCGGTCGCCCGTGGGCCCGCGAGTTGCGCGGCCACGTCCTGCCGATGTGACTCCACTGCGCGCAGCGACGTGGCCAAGTGCTCGACGAGCGCCATGAGGTCGCCGCCCACCGTCGCGCTCACCCGCCAGCAGGCGGCGAGCCGCAGGAGGCCTTCGCCGCCCCGGACGGATGCGGCACCGGCGAGAGCGGCGGAAACGTCTCCTCCGTCGCGAGCCGCTGCGGCGACGGGCAACAGGACGGCCGCGTCCGGCACCGTCACGGCGGAGACCGATCTCATCAGAGCCTCACCCGCCTGTTTCCCGGCGGCAAGCTCGGCGGCCAACGACTCGCACAGCTCGATGCACGCCGTCCGCCACACCGCCTCGTCGGCCATCGGACGCCGACGGTCGACCAGCGCCTTCCACGCACCACGAGCGGTCCTCGGTCCACGGACGCCGAGGACCGCGGTGAGCCTCGCCTCCGGCGCGCTCGGACCGGCGCCCACCCACGCGGCGAGCACGGCGGCCAGTACGGCTACGACGACCATGGGAGCTCCGGGCAACGGCGGCGCAGCGCGTCCAGAGACGGGCCGGGACGGACACGGCCGTCCGCCGCGAACGTGAGCGCGGGCACGGCGACCACCAGCCCGGAGTCCTGGCGTTCGAGCAGGCAGACCTCCGCCACCCGGCGACGGCCGCCACCAGGATCGCGGACGAGATGGACGACGATGTCGAGAGCGGCCGCGATCTGACTGTGCACGGCCTCACGGGACAACCCGGCCGCGCACGCGAGCGCCTCCAGCCGGGCGGGGACGTCCGTCGCCCTGTTGGCGTGGAGAGTCCCGCAACCACCCTCGTGGCCGGTGTTGAGCGCGGCCAGCAGATCGACGACCTCGCTCCCGCGCACCTCCCCCACGACGAGACGGTCGGGCCGCATGCGCAGGGCCTGCCGTACGAGATCGCGGAGGCCGACGCCCCCGGCGCCTTCGAGGTTGGGCGGCCGTGCCTCCAGCCGCACGACGTGTGGGTGGTGGGGCCTCAGCTCGGCGGAGTCCTCGACGAGGATCAGCCGCTCTCCCGGGTCGGCGAGGGAGAGCAGGCTCGACAGCAGTGTCGTCTTCCCCGTGCCGGTGCCGCCGGTGACGAGGAACGCCTGCCGTGCCGCCACGACCGCCCGCAGCACCGCCGCACCTGCTCCCGCGACCAGCTCCTCGATCGCGAAGACCCGGCGTGACGGCAGGCGAAGCGACAGGCAGGTGCCGTCGGGCGCGATGGGCGGCAACACCGCGTGCAGTCGCACCCCGCCTGCCAGGCGCGCGTCCACGTAGGGGGAGGCGTCGTCGAGCCGCCGGCCTGCGGCGGCCGCGAGCCGCTGGGCCAGCCGCCGGACCTCCTCGTCGCCGGGGAAGGCGACCGCCGTGCGGCGCAACCCGGAGCCGTCGTCGATCCACACCTCACGCGGCCCGTTGACCAGCACGTCTGTCACGCCCGGCTCGGACAGCAGGCCTTCGAGAGGGCCCGCGCCGATGAGCTCCGCCTTCAGGACGCGGGCGATCGCGAGGACCTCCGCGTCTCCCAGGACCGCACGCTCGGCCCGCAGGGCGGCGGCCACCTGGGCCGCGGTGGGCGGGACTCCCGCTCGCGACAGCCGTACCCTGACGGCCTCGGCCAGTTCCGCCGGCACGGCGTTCACCGTGGTCACGACGTGAGCTCTGACAGCAGATCGGAGCAGAACCGGCCGAGCGGAGTGCGGCCGAGCGGGGGCGGATCGCCCCGATCCAGCGTCTCGGCGAGGCCGCGCGTCTCGGGGACGAGCCCCGCACAGGACAGGCCCAGGGTCGTGGCGACGACCTCCGGCTCGATGCTCCCTTCGCGGATGACCATCCGGAGATCGCCGGTGTGACGACGCAGCAGCGCGAGCGTCTGGGCGGCGGCGAGGGTGCCCCTGACGTCCGCCCGGACCACCACCAGCGTGGCCGTCGCCCTGGACAGCGCCTCCGCCGCTCCCTCGCCCACCGCGCGCGGGAGGTCGACGACGACCAGGTCGCACCCGCGCCTGGCGGCGTCGAGCACGGCCCGCATCGCCTCCCGCGGGATGTCCGCCGGCTCGCCGCGATGCCAGGACAACACGGTGAGCTCGCCGAACGTCGGCAGCGCGTCCTGGAGCGCGGCGAAGCTGACCCGGCCCTCCCGTCCGACGACGTCAGGCCAGCGGGCTCCGGTCGCCTCCTCCTGGCCGAGGACGACGTCGATGCCACCGCCGAGGGGGTCGGCGTCGATGAGCAACGTCCTCGCGCCGGTCCGGGACGCCGTGAGGGCCAGCGAGGCCGACAGGACCGTGGCCCCCGCGCCACCTCTGCCGCCGGCGACGCACAGAACAGTGCCCGACCTGGTCACAGGGTCGGCGAGCTCGCCCAGCTCCTCCACGAGAAGCCGCTCCTCCTGAGGCAGTTCGAGCACGGCCTGCGCTCCCACGGCCACGCATCTGCGCCACATGTCCGGGTCGTTGTGCACCCGGGTCACGAGCAGGACGTTCTGCCGTGGCGGCGGCGCGACCGCGGCCAGGGCGTCGGCGAGGTCGCCTCCGACGACCACGAGCGGAGCCAGGGTCCAGTACGGCCGGGCGTGGCCTGCCGCATGGGCGACGTCCATCTCCACACCGGCGGCCGCGGCGAGACGCAGCAGATCGTCGAGAAGTTCCTGGTCGTCGGTGATGGCCAAGGGCCGGTGCATCGGTCTCTCCCTGTCGGTCGGGGAGACCACGATGCGCCGTCCCGTGCCCCTGTCCGACGTCCGAACGCGGCTCTGTGGACGGGCACCCGGCCTGTGGACGACGGGGGTATGCACAACATCGCCAGGCCGTACGGCACGCAGGCTTACGGCACGGGGAACCGTGAACGGAGGAGAAAGCAGGCGACCCCCGCTGGGGGGGAGAGCGGGGGTCGCCAACCGGTCCGGCTCTGGGGGGGTAGAGCCGGTTCCGTATTAGAAGAAAGTCGTTGGAAGGAGACCACCGCGTGGCAAGTCGCACATGCTAGGCCTCCTTCGGAAGAGACACACCGTATGCTGCCCGATCGATATGAGGTTCGTCGAGCATCCTCTCTAAACTGAATCAGTTTTTTTCACTGAGTCAGTCTCGACTGTGGACATCAGCGTCGGGTTCCGGTAGGGGCCACCGGTCACACCGAGTGAAATCGACGGCCCCGGCGAGCTCCAGCGGTGGAGACTCATCCTTACCGCCATAAGACCATACAAATACCTGTTTCCGGAAGACTGAGATCCTCGTAAAGGTCTTGGTCCCGGGGTTTTCAACCGAGGCAATCGGACGTAGAAAGGGCTTACGGGCCGTAGGGCCCGCGTACGGCCGCAGGGCACCCACGCGCGACCAGCCGCGGGAGGCGTGCCGAGACGGGCTTGACCCGGTCCGGCAAATTCGAGGTGCACGCTTGGTAACCCAGTGTGACGTACAGGCGACGGCGTTCCATCCCAGGGACGCCGTCCGCTTTGTCTCCGGATACTTTGCCTCCGGCCGATTTGTCCCCACCTGATTTCGCCACCCCCTCCCCGCATCCGGGCACCGATTCCCGGCCCTCGGAAGATCAGCGCGACAACGCTTCGCAGACGGCGGTGGTCTCGCGGGCTCCCAGAACCGTGGCTGCGGCGCAGTGCCGCACCCAGGTCCCCACACCGTCGGCGGTGCCCGTGAGATAGGCCCGAAGGCTCTCGCCGTACGCGTCCTCGAGGTCGGCGTGACCCACCTCGACGGCCACGAGCGACTTGGGGTCGAGCCCGTGCTCCACGAGCGTGAGCCGCGCCGCCGCCCGGGCGACCACGCCGTCCACCACTCCGAACGGCCGGAGCACGGCGAGTTCGGCGTGCACGATCGCGGACAGTACGAGGGCCGGCGCCTGCGGGGCCGCCGTGACCAGGTCCGCCAGCGCACTCATCCGCGCCGCGGTCTCCTCGGGGCCCGGTGCGGCGCCGAGCCCGAGCGGGTCGGCGGAGGTCGGCGCCGTCCTCGGCCGGCCGGGGTTCTCAGTCAGACCGGTCGCCGCGAGAGTGTGCAGCCGGGCGAGGACCTGGGGAGGGGCGGACCGCCAGGTCTTGCCGAGCCGTCCGAGCTCCGCGGAGGCCCGCAGCGCGCCCTGCACGACGGGGTCGGCGACCTCGCCCCGCCGGAGCGGCTCCAGTTCGGCCTCGACGCCTTCCAGCGCCGCGGAGGCCCGAGCGCCGCGTAGCGCGGACTCCGCGGACACCTCGGGGCTCCTCCGGCGGAGCAGCCGGTGTCCGTAGAGGCGGTCGACCGCCTCCCGAGCCTCCTGAACGGCCTGGGGCACGCCGGGCAACTCGGCGATGGCGGCCAATGGGTCCTTCACAGGGACCGACCCTACCGGCCAGTAGGGGGTCGTTCGGCGAGCCGGTTGGGCCGCTGAGCGCATGGAATGCTCTTATATCTCTCTAATCGACTGATTTATCAGCGATAGCGCTATTAACGAGGACAAGAGAGGGTCACACCGGGTAGCCGTAGGCTGCCTGTGGACCTACCAGGATTACTTGTACTTTGCGCCCCTGGCCTGGTGAAGTGAGACACGACATCCACGGCTTGGCCGAGGCGGCCGAACGAAAGTGATTCCACAACGCTGTGAAGGAGTACGGAGTGGCCCCCGATACCCCCGGTCACGAGACCCAGGAGACGCTGTCGAACCTGCTGAGCGAGACGCGGCGGTTCGCCCCACCGGCCGACCTGGCAGCGGCCGCGAACATCACGGCGAGCGCCTATGAGGAGGCCGCCGAGGACCGGCTCGCCTTCTGGGAGCGCGCGGCCGAGCGGCTGACCTGGGCCCAGCCCTGGGAGACCACCCTCGAGTGGAATCCCCCCTTCGCGAAGTGGTTCATCGGCGGCAAGCTGAACGTCGCCTACAACTGCGTCGACCGCCACGTCGAGGCCGGCAGGGGCGACAAGGTCGCCTACTACTGGGAGGGCGAGCCCGACGGCGACAGCCGTACGATCACCTACGCCGATCTCCAGGTGGAGGTCTCCAAGGCGGCCAACGCCCTCGAGGAGCTGGGCGTCCGCAAGGGCGACCGGGTCGCCATCTACATGCCGATGATCCCCGAGCTGCCGATCTCGCTGCTCGCCTGCGCGCGCATCGGCGCGATCCACTCCGTGGTCTTCGGCGGCTTCTCCGCCGCGGCGCTCAAGAGCCGCATCGACGACGCCGACGCCAAGATCGTCATCACGGCCGACGGCGGTTACCGGCGCGGGGCGCCGAGCGCGCTCAAGCCGACGGTCGACGAGGCGGTCGAGCAGTGCCCGAGCATCGAGCACGTCCTCGTCGTCCGCAGGACCGGCCAGGACGTCGCGACGACCGACAAGGACGTGTGGTGGCACGACATCGTCGACCGCCAGCCGTCCGAGCACGAGCCCGTGCCGCACGACGCCGAGGACCCGCTGTACATCCTGTACACGAGCGGCACCACCGGGAAGCCCAAGGGGATCCTGCACACCACCGGCGGCTACCTCACTCAGGCCGCCTGGACGCATCACGCGGTCTTCGACCTCAAGCCGGAGACCGACATCTACTGGTGCACGGCCGACATCGGCTGGGTGACCGGGCACTCCTACATCGTGTACGGCCCGCTCGCCAACGGCGCGACCAGCGTGATCTACGAGGGCACCCCGGACACTCCGCACCGGGGCCGGTTCTGGGAGATCGTCCAGAAGTACGACGTGACGATCCTCTACACCGCGCCGACGGCGATCAGGACGTTCATGAAGTGGGGCGACGACATCCCCGCCAAGTACGACATGTCCTCGCTGCGCGTGCTCGGGTCGGTCGGTGAGCCGATCAACCCCGAGGCGTACGTGTGGTACCGCGAGCACATCGGCGGCGACCGCTGCCCGGTGGTCGACACCTGGTGGCAGACCGAGACGGGCGCCATGATGATCAGCCCGCTGCCGGGCGTCACCGCGGCCAAGCCGGGCGCGGCGATGCGACCGCTCCCCGGCATCGTCGCCGACGTGGTCGACGACCAGGGCGTGTCCGTGCCCGACGGCGGCGGCGGCTTCCTCGTCGTCCGCGAGCCCTGGCCGTCGATGCTCCGCACGATCTGGGGCGACGACAAGCGGTACATCGACACCTACTGGTCGCGCTTCGACGGGATGTACTTCGCCGGCGACGGCGCCAAGCGCGACTCGGACGGCGACCTGTGGCTGCTCGGCCGCGTCGACGACGTCATGCTGGTCTCCGGCCACAACATCTCGACCACCGAGGTCGAGAGTGCGCTGGTCAGCCACCCGAAGGTCGCCGAGGCCGCCGTCGTGGGAGCGACCGACCCGGTCACCGGCCAGGCGATCGTGTCGTTCGTGATCCTGCGCGGCAACGCTGAGGAGGGCGCGGACATCGCCGCCGAGTTGCGCACCCACGTGGCCAAGGAACTCGGTCCCATCGCCAAGCCGCGTCAGATCATGATCGTGCCCGAGTTGCCCAAGACCCGGTCCGGCAAGATCATGCGTCGCCTGCTCCGCGACGTGGCGGAGAACCGCTCGCTCGGTGACGTCACCACGCTCACCGACAGCTCGGTGATGAACCTCATCGCCGAGAAGTTGCCGGCCGCCAAGAGCGAGGACTGAGCCGATCGGTCCGTCGAGGGGCGCGGGTGCTCGGCACCCGCGCCCCTTCGCGTGCT
The DNA here is from genome assembly GCF_016862895.1 of Planotetraspora kaengkrachanensis. GTDB lineage: Bacteria > Actinomycetota > Actinomycetes > Streptosporangiales > Streptosporangiaceae > Planotetraspora > Planotetraspora kaengkrachanensis. Next base: position 82,775 of record NZ_BONV01000004.1, on the reverse strand, counting down.
TGGGTAACCTTGTCCGCAGGTGTGCCGGGAGTCTGGTTCGGCGAACTGACAGCAGCCGATCCACAGGGGAGACGATGGACCGACCCGCCCAGGGGCGGCCGCCCAGGTCCGCCCTCGCCTACGCCCAGCGGATGGCCGAGGCGCTGCGAACGGAGACCATCGGCGGAGTCGTGGTTCTCGTCGCCACCGCCATGGCCCTGATCTGGGCGAACTCCCCGTGGAGCCCGTCGTACGACGCGCTCAGGAATGCCGTCGTCGGCCCGATGGACCTGACGCTCCGCCAGTGGTCGGCGGAGGGCCTGCTCGCGATCTTCTTCTTCGTCGCCGGCCTCGAGATCAAGGAAGAGTTCGCCCACGGCGAGCTGAGAACCCTGAAAAGAGCCGCTCTGCCGGTGCTCGCCGCCTTCTCGGGCATGGCCGTACCGGCGCTGTTCTACCTGGCGGTGAGCTGGGGCGCCCCGGGAGCCGGCCGAGGGTGGGCGATCCCGATGGCCACCGACATCGCGTTCGCCCTCGCCGTGCTCGCCGTGACGGCCTCGGCGATGCCCACCGCACTGCGCGTCTTCCTCCTCACGCTCGCCGTCGTCGACGACCTCGGCGCGATCACGGTGATCGCCCTGTTCTACAGCGAGAAGGTGCACGTCCTGCCGTTGCTGGGGTCGGCGGTCGTCCTGGCCGTTTACGGGTTCCTGCAGCGGCGGCGGTTCCGCAATCCGGCCGTTTACCTGGCGCTCGGCCTCGCCGCCTGGAGCCTCATGCACGAGAGCGGCGTGCACGCCACGGTCGCCGGAGTGGTGTGCGGGCTGCTGACCAGGACCGGAAGCGAAACGGACGGATCGCCCTCGCCCGCGCGACGTGCCGCGCACTTCGCGCGTCCCCTCTCCGCCGGTCTGGCGGTCCCAGTGTTCGCGTTCCTCGCGGCGGGGGTGCGGCTGGACCCGGCGTCGCTCGGCTCGGTCTTCACTGACAGGATCGCCCTGGGCGTCGTGGCCGGACTGGTCGCCGGCAAGTTCGCGGGCGTGTTCGGCGGGGCCTGGCTGTCGGTGCGGCTCGGGTTCGCGCGGATCAGCGACGACCTGCGCCGGCGCGACCTCGCGGCGGTGTCGGTCCTCGCCGGGATCGGCTTCACGGTCTCCCTGCTCATCGGCGAACGGGCCTACCCGGGCTCCGATCGCGTGACGACGGCCGTCCTGGCCGCCAGCCTGATCGCAGCGGCCCTCGCATCCGCCCTTCTTCACGTGCGCGTACAGGCGCGAACACGACATGATGTCCCGTAGACGCAGATAGGAGATCGCTGATGCCCGAGGACGAATCGCTCGGTGCCCTGGTCGCTCAGGCCAGTCATCAAATCTCGACCCTCGTCCGTTCGGAGATCGAGCTGGCCAAGGCCGAGCTCAGGTTCGACGCGAAGCGGGTCGGCATGGCCGCCGGGCTGTTCGGGGCCGCCGCCTTCATCGCGCATCTGTGCCTCATCCTGGCCTCGTTCACCATCGCGTACGGGCTGGTCGCGCTCGGGCTGTGGACGTGGGTGGCGTTCCTCATCGTCACGATCTTCTATCTCCTGGTCGCCGTGGCGATGAGCTTCATCGGGTACCGCCGTCTCAAGGGCCTGGCAGGGATGAAGCGGACCGCCCGGTCGCTGAAGGGCCTCGCGAGCGGCCCGGAGGAGGGCAAGACCACGGCGGCCGCCCCCGCGACGTCCACACCCGCTCCTCCGTCCCCGCCGTACACCGGCCCCACCGCCGGGCAGGTCGGCGCACACCGGGAGTCCATCAGCGATGGCACTTGACGAGTCCGTGGTCCGGATCGAGGGCCCGTGGACCCACCGTGACGTCCACGCCGGAGGAACCCGGTTCCACGTCGTGGAGGCGGGTGAGGGGCCGCTGGTGCTGCTGCTCCACGGCTTCCCCCAGTTCTGGTGGACCTGGCGGCACCAGCTCGTGTCCCTGCCCGCCGCCGGATACCGCGCCGTCGCCGTCGATCTCCGGGGATACGGCGCGAGCGACAAGCCTCCCCGCGGCTACGACCTGCCCACACTCGCCGTCGACGCCGCCGGGCTGATCCGGGCCCTCGGCGAGACGGGGGCCATCGTGGTGGGCCACGACTGGGGCGGGCTGCTCGCCTGGACGATGAGCGTGCTCGACCCGAAGGTCGTGCGCCGCCTGGTCCCCGTCGGCGCTCCCCACCCCCTGCGGATGCGCGCGGCCCTGCTGACCGACTTCTTCGGGCAGATACGGGCCAGCGGGCACGCCCTGGCGTTCCAGGTCCCGATCATGCCGGAACGCCGGCTGACGGCCGACGGAGGCGCGTTCGTGGGGCGTCTGCTCGATGCGTGGGCGGGCCCGCAGTGGCCTCCCGGCGACGTGCGGCGCACGTACCAGGACGCGTTCCGCGTTCCGGGAGTCGCCCACTCGGCTCTGGAGTACCACCGCTGGTTCGGGCGCTCCCAGCTCCGGCCGGACGGGCTGCGCTACGCCAGACAGATGCGGAAGGAGATCGAGGCGCCCACCCTGCAACTGCACGGATCCCTCGACACGTGCGTGCTCCCCCGGACCGCCCAGGGTTCCAGCCGGTACGTCGCCGCGCCGTACCGGTGGAGGCAGATCGACAGGGCCGGACACTTCCCGCACGAGGAGCGGCCTGAGCGGTTCGACAACGAATTGATCTCCTGGCTCACCGATCCCGAGCCCGACCGATGACCCCCAAGCCCACCTCCCCCTTGGGCGTGATCATGCACAAGTTCGTGGAAAGGCCACCTGACCTGGCCGCTTTCCGATCGTGATCATGCACAGGTTCGGCAAGAGCCAGCCCGACCTGCGAAAACCCCCTTCGTGATCATGCAAGAGTTCTCGATCAATAACCATGAACAGGCCGACAACTGTTCGTGATCATGCGATGCGGAGAAGACATGCGCGACCGTGATGAAGCAGGCAGACCACGCAGTTCCCGCCCTCGGGACGACTTCGGCAGGCCCCTGCCGTACGGCACCGCAGGCGTGCCGCGCGTTCCAGATGACTACGCGCCGGACGCCCGGGAGGCAATTGACGAGGCGCGTCGTTATCTCGAGACCGGCCACCCGTTCCACGCCCATGAGGTGCTGGAGGCCCGCTGGAAGACCGGCCCCTCCGACGAACGGGAACTTTGGCAGGGGCTTGCCCAGATATGCGTTGGACTCACCCATGTTCAGCGGGGCAACCCGTCCGGCGCCGTCGCCCTCCTGACCCGCGGAGCCGCTCGTCTCGGCTCGTACGGCTCTCGCCGGCCGTTCGACCTGGATCTGCGGGCGATGACCCTGGCCGCCGACCAGATCATCGTTGAGATCGACTCGGGGACCCCGGACGCGAACTCCGCGATATCGCGCATAGTGGGACATCTCAAGTGACCCACGGCTCAACGGCTGTGCCTGATCACAAATCGTGAGCATGATCACGCTTGAGATTCACGCAGGTCGGCCCGCACGAAGCCGAATCCGCGCATGATCACGAGCGGCGTCCGCGCAGGTCGCCGCACGTGCCACCGAACCTGTGCATGATCACGCCGGGTGTCCGCGCAGGTCGCCGCACGTGCCGCCGAACCTGTGCATGATCACGCCGGGTGTCCGCGCAGGTCGCCCGGCCCTTCCACGAACCTGTGCATGATCACACCCAAGGGGTCACCCAAGGGGTCACCCAAGGGGGTCACCCAGGTGAATCAGTCGCATTCTTGGGTGCCTACTCGGGCTGTCGCGGCGCTGCCGTCTTCGGCGTCCGGGAGGACCTCCTCGGCCGTCAGCGCGTAACCCGTCTCCGGCTGGTCGGTGGCCGCCGCGAAGATCACGCCGAACACCTTGCCGTCCGGGCTGAGCAGCGGCCCCCCCGAGTTGCCCGGCTGGACCTTGCCCCGGATCGCGTAGACCTCACGGTCGACCTTGCGGTGGTTGTAGATGTCGTACGACTCGGCTCGCTGCTTGACCCTGATCCTCGCGGCCAGCGGCGTGAACCCGTGCCCCTTGGGGTAGCCGGCGATGACCGCGTCGTCGCGACTCTCGGCCGAGTAGTCGAAGCGGAGCGCCTGCACCTGCAGGTCCGGCACGTCGAGGATGGCGATGTCCCTGTCGGGGTTGTAGAGCACCACACGGGCGTCGTGGCCCGCCCCCGTGGAGTCGGTGACCCGGAGATCCCGCGTCACGCCTGCGACCACGTGGGCGTTGGTCATGATCTTGTGGGGCGCGTAGACGAATCCGGTGCCCTCGATGCGCTTGCGGCACGTCGGGGCGGTGCCCTGGACCTTCACGATGGACTTGCGCGCCCGGGTCAGATCCGGGCTGCCCTTCAGGACCCCCTCGTCGGGCGGCGCCACGTTCTGCCCCCCGATGGAGGTGATCACCTGCGGCCATTCCGAGGAGTCGACGAAGTCCCTGAACGGCTTCTGCAGCGCCCGGACACCACTGGGGATGGCGTCGTCGACGGTCTGCCAGACCACCGAGCCGTTCACCTGGTCCCTGATCACGGCGAAGCTCATCGAGACCATCAGCGAGCCGAGGAGCCACGCGATGATCAGGACGGACAGGCCGCTGGCCACCGAGCCCCCGAAGGCGTCGACGGTTTTCGCGGGTTCCCACGTCACATGGCTGCGGACCACGGCCCCGATGGTGGACGACGCGAACTGGCCCACGGTCGCGGCGAGGAACACCACCACGATGGCGAGCAGCGCCCGTTCCGTGTCTCCGCTCACGATCGCGCCTGCGATCGGTGGCGCGACGAACATTCCGAGTACGGCACCGCCGACGAACCCGATGAAGCTGAAGGCCCCGATGATGAAGCCCTGCCGATAACCGGATACGGCGAAGGCCACCACGAGGCCGATCAGAATGAGGTCCAGGAGATCACCGCGCACAGTTTCAACGGTATCCAGCCGCGCCCGTCATCGTGCAGGCGTCCCGCAGGTCTCCTCGATATCGTGACGTCATGGAGGCAGGGGACGGGCCATCCGATGACGATGAGGCCCAGCGCGAGCGGACCCGGCGGGAGCCACACGGCGATCGAGAATCCGGTGTCGACAGGCTCATCCAGATCGCCCTCGGCGACACGGACCCGGACGGGACCACACGGTGGCAGACCATCACCACGCTGCAGGCACGAGGAGACCTCGAGACGTTCACGGTGGCCAGGCGCCTGTGCGCGAGCGCGTCCGTGAACGAGCGGGTGCTCGGCGTGGACATCCTCGGCGAGCTCGGCCGTGACCGGCCGTTCGCCGACAGGACCCTGCCCATCCTGCGCTATCTCGCCGTGAGCGAGACCGATTCCCATGTGCTCTACTCGGTGCTGATCGCGTTCGGGCACCTGCGCGACGTACGCGCCCTCCCGTCGGTGATCGAGCTCGCCGGGAGCGACGATCCCGTCGTCCGGTACGGCGCCGCCTACGCGTTGCCCAACGTCATGGGTGATCCCCCCGACCCCACCGGGCTCGCCGCGCTGCGGCGCCTGACCTCGGACGAGGACGAGGACGTCGCCGACTGGGCGGCGCTCGGCCTGACGCTAACCTCGGGCGGCGAGGTCCAGGACCTCGGGCGGCAGATCCTCGATCCGTGACCGGTCCCACGGCCGCTCGAATCCCGTCGCGGCCAGGACCCCGTCGAGCACTCCGGCGGTGAATCCCCACACCAGCAGACCGCGTACGCGGAACGCCGGATGGGACGCGGCTCTGGTGGGATAGCGGAGCTGGAGCCGGTTGGCCGGATCGACCAGTTCGGCGATGGGGACGCGCTCCACCGACTCCACCTCGTCCGGCGAGGCCGCGTGCACGGCGCACGGCGTGTGCCACCAGGCCAGCACGGGCGTCACGCGGTTGTGGCTGCGCGAGACGTACAGCTCGGGCATGGTGCCGACCACCTCGACGCCCTCCGGGTCGAGGCCGGTCTCCTCCTCCGCCTCACGCAGGGCCGCGCCGGTCGGGCCGTCGTCGTCGGGGTCGAGACCGCCGCCGGGGAAGGCGGGCTGCCCGGCGTGCACCCGCCCCTTGGAACTGCGCTGGATGAGCAGGATGTCGGGCCCTTCCGGCCCCTCGCCGAACAGCAGCAGCACCGCGGCACGCCGGCCGTCGCCGTTCGGGGGCGGCCGCAACGCCGCGGGAACCCGGGTCCGTACGGCTCCCGCCGCCAAGTCGGTCAACCAGCCGGGAACCACGAGCACCTCCGATTAGCGCTGGCTCGGCCCCTCGGGGGCCTGAGCCGACCAGCCTGCCGTACAACGACCGCGGACCGCTGAGGCTTCCCGCTGAGGAGAGGAAAACGCGCCCGGCGCGCAGGAACCGGCCCCCGGGCTCAGGAGAACGGGCCCGTCTTGACGAGCTTGCGGGCCTCTTCTGGGTCGGTGGGGCCGGCGCCGTACGACGGGCAGAGCGCCGCGAGCGGGCAGGCGCCGCAGGCGGGCTTGCGTGCCTGGCAGATCCGCCGGCCGTGCCAGATGAGCCGATGGGACAACATCGTCCACTGGGACTTGGGGATGAGGTCGCCGACCTCGTGCTCGATCTTCACGGGATCGGTCTCCGTGGTCCACCCGAAGCGCCGGGACAGCCGCTGGAAATGGGTGTCCACGGTGATCCCCGGCACGTCGAAGGCGTTTCCGAGCACCACGTTCGCGGTCTTGCGGCCGACGCCCGGCAGCTTGACCAGTTCGGGGAGCGAGCCGGGAACCTCGCCCTCGTGTCGTTCGCAGAGCGCCTGAGCCATGCCGATGATGCTGTTCGCCTTCGCCCGGAAGAACCCGGTCGATTTGATGATCCCCTCGAGCTCCGCGCGGTCCGCCGCCGCGAAGTCAGCCGCTGTCCGATACTTCGCAAAAAGCACCGGAGTAACCATATTTACCCTTTTGTCCGTACACTGCGCCGAGAGGATCGTGGCGACCAGCAGTTCAAGGGGGTTGCCGAAGTCGAGCTCACAATGGGCGTCAGGATAGGTTTCGGCCAGGATTCGATTGATCCGCCGGGCACGACGCACCAGAGCGAGCCTGGACTCGGCCGCCGATGGAACTTTGCGGGACACCCCGTAAGCCTATGCGGAAGGCGTGGGTCACAATGGCTAAGCACGGAGCCGACGACCGAGCGCGAACCACAGTAAAGGAGGCACCGTGAGCACCGAAGAAGTACTGAGCAAGGCTCCCCTGTTCTCCGCGCTCGACAGTGAGAGCGCCGCGGCGCTGCGGACCAGCGTCACCGAGGTCGAACTGCCCAAGGGCCGCACCCTCTTCAGTGAGAACGAGACGGGAGACCGGCTCTACGTGGTGCTCGAGGGCAAGATCAAGTTAGCGCGAACAGCGCCCGACGGCCGAGAGAACCTGCTGAGCGTCCTCGGGCCGGGCGAGATGTTCGGCGAGCTGTCCCTCTTCGACCCCCGCCCCCGTACGGCGTCCGCCATCGCGCTGACCGACGTCCGGCTCGCCGGGCTGGGGCACGACGACCTCCGTCCGTGGCTGACCGGACGTCCCGAGGTCGCCCTCCATCTGCTGCGCGCGCTCGCGCAGCGGCTCCGCCGCACCAACGACGTGCTGGCCGACCTGGTCTTCACCGACGTTCCCGGCCGCGTCGCCAAGCAGCTGCTCGACCTGGCCGACCGCTTCGGCAAGAAGACCGACGACGGCATCCGGGTGCACCACGATCTCACCCAGGAGGAGCTCGCCCAGCTCGTGGGCGCCTCACGGGAGACGGTCAACAAGGCTCTGGCCGACTTCGCCCAGCGTGGCTGGCTGCGCATCGAGGCCAAGGCTGTCGTGATCATGGACAGGGAGCGGCTCTACAACCGCTCGCGCTAAAGCCTCTTGAGGTAGTTCAGCTGGGCCGCGACCGACATCTCGGCGGCGGGCCAGAGCGATGTGTCCACGTCGGCGTAGACGATCTCGACGATCTCGCGGGCGTCCTTGGCCCCCTGCCTGATGGCCTCGCGGATCTGGTCGAGCCGCTGCCGCCGGTGCGCGATGTAGGCGTCGAGCACGCCGACCGGGTCGGGCAGCACCGGCCCGTGACCGGGTAGCAGCGCCTCGGCCTCCAGCATCTCGGCGCCGTGCCTGAGCCTGTCGAGGCTGTGGAGGTAATCGCCGAGATCCCCGTCGTGCGCGATCACGGTGGTTCCCCGGCCGAGGATCGTGTCACCGGTGAGCATCGCCCGGTCCTGCGGCAACCAGAAGCACAACGAGTCGAACGAGTGCCCCGGTGTGCCGACGATCCTGACCTCCGTGTCGCCGGCCGTCACCACGTCCCCGTCCGCGAGTCCCTCCTCGCCCAGCCGGTGCCGGGGATCGAGCGCGCGGACCGGCGCGCCCACCATCTCGGCGAACCGCCTGGCGCCGCCGCTGTGGTCCTCGTGGCCGTGCGTCAACAGAATCGCCGTCACCCTGCGGTCGCCCAGGTGGCCGGCGACCCGCTTGAGATGCGTCTCGTCGTCGGGCCCCGGGTCGACGACCAGCACGTCGTCCGAGAGACCGACGACCCAGGTGTTGGTGCCGTCCAGGGTCATCGGCGACGGGTTCGGGGCCAGCAGGTTGATCGCGCCGGCCGTACCCGATCCGTCCGGTCCGTCGACCGGGATCCGCAGCCCGCTCATGCCGTCTCCCGCTTCTGCGTGGGGAGGCGGTAGTCGATGTCGGGGACGTCCAGGACGACCTGTCCGTCATGTTCCCTGGCGGACGGCAGGAAGGTCGTGATCGTCTGGTCGTTCGAGAACACGTCGTCGATCCTCTCGAACGCCGCAATCTCGGTCAATGTGTGAAATGTCGGTGGCATGAGCATGATTTCGCCCGCCCGGCCCCGGACGAGCGCCGTGTCCGGCGTCATCCACGCCACGACGTCCGCCTCCCCGCCCACATCGCGCGTCCGCTGGCCGGCGGGCAGGGCGGCCACGAAGAACCGTGTGTCGAACCGCCGGGTCTCGATCTCCGGCGTGATCCAGTGCGCCCAGGCCTTCAGCAGGTCGGACCGGAGCACGAGCCCGCGCCGATCGAGGAACTCGGCGAACGACAGGGTGTGGTCGACCAGCGCGAGGCGATCGGCCTCCCAGTCGTCGCCCGTGGTGTCCGCCACGACCGTCTCCGGACTGGGCCCGGCGAGCAGGACTCCGGACTCCTCGAAGGTCTCCCGTACGGCGGCGCAGACCAGGCCCCTGGCCGTCCGCTCGTCGGCTCCGAACGACTCGCCCCATTCGGCGGGCGACGGACCCGCCCAGGCGACGGCGTGGTCGCTGTCCCGCGGGTCGACCGAACCACCGGGGAACACGTAGGCGCCCGCCGCGAAGGCCATCGTCGCCTTGCGCTTCAGCAGGTAGACCTCGAAGGGGTCGTCCCGGAGCAGCACCACGGTGGCGGCGTCACGGGCGGGGACGGGCACGATGCGGCCGGACAGGATGCCGCGCGCACGCTCCCCGAACTCTCCCGGCAGTGGAATGCCCATGTGCGCCTCCAGTAGAACATCACTCGGTTTTCCCGGCCTCATGGTATTCGCGCCGCCGCGCCCTGGGGATGGGGGCGTGCGGGAGACGGCCGGCGAACTGCCCGAAAAATCCGGAAACCGGGGACGGCGCGAAAGCGGGAGGAAAGCAGGGAGAGCCGGAGAAGGGGCCGGCGGACGGCCCCTTCTCCGAGGATGTGCGGTGATCGCGCCCGGCGAGCCCGGGACGCGCCGCGAGTCAGGCGTGGAGTTCGGCGATGATCTCGACTTCCACGGGGGCGTCGAGCGGGAGTACGGCGACGCCCACAGCGCTTCTGGCGTGCTTGCCCGCGTCGCCGAAGACCTCGCCGAGCAGTTCGCTCACGCCGTTGACGACCTGAGGCTGCCCGGTGAAGTCGGGAGCGCTGGCGACGAAGCCGACGACCTTGACGATCCGCGCGACGTTCGACAGGTCCCCGGCCACGGACCTGAGGGCCGCGATCGCGTTGAGCCCGCACACGCGCGCGAGCTCCTTGGCCTCCTCCGCCGAGACCTCGGCCCCCACCTTGCCGGTGGCGGCGAGCTTCCCGTCGACCATCGGCAGCTGGCCGGAGGTGTATACGTGGTCGCCCGTCCGCACGGCGGGCACGTAGGCGGCCAGCGGGGGCACGACCTCGGGCAGGACGAGCCCGAGGCCGGCGATCCGCTCTTCCGGCGTCGCCATCACTTGGGCCGCTTCATGTAGGCGACGAGTTGCTCGGGGTTGGGCCCGGGGACGATCGAGACGAGCTCCCAGCCGTCCTCTCCCCAGTTGTCCAGGATCTGCTTGGTCGCATGCGTCAGCAGCGGCACCGTGACGTATTCCCACTTGGTCATGCGCACAGGCTATCGATGCGTCAGGCCTTGCCGCCGTCGCCTGTGCCGTTCCCCAGCGGAGCCTCGATCCGGAGGCCCTCCCCGGGCGCACCACCGGGCAGATCGGCGGGCAGATCGGCGGGCGGCTCGACCGCCGGCAACTCGTCGAGCGTCTCCTCCACGGGCTCGGGCTCCGGATCCTCCGCCACCGGGGCGGGGGGCCGCTCGGCGGCGGGGGCCATCCGGTCGAAGAAGCGCAGCAGTTCGACGGGCATCGGCATGACGAGCGTGCTGTTCTTCTCCGCCGCGACCTCCACGACGGTCTGGAGCATGCGCAGCTGCAGGGCCGCGGGGTCGGAGGACATCTGCCGCGCGGCCGCGGCCAGCCGCTTGGAGGCCTGGAACTCGCCGTCCGCCGTGATGATGCGGGCCCGGCGCTCGCGCTCGGCCTCGGCCTGACGGGACATCGACCGCTTCATGCCCTCGGGAAGCACGACGTCCTTGATCTCGACCCGCTCGATCCTGACACCCCAGGGACCCTCGGTCGGCTCGTCGATGACGACTTTCAGCTTGGCGTTCAGCTCGTCCCTGTCGGACAGGAGCTGGTCGAGCTCGGACTGGCCGATGACCGACCGCAGGGACGTCTGGGCGACCTGCGAGACGGCGTAGAGATAGTTCTGCACGTTGACGAAGGCCTTGATCGGCTCGATGACCCGGAAGTACACGACCGCGTCGACGCGGACCGACACGTTGTCCCGGGTGATGCCCTCCTGCGCGGGAACCTCCATCGTGACGATCTGCATGTTGACCTTCTGCATCCGGTCGACGACCGGGATGATCAGGTGCAGGCCGGGCCCGCGCACGTCCGGCCGGATGCGGCCCAGCCTGAAGATGATCCCGGTTTCGAACTGCTGGACGACGCGCACGCCGCGGGCGACGGCGATGAGCGCGAGTACGACCAGGATCACGACGAACGGGAACAGTACCGACTCCATTGCCGGCATCTCCTTAGTGGGCGCGTTAGGGGGGATACGCCCGAAAACCAAGTCTTACCCAAGCGACGTCCAAGCCGTCATGCGTGGTTCCCCACGAAGTCGACCGAGATGAATCGGGATATGACCGTTGGGTAGCCTTCGAAGCGTGGGCGAGTGGAGCAGGCCGGCCGACCGGCGCAGCTGTGGCGGGTCCCGCGTGACGACCCCGTCAGGCAGGCCGGAGGAGGCGAAGTGAAACAGCCAGCCCGCAGGAAGAGCACGTCCCGTGACACCGACTGGGAGGGCGTGCGACTGCACGTCGTGACCGGGAAGGGCGGGACCGGCAAGACGACCGTGGCCGCGGCCCTCGCCCTGGCCTTGGCCGCGGGCGACCGCAAGGTGTTACTCGTGGAGGTGGAGGGACGGCAGGGCATCGCGCAGGTCTTCGACCTCCCGCCCCTGCCGTACGAGGAGCGGAAGATCGCCGTGGCGCCCGGAGGCGGCGACGTCTACGCGCTGGCGATCGATCCCGAAGAGGCCATGCTCGACTACCTCGAGATGTTCTACGGCATCAAGCGCATGGGCAAGGCGCTCACCCGGATGGGCATGATCGACTTCGCCACGACCATCGCGCCCGGTCTGCGCGACGTCCTGGTGACCGGCAAGACCAGCGAGGCCGTACGGCGGCGCAACGGCTCCGGGCGCAGGGTCTACGACGCGATCGTCATGGACGCGCCCCCGACCGGCAGGATCGCCCGGTTCCTCAACGTCACCCAGGAGGTCGCCGGGCTGGCCAGGGTCGGCCCGGTCAAGAACCACGCCGACATGGTCCGGGGCGTCCTCGCCTCACCGGAGACGGCCGTGCACTTCGTGACGCTCCTGGAGGAGATGCCCGTCCAGGAGACGCTCGACGGCATCGACGAGCTGCGCGCGGCCAAGCTCCCCGTCGGCGGCGTCTTCATCAACATGGTCCGGCCGACGACGCTGCCGGACGCCGTCCTCGACGCCGCCGCCGCCGACCGGTTCGACCTGTCGGAGCTCGCCCTGGGACTGAAGGCGGCCGGCCTCGCGGACGGCAAGTCCGACGCGTCCCTGATCGCGGAGGCCCTCGCCCTGGAGATCGCGGAGCACGCCACGCGTACGGAGCTGGAGAGGCGCGAGCGCGACACGCTGGACACCGCCGGCGTCCCCCGGTACGACCTGCCCCTGCTGGCCGACGGCGTCGATCTCACGGGCCTCTACGAGCTCGCCGAGAGCATCCACGACCAGGGCGCGGCATGACGGCGACGCACCCGCCCATCCAGGCAGAAGAGGTTGAGCTGTGAGCAGGACCGCCCCCGCGCTGGACATCGACGCGATCCTGGACGACGACGGGACGCGGATCATCGTGTGCTGCGGGTCGGGCGGCGTCGGGAAGACCACGACGGCGGCGGCGCTGGGACTGCGCGCCGCGGAACGCGGGCGCTCGGTCGTGGTGCTCACCGTCGATCCCGCCCGGCGACTCGCCCAGTCGATGGGCCTCACCGAGCTCGACAACACCCCACGTCGCATCATGGGCAACGGCACCGCGGACGACAGGGTCGACGCGGCCAACGGCGGCGAGCTCCACGCGATGATGCTCGACATGAAGCGGACCTTCGACGAGATCATCGAGGCCCACGCCGACCCCCAGCGGGCTCAGCAGATCCTGACCAACCCGTTCTACCAGTCGTTGTCGTCGAGCTTCTCCGGCACGCAGGAGTACATGGCCATGGAGAAGCTCGGCCAGCTCCGCCGTTCGGGCGACTGGGACCTGATCGTGGTCGACACCCCGCCGTCGCGGTCCGCCCTCGACTTCCTGGACGCGCCAGAACGGCTCGGGCGGTTCCTCGACGGACGGCTGATCCGCATCCTCACGGCCCCGGCCAAGGCAGGGGGACGGAGCGCGTTCAAGCTGCTCAACGCCGGATTCGGCATCGTCGCGGGCATGTTGACCAAGGTGCTCGGAGCACAGGTGCTGAAGGACATCCAGACCTTCGTCTCCGCCCTCGACGCGGTGTTCGGCGGTTTCCGGCAGCGGGCCGAGCAGACCTACCGCCTCCTGCAGGCGCCCGGGACGGCCTTCCTCGTCGTCGCCGCGCCGGAGCGCGACGCCATGCGCGAGGCCTCCTACTTCGTCGAACGGCTGGCCGACGACCGCATGCCCCTGGCCGGGGTGGTGGTCAACCGGGTGCACCGGGCCTCGGCCTCCACACTGTCCGCGGCCCGGAGCGCCGCCGCCGCCGAGGATCTGGAGGCGCGCGGCGAACACGACCTGACCGCCGCCGTGTTGCGGCTGCATGCGGGCCGCATGCAACTCGCCGCGCGTGAGCAGCGGGAACAGGAGCACTTCACCTCCGCGCACCCCACGGTGCCGCTGGCTCAGGTGCCCGCCATGCCGGAAGACGTCCACGACCTGGCGGGACTGCGCCAGATCGGACGGCTCCTCGCGTCGTAGTCCGACGCGTTCGTCTCGGTCACCGTGCCACGCGGTGACGGCGTGGTCATGGTGATGAATGGAGGGGGAGGCGCAGGGCGCGCCCGCCACGAGACCCGAACGGCCGGGGTGCCGGCCGTGAAATCAGACTGACCCGGCGATGGTGACTCGGGCCGAGATGCCGCATGGGTGTGCGGTGGTGCCCAGCCGGTCGGGGGTCAGCCGGCGATCAACTCGTTGGTGCGTTCGTACTCTTCCTTGGCTGATTCGAGCAGGTCGCGCCAGGAGTCGACGTCGGGTCGCCGCCTCAGCAGCGCTCTGCGTTCCCGCTCGGTCATTCCGCCCCAGACCCCGAACTCGATGCGGTTGTCCAGTGCATCGGCGAGGCATTCGGTACGGACAGGGCATCCTCGACAGATCAGCTTCGCCCGGTTCTGTGCGGCGCCTTGCACGAAAAGCGCGTCAGGATCCGCACCTCGACAGGCGGCACGGGAGGTCCAATCCGTGATCCACATGTTCGACCCCACTCCCCTTAGGTGGTCAGTCGTCACTTCGGCCGACGGGCGCGGGCGTCGAGCCTCCTTGTAGCAGTTGCCGCAGAGGAGAACGTACGCAAGGAGACGATCGGACCGACAGTCCCCGGGGGGACCAATTTCTCGCATGGTCATGTCAGGCCATGTGGCCGGGAATAACTAGTCATCCTCGGCAAGCGGTAATGCAAGCTGGTGCAATTGGTGCCGATCACGTGACCTATCCGACGTACCCTTGGATCCGTGCAAGCTAAGGGCAAAAGCCGGGCGTCGGCTTTCTGGAACCTTCTGCGGCTGATCGCCGCGGCCGGCGTGGCCGGTCTCCTGGCGGCGGCCGTCGTCCTGCCCGCCGTCGGCGGCGCGGGTGTCACGGTGAAGTCGGCGACCGAGGCCCTACGGCTCGCACCGGAGGACCTGCCCGAACCTCCGCTGCCCGAGAAGACGACGTTCCTCGACGCCAAGGGCAAGCCGTTCGCCCAGTTCTACTGGCAGAACCGCGTGTCGGTGTCCCTCAACCAGATCGCCCCGATCATGCAGAAGGCGATCGTGGCGATCGAGGACTTCCGGTTCTACGAGCACGGCGCGCTCGACCTCGAAGGCACGAGCCGCGCCCTGATCAAGAACGTCACCACGGGCGGGGTGACCCAGGGCGGCTCGTCCATCACCCAGCAGTACGTCAAGCAGGTCCTGTACAACATGGCCGACTCGGACGAGGCCAAGGCCGCCGCCGTCGCCCCCACGTTCTCGCGGAAGCTCAACGAGATCCGCTACGCGATGGCGATCGAGAAGAAGTACTCCAAGGACGAGATCCTCAACCGCTACCTCAACATCGCCTACTACGGCGCCAGCGCGTACGGGATCGAGGCCGCCTCCCAGCGCTTCTTCGGCAAGCACGCCTCCCAGCTCAACCTGACCGAGGCGGCCACGCTGGCGGGAGCCGTACAGGACCCGAACAGGACCGACCCCAACCGGGGCAAGGTGACCAGCGATCGCCTCCTCGAGCGGCGCAACACGGTGCTTGACCGGATGGCCGAACTGAAGATCATCACTCCGGCCGAGGCGGCGGAGTCGAAGGCGAAGAAGCTCGGCTACAAGGACGTGGCGATCCCGGGCGGATGCGGGGAGAGCGCCTACCCGTACTTCTGCCTCTACGTCAGCAACGAGATCAGGAACAACCCGCAGTTCGGTAAGACGCCCAAGGCCCGTGAGGACTTCCTCAACCGCGGCGGCCTGACCATCAAGACCACGCTCACCCCGAAGATGCAGAAGGCCGCGGAAAAGGCGATCAAGAAGTACGTCAGCACCTCCGACAAGCCGGTGGCGTCCGAGGCGCTCGTCGAGCCGGGAACGGGCGCGATCCGGGCGATGGCCTCCAGCCGCAAGTTCGGCCGGAACAAGAAGAAGAACGAGATCTCCTACAACATCGTGGCGAACGCGGCCCACGGTGGCGGGAGCGGTTTCCAGGCCGGATCGACCTTCAAGGTGTTCACTCTGGTGACCGCCCTCAAGGAGGGCCTGAAGTTCAACGACGGGTTCAAGGTCGGCGGCACGTTCGAGGCCCACGCCTACGCGGACTTCAAGAACTGCAAGGGCCAGAACGTCGGAGCTCCAGGCGTGGCTCAGCACAACTCCGAGGGTGGCGAGGGCGGGTTCGAAAGCCTCCAGACCGGCACATGGGGATCGGTGAACACCTTCTTCATGACGCTGGAGCGGAAGGTCGGCCTCTGCAACGTGGTCAAGACCGCCAAGGACATGGGGATCAGCCGCTCCGACGGCACGAAGCTCCGCGAGGTGCAGACCTTCACCCTCGGCGCCAACGAGATGGACCCGGTCACCGTCGCCTCCGCGTACGCCACGCTCGGGGCGCGCGGGAAGTACTGCAAGCCCATGGCGATCACCGCCGTGATCGACCGGAACGGCAAGACGACGTCGTTCAAGCCGTCGTGCAAGCGGGTCATCGAGCCGGCGATCGCCGACGCGACGAACAACATCCTCGAGGGTGTCTTCACCAAGGGCACGATGTCCGGCGTGGGCGGCATCGGCAGGGACGCGGCCGGCAAGACCGGAACGGGCGACCAGTCGCGGACCGTGTGGTTCGCCGGCTACACCCCGGAACTGGCCGGAGCGGTCAGCCTCGGCGACCCGCGCGGACCGGTGAAGTACCCGCTCAGCGGCGAGACCATGAACGGGCGCCAGTACGGCTCGGTGTTCGGCGCCACGATCCCCGGCCCGATCTGGAAGGCCACCATGATCTCGGCGCTGAAGGGGATCGACGCGACCAGCTTCACCCGCCCCGACATGTCGAGGTTCGGCGGCTGTAGCCAGGCCTGCGCCCCCAAGCCGCCACCGGACAAGGACAAGGACAAGGATCCCGACCATCCCGAAGGCCCCGGCGGCCCAGGGGGTCCCGGTGGTCCCGTCACTCCCCCGATCGTCCCGCCCGCTCAGTGACGATGTGAAAGCCCTCCCCGCCGATGGCGGGGAGGGCTTCGTCGTTCCCGGGTGAGTCCCCGTGGGGACGGCCTGCGGGCGCTCTCAGGCGCTGAGACGGGCTCGTACGGCCCGGGCGGCCTCAGGCGCTGAGGCGGGCCCGTACGGCCTGGGCGACCCGGCCGCCCTCGGCCCGGCCGGCGACCTTGGGGTTGAGGACCTTCATGACCTGCCCCATCGCCTTGGGGCCGGCGGCGCCGCTCTCCGCGATCGCCTCGTCGACGAGCGCCCCCAGCTCCTCGTCGGACAGCTGAGCGGGCAGGTACTCGTCCAGGACGGCCTGCTCGTCGAGCTCCGCCTGAGCCTGCGCGGCGCGGCCGGCGTTGGCGAAGGCCTCCGAAGCCTCTTTGCGCTTCTTCGCCTCACGGGTGAGGACCTTGACGACCTCGTCGTCCGAGAGCTCCCGCGCTTCCTTGCCCGCGACCTCCTCGACCCCGATGGCGGCCAGCGCCATCCGGATCGTCCGGAGCCGCACCTCGTCGCGGGCCTTCAACGAGGTCACAAGATCGGCCTTCAACTTGTCCTTCAACGCACTCATGGATCCATCTTGCCGTGTCAGGGGCCGGGTTCTCGCCAGGTTATGTCTGAGGGGCGACAGCGGTCGGGCATGATTGGCTGTGTGAGGAAAGCCACCGCGATTCCCTTGTCCATCCTCGGTCTCGGTGTGGCCGGTCTCGGCTACGCGTCCGTCGTGGAGCGGAACTGGTTCCGCCTTCGCCGCTTCGACGTGCCCGTACTCGCCCCAGGGCAGCGCCCGGTCAGGATTCTGCAGATCTCTGATCTTCACCTCACGCCGGGACGCTCGAGGCTGATCAACTGGGTGCGGTCGCTGGCCTCCCTGGAGCCCGACCTGGTGGTCAACACCGGTGACACGCTGGCCCACCCCGACGCGATCGGGCCGTACATGCGGGCCGTGGAGCCGCTTCTGGACCGGCCGGGCCTGTTCGTCTACGGATCCAACGACCTCTACGCACCACGGCCGAAGAACCCGGCCCGGTATCTGTGGCGCACGTCCAAGAACGACTCGCGGCAGCACATCCCCAACCTGCCCTGGGCGGAACTGGGAGCCGCCATGACGGAGGCGGGCTGGGTGGACATGAACAACGCCACCGCACGCTTGAAGGTCGCCGACCTGGACGTCCACGTGGGCGGCATCCACGACTCCCACATCGACCGGGACCGATACGACGAGATCGCCGGGCCCGCTCCCGCCGACGCCGATCTTCGCCTGGGCGTCATGCACTCGCCCGAGCCCCGGAACATGTCTCGGTTCGCCGCGGACGGATATCAACTGCTGCTCGCCGGCCACACGCACGGCGGCCAGCTGTGCATCCCGTTCTACGGGGCCCTCGTGACCAACTGCGGGATCGACCGGGCTCGCGTGAAGGGGCTGAGCAGGCACGAGAGCTCCTGGCTCCACGTGTCCGCCGGCCTCGGAACCTCGCCTTACGCCCCGGTCAGGTTCGCCTGCCCGCCCGAGGCCACATTGTTGACCTTGGTTCCCCGCCGCCCGGCACGCTGACGCACAAGCACGCACAAAGTCCGCTAGACTTGCCGAGTCGCAGGGCAGGACGACTGCGACACCGGGGTGTAGCGCAGCTTGGCAGCGCGCTTCGTTCGGGACGAAGAGGCCGTGGGTTCAAATCCCGCCACCCCGACCCAGAAGTACCAGCTGAGAGGCCGGTTCCGATCATCGGAACCGGCCTTCTTCGTCTCCTGAGTGACTAACTGAGTGACTATCCATCCAAGACGGTCGCCTACGGATCTCCTAGATTCTGGACTTGCCACCGCCAGTTGGAGCACGGCAGCAACGTGCGAGCAGTCCCAGGAGCTAAACCACCGAGAAATGCCACGGGCACCCAGAGTGTTTGGAATTTTCCGCTCTCGATCCGCGCCCACTCCATCTCGGCTGATCGGGCACCGACAGTGATAAGCCCATCCTGCGTACACGAGACTAGAATTTCGCCCGAATCCGACTGAACTGGGAGGATTGTCTGATAAATCTGACCGTGATCAGGACTGGCCGTCAGTGGGATGCCTGCGCCATCTGAGAGCGGCAGGGCAGAGAGATCCATCACATCACCGTCGTACCAGAACGAGGTCGTACCAGGAGCCGAGTAGACCCGCGTAGCCAGTACGAGCGAAAGCAGGACGGCGAGTGACGCTCCCGCAGTGAACAGCCAACCTCGCCTACGCCAAGCCAATCTGATGAGGAAACCGAACGCTACAGGGCCGAGGATGCTGAGCTTCGTGATGCTCGTGCTTGTGAGGAAGGACGCCAGGGACACAAGCAGGCCCCCGAGTGCAAGAGCAGCGGTACCTCGAGGGCGCGCCAAGGCTTCCAACCAATTATTTGACTTATCGATGCTGCCGCCTTGTTCAGGGCTATGAGTATCCGCTAAGTCGCCTTCACGTCGTCTGCTGCGACGACCCATCTACCCGCCTCTCACGCCAAAGGGCGTACATTCATTCACCCGTAATGGAATACCAGCGCTCAGCGCACGCGCGTAGAGAATACGCCCCGAAACAGCCCTTCACATGAAGGGAGCCCACCTCCTGGCTGGAGTTGGTCCCGTGCCCGGACGACTACTCCTCCCGGAAGATTCGATCCATAGCAACTGCACCAGCCTGGAGGACTGGTCGGATCTGCTTGCGGTAGACGGCTTCCGTCGTCGACGTACTGCTGTGGCCGACAAGACGGGAGATCTCCTCCAACGGGATGCCGTTGTCCGAGAGCAGCGAGACGAAGCTGTGCCGGAGCTCCCGTGGCGTCCACTCGGCCGGGTCCACGCCTTGCGCGGTCTTGATCGCATTGCGGAAGTCTCGCCGGACGTGCGAGGGATCGAGCGGTGTCCCTACCTTGGACGCGAACACCAGGCCGCTTTCCTGCCAGTTCTCCCCCGCGATCTCCCTCTCCCTTTCCTGCTGCTCCCTCTGCCGCTGTAGTGCGTCCATACAGCGCTTGGACAAGGCGAGGGTCCGGCGGGATTTGCGGGTCTTGGTGTCGCCGCCGGCCCGCACCGACCGCCAGACGGCCACGTGGGGCGGTATGGGCGGCGTGGCGCTCGGGTCACCTTCCGTATCCACGTGATCCCACGTCAGCGCCCTGAGTTCTTCCGTCCTCGCGCCAGTGAGCAACGACAGGACGATGTAGGCGTACATCCGAGAACCCTCGGCTGCCTCCAGTACAGCCTCCGCCTGAGCCAAAGTAAGAGCCTTCGACGGGCGACCCGCCTTCCCTTTAGGGACCGAGCAGAGCGCCACCACATTCCGCTTGACCTTGTCGCGCGCCATCGCCCGCTTGATCGCCCGATTCAGGCACGAGTGAAGCCCCTGAAGGGTGCGAGTGCTCAGGCTTTTCGCCTTGTCTGCTAGCCACTTGTCCACGTCTTCCGCGCTGAGATCCCGAAGCTTCCGAGCGCCCAGCGCAGGGATGATGTGAGTGTTGCTCAGAATCGTGCAGGCGGTGACGGTGCCCTTGTCCCGCCCACTCAGCCCGTAGGCCAGCCAGTCGTTCACGGCGCGCTCAACCGTGTAGTCCGCCGGAGCAATGGCCAAGCCGTCTTCGTAGTCGCGGATGATCTCTTTGAGCTTGGTCTTGGCCTCGGTCTTGGTCTTGCCGCTGGCCTTCTTCACGATGCGCTTGCCAGCGGGCGTATAGCCGACCGTTACGGAGGCGATCCAGCGCTCCCTCTGTTCGTCCCAGTGCAGACCGCCGTCTCCCCTGCTACGCCGAGTGGTCATGATGCTTTCCTCGCCTCCTGTTCCAGTAGGGAGATGTATTCGGTGATGGCCGAGGCCGGGATGAGCCGGGCGCGGCCTTGGGTGACCGAGCGCAGACGGCCCGATCTGATCTGTTCGTAGATCACCGTGCGGCTCAGGCTGAGCAGGCGCATGGCGTCGCTGACGCGGTAGAGCCGACGATCGTCGGACTGGTCGGTTGGCTTCATTCGGGCTCGCGTTCTGCCGCGATGTGCCGGGCGGTTTGGACGCGTTGGCGGATGTGTTCGGCCATGACTGCTTCGCCGGGGGTGTGGCCGATCCCGGCGAAGCGCCAGTGACCGAGAACGAGGGTTGTGGCGTCGCCGAGGGCGGGTAGGCCGTACCGTTCACGTGCTTGCGCGGCCCGGTGCAGGGAGCGAGCGCCGCGCAGGTCTCCGAGCTTGACCGAGTAGGCGCGGCTCTTGGTGGAGAAGTGGCCCCGGAAGCCGAGCATGTGCGCCCAGGGCCGTAGTCGCAGGGTGCTGAACTCCGGTCGTGCGCCGAGGTCCCAGCAGGTGCGGATCATGCGCCGGGCATGATCGGTGACGGGGAGCGCGTCCAGGAGCAGTCCGGGTTTGAGACCGGTGCCGTGGCAGCGTTCGCAGGGGGCCAGGACGCTCACGCGTCCACGGCCGCCGCAGACCGAGCAGGACAGCCGGTGGTCCACGGTGCCGGAGGCTTCCGCGCCCTTGGTGGCGTACTTGGCGATATAGCCCGCGACCGCCTGTTCGCTCAGCCCCTCAGCCGTGGGATCGAGCAGAACGGGACGGATGTCGAGCTGATCACCCCACCGCAGCACCCGCCGGCCCAACTCGCTGACCGGTGACTTCACCGACACCCGTTTGACGGCGGGAGGGATCGCACGGACCAGCAGGTCGTGATCGGCCCAGTCGGGAGGTGGCTCGTGCGCCCCCTCGGGGCCGTCCAGGCGGATGATCGCGTGAAAGTGGACCAGGCCGCGCCGCTGATACTCGGCGACCTTGGCGAAGGAGACCCGCATCTGTTTGCCGAACGTGCGGCGGCTCATCCCTGCCTGGGCGGCCAGCTCTTGACGCATGGCCAGGGTGAAGCGGTGCCACAGCACGCCTGCGTGTGCCTGCCACAACACGGCCCCGATGTAGTCATAGCAGTCCGGGCAGATGGGCTGACCCAATCGGTCGTCCTGCGGCTCATGTCGGGTGTGGCAGCCGACCGGCCGCCCGTGTTCACATGTGCGGTCCCGGTTGCGGGGACGGCAGGCCCGCACGGTCCCGCTTGTCTCGCGCCGGGTGTGGACCGGCCCGAAGGACGGCGCAGTCAGTGTGACGAACGCCCGCGGATGAGCGCTGACCGTCTCCGGTATCCCTTTGCCGCCGGACAGGCCCGCGCGGATGAGATGGAAGGTGTCGGCGCGGTAGACCTCCGAGCAGGCCGGGCAGACCGATGCGCGCCGGTTGCCGCAGGCGACGAGGAGGTGCCCGCCGGGTTCGTCGGTGGTGGTGTAGGTGTGCAGCGCCTCGCCCGTGCTCGCGTCGACGATGGTCGAGTCGCCGGTGAGGTGGATCGGGTGGGCGCAGCCGCCTGTTGCGGCGACCATCTGCCGCCATCGTTGGTAGCCCGGCGCGTTGACGACCCGCACGAGGTCGGTCATCCATTCCGGGTGTTCGTTGCCAGCGTTCATGATCAACCACCACCTTCCCACGATCGCAGTACTACCTGTAGTACATGTTGACTTGCTTTGATCTGTTCGTCAACCTGTAGTACAAGTAGTGCTGAGAAAATGTTCGGAAGGGAAGGTCATGGAGACCGACGAGAAGGACGCCATCTGGCGCGTCATCACCACCGACCTGCGCACCGCGATCCTGGACGGCCGCTACCCGCCCGGCGGCGCACTGCCCAGCGAACCCGAACTCGTCAGGAAGTACGACGTCTCCCGCCCCACCGTCCGCAAGGCCATCGACACCCTGGTCTCCGAAGGACTCGCCTACGTCATGCGCGGACGCGGCTCATTCGTCCGCCCCATGCCCGAACGCCGCACAATCGTCATCACCGACCGCAAGCGGCCCGACCTCGCCGCCCCCGGCAACCACCCCGACGTCCAAGAGTTCGGGTGGGACCTCGCCATGCGCGACGCCGACCCCGACGCCCCGCTGTTCACCGACGAGAAGATCAGCGCCAACCGCGATACCGCGATCATCCTCGGCGTCCGGCCCGGACACCCCGTCATCCACCGCCGCAGCATGTGGCACCGAGGCCACACCGCCGTCATCCACGGCGCATCCGCCCGACTGGAGATCAACTCCTACACCAACGCCGACATGCTCCCCGACTGGGACAACCCAAAGCGCCACGACCAGTACCGCAAACGCGCCGGGTTCTTCTACCAATCACTCATCCGCGAACACGGCCCCATCCGATGGATGACCCTCACCACCGCCCGCATCGCCTACGAAGACGAACGCACCCTGCTGGCGATGGACTACGCCGAAGCACTGCTGATCATCCGCCGCACCATGGCCCACGCCAACGGCCGGCCCATTGAGGTCACCGAGGTCAAAGCGCCTGCGAATCGCTACGAGATCGGCTACCACGCAGAGCTTGCCGACGAGCCCACCATCGACCTGACACCGCAGGAACTCAGAGACAACGGCATCGACCTCGTGATTTAAGCACGTTCACCAACATTCGCCGACACTGCCTCAAAGCGCAGAGCAGTGTCAGCATCTCAGGCCGTGGGAGCTCCAGGACCCTTGCATGCGCCTGGATCGGCACAGGTGAGACGTATCCTATGAGTAACATTTGTTGACAACCTATGGCCTGCCCGAAAAAGCCGAAGCACTATGTCCATATGCGACGGGTTCACCTTGAAGCGGCAGAGGATCATGTAGAGCGACTCGCGCACGAGCGCGATCCGATCGGTGCCGTAAAAGAGTTCATTTGGAATTCTTTGGACGCGGACGCGAATAATGTCTCAATCGAGATCCATCGTTCAGAACTTACGGGCACAGATCGAATAATCATCTCCGACGATGGATCCGGAATATCCCCAGAATCTTGCGCATCGACGTTTGATCGCATTGGCGGATCATGGAAGCCGACAACAAAGCGGTCAATTTTAGAACAGCGACCTCTCCATGGACGAAACGGCCAGGGGCGTCTACGCGGCTATGCACTCGGATCACAGATCAGGTGGACTACGGTCGCCACGGACGCAACTGGCAAAAGGCTCAAAACTGTAGTATCGGCATCAAGTGATGCTCGCAACGACTTCATAATCTCGGACCCTGAGCCGACAATCGACCCCACTGGTACAGTCTTTGAGGCATGGGGTCGGCAAGACACTCGTCTCGACTCCCTCTTGACCGAAAATGCCGTAAATAAGATAATCACCGAGCTTGGGCCGTACTTGATTCGCTATCCAAAGATCTCTGTCGTCTACGACGGCAAACGGGTAGAGCCTGAGTCGGCCATACAGAAGGACACTAAGCGCTCCTTCTCATTTACCTTTGACGACATTCAGCACTCTGCAGAAGTTCGCATCATCGAATGGAAAATGAAAGTCAGCCGCGAACTTCACTTGTGTGATGAAAATGGCGTCTCCATGGATATTATTGATATGGGGATTAAGGCGCCAGGGTTCGAGTTTACGGCATACGTTCTCTGGTCCGGGGTCCCTGATCATATTGGCACCTTCGTCCTGGCAGATGACACGACGACGCCCGTTGGTGCACTGGTCGGGGCCGCCAGAGTTGAGCTCAGGGAGCACTTCAGGGAACGCATTAGGGAGCGCAGGGCAGAGCTAGTCGAGCAATGGAAGGCCGACGATGTCTACCCTTATAAGAGCGCGCCAGAGAACGATGCGGAGCTACTCGAGCGGGAAACGTTCGATACGGTGGCTGCAACCATAAGCCGCCATATCCCACGCACTAAGAGGCAACAGAAGATCACATTGGCCTTGCTCCGAGAAACGGTCCGTCATCAGCCTGAGCATACACATAAGGTGCTTGATGAAATCTTTAGGCTAAGTTCGGACGACAAAAAAGAGCTGTCGAGGCTGTTGGATCGGACGAGCCTCGCGAGCCTGATCAAGGCGGCTAACAACGTTGCGGACCGACTCGATTTCCTGCGCATGCTCGAACATCTTGTCTTCGATCCGGAAGCTTCTAGCCGAGTCAAGGAGCGGACGGAGCTCCACAAAATCCTCGAAAACGAAACGTGGATCTTTGGAGAACACTACGGACTACTCGTAAGTGATCGATCACTAGACGCTGTCCTTGATCGCCATCTTAAGAAGCTAGGCCGACGGGTACGTACGCCATCACCAGTACGCAGGGAAGATGGCTCAGTGGGAATTGTCGACCTAATGCTTTCACGCTCACAGCGCGAGAACGGACGCCTGCAGCATCTCATAGTGGAGCTAAAGGCTCCCAAGGTCATTGTTGGCGATAAAGAGCTGTCACAGATCAAGAGTTACGCATTGGCAGTAGCCGAAGATCCGCAGTTCACCGATGTTACGGTAAACTGGGAATTTTGGTTGATCACGAGTAAAATGAATGGCCTCGTCCGTGCCGAGGCGCGCCAACAGGGCCGGCCATCCGGATGCGTTCTGGACTACGCAGATGGGCCGACACGGGTGAAAGTATGGGTTAAGACCTGGTCGGAGCTCATTGAAGATTGTCGCGATCGGTTGCATTACTTCAAGGACCACTTCAACCACGATCCGTCAATCGAACAAGCATTCGCATATCTAGATTTTAGTAATCCTGGATTACTTTCCGACGCAGTCAAAAAGGCAATTCCCGGAAAAGTGATCCGCGATGGCGAGGTGAGCGATACTAATCCAACCAATGATGGCAATATCGATCACGCTCTTGATAAAAAGGATCCAGGCGATACTCGTATGCTGCCTGGATAGCCCTAGCTTCAGCCAAAGGCATCTTTCTTACCCGGGGCGGGATGTGTCGCCCTCCGAGATCGTGGCCTGAGCCCGCCTGCACACATCAACCCATTTCACACGTTGGTGTGCTGTGAAATCTGAGCAAGAACGAGCATGCGCGGTCACTGGGGTTACGGCCAGCTCATCGGGGGGTAGGCCAGCCGAGCCTTGCCAATCCAGGCGCGTGCCCTAAGCACGCAGTTCTGCTGGTTCAGATTTTCTTTACTGGTTCAAGAGGCTCGCTCCGCTCGCCTGCCGCCTGGCCGCTCCTGCGGCCTGGCGGGCTGCGCTCCACGCTAGGGCGTGTTCTCGCCCGCCGCCGCACGCGTCCGGCGGGGCCGAACGCCGCAATCCGCGGCCTGAGGACCGGCCAGTAGCCCTCGTCCCGTTGCGCTCTCTAGGGCTGATGCGTAGACGCTGCGTTCAGTCTGGCGATTACCTCGGGAACTTCGAAGTCCCAGCCAACGACGCGGGTTCCCGACCAGTTGATGCCGACAAGCATGTTGTCCTGACTGAGCTCCGGTAGCCAGTCACCCACCCAGACATCAAGTGAGATCGCCACCGGCTCGAATCCCGCATACGTAGCCACGTTCTTAATGATCTTTATGACGCGTGACCTTGATGACCAGAACGGCATGCTTCTCCGGTCAGGAGCAACCAACGGTGCCGGATAACCGCCCTCGTCCCGGATCGTCCACACCTCACCTTTCACGGGAACATCGCGAAAGAACGCCGCTGCTTGAGAACCGCTCTGACTCACCCGCGCAGACTAGTTGGACCGCTGGTGAATGTCCGTACCTCCCCGCCCCCGCTGCCGAATTGTTCGTGACCCTCGGTCGGCGTCAACGCCGTCTGTGCCGGTTGGACACGGGCAACGGTGCACGTCGTTGGCGAACGGACACGCGAAGACGACGTTGACACCTCGGTCGGGCCACTGGTTCGGCAGCTATCGGGTGCGGGGAAGGAATGGTGCAGGACCGTAGCCCTCGGCACACGCAGGCCACTCGCTATCGAGCCAGGCCGGCGAGTAGCCGACTCCACCACATGTAGGCGTCCAAACGACGCCACCATCCTGCGTACGACACCGAAGGAACGTCTCGTCGTTCGGTGGTGCGTCGGATCCGGTAGACCCCGCCGTACGACATCAGCTCGTAGACCGTCATCACGCACATGCAGGTGTGTTCGAGAGACCGCCCGTCGCCCGGGGAGTCGTCGCACCAGGACAGCTCAACCCGTCGAGCCTGCGGTGTGGCAGCGTGTGGCGAGACGCCTGGGCAGTCCTGCCAGTCGTCGTCCGAGCCGAAAGCGATCGCCGCGAGCCACGGGTGCGTCTTTCTCAGTTCCCGCGCGACGGCTTCCACATCTCGCGGGCCGAGGCGGAGATCCGACCGGATGCTGTCGCCCATCTCGCCGGAACGCAGACGAGCGAGTGCAGCCGCGCGCCGTGACTCTGCCGTGAGTGTCCCGACGTAGTGGGTGATCAGGTCACCGTCGTACTTATCGAGCTTGAGGGCCAGCCGAACCATCTCACTCGGTTCCCCGGCGAGGATCCGGCGCACAGCTTCGTCACGGCGTTCAGCAACCTGCGTTCCTGGCCTCCACGGCGGCGCCGCTGTCACCGAAGGTCCCCAGTGGTGAAGCGCTGCTCCCGCTCCGCCTGTTGCCACGTGATCACCATCCGAGCAGCGCACGCCGCGAGATGGAGCCCGCCTTCAGAGTGAGCGGAGATCACCCGACCAGTCGACTTGTGGCGGCCGTGCAGCCGGCCATCGTCGCCGATCCACGTGTCGAACTCCGGGACGTCCGGGGGGACAGAGGTCATGCCGCGATCGTAAGCCAAAGGTTGGCAGATGTCTGCATATGTTTGCGGACGTAGGCGAGCGATGGGCCACGGTGGGGGACATTTACGGTCGGTTGCCGTGACGATCGATCATGACGGCGCATTGCCCGTCTACAAGCAGCTCGCGAATCTCCTACGCGGGCAGATCGAGCGCGGCGAGCTCCGGCCGAACCGGCCCATCCCCGCAGAGTCACGGCTTATGCAGATCCACGAGGTCGGCCGAGACACGGTCCGGAAGGCCATCGCGATCCTTCGCGAAGAAGGGCTAGTGATCGCGATCCAGGGGCGCGGTACCTTCGTGAAGCCCAAGGACGAAGCCGAGTAGGCTCGGCCGCTGAAACCGCAGGTCAGCACCCCGATTTTGGGTGACTAACTGAGTGACAACCGCCGCGAACACCGGCTAACAGCGGCGATCACCGAGCGCTCATCCACCCAGGTGAGGGCCAGCATCAACGCCGATGGCGACGTCCCCCGGGTTCCTTCGGGACGAAGAGGCCGTGGGTTCAAATCCCGCCACCCCGACCCAGAAGTACCAGCTGAGAGGCCGGTTCCGATCGCCGGAACCGGCCTTCTTCATGTTCTGGGAACTAACTGGGTGCCTGCGGCTTCGGAGGATACGGATCCCACGGCTGCCGCCACTCCCAGTGGAACCACTCTTTGGGCAGACTCTCACACATCGCGTTGATGGCCTCAGGAGTTCTGCCGCGAATGCTGAGACCGGCTCGGCTCCATGGCCGGTCCCACGGCCCACGCATGTACTCGTGCTCGCCCAGGTCAACGAAGAGGTCCAGGCATAAGATCACGTCTTCGCCCGCGTACCAGCGGCTTCCGGGGGTGCATTCCCACCGCTCGACGGGGTACGGCGGAAGCGCCAGCGGCGTGAATCGGTGATCCAGTTCGGCGATGTCCTCCGCGAGCAATTCGCCGTGCATGCTGAGGGGGTTGTCATCGTTGCTGACATGGCCGTTTGTGCAGTACGGACGGCTCTCAACATTCCAGAGAGCCTCGGTCAACACGATCTCGATGCAGTCGCTGGAGAGCCTGTCCAACCATGTGATTCCGGTCCATGGATGATCATTGGCACCACAGCCGGGCAGGTGAACCACGGGCGGATCTTCAAGACCGAGATCGGTGAGCCGGATGCCACACACCCATACCCCTGAGTTCTCCACGTGGTAGACGAGCAGTCCGGCGTCCTCGTCCACATGAAGCTCAGCAGGGGACTCGAGACGGTGCATGGTCCGGCACAGGTTGTCACGTCGGCCGAAGAGCATGTATGCCTCCCGCAAGGCGGCGGGGAGCTTGAGACCTAGCCGATCTTCAGCGGCGTTCAGCTCCTCCTCCGAGTAGCCGTCTCCGTCTCCGAGTGGAGTCATCCAGGCTTCCGCGAAGCGCCGTATGAACGTCCAGGCGCTGTCCTTGTCCTGCACGCCGGCGGCGAGCTCGGAGTGGAGATCAAATCGATTCGGCACGTGGGGAGCATAAGGCAGTAGCGATAAGCGCCCATTCACGAAGAATTGAAACAGCCCTTGCGTGCGCGCTCTCATTGATCGCGTGTGTCGGATGCGGTCCATGGCCACGGGCTCCGGCTTGGAGAGCTGGGCGCATCTGCTTGCGGTAGACGGCTTCCGTCGTCGACGTGCTGCCGTGGGCAACGAGGCGGAACATCTCTTCCAGGGGAAGGCGTCATGTCCTGGGTGGCTAGGCCTGCCCACAGGGGAGTGAACAGGACCGCATTTGTATCAGCTGTGCCCTTTCCTGCCGCCGAGCGCTGCTGCCACGGTGGGGGCGTGCGACAACGAGCGGCACAACTGCTGGCTTTGGTGCCGAAGAGCATCTTGCTGATAAAGGCCGCCCTGCAAAAGCAGCCCAGGGCAGCCTTGGCCGTGGCGGGCTTGGTCCTGCTGGTAGTGCTGGTGTGGATTCTTGGGCCGGGAGCGGCCTGGGTGCTGGAGTCCATCGATGGCGTCACCGGTTTGGTGGGCAAGGACCGGGCGGAAGCTCTGGACGCGATACGAGGGCGGGCGTTGACCGTCACCACCGGATTGGCGGCGCTGGTGGCTGTGTATTACACCGCTCGAAACGCCGAGACCACCCGGCGCACCTACGAAGTGGGGCAGCGTCAACTCGCGCTGAGCGAGGAAGGTCACCTGACGGATCGGTACACCAGAGCGATCGAGCAACTCGGGTCAAGCGAGCTGGCCGTCCGGCTGGGCGGCATCTACGCCCTGGAACGCATCGCCCGCGATTCGGCCCGTGACCACCCCACGGTGATGGAGGTACTCACCGCGTTCATACGCGATCCCCCACCTCTGGCCACGCCCACGCGCGCTCCCGTTGCCGGCGGTCGACCGGGGGTTGAGCAAGCGGCACACCTCCGGGGTCGCCCCAGGCTTCGAGCCGACGTCCAAGCAGCACTCACAGTCATCGGCCGCCGTACAGTCGAAAATGACGCTCAAGGCCGCCGCATCGACCTGGCCGAAGCAGACCTGGCAGGTGCCGACCTCGCAGGCGCCCGCCTCCATGGAGCGGATCTCGCCCAGGCCAACCTCGCGGACGCCGACCTGAAGAAGGCGGACCTGTCCGGGGCGAACCTCTGGAGAGCCGATCTCACACGAGCCGACCTCACCGGCGCGAACGCGGCCACCGCCATCTTCGAAGGGGCGAAGGTCACCGACCTGACGCTCGCGGGCGCCAACCTGCTTGACGCACGTTTCGATGGAGTGGACGTTCTATAGCCAAGGAACGCCTACTCCCCCGATCCACAGCACACCCAACGCGCAGGATAACCACCCGGCGAAAGCGGCCACCGTACCGGTGACCATCGCCGAGCGCACCCGACTCACCGTCATGACGGCCAACGCCACCAGCGATCCAGGCAGACTGGCGAGCAGGAGCAGCACACCAACAATCACGGCGAATATGAAGATGTCTGTTCTGGACGTCGTCCAGCACTCCAGCGTTTTAGCAGTACACGACCGGAACGGTTCAGGCTGGTCAGCCGCCCCTGCCAACAAAAATAGAATGACGACTGCCATCGCCACCGCAAAAGCTCCCGCGTACCAGGCGGCCATGACTCTCAGCCCTCGACGCACCGGGACAGGTCCCGTCGCTCCATCCGGCTGAACCCGTGCATCATCCATGGCGGGCCAACGTATCAACCAGCCGCCCCCGCGGACCGCTCGCGTCGGCCGCTCGTCCTCATCGGGGAGGGCGCGGAAGCCCTGGAGCGGCGTTGAACGAGGCAGTCGGAATCACCGTGTGTACCGTCGAACGTATTCCTGCCAGTCATGTTCGTCGCGGCGGTACACCTCTTCGGCGACGAGCAGGTCGGTCTCTCCGGTGAAGCGGAGGAAGTCCGGGTCGAGGCAGTTGTCCCAGTCGTCGGCGCCGCGGTGCTGCCAGTCGAGACCCCACCCGTCGTCGTCGTCCTCGCGGGCGCGGTGCACCAGCCGGCCCCGCCAGCGATACTCGATCAAGGTCGCACCCGGGTGCATGTCGGCGAGCGGTTCCAGCCATGGGGGGTCGATGCTCGTCAGCGCGTCTCCGTGGTAATTCGGCGTCGTCGGTGTGGGCAGAGCCGACGGGGTGGGCGCGGAAGGTTCCGTCGCGAGGGTGGCACTCGGACCGACGTCGGCGGAGCGGTCGTTGCCTGTGCGGTAGCTACCGGCGACCGGCAGCCGCCAGGAGCCGTCGGAACCGCGCTGCCAGGGCTCTTCCTCCCCCACGGGAGGCCGCTCGCCTGTGGCGATCACGCGCACCTCGTCGAAGCCGTACCGGCAGAAGCGCCGGGGGCCTTCGTTGACGTCCTCGCTCCAGATCTCGTCCTGCTGCAGGCCGCCCTCGTTGTAGTGCCGGCCCCAGATCGTGAGGTACCGGTGCCCCACCTGTTCCTCACAGAAGTCCACGATGTCGGGGCTCTTGCCCCCGCCGTACTGGATGTCGACGTACTGCCCCGCCGGTGCGCATCGGATCGAGACGGGAACGTGGTACGAACCGTACGGTCCGAGCAGTTGCCGGGTGATCGACTGAGCCTCTGCCTCGTCGATCGGCCGATCGGGTAGTGCGTAGACCCGGACGGAGTCCGTGAAGATGTTCGACACGGCCGCCAAGCATTCCATGTGAATCCTCGGACACCCGGCCTTCCGGATCAGGCGACAGGCTCCGATACGCGGGGAAAACGAGCCGTCGGGGCTCCGTGAATCCGGGGCCGGTCACGAAGATCGACCCGGAAAACCTCAGCCGAACTCGGAGATCAGTCGGCGCAGGGTGTGGAAGGCGGGCTTGGGGGAGTAATCGTCACGCAGGACGCCGAACCGATGGAAGATGTCGTCCTTGGAGCTGTCGGCGTCGCGCAGGGTGAACAGCTCCCAGTGCGTGACGTTCAGCTCCGTACGCAGACCGTGCACGGTGCGGATGATGCTCTCCAAGGCGGCGGCCTGCTGCTCCTCCGGCCGATCGGGGCCGGTCGGCCAGCCGTTCTCGCAGATCCGGATCGGCACCGACGCCGGGATGCCCGCCATTGCCAGGTCCCGTTCCCGGAAGTCCCGCAACATCTGCTCGACGGAGGCCGGCAGTACGTCCGGGCCCAGCCTGGGGCCGAACACGTCCGGGTAGATGTCGATGCCCGCGTAGTCGAGGGCCGCCGCGAACTCCGCGCCTCCAGAATCGCGGACCTCGGTCCAGAAACCGCTGGTCGCCGGATCGATATCGGGGGCCACCGCGAACCCGATCTCCACCGTCGCCCCCACGTCCCTCTTCGCGGCGGCGCCTGCCAGCACCCCCTGCACCAGAGCGTCCAGCGCACCGGGGAAGGCTCCGTCCGCGGCGGCTCCGGCCCAGGTCAGGTTCGGCTCACCGGTGACCTGGAGCGCGGCGAACTCCCGCCCGTGCCGGGTCACCACCTGCGACACGAACGAGGCCCAGGCCGCCACATCACCGGCGGGGTCCCGGTAGCACAGCACCATGTCCAGCGGCACGCCGATTCCGGCGAACTGGGCCACCTGCGCGCTCACCTCCGCGGTCGACGCGGGCCCGGACCAGACCACGTACATCCGGGGCAGGAGGGGCTTGCCGTCCCCCTGAAGTTCGCCGAGCGCGCGCCCGATCGCCTCGAAGTCGTCGGGCGGCCCCACGGCGAGCCCGTCCGGCCCACCGGCCATCCCCAGCGGGAAAACCCCGAAAACCAAGGGAGCGGTCATGTCCCGACTCTAGATCGCCTTCCTGTGAGGCGAGTGCCCTGAGTGGTCGTCCGGCGCATGGTCCACAAGTCGGTTCCCATCGGGGCAAACGGCCACCCTTACTCTGACCGAAGACCTCCCGCTATAGGCTCCCCTCTACGTGCCCGTTGAGCTGCGGTGGAGGAAATGCGGCACCTGGATGGACGTGTTCGCCCCCGCCCGGGTCGTACGCGCGGGCGGACCACGCCGGACCTCCTCGCACCCGGCCGGCCCCTGCGGTTGTCCATAAACCGCCTAAATCTAAACAAACAGCCCATAAGGCCATATATCACGGCAATAGCGTCGAACATGTGGTTTAGAGGATTTGGAGCATCATGAGTAAGGCGGCTCGGCAGTCGGCCCGTGAGCGGGTCCGCGAAGAGCGAATGCGGCAGGCCCAGAAGGAGAAGCGCCGGCGGATCATCGTGATCACGTCCATCGCCGTGGTCGTGGTCGCCGCGATCGTGGCCGGGGTCCTCGTGCAGGCGAACAGGACCAAGCCGACGTCGTTCTCGGGCGCGATCGCTCCGATCACGGTTCAGGAGACCGGCACCGTCACCATGGCCCAGCCCGGGGTGACCAAGCCGGTGCTCGACATCTACGAAGACTTCCAGTGCCCGATCTGCAAGGACTTCGAGCACATCAACGGCGGCCTGGTCAAGCAGTACGCCGCCCAGGGCAAGATCAAGGTGGTCTACCACCCCATCGCCTTCGTCAACCCGCAGGGCTCCCTCCGGGCGGCCGCGGCGGCGCAGTGCGTGCCGAACAACTCGTGGATGGCATTCCACGACGTGCTGTTCGCCAAGCAGCCGGACGAGAGAGTCGCCCTGACGATCGACGATCTCAAGAAGTTCGCCGCGGAAGCGAAGATCACCGACCCGGCCGTGCTGTCCTGCATGGAGTCGCAGCGCTACGCCGGCCAGGTCCAGCAGTTGACGCAGACGGCGCTGGCGTCGATCCAGGGCACGCCCACGCTGATGCTGAACGGCCAGAAGGTCGACGACAACGACGCGCTTACCTCGTCCGGCCTGAGCGACGTCCTGCAGAAGGCGACCAAGTAGCCGCACGGCGACGTCCCGCCTCGGGCGAGGCGGGACTCACCGTACACCACCCGGAGAGCTCACCCAGACGACACGCCAACACGACATGTTGGGTGTGACTTTCTCCGAACCCCTATATATGGTGTCCCCTGCAGCTGGTTCGGCCGTCCATTCAGGGCGGCCGAGGCAAGAGGGAATCCGGTGCGGTCGTGCTCGCGTGCCCGGCGCGCGAGCCTCGCCAATTCCGGAGCTGCCCCGCAGCGGTGATTGGGAACGACCGCTGTCACATGCACTGGATCCATCCGGCCCGAGCCGGTGGCGGTCCGGGAAGCGACAGCCAGTAGGAACACGGCGTCCGCCGTACGGCCCATGAGTCCGAAGACCTGCCAGCGCGCCGCGCACGACACGTGTGCGCGGCTGGTCCTAGGCCGCGCGGGACGGCCGACGGCTCCGGCGCGCGCCCTGGCGGCGCATGCGCCGGCATGCCTCCCTGCGCGCCGATCGGGCCTCCGGTCAGAGGGTCGCGAGGGGAGAGCTGTGACGCTCACAGAGGGTGTTTCGACAACCGGCGCCGAGGCGCCGCACCGGACGCAGATGCGGGTGCGCAAGCGCGACGGTTCCGCCGAGCCGGTCGACGTCAACAAGATCGTCCGTGCGGTCGAGCACTGGGCGGGGGACCTGGACGACGTGGACCCGCTGCGGGTGGCGACGAAGACGATCAGCGGGTTGTACGACGGCGCGACCACCGACGAGCTGGACCGGCTGTCGATCCAGACCGCCGCCGAGATGATCGGCGAGGAGCCGCAGTACTCACGGCTGGCCGCACGTCTGCTGTCGGGATACATCGACAAGGAAGTGCGCGGCCAGGGCGTCGCCTCCTTCAGCCAGGCGATCCGGCTCGGCCACGCTGAGGGACTCATCGGCGACGCGACCGCCGAGTTCGTCGCGGCCGCAGCCCGCGAACTCGACGACGCCGTCGACCTCCGAGGTGATCTGCGGTTCGAGTACTTCGGCCTGCGCACGGTCTACGACCGCTACCTCCTGCGCCACCCGGTCACCAGGCTGGTCGTGGAGACCCCGCAGTACTGGCTGCTGCGCGTGGCCTGCGGGCTGGCGCACGACCCCGCGGAGGCGGTCGAGCTCTACCGGCTGATGTCGTCGCTGGCCTACCTGCCCAGCTCGCCCACCCTGTTCAACTCCGGGACGCGGCACAGCCAGATGTCGTCGTGCTACCTGGTCGACTCGCCGCGCGACGAGCTCGGGTCGATCTACGAGCGGTACGCGCAGGTCGCCCACCTGTCGAAGTTCGCCGGCGGGATCGGCATCTCCTGGTCGAGGGTGCGCTCCCGGGGCGCGCTGATCCGCGGCACGAACGGCCAGTCCAACGGCATCGTGCCGTTCCTCAGGACGCTCGACTCGTCGGTCGCCGCGGTCAACCAGGGCGGCAGGCGCAAGGGCGCCGCCTGCGTCTACCTGGAGCCGTGGCACCCCGACATCGAGGAGTTCCTGGAACTGCGGGACAACACCGGTGAGGACGCCCGGCGCACCCACAACCTCAACCTGGCCAACTGGATCCCCGACGAATTCATGCGCCGGGTCGAGGCCGACGACGTGTGGTCGCTGTTCGACCCCGACGAGCTCCCTGAGCTGCCCGACCTGTGGGGTGAGGAGTTCGACGCGCTCTACCGCGCCGCGGAACGCGACGGCCGGTACGTCCGCCAGGTGAGGGCCCGCGACCTGTACGGCAAGATGATGCGCACGCTGGCCCAGACCGGCAACGGCTGGATGACCTTCAAGGACGCCTCGAACCGGCTGTGCAACCAGACCGCCGAGCCCGGCGACGTGGTGCACCTGTCCAACCTCTGCACGGAGATCATCGAGGTGTCCAGCGACACCGAGACCGCGGTGTGCAACCTCGGCTCGGTCAACCTGGCCGCGCACCTGGCCGGCGGGGACATCGACTGGGAGCGGCTGCGCGCCACGGTCGGCACCGCGGTGACGTTCCTCGACCGGGTGATCGACATCAACTACTACCCGAGCGAGCAGGCGGCGGCGAGCAACCCCCGGTGGCGCCCGGTCGGGCTCGGCGTCATGGGCCTGCAGGACGTCTTCTTCGCGCTGCGCCTGCCGTTCGACTCTCCCGCCGCGAAGGAGCTGTCGACGCGGGTCGCGGAGGAGATCTACCTGACCGCGCTGGAGACCTCCGCGGGTCTGGCCGAGCGGTTCGGCGCCCATCCCGCCTACGACCGCACCCGGGTGGCCAGGGGCGACCTGCAGCCCGACCTGTGGGGGGTGACCGTCACGCAGACCGAGCGCTGGGCGGCGCTGCGGGAGCGGATCGCCGCCCACGGGGTGCGCAACTCCCTGCTGATCGCCATCGCCCCGACCGCGACCATCGCCTCCATCGCCGGCTGCTACGAGTGCATCGAGCCGCAGGTGTCCAACCTGTTCAAGCGCGAGACGCTGAGCGGCGAGTTCCTCCAGATCAACACCGCGCTCGTGGGAGAGCTCAAGGCCCGGGGCCTGTGGACGCAGGAGATCAGGGACGCCATCAAGCGGGCGGAGGGTTCGGTGCAGGGCATCGGGGAACTGCCCGCCGAGCTGCGCGAGCTGTACCGCACGGCGTGGGAACTGCCGCAGCGGGCGCTGATCGACCTGGCCGCCGCGCGGGCGCCGTACATCGACCAGAGCCAGTCGCTCAACCTGTTCATGAGCGCGCCGAGCATCGGCAAGCTCAGCTCGATGTACCTGCACGCGTGGAAGTCGGGCCTGAAGACGACGTACTACCTGCGGTCGCGGCCCGCCACCCGCATCCAGCAGGCCACGGTGGCCGTGGCCAGGCAGGCGGTTCCCGTGGAGGACGCCGTCGCCTGCTCCCTGGAGAACCCCGAGTCCTGCGAGGCCTGCCAGTGACCGCCGCCGATCCCAAGGAGAGCCCGATGTTGCTCGACCCCGGCATGGACCTGACGTTGCGGCCCATGCGTTACCCGCACTTCTTCGAGCGTTTCCGTGACGCGATCAAGAACACCTGGACGGTCGAGGAGGTCGATCTGCACTCCGACCTCAAGGACCTCGCCCGGCTGTCGCCGGCGGAACGGCATCTGATCAGCCGGCTGGTCGCCTTCTTCGCGACCGGCGACACGATCGTGGCCAACAACCTGGTGCTCAACCTCTACCAGCACGTCAACTCGCCCGAGGGCCGGCTCTACCTGTCGCGCCAGCTGTTCGAGGAGGCGGTGCACGTCCAGTTCTACCTGAACCTGCTGGACACCTATGTGCCCGACGAGGCCGAGCGCTTCGCCGCCTTCGACGCGATCGAGAACATCCCCTCCATCCGGCGCAAGGCCGAGTTCTGCTTCCGCTGGATCGACTCGGTCTTCAATCTGCGCGAGTTGAAGACGCGAGACGACAGGCGGGCCTTCCTGCTCAACCTGATCTGCTTCGCGGCCTGCATCGAGGGCCTGTTCTTCTACGGCGCCTTCGCCTACGTGTACTTCCTGCGGTCGCGGGGACTGCTCAACGGCCTCGCCTCCGGCACCAACTGGGTGTTCCGCGACGAGTCGATGCACATGGCATTCGCGTTCGACGTGGTCGAGACCGTACGGCGCGAGGAGCCCGACCTGTTCGACGACGAGATGCGGCGCCAGGTCAGCGAGATGCTCGCGGAGGCGGTCGACTGCGAGGTCCAGTTCGCCGAGGACCTGCTCGGGCAGGGCGTGCCCGGCCTGTCGCTGACGGACATGCGCGCCTACCTGGAGCACGTGGCCGACCGGCGGCTCGCGCAGCTCGACATCCAGCCGCTCTACGGGTCGAAGAACCCGTTCGCCTTCATGGAGCTCCAGGACGTCCAGGAGTTGTCGAACTTCTTCGAGCGCCGGGTCTCGGCGTACC
This sequence comes from Planotetraspora kaengkrachanensis, assembly GCF_016862895.1. GTDB lineage: Bacteria > Actinomycetota > Actinomycetes > Streptosporangiales > Streptosporangiaceae > Planotetraspora > Planotetraspora kaengkrachanensis. The sequence continues at coordinate 45,411 of NZ_BONV01000004.1, read as the reverse complement.
AGGTCGGGGTGACCGGCACGGTCACCTTCGACGACGACTTCTAGGCGACACCCGTCAACCGGCCGGGGGCGGCGTGACCACGTCCCCGGCCAGCAGCTCGGCCAGGTGCCAGGCCCTCGCGGAGGCGAGCTGGTCGAGCTGGGTGCGGCAGGAGAAGCCGTCCGCGAGCAGGACCGTGCCCGGTCCCGCCTGCCGTACGGCCGGGAGGAGCCGGGTCTCCGCGACCGCGACCGACATCTCGTAGTGCCCCCGGACGACGCCGAAGTCGCCCGCCAGGCCGCAACACCCGCCGACGGACGTGACCGAGGCTCCCGCCCGGACGAGCAGGGCCCGGTCGGTCTCCCACCCCATCACCGCATGGTGATGACAGTGCGGCTGGGCCAGCACCTCGACGCCGCTCAGATCGGGCGGCGTCCAGTCGGGCAGGCCGCTCAGGAACTCCGCGAGCGTCCTGACCGAACCGGCGACGAGCCGGGCCGCGCGGTCGTCGGCGCCGAGCAGCTCCACCGCGTCCGAACGAAGCGTGGCGGTGCACGAGGGCTCGAGCCCGACGATCGGCGTGCCCGCCTCCGCGTGCCGGGCCAGGGCGTCGACCGTACGGCGGAGCCTGCGCCTGGCCGCGCCGAGCTGCCCGGTGGAGATCCAGGTCAGCCCGCAGCACAGGGACGAGCGGGGGACGGTCACGGAGAAGCCCGCCCGGTTCAGCACCCGCGCGGCGGCCTGTGCGATCCGCGGCGAGAACCGGTCGGTGAAGGTGTCGGCCCAGAGCAGCACAGGCGGGCCCGCGCCGTCCCCATGGTGCTCCTGCCGGTGGAAGGGGCGCTCGGCGAACGGGGGCAGCGCGCGACGGCGATCGATCCCGGCCAGCCGTTTGACCGGCCCGGCCGTGGCCCGCCCGCTGAGGACCGCGTTGACCACCTGGGGCGCGAGACCGGCGAGGCGGGCCCAGCGGGGCAGCCACCCGAGCGTGTAGTGGGCGGCGGGACGGAGACGGCGGCGGTAGGCCTGGTGGAGCACCTCGGCCTTGTAGGTGGCCATGTCGACGCCCGTGGGACAGTCCGACCTGCATCCCTTGCAGGACAGGCACAGATCGAGCACCTCACGCACCTCGGGCGCCCGCAACCCTCCCGGCAGCGCACCGCGCACGGCCTCCTGCAGGACCCGTGCGCGGCCTCGCGTGGTGTCCTTCTCGTCACGGGTGCCCTGGTACGACGGGCACATGACGCCCCCGGGGGCCACGGACACGCATCTGCCGACCCCGGTGCACCGGTGCACGGCGGCGGTGAGGCCACCGGGGTCGTCGGGATAGCGGAACACCGTCCCCCGTGTGACCGGGGGCGGCGGCACCGGCCGAAGGCCCGCGTCGACGGCGGCCGGCCGTACGATCACTCCCGGATTGAGCACGTCGCCGGGGTCGAAGACGGCCTTGGCCGCGGCGAAGGCCGAAAGGGCCTCCGGGGAGTACATCAGCGGCAGCAGTTCGCCGCGCGCCCGGCCGTCGCCGTGCTCACCGGACATCGAGCCGCCGTGCGAGGCCACCAGTCGAGCGGCGTCCAGCAGGAACTCGCGGAAGACCCGCACCCCCTCCGCGCGGCCGAAGGGGAAGTCGATGCGCACGTGCAGGCAGCCGTCGCCGAAATGCCCGTACGGCATGCCGGTCAGCCCGTAGCCCGCCATGAGCGCCTCGAATCCGCGCAGGTAGGCGCCGAGGCGCTCGGGCGGGACGGCGGCGTCCTCCCAGCCCGCGTGCGCGGGCGCCCCCTCGGGCGTGCGCGCCGACAGCCCGGCGCCGTCCTCCCTGATCCGCCAGACGGCGGCCGCGAGAGCCGGGTCGGTGACCAGGAGGCTGCCGGCCGCCCCCGCGTCCGCCTCCAGCGCCGCGGCCCGCGAGCGGAGCTCCTCCGCCGATCCGCCGCCGAGCTCCACCAGGAGCCAGCCGCCGCCCGCCGGAAGCGGGGGCACTCGGCCGGGACCGCGCCGGGTGCGCACCGCGTCGACGATGCGGGCGTCGATGCCTTCGAGGGCCACCGGCCGATGGGGCAGCAGAGCGGGCACGGCGTCGGCCGCCGTCGCCATGTCGGGGTAGCCGAGCACGACGAGCACGCTGTGCGCGGACGCCTCGACCAGGGAGACCTCGGCTTCGAGCAGCACTCCCCAGGTGCCCTCGGTGCCGACCATGGCCTTGGCCACGTCGAAGCCGTGTTCCGGAAGCAGGTGCTCCAGCGAGTATCCGGAGATCTGGCGGCCGAACCGCCCCAGCTCGGTACGGATCACCGCGAGGTTCTCACGGACGATCCCCTCCAGCGCGGCGAGAGTGGGTGAACCGCCCGTGCCGCGCCCGGCGGTCAGCCGCTCGCCGCCTCCGGTGAGAACGTCGAGCGCGAGGACGTTGTCCGCCGTCCGGCCGTACGCGAGGGCCCGCGATCCGCACGCGTTGTTGCCGATCATGCCCCCGATCGTGCATCTGTCGTGCGTCGAGGGATCGGGCCCGAAGCGCAGCCCGTACGGCGCGGCCAGGCCCTGCAGTGTGTCGAGCACGACGCCGGGCTCGACGACCGCGGTCCGCCTCTCCGGGTCGAGCGACTTGACCCGCCTCATGTGGCGGGCGAAGTCGAGGACCAGCCCGGGCCCGACGGCGTTGCCCGCGATGGACGTCCCCGCGCCGCGTGAGGTCAGCGGCACGCCTTCCGCCGCGCAGGTCACGAGGGCGGCGGCGACCTCGTCCGCGTCGCGCGGGAAGGCCACCACCGCCGGGGGCACCCGGTAGAGCGAGGCGTCGGAGGAGTACTCCGCGCGGCGACTCGGCGAGGCGTCGACGTCGCGCACGCCGGCCCGGCGCAGCGCCGCGGCCAGCTCGGCCGGCTTCAGGATCCCCCCTCCCCGGCGGCCCCGCCGGCATGCCCGTGCGGGTGGGGGTGGGGCCGGTCGCCCGCGCGCAGCGGCGCGTTCTCGTAACGCCCCTCGTGGGCGATGACCGGGCGCCGGTCCCCTGCGAGCTCGGGGTGGCGTTCCTCCAGGTCACGCCTAGCCTCGGCGGTCCGCCGCAGCCTTGTGACGTACTCGCGGTCGCCGCCGTACGTGCCCCGCCAGGTCTGGGGCATCATCGCGGCGGGCGGAGGGGTGCGGGCGGCGCCCCCGATGCCGAACCGACTGGGGACCTTGCCGGTGGCCGCGCCGCAGTGCGGGCAGTCGGGCAGCGGCGCGGAGAAGGACTGGATGACCTCGAACCGATGCCCGCCGTCGCAGCGAAGCTCGTATATCGCCATGTCGTCACCTCACCAGAGCGCTATCGAGCGGGTCAGGATGCCCGCGGCGTCGTCCTCGGAGACCGGCCGGGGGGAGGTCGCGAGCAGCCGCTGCTGCTTCATCGCGCCCTCCACCAGGGCGGGCACGTCGGCCTCGTCGTAGCCCACGCCGCCGATGCCGTTCGGGATGCCGATGTCGCGCATCAGGGCCATCAGCACGCCGGGGAGAAGCTCAGCGAGATCGTCGGGCTTGTCCGCGGCCGGGTCGAGCAGCTCGGCGGCGCGCAGATGCCGCTCGGGCTCGGCCTCGAACGTGAACCTGAACGCCTCGGGAGCGGTCAGCGCGACGGCCATGCCGTGCGGCACCATCGGCTCGTCGGCCGGATAGCCGTCCGGGTGGAAGTCCCTGACCCGCCCGGCGATCGGGTAGGCGTTGGCGTGGGGGATGTGCACGCCCGCGTTGCCGAAGCCGAGGCCGGCGAAGGTGGCCGCCAGGGCCATGTCCGCCCGGGCCGCCGCGTCGTCCCCCTGGCGTACGGCCCGGCGGAACGAGCCGGAGAGCAGGCGCAGCGCGCGCTCGGACCACATGTCGGCCACGGGATTCGACCCGCAGTACGGCACCCGCTCCTCCGGGCGCTTGTGCTCGAAGGACGTGTACGGCCTGGCCGTGTAGCTCTCCAGCGCGTGGCAGAGGATGTCCATCCCCGCCGCCGCGGTCACCCCGGCCGGCTGGGTCAGCGTCAGGTCGGGATCGACGACCGCGAGGACGGGGCGCAGCCGCACGTGGCTGATCCCGGTCTTGACCTTCTGGTCCAGCACGTCGAGCACGCAGATGGTGGTGCTCTCCGAGCCCGTGCCCGTGGTCGTGGGCACCGCGACCAGCGGCTTGAGCGGCTGGGAGGGGGCCCGGCCGCCTCCGACCGGCCCGTTGACGTAGTCCATCAGCTCGCCGGGGTTGGTGGTGAGGAGGTTGACGGCCTTGGCCGTGTCGATGCTCGATCCTCCCCCGACGGCGACGAACGCGTCCCAGGGGCCGGTCGCGCGCGCGTGCTCGATGGCGGCGGCCAGGCTCTCGTCGGTCGGCTCGACGTGCGCGCCGTCGTAGACGACGGCCTCCATGCCGTAGGTGGCGATCTGGTCGGCGACCCGCTGGGGCCCGCCGGTCGCCGCGACCCCGGGGTCGGTGACCACGAGGACGCGGCGCACGCCGTACTGGGCGAGATCGAAGCCGATCTCCCCCGACGCGCCGGGGCCGAACTTGAGGGCGGGCGCGCCGTAGGTGAAGACGGACTCGGGATTGGCGGGAGCGCTGTTCACGGGTCGCCTCCCCTCAGCTGTAGAAGCCGTGGGGAGCGGTGCGCATGGCGCGCAGCTGCTCCGTGTCGTGGCCGAAGATCACATTGGCCTGCGACCGTTCGGCGATCGAGCGGATCTTCTCGACGGAGGCGTACCAGGCGTTCAGGTCGTTGACGATGGCCGCGGGAGTGGCGGGCGGCCCGTAGGAGTCGCCCATGTAGACGGCGTCCGAAGTGAAGATCATGGTGCCGGACTCCGGGAGGTCGACCCGCATGGCCATGGTCCCGGGGGTGTGCCCGGGAGCCTCGATGAGCGTGACGCCGGGAAGGATCTCGGTGTCGCCGGACACCGTCTCGAAGTCGAGGCCCTCGTAGTCGGCCTTCAGGTGCGCCCCGGTGAACGCGCCCTCGTAGCCGAAGGCGAACTCCTTCTCCTTGTCGTTGCAGACCAGGCGAGCACCGGTGCCCGCGAACATCCGGACGTTGCCCGCGTGGTCGAAGTGCAGGTGGGAGAGCACCACGTAGTCGAGGCTCTCCGGGCTCACGCCGAGCCGGCCGAGGTTGGCGTCGAGGTACTGCTCGTCGGATACCTGGTCGTAGGGGAAGAACTCCTGGAGGCCGGTGGGGAGCCAGCGGGTCTCCCAGTCGCGGGGGCAGCTGGTGTCCCACAGGAGGGTGCCCTCGTCGGTCTCGACGAGTACGGCGTGGGTGGTGCAGGAGTACCACTCGACCGGCTTTTCCCGCTCGGTTCTCGGTCTGATGGAACGGCCCGGCTTGAGCAGCAGCCAGGTCAGGTCACAGCTCATCGCTCCGCAGTCGAGGACATGCACTTTCATGCCAATTCCTCCGTTTTGCACTGTTACCAGCAGATTTCCGAATCTGGCATGTAGCATGCTGCATGTCAACGATGGACAGAACGATGTTCGGGGATAGGGTCCCCCGCGCGGATCCGGATCCGGAAGGTGCCCAGTGCTAGCGGTCGACGGCACGTCCAGCCTCACGGAGCAGGTCATCGAGTCCGTCCGCGAGGCCATCCACTCCGGCGAGCTGCGCCCCGGCGAGCTCTATTCGGTGTATCGGCTCGCCGCCCAGCTCAACGTGTCACGCACCCCGGTCCGCGAGGCGATGCTCCGGCTGGCCGAGGCCGGCATGGTGCGGTTCGAGCGCAGCCGCGGCTTCCGTGTGCTCAGACGCGATCCCCGGGAGATCGCCGAGGTGTTCCACCTCCGCCTGCTGCTGGAGGTGCCGGCCGCCCGCATCGCCGCGGGCCGGGCGGACCCCGCCCTGATCGAGGCCATGCGCGCCGAGCTCGACGCCATGCGCGCGGCCGCCGGCGACCACGACGAGCCCCGTTTCATGCGGCACGACCGCGCCTTCCACGAGCTCCTGCTCACCGCGGGCGCCAACCGCAAGCTCGTCAGCGTGGCGGGCAACCTGCGCGACGCGACGATGACGCTGGGCGCCTCCACCGTCGACCGCTCCCGGACCCTGGCCGACATCGCCGCCGAGCACGAGCCCATCCTCACCGCCGTCGAGGCCGGCGACGCCGACGCCACCGGCCGGGCGATGCGCTCCCACCTCGCGCACACGGGCGAGCTGCTGCTCGCCCAGGCCGCAGCAGAGAACGGCGTCGCCGCCGCGCCCGAGGACGTCGATCTGATCCACGGCACGTGAGCGCGCCCCACCGAGTGCGTCATCTCCCCAGCAGGTCGTGGACCCTGGCCGCGTACGCCCGGGGATGGGTCAGGTTGCCGTTGTGGCCGCCGGGGAACTCCTGGGCCTCGACACCGAGCAGGGCGGCGAGCTCGACCGCGCAGCGGTGGTCGAAAACGGTCCGCGGCGTGGCCCGGCCGACCGCAGGGATGATCCGGACCGGCGAGCCCGCCAGCCCGCCGACCTCGAGCTTGTCCCGGGCGACGGCGGCGAAGTCGTTCTCGACGAAGAACGCGAAGTTCGCCTTCCTGCGGTCGTCCATCGGAAACCGGGTGACGCCCGGCTCGGTCTCCTGGGCGAGAGGATCGATGCCGAGGACGCGCGCGACCTCGGCGAACGTCGCCGCCAATCCCTCCCGCCGGTAGAGGTCCCGCAATTCGAGGAGCTCATGCTCCTGCCGCACCGCCAGTTCGCTCGGCAGCAGCCGGGGCGCGACCGGCTCATGGGCGATCAGCGTGTGGAGCGTCCCGGGGTGCTCGATCGCCAGATGAAGGCCGAGGACCGCGCCGAAGCTGCAGCCGAGCATGAAGGCGGGCTCGTCGGTCACCTCGCCCAGCAGGCGCCGTACGTCGTCGGTGTGATCCGCGACGGTGGCGCCCGCGGCCGGATCGTCGAGCGTGCTGCGGGACAGGCCGCGGCGGTCGTAGGTCACCACCGTGTAGGCGGCCGCCAGATGGTCGACCATGTCGCGGCTGCGTCCCGCGTCTCCCTCCCCGCTCTGCGAGATGAGCAGCACCGGTCCGCTGCCGCGGACCTCGTAGTAGAGCCTCGCGCCGGGCACGCGCATCATTTCCGCGGTTTCCATGAGCAGTTCCTTCCGGTCAAATACATCAATCTTGATGCATCTATTTTGATGTATCATGGATGCATGAACGGTGTCGAGCTCTTCCTCCTCGGACGGACCCTGATGAAGATCGGGGAGGAGGCCATGCCCACACAGGGCGTCGAGCGCACCGGCGTGCGAACCGTCCTGGTGGTGGTGAGCGACCTGAGGGACCATCCGGAGACCTCGGTCGGCGAGATCGCCGCCCGCACCGGCCTGCCGCAGAGCGCCGTGTCGGGCGCCGTCGCCCGGCTCAAGGAGGCGGGCTCCATCGTGACGGAGCCCGATCCGCGAGACCGCCGCCGCGTACTGATCCGGCACGCGCCCGAGGTCTCCCCGCGGCTCGAGGAGGTACGCGCCTCGTCGATCGAAGGGGCGATCGCCGCGGCGGCGGGAACCAACGACCCCGGGCAGGTGGCCGAGATCGTGGCCACGCTCGAGTCGCTCGCGCGCCGGTTGTCCCCCGGGAGCGCGCATCGGTGAAATCACCAGTTGTCTGCTGATGCGCTAACCCAGCCGACATTTCCCTTTCAGGGATGACATGTGCGCGTAACACTGGGGAGCGTGTCTCGCGCCCCCCGGACTGTTCAGGCACCGGTGCTGCGCGGCCGGCACGAGGAGCAGGAGTCGCTGAGGCGGTTGCTCGCCGGGGCGCGCACCTCGTCGGGCGGGGCGGTGATCCTGCTCGGCGCCGCCGGCATAGGCAAGACCGCGCTGCTCGACCTCGCCGCGGCGGAGGCGCATGACTTCACGGTGCTGAGGGTCTGCGGTGTGGAGCCGGAGGCGCAGGTCGCGTTCTCCGGGCTGCACGGCCTGTTGCGGCCGGTCACGACGGCGTTCGCGGCGCTGCCGCCCGCCCGCGCCGCCATCCTGCGCCGGGTGCTGGAACTGGGCGTGGCCGACGCCGGGCTCGCGCTGCCGGCGGCGGCGCTCGACCTGCTCTCGGCCGTCGCGGCCGGGAAACCTCTGCTCGTCTGCGTCGACGACGTGCACCACCTCGACGCGTCCAGCCGGGACGTGCTCTTCTTCGCCGCCCGCCGCGTGGCCGGGGAACGCGTCGCGCTGGTCTTCACCGCGGACGCCGGATACACCGGGCCCGGCGGCGTCCCGTCCCACGCGCTCGCTCCTCTCACCGGGGCCGCGACACGGGAACTGACCGACGACCTGTCACCCGTACGGCTCGGCGACGACCTGCGGGCGTCGCTGGAACGCATCGCCCAGGGCAACCCGCTCGCGCTCTGCGAACTCGTCGGCTCACTCACCCCCGACCAGCTGACGGGGGCGGCCCCGCCACCGGAATCGCTGCCTCCGTCCGGAAGGTTGTGGCGCGCGCACGCCGCCCGCCTGGCCGGTCTGCCCTCCGGGACCCGGGACCTCCTGCTCCTTATCGCGGCCGATCCCGACCTGGACACGGCGACGCTGCTGCGCGCCTCCGGCCCGAGATGCCCGCTCGTCGGCCTCGAGCCGGCGGAGAGATCGAACATCGTCCGGACGGCGGGTGACCGGTACGTCTTCGACGAGCCCGCCATGCGCGCGGTGGTGTACGACGGCGCCTCGGCCGCCCGGAGGCGTGCTGCGCACAGCGTGCTGGCGGACCTCCTCGACGCCGGTCACCAGCGCCTGCGCCGGGCCTGGCACCGCGCGGCCGCCCTCGAAGGCCCAGCCGAGGAACTGGGCGACGAACTCGCCGCCGCGGCCGAGGCGACCCGCCGCCAAGGCGGCCACCCCGAGCCGTTCCTCGCCTTCGAACGCGCCGCCGAACTGACCGGACGCGGGGACGTCAGGGCGGCGCGGCTGGCGTCCGCCGCCCGGCACGCGTCGATCGCGGGCCGGCCCCAGCACGCCAGGTCGCTGCTCGCGCGGCTGCGCTCGCTGACGATCAGCGAGGAGACGCGCGGCCGGGCGGACCTGCTGCAGGGCAGCCTGGAGTTGCTCGCGGGAGAGACGGCGAGCGCCCACGACAAGTTCCTCGCCGCGGCCGGGTGGCTCCTCGACCGCGACCGTGGGCTGGGCGTCCGCGCGCTCGTGCGCGCCGCGGAGGCGAGCTACTTCGCCGGGGACAACCAGCGGTTCATCGCCATCGCCCGCCAGACCGCCGCCGTACGACGTTCCGACGACTCGCCCGCCACCCAGCTCATGTTCGAGTACCTGGCCGGGCTGGCGGCGACCTTCAAGGGGCGGCACGCCGAGGCCGCCGGGCCGCTGCGCCGGGTGCTGCGGCTCGCCTCGTCCGTCCGCAATCCCGCGATGCCGGTCTGGGCGGGCGTCGCGAGCCTCCTGCTCGGCGAGGACGGGCACGCCCACATGCTCGCCACGAGAGCCGTGGAGGTGGCGCGCAACCGGGGAAGCGACTCCGCGCTGCCGCACCTGCTGGAGTCGGTCATCCAGGCCGAGATCTGGATGGGCCGGTACGACTCCGTCGCGGCCAACGCCATGGAGGGTCTCCGGCTGGCCCAGGAGACCGGACGGCTGAACGCCGCCGGCCACCACCTGGCGTGGCTCGCCCTCACCGCGGCCGTCCAGGGCGACGAGGAGACCTGCAGGATCCGGGCGCAGGCGGCCTTCGAACTCGCCGACGCCCACGGGCTCGGGGTCGCCGCCGCCCTGGGCAACTGGGCGCTGGCCCACCTCGACCTCGCGGCGGGCCGCGTCGCCGACGCCGCCGCCCGTCTGGGGGCCGAACGCAGGAACAACCACGTCGTGGTGCGGGTCATGGCGACCCCCACCTTCATCGAGGCGGCCGCGCGCACGGGCGACCGGGAGCAGGCCGCGGCCGCGCTCCGGGTGCTGGACCGATGGGCGGACAGCACCCGGAGCCCCGACAGGCTCGCGCTGGCGATGCGCTGCCAGGCGCTCCTCGCCGAGCCCGGCGAGGCGGAGCGCCTCTTCCGCGACGCCCTCGACCTGCATCAGCAGGGCTCGTGCGACTTCGAGACCGCGCGCACGCAACTGCTGTTCGGCGGCGTCCTGCGCAGAGGGCGGCGGCCCACCGCCGCCAGGCGGCACCTGCGCGATGCGCTCGAGACGTTCGAAAGGCTCGGCGCCCGCCAGTGGGCCGAGCAGGCGGGCGGCGAGTTGCGGGCCTCGGGCCAGACCGTCCGGCCCGCCCTGTCACCGAAGACCGACCAACTGACGGCCCAGCAACTGCAGATCGCCCGGCTCGTCGCGGACGGGGCCACCAACCGCGAGGTCGCGGCCCGCCTCTATCTGAGCCCGCGCACCGTCGAGCACCACCTCAGGAACATCTTCGCCAAACTCGGCATCCGCTCCCGCGTGGAACTGGTCCGGCTGCTGTCATGACCCGTGCCACCACACCGGGTCAGCTCACCGAGTCGTGACAAGGCACGTGATTTCGCCGATGCCGGGGCGGCACGGCGACCGAACAATGGCGACGGTCAGCAGCCAGCGGGAACCCCCACCCGGCGCCAGCCGTCCAGCGCACTGAACCGGACGGCCGCCTGCGTGGCTCCCCATTTACCGCAGGGAGCACAGCAACGTGCAGCCACGGATGATCCCCTCCCGTCCCGTCACCCCCTCTCCCACCCGGCGTCCCCGCGCCGCCCGGCTGGTCGCCGCCGTCGGCCTGGCGGTCTCCATGGCCGTGGGCAGCGTCGCCTTCGGCACCGGCGCCCAGGCCGCGGACAACCCGTACGAGCGCGGCCCCGCTCCCACCAACGCGAGCATCGAGGCCTCCCGCGGCCCGTTCGCCACCGCGCAGACCTCGGTCTCCTCGCTCGTCACCGGATTCGGCGGCGGCACCATCTACTACCCGACCGACACGAGCCAGGGGACCTTCGGCGCCATCGCGATCTCCCCAGGGTTCACCGCGAGGTGGTCGAGTCTCAGCTGGCTCGGTCCCCGCCTGGCCTCGCAGGGCTTCGTGGTCATCGGCATCGAGACCGACTCCATCTACGACCAGCCGGACAGCCGGGGCCGCCAGCTCCTGGCGGCGCTCGACTACCTCGTGCAGTCGAGTTCGGTGCGCAGCAGGATCGACTCGAGCAGGCTCGCCGTCGCGGGCCACTCGATGGGCGGAGGCGGCACGCTGGAGGCCGCGGCCTCACGTCCGTCGCTGCAGGCGGCCATCCCGCTCGCGCCGTGGAACCTGACCAAGAGCTGGTCGGGGGTCCGCGTCCCGACGATGATCATCGGGGGCGAGTCGGACACCGTCGCCCCGGTGGCGTCGCACTCGGAGCCGTTCTACAACAGCATCCCGGCGTCGTCGGAGAAGGCGTACATGGAACTCAACGGCGCCTCGCACTTCTTCCCACAGACGTCGAACACCACGATGGCGAAGTACATGATCTCGTGGATGAAGCGCTTCATCGACAACGACACCCGCTATGACCAGTTCCTCTGCCCGGCGCCGAGGAGCACCGCGATCCAGGAGTACCGCGACACCTGCCCCCACGCCTAGAGATCAGCCGGCACCTGCCGCCTGGCGGCCCGCCCGCGCAGGTGCCGGCCCACCTCGGTGGCGACCGTGACAGTGATCGCGATGCCGAGGCCGAGCAGCAGTCCCTTGAACGGATCGTCCTCGAAGGCCATGCCGCCGACGACCCCGATCAGCGTGGAGTACACCGCCCACGAGACCGCGGCGACGGCGTCGAAGAGCGAGAACCGCCGCAGCGGATACCCGGCGCCGCCGGCGGTCAGCGTCGCCGCCGTGCGTCCGCCGGGGATGTAACGCGCGACCACGAGCAGCAGGCCGCCGCGCTCCGCGAGCGCACGTTCGGCCCACTCGAAGGCGGCGCGGCCCCGAGTGCCGGGCCCGAACCGCCTGAGCATCCGGCGCCCACCCGCCCGACCGAGGAGATAGGAGACGTGGTCCCGGGCGAACGCGCCGAGCGCCGCCACGGCGATCACGAAGACCGCCTCGGGCCGGCCGGTCGCGGCGAAGACGCCGGCGGTGATGACCGCCGTTTCGCTGGGCACCGCGGGGAAGAACCCGTCGACCAACGCGACCGCGAAGAGCGCGAGGTAGACCCAGGGGGACGTCATGACCTGTCCGAGCAGGTCGAGGATCGCATCGGTCATGATGACCGACGCTACGGACGACGGCCTGCCCGGCGCCGCGGACGAACGGCACCGCCCACCCCCCACCTTCGGCAGGGGCCGGGTGGTCCTCACGGAGGAGGGCGGCCCGCGTCCCGGCTTGTAGCGTCGAGATCATGACGCGATGGATTCGCCGGGCGAACAGCCGGGAGATCCTCGCCGACCTCCTCCTCTGGGCCGTGTTGTGCCTGCCGATCGTGCTCCCGCCCCGCGACCCCTACGCCTGGGAACCGCTGGCCGGCAACACGCTGGTCCTCGTCGTGCTGGCGGGCATGTCCGTCGTCACGGCCGCCGTTCTGGTCAGCCGGGCGGCGCCCCTCGCCGCCATGGTGGTCGTCCTCGTCATGGGGCCGTGGCGGGCGACGGAGTCGCTGGCCACCGTCCAGCTCTGGCAGTTGGGCACCATCGTGAAGGTGGGACCCGTGAACGGGTTCACGCTCGCGATCGTGGCCCTCAGCTACCTGGCCGGACGGCGGATGGACCGGCCGCGCGCCGCCCTGCGGATCTTCGGCTTGATCTTCGGTGTCGGGGGCGCCGTCGCGCTCGTCGCATCCTCCGGTCCCGTTCCGCAGGAGACCGTCTGGGTCCCGATCCTCTCGGGTGTGCTCATCAGCAGCCTGCTGCCGTGGGCGGTGGGACGCCACGTCCGGAGGCGGGTCGAGCGGCGCGACCGCGAGCGGCACATGGTGGCCGATCAGGCCAGGCTCCGCGAGCGGGCCCGCATCGCCGGGGACATGCACGACTCGCTCGGACACGAACTCGCGCTCATCGCGCTGCGCGCCGGCGCGCTGGAGATGGCACCCGATCTCGACGACCGGCATCGGGCCTCGGCGGCCTCGCTGCGCCAGGCGGCGGCAGCGACGACGGAACGGCTCCGCCAGGCGATCGGGATGCTCAGAGAGGACGGCGAGCCGCCACCGCTCGGCCCGCACCACGAGAACATCTCGGCACTGGTCGAGCGGGTGAGGGCCTCGGGGATGCCGGTCGAGTTGACGGACGCCTCCTCGCTCTCGTGGCAGGCCGGCGACCGACGACCACTGGGAGCGTTCGCTGGCGCGCAACGCGGCGTACCGCGTCGTGCAGGAGGCCATCACGAACGCCGCCAGGCACGCTCCCGGGGCGCCCGTTTCCGTGGTCGTCGAGCAGGATCCCGGTTCCGTGACCGTGTCGGTCTCCAATCCCGCGCAGACGGCCGCGATCGGTGACGGCACCGGCCTGGTCGGCCTCCGCGAGCGGGTACGGCTGGCGGGCGGCTCCTTCCACGCCGGACCGAGGGACGGCAGGTTCGAGGTGGTCGCCCGCCTGCCGTACGACAGCGAGTAGGTGGGATCAGCAATGATCAAGGTGGTTCTGGCCGACGACGAGGCGATGATCAGGGCCGGAGTCCGGGCGATCCTGGCCACGGATCCGGAGATCGAGGTCGTGGCCGAGGCGGGCGACGGACGTGAGGCCGTCCAACTCACGCTCGCGTGCCGGCCCGACGTGGCACTTCTCGACATCCGCATGCCCGGCCTCGACGGGCTCGCCGCCGCGGCCGAGATCCGCCGCGCGGCGCCGGACACGGGGGTGGTGATGCTGACGACGTTCGGCGAGGACGAGTACATCGCCCGCGCGCTGGGCGAGGGGGCTGGCGGATTCCTCCTCAAGTCCGGCGATCCGCGGGAGCTGATCGCCGGGGTCCGTGCGGTGGCGGGCGGCGCCGCGTATCTGTCGCCCGAGGTGGCCCACCGGGTGATCACCCGGCTCGATCGGGGGCGGATGCGCCGGGCGGCCGACGCGCGGTCCCGGGCGGAAGGCCTGACACCACGCGAGCGCGACGTGCTCGCCCTCCTGGGCGCGGGCCTGTCCAACGCCCAGATCGGCACACGGCTCCATCTGGTCGAGGGGACCGTCAAGGCCCACGTGAGCGCCATCCTCGCCCACCTCGGAGTCGGCAACCGCGTCCAGGCCGCGATCGTGGCCTACGAGGCCGATCTGGTGGAGCCGGAGACCTCCTCCGGGGTCACGAGCCCCACACGTACCCGGTCACCCTGACCACGCGGGCCACGACCACCGTCACATCGTCCTTCGGGCCGTGGCGGTAGGCCGTCCGGAGCAGGACCTCCGCGCACGCCTGCGGGGCGGCGTGGAAATACCGGCCGACGACCGCCTGGATCTCGGGGAACGACAACACTCCCGTCAGGCCGTTGGAGGCGAGCACCACCAGCGCCCCCGGCCGCACGACCGTGGTCTCCACGTCACCGGCCACCCGTTCGGTCGCGCCGACGGCCCGGACGATCGGGTCCAGCCCCACGGAGTGCGGGGTCGTCAGCATCTCGCCCTCGTCGGGCGCGGTGAACAGGAAGATGCTCCCGCTGCCGACGTGCGCGGAGACCAGCGCCCACCCGCCGACGACCTCGGCGAGCATCACCACGTCGAGGGTGGTCGCCATCCCGGCCAGTTCGGGGATCTCCTCCCCCTTCCCCCGAAGGGTGGCGTTGGCGAACTCCAGGCTGTCGCGGAGCGCCTGCCGGGGATCGAGCGTGTCCCCCGCCTGGTCGGCCACGACCGCTCCGAGAGCGAGGGCCGACGCCCAGCGGCTCTCCGTCGCCCGGGTGATCCCGTCGGCCATCGCGATCAGCTGTTCCTGGATGAGGTACCCGTCCGCGTTCTCACCCAGGTTCCCCGCGTTCGTACGGCCGGCCGCATCGAACTTCACCAGGGGCACGGGGTGTGGCCGCGCGCCCGGCCCCGGACGCGGGGCCCGCCGGCCGATCACGTCGGGGCCTCGCCGGGGAACGCCGTCGTCCGGCGCCGGGCGGGGTGAGGCGACCAGCGGGGCCAGCGGCAGGCCGGACCAGTCGTGGCGCCCCGCCGAGCCGTCGCCGCCAGCGTTGTCGGTGTCATCCGCGTCGCCGGTGTCGCCGGTGTCGCCGGTGTGGGCCGCCCCGTCGGGGGCGTCCGGCCCCGAAGCGTCGTCGGGCAGAGGCTTGTCGGACAGAGGCTCGTCGGACAGGGGGTCGTCGAACCCGGTCTCGCCGGGCCTGGGGTCCTCCGGGGCCTCGACGTCGCCGCCCGCCGCCGTGGGCCCTGCCGGGTGAGCCCCGCCGGCACCGCCAGGCACGGACCCGCCGCCCTCTACGCCCGGCCCGCGCGGCGGCGTCCGCCGTTCCATGCCCCGCGCGTATTGGACGCCCCTGTTCTCGCTGGCCGCGAACGCGATGATCCCGCAGATCACGAGACCCGCCACAGCCGCCGAGGCCGCAAGCGTGACTATCACTCAGCCCGCCCCAGGGGTGTCGCCGACGATCTCTCTACCTCTTTCTCGCGATGTCCCGTTCACCGGCCGCACGGCGAACACAGCTCACCCAGGATCGGCCTGTGCCGCCGCGCCCGCATGAGGTCCAGCCCCTAATCGGCCCGGAAAGGGCCGAAAGGGCATTGTGATCACAAAAGGGGCCTCTGCGATAGGCCCCCGTCACTCCTCACCGGCGATCAGCCTCCCGATCCGGGTCTCCCACAGGCGGTGGGGATTGCGATGCCGCTCGGTGAAGTACATGGCGAGCAGGAGCCGCTCGGCCGTGGACGCTCGCGCGACGTGGATCTTCACCAGGACGTTGGCGAGGTGACTCTCCAGCGTCTTCGGTGAGATGTGCAGCTCGGCCGCCACCGCGGACCTGCTGTACCCGTCGGCCAGCATCGCCAGGATCTGGATCTGCCTTTCGGTCAGCCGCTCGATCAGGTGGGGCCGTTCCATGGGGGCGACCGGGACGACGTGCCGGGGGTCCAGCCGTTCGAGCGGCAGCGCACGGCAGGCGGCGACGATCGTGTCCCGCTCGGCGGCGAAGTGGCCGGGAGGCAGCCCGGCGCGCGCGCCCGCGACATCGGGGCGCGCGCCGAACGCGAGCTCCGTGAGCAGCGCCTCCTGCGTCGTGGACCAGGCCAGCGTCCCCGCGGCCGCGGCGTCCAGGAGCGCCGACGCGAGCTGCGGCGACAGATGCGCCTCACCCTCGCCCGCGTGCGCCAGCGCCGTGGCCACACTGCCGGGATGTCCCGCCGCCCTCGGCAACACGCTCAATGCGCCCAGGGCGAGCGCCCTGACCTGGATCTGCCAGTCGACGCGATCGGTCCAGACGACGGTGGGGCGCCGGCTCAGCACCTCGGCGTCCTCGTGCCTGCCCTCGACCGTCATGTCGAGCAGGCAGACGTCGAATTCCACCGTGGCGGCGGACAGCGACGCGATGTCGTACGTCTTGAGCACGATCTCGAACCGGGTGTCCGCGTCCAGTGCCTCGACGATCGCGTCGCGCATCGCGGCGTGCGCGTCGACCACGGCCACGGCGAGGGGAGCGCTCATCCCGCCCCCTCCGCGACGACCGCGGCCAGCGGGAACTCGATGATCACCCTGGTGTCCCCCGGCGTCGAAGGCCAGGTCAGATCACCGCCGAACGACCGGAGGCGGGACCTGATCGCGCTGAGGCTGCCCAGGACCGGCCGGTCAGGAAACCCCGGCCCGTGATCGGTGACCGCGACGGCGGCCCTGCCTCCCCGGATGTCGGCGCGCACGTAGGTGTGGTCCGTACGGGCGTGGTCGGTGACGTTCAGCAGGACCGCGCGCAGGGCGTCGGCGAAGACCGACTGCAGCCGCTCCGGCACGGTCGCGGCGTACTCGCGGAAGCTCTCCGAGATGACCGGCTCGGCGATCAGGCGTCTGTCGCGGGCGTCGAGGATCTCCCGGTGCAGGATGCGCAGCAGGGACGTGCGGTCGGTGGCCAGGCCCGTGTCGAAGAACGCGCGCAGGCGGGCGTAGTCGGCCCGCGCCGACTCGCGGAGCTCGTCGAACTCGCCAGAGCGGGCGCAGTCGTGCGCCGCGATCTTGAACAGGGTGTTGCCCCAGTGGGTGTGGAGCTCCGAGGCGAGCTGCAGGTAGGCCCGTTCCTCGGCCGCCCTGCGGCTGAGATCGGCCAGATCGGCGGCCGTACGCCGGAGATAGGCGGTTCCGCGCTCGACCACCACCGCGAGCACCACGAATCCGCTGGCCGCGATGATCGTGGTGGACTCCAGCGCCTCGGCGGGATCTCCGAGCAGCACCACCCCGAGGTAGAGGACGGTGACGGCGGCGGTCCCCGCGACGAGGATCCGCATGTTTCTGGA
The DNA here is from genome assembly GCF_016862895.1 of Planotetraspora kaengkrachanensis. Lineage (GTDB taxonomy): Bacteria > Actinomycetota > Actinomycetes > Streptosporangiales > Streptosporangiaceae > Planotetraspora > Planotetraspora kaengkrachanensis. The sequence goes on along the minus strand of NZ_BONV01000004.1, from coordinate 28,147 downwards.
CAGCGCCGCGCCGCTGATCTGGTCGGTCGTCCAGAAGACGAGCGGGGCCAGGGCCTCCGGCCGGTCCGTCGCAGGAGCGCCGATCCCGGCGATCACCAGCATCAGGACGCCGGTGCCGAGGTCGACCCCGGCGGTCAGGCTCCCGCCGTACTCCCTCCTGCGGACGATCCGGGCGAACAGCCAGACCGTCTCGGCGCCGCCGATGGCCAGGATCGCGGTCCCGGCCACGGGGTCGAGCCGATGGAGCATGTCCACGGCGGTCCCGGCCATCTGGAAGACGTGCAACAGCCGGAACAGCAGGAAGATGCGGGCGAGGGACCATTCCATCCGCTCACGCGCGGACCGGTACCGCTCGGCACGGTGATAACCGGCCAGGCCCCCCGATCGCGCCACGCCAGACGGAAGCCGCACCCCATCCCCTCTCCGCGCGTCGGGTCACGACCCGGACAGGCCCGTGTACCGGCCAGTAAGGAGGACGCTCCGGGGGCTGAGGAGGTTCACGATGCCGCCCCCGGAGCGGCGCAGGGACCGGAGGATCTACGCCAGGCGCGCGGGGAAGCCGCCCGTGGCGACCGGGCCCCAGCGGGTGGGGGTGATGCGGAGCAGGGACTTGCCCTGGCGCGCCATGGCCGTGCGGTACTCGTCCCAGTCGGGGTGCTCGCCCGCGATCGAGCGGAAGTAGTCCACCAAGGGCTCCACGGCCTCGGGCATGTCGAGCACCTCGGCCGTGCCGTCCACCTGGACCCACGGGCCGTCGAAGTCGTCGGACAGGACGACCACGCTCACCTGCGCGGACCGGCGGGCGTTGCGGGTCTTGGCACGTTCGGGATAGGTCGAGACGACGATCCTGCCCTCGTCGTCGACGCCACAGGTGACGGGCGACGCCTGCGGATGACCGTCACGCCGGGTCGTGATGACGATCGCCCGGTGCCGTTCCCGCAGGAATTCAAGGAGTTGCTCACGGGTGACCGTGTCCGTAGTCGCGATCTTTGGGCTCATACGGCCAACTCTAATGAGCCCTTTGCCCTCCACTGGAACCCCCAAAATGCCCAGAAACTGGCGAAATCGGGGCCGAGAGGAGGAAAAGGATCTACGTTGCGGGGCCCGTCCAGGGATACGCACTACCTACGTAGGGCGGAATGGGTACCGATACGGGGGTTTTCCCCGTGCTCTTCCAGCACTCGGACGGGAGATGCTGAAAACGTCGTCAAGAAAGTCCCATCTAACCTCAGCGAGGACAAAGGGAACGAATCATGTGCCAGCACCAGCCTCCGTGCCCTCCCGCCACCGCCTCCGATCGTGAGGCGGCCCACCTGGTCGCCTTCCACCCCGAGCAGGGATGGGGTCTCCTGTGCAACGGCGTCGTCCTCTTCGACGACACCGGCGAGCTCCTGCCCGACGGAAGCAGCATCCCGGCCCACCGTGCGAGCGTCGGCGTCGCGGCATGAGTAACGTCATGACGTCTCATCACGCCAAGGCGGGAAGCCCGCCATGGCGCATGGGAACGTCCATGTGCTTCTCACCCGTCCGTGACGAGCGGCGCACCGCCGCCAGAGAGCGGTGGACGGCCACCCGCCGCCGGCATCGTGTGATCATGGTTGAAGGACCCGAGGTGCAAATGTCGTTCTGGCCGCTGGCGGCCAACACCCGTTCCGTCGCCAGGGCACGGCGACTCACCCGCGACCGGCTAGCGGCCTGGGGCATGGAAAACGTCACCGACGTCGCCGAGTTGCTCGTCAGCGAACTGGTCACCAACGCCCTGTGTCACGCGCACGGACCGGTCGGACTGACGCTCTCGGCCGTCGAGGGCCTCCTGCGCTGCGAGGTCGAGGACGCGGGCACCGTACTGCCGAGCGCGTACTGCGCAGGACACGACGACGAGGGCGGCCGCGGCCTCTGCCTGCTCGACACCCTGGCCTGCTGCTGGGGCGGAACCCGCACGCCCACCGGCAAGGTCATGTGGTTCGAACTGCCCGCGCGTACCCCCTCCGCTCACTGAGCCACGCGGCGACCTGCGCCCGCGAGTTGAACCCCAGCTTGTTCAAGATGTGCTCGATATGCCCCTCGGCCGTGCGCTGTGAGATCACCAGCGCCGCCGCGATCTCCTTGTTACTGAGCCCCTGTGAGACGAGCTCGGCGATCTCCGTCTCCCTCCGCGTCAGCGGGGCCAGCCGAGCCGTCGGCTCCACCGGCTTCGCGCCGATCGCCTCCTCCTGCAACGCGTACGTGATCACCTCTTCGTACGGCAACGCGGCGCCGTCCCTGACCGCGGCCCGGAAGTCCTGCTCTCCCAGCGCCCGCAGAGTCAGCGCCTCACACTCGTCGTGATAGCAGGCGAGGTGGCCGAATCCCGACAGCGGGGCGCCGAGCACACCCCACACCCCCTTCAGCACACCGAGCAGCCGGGCGGCCCGCTCGAACCGTCCCTCGCCCGCGGCGATCCAGGCCAGAGTCTCCAGGCCGATCGCGACCCCGAGCGCGTCGTCGAGCGCGTCGTTGAACCTGAGGCTCTCCTTCTCCAGCGCCGTGGCCCGCCGGGCGTCCCCGAGTCGCCAGACCCCGATGCCCAGGGCCGCCGTCGCGTACGCCCGGTGCCACTTCTCCCCGTGGGCGTCGCAGATCGCCACGGCCTCTTCTGCGTCGGAGACCGCCAGCACGTCCTCCCCCACGACGGAGTGCACGAGGGACAGCCGGATGAGCGCGAGCGCGAGCCCGAGCGGATCCCCGGCGCTCCGCTGCCGGTCCACCGCCTCATGGTGCAGCTTGATCGAGGTCTCGGCCTCCCCGCGGCAGGTCGCGACCATGCCCTGGAAAAGGGTGACGTAGGCGAGCAGGCTCTCGGACCCGAGCGACTCCGCCACCGCCCCGGCCTCCTCGATCAGCGCGGCGGCCGACGGGACGTCCGCCTGGATGAGGGCGACCCAGGCCGCGGCCCACAACGCCCTGCCCCTGCCCTCGTCCGGGGCCGTTTCCGTGACCAGGCCCTCCTCCAGCCAGCGCCTGCCCTCTCCGAGGTAGTAGCCGCTGATCCAGTGGTAGAGCAGGTCGGTCGTCATCGCGAGTCCCTCGGCGCACCGGATCGGCTCCGCGAAGCAGTACTCGAGGGCGGTGCGCAGGTTGGCGTGTTCGGTCGACAGGTGCGTGAACCACTCCACCTGCGCGGGCCCGAACAGCTCGGCGCGCGCGCGGGCGGCCAGGCCCCGGTAATGATCGCAGTGCCGGCGCCGCAGCGCGGGCTCCTTGCCGGTGGCGAGGAGGCGTTCCCTGCCGTACTGCCGGACCGTGTCCAGCAGGCGGTAGCGGACCGCTCCGCGCTGCTCCTCCCTGGCGAGCACCGACTTGTCCACCAGGCCGGTCACCACGTCGAGCACGTCCCCCTTGGGGATGCCGTCACCCGAGCACACCTCCTCGGCGGCCTCGAGGTCCAGACCGCCCGCGAACACCGAGACCCGCTGCCACAGGAGCCTCTCCTGTTCCGTGCACAACTCGTAGCTCCAGTCCATCAGCGCCCGGAGCGTCCGCTGACGGGGCAGCGCCACCCTCGATCCCGAGGTGAGCAGGCGGAACCGGTCGTCCAGGCGGGTGAGGACCTGCTCCACCGACAGGGCGCGCAGCCGGGCGGCCGCGAGCTCGATGGCGAGGGGCAGGCCGTCGAGCCGGCGGCAGATCGCCGCGACGACCTCCTGGTTGCTCGGAGTCACCTCGAAGTCCGGCACCACGGCCGCCGCGCGCTCGGCGAACAACTGGATGGCGTCAGACTCCACCAGAACGTCGGACGCCAGCGGCGAGGCCTCGCGGACCGGCAACGGGGCGAGGTTGAGCGTCTGCTCGCAGGCGATGCCGAGCGGCTGCCTGCTCGTCGCCAGGACGCGAAGCTCGGGAAGGGCCCGGACCAGCGCGTCCACGAGGACGGCGCATTCAGCCAGCAGGTGCTCGCAGTTGTCGAGGACGATCAGCGCCTGCCTGCCCGCGAGGTGGTCGACGATGAGATCCAGCGGGGGCACCGGGGAGTAGTCGCGGATCTCCAGCCCCTCCGCGACCGTCTGCTCGAGCAGGTCGGGATCGTCCAGGCCGGCGAGGTCGACCAGCCAGACGCCGTCGGGGAACTGCCTGCGCGCTTCGGCGGCCGCGCGCAGCGCCAGCCGGGTCTTGCCCACTCCGCCCACGCCAGTGAGGGTCACGACGCGAGTGGCGGACAGCAGCCGACGGACCTCGGCCATCTCGTGCCGACGTCCCACGAAACTCGTCACCTCGGCGGGCAGCCCCGAGGGCCGCCGCGTCGAGCCCCCCGGTAGTACCGCGGTCATACCGCTGTCGGCACCCCGATCTCGTGCGAATTATGCCCTGCCATATTCAGGGTACATTTCTGTCCCAAACCATGCTGATCGGGTTTGACCAGGCACTTTCCGCCGCCTAGCGTTAAAAATCATGGCCGGTACGGCGTTCGCGCGGCAGGTCGGCAACCTTCCCGCCGACATGACGAGCTTCGTGGGCCGCAGACACGAGCTCGCGGAGATCAGGCGGCTCCTGTCGGTCTCACGCCTGGTGACCCTCACCGGCGTGGGCGGAGTCGGCAAGACCCGGCTCGCGCTCCGGGCCGCGTTCGAGCAACATCGGGCGTTCGACGAGGTCTGGCTGGCCGACCTGGGCGCGCTCGACGATCCCGCCCTGGTGGGTGAGACGGTCGCGACGACCGTGGGCCTGCGCGACCAGACCGCCGGGCATCCCGTGCGTGCGCTGTCGGAGTTCCTCGCCTCCCGCCGGACGCTGCTCGTCCTCGACAACTGCGAGCATCTGCTGGACGCCGTGGCCGCGCTCGCCGACACCCTCCTGCGCGGCATCCCGGAGCTTCGGATCCTCGCGACGAGCCGGCAGTCACTCGGGATCATGGGTGAGCGCGTCATGCGGGTCGCGCCCCTCCCGGTGCCAGAAGGGGACGGCGCCCGGACGCTGAAGGCCCTGGAGCGCTACGACGCGGTCACCCTCTTCATCGAGCGCGCGGCCGCCGTGCTGCCCGGATTCACCCTCGACGACGGCAACCGCGATGACGTGGCCGCCCTCTGCCGCCGGCTGGACGGCATCCCCCTCGCGATCGAACTCGCCGCCGTCCGGCTGCGGACGTTGTCGGTGCGCGGGCTGGTCGAGCGCCTCGACGATCGTTACCGCTGGCTCACCGGCGGGAGCCGTACGGCGGTGCCGCGTCAGCGGACCCTGCACGCGCTGATCGACTGGAGCTTCCAGTTGTTGTCACCCGCGGAGCAGATGTTGTGGACGCGCATGTCGGTCTTCCCCGGCAACTTCGACCTGGAGGCCGCCGAGGCCGTCTGCTCGGGCGACGGCATCGCGCGGGAGGACGTCCTCGATCTCCTCGACGGCGTGGTGGACAAGTCGTTGCTGCTCAGGGAGGAGCACACGGGCGACGTCAGGTACCGCCTGCTGGAGACCCTGCGCGCGTTCGCCAGGGCCCGTGACGGTGGACCGGACGAGCACCGGGCGCTGGCACGCCGGCATCGGGACTTCTACCTGCGGCTCACGGATCAGGCGGCGGCGGAGTGGTTCGGCCCCCGGCAGGTCGCCTGGTACACCCGGCTCAAGCTCGAACAGGACAATCTCCGGGCCGCACTGGAGTTCTGCCTGCGAGAGCCCGGCGAGGCCGCGACCGGGCTCCGGATGGCCACCGACCTGCACCGGCCGCACTGGCTGCCCAATTCACTGTTCATCCAGGGCCGCCACTGGATCGGCCGCATGCTCGAAGCGGAACCCGGCCGCACCGAGGCCCGCGCGCGGGCGTTGTGCACCGCGGCCTGGCTGGCCTTCACCCAGGGGGACGCCCCAGCGGGCGAGCCGCTGCTGGAGGAGGCCACCGGCCTGGCCCGCGAGCTGGATGATCCGGTGAGCCTGTCCCAGGTGCGCCTGATCTCCGGCAAGGCCGCGCACAACCGCGGCGACTTCGAGGGCGCCGTTCCGCTCCTCGAGGAGGCCGTCACCCTGCTCACCGCCGCCGGAGACGGCTTCGCGGTCGCGATCGCGCTTCTCGCTCTGGCGGACGCGACCGGCTGCCTCGGGGATCCGGCGCGCGCGGGCGACCTGTTCGAACGGGGTCTCGCGTGGTCCGCCGATCACGAGGAGAGCTGGTGCCGCGCCTGGACCCTGGCGATATTCGCCATCCATCTGTGGCGGCAGGGCGAGAACGAGCGGGCGACGGCCGCGGCGCGGGAGAGTCTGGTCCTCGGCCGGGCGTTCGACGACAGGCTGAGCCTGGCGACCGCCGTCGAGGTCCTCGCCTGGATCCTCGCCGCGGAAGGGCACCATCCGAAGGCGGCCCGCATGCTCGGCGCGGCCGACGCCATCGCCCAAACGGTCGGCGTCTCCACGTTGCGGATGGGACGGTACGTCGAGCAGCACGAGGAGTGCGTCGCCGCCCTCACCGGTCAGCTCGGTGCCAAGAGACTCGCCCGCGCGATGCAGCAGGGCGGCCGGTTGACGCTGGAAGAGGCCGTCGCGGAGGCGCTCGGTGGCGAGCGGGCGGGCGAGGAACCGGAGACGGCCGCCTCCGCGGCTTCGCCGCTGACCGCGCGTGAACTGGAGATCGCCGAGCTGATCGCCCAGGGATTGAGCAACAAGGAGATCGCCGCCGCCCTCGTGGTCGCCCAGCGGACCGCGGAAGGCCATGTCGAGCACATCCTGGCCAAGCTGGGCTACACCTCACGCGCCCAGATCGCCGCCTGGATGACAGCCCAAAAAGCCGACCAAGACCCCGCGTGACAAAACCCCGCGTGATCACGCATAGAAACCCCTGGGGATGCTTCATACGCACAAACCCCTGGGCGTGATCATGCACGGATTCGGGTGGGTACGGCCTGGCCTGCGCGTTCTCCCAGCGTGATCATGCACGGATTCTGGGACACATCGCGTGACCTGCCCGAACACGTTTCGTGATCATGCACTGCAGCAGACCTGTATGGTGCGACCCGCCCGAGCGCCTGACCGATGAAGCTCAACGCGCCACCGCCCAGCTGGTGAAGGCCGAGTCGGCAGCGCCGCCCATTGCATGATCACGAATTGCGTTTCACCACTTCAGGCACCCCTCTGCCGAATCTGCGCATGATCACGAATGGTGTTTGCGCAGGCCAGGCCGTACGGGCTCGAGCCTGTGCATGATCACGCCATCAGCTTCAGCCGGCCTCCAACCTCCCGCCCCCGGCCCCCGGCCCCCGGCCACTCAAGTCAGCGGAGGAAGGCGGCGGGGACTCCGGCGTCCACGGGGACGTGCATGCCCGTGGTGAGGGAGAGGTCCCCTCCGGTGAGGGCGAAGACGGCGGCGGCGATGTGCTCGGGGAGCACCTCGCGCTTGAGCAGCGTCCGCTGGGCGTAGAACTCGCCGAGCTTCTCCTCCGGCACGCCGTACACGGCCGCGCGGTTGGCCCCCCACCCAGACGCGAAGATGCCCGAACCGCGGACCACGCCGTCCGGGTTGATCCCGTTCACCCGGATGCCGTGCTCTCCCAGCTCGGCCGCGAGCAGCCGCACCTGGTGGGCCTGGTCGGCCTTGGCCGCGCCGTACGCCACGTTGTTTGGCCCGGCGAACACGGAGTTCTTGGATGCGATGTAGACGACGTCGCCGCCCATGCGCTGCGCGATCATCACACGGGCGCTCTCCCGGGTGACGAGAAACGAGCCGCGCGCCATGACGTCGTGCTGGCGGTCCCAGTCGTCCGCCGTGGTCTCCAGCAGGGACCGCGACAGCGACAGCCCCGCGTTGTTGACGATCAGGTCGATGCCGCCGAAGGCCAGCACCGCCTGTCGTACAGCGGAGACGATCTGCGCCTCGTCGATGACGTCGACCTGTACGGCTGTCGCGACGTCCTCGGGCCGGTGGGCCCTGGCCCCGATCTCCGCGGCGATCTTCTCAGCGGCGGCGAAGTCACGGTCGGCGACGACCACGCAGGCTCCCTCGGCGGCCAGCCGCCGGGCCGTCGCCGCCCCGATGCCCGAGCCGCCACCCGTGACCAGCGCGACCCGTGTGGCCAGGGGCTTGGGCGGCGGCATGCGGCGCAGCTTGGCCTCCTCGAGCTCCCAGTACTCGATCCGGAACTTCTCCGACTCCTCGATCGGGGCGTACGTGGACAGCGCCTCCGCGCCGCGCATCACGTTGATCGCGTTGACGTAGAACTCGCCTGCCACCCGGGCGGTCTGCTTGTCCTTGCCGAAGGAGAACATGCCGACGCCCGGCACGAGCACGATCGCCGGGTCGGCGCCGCGCATCGCGGGAGAGCTCTCGGTGGCGTACCGCTCGTAGTAGGCCCGGTAGGCCTCGCGGTAGGCGGCGTGCAGTTCTTTGAGGCGGCCGATCACGTCCTCCACGGGAGCGTCGGCCGGGAGGTCGACGACCAGCGGGGCGACCTTGGTCCGCAGGAAGTGGTCCGGGCACGACGTGCCGAGCGCGGCGAGCTCGGGATGCCGCTCGCGGGCGAGGAAGTCCAGCACTTCGGGGGTCGCGGTGTAGTGGCCCACCTGGGGAGCGTCGGTCGAGCACAAGCCACGGACCACCGGGAACAGGGCGGCGGCGCGCTCGCGCCTCACGTCGTCGGCCGGCGGTTCGTAACCCGGCCTGACCGGCCCGAACGGCTCGGGCGCGCCGTAACCGGCGATGTACGCCTCAGCGGTGCGGATCATCCACAGCGAGTTGGCCTCGCACTCCGCCGACGTCTCACCCCAGGCGGTGATGCCGTGACCGCCCAGGATGACGCCCACCGCCTGCGGGTTGGCCGCCTTGATCCCGGCGATGTCGAGGCCGAGCTGGAAACCGGGCCGTCGCCACGGAACCCACACCACCCGGTCGCCGTAGATCCGCCGGGTGAGTTCTTCGCCGTCGGCGGCGGCCGCGATCGCGATGCCCGCGTCGGGGTGGAGGTGGTCGACGTGCGCCGCGTCGAGCAGACCGTGCATGGCCGTGTCGATGGACGGCGCCGCGCCTCCCTTGCCGAAGGCGCAGAATTCGAAGGCCGCGACCATCTCGTCCTCGCGCTCGACGCCCGGGTAGACGGCGGTCAGCGCACGCAGCCTGTCCAGCCTGAGTACGGCGAGGCCCGCCTCGGTGAGCGTGCCGAGGTCGCCGCCCGACCCCTTGACCCACATGAGCTCGACGGCGGTGCCCGTGACGGGGTCGACGGCCTCGCCCTTGGCGGAGGCGTTGCCCCCGGCGAAGTTGGTGTTGCGCGGATCCGCCCCGAGAGCGTGCGCGCGCTGAAGCAGCTGCTCAACCGGCATGGTCATGATATTTCCCCCTATATCGCTGAAACGCGCTGGTCAGGCGCCCCAGCCGGCCTGCGTGCCGCCCACGCGTTCGGTCCGGATCTTCTCGAAGTAGCCCGAGCGGGCGTAGGCCTTCATCGGGTCGGGGTCCAGTCCCATCTCCTGGCGCAGTTCGGCGAGGATCGGGCGGACGTCGGTGTTGTAGGCGTCCATCAGCACCGCGTTGGCGCCGAGCACGTCACCCTCCGCCTGCGCGGCGGCCAGTGCGTCGGCGTCGACGAGCAGCGCCTTGGCGGTGGCCTCCTGCACGTTCATGACCGAGCGGATCTGGCCGGGGATCTTGGGCTCGATGTTGTGGCACTGGTCGAGCATGAACGCCACGTCGGACGTGTACCCGCCGCCGCGGATCACCTCGTACATGATCCTGAACAGCTGGAACGGGTCGGCCGCGCCGACCATCAGGTCGTCGTCGGCGTAGAACCGGGAGTTGAAGTCGAAGCCGCCGAGTTTCCCCTCCCGCAGCAGGAACGCCACGATGAACTCGATGTTCGTCCCCGGTGCGTGGTGCCCGGTGTCCACGACCACCTGCGCCTTCGGTCCGAGGCGGACGCAGTGGGCGTAGGCGGTTCCCCAGTCGGGCACGTCGGTCACGTAGAACGCCGGCTCGAAGAGCTTGTACTCCAGCAGGAAGCGCTGGTCGTCGCCGAGCCGGTCGTAGACGGCGGACAGCGCCTCGGCCAGCCGGTCCTGCCGCGAACGGATGTCGTCCTGGCCGGGATAGTTCGTGCCGTCGGAGAACCACAGCTTGAGGGTGTCCGACCCGGTCTGGTCCATGATGTCCACGCACTCCAGCAGGTGGTCGAGCGCCTTGCGCCGCACCGCCGGGTCGGGATTGGTGACGCTGCCGAGCCGATAGGCGTCGTCCTGGAACACGTTGGAGTTGATGGCCCCGATCCGCACGCCCAGGTCGGTCGCGTGCCGGGCGAGGTCTGCGTAGTCGTCGACCTTGTCCCACGGGATGTGCAGGGCCACCGTCGGCGCCACCCCCGTGAACGCGTGCACCTGGGCGGCGTCGGCGAGCTTCTCGTACGGGTCGCGGGGGACGCCCTCCTGGGCGAACACCTTGAACCGCGTGCCGCTGTTGGCATACGCCCAGGAAGGCGTCTCGATGTGCTGCCGCCGCAACGCCGCCTTGATGTCGCTCATGGAATCCCCGATTCAGTCGAGTCAGTTTCAGTGCAGATCAGTCGAGATCAGTTGAAATCAGTCGAGATGGAAGATTTCGCGGAGGGCGACCATGCCCTCGTCAGGTGCGCCGTCGAGCTCGTCGAAGAGGGGCGCCATCTCCGCCTGCCATCGGGTGTTGACGTCCCGCTCGGCCATCGCGGCGCGGGCCGCCTCGAAGTCGTCGGTCTCGAGGTAACCGACCAGCAGGCCGTCCTCCCGTAGGAACAGCGAGTAGTTGTGCCAGCCGGTCTCGCTGAGGGCGGCCCGCATCTCGGGCCACACCGCGGCATGCCGCTCGCGGTACTCCTCGATCCGGTCCGGCCTGACCTTCAGCAGGAAGCAGACACGCTGCATGGCGGACCCCCCTTTTGGGGGGTACGGCGTGCCGCGCGCCGGCACGCCGTACCCGGTCGAATGGCCAGAAGGCGAATGGTTAGAAGGCGAATGGCTAGAAGTCGAAGTCGTCGATGTTGTTCGCGTCGAAGGTGAAGGGCGGGCCGAGGATGACCTCGGCGTCCTTGCCGATGGTGAACTCGCCGAGCTTGCCCGCCGTGAACTTCTCCCCCTCGGCGCCGGTGATCCGGCCGGAGACCAGCGAGGCCGCGGCGTAGCTGGCGAGGTAGCCCAGGTCCTTGGGGTTCCACAGCGCGAACTTCTCGACGGTGCCGTTCTTGACGAACTCGCGCATCTGGTTCGGCGTGCCGAGACCGGTGACCACGATCTTGCCCTTGTACTTGGAGCCCGAGACGTAACGGGCGGCTGCCGCGATGCCGACCGTGGTCGGGGCGATGATGCCCTTGAGGTTCGGGTAGGCCTGGAGCAGGCCCTGGGTCTCCTGGAAGGACTTCTGGTCGTCGTCGTCTCCGTAGGCGACCTTGACCAGCTTCATGTCCTTGTACTCGGGCTTGGTGAGCTCGTCCTTCATGAACTCGATCCAGGTGTTCTGGTTGGTCGCGTTGGCCGTCGCCGACAGGACCGCGATCTCACCCTTGTGGTCGATCATGTCCGCGAGCATCTTCACCTCGCTGCGGCCGACGTCCTCCGAGCTGGCCTGGTTGATGAAGAGGTCACGGCAGTCCTTCGACGCGTCGGAGTCGTACGACACGACCTTGATGCCCTTGGCCCTGGCCTGGTTGAGCGGGCCGCAGACCGCGTTGGCGTCGTTGGCGGAGATGAGGATGGCGTCCTGCTGCTGCTGGATCAGCGTGTTGATGTAGGAGACCTGGGAGGACGCGGACGCGTCGGACGGGCCGACCTCCTTGGCCGTCCCCTTGTACTCCGCCGCCGCGTCGATGCCCGCCTTGTCGAGGATCGTCAGGTACGGGTTGTTGATCTGCTTGGGCAGGAAGGCGACCTTCAGCCCTTCCTTGATCGGGGCGTTCGGGTCGGCGGTGGCCGACGTCTGCGCCGGCGCGGCGGGCGCCTGCGAGGAGGTGGACTCCTTGGTGGTCCCGCCGCAGGCCGCGAGCCCGAGCGAGACCAGACCGACCATGGCGACTACCGAGGTGAACCTTCGTGGAGAAGTGAACATGGATGTTCCTCAGGGGGTGGGAGTGGTTGGCATGACCGGCGATGGAGCGCGTCTTCGTTGCCGCGCCACGGCGACGAGACGTGGGGTGATCACTGAGATGACCAGCAGCAGTCCGGTGACGACGGACTGGATCTCCGTCGACACGTCGTTGAGCATGAGGAGGTTGCGCAGCAGCCCGATCAGCAGCACCCCGGCGATGACCCCGCCGAGCGTGCCCTTGCCGCCGTCGAAGTCGACCCCGCCGAGCAGGACCGCGGCGATGACCGCGAGTTCGAGGCCGCTGCCGTTGTCCGCTCGTGCGCTGCCGTACCTGAGCGTGTAGACCACGCCCGCGAAGGCCGCGACGATCCCCGAGACCACGAACAGGATGAGCTTGATCCGCTTGACCCGGATGCCGGCGAAGTGGGCCGCCTCGACCTGCGCGCCGATCGCGAACAGCGCCCGGCCGAATCCCGTCGCGTGCAGCGTGACCGCTGTGATCACCGCGAGCACGGCGAACAGCGCCACGGGGTACGGGATCGGCGTGCCCGGCACGTTGTTCACGGCCAGGTTCACGTACGACTGGGGGAACTCCGCGATCGCCCGGTCACCCAGCACGACCTGCGCGAGTCCCCGGTAGAGCGCGAGCGTGCCGATCGTCACGGCGAGGGATGGGAGCCCCAGCCTGGTCACCAGCAGTCCGTTGACCAGGCCGCACACCGCCCCCACCACGACGACCAGGGGGATGATCGTCTCGATGGCCCAGCCCGCGTCCCAGAGGTGGCCGACCAGCGCGCTGGACAGGCCGAGGACGGACGCCACGGAGAGGTCCACCTCCGCGGCGACCACGAGCAACGTCATCGCCAGGGCGATCAGCGCGATCTCCCCGAGGTCGCCCAGGGCGAACGAGAGGTTGCCCGCGTTGGCGAACTCGGGCGACCCGATGGCCCCGCCGGCGAAGACCAGCACCAGCAGGACGCCGACCAGGATGTCCCACCGGAGGAACCGGCTGAGCGGGGCACGCGCGGAGTTCGCCGCCGTCACGTCAGCTGCCATGTCTGGCGTTCCTCCTCCGGAGTATCCGCGCGACGCGCAGGGCCAGCACGCGGTCCACGCTGATCGCCAGGAGCAGCAGCGCCCCGGTGATCGCCTGCTGCCAGAACGGGTTCACCTTGAGCACGACCAGCGCGCTCGTGATGGTGGTGAGCAGCAGCGCCCCCAGGGCCGCGCCGTACACGGTGCCGACGCCGCCGGTGATCGCGACGCCGCCGACGACGACGGCGCTGACGACCTGCAGTTCCCAGCCGTGGGCGTCGTCGGCGACGACCGTGCCGAACCGCGCCAGCCACAACACTCCGCCGAGACCGGCGAGCGCGCCGCTCAGCAGGTAGGCCGCCATCACGCGGCGCCGCACCGGCACCCCGGCCAGCCCGGCGGCCTCCGGGCTCGACCCGATGGCGTAGAAGTCCCGCCCCGAGGCGTACGAGCGCAGGTAGTAGCCGACGGCCAGCATCACGACGACGGTGATCAGCGGCAGGTACGGGATGCCGAGCACGCTGCCGTTGCCCAGCGAGAGCACCGACCGCGGCAGGTCCACGGCGTTGATCTGCCTGCCGTGGGCGATCGCGTGGTCGAGGCCCTGGATGACGTACAGCGTGCCCAGGGTCACCACGAGGGCGGGCACCTTGCCGAAGCTCACGAGAAGGCCGTTGACCAGGCCGCACACGCAGCCGATCACGATCCCGAGCACGATCGCCACCCCGACGCCCAGGCCCTGGTTGGCGGCCAGGACGTCTCCGACGGTGAACGCGACCAGCCCGACGACCGACCCGACGGACAGGTCGATGTTCCTCGTGATGACCACGAAGGACTGGCCGACGGCGAGCAGAGCGAGGATCGCGGCGTTGAGGAAGATGTCCTTCAGCCCCTGGGCGGACAGGAAGTTGCCGTTCGCCGCCGCGGTCACGGCGACGAGGACGGCGAGCGCCAGGACGATGCTCAGCTCCCTGGCCCGGAAGACCAGGTCGACGATCCCGCGGGTGCTGCGTCCCGCTGTCACGGCGGTCATGAGGTCCTCCCGGCCGCCGCCGTCATCACGCTCTCCTCGGTGGCCTCCGCGCGGGGGATCTCGGCGACCAGCCGGCCCTCCTGCATGACGAGCACCCTGTCCGCCATGCCCAGGACCTCGGGCAGCTCGGAGGAGATCATCAGTACGGCCATGCCGTCGGAGGCCAGCTCCGACAGGACCCGGTGGACCTCGGCCTTGGTGCCGACGTCGATCCCGCGGGTGGGCTCGTCGATGATCAGCACCTGCGGGCGGGTCGAGAGCCACTTGGCGAGGACGACCTTCTGCTGGTTGCCGCCGGACAACACGTTCACGGCGTCGGAGAGCCGGTTGAACTTCAGCTGCAGCCGGATCGCCCAGTCGCGGGCCCGGTCGCGCTCGGCCGCACGCGAGATGACCGGGCCGCGCCGAAGTCGCTTCAGCCCGGTCAGCCCGATGTTGCGCTCGATCGACTGGTCCATCACCAGGCCCTGCTGCCGGCGGTCCTCGGGGACCAGAGCCACGCCCGCCGACATCGCGGCGGTCGGCGACGCGGGAGGCAGCCGCCGCCCGTTCACCTCCACCCACCCGGCGTCCCAGCGGTCCACGCCGAACACGGCCCGCGCCACCTCGCTGCGCCCCGCGCCCACTAGGCCGGCGAGGGCGACGATCTCACCGCGGCGCACCTCGAAGGAGACGTCGGTGAAGACGCCCTCGCGGGTGAGGCGGTGGACCTTGAGCGCGACCTCGCCCGTGGCGGCGTCGAGCTTCGGGTAGAGGGTGTCGAGGTCGCGGCCGACCATCCGGCGGATCAACGCCTCGTGGGTCAGCCCGGCGACCGCTTCGCCGGCGATCCAGGCGCCGTCGCGGAGGGTCGTGACCCGCTGGCAGAGCTCGAAGATCTCGTCCAGCCGGTGGGAGATGAACAGCACAGCGCAGCCCTGCTCGCGCAGCGCCTTGACGACGGTGAACAGCCGCGCGACCTCGTTGACGGACAGCGCTGCCGTGGGCTCGTCCATGATGAGCACCCGGGCGTCGCGGGACAGCGCCTTGGCGATCTCCACGAGCTGCTGGTCGGCGATGGACAGCCCGCGGGCGGGCTGCTCGGGATCGAGCGCGACGCCCAGCCGGGCGAACAGTTCGGCCGCCCGTGCGCGCATCGCGCCGCGGTCGATCCGGCCGAGCGACGCGCGGGGCTGGCGCCCGATGAAGATGTTCTCCGCGACCGACAGGTCGGGGAACATCGTCGGCTCCTGGTAAATCACCGCCACCCCGTGCCGCTGGGCGTCCGCGGGCTTGTGGAACTCGACGGGCCGCCCGTCCATGAGGACCTGGCCCGAGTCGGGACGGTGGACGCCGGAGAGCGTCTTCACGAGCGTCGACTTCCCGGCCCCGTTCTCACCGGCAAGGGCGTGCGCCTCTCCGGCGTGCAGCTCGAGGGAGACATCGCGCAGGGCGCGGACCGCCCCGAAGGACTTGCTCACCCCGGCGAGCGCCAGCACAGGCGGCGCGTCCCCGGTCCCCGGCCCGTGCGGCGCCGTCGCTTCAGCCGCTCCAGTCACGCGTCACACTCCTTCCCGGCCTATGGGTGAAAAACGTTTTACAACGCGGTTCCCGGAAGCTAAGCCGCGGCCTCAGGGCTTGTCAATGGGTAGTGAAGAGGCCGTTTCCGATGTGTTACGCGCCCTCCAGAACGAGGGCCGGGAGCTCCAGATCCGTCGGATCAGGTAAGGTCTGGCCAATATTTGCTAACACGTTTTAATGGATGAGGACGTGAGGAGGACCGTGGGGACAGTCAGCATCAGGGATGTCGCCACCCGGGCCGGGGTGTCGCCCGGCACCATCTCCAACGTCCTCAACCGGCCGGAACGGGTGGCTCCCGCGACCCGGGAACGCGTACTGCGCGTCATCAGCGAGCTCGGTTTCGTCCGGCACGGCTCCGCGTCGACGTTGCGGGCGGGCCACAGCCGCACGGTCGGGTTGTCGGTCATGGACATCGGCAACCCGTTCTTCACCGACATCGCCGCGGGGGTCGAGGAGGCGGCGAGCGAGCGCGGCTACGCGGTCATCCTCGGCAACTCCGCGGGCTCGCGGGCCAAGGAGGAGCGCAACCTGCTCGTCCTCGCCGAGCAACGGGTCCGGGGCGTGTTGATCACCCCCACCGACGACGACCCCGCCCGTCTCGACGCGCTGCGCGACCGCGGCATCAGGGTGGTCCTCCTCGATCATCCGGCCCACCGGCCCGACCAGTGCTCGGTGACCGTCAACGACATCACGGGCGGCCGGCTCGCGGTGTCCCACCTGCTCGAACGCGGCGCCCGCCGGATCGGCTACCTGACCGGCCCGGGCACACTCCGCCAGTGCGCCGACCGCGGCGAGGGCGCGGCGAGGGCGGTGACCGCCGCCGGCCTCGACCCGGAAACGGTCCTCGAGCCGATCGAGATCCCCGCGATGACGGCGAAGTACGGCCAGCAGGCCGCGGAGCGGCTGCTGGCCTCCGGCAGCCTGCCCGAGGCCATCTTCTGCGCCAACGACCTGCTCGCCGTCGGCATGCTGCGCGGCCTGCTCCAGGCCGGGGTGCGCGTGCCGGGCGACATCTCGCTGATCGGCTACGACGACATCGACTTCGCCGCAGCCTCCGCCGTGTCGCTGAGCTCCGTCCGGCAGCCGACCCACCAGCTCGGGCGCATCGCCACCGAACTGCTGCTCGACGAGTGCGACAACCCGGACACCCACGCCCACCAGCAGGTCGTGTTCCAGCCCGAGCTCGTCGTCCGCGAGTCCACCGGCGGGCGTCGGGACCCGGCAGACCCCCGACCGGAGGAGACCGGATGAGCGTCTACGCGGCGGTGGATCTCGGCGCGTCCAGCGGCCGGGTGATCACCGTAAGGATCGACGGCGACCGCGTGCGCGTCGACGAGGTCCACCGCTTCGCCAACCGTCCGGTCCGCGCCGCGGGAACCCTGCACTGGGACATCCTCTCCCTGCATCAGGGCATGCTGGACGGCCTGCGCCTGGCCGGCCAGGTCGACTCGATCGGCATCGACTCGTGGGCGGTCGACTACGGCCTGCTCGACGCGGACGGGCGGCTCCTCGGCAACCCCGTGCACTATCGCGACGGGCGGACCACCGGTGTCGCGGAGCGGACGGCAGGCGAACTGGGGAACGCCGAGCTCTACCAGATCACCGGGCTGCAGTTCCTGCCGTTCAACACGATCTACCAACTGCTCGCCGAGCCGCTCCTCGACCGTGCGGAGACGTTGCTCATGATCCCCGACCTGCTCACCTACTGGCTGACCGGATCACGCGGAGCCGAGGTGACGAACGCGTCCACCACCGGGCTCTACGACGTCCGCGCCGGCGCCTGGGCGAAGGGGCTGGCCGAGCGGCTGGGCATCCCGTACGGCATCCTGCCGGAGCTGCGGAGACCGGGAGCGCCCTCCGGAACGCTGCGCGCCGAGATCGCCGAGGAGACCGGCCTGTCGCCCGCGACCCCCGTCACCGCGGTCGCCTCACACGACACGGCATCAGCCGTCGCCGCCGTGCCCGCCAGGACCGACCGGTTCGCGTACATCTCCTCGGGGACCTGGTCGCTGGTCGGCATCGAGACGCCCCGGCCGGTCCTCAGCGAGGAGAGCATGCTGGCCGGGTTCGGCAACGAGACCGGGCTCGACGGCACGATCCGCTACCTGCGCAACGTGATGGGCCTGTGGATCCTGCAGGAGTCGCTGCGCGCCTGGGGCGACGGCGACCTTCCCGCGCTGCTCACGGCGGCCGAGCAGGCCCGGCCGTTCCAGGCGCTGATCGACCCTGACGATCCGGTGTTCCTGCCGCCGGGAGACATGCCCGCCCGGATCGACGCCTACTGTGAGCGAACCGGCCAGCGCCCGCCCGGCGGCCGCGCCGCGACCGTCCGGTGCGTCCTGGAGAGCCTCGCACTCGCCTACCGCCGCACCATCGACGACGCCGTACGGCTCACCGGCCAGGAGGTCGAGGTCGTCCACCTGGTCGGCGGCGGAGCGCGCAACGCGCTGCTGTGCCAGATGACCGCGGACGCCACCGGCCTCCCCGTCGTCGCCGGCCCCGTCGAGGCCGCGGCGCTCGGCAACGCGCTGGTCCAGGCCCGCGCCCAGGGCGTGGTCTCCGACATCCGCGATCTCGTACGGCGGGGCGAGCAGCCGATCACCTACCTGCCGAGGGGCGACCGGGACGTCTGGATCCGCGCGGGCGCCCGGCTCCCCCTCCGCTGACGACCGTCAGCGCCAGGCGGCGACAAGTTCCTTCGGGCCGAGGACGGCGGCCGCCCCGCTGCAGGAGGCACCGTTACGCGAGACGATCACCAGCGGGACGGGGCGATCCGTGAGCACGGCCCGATGTCTGATCAGCTTCTGGAAGTCGTGGTCATCGAACGCGCTCTCCAGCCACTTGATCGATCCGGCGAACACGATCTCTTTCGCGATCGGCCCGCGGTCGGCGCCGACGATGTCGATCTCCACGTCGTTGCTCCGCGTCCAGTAGGAGCCGATAGCGCCGGCCTCCGGCAGCGATTCTCCGGGCAAGTGCCTTGCCAGCGACTCACGCACAATCGGCTCGATCGCCCGTCCGCGCCATGCGCTCCACCGCTCGGCGATCCGCCGGAGGGTGAGATCCCCGCGGCGCCGTTCGATCTCCGGCATGTGCGGCCGGAGGAAGTAGAACCAGAACCGGAGGTAGGGATCACTGATCCGGTAGCGGCGCTCCTTCGACGGGCGGGTCGAAAGGGGCAGCTCCGAGGTCACCACGCCTTTGGCGTCCAGGACGTCGGCCGCCCTGGTGAGGGTCGAATGGGAGATGCCACCCGCGGCTCTGGCGATGTTGGTGAAGGTCCGCTCACCGGTCCCGATGGCTCCCAGCACGTCCCTGGCCATCGCGTAATCGGGAAACTCCGCGGCCTGAGACCTCTCCGCCGAGACGAGCAGCGCCGAGAGGGGGTTGGTCAGCGCGCTGTGCAGAAATTGCCAGAGCGAGGCTCCCGGCGACCACTCCGCGCAGATCAGCGGCAGACCTCCGGTGACCAGCGCGGCGTCGAAGGCCGTCGCCGCATCCAGATGCAACATCGTCTGGATCTCCGCGGGGTTGAGCGGCTTCACCACCATCTCCGTCCCCCTCTGGTGGAACGGCCGCTCGTAGCTGTTGAGAGCCTCCATCATCGACAGATCCGATCCGATCAGGATCAGCAGCACCGGCTTCCGGCTGAGAAAGCGATCCCACGCGCGCTGAAGCGCTCCTTCGAATCCGTCGACCCGCTCCATCAGGTAAGGCACCTCGTCGATCACCAGGATCGACGGTGCGTCGTCCGGAACCACGTCCGCGAGCATCTGGAGCGCACTGTTCCAGTTCGCGGGAGCGGCGTCCTCGAACACATCCCGATGCGGAAGCGGCGAACCCGCCACATCGGCGCGCAGTTGTCCGAGTTCCTGTTCGGCGCTGCCACGTGCGGCGGTGAAGTAGAGGTTCGTGAGGCCGCTACGGCTCACGAACTCCTCGGTCAGCGCCGATTTCC
The DNA here is from genome assembly GCF_016862895.1 of Planotetraspora kaengkrachanensis. GTDB lineage: Bacteria > Actinomycetota > Actinomycetes > Streptosporangiales > Streptosporangiaceae > Planotetraspora > Planotetraspora kaengkrachanensis. The sequence continues at coordinate 8,569 of NZ_BONV01000004.1, read as the reverse complement.
CGATGCGCCTGCGTCCGCGCATGAGCACGCATCGCCCCGGGCGCGCGCCACCGATCTCTGCCGTGACCCGGTCTAGGAGGATTTGCAACGACGCGAGCTCGGCCTCTCGCCCCACGAAGGCGCTCATCCGTCCCCAATAGTATCGCTAGAGATAGTATCTTCAGCGAAACTATAGGCGAGGTAGTCCGAAGACGGAGGAGGTCCGGCGAAGAAGGCGATCCGCAGACCGTGTCAGGACGTGCCGAGTCGTTGCCGCAGCCGCTCGCGTCTGGCCTCGAGCGTCTCGATCAGCGCCTCCTGCTGCTCGGCGTTGGTGATCACCGTCGCCATCTCCGCGGCGTCCGTCGGAGCGTCCCAGCGCTCGCCGATCTCCCGCCGGATTTCCGCGGCGCTCTCCCGCAGCCTGACCAGCTCCGTCTCCACTTCCTGCAACTGGTCCCTGATCTCCGCGTCGTCCATCGTCATCCCGTCCTCGTCCAATCACGACCGTTCCCCCCCGCCTATTCCGCGAGAACGCGTCCTTAATCGAGGACGGCCGTCAGCCGAGGCTCACATGGCCCTGGGCGACATGCCAGTAGTCACGCGACTCCACGGCGAACCCGGCAGGGTCGAACCGTACGATCACGCAGCCGGCCAGCGTCACCGGCCCGCCGTCCTCTGACGACAGGACGACGAACTCGGCCACCGCCGTGTCGCCATCGACGAGCGGATCGCCGAAGCGGACGCTCTCGACCCGCTCGTCCTCGAACGACCATCGGATGTAGTCGGCCAGCTCCTGCCGGCCGCGATGGACGGGACGGAACGGCATCGAGCGATGCCGGCAGTCCTCGGCGTACAAGGAGAGGATCAGCTCGACGTCGTGCGACGCCCAGCCCCGCTCCCACGTGCGGACGAAGCGGCGTGCCGCTTCCCTGATCTCCATGGGGGGCGGCCTCCGGCTATGCGAACGAGCCGATGTAGACGGTGGTGTTGGACGCGCGGGCGTCCTGCGCGGCCGTCAGGCGGCGCGCCAGATAGGACGGCATGATCGAGCCGGCCTCCTCCGCGGTGAAGAAGCCGTAGCCCTCGAGTTCCTCCGCCTGCAGCACGACGCTGTTGCCGTCGACCACCGTGCCGCAGTCGAACAGGAAGTGGACGAGCGGGAGGGGTCGGTCGTCGATCGGGGGAACCCAGTGGACGACCAGCAGGCGACCGACCGGGGGCTCCAGCCCGAGCTCCTCCAGCACCTCGCGGGCGCAGGCGACGTCCGGCGACTCGCCCTCGTCGACATGGCCTCCGGGCCAGCCCCAGTGATCCCGGTAGTTGGGCTTGACCAACAGGACACGGCCGGAGGGATCGGTGATGAAGCCGGCCGCGGCCGCCACCACCTTGCTCAGCCCGGCGTAGAAGACATCCGCGGGGATCATGACGACGCCTGGCCGCAGAAGGAGCGCATGGCAGGAGCCTAGCCGGGGTTCCCCGAGACCCGGCTCAGGGACGTCCCCTAGATCTCGAGCACGAGAGTAATCCCCCGGTCGCAGGACGTCTGATCTGGTCAGCGGGCCCGATGTGGACACCTTGATCGATTTCTACGGTTGAGGCATCCACTGAGGGAGAGAGCATGAGACGCCGTAAGAACCTCGCCGCCTCGATCGGCGGCTGGAGTGCCCGCCATCGATGGTCGGCCCTGCTGATCTGGATCGTCTTCGTCACCGCGGCGACATTCGTCGGAAGTGCCGTCGGCACGGCGGAAATGAAGGGTTACGAGAGCTCCAACGGAGACTCCCGCCAGGCCGAGCAGATCCTGGACGGCGCGAACTACAAGGACGTCGCCAGTGAAGTCGTCTTGATCCAGTCGCGCACGGGGACGCTCACCACAGGCGACCCCGCGTTCCGCGAGGCCGTCATGGGCGTGAAGAGCGCGGTCGAGGCCACCGGCCAGGTCGAGAACGTGCGCACGCCGTACGACGCGGAACCCTCACCCGTCACCGAGGACCGGCGCACGACCCTGGTCCAGTTCGACATGAAGGGGGAGGCGGCGACGGCCGCCGACCGGATCCAGCCGGTGCTCGACGCCGTCGCGGGCGTGCAACGGGCCCACCCCGACCTCCGGGTTGAGGAGGCCGGCGGGGCGAGCGGCGACAAACTGATCGGCGAGGCGATCGACAAGGACTTCGTGCGCGCCGAGCAACTGTCGCTTCCGATCACCCTCGGCATCCTGCTCGCCGCCTTCGGCGCGTTGCTGGCCGCGCTGGTCCCGGTCGCCCTGGCGATGACGGCGATCTTCTCGGCCACCGGTCTGCTGGCGCTCACCAGCCAGCTCCTGCACGTCGACTCGGCGACCAGCAACGTGATGTTGCTCATCGGCCTCGCGGTCGGGGTCGACTACAGCCTCTTCTACATCATGCGGCAACGCGAGGAGCGGGCGAAGGGCCGTGACAAGCGCGCGGCCATCGAGATCGCCGCCGCCACGTCCGGCAGGGCCGTCCTGATCTCCGGCATCACGGTCATCGTGGCGATGGCGGGGATGTTCCTGACCGGCAACGGCATCTTCATGGGCTTCGCCGAGGGCACGATCCTCGTGGTCCTGACGGCCGTCGTCGGCTCTCTGACCGCCCTGCCCGCGCTGCTCTCGCTGATCGGCGACAAGATCGACGCCCGGTTGATCCACGGCACCGTGCGGACCGTCACCCGGGGCAGGGTCGGCTGGCGGCGCATCCTCGGCGTGCGGGGCGGCGAGAGCCGGCTCTGGGGCGCGATCATCGGGCCGGTCCTGCGTCACCCGGTCATCTCCGTGGTCCTCGCCGGCGGCCTGCTCGTCGCGCTCGCGATCCCCGCGTTCAGCCTGAAGACCGGCGCGCAGACCATCGACGACCTGCAGGGCGACTACTCGATCGCCGAGACCTTCAAGCGGATCGACAAGGCCTTCCCCGGCGGGAACGAGCCCGCCGTCGTCGTCATCAAGGCAGCCGATGTGACGACTCCGCAGTTCACGGCCTCGATCGAGGAGTTCAAGAAGCAGGCGCTTGCGACCGGCGAGGCGAACGAACCGATCAGCGTCCGGATAAATCCTGACAAGACGGTGGCGCAGATCGCCATCGGCATCAAGGGCACCGGGATGGACGCGGTCTCGGAGCACGCCGTCCGCACTCTGCGTGAGAAGGTCATCCCCGCCACGATTCCCGGAGCACACGTCACCGGCGCAGCAGCGGGCTCGATGGACTTCGACGAGCAGCTCCGCCGGTCGATCCCGCTCGTGTTCGGCTTCGTGCTGCTGCTGGCCTTCGTCCTGCTGCTGATCTCGTTCCGCTCACTGGTGGTCGCGGTCAAGGCGATCCTGCTCAACCTGCTGTCCGTCGCGGCGGCCTACGGCGTGCTCGTCCTGGTCTTCCAGAGGGGGTACGGCGAGGACCTGCTCGGCTTCACCTCCACCGGTTCGATCACCAACTGGCTGCCGTTGTTCCTTTTCGTGATCCTCTTCGGCCTGTCGATGGACTACCACGTCTTCATCCTCAGCCGGATCCGGGAGGCCTACGACAGGGGCATGCGCACCGAGGACGCGATCGCGACCGGCATCAAGAGCACCGCCGCCGTGGTCACCAGCGCGGCGCTCATCATGGTGGCGGTGTTCTCGACCTTCGCCACGCTGTCGCTGCTGACGTTCATGCAGATGGGCATCGGCCTGGCGGCCGCCATCCTGATCGACGCGACGATCGTGCGCGCCGTCCTGCTGCCGGCGACGATGAAGCTGCTGGGCGACTGGAACTGGTACCTGCCGCGGTGGCTCAACTGGCTGCCCCAGCTCTCCCACGGCGACCACGACGACGACCACGACGACGACACGCGGGAGGAACGGGCGCCCGCCCTCGTCGGCTGACCGCGCGGCCTGCGCCTGGAGGTCCATCAGTTGGACACTCCAGGCGCAAGCCGTACATATCGGTAAAATCCTCAGCTATGGGACGAAGCGGTGGAACGCGCAGACCCTTGATCTATTGGACCGCCGGCGTCGTCGCCTACATGATCGCGGTCTTCCACCGCCAATCCCTCGGCGTCACGGGTCTCGACGCCTCGGCCCGCTTCGGTGTCGGCGCGACCGGGCTGTCCATCCTCGCCATGGTCCAGCTGCTGGTCTACGCGGCGATGCAGATCCCCGTCGGGATCCTGGTCGACCGGTTCGGCTCCAAACGCATGTTGCTGGCCGGAGCGTCGGTGATGGCGCTCGGCCAGTTCGTCTTCGCCGTGGCCGGCAACCTGCCCGGGGCCGCCGCCGGCCGCATCCTCATCGGCTGCGGCGACGCGATGACGTTCATCAGCGTCATCCGGATCATCAGCGTGTGGTTCCCGCCACGGCGCAACCCCGTGATCGTCCAGCTCACCGGGCTGCTCGGTCAACTGGGGGCGGTCGCCTCGGCCGTGCCGCTGATCACCTCCCTGCACGCGAACGGCTGGACGCCGACCTTCCTCGGAGCCGCCGCGCTCGGCGTGGTCTCCCTCCTCGTGGTCAGCACGGCGTTGCGCGACCGGCGGCCCGAGACGGAGACGACCACGCCCGCGATGCGCGCCGCGTGGGCCGAGCCGGGCACCCGGCTCGGGATGTGGACGCACGCCGCCACCCAGTCGTCGGCCGCGGCCTTCACGATCCTGTGGGGGTACCCGTTCCTGGTCCAGGGCCAGGGGCTGCCCCCGCGTACGGCGGGACTGCTGCTGACCACGATCACCGTGCTGTCGATGATCTGCGGGCCGCTGTTCGGCTTCCTCGCCGGCCGTTTCCCGCTTCGGCGATCGTGGATGGTGCTGACGATCATCGCGAGCACGGCGGGAGCCTGGACGCTCGTCCTCCTGTGGCCGGCCCCCGTGCCCCTGTGGCTGCTCGTGCTGCTCATGGTCACGCTCGCGACGAACGGGCCGGGATCGATGATCGGCTTCGACTACGCGCGGACCTTAAACCCGGCCGAGCGGATCGGCGTCGCCACCGGCATCGTCAACGGCGGCGGCTTCGTCGCCTCCATGTCGGTGATCGCTGCGATCGGCGTCTCGATGGACGTCCAGGGCGACTACCGCTGGGCGTTCGCCGTGCAGTATCCGGTGTGGATTCTCGGCGCCGTCCAGGTCCTCCGCTACCGGACGCAGGCTCGCCGCCTGCCGCGCCTGCGGCCGGCGACGAGCAACGCCTGAGGCGCCCGTCACGAGGGCTGGTCGCCCCTGAGGTGCCGCGCCGCGGCGACGAGGTTGGTGAGCGCGGCCTCGACCTGTTCGTACGTCCGGGTCTTCAGCCCGCAGTCCGGGTTGACCCAGACCCGGTCGGCGGGCAGCACCCGCAACGCCGCCTTGAGCGCGACCTCGATCTCCCAGGTGCTCGGCACCCGCGGTGAGTGGATGTCGTAGACCCCGGGGCCGAGCCCCCGTTCGAAGTCGCCGATCGCCTCCTCGTCGAGGATCCGCGCGCCCGACCGGGCCGACTCGATCGTCGTCACGTCGGCGTCGAGGGCGTCGATCGCGCCGACGATCTGGTCAGCGTCCGAATAGCACAGGTGCGTGTGGATCTGCGTATGGTCGCCCGCGCCGGACGTGGCCCTGCGGTACGCCGCCACGGCCCACTCCAGATAGGCGCCCTGGTCCTCCCGGCGCAGCGGCATGAGCTCGCGCAACGCCGGCTCGTCGACCTGGATGACCCGCACCCCGGCCGCCTCGAGGTCGCGCACCTCGTCCCCGATGGCGTCCGCGACCTGGAACACGACGTCGCGCAGTGGAATGTCGTCACGGACGAACGACCACGCCACGATCGTCACCGGGCCGGTCAGCATGCCCTTGACCGGCTTGTCCGTCAGGGACTGCGCATGGCGCGCCCACCGTACGGTGATCGGCTCCGGACGCCGCACGTCGCCGAACAGAATCGGCGGCCGGGTGCAGCGCGAGCCGTACGACTGCACCCAGCCGTTGCGGGTGACCGCGAAGCCGTCTAGATGCTCGGCGAAGTACTGCACCATGTCGTTGCGTTCCGGCTCGCCGTGGACGAGCACGTCGAGCCCGAGCCCTTCCTGCAGGGCGACCGCCCGAGCGATCTCGGCACGGACGAGGTCGTCATAGGCCGCCTCGTCCAGCTCGCCCGCCGCCAGCCTCGCCCGGGCCTCACGCAGCTCACCGGTCTGCGGGAACGAGCCGATCGTGGTCACCGGCAGCGGGGGCAAGCGCAGGTGCTCCGCCTGCGCCGCCGCCCGGACCGCGTACGGACTCCTGACGGGGGCGGGTTGCAGTGTGTGTCCCGATGCGTGTTCCAGCGCGGGTCTGGGCGCCGGCCCCGCCGTTCGGGTCGCGGCGGGCGTGGTGCCCTGACCGGTCGGCGTGGTGCCCTGACCGGCCGGTGCGGCGGCAAGGAGGGCTGCCAGCTCGACCACCTCCGCGATCTTCTGGTCCGCGAACGCCAGTCGCCGTCGCACATCTGGATCGAGCCCCGGTTCGAGATCCAGGTCGTACGGCACGTGCAGCAGCGAGCAGGACGTGCTCACGACGACGTGCGCGGCCGGCCCGGCCTGATCGCGTAGGGCGAGCAGCGCGGCTAGCGCCCGCTCCTGGTCGGTGCGCCACACGTCACGCCCCGACACCACACCCGCGACCACGGTCTTCCCGGCGAGCAGCTTTCCGAGCAGCTTTCCGGGGATCTCTCCGGGGCGTGCGGCCTCGTCCGTCGGCCTGCCTGGGGTGGCGGCATAGAGGCCGGGAAGGCCCCCCGCCACCAGGTCGAGGCCGATGGCTTCTACCGGCGTGGCCGCGAGGGCCGGCAGGGCGTCGCCGAGATCTCCGAAGTACGAGGCGACGAACAGGGCGGGCCGCTCGGGCAGGCTCCCCAGCCGGCCGTAGGCGGCCCTGACGGCGTCCAGTTCCGCGCTGGTCCTGTCGGTGACGAGGGCCGGCTCGTCCAGCTGGACCCACTCGACGCCCTCAGCGGCGAGCTCCCGCAACAGTTCCTCGTACACCCCGAGCACATCGGCGAGCCGGTCCAGAGGGGCGAATTCGGCTGGGGCACTCGGAGCGGCCTGCGACAGCAGAAGGAAGGTGACCGGGCCGATCAGCACAGGTCGTGTCTCCAGCCCGTGCTCGCGCGCCTCCCGTACCTCGGAGAGCGGCTTGGCGGCATCGAGCCGGAACGAGGTGTCCGGCCCGATCTCGGGGACGATGTAGTGATAGTTCGTGTCGAACCACTTGGTCATACGCAGCGGCGTGACGCCCTCCGCACCCCGCGCCATGGCGAAGTACGCCTCCTCATCGGTCCCACCCCGGTATCGATCCGGGACGGCGCCGAGCAACACGGCCGTGTCGAGCATCTGGTCATAGAACGAGAAGGTCCCGGACGGCAGCGCACCCAGCCCCAGCCCGTCGAGCCGCCGCCAGGTCTCCTCTCGCAGTCGCCGTCCCGTGCCCTGGAGGTCCTGGTAGGTCGAGCGGCCGTCCCAGTACGACTCCAGTGCCCGCTTCAACTCCCGATTCGGCCCGATCCTCGGGTAGCCGAGCACGGTGGATGTGGGGAAGGTCGGCGGACGCGCGGTCATGGTGGCTCCCTTGGCCTTTCAGGGTTCGGACGGACGCATCCTGCCCATCCGTGCCGTTCGATCGCCTGATCCATAAACTGGGCTAATGGATGTCGGATGCGCATGCCGCAACTCCTGCGCATGCGACTTCCTCGCGCCCGGACACTCGTCCAGGCGCGCACGGGTACCGAGCGAACCGCCCACTGGCCGCGCTCTCTGACGATCATGTTCGCGTGGGGTGGTTGATGGGCCCTCCCGCGTTCCGGCCGGTGTTCCGGTCAGTGTTCCGGCTGGTGTGGGTGCCGGTGTAGGTGAAGGCCAAGCGGTCTTTGCCGGTTTTGCGGCGTTGGTAGAGGTGGGGGCGGCGGTATCGGTCGCGGTTGTGGAACTGGCAGGCCGGGCCGAGCAGGCGCAGGTCGGTACGGCCGCCGTCGGACCAGTTGTCGGCATGGTCGATCTGGCACATCGTGGCTGGGAGCGGGCAGCCCTGCACCCAGCAGGTGGCGTAGCGGGCGAAGGCGGCTTTGCGCTGGGCCTTGGTCGCCAGTCGCACCGCCCGGCCCATGTCCAGGACCTGACCGTCGGCGTCCATCACCAACCGCACCAGCGACGACGTCCGCGCCAATCGGTGGATCTCCCGCACCGGCAGCAGGTGCCCGGTCGCCAGCAGCAACCCCGGCACCAGGCGATCCACCCGCCCACCCAGGCCCGCCCACCAGGCCGGACCAGGGCTCCCCAGTTCCGGCTCCTGCTCCGGCTCCGGCCCGTCCCTCGGTACTGAGCTTGGTTCCGGCTCCGGCTCGTCCCTCGGTACTGAGCTTGGTTCCGGCTCCGGCTCGTCCCTCGGTACTGAGCTTGGTTCCGGGTCGGGCGCGCCTGTGGATCCTGGCGTGTCCTCTGTACCCGTGTCTTGCTCTGCCTTTTGGTCAGCGGTTTCCGCGTGGGGTGCGAGGTCGGGCTCGGCGCTGTGACCGGCGCTGTGGCCAGCGTCGGTGCCGGTGTCTGTGCTGATGTCTGTGCTGGTGTCTGTGCTGATGTCTGTGCTGGTGTTGGTGTCTGTGTTC